>NZ_BQHW01000001.1 GCF_021602025.1 Pseudomonas ceruminis
TACACCTAAGCCTTCGTCGGCAGCGTCAGATTGGTATAAGAGACAGGTCCAGTAATGGTCCAGGGGTAGAGAACTCGGTGGCTGTTTATGTGGACGGCGTCTATCAAGCCACCAAGTCATCGGCGATCTCTGATATCACCGATGTTGAAAGAGTCGAGGTACTCAAAGGACCTCAGGGCACGCTCTTCGGGCGCAATGCTTCCGGTGGCCTGATTCATATCATGACCAAGGACCCGACCTATGAACCTGAAGGCAGGATCAAGGTGGGTTACGCCAATTACGATACCCGCACCACAAGCGGTTATGGCAGCCTGGGCCTGAGCGAGAATGTCGCCGCCAATCTGTCTTTTTCGGTGTCCGATCAAGGCAAAGGGTGGGGCAAGAACGAATTTAACGGCAAGGACGTCAACGCTACCGACAAAGGTAATGTGCGCAGCAAACTCCTGTGGGATATCAATGATTCCACCAGCTTGCTGCTATCGGCGGATTACGCCAAGTTCGACAGTTCGGTGGGCCTGTCTATCCGGCCATTCAAAGGGCTTAAACCGAGGTGGGGCAGTGTCTACACCGGTGGCGATTACGACATCAACTCAGACGCCCAGCCCTCGCTCAAGTCAAACGCAGGCGGCGTGAGTGCGAAGCTCCAGCACTATTTTGATTCCGCGGTTCTCACCAGCACCACGGCCTGGCGCGACAGCAACTATGAGTTCGTGGCGGAAGGTGACGTTACGCCGACCCCTTTCCTCGAAACGAACATCAAGGTGAACGAGAAACAGTTCTCTCAGGAGTTTCAGCTCAGTGGGGGGGATGCCACATCGTTGCAGTGGACGACTGGGGTGTACTACTTCAATTACAAAGGGGACCAATTATCTGTAAGGAGCGGGCTGAATTTCCCGACGCTTCGTAGCAGCGTCACTCATGGCTGGCAAGATGCAGAGTCATTCGCCGTTTACGGCCAGGCGACGCAAGCTCTTTCCAGTCGCGACCGGCTCACCTTCGGCACGCGTTACACATGGGAATGGCGGGACCTTTCTGGTTATAACCAGAGCAACTTCCTTGATGGGCGGGCAATCCGGTCTCGTGTACCCGGCCAAGAGGAAACCTTCAAAGAACCCAGCTGGCGTGTCGCCTACGAACACGACTTCTCTGACGATGTGCTTGGCTATATCAGTTATAACAGGGGGTTCAAGAGCGGTACCTTCAACGTACTGAGCCTCACCGCTGCAGCAGTAGAGCCGGAAATTGTCGACGCTTACGAAACGGGTCTCAAGACGCAATGGGCTGACAATAAGGTCAGGCTCAACGCCTCGATGTTCTATTACGATTTCAAGGACATCCAACTGAGCTCATTCACCCCAAGTGGGCAGACGCTGCGCAACGCTGCCGCTGCGGACATCTATGGCGTCGACGTCGATCTTGAGGTTGCGCCAACGCCGCAACTGCGCCTGACGCTGTCCGGTGAATGGCTGCATGCGCGCTACACGTCGTTCCCCGATGCGCCGGGGGCTCGGCCGCTGCCCGGCGGTGGCAACGCAGTGACACCCACCGATGCGTCCGGTAACGATATGGTCCGCGCTCCGCGCTGGAGTGCCAATGCCGGGGTTCATTACAGCATCCCAGTGGCGCTCGGTGTGGTCGATCTGAGTGCAAACTACAGTTACACCGCCAAGGTCTATCACGAAGCGGATAACTACCTGTATCAACCTTCGCTGGGTTTGGTGGGCGCGGATATTTCATGGTCGCCGGACGACAAGTTCAAGGTTTCGCTGTGGGGGCAGAACCTGACGAACGAACTCTACTATAACCTCATCTCCGCCAACCCATCGGCCTCGCTCGCTGCGGTGGGCGAACCCAGGACCTTTGGCGTTTCTGTGGAGCAAAAATTCTAGAGGATGGCGCAATCTTCTGGTCAGGTTGCCGGCCACCATCAGGGTAATCAAGCCGCCTTGCTCCATAGCGATGGGCAACCGGTAAGTTGTTGTAGCTATGGAGCCTGAGCGCTCGGCAGGCACCCATTCTGATTTGAGGGGCGCCGAACGAGCGCTCTGTACAGGCCTGGTCAGATAGACAAACACACCTTGCCGAAGTGCTTGCCGGCTGCCTGGTGGCGGAATGCGTCGGCAATCTCTTCAAGTGCAAACGTGCGATCGATTACAGGCTTGATGCCGTTTGCGTCGATCGCGCGAATCATGTCGATCTGGTGCCTGCGGCTGCCAACGATCAGCCCCTGCAGTGTCTGCTGACGGCGCATCAGTTTAGCCGTCGGCACCTGCCCGGCGAAGCCGGTCAATACGCCGATCAGTGCGATGTGACCACCAATGCGGCACGCGCGGATCGACTGGCCAAGCGTGTCCGGGCCGCCCACTTCGATAATGTTGTCGACACCCCGACCACTGGTGATCTCGAGTACCTTTGCGGCCCAGTCGGCATCGCGTTTGTAGTTGATGAGGTGATCGGCACCGAGCGCCCGGGCCTTTTCCAGTTTCTCGTCGGAAGATGACGTGGCGATCACCTTTGCCCCCATCTGCTTTGCAAACTGCAGTGCAAAGATCGAGACGCCACCCGTGCCTTGAACGAGCACGGTGTCGCCTGCTTTCAGCGAGTAGTCGACAGCCAGCCCACGCCACGCGGTCAGCCCGGCAGTGGTCAACGTCGCAGCTTCTGCATGGCTGTAGCCTTGCGGTGCATGCGTGAACCACTGCGCGGGCCGAACGACGATTTCGCGAGCGTATCCGTCGGCACCATCACCCGGTGTCGTCGAAAAATCCGCCAGCGTCGGGCCACCGTCGAGCCAAGTCGGAAAGAAGGTCGATACAACGGCATCACCAACTGCGAACGCCGTTACGCCCTCACCAATGGCTTCGACGATACCCGCGCCATCCGACATCGGGATGCGGCCTTCGGCGGTGCGCAAGCGGCCAGTGACAACCCCCAGGTCATGGGCGTTTAGCGAACTTGCGTGGATGCGCACGCGGATTTCACCCGCGGCCGGGGCGCCGGGATCGGCAAGATTCGTCAATATGAGATTGGCCAGGCCGGCGGGCTGGCGCAAGGTAATGGCTTTCATGAAAACAACTCCTGACGGTCGATTGATGTGATCGCATGTGCAGGGGGCGATCCCCGCCGCTCACGATGGCTAGACTTAAATCGGTGCAAGCGGCGGTTTATCGGGAAATCCCCGCATCTGTTGACTCTATGATTTTCATAGTGATAGATTTTGCTCGCTGCATTCGATTTGTGCAATACCACGAGCGCCCGTCCAAAGCGGTCCCGGGTCGAATGTCTAACGCGCCACTGTTCGCAACTATCGCCTGACTGGAGAACGAAATGACCAACCCCGTATATCGCGCGGAACGTACTGGTCTGCTGCTGGTTGACCCGTACAACGATTTTCTCTCGGACGGCGGCAAGCTGTTCCCGATGCTCAAGGACGTCGCTGATGAAGTCCGTTTGCTGGAGAACCTGCGCAACATCGTCGTAACCGCCCGAGCGAGCGATATCCAGGTGTTCTACGTGCCGCATCGTCGCTGGCAGCCGGGCGATTACGACAACTGGGACCATCCAAACCCCACCCAGCGTCTCGTGCAGCACCGCCACACCTTTGCCAAGGGCACGTGGGGTGGTGAATGGCACCCCGATTTCGTTCCGCAGGACGGCGACATCATCGTTCAGGAACACTGGGGCCAAAGCGGCTTCGCCAATACCGATCTCGACTTCCAGTTGAAGCAGCAAGGCATCACGCACGTGATCGTCATCGGCCTGCTTGCCAACACCTGCATCGAGTCGACGAGCCGCTTTGCGATGGAACTGGGCTACCACGTCACGCTGGTGCGCGACGCAACCGCCGCGTTCAAGAAGGAAATGATGCATGCCGCACATGAACTGAACGGCCCCACCTTCGCTCACGAAATCCTGACGACAGCCAATCTCATCGCTGCCCTCAACACTGGCACCGCCGCCTGACTTTTGAAGAGAACCACTATGAAGCTCACTGGCAACCTGCTCATTGGCGCCCAGGAAGTGTCCGCAACCGCCGGCACGATGAAGGCGCTGAATCCTGCAACCAACACCGAGATTGAACCGACGTTCGCGTTTGGCGGCAGGGCGCAAGTCGAGCGTGCCGCTCAACTCGCCGACGACGCCTTCGACAGCTACAACGCTACGACTCTGGCCGCACGCGCCGCCTTCCTGGAGCGCATCGCCGACGGCCTTGATGCGATCGCGCCTGAACTGGCGCAACGTATCTCACTTGAAAGCGGCCTGCCGGTTGCGCAACTCGAGGGCGAAGCGGCGAAATCTGCGCTTCAGTTTCGCCAGTTCGCGACGGTCGTCCGCCAAGGACGCTTTCGCCAGGCGACCGTGGATCCCGCTCAACCCGACCGTCAACCGCGCGCACGGATGGACCATCGCTTACAGAAGATTGCGTTGGGCCCGGTTGCCATCTTCGGCGCGAGCAACTTCCCTATCTCCTATTCGGTGGCAGGCGGTGATACAGCTTCGGCGCTGGCGGCTGGCTGCCCGGTCATCCTCAAGGCACACAATGCCCATCCTGGTGGCTCGGAAATGATGGGGCGCGTGATCCAGCAGGCTGTCAAAGATTCAGGTTTGCACGAGGGCGTATTCTCGCTCGTTCGCGGTGGTGGTAATGAAATCGGCGAGGCGCTGGTTGATCACCCGCTCATCAAGGGGGTGACCTTCACAGGGTCTGAAATTGGCGGTATGGCGTTGTACCGGCGCGCCCAACTGCGCCCTGATCCAATTCCCGTTTTCACCGAAATGACCAGCGTTAACCCGACATTCGTGCTGCCATCGGCGCTGGCTGCACGCGGTGCTGTGATTGGCGACGGGTTCGCCGAGCGCATGTTGGTCACCGTTGGCCAGGCGTGCCTGAAGCCTGCGATTCTGCTGGCTATCGATGGCCCCGGCTATGTCGAACTGAAGAACGCCATGATTGCCCGCGTCGAAGCCATGCAAGCGCGCACCATGCTGACGCCCGGCATCAATAACGCGTACCGCAAGAACGTCGAGCGGCAGGCCGCAGCAGGTGCCCAGCGCATCGCGGCGGGCGGTGAATCGCAAGGCGCGTGGGATGGGCAATCGGTGCTCTTTGAGGTTGACGGTGCACACATGCTCGATGATGCAACGCTGTCGGAAGAGGTGTTCGGTCCGGCTGCGTTGCTGGTGCGTGTGAAGGATGTCGAGCAATTGGTTGCGATCGCCAAGCAGTTCCGTGGCCAGCTGTCTGCGACGATGCAGATCGACCAACCCGACCATGCGCTTGCTGCGCGCCTGTTGCCAATTCTTGAGCGGCGCACCGGCCGCATTGTCGTCAATGCGTTTGCCCATCCGCAGGAAGTGTCCTATGCGTCGATCCACGGCGGGCCGTTTCCGGCAACGTCCGACAGCCGCTTCACCTCAGTCGGCATGAGTGCAATCGAGCGCTTCCTGCGGCCCGTTTGCTATCAGGGCTTTCCAGACGACCTGCTGCCAGAAGCATTGAAGCACGACAACCCGTGCGATCTCTGGCGAGTCGTCGATGGCGAGTTGTCGAAGGATTGACTCGAACCCCATAAAAACAAGCAACCCACGCATTGTGCAGGTCGCAAATCCGTGGGCTGCTTGGGTAATGCAGGCTGGATGACCAATGTCGGTGCGATGTAGGTCAGCAACCAGGTTAAAGGAGTTGTGATGCAGTTTCTGTTTGCCATGCGAGTCAAAGAAAACGCCGCGCCCGTCACCACCGATCAGCTTGAAACGGAGGTTGCGTATGTCCGGACGATTTACGCGAGCGATACGCTTCGACAGATCTGGTCTCGCACAGACGTGGCAGGTGCATGCCTGCTGATCGAGGCGGAAAACGAAAGCACGGCACGCGCTGCGATCGAAGCGTTACCGCTGATGAAGGCCGATAAACTCGAAATCCAGACGTTCATCCCGTTGCGTCCTTATCGTGGTTTTGCGCAGGGTAGTCGATGATGAACCCGGCGTATCAGGAAAACCACGGCGAGCCGGTAAGCGCATTGGATAATGTGCGTCTGTACTTCCTCGACCATGGCGGCAATCGCGTGCTTTCGGCCATGAGCGACGGCAGCAACATCAAGGTAGTGGTCGAGGAGTGCTGTTCAGGCCCCGACGGAATAGCCATCGATTCCGATCGAGGCCACCTCTACTGGACCAACATGGGAGAGCCCTCTCGCAACGACGGCTTCATCATGCGTTGCGACCTCGATGGCGGCAATGTCACGACCATCGTACCGCCCGGCAAGACGCACACGCCGAAGCAACTTGTCATCGAACCGAGTGGTTCGCATCTGTACTGGTGCGACCGCGAAGGTATGCGCGTGATGCGTTGCAGACTGGACGGATCATCGCTGGAGACGCTCGTGCAGGCGGGCTATGGCGCTCATGATCAGGCCGATGCACGAAACTGGTGTGTCGGAATCGCGCTTGATCTCGAGCGCCAGCACTTATACTGGACGCAAAAAGGCGCTGCGAAGTCAAACACCGGGCGGATCCTCCGTGCGCCACTGAATCCAATTCACAAAGGTGTATTGAGCGCCTCTCGCGATGATATCGAGACGTTGTTCAACGGCTTGCCCGAGCCGGTTGATCTCGAACTGGACATGACGACCATGACCCTTTACTGGACCGATCGAGGTGCACTGCCTTTCGGCAATACACTGAATCGAAGTCGATTGCAGGAGTGTGGCGTGACTAAGTTGCACTCCGAGGTACTCGCTGCGGGGTTCAACGAGGCCATCGGTCTGTCGGTGCATGCTGCTCAGAATGTTGCTTATGTAAGCGACCTGGGCGGAGCAATCCATCGGGTCGCGCTCGACGGATCCCGTCCTTCAGTCATCCTGCGCAATGCGGGCAAACTGACAGGGATCGCTGCGATGTGAGCGTTGTACTGAGAGTTGGGCCACGTAGGTGGCCCTGGCTACACGCCTTACGAGGTGTGTCGTGCGTTGCCGTTCAGCAGCCCACGTCCACCTCTACGTAGTCGTGATAGCCCCCTTCTTTGCCCCAGCTCAGATGCGCTTTTTCACCCTGGCCGTAATCGACGAAGTCGAGATTTACATAGTATCCAAATGCCCCAAGCCCACCGCTGACTTGATCCAGTTCCTGCTCATTCAGCGTACGGACTACGTTCGATGCACTGTTCATGGCCTGCGTCCTCGTTTCAGTTTGTGTTGTTCCGTCATCGGCAAACCCGGTCGATCGGGTTTGTGGAATGATGAGAACTGAACGCGCGAGCGGGCAATAGAACGGGTGGCCTAATGTCCAGTTGCCACTTTGTGATCCCGTTCACGCCGCGCGGATGCCGTGCGGCGCCTTAGTGCATCTGTACTAGTGTGGGGCGGTGCTGGCCCGTATAGGCTGGCGAAGCCTCGCGGCCGGACCCGCGGCGGGGGTACTTCGCAACTGCCAGCAGCGTAGGCCAGGGAATGCTATTTCGTAAGGAAGCTCTGCAATCAGGCACGCAAAAAGACCTGGGCAGCGTGATCGTGGTGTCGCCGCCTTCGTTGCGCGTGGCCAGCGCCTGTGCATTGCTGTTCTGCATCGTGCTGGTGCTGTTCATGACCTTCGCCAGCTATACCCGCCGCGAAGCCGTGACCGGCGTGCTGGTGCCCGAGGGCGGGCTGATCAAGGTATTCGCACCTCAGGTGGGTGTGGTTCAGGACTTGTTGGTCACCGAGGGCCAGCAGGTACAGGCCGGGGCGACCTTGCTGACGTTGGTCAGCGATACCCAGAATGGCGAGGCCGGTGCAAACCAGGATGCCATCAGCCGCCTGATTGCCCGGCGCAATAACAGCCTCGCCGATGAGATGGCCGAAACCCGCGTGCTCCACCAGCAGGAGCGCGAGGGCAAGCAGCGCCGCCTAGCGATGCTGGAGGGCGAGCAGGAGAAGGTCGCCGCGCAAATAGCGCTGACCCGCCAGCGCCTGACACTGGCGCAGGGCATCGCCGAACGGTACGCCGACTTGCAACGCCAGGACTTCGTCTCACGCGATCTGCTGCAGGCCAAGCAGGACGCAGTGCTGGAGGTGCGCCTGCGGGCTGAAGAACTGAACCGTTCGCTATTGGCCCTGCGTAACGACAGCGCTGGCCTGCGCGCCGAGCTGGCGGAACTGCCTTTCAACCAGACCAAGCAACTGGCAGACCTACAGCGCCGCCTGCTGGAAAGCCAGAGCAACCTGCTCGAAAGCGAGGTCAAGCGCCAGGTGGTGATTACCGCACCCGCTGCCGGCGAGGTAACGGCCATGGGCGTGGTCAATGGCGCCCGCGCCGATGTCAGCCGGCCCTTGTTCAGCCTGGTGCCGCAAGACAGCCCACTGTATGCCGAGCTGTACGTCCCCAGCCGGTCGGCCGGCTTCGTACGCCCGGGGCATGAAGTCATGCTGCGGTACCAGGCCTACCCTTACCAGCATTTCGGCCTTGCTCGGGGCACCGTAGCTTCGGTGTCGCGCAGTGCCTTGCCGGCAGACGAGATCATGACCGTGGGCGCGGCCTCCGAAGCGCTGCGCGAGCAAGGGCCGCTGTACCGGGTCAAGGTCGCCCTCGATCGGCAAAGCCTGTTCGCCAGGGGCAGGGAAGAGCGCCTGCGTTCCGGCATGCAGCTCGACGCCGACATCATGCTGGAAAACCTGCCGCTTTATGAATGGCTACTTGAACCCCTGCGCGGTATAGGAAAGCGCCTTTGACCCTCTCCCAGTCCCTGAGCTTCGGCATCGGCCGCAAGCTCCCTGTGATGCTTCAGGTCGAGGCGGCCGAGTGTGGCCAGGCCTGCCTGGCAATGATTGCCGCCTACCATGGCCAGGTGCACGACATGCACTCCCTGCGGCAAAAACTGTCCCCGTCGATGAAAGGCGTAACGCTCAAGCAACTGATAGCCATGGCCGGTCAGTTGGGGCTGGCCACGCGCCCGCTGCGCCTGGAGCTCGAAGCGCTGGAGCAGCTTCGCTTGCCGTGCATCCTGCACTGGGAGTTCAACCACTTTGTGGTGCTCAAGGAGGTTGGCCCGCGGGGTGTGGTGCTGCATGACCCGGCCCGCGGTGTGCGCAAACTGAGCCTGGACGAGGTGTCCGCCGCATTTACCGGGATTGCCCTGGAACTGTGGCCGCAAAGCGATTTTCAGCCGGGCGAGGCGAAAAGTCAGGTTTCCTTGCGCCGCCTGCTGGGCAGGGTGCAGGGCTTTGGCGGGGTGCTAGGCCATGTGCTGGCCCTGGGCCTTGCGCTGGAACTGTGCATGATTCTTACGCCGTTCTTTTTACAGACGGTGATCGACAAGGTGCTGGTCAGCGCCGACCTGGACCTGCTGGCGGTGCTGGCGCTGGGCTTCGGGCTGTTGCTCGTGGCGCAGCAGGTGCTGTCGCTGGGCCGCTCATGGGCGCTGATGTACCTGGGCACACTGCTGGGCAGCCAGTGGCAGATCAATGTCTTCAACCACCTGGTGCGTTTGCCGGTGGCGTATTTCGAGCGGCGTCACCTGGGCGATATCATTTCCCGTTTCGGCTCTCTGAAGGCCATCCAGCGCACCCTCACCACCTCGTTCATCGAAGCGTTGCTCGACGGGCTGATGACCGTGGTCACGCTGGCCCTGATGTTCATCTACAGCCCCCCGTTGGCCATGATCGCGGTGCTGGCCATGCTGTTGTACGCCCTGGCGCGCTGGGCCTGGTTCGGCCCTCTGCGGCGGGCCAGCGAGGACGAACTGGTGCGCGCCGCCAAGCAGCAGAGCTACTTCCTGGAAACCATGCGCGGGGTGCGTACCCTGAAGCTGTTTGCCCACCAGGAGCAGCGCGCCACCGCCTGGAGCGGCCTGCTGGTGGATGAAATCAATGCCGGCCTGCAGCCGCAGAAACTGCAGTTGTTGTATCGCGCCTTCAACGGCCTGCTGTTTGGCAGCGTGACCTTGCTGGTGATCTGGCTGGGGGCCAAGCAGGTGATCGACGGGGTGTTCAGTGCAGGCATGCTGATCGCGTTCAATGCCTATAAGGACCAGTTCAACAGCCGCGTGGCCGGGCTGATCGACAAGCTGGTCGATGTGATCATGTTGCGGCTGCACGGTGAGCGGCTGGCAGACATCGTGCTGGAAACGCCAGAGCCACGGCCTGCCGCGATACTGGCACCTGCGCCTGATCGCGTGCCACGCCTTGAAGTGCGGCACCTGAAGTTTCGCTATTCGGATCACGAGCCCTGGGTGCTCGATGGGGTTTCGCTGGTGATCGAGCCGGGCGAGTCGGTGGCCATTGTCGGGCCTTCGGGGTGCGGCAAGACCACGCTGCTCAATGTCATGCTCGGGATCCTGCCGCCGGTCGAGGGGCAGGTGTTGCTGGACAACGAGCCTATCGATGCCAGCACGGTCGACCGCTTGCGGCAGATCAGCGCAACGGTGTTGCAGGATGATGTGCTGTTCGCGGGCTCGATCGGCGAAAACATCAGCTTCTTTGCCAGCGAACCCGACCAGGGCTGGATCGAGCAATGCGCGCGGCTGGCGGCGGTGCATGACGATATCGCGCGGATGCCGATGGGGTACAACACCCTGGTGGGCGACATGGGCACCGTGCTGTCGGGCGGGCAGAAGCAGCGCATTCTGCTGGCCCGGGCCCTGTACCGGCGGCCACGCCTGCTGTTTCTCGACGAAGCCACCAGCCACCTGGACATTCAGCGCGAAGCAGCGGTAAACCAGGCCCTGCAAACGCTGAACATCACCCGTGTGATTGTCGCCCATCGGCCAGACACTATTCGCACGGCGCAACGGGTGCTGGTGCTGGTTGACGGGCGCATCGCGAGTGACCGCCGCGAGCCGGGCATTGCACCATGATCATGCGTTGGGCACTGGCCGCAGGGCTGGTCCTGCTCAGCCTGCACTGTCCAGCTGAGGAGCCGTTACAAGCCTGCCCGGGGCCATTGCACCCGAACGAGGCCTTGGCATTGTCCAAGGCCGTGGCCATGGCCCTGTGCGCCGACCCGGAGGTGGCGGCGGCCTGGCGTACGCAATTGAGCAGCCAGGCCAGCATGGAGGCCGAGCGCTCCGCGTACCTGCCCACCGTGCAGGGGCTCGCCAACAGCGGCAGGGCCAACCGCAAGACCCGTTACGATGGCTTTCCTGAAGCCAACTCCAGCCTCGATGCGCGCACCAGCGGGTACGGCCTGAGCCTCAACTGGGTGCTGTACGACTTCGGTTTGCGTGAGGCCCGGGTGGAAAGCGCGCGACAACTGCTGAACGCGGCCAGCAGCAGCCGGGTGGAGAAGATTCAGGCGGTGGTGCTCAATACCAGTAAAGCGTTCTACCAGGTGCAGGCCAGCCGCGCCTTGCTGCAGGCTCGCCGCAGCATCGAAGCGCTCGCCGCCGACAGCCTGCGGGTGACCACGGCCAAGCACCAGGCCGGTGCCGGGGAGCAGGCCGACCGGCTGCAGGCGCAGACCACGTATGAACAGGCTCAGCTCGAACGCGTGTTGGCCGAAGGGGACCTGGCTAGCGCCGAAGGCGCGTTGGCCAGCGCCTTGAACCTGTCGCCTTCGGCCCCGCTGCGCCTGGCGGCGCTAGATGAGCCAGACGGTCAGGAACAAGGCTTCATGGCCAGCGTGGATGCCCTGATGGAGCAGGCCCGGCAAACCCATCCCTCGGTTGAAACGGCCCGCGCCCAGTGGTCATCCAGCCTGGCTCGGGCAGACGCGGAAAGGGCCCAGGGCCGCCCGACGATATCGCTGTACAGCAACTATCGGCACGATGACACGCCGGTCGAACAGGTTGCCTCGCGCCAGCAGATCGAAACCTGGACTGTGGGTGTGCAGGTGAGCGTGCCGATCTTCGATGGCTTTCTCGCCCGGCGCCGGGCACGCGCGGCAGACGAAGAAGCTGGGGCGCGCGAGCAGGACCTGTACAACGCCCAGCGCACCATTGCCTTGAGCGTGTGGCGCAGCCGTCAGGCCCTTGAGGCGCGGACCCAGGCACTGGCGATCAGCCGCCGCCTGGTGGCCAGCGCCAGCCAGTCCCACCGGGTGGCACTGGGGCGCTACAAGGCGGGGGTCGGCAGCATCATCGAGTTGCTGAACGCGCAGAATGACCTGGCCGCCGCGCAGCAGCGGCGGGTGGGTTCGGTGGTCGAGTGGTACACCGCGCGGTTGCAGTTGGCCGCCGACCTTGGGCAGTTGGGCAGGTAACCTACTGCGCCCAGGCTGGGTCGCCGGTGAAGACCACGGTGATCCAGCGATCCGGCCCTTCGCCACCCACCGCATCGCCCACTTCGTCGCGCAGGGCGTCCCATTGGGCAATGGTGCGCGCCGGCATGTCGGTCGGCACGATGAAATACAGCTCGATCTCCCGTGAACGCCCAACCTTGGCCACGTAAGCCCGGTACGACTGCAGCCCGTGCTTGGCGACGAACTGCTGGGCGACGTTGTCGACATGCTGCTTGAGGTCGTTGGGCGTCACCAGGAAGATCTCCGACATCGCTTGGCGTACCACCGACAGCGGCAGGGGGATGATCACCAGGCACACCAGCGCCAGCACTGCCGGGTCGATGTACGGGGACACCCATTCCCACTGTGTGCCCTGTACCGCGTAGCCAAAGCAGAAGGCAATCAGCAAGGCGGCAGTGATGCTGGCTGACATCACCCAGCCTTTGACGTCCATGCGCACGAAGTCCGAGTTCAGCTTGCGGTTGGCGCGGGCCTCGACCAGGGCAATGGTGGCGCAGGCAATTACCGTCAGCACCGCATAGACCATGGCTATGCCGAACTCCAGGTGACGCCCGCCTTCGAGCAGGCTGCTGACGGCGTTGATCAGTGCGTACAGGGCAACGCCGCTGAGCAGTATGCCGTTGAGCGCCAGCACCATCGGCTCCAGGTGCCAGAAACCCATGGTGAAGCGTTCACGCAGCTTGCGCGACATGTGCAGGCTGGTGGCGTGCGAGGTGATCAGCTTGACCACCACCAGCGACAGCCCGCTCATGCTGGCGTCGACCAGCGAATAGACGCCATCGAAGACGATCGAGAACGAACCGGAGGCCAGGCCAAAGGCGATACCGATGGTGGCAATGAACAGGGTGACGGCGATCGAGGTGCGCAGCAGGCCCTGTTCGCTGGTGATGTCGAAGAAGGGCGATCGGGTTGGTGTTTCCATGGGTAGAACTCATTCAAAAGGTGGGTTGCCTGTGCCGGCCTTTCGCAAGCGATCCCGCGAAAAGGCCGGCACAGGCTAGACGCGAAACTGCTCCATCAGCGCCTGCTGCTGGTTGGCCAAGCGGTTCAATGCCTGGCTGATTCGCGCCGATTCGTCTGCTTGGCCAGACAGGGATTCTGTTACATCGCGGATGCCCGCCACGTTACGGTTCACTTCCTCGGCCACCGCGCTCTGTTCTTCGGCGGCCGAGGCGATCTGCAGGTTCATGTCACTGATCACCGCCACGGCTTCGCCAATACGCTGCAAGGCTGGCAGCGCCTGTTCCATTCGCGTGGCGCTGGCCTGCGCCTGACGGTGGCCTTCATGCATGGCGCCCACCACATCCTGGGTGCCTTGTTGCAGGCCTTCGATCACCTGACGGATCTCTTCCACCGAGACCTGGGTGCGTTGGGCCAGGCTGCGCACCTCGTCGGCCACCACGGCAAAGCCACGGCCGGCTTCACCGGCGCGGGCCGCTTCGATGGCGGCATTGAGTGCCAGCAGGTTGGTCTGCTCGGCAATCGCGCGGATTACGTCCAGTACCGAACCGATCTGCTCACTGCGGTCCTCGAGGGCGCGGGCCTCGTCCATGGCGGAATTCATCCCGGCGGCCAACTGGTCGATTGCCTGACGGGTGCTGGCAATCAACTGCAAACCTTCGCGGCTGGCCTGATCGGCGCCACGGGCGGCCTGGGCGGCCTGTGCCGCGTTGTGCGCGACATCCTGGGCCGTCGCGCTCATTTCGTTGGCGGCCGTGGCCACCTGTTCGATCTCGCGCTGTTGCTGCTGCATACCGTTGCTGGTCTGGCTGGCGATGGCCGCCGATTGGTCCGCCGTGCCGCGGGCCTCGAGCAGTGAACCCTTGACCTGGGCAATCACCGGTTGCAGCTTGTCGAGGAAGCGGTTGAACCAACCGCTGAGCTGGCCCAGCTCATCCTGGCGGGCGTAGTCCAGGCGGCGGGTGAGGTCGCCTTCACCGCTGGCGATGTCTTCCAGGCGTGCGGCCACGGCGAGAATCGGACGGGTGACCCCGCGCGCGGTCAGCCAGACCAGCAGCAGGCCGACAACTGCGGCCGCCAGGCCAATCAGCAGGCTGGTGAGGTTGGCGCGCTGGTTGTGCTCGTCCAGGCGCTGGTTGAGCGCTACGGCCGGTGCCTGCAGCACCGCTTCAGGCAACTCAAGCAGCACCTGCCAGGGCGCAGCGTTGGGGATGGGGGCGAACGGCCTGGCAACACGCAGGATGCCGGGGGCCACGTCCTTCTCCAGCGGTTGGCCCAGCTTGCCGGCGTCGCGGCTGTGCCCGGCCAGCAAGCCAGCATTGCTGACGATGCTCACCTGGCCTTGGCCGTCGAACAGCTCCTGACGGCCATCCAGCGCCAGTTGCTGCAGGTTGTCCAGGCCGATGTCCAGGCCGACCACACCGACCACCTTGCCGTTCTCCAGCAGCGGCAGGGCGATGCTGGTCATCAGTACCTGGCGGCCGTTGACCTCGTCGAGGTACGGTTCGAGCATGCAGGCCTTGGCGGTTTCTTGCGGGCAGGTGAGCCAGCGGTTTTTCGGGGCACCATTGGTGCCGATGCTGCTGTCGTCCAGCATCGATTCAGGCATGGCCTCCCGTTCCAGGGTGCCGGGGCGCGGTTGTGACCAGTACAGGGAGAAGCGTCCACGTTCGTTGCTACCAACGGCATCCTGGGCGATGAACTGGCTGTCCTGCTGGTCCAGTGCGTCAGGCTGGAATACCACATAAAGGCCGATCACGTCCGGGTTGCCAGCCAGGGCGGTACGGGCCTGGTGGGTCAGCTCGGCACGCAGGTCGCTGCCACCGTGGGCCTTGAGTACCTGGACCAGGCGAGCAAACCCGTTGCCATATTGGTAGGCATCCACGAAGTAGCGCTGGATGCGCAGAGTCTGGGTTTCGGCATGAGCCTGCAGGCGCAGACGCGCACTGTGTTCGAGCATTTCGCTGTTGGCCTGGCTGACCAGGCCTGCGCTGCGCCGTGCCTGGGTCAGCGAGGTGACCACCAGCAAGGCAACGATTGCCAGCAGGCAGAGGCCGGCGAGCAAGGTGATCTTCCATTGGATGGAGAGGCGACGCAGCGACATGATGGCTTTCCTTTTCAATCAAGTACAACGCCCGCGTTCGGGCGCGGGCGTTGTTGGCGGCGGGTTATTCAGCAACGTAGTTCGGCGGGGCGGCGGTGAACGCCTTGGTCAACCAGGCCAGGTACAGCAACCCCAATAGCGCCCAGATGCCACCGAACATCAGCGAGTGTTCGTTCAGGTCAAGCCACAGCGAGACGATGATGCAGAAGCCGATGGTTGGCAACACCAGGTACATGAGCTTGTTTACCACACCCTGGCGATTGCCTTCGCGCAGGTAACAGTGGTTGATCACCGACAGGTTGACGAAGCTGAACGCCACCAGCGCGCCGAAGTTGATGATCGAGGTGGCCGTGACCAGGTCGAAGAAGATCGCCGACAGCGAAATGAGCCCGACCACCGCAATGTTCAACACCGGGGTTTTGTAGCGCGCATGCAGGCGGGCAAAAATGCCGGCAGGGATCACGTTGTCGCGGCCCATCACATACAGCAGGCGCGACACGCTGGTTTGTGATGCCAGGCCCGAGGCGATGGTGTTGATCACCGTG
The DNA here is from genome assembly GCF_021602025.1 of Pseudomonas ceruminis. Taxonomy (GTDB): domain Bacteria; phylum Pseudomonadota; class Gammaproteobacteria; order Pseudomonadales; family Pseudomonadaceae; genus Aquipseudomonas; species Aquipseudomonas ceruminis. Next base: position 15,820 of record NZ_BQHW01000001.1, read on the forward strand.
CAGGCGATGAAGATCGACTGGAACAGCTTGCCACCCACGTACAGGGCGATTTCCGGCAGCGCGGCTTCTTGGTCGTGAAAGCGTGCCATGGTCGGGAAGTAGGCCTGGATGAAGTACGACACGGTGATGAACACCAGGCCGCCGATCAGCGCAGTCAGGAAGATCGCCCGCGGGATGGTCTTGGCCGGGTCACGGGTTTCTTCCGACAGGCAGGTCACCGCATCGAAGCCCAGGAACGAGAAGCACAGGATGGTCGCACCGGCGGCCAGGGCGCTGAACTGGGTCTGGCTGTCGGCAAACGGCAGCAGGCTCCACGCCGTGCCCAGGCCCTCACCCTGGTCCAGGCCACGCACGCAGAGGTAGATGAACACGGCGATGATCGCCACCTGCACGGCCACGAACAGCAGGTTGAAGTGCGCCACCAGGTTGACGCTGCGCATGTTGATCAGGCTGATCAATGTGACGAAGCCAACCACCCACAGCCACGCCGGTACCTCGGGGAACATGGCCGACAGGTAGAGCTTTGCCAGCAGGGCGTTGACCATTGGCAGCAGCAGGTAGTCCAGCAGCGACGACCAGCCGACCAGGAAGCCCACGTGCGGGTTGATCGCGCGCTGGGTGTAGGTATAGGCCGAGCCCGATTGCGGGAAGCGGCGCACCAGGGTGCCGTAGCTCACCGCAGTGAATAAAATCCCGGCCAGTGCCAGGATGTAGGCGCTGGGCACGTGACCGGCAGTAATGCCGGAGACGATGCCGAAGGTATCGAACACGGTCATCGGCGTCAGGTAGGCCAGGCCGATGATGATCACGTGCCAGAGGCGCAGGGTTTTACGGAGTTGGCCGTTGCCGGTGGCGCTGTGATCAGGCTGCATGCTGGTGTGGCTCCTGCTGGGCGTGGACGGCGGACGAGCTGTACTGCGCATGCGGCAAGGGCGAGCGGGTGGGCTCCATGTTGTTCACCTTTATTGTTGGAGCAGAGGTAGGCGCGGGCGATGCGCCGGTGTCGAGCTGGCAGTGCCGGTGCTAGGAAGGTGGAGCGTGCGGGCAGGGGCGGTGAGGCATCATGACGGCGCGGCTATTCTTCTTCGTGGAGGGGCGCTGGGCAAGGTGGTGAAAATAAAAAACGATGGGTCAAGAGGTGTCAAGTTAAACATGACAAGATGTTGCCGAATAGAAATATTTATCGCCTAATAAGCGGCAATGTTCGGTTTTTGCGCGGTTTTTTGCGGTTTTGATCGATATAACTGTTCGTAAAATTTAACGAATAAGGTGTTTCCCAAGGCGGTGTCAGGCGCTTCTCAAATTCGCGATTTTGTCCAGGTGGCGGTCACCTGCTCGAGGTTCGGGTGATATCCTTTGCCACCCTCGCGGCCGCTTGGCCGAAAACACGCCATATGGACATCAATCGGTTTTATTCATGAAGAAATCAGTAGGCATCCTTTCCGGCCTGGCCATTGCCATCGCCGTCGTAACCACTGCTGGCGCCTGGTACACGGGCCAGCAATTGCCTGGGGTACTGGAGCAGTCCGTCGCCCGTGGCAACGCCCAGCTGGAGAAGGCTCTGACAGGGATTGGCGGCAGCATGACCCTCGAGGTGGCGTCGGTGGAGCGGCACTTCTTCAGCAGCACCGCGCACTATCGCCTCAAGGCCAGCGACATCCACTTGTCTGACGGCCAGACTGCCAGCTTCGAAGTGGGCGTCACCGATCAGATCGAGCATGGTCCGTTCCCCTGGTCGCGGGTCAAGGCATTCAAGCTGATGCCGGTGATGGCGGCCAGCAACAGCGCACTGGACAAGGACGCGTTCACCGCGCCCTGGTTCGCCGCTGCGGGCGACAAGGCGCCCATTACCTCGCAGACCAGCCTGGGCTATGGCGGCAGCATCGATGGCACCATCGACATCGCACCGGTCAAGCTGACCGAAGACAACGGCAGCACGCTCGACTTCTCGGGCATGCAGCTGGCGATCCGTGGCGACAACGAAGGCAAGGCATCGACCTTCCATGGCGCTGCGGACCGCTTTGAAATGAAGCTGGTAGCCGATGATCATCCGCCGGCCACGTTCGAGCTCAAGGGCCTGAAAATCGGCGGCAATTTGGCGGCCACCCAGCACGAGGCAATCTATGTCGGCAACGTCGATCTGTTGTTGGCCGAGGCCAAGGCAACCGTAGGGCCCAAGCAGCAGGTACTGCTGCTCAAAGGGCTGGAGCAGAACGTGTTGCAAACGCTTGACGGCCCCGACACCGTGGGTGGGCGCGTGGATTACAAGGTGGCGGACATCACCTGGGACGGCCGTGCGGTCGGCAGCGGTCAGATGGCGGTGAGCATCAAGGCGATCAACGCACCGGCCTTGCAGTCGCTGTCCCAGTGGTACCAGGCGCACCTGCCAGAGTTTCAGGAGGCTGCCGCTGCCGGCCAGCCGTTGCCGCAAATCCAGATGGGCGAGGCAGAAAAGGCCAAGTTTCAGGGTGACCTGAAACAGCTTCTAGCGTCCAAGCCGCAGGTGGCCGTGGAAAACCTGTCGTTCAAGACGGCCAACGGCGAAAGCCGCTTCAACCTGACGATGGACTTTGCCAGCCCGACTTCCTTCGACCTGCCACCTGACCAGCTGAGCAAGCAGTTGATTACCCAGGTCAATAGCAAGCTCTCGCTGTCCAAGCCGATGATCGGTGACCTGGCGACCTTGCAGGCACTGCTGGAAGGCCAGACCGATGCTCAGGCGATTGCCATGCAGTCCAGCCAGGCCGGTGAAATGGTCGGTTTGATGGCGCTGCAGAGTGGCATGGCCACGGTGCAGGGTAATGATGTGGTATCGAGCCTGCACTACGCCGACGGCATGGTTGACTTCAACGGCAAGAAGATGACTGTCGACGCGTTCGCGATGATGTTGGCAGCACACTTCGCGGCGTTGCAGCCTCAGGATTGACAGCAGCCCCATCGCCGGCAAGCCTCATGGCCCGTGCGATACCCGTGGCAGCCGGCTTGCCGGCGATGGGGCCCGTGCAGCCACACAAAAACCGCTTTAGAAATCCCTTGATTGTCTGTAGCCTTCGGCGTCCGATAATAATCCGCGCCCGCAGAGGGCCGTGGCGGCTCGCCTGCCGTCCGGCGCCGTTAGCCGATCTGCCAGGGCCGGGTGATACACTCGATTTGACGCGCACACGCGCCTGCAGGTCCAGCGATCATGACCCAGATTTCCGAACGCCTGTTGGTTCAGGCCCACCTCGACGCCAAGCAGCCCAACCCGCTGACAGCCGAGCAGGAGGCCGAATACCGTGCGGCCATCGCTGCCGAGCTCAAGGCGCAGAACGCCGTGCTGGTCGCCCACTATTACTGCGACCCGGTCATCCAGGCGCTCGCCGAAGAGACCGGCGGCTGCGTGTCCGACTCGCTGGAAATGGCCCGCTTTGGCAAGAACCACCCCGCCGAGACCGTGATTGTCGCCGGTGTGCGCTTCATGGGCGAAACGGCCAAGATTCTCACGCCGGAAAAGCGCGTGCTCATGCCAACCCTGGAGGCCACCTGCTCACTCGACCTGGGGTGCCCGGTCGAAGCGTTCTCGGCCTTCTGCGATCAGCATCCCGAGCGTACCGTGGTGGTCTATGCCAACACGTCTGCGGCCGTAAAGGCACGGGCCGATTGGGTGGTGACGTCGAGCTGCGCGCTGGAGATCGTCGAAAGCCTGATGGACAACGGCGAAACCATCATCTGGGGGCCGGACCAGCACCTGGGCCGTTATATTCAGAAGCAGACCGGTGCAGACATGTTGCTGTGGGACGGTGCCTGCATCGTTCACGAAGAATTCAAGTCGCGCCAGTTGGCAGACATGAAAGCGCTGTACCCAGATGCCGCGATTCTGGTCCACCCCGAGTCGCCCGAGTCGGTGATCGATCTGGCCGATGCAGTGGGCTCGACCAGCCAGTTGATCAAGGCTGCGCAAACGCTGCCGAACAAGACCTTCATCGTCGCCACTGACCGCGGCATCTTCTACAAGATGCAGCAGCTGTGCCCGGACAAGGAATTCGTCGAAGCGCCTACAGCCGGCAACGGCGCGGCATGCCGCAGCTGTGCCCATTGTCCGTGGATGGCGATGAATACCCTGGAGCGGGTGCTGGATTGCTTGCGTAAAGGCACCAACGAAATTTTCGTTGATCCGGCCCTGGTGCCCAAGGCGATCAAGCCCTTGAACCGTATGCTGGACTTTACCCAGGCTGCTCGGCTGAAGCTGTCGGGTAACGCCTGATCTGAAACCGCAGCGACGTGTTCGCGGGCGCGGGCTTGCCCCGCGAACACCGGTGAAGCCGGTGCCACAGCGCATTGGCTGACCCACGCTTGTACGCAAGGCCGCCTTTCTAGCGCCCCATCATTTCCCTGACCATCCGCCGCTGCTCCATGATCTCGCGCTGGCGCTGGTCGATCTGCGACGCCAGCGGGAAGTTGCCGCCTGCGCGGCGCTTGGCGTAATCCAGCTGCTGGATCGCCTGGTCGAAATCCCCCACCAGGGTGAAATACTCGGCACGTGCCCGGTGCAGCCCAATGGTGTTGCCCGACAAGCCCCGCACTTCGGCCATGTCGTACCAGACATCGGGATCATCCGGGCGGCTCTTGAGCAGGTCGTTCAACACCTTCTCGGCCTCGGCCGGCTTGTTCTGCTTGACCAGCAGGTCGGCACGCACCTGTTTCAGCGGATAGTTGCCCGGATACAAGCCTTGCATGCGCTCGGCACGCTGCTGGGCATCGGCCAGGCGGTTGTTGGTGATGTCCAGGTCGATCTGCGCCAGGTTGTAGGTGATGTCATTGGGTGCCTTGGCCAGCAACGGCTTGAGATTTTCACGCGCTTCGTTGAGCTGCCCGCCTTTGATCTGCGCCAGGGCCAGGCCATAGCGGGCGGCATCCAATGTGGGGTCTTCGTCGAGCTGGGCACGGAAGCGTTTGGCTGCAAGGCCCGGTGTGCCTTCGTAAGTCAGGGCAACGCGTGCGCGGATCAGCTGGTAACGCTGGCTGTCCTCGACGCCGCCCTTGGGGGCCTGCTCGGCGCGGTTGCGGGTATCGGCGATACGCGATTCGGTCACCGGGTGAGTCAAGAGAAATTCGGGTGGTTTGGCGTCGTAGCGGTACTGGCGCGCCAGGCGTTCGAACATGGTCGGCATGTTGCGCGGGTCATAACCGGCCTTTTCCAGGTTCTGAATGCCGATCCGGTCGGCTTCCTGTTCGTTCTGCCGCGAGAAGCGCCGTTGTTCCTGCAGGGCGGCGGCCTGGGTGCCGGCAATCACGCCGATACCGGCATCACCACCGCCACCTGCGGCCAGCACGATACCGGCCAGCAGCGCCGCCATCATCGGCAACTGCATGCGCTGCTGGGCCTCGACCCCACGAGCGAAGTGGCGTTGCGACAAGTGCGCCAGTTCGTGAGCCAGTACCGAGGCATACTCGCCTTCGGTCTGGGCATTGAGGAACAGGCCGCCGTTGACCCCGACGATGCCGCCCGGGGCGGCGAAGGCGTTGAGCTCACGGCTGTCGATGAGGATGAATTCCAGGCGCCGGTCCTGCAACTGGCTGGTTTCGGCCAGGCGGTACACCGTGGTTTCGACGTAATCCTTGAGCTGCGGGTCGTTGAGCTGGTTGACCTGGCCGCGCAACAGGCTGAGCCAGGCGCGGCCGAGCTGGTGTTCCTGCTGTGGCGAAACGATCGCAGAACTGGCGTCGCCCAGTGATGGCAGGTCGTCAGCATGGCCGGGAAGGGCCATCAGGCAGGCCAGCGACAACAGGGTAGGGCGCAGTAGGTTCATGCACGAAGCTCGCGTCGGATCAAAGCACCTACTGTAGCCCGCTCGCACGTTGGCGACCAGTGGCGGTATTCTAGCCAGCCTGTCTGCCCCGCCTGTGGAGAAACTGCTGATGAGTGACACCCCGACCTGCGACGCCGAGCTCGACGCCAGCGGGCTGAACTGCCCCCTGCCGTTGCTCAAGGCGAAGATGGCGCTCAATGGCCTGGCCAGTGGCGCAGTGCTCAAGGTGATCGCCACCGACGCCGGCTCCCAGCGCGACTTCCGCACTTTTGCCCAGCTGGCCGGTCATACGCTGCTGCGTGAAACGGCCGAAGCCGGCGTTTATACCTACTGGCTGCGCAAGGCCTGAGTCTCAATCAAGGAACGTCAATGTTCAAAGTGCTTCGCGACTGGATGCATCGCTACTTCTCCGACGAGGAGGCAGTGGTGCTGGCGGTCCTGCTGTTCCTGGCATTTACTGCAGTACTTACCCTCGGCGGCATGCTCGCGCCGGTGCTGGCGGGGATGGTGCTGGCATTTCTGATGCAAGGGCTGGTCAATGCCCTGGAGCGTATCCGGGTGCCGACGCGGGTGGCGGTCATGCTGGTGTTCGCCTTGTTCATGAGTGCACTGGCGGTGGTGCTGCTGGTGCTGGTGCCGTTGCTCTGGCATCAGTTGATCACCTTGTTCAACGAGCTGCCGGGCATGCTGGGCAAGTGGCAGTCGTTGTTGCTGCTGTTGCCTGAGCGCTACCCGCACCTGGTATCAGATGAGCAGGTATTGCATGCCATCGAATCGGTGCGTGGCGAGATCGGCAAGTTCGGCCAGTGGGCACTGACCTTCTCGTTGTCGAGCCTGCCCCTGCTGGTCAACGCCATGATCTACCTGGTGCTGGTGCCAATCCTGGTGTTTTTCTTCCTCAAGGACCGTGAACTGATCGGTCGCTGGGTCAGCGGTTACCTGCCACGCCAACGCAGTCTGCTCAACCGTGTGGGTAGCGAGATGAACCGGCAGATCGCCAACTACATCCGCGGCAAGGGCATCGAAATCCTGATCTGCGGGATTGCCACCTACATTGCCTTCATCAGCCTGGGGCTCAACTACGCCGCGCTGCTGGCACTGCTGGTAGGGTTGTCGGTGGTGGTGCCCTACGTGGGGGCGGTGGTGGTGACTGTGCCGGTCACGCTGATTGCGCTGTTCCAATGGGGCTGGGGTGACCAGTTCATCTACCTGATGACGGTGTACGCGATCATTCAGGCGCTCGATGGCAACGTGCTGGTGCCGCTGCTGTTCTCCGAGGCGGTGAGCTTGCACCCGGTGGCGATCATCTGCGCGGTGCTGTTGTTTGGCGGACTGTGGGGCTTCTGGGGGATCTTCTTCGCGATCCCGCTGGCGACACTGATCAAGGCGGTGCTCGATGCCTGGCCGCGGCAGGAGCCAGCGGTGGCGCCGATACTCTAGCGCTCTGCTGTCTTCTTCGCGGGTAAGCCCGCCTCCCCAGGTACTGCACCACGTGCAGGTCGTGTGGGAGCGGGTCTACCGGCAAAGAAGCGTCAAGCCGATCTCAAGCCTTGTTCAGCGCCTGGGCTGCGGCAAGCACGGCATCCACATGGCCTGGCACCTTCACCCCGCGCCATTCCTGACGCAGCACACCCTCCTTGTCGATCAGGAAGGTGCTGCGGTCCACGCCCATGTATTCCTTGCCGTAGAGCTTCTTCAGCTTGATCACGTCGAACTGCTGGCACAGCGCTTCGTCCTTGTCGCTGATCAGCTCGAACGGAAAGCCCTGCTTGGCCTTGAAGTTCTCGTGCGACTTGATGCCGTCGCGCGACACGCCGAACACCACGGTGTTGGCCGCTTCGAAGGCTGCATGCTGGTCACGGAAACCCTGGCCTTGGGTCGTGCAGCCGGGGGTGCTGTCCTTGGGGTAGAAGTACACCACCACCTGGCGGCCCTTGAGCTCGGCCAGGCTGACAGTCTGGCCGCTGGTGGCCTGGGCCTGGAAGTCGGCGACGGGTTGGTCGAGTGCTACTGCCATGGGTGCTTTCCTTACATGGGGTTCTGTGGGCGCCAGGGTTCGATCAGCGCGTCCAGGTTCAAGGCGTCGGCAAAGTCCAGGAACTGGTCGCGCAACCAGCTGATCTGGGTGCCGGCCGGCAGGATCACGGTGAACTGGGCGTTGAGCATGCTGCTACCGGTCTGCGGCGCCAGGTAGGTGTCGCAGGTCATGGCTTCGAGCTCGACGCGGTGGTCGAGGAAGAACTGGCACAGCTCGTTGATGATGTCCGGGCGGTAGGCGGCGCTGACATAGGCGACATACGGCAAGGCCTGCGGGCGTACCTCCTGGTCGGCACTGCGCACCACATCGAGGGTCAGGCCGTGCTTCTTGCCCAGGCCCGGCAGGGTGGACTCCAGGCGCGCCAGGGCGTCCCAGCTACCGCCTACCTGCAATACCAGGGCGCTGGTCTCGCCATGGCGGCTCAGGCGCGAGGTGACGACCGCGCAGCGGTTTTCGAAGGCAGCGCGGCTGAGGACGTTGGCCAGCTCCATGGGGTTGGGGCCCAGGGCACTGATGACAAGGAATTGTTCGCGGACGGTGGGGGTGGACATGCAGCATTCCTAAAGCGATGAGCGGTCGGCACAGGACGGGCGAAAGCCTCCTGTCGGCAGGGCCCGGGGCTCGCATGCGAGGACGTGGACGCTGGCCGGGGAGCAAGGTCGACGGCCCGGCGGGCCGCGCTGCACCGATCAAAGGATCAAGGGTAGCGAAATAAGGCGCCGAGGGGAATGCTCCGCCCGCCTGCTTCGCTTGTGCAAGGCCGATGCCCCCAGTACCATTACCGCTCTCTTTTTCCGGCAGGAGCAGTTACATGATTGCGGGCAGTATGGTGGCATTGGTCACACCCATGGATGCACAAGGGCGTCTTGATTGGGACAGCCTCGACAAACTTGTAGACTTCCACCTGGAAAATGGCACCCACGCGATCGTCGCTGTCGGCACCACCGGTGAGTCCGCCACGCTGGATGTCGAAGAACACATCCTGGTCATCAAGCACGTGGTCGAGCGCGTCAAGCGCAGCAACCACCGCGTGCCGGTGATCGCCGGTACCGGTGCAAACTCCACTGCCGAAGCCGTGCACCTGACCCAGAACGCCAAGAACGCTGGCGCCGATGCCTGCCTGCTGGTAGTGCCGTACTACAACAAGCCGACCCAGGAAGGCCTGTACCAGCACTTCAAGCACATTGCCGAAGCCGTCGATATCCCGCAGATCCTCTACAACGTACCCGGCCGCACCTCCTGCGACATGCAGGCCGAGACCGTCATCCGCCTGTCGAGCGTGCCTAACATCATCGGCATCAAGGAAGCCACCGGCGACCTGGCCCGTGCCAAGGCCATCCTCGACGGCGTGAGCAAGGACTTCATCGTCCTCTCCGGCGACGATCCGACGGCGGTCGAGCTGATCCTGTTGGGCGGCAAGGGCAACATCTCCGTCACCGCCAACGTCGCCCCGCGCGAAATGGCCGATCTGTGCGAGGCCGCCCTTGAGGGCAATGCCGAGAAGGCCCGCGCGATCAACGAAAAACTCATGCCCCTGCACAAAGACCTGTTCTGCGAAGCCAACCCGATCCCGGTGAAGTGGGCTCTGGTGGAAATGGGCCTGATGCATAAGGGTATTCGCCTGCCGCTGACCTGGCTGAGCGAAGGCTGTCACGAAAAAGTCCGTACTGCCCTGCGCACGTCCGGCGTACTGGTTTAATCGAGGAAGTACACCGCATGAAGCGACTGGCTGGTCTTTCCGCGCTCGCCCTGATCATCTCCAGCACCAGTGGGTGTGGCTGGCTGTGGGGCGAGGATGGCTATTTCCGCGACCGCGGCAGCGATTACCTGCAGGCGCATCCCACCGCGCCGATGCAGCTGCCGCCGGACGCCAGCAACGTCAAGCGCCTTGACCCGCTGCTGCCAATCCCCCGTAACGTCGCCGACGACCACGCCACCGGCGAATTCGAAGTGCCGCGCCCACAACCGCTGGCTTCTGGTGCGCAAGTCAGCGACTTCAGCCTGCAACGCAGCGGCAACAGCCGTTGGGTGCTGGCCCAGCGTTCGCCGGCCGAAGTCTGGCCGGTGGCCCGTCAGTTCTTCGAGGACAACGGCTTCCGCATCGCTGAAGAACGCCCGCAGACCGGCGAATTCAATACCTCCTGGCAGCGTTTCGATGAGCTGTCGGCATCGCTCGGCCAGCGCCTGGCCAGCACCTCCAGCAGCGGCGAGAGCGAAGTGCGTGTACGTGTGCGCATGGAGCCTGGCGTGCAGCGCAACACCTCCGAGGTGTACATCGTCAGCGTCGAACGCCCGGCTGGCAGCACAGCCGACCCGGCATTCCCGTCCACCTCCAGCAATACCGGGGCCGACGCGTTGCTGGTTGACGAGCTGCTCGCCAGCATGAACCGCAGCGCCGAGAAGGGCGGTTCGGTATCGTTGCTGGCCGCGCGTGACTTCGATGCTCCAAGCCGTGTCAGCCTGAGCGAGGACGGCAGCGGCAACCCGGTGCTGTTCCTCGGCGCCGACCTGGACCGTGCCTGGTCCAGCGTGGGCCGCGCCCTCGAGCAGGGCGGCGAATGGCGCGTCGAGGACATCAACCGCAGCCTGGGCCTGTACTACATCAACCTGTCGGAAAAGCCTGAAGACAAGCAGAACGAGCCTGGCTTCTTCAGCCGCCTGTTCGGCAGCGCACCGACCAAGGAAGAGCGTGAAGCCCGCGCCGAGCGTTATCAGGTGCGCCTGAGCAAGGTCGGCGAAAGCGTGCAGGTCACCGTCGAGAAGAACATCAACACCGTGGCCCCGGCCGATGTCGCTCGCCGCGTGCTGAGCGCCATTCAGGACCACCTGGGCTAAGTGCGCTTCGCGGTACTCGGAAGCGGCAGCCAGGGAAATGGCACGCTGATCGCCAGTGATGACACCTTCATCCTGGTCGACTGCGGTTTTTCCCTGCGTGAAACCGAGCGGCGCCTGGCGCTGCTCGGTGTGTCGGCGGCTCAACTGAGCGCGGTGCTGGTCACCCATGAACATGCCGACCATGTGCATGGGGTGGGCCTGTTGTCGCGGCGCTACAATGTACCGGTCTACCTCAGCCAAGGCACGTTGCGCGGTATGCGCAAGCCGGTGGAAGCGGCCGGTTTTCTCGCTTGTGGCGACAGCCTGCACATTGGCAGCCTGCAAGTGCATGCAGCACGGGTCGAGCACGATGCCTACGAGCCGCTGCAGTATGTGATCAGCGATGGTCGCCGACGGTTTGGCATGCTCACCGACCTGGGCTCTTACGACACCTTGTTGCTGGAGCGCTACCAGGGCCTGGACGCCCTGCTGATCGAGGCCAACCATTGCCGCGACCTGCTGGCGCGTGGGCACTACCCGTATTTCCTCAAGCAGCGGGTCGGCGGCATGCAGGGGCATTTGAACAATCATCAGGCCGCACGCCTGGTGCAAGAGTTGGGCTGGAGCAACCTGCAACACCTGGTGCTGGCCCACCTCAGCAGCAAGAACAACCTGCCACATCTGGCCCGCCAGTGCTTCGTCGACACCCTAGGGTGCGACCCTGACTGGCTCCAGGTGGCGAATCAGGAACACGGGCTCGACTGGCGCGAAATCGCCTAGCCCAACACCTCAAGCAAGCGGAGCCCAATCATGGAAAAACGCGAAGAACTCTACCGCGGCAAGGCCAAATCGGTTTACAAGACCGACGACGCCGACCGCTTGATCCTGCTGTTCCGTAACGACACCTCGGCGTTCGACGGTAAGCGCATCGAACAACTGGACCGTAAAGGCATGGTGAACAACAAGTTCAACGCCTTCATCATGCAGAAGCTCGAAGAAGCCGGCGTGCCGACCCAGTTCGACAAGCTGCTGGGCGACAACGAGTGCCTGGTCAAGAAGCTGGACATGATCCCGGTCGAGTGCGTGGTGCGTAACTATGCCGCCGGTAGCCTGGTCAAGCGCCTGGGTGTGGAAGAGGGCATCAAGCTCGAGCCTTCCACCTTCGAGCTGTTCCTGAAGAACGACGAGAAGGGCGACCCCTTCATCAACGAATCCCACGTTGTCGCCTTCGGCTGGGGCACTGCCGAGCAGCTGGTCGAGATGAAGAAGCTGTCGCTGAAGGTCAATGAAGTGCTGAGCAAGCTGTTCGACGACGCAGGCCTGCTGCTGGTCGACTTCAAGCTGGAGTTTGGCGTGTTCCACGGCCAGATCGTCCTGGGTGACGAGTTCAGCCCTGACGGCTGCCGCCTGTGGGACAAGGAAACCCGTAAGAAGATGGACAAGGACCGTTTCCGCCAAGGTCTGGGCGACGTGATCGAAGCCTACGAAGAAGTTGCCAAGCGCCTGGGCGTGCCGCTGTAAGGCGCACGTTCACGCAAGCGCCTGATACCACGCGATTTTTTTGAAAATAAAGGTTTGCGTTTTCAGAATTCGCTGGTATGATGCGCGGCATTGGAGAGATGCCGGAGTGGTCGAACGGGACGGATTCGAAATCCGTTGTACTGGCAACAGTACCTAGGGTTCAAATCCCTATCTCTCCGCCATACGCGAAGTGCACAAAGCCCCTGAAAACGTTAATGTTTTCAGGGGCTTTGTTGTTTCTGCTGGATGGCTTAACGCAGAACTAGGGCATTTTTTGCTCTGAGGAGGCCGTCTTAGTCCTCGTGAGTCCAACCCCTGAGGCTTTCCACGCTGTTCGTAAGCTACGTCCAGCGCTTTGACGACTAAGTCTGCATCCGGCTTCTCTGATAAGGCCCAGCCCACCACTCTGCGTGCGTAGAGATCCAGTACAACTCCAGATAGTGCCATTTGCCCTGTGCCCAGACGTAAGTGATGTCTCCACACCAGACCTGATTTGGCGCTTCGACATCAAACGCTCGGTTCAAGGTATTAGGAATATCTGGCCGCTCCACTGTGGCCTTTTTGTACGTATGTGATCCTGGCTGCTTGCTGATCAACGCCAGCTCACGCATTAGGCTGCGTACCTTGAACCGCCCGATTTGCTCACCTTCTTCTTGCATCATTGCCATGATGGTACGGCTGCCGGGCGCACTTCGACCTCGCGTGAACAACTCATTTACTCGACTGCGCAACCGCAGTCGTTCAACGTCCGGAGTTCGCCTTCTGTGACGATGTGCGTAGTAACTCGAGCAAGTGACTTCAAACACTTCGCACAAACAATCAACGGGCTCATGGTCGCTGAGCTGGCGGATCAGCGCGTACGCTCGAGATCTTCCGACATCAAGAGCGCGATAGCCTTTTTTAGTAGATTTCTCGCGTTCAAGGGCGCGTGATCCGGGCTTCCAACTCTTGGATTTTTTGCTGCTCTGGCGTCAACGCTTTGCTGGCCGGCGTAACGCTGCCGCGCTCCTGCTGAAGCTGATTAACCTACCGACGCAGGGCCGATTCCGCCAAGCCGAGCGAACGGGCCGCTTCGGCATGGCTGTAGCCTTGATCGAGCACCAGGCAGGCGGCTTCGCGCTTGAACTCAGGGGTAAAGGTACGGCGTTGCTTGGTCATCGGACACCTCTCTGTGGCGAGCATTCTCGCCTAAATGGGTGTCCGGAATCATTAGACCACTACACACGTAAGCGGGAGCGTTGTTCATATGATTTTAATAGGCCTTCTGACACCCACCTAGCAAAAATGCCAGTTGCTGGTTCAAGAGACTTCGCCTCTACTAAATATGAGCCCCTAGCTGGGGATGGAATAAAAAACAGAGTGATTGACAGGAACCAATCCAATGACAGATAAGCTGCGTTTTACCGATAAATCGTCCGAACCGTACAAGATCCAGCAGGTGACGTCGTCAGGCCCCTTAACGGTCACGCGTGGCGGGGAACCGCAGGCGATCACAGTGACTGTGCTCCCTGCGCTGCCTTGCAAGCCCGTGCTGCTTGAGGCTGCTTGCGTCTACGGCGGGGTGAGTATCCCTGCCGGCCGCCGCGTTCACGATACTGAACTAGTTAACTATGTTTCAGTTCGGGTAGAGAGCATCAATCCTTTGGTTATTCAATTGTTTGCAACGAGTGTGGTTCCTTCCTTCACAAGAATGCCGGTGGAAATTAAAATCTTTGAACGAGACGATGAGTCGAGGTTCGTTCTTTTTTCCATTGACGTAAAAGTTGTCTGATGGTCAGCGCGGCCGTAGTTCTTGTGCCCTTGTCGTCGGCCTGGCGGCCGTCGTTCGATGCGTTGAAAACGAGCTCAGTGTGCTCATTTGTTCCAATGAGAAGGCTGGACGTGTTCAAATCCCCATCTCTCCGCCATACATGTGAAGCGAAAAGCCCCTGATTTCGAAGAAGAAATCAGGGGCTTTTTGTTTTTCCGCCTATCATTGGCAACGATAGTGCGGCGTCTTACCAGTGATGGGATCATCGACGGCGAACACAGCAGGGTGCCTGCCCTCGATCTGTATGTCCGTGAGCCTCCCTAGGCTGGATAGGTGAACGTTCCGGATACCCCTTCGCGGCTGTAGACTTTCTCGCCAGCAACATACGTGGCTTTGATTGCCCGGTCATCGCCAAGAATCATGAGCACGAACAGCTGCTCAATGATGTCTTTGCAAAACTCGCTTCTGAAGGCGAGCAGCGGCGTGGCCTTCTTGTCGAGAATGACCAGATCAGCCTCATAACCCTTTGCAACCGTACCGATACGGTCTTCGAGGCAGAGCGCCTCGGCGCTACCGCGTGTCGCAAGGTAAAAAGCCTGAACGGCATTGAGCTTGGTCTGGTTCATCTGGGCAACTTTGTACGCCTCATTGAGGCTTTGAAGTTGGCTGAAGCTGGTTCCAGCACCCAGGTCAGTTCCCAATCCAACGCGCACGGGGCGCTTGGGATCCTTCGCATCAAACAGGCGGAAAAGCCCACTGCCGAGGAACAGGTTAGAGGTAGGGCAGTGAGCAAGCGCTGCCCCGGTCTGATGACAGGTGCAGAAGTCCGCTTCGGTGAGGTGGATGCCATGCCCGAACACTGACCGATCCCGGACCAGCCCTGCATGGGCATACACATCCAGGTAGCTCTTGCGCGCAGGGAACAGTTCCAGCACCCACTTGATCTCGTCCCTGTTCTCGCAAAGATGGGTCTGGATGAAGGCATCCGGGTGCTCTCGGGCCAGGGTTCCACACACCTCCAGCTGGGCCTCGGTGCTGGTAGGCGCGAAACGTGGGGTAATGCAGTAGTGTTGCCGCCCCTGGTTGTGCCAGCGGTTGATCAGCGCCTTGCTTTCGTCGTACCCACGCTGGGCTGTGTCCAGAAGTGCTTCGGGGGCATTGCGGTCCATCAGGACTTTGCCAGCGACCATTCGCGTGTTGAAGCGACTCGACTCTGTGAAGAACGCATCCACCGATTGCGGATGAACGGTGCAATAGACCACAGCGGTGGTAGTCCCGGCCCTGAGCAGCTCGCGCAGGAACACCTTTGCAATCCGCTCTGCATGCTCGGGGCTGGCGAAACGCTGCTCTGCCACGAAGGTGTAGGTGTTCAGCCACTCCAGCAACTGTTCACCATAGGCACCGATCATTTCTGTCTGCGGGTAGTGGACGTGGGTGTCGATGAAGCCGGCCGAGATGATCGCGTCCGGGTAATGTTCGGGCACCACGCCATCAGGTAGCCGCCCTAGCACCTCCGCCGCGGGGCCAAGGTCGGTGATCAGGCCATCGGTGATGACCACCACGGCGTCCTGAATGAACTGCAGGCATTCATCCGTCGCCTTCAGGAACGGGTCACCTGTGAAGGTTACAAGGTCAGCTCGCAGCGCTTTGATTGTCGACATGATCACCCTCCTTGCTCGATGTGGTATCGCGGGGGTAGCTCTCGCGCATGATGATTGCCAGAACCGATGCCACGGCCAGCGCGATCAACAGCGGCTCAACGGCGTACTCGGCCAGGGCAAGGGTGTGCTCCGTCAGGCCTGCGGCCTCACCCGACACAACCCGCGCGCCCGGTGCGGCAATCATGAAGCCGCCCGCAATGAATGCCAGGCCATTGACGAAGGCGGCGGACGTCCCGATTAACTGAGGGGGGACCACGTCGGCTGCCGAGCTGAAGGTCAACATGTGCGCTGAGTTGGCAAAACCGAACACGAAGTTGATGGCCATGGCTACTGGCACAGGGATACCGGGTACGTAGAGCAGTACCGCGGCACAGACCAACTGCACCAGGCAGCCTACGATGATCAGCGGCTTGCGCCGACGCGTACGATCAGACAGCGCCGGCAACACCAGGCAACCGGCCGCCAGGCCCAGCCACAAGAGCGAAGCGCTGAAGGCTGCTGTTTCCGGGCTCGCGCCAAGGGTCAACATCAGTTTGGGCGTCCACACCACCCCAGCAGCAAGCAGGCTGCCGAACAGTGCAGAGCAAATCAGCGCACTGATCCATACGTGGGGAATCTTGGCCACTTCAAGCAATGCCCCTAGTACCGACGAGACGAAGCGCCCAACCCCGCCAGCTTCGTGGGTTTCGACGGGTGTCGGGTTACGCAGGTAAATGAACCCCAGCACGGTCAGCCCGATGCCGAAAATGCCGACGTAGTTGAACAGTTCACGCCACGGCCATTCATTGAGTGCGAACTGCAACGCATTGACGGAAAAGGCCGATGACAACGATGCGCAGAATTGCACCAAGCCGAACATGAGGCTGAATTTAGCCATGCCGAACCACTGCCCACCGATATATCCGGCACCGACGAACCCGGTACAGGCGCCCAGCGCCATGACGAACTGCGACACGATCAGCATGGTGTAAGAGGATGCGTTGGCGAAGATGAATACACCGATGGTCACCAGCGCTATGGACACCGGAAGCACCTTGTGCGCCCCCAACCTGTCGAGCAGCGCGCCACCGAAAAACTGGCTGATCGCAAAGACCCACGTGTAAGTTGCGGCGATGGCCGCTACTTGAGTGACTGACAGCGATATGCTCTTTTGAATGTCTGCGTTAACGATCGAGTAGCCAGTCTGAACGCTGAACAGGTAAATCACGAAAGCGACAGCGAGCGCCCACACCCACCACGCCTTCGGCCCTCCTAACTGGAGTCCTGGGTTGGCCATTGCTCTCTCCTTTTTGCAGTCATAAGCCAGGTCGGCAGTGCATAAGGTAAGGAACGGACTGCTGTTATCGCGTAAATCTCCCTACGCTCACACAGGAACGAATGTTCTGTCCGCAATGAGGGTAGCAGACATGTACGCGATGCCAACTTAGGCCAATAGGCTGCTTTTCTGCGTTCTGTGGTGGTGTCGGCAGTTTTATTAAACGCGGGCACAGCGGAATTTGACATAGCGCGCCAGGCAAACTACTGAATATGTTCCGAACTCCGAATGTCAGGCGCCTGAACATGGAACGTCCCCTTGCTTCCCTACTGATCGCGGGTGGGTTATTGACAGCCGGTCATGCCCTGGCTGGAGGAAAGGACCTGGCACCAGGGCCGGTAGTGAACGAAGGGCCGTTGATCTGGCATAACGAGAGCCTGACGTACCTGTGGGGGAAAAACTTCAAGGTCGATCCACCCATCCAGCAGACCTTCACATTCGAAAGTGCAAGCACCTGGACGTGGGGCGACCTATGGTTCTTTGTCGACCAGATCAACTACAACGGCAAAGGCAGCGACAGCAATGGCAAGCGCAGCGTTTACGGCGAATTCAGCCCGCGTTTGTCATTGGGCAAGATCACGGGTACCGATCTGTCATGGGGCCCGCTCAAGGATGTGCTGCTGGCCAGTACCTACGAATTTGGGGAGGGGGATGTCGAGACTTACCTGCTCGGCCCTGGCTTTGACCTGGCCATCCCCGGCTTCGATTACTTCCAGCTGAATGTCTATTACCGCAAGCCCGACGGTAATCGCGCGCCATCCGGCGCGTGGCAAGTGACGCCGTCCTGGGCCATTACCATTCCCGTGGGTAACTCGGACATTCTGTTCGATGGGTTCATGGACTGGGTTGTGAACAACAAGGCGGCCAACTCGGGCCGTCGTAACCAGTCGGACTATCACGCGAATCTGCACTTCAACCCGCAGCTCAAGTACGACCTTGGCAAGGCAATGGGTTACGAGGCCAGGCATTTATATGTGGGTTTGGAATATGACTACTGGTCTGATAAATACGGCATAAAAGACTCGCAGTTCTTCACCACTGATCAGAATACGGCCAGCCTGTTGGTCAAGTATCACTTCTGAGGCCGTTGAACAACGTGGTATTTCTGCGCCATCAGTGAAGTCGTCGAAACCCGCGAACACATTCAAATGCCGGGTGCACACCCGTTGGACGCCCAAGCCCCAGGCAAACATCGCTCGCCTGGGGCTTGGGGGAAAACCGTGAGCAGCCGCCTATGTTCAAGCTTCTTCGAAATGCATCTCAGGCGGTTGCCGGCGCAGACCACCGGTCAGCACCACCAGATAGACCACGCCGATGGCCAACCACGCCAGGCCGAGGTAAATCGCCATGTGGTCGAGACTCGCCATGAGCCACAGGTCTGAGGTCAGGCCGATCAGCGGGAAGAGCAGGTACCCGATAACAGCTTTTACCCCTCGCGCTTTCTGCCCAATCCAGTAATGGAAAATCACGGACAGATTCACCAGGCTGAATGCCAGGAAGGCGCCGAAGTTGATGAAGGACGTCGAGGTTGTCACGTCCATGCGCAACGCCAGCAGGGCTACCGCACCGCACAGCACGACGCTGCCGACCGGTGTGCCAAAACGCTCGCTGAGCCGGCCGAAGAAGGACTTGGGCAAGACACCGTCGCGTCCCATGGCGAACAGCAGGCGGGAGGCGCTGGCCTGGGCCGAGAGGCCAGAGGTGAACTGGCCGACGATCAAGCCAATGAGGAAGAAGCTGACGAAGATGTCACCGCCAATGTTGCGGGCGATTTCATAAGCGGCAGAGTCGGCATTGGCAAAGTTTGTGGACGGGTGGGCCAACTGCACGAAGTAGCTGGCAGCGATAAAGATGAAACCGCCAATCAGGGTGATCAGCAGAATGGCCCGCGGGATGGTTTTACGCGGCTCGTGGGTCTCTTCGGTCAGCGTGCTGACGGCGTCGAACCCGAGGAAGGAGTAGCAGGCGATGGCGGCGCCGCTCATCACCAGCGGCAGTTGCAGGCCTTCCTGGTAGAACGGTGCGAGTGACCAGAAGGGCTGGCTGAGGTCGCCGGTTGCGTAATGGATGGCCAGGCCCACGAATGCTGCCAGTACCAGGAACTGCAGCAGCATGAGCACGCTGTTCACCGTTTTCGCCAGTTGCAGGCCGATAACGTTGATGACCGTCGTGACGGCAATGAAGCTCAGCACCCACACTGAATTCGGCACGCTGGGGAATGCCGAGTGCAGGTAGGCTGCGCCAATAAGCCAGATGGCCATGGGCAGGAACAGGTAGTCGAGCAACACCGCCCAGCCCGCCAGAAACCCTAGCTTCGGGCTGATGGATTTTCTCACGTAGGTGTAAGCCGAGCCGGCCACGGGGAAGGCTGCGGCCATTTTCCCATAGCTCAGTGCGGTGAAGAGCATTGCAACGGAGGCGGCAAGGTACGCGGAAGGTACCGAGCCGCCGGTCGTATCGGCAAGAATGCCGAAAGTGCCCAGGACGATGATTGGGGTCATGTAGGCGATGCCGAACAGTGTCACCGCACCCAGCGAAAGGGTTCGCTTCAGTTGGGCCATGTTGATCTCCGGTTTGTGTTTTTTATGGAGTCGATAGTCGCCAAGGCTCGTCCGTTGCCTTGGCGCGCTTAGAAGAACAGTGGGGAAGGGGCCGCGGTCAGCGGCCTTCGATCAGCAACTCGCGCAAGCCGCCAGGATGCTCGACCAACTTGCCGGGCAGTTCGAAGCGACGTTCTGCCAGGTAGCTGTAGTCCTCGCGCGAGGCCTGTACACGTGCCAGGTCGATTTCAAATTCGATCCGGCAGGGCTCGCGCCCGGCCTCGCAGAGCAATTGGCCATAAGGGTCGACCACCGCACTGCCGCCTGCGAACACCAGGCCGCCATCTCCCGGGCCCACGCGGTTGACCATCACGGCGTACGCCTGGTTTTCCATCGCACGCCCGCAAATGGCGGTGCGGTGGGTCGGGCCGTACGGGTCCATGTTGCCGTTGGTGACGAGGATCAGCTCGACGCCAAGTTGGCCAAGGGCCCGGGCGCTTTCGGGGAATTCGATATCGAAGCAGATCAGCATGCCCACGCGCACACCTTTGAACAGTGCCGTGGCATAGCGATCGCCTGGGGTGAAGATGCCGCGGTCGGACGCCCAGAGGTGGGTCTTGCGGTACTTGAGCAGCACGCCGTCTGGCCCGATGAGTACGGTGGTGTTGTAGTACAGGCCGTCCTCGCCCGCTTCGGCAAGCCCAACGACAACGCCGACATCCTTCGCTTTCGCCGCTTGGGCGACCGCGCTGAGGGTAGGGCCGTCCAGGGGTTCTGCGATTGCTGCGATGTTTTGCTCAGAGGGAAAACCCATCAGCTGAGTTTCTGGAAACACCAGCAGGTCGGTGCCTGGCGAGCAGGCATTGATCGCGGCGAGGGTGCGCTCCAGGTTATAGGCAGTGTCGCCGTCGCGACCTGCCAATTGGATGAGTTCTACCTTCATTTGTACTCCTGATTGCGGGCCAACGCTGTCGCAATATTATTGTTGAAGCCACGGCCCTGCTCACATGACCGTTCGACGAAAACAGGTCAGAATGCGCGACGGACTGACACGGGGTGTCGAGCGAGTATGCCGCCGTCGCGCGGGTCTGGGTAATTACGCCCACGTGGTAACCCAACGGGGGTAGATATGGACCTTACAATGCAGGACATCGCGTGGCATCGCTCGGTTGGCCAACTGATCGAAACGCTCGATCAGCCTGGCTTCTGGTTGCGGCTGGTACGCTTGTTGGGCCAGTACGTCGAATTCGACAGCTGGGTGGTGCTGCTCTTCAGTGATGGGCGACCACAGGTCTTCGCAGAATGCCCCGGCGAGGCGGGCGGGCCGGATCCGCTGTTCCAGGACTACCTGAAGGGGTTGTACATTCTCGACCCGTTCTACATCGCCACCCGCGATGCACCGGGCAGCGGCCTGGTTCACCTGGCCCAGGTGGCCCCGGAATGCTTCGAGCAGACCGACTACTATCAGCGCTACTTCCGCCTGAATGTGGTCGCCGACGAGGTGCAGTACAACGTCCAGCTCGATGCCGAGCGCACCCTGTGTCTCTCGCTCGGGAGCCGATTACCGTTCAGCCCGACGCAGATTGCGCTGCTGGAGCTGCTCAGGCCCTGGGTAGCGGCCACGATGCGCCAGCGCATGAGTTTCGAGGCTGACGCGTTGGCAGAAACGCCACCACCGGCACCCCGTTGGCAGAGCCGCCTGGAGGACACGGTCGAGCAGTTGGAGACGCCCCTCACGGCACGGGAGCTTGAGGTTGGGCGGATGATGCTCAGTGGCTGTTCGAGCAAGGAGATTGCTCGCAAACTGGCAATCTCCTCGGAAACGGTCAAGGTGCATCGCAAGCACATGTACAGCAAGCTGGGGATCAAATCCCAATCCGAGCTGTTTGCATTGTTTCTTCGGGCGCAGGGCTGATCCACGCATCCGGCGTTCACGGCCCTCAGCGCATCGCCGCCAGCTTTATGCCAAACCCCACCAGGCACGCCCCCGCCAACCGCTCGAACAGGTTGGCGATGCGCGGGTTGGCCCGCATGCGTTCAGCCAGTTGGTGCGTCAGCACCACTGCGATCAAGCCATACAGGAAGGTCACCACTGCCACGGTCACTGCGAGAAAGCCGAAGGTCACCAACCCCTGGTGTTTGACCGGGTCGACGAACAGTGGAAAGAACGCCATGTAGAACATGATCGCCTTGGGGTTGAGCAAGGTGATCATCATCGTCTGGCGCAGGTAGTGCCCGTTGTCCATGCGGCTTGCACGCGGCGCGCCACCGGGTTTGCTCAGCAGCATGCGCAGCCCCAGGTAGGCCAGGTACGCCGCACCGACCCACTGCACCACATGGAAGGCGGCAGGGTAGGCCGCCAACAGGGTTGCCACCCCGGCCACTGCCAGCCACAGCAACACCTGATCGCCGAGGATCACCCCGAAGGTTGCGGCCAGGCCTGCCTTGATGCCGCCCTTGCCGGTGGCCGTGATCAGGGCAAAGTTGCCCGGGCCGGGGATGGCCAGCACGATGATGAAGGCGATGACAAATGCGCTGTAGTCGGTGACGCCGAGCATGGGGAACTCCTGTAGGGGCAGGGCAGAGGCACAGAGGTTGACTATCGTGCGCGCCGGCCGGCTTTTCAACTGCACAGTCATCTGTTGCGCTTAAAGCTTGGATCCAAAGTAACGGTTCTGTATCATCCGGCCGCCATCAGAAGGATGGTTTCACGTTGTATTTAAAGGACTTAGTATGAAAAAGCTGTTCAAAGCCACTGTCGCCGTTGCTGTCGTTTCGGGCGTAGCCCTGCTGTCCGGTTGCACTGGCCAAGTCTACAACCAGCAGAAAAACTGCTCGTACGACTACCTGTTCCACCCGTCGGTTTCCATCTCCAAGGTCATCGGTGGCTGCGGCCCGATCGATAAACTGCCTCAGCCGCAGTAATCTTGGCGATACCCTGATCAGGTCGCTTGCGACCTGATCCAAGGCCCCCGGTCATGCAAATGCCCGGGGGTTTTTGTTTTAGGGCGTTACCAACGCAGCGAAACCGTGCCCAGCAAGCTGCGTTCCTCGCCCCAGTAGCAGCGCCCGGCATTGTTGCAGCCAGCTACATAGGTTTTGTCGAACAGGTTGCGGGCATTGACTTCGACAGACCAGTGCTCGTCGAGGGTGTAGCCTACCTTGGCATCGACCAAGGTCACGTCACCGGTGTCGAGCTTGCCGTAGAGGCTGGTCGGGGTGTAGGCGAAGGTACTGTCGAAGTGTCGCACGCCCGCGCCGAGCTGCAGGCCTTTGAGCAAGCCGTCGTGAAAGCGATAGGTGCTCCACACCGAGGCCTGGTTGCGCGGAACGCCGGTCATCTGGTGGCCCTCGTACAGCGAGCCTGCCACGTCCTTGGTGATACGTGAGTCGGTGTAGGTGTAGGCCGCAGTGAGGTTGAGGTTTTCGCTCAGGTCGCTGTTGAGCTCCAGCTCCACGCCCTTGGCCCGGCTGGCACCGATCTGGCGGTAGTCGCCCACCGTGGCGTCGAACAGCACATCATCTTGCTTGCGCAGGTCGTACACCGAGGCGGTGAAGGCGGTGTTCCAGCCTTTGGGCTCGTACTTGATGCCCAGCTCGTACTGCTCGCTGGTGGTCGGGTCCAGGGCGCCGCTTTTGCTTTCGGTCTGCTGGGTCGGGGCGAAGGCGGTGGAATAGCTGAAGTACGGCGACAGGCCATTGTCGAACTGGTACATCACGCCGGTCTGCCAGGTGAAATCGCTGTCCCAGCTGTCCATGTCAGCCTGGGCATTGAGGGTCCCGGCCTTGTTGCGGAACTGGCTGTTGACCCGGTCCAGGCGCCCGCCGAGCAGCAGCACCCAATGGTCCACCTTGGTCTGCAGTTGGCTGTACAGGCCGTACATGGTCTGTTCGAGCAAGGCGTTCTGCACAGGGAACGGCGTGGTCGGTTTGCCGTTCCATACCGGGTTGAACACGTTGATGGTGCCGCCGTTGCCAGCATCCCAGTTCTGGTTGAACGAGGTGCGGTCAAGGCTCGCGCCGAGCAGCACGGTGTGCTCGAGCGCGCCGCTGTTGAAGTGGCCTTCGAACTGGTTGTCCAGCGAGTAGGCGATGGACTTGTTATAGCGGTCGTAGGCCTGGTTGCTCAGGGTGGTTCCGAAGCCGCCATTGTTCAGGTTGCCTGGCCAGGTTTCCTGGCGGTCGATGCGCGACTGCAGGTAGCGCGAGTTCTGGCGAAACTGCCAGGTGTCGTTGAAGCGGTGGCTGAACGCATAGCCCAGGCTCCAGGTTTCGCGCTCGAAGTTGTCCCAGTTCGGGTTGCCTGACAATTGGTCCTTGGCGATCTTGCCGTTGGGGTTGTGCAGCAGGGTGCCGGCGGCCGGGTAACCCAGCTCCATCAGCGTGCGGTCGCGCTGGTAGGTGGCCAGCACGGTCAGGCTGTTGAAATCGTCGACGTTCAGGGTCAGCGACGGCGCCAGGTACAGGCGGTCGTCTGGCTGATGGTCAACCTGGGTATCGGACTTGCGGCCCATCATCACCAGGCGGCCAAGAATATTGCCCTCATCGGTCAGCGGGCCAGAGACATCGACGCCCAGTTGGCGGCGGTTATACGAACCGTAGCTCAGTTGCACTTCGCCGCGGGGTTGGGCGGTGGGCCGCTTGCTCACCAGGTTGACCACGCCACCGGGTGCGTTCTCGCCGTACAGGATCGAGGTTGGGCCACGGAACACCTCCACCCGCTCCAGGCCATAAGGTTCGCTGCTGGTGTCGTAGCGGTTGCCTTGTACGCGCAGGCCATCACGCAGCAGGCCATAGCCATAGTCGGTGGCATTGAAACCACGGATGAAAAACAGGTCGCCGGCCTGCCCGTCGCCACCGGCAAAGGGCGGCGAGAAGATCCCGGGGACATAGCCAAGCACCTCGGTCAGCGTCTGTGATTGCTGGTCGTCCATGCGTTGGCGGGTCACCACCGAAACCGAGCGGGGTGTGTCGGCCAGGGCGCTGTTGGTCTTGCTGGCCGTGGCGCTGGAAACGGCGCGGTAACCCGTGTCGCCCTGGCCATTGCTGGCCAGTTCGGCGGCAGCGTTGATCGCAGTGGCGTCCAATTGCAGTGCGCCGCCATCGGCGGCAGGTTGCAGCACATAGCCGGCGTTACCTTGCGGCACGGCTTGCAGCCCGGTGCCCTGGAGCAGGCGCGCCAGGCCCTGGGCGGTGCTGTAACGGCCCTGCAGCCCTTGGCTGGTCTTGCCCGCTGCCAGTTCATTGCTACCGGCCAGGTAAATGCCGGCCTGGCTGCTGAATTGGTTGAGGGCACCCGTAAGCGAGCCGGGGGCGATGTTGAACGTCGTCTCGCTGCTGGAGACCTGCGCGGCATAGGCCGGCGTCATCGGCAATATCAATGGCGCGGTGGCGCAAACAAACAACGGCGCGGCAAGCGCCAGGCGAAACGCGGAGTGGAAAGGCGTCGGCATGCGGGTCCCTGGAATCGATACGGTGATGTTGAGCGTCTGGTAAGGGGTAAACCGAACGAACGGGGGAAAAGGGAACCCGCTACTTCACTTTTTTTCCGCCAGGTACTCAGGCCGGCTCGACACTGACCCACCAAGGTGTCAGGCGTTGCACGCGCACCGGCAGCGCCGCTTGAAGCAGCTCAAGGGCACGGTCGGTGTCGTCGAGCGGGAAGGCGCCCATGACCGACAGCTGGGCGACGTCGGGGTGCCAGCCCAGATGGCCATGGCGATACCGCCCCAAGGTCTGCAGCAACCGCTCAAGGGGCATGTCCTCGGCGTTCAGGCGTTGGTGAATCCATGACTGGCCAGCGCTTTTTGCCGGGTGCGCAGCGCTGATCGCCTGGGCGGTAAAGTCCACCTGCTGGCCGGCCTGGATGATCTTGCGCTCACCGCTGAGCGCCGTGCACACCGCAACCGCGCCGTCATACACGTCCAACCGCGTACGCTGGCCTTGCTGGCACACGGCGAAGCGCGTACCCAAGGCCTGCATGCGCCCTTGCGCGGTATCGACCAGGAAAGGGCGTTGCGCATCGGCGGCGGTTTCCAGCAACAGCTCGCCGAAACGCAGGTTCAGCACCCGTGCCAGTACTGAAAAATCCAGGTCCACGGCGCTCTGTGCGCCCAGCCACAGTTGGCTGCCGTCTGCCAAGCGCACTTCACGGGTTTCGCCAATGCCCGTGGCCAGGTCTGCGCTCCAGCCTGACAGCGGCGCCCCGCGCCAGGCGCTCCAGCCAATCAGCGAGCTGGCACCCAGCAGCAGCAACGATTTGAGCCCGGTGCGCCGGCTGAAGCGACGGGCATCATGCTCGCGCAGCACCCGCCCGGCGCCTGTGGCTTGAGCTTGCAAGGGGGTGAAGCGTTGGCCGACACGCTGCACGTAGAGCCACGCCGCCTGGTGATCGCCGTGCTGGTCGAACCAGTGTTGCCATTGCGTGTGCACCTGCGGGCCGGCGTGCTCGTCCTGCAGTTGCACGTACCAGTGCGCGGCTTCCTGCAGGCTGGCATGGCTGAGTTTCTGCACCGGTGTGGTCATGGCGTCACTCCACCAGCAAGCCGTCGAGTTCGGCCTCGAGGATGGCGCAGTGCAGCAATGCCTGAGCCAGGTATTTTTTGACCATGCGTTCACTGACACCGATGTGCAAGGCGATCTCGCGGTAGGCCAGGCCGTCGATCTGGGCCAGCAGGAAGGCCTGACGCACCCTGGCGGGCAAACGCAGCAACAGGGCGTCGACCTCGTGCAGGGTCTCGACGATCAGTGCCCGTTGCTCGGGGGACGGCTGCAGGGCAGGGGGCTGCAACGCCAGGTGCTCCAGCCAGGCCTGCTCCAGCTTCTGGCGGCGCCAGTGGTCGATGCACAGCCCGCGGGCGATGGTTGCCAGGTACGAGCGCTCACCCGCCTGGCCATCGAACTGGCGCGGGCGATGCAGCAGACGCACGAAGGTGTCCTGCACCAGGTCTGCTGCATCCGGGCGATTACCCAGGCGCCGGTGCACAAAGCCCAGCAGCCAGCGCGAATGGCTCTGGTACAGGGTATGGATCGAGTTGTTCAACTCAGGTATCGAAACCACGGCGGCATCCGGCGCAAGCGCTGACTGGGTGCGAATGAGAAATGCTCGCAATATAGGGGTGCCGGCCAAATACTGCAATCGGCGTATTGCACAGCGAAATGCGCATGAGACAACCTGCCGCCTTGCCTCGAGCCACGCAATTTGTTTGTGCTGGCATTTCAGATACAATCAACGAAACGATTCAGCCTGTCGGTCAATTCGACAAAAGCCTGGGTCGTTTTCTGGTTCTTTAAGTCGCTGAACAATGATCACAAAAAGCCTGCGCGGAAGAACACGAAGCACCTGGGTCAGCCACAGGCCCGTCCTCCGTTCTACAGACTGGAATTGATCAATGTTCAAGAAAGCTGGCAAGACCTTGCTGGGTCTGGCTGTCGCTGCGAGCTTCATGCAAGCGCACGCCGCAGAAACCAAGAAAGTCGATGTGCTGCTGGTCGGCGGCGGCATCATGAGCTCCACCCTGGCCGTGTGGCTGCACGAGCTGGAGCCGAGCTGGTCGATGGAGATGGTCGAGCGCCTGGACGGCGTCGCCGAAGAAAGCTCCAACGGCTGGAACAACGCCGGTACCGGCCACTCCGCGCTGGCTGAGCTGAACTACACCCCGGAAGACAAAGACGGCAACGTCAACATCTCCAAGGCCATCGAAATCAACGAAGCCTTCCAGATCTCCCGCCAGTTCTGGTCGTGGCAGGTCCGCCAGGGCGTGCTGAAGAACCCGCACTCGTTCATCAACACCACCCCGCACATGAGCTTCGTCTGGGGCGATGACAACATCAAGTTCCTCAAGAAGCGCTACGAGGCGCTGCAGGCCAGCCCGCTGTTCCGCCCTATGCAGTACTCCGAGGACCACGCGCAGATCGCCAAGTGGGTCCCGTTGATGATGGAAGGCCGCGACCCTAACCAGAAGCTGGCCGTGACCTGGACCCCGATTGGTACTGACGTCAACTTCGGCGAGATCACCCGCCAGTTCGTCGGCCACCTCAAGACCCAGGAAAACTTCGACCTGAAGCTGTCCAGCGAAGTGCAGGACATCACCCGCAACAAGGATGGCTCCTGGCACGTCGAGTACAAGAACCTGAAGGACGGTACCGAGTCGGCCACCGACGCCAAGTTCCTGTTCATCGGTGCCGGCGGCGGCGCGCTGAAGCTGCTGCAGAAGTCGGGTATTCCTGAAGCCAAGGAATACGCAGGTTTCCCGGTTGGCGGCTCGTTCCTGGTAACCGAGAACCCGACCGTTGCCATGCAGCACATGGCCAAGGCCTACGGCATCGCCTCCACCGGCGCGCCACCCATGTCGGTACCGCACCTGGACACCCGAGTGCTGGACGGCAAGCGCGTGATCCTGTTCGGGCCATTCGCCACCTTCTCGACCAAGTTCCTGAAGAACGGCTCGTACCTGGACCTGCTGAGCAGCACCACCCTGCACAACGTATGGCCGATGACCAAGGTCGGTATCGAGCAGTACCCGCTGGTCGAGTACCTTGCAGGTCAGCTGATGCTGTCGGACGAAGACCGTTTCGATGCACTGCGCACCTACTTCCCGAACGCCAAGAAGGAAGACTGGAAGCTGTGGCAGGCCGGTCAGCGCGTGCAGATCATCAAGCGTGACGCAGAAAAAGGCGGCGTGCTCAAGCTGGGTACTGAAGTCGTAGCCTCCGAAGACCGCACCATCGCGGGTCTGCTGGGCGCATCGCCAGGTGCTTCGACCGCAGCGCCGATCATGCTGAACGTGCTGGAAACCGTGTTCAAAGAGAAAGTGGCCACCCCGCAGTGGCAAGCCAAGATCAAAGAGATCGTGCCGAGCTACGGCACCAAGCTCAACGATTCGGCTGCTGCCACCCAGAAAGAGTGGAACTACACCGCTGAAGTACTGCAGCTGGAGAAGCCGCCGGTGATCGACCAGAGCGTCGGCACCAGCACCGGTGCTACCCAGCCGGTTGAAAGCAAGCCAGAGAACGACATGGCGCTGTAAGCGGCAGTGTTGTGATCGAAAGCCACGGGGGTGACCTCGTGGCTTTTTTTTTGCCTGTATCGGCCGCTTAGCGACTGAATCCGCGAAGCGATCAGTGCTGATTCAGCGCTGGCGCAGAATGCACGCCAGCAACCCGGGGAACCGTTCGTCGAGCATTTCGCAGCGCAGCGAATTCATATGGGTAGTGCCCACATTGCGCGTATGCACCAGCCCCGCATCCCGCAACACGCGAAAATGATGGGACATGCTCGATTTCGGCCGCCCGCCGTCCAGTTCGCCGCAACTGGCTTCGTCAACGCCCGCCAGGTGGCGCACGATCTCCAGGCGCACGGGGTCGCTCAAGGCATAAAGCAGGCGCTCGAGAATCAGGTCTTCAGGGTTGGGGTGTTTGTAGGCTCGCATAGTGGCCATGATAACGGGGGTTTCATTAATTGCCATAGTTCGATTATGATCGAACTATCGTATTCAGATGAACCGGAGTCTTTCCATGTCCGCACTGTTCCAACCCTATACCCTCAAGGACGTCACCCTGCGCAACCGCATCGCCATTCCGCCGATGTGCCAGTACATGGCCGAGGACGGCATGATCAACGACTGGCACCATGTGCACCTGGCCGGTCTGGCCCGTGGCGGGGCCGGTTTGGTGGTGGTCGAAGCCACCGCAGTATCGCCTGAAGGGCGGATCACCCCGGGTTGTGCCGGGATCTGGAGTGATGCCCATGCCCAGGCCTTCGTGCCGGTGGTGCAGGCGATCAAGGCCGCAGGTTCGGTGCCAGGCATCCAGATTGCCCACGCCGGGCGCAAGGCCAGCGCCAATCGCCCGTGGGAGGGGGACGACCACATTGCCGCCGACGACGCCCGTGGCTGGGAAACCATCGCCCCGTCGGCCATCGCCTTTGGTGCTCACTTGCCCAAAGTGCCGCGTGAAATGACGCTGGACGACATCGCCCGGGTCAAGCAGGATTTCGTCGACGCCGCCCGCCGTGCGCGTGATGCCGGCTTCGAATGGATCGAGCTGCACTTCGCCCATGGTTACCTGGGGCAAAGCTTCTTCTCTGAGCATTCCAACCAGCGCACCGACGCCTACGGTGGCAACGTTGAGAATCGCAGCCGCTTCCTGCTGGAAACCCTGGCGGCCGTACGCGAGGTCTGGCCGGAAAACCTGCCGCTGACCGCGCGTTTCGGGGTGCTGGAATACGACGGTCGCGACGAGCAGACCCTGGAAGAATCCATCGAGCTGGCGCGTCGCTTCAAGGCGGGTGGCCTGGACTTGCTGAGTGTCAGCGTAGGCTTCACCATCCCCGACACCAATATCCCGTGGGGCCCAGCCTTCATGGGGCCGATCGCCGAACGCGTGCGCCGCGAAGCGGACCTGCCCGTGACCTCGGCATGGGGCTTTGGTACGCCGCAGTTGGCGGAAGGGGCACTGCAGGCCAACCAGCTCGATTTGGTATCGGTGGGGCG
Source organism: Pseudomonas ceruminis (assembly GCF_021602025.1). Classification (GTDB taxonomy): domain Bacteria; phylum Pseudomonadota; class Gammaproteobacteria; order Pseudomonadales; family Pseudomonadaceae; genus Aquipseudomonas; species Aquipseudomonas ceruminis. The sequence goes on from NZ_BQHW01000001.1 coordinate 45,741, forward strand.
CGCCCATCTGGCCGACCCGCACTGGGCCTATTTCGCTGCCAAGGAGCTGGGCGTGGATAAAGCGTCCTGGACCTTGCCCGCACCGTATGCGCATTGGCTTGAGCGTTACCGCTGAGGGTGATCCCCGGTGCCAACCATGGTGCACTTGCTCTGGGCATCGCCTTGAGGGCCGCACAGCGGCCCTGTTTCAAAATCGATCCAGCCGATAGGCCTTCACCTCGGCACCAGGTTCCCGCTCAGCCAACCGCCCCAGCCATTGCGCCGTCACCGCCGCCTGGGTCAACCCCAAGTGCTGATGCCCGAACGCAAGCAGCACCCGCCCATCGCACACCCGATCGATGACCGGCAATGAATCGGGCAGTGAAGGCCGCAGGCCCATCCACGGGGTTGCGCCCTCGGCATCCAGGTCCCGCTGGAACAAACCCTTGCTCAAACGGTGCAACTGCCAAGCGCGCTGCATGCTTGGCGGTGCATCGAGCCCGGCGAACTCCACGGTGCCGGCCAGGCGCAAACCGTCGGCCATCGGTGTCATGATGAACTTGCGCTCCAGCGACGTGACGGCAAACGGCAGGCGCTGGCTTTCCCTCGGCAACATCAGGTGATAACCACGTTCGGTGTCCAGCGGTACGCGTTTGCCGGTAAGGGCCTGGGTCAGGTGCGCAGAGTGGGCGCCGCAGCTGATCAGCACCTGGCGCGCGTGGAACGTGCCCTGGTCGCTGCTCAACGTGACGCCTTGGCCATGCAGATGTCCCCCGTTGACCTGTGCCTGGACGAAGCGTACGCCGTTGGCCTGGGCTGCCTCGAACAGTTCGCAGACCACCCGATATGGGTCCAGAAAGTGCCCAGTACGCGGGAAGAACAGCCCACCCCGGATCGACGGGCTCAATTGCGCTGCTGCAGCGCTGACACTGGCGGCCGACCAGAACTCCACCGGCACCCCCTGCTGCTGCATGCGTGTTTGCAACGCGTGCAACGCCTGGTGCGATTCAGGCCGCTCGAACACCAGCAGCGAGCCATCTTCCTTGAACAGGTCACTGCGCCCGATCGAGCCGAGCAAGCGCTGCCATGCACCCAGGCTGCCTTCGTTGAGCGCGCGGATGCCGGCCACGCTGCGCCGCGATGGCGCCGGCCGCAAGTTGAGCAGTAGCCGGGTAAACCAGGGCAACGCCTTGGGCAGGTACTTCCAGTCCAGGCGCAGCGGGCCCATCGGGTCGAGCAGCATGCGCGGCAGGCGCTTGAGGATCGTCAGGTCAGCAATTGGGAACACCTGTTCGGTGGCCAGGTGCCCGGCATTGCCGTAGGAGGCACCGTGGCCGGGTTGCTGGCGGTCGATCAGCAGCACCCGGCGGCCTTGGCGTGCCAGCTGCAGGGCGCAGGCGACGCCGACGATGCCGGCGCCAACCACGGCGATATCGCTATCAGTAGACACAGCGACCATGGCTCAGCGTTCCCGCCTGCCGTCGAGCAAACGTTGCAGGTGCAACGGGTTGCCATGCTTCAACGCCTGCGGCAGCAAGGCATCGGGGAAGTCCTGGTAGCACACCGGGCGCAGGAAGCGCAGGATCGCCGCCGTGCCTACCGAGGTGCTGCGAGCATCGGATGTGGCCGGAAACGGCCCGCCGTGGACCATCGCATCGCACACTTGCACCCCGGTCGGCCAGCCGTTGACCAGGATGCGCCCGGCCTTGCGCTCAAGGGTGGGCAGCAGATTGCGTGCACTGTCGATATCGCCATCGTCCAGTTGCAGGGTAGCGGTCAATTGCCCTTCCAGGTGCTCGGCTACCTGGCGGACCTGCTCGTCGCTTTCGCAGGTGACCACCAGCGAAGCGGCGCCAAACACTTCAGCTTGTAGTGCAGGGTCGGCCAGGAATGCATCGGCCTGGGTGACGAACAGCTGCGCCTGGCATTGGTTAGGCCCTTGTTGCGGTTGGCCGCTGGCGGCGACCTGGGCGTTGGCGTTGTTGGCCAGGGCGCCAATACCGGCTTCATAAGCACTGAAAATGCCAGGGGTGAGCATGGTTTGCGCCGGCACTTGCCGTATGTGCTCGCTGGCAGCGGTGATGAAGCGCTGCAACGCTGGGCCCTGGCGAGCTATGACCAGGCCGGGGTTGGTGCAGAATTGGCCGGCGCCCTGGGTCAGCGACGCGACGAAGCCCTGCGCCAGGGCCTCTGCCCGCGCCTGCAAGGCCGCGTCGAACAGGAACACCGGGTTGATCGAGCTCATCTCGGCATAAACCGGTATCGGCTCCGGGCGAGCCTGGGCAGCCTGGCACAGCGCAAGGCCGCCGCTGCGCGAACCAGTAAAGCCAACGGCCTTGATGCGCGGGTCGCTGACCAGGGCAATGCCCACTTCGCGGCCCGCGCCATACAGCAGCGAGAATACGCCCTCCGGCAGGCCGCACAACATCACGGCCCGGGCCACTGCCTGGCCGACCAGCTCACTGGTACCGGGGTGTGCGCCATGGGCCTTGACCACCACCGGGCAGCCGGCTGCCAGGGCCGAGGCGGTGTCGCCACCCGCTACCGAAAAGGCCAGGGGGAAGTTACTGGCGCCAAACACTGCCACCGGGCCCAGTGCCACCTGGCGTTGGCGCAGATCGGCGCGGGGCAAGGGTTGGGCGTTGTCGACCCGTACATCAAGCCATTCGCCGCTGCGCACCACCCGGGCGAAGGTCCGCAATTGGCCACAGGTACGGCCACGTTCACCTTGGATGCGCGCCTTGGGCAATCCGCTCTCGGCCACGGCGCGGTCGATCAGCACCTCGCCCAGTGCTTCGATCTGTTCGGCGATGGTTTCGAGAAATGCAGCGCGTTGTTCAAGCGAGGTTTCGCGGTAGCTGTCGAACGCGGCCCAGGCCAGTGTGCAGGCCTGGGCCACGTGTTCGCCGGTGGCTCCGGCGTAAGCGGGCTCAAGGGCCAGGTTGGTGGCCGGGTTGATGGCGTGGATCGCTTCGCGGCTGCCGGTTACGGCATGCTGGCCGATCAGCAGGTTGCCTGTCAGGGTCATGGTACGTCCTCTGGAATTGAAGTCGGTATCAAGGGGCGCCGCTGCGCCTTTAGGGGCGGGTGTAGCCGCCCTACAGGCGCAGCGGCGCGTCCTTGCAATCAGGCCAGGTTCTGTTCGGCGGACCAGCTGGCGTACCAGGTGCGGAACAGCGCGTACTGCTGCTCGGCGTAGTGACGTTGGGCGTCGGTGAGTGCGTCGGTCTCGTTGAAGTGCAGGGTGTATTCGCTGTCGCCGTTGAGCACCATCAGGTGCTTGTAATACAGCACCAGGTCGCAACCTTCATCGAACGACGACAGCACTGCCAGCGCCGCCTCCAGCTCACGCGCCAGGCGCCGCGCCCTGGCATCGCCCTTGGCGGCCTGTTTGCTCAGGCTTACCAGTTGCAGCACTTCACGCGGCAGGGCGTTGCCGATGCCGGTGATGGCACCGGTGGCGTTGCAATTGACGAAGCCATGCACCACCTGGGTATCGACGCCGACCATCAAGGTCACGTCGTCGTCCTTGGAGGTGATGTGTTCGGCGGCGTAGCGCAGGTCGGCAGCGCCGCCGAACTCCTTGAAACCGATCAGGTTGGGGTACTCGCGGCGCAGTTCGAAGAACAGGTCGGCGCGGGTGGCGAAGCCATAGTAGGGGCTGTTGTAGATCACCGCTGGCAGCTTGGGTGCGGCCTGCAGGATCGCGGCAAAGTGGTGCTTCTGGGCAATCAGCGAGGCGCCGCGCGACAGCACGCGGGGGATGACCATCAGGCCCGCGGCACCGACCTTGGCCGCATGGGCAGCATGGGCCACGGCCTCACGGGTATTCACTGCCCCGGTGCCGACGATGGTTGGGATGCCCGCGGCCACCAGGCGCGCCACGCCTTCCTGGCGCTCGGCCTCGGTCAGCAGCGGCCAGTCGCCCATCGACCCGCAGTACACCACGGCGCTCATGCCGGCCTCGATCAGTTGCTGGCCCTTGCGCACCAGGGCATCGAAGTCCGGTTTACGCTCGGCGGTGCAGGGGGTCATCAGGGCAGGCATGCAGCCGGTGAAGATGTTGTCGCTCATGGGTGTCACTCCTTGCTGTGTTCAGTAGAGAAAAGGCCGGGTCAGATGCCCCAGGCGAACGGGTCCTGCTCGTCGATCAGCAGGGTGCTGTCGGCGGTCATGTAGGCGCGGCCGGTGATGAACGGGCGGATATGCTCGCCTTCACGCAGGTAGCGGCCATGGAACTGGCTGCCGGTGATGCTGGCCTGGATCCAGGTCTGGCCCTCGCCGAGCTTGCCGTCGGCGGCTAGACAGGCCAGCTTGGCACTGGTGCCGGTGCCGCAGGGCGAGCGGTCATAGGCCTTGCCCGGGCACATGACGAAGTTGCGGCTGTCGGCCTCGGGGTCATCGGCAAACAGCTCGACATGGTCGATCAGCGCGCCGTTTTCACCGGTGATGCCCTGGGCTTCAAGGGCCTTGAGCATCGCCCAGGTGTATTCGGTAAGGGCCTCGCGGTTATCCAGCTCGATGCGTTGGCCGTGTTCGGACACCAGGAAGAACCAGTTGCCCCCCCAGGCGATGTCGCCGTGCACCACGCCATGGCCCGGCACCTCGACGGCCACCTGCTGGCGGTAGCGGTAGGCCGGTACATTGCCGACAGTGACCGCGCCGTCTGCATGCAGGGTGGCGGTTACTGGGCCGACCGGGGTATCGATCCTGTGCTCGCCCGGCTCGATCAAGCCCAGATGCTGCAGCGAGGCGACCAAGCCGATGGTGCCGTGACCGCACATGTTCAAGTAGCCGGCATTGTTGAAGAAGATCACCCCGCAGGTGGCGCCTTCAGACACCGGCGCGCAGTACAGGGCGCCCACCTGCACATCGTTGCCGCGTGGCTCCAGCAGGCAGGCGCGGCGCCATGGGTCGTGCAGCTCGCGCAGTTCGTCGCGCTGCTCGGCCATGCTGCGGCCATGCAGCTGTGGGAAGCCTTTGATCACCAGACGGGTCGGTTCACCGCCGGTATGCGAGTCGATGACGTGAACGTGTTTCATGGGCATGTCCATTCCAGAGGGGTCAGGAGGCGATGGCGGCAGGGTGCTGGCCACTGTAGGGGGCGCCGGTGGCTTCGCTTTCGTCCTCACCCTCCAGCCGCACCAGGTGGGCAGGCACGCCGGTGGCGGCACCCCAGTAGTAGATGCACAGGGCGCAGACGGCGACGGCGACGGTGTCGAACGGGTGGCCGATGACACCCAGGCCGCCGAAGCTGCCAAGCCAGGAGAGCAGGATGGTGACGGCGTAGAAACCGATCAGCCAGGCGCAGGAGCGCACTTGCTGGGCCAGCGACAGGTGCTGGGTCGGTACGAAACGGCCACACAGCAGGTACAGCACGAACATCACGATCTGCAGGGCCAGCAGCCACGACACGGTATTCCAGCCGGACCAGTACACGATCAGTGCGGCGATGATGAAGGACAGTGGGCCAAGCACGCCCATGCCCTTGACTCGGAACGGGCGTGGCATGTCGGGTGCATTGCGGCGCAGGGCGGCGACGGTGACCGGAGCCACGGCGTAGCTGAGCACCAGGGCCGCCGACACCACGTTGATCAGTGCTTCCCAGGAAGGGAATGGCAGGGTCCAGAACACCGCCAGGCCGAAGGTCAACCACAGCGCCGGGCGGGGGATGCCGGACTGCTCATCGATGCGGGTGAAATACCTGAAGAAGGTGCCGGTCTGCGCCCAGCCGTAGACCACGCGCGGGGTGGCGTTCATGTAGATGTTGCCGCAGCCGCTGGGCGAGATCACGGCATCGGCCACTACCAGGTAGGCCAGCCAGCCCACCCCCAGCGCCAGGGCGATGTCACGGTAGGGCAGGGCCAGTTCCTGGGTCACTGCGGCCCAGCCGTTGGTCAGCATGTGGGTCGGTACGCTGCCGAGGAAGGCCAGTTGCAACAGGGCGTAGATGGCGGTGGAAAGCAGCACCGAGAGGATCAGCGCGATGGGGATGGTGCGCTGCGGGTTCTTCACTTCGCTGGCCACCGAAATGATCGGCGTCAGCCCCAGGTAGGCGAAAATGATACCGCCGGCCGACACGGCCATTTCCACGCCGGACATCCCGAACGGGGCGAAGCCGTGGACTTCGAAGTTCTCCGGTTTGAAGAACGTGAACAGCACGCCGATCACCAGCAACGGCACGATGAACTTGAACACGCTGACCAGGTTGTTGGCCTTGGCGAAGGTCTTGACGCTGCGATAGTTGAGCAGGAAGAACAGCCCCAGCAGGGCGAACTGCACCAGCCAGCCGAGCACCGTCGGGTCGCTGGACCCGGTCTTGGTCAGTGCTGGAAACCAGGCGGCGGCGTACTGGCGCGAGGCAACCACTTCGATGGCGATCAGGCTGGAAAAGGCGATCAGCGTGATGAAGCCCATCAGGTAGCCAAGCAGCGGGCCGTGGGAGTACACCGGGTAGCGCACCACACCACCGGCGCGGGGCAGGGCGGCGCCGAGTTCGCAATAGACGATACCCAGCAACAGCACGGCAAAACCGCCGAGGAACCAGGAAAGGATACCGGCCGGGCCGGCGATAGCCGAGACATGGCTGGCGGCGAACAGCCAGCCGGAGCCGAAGATGGCACCAAGGCCGATGAAGGTGAGGTCGAGCAATGACAGCTGTTTCTTGAATTTGCCTGACATGGGGGAGCGCCTTTTTGTAGGTTTTGGATAGGCAGGTCTGATGTCACGAGGTGCGGCTTTCTGGGCCGCGCTCTTGTAGGTCCTGGGCGGCTTGCGTGGGGCATAGAGTGGACCGATCAGGGCGGCGGTTCTTGATGGTTTTCTGCAGGGGGAATGACGAAATCGGCACAGTTGCAGAAAAGCACTGGCGGCGAGGTGGCTTTGCTGGATAGGCTGAAGGCCGCACTGTGCAAGGGCTGCAGCTGTTCGACGGCAGTCACGGCGCGTTCGCCGAGTTGCCCGTTAAAGCGCCAACGGCTTCAACCAAGAGAATCGAGATGACACCAGATCCCCTGGCAACCCTGTATCAGTCCCTCGATCAGCAGCGCCCCGCCACCCTCGAGGCGCTGCTGGCCGGCGTAGCCCTGCTGCTGCCGATCCTCGACGCCATCCCCAACGCCGCGATCTTCATCAAGGACCCCGACGCTCGCTATGTGCTGGCCAACAACACGCTGGTCCAACGCTGTGGCCTCAAGCGTCTGCAGCCGTTGCTGGGCAAGACCAGCGCCGAGGTGTTCCCTGCGCAATTGGGCCCCGGCTACACCGAGCAGGACCGCCGCGTGCTCAAGGATGGGCTGGTGCTGGAAGACCAGCTGGAACTGCACCTGTACGGCAGCCGCGAACCAGGCTGGTGCCTGACGCACAAGCGCCCGTTGTACAACCCGGCAGGCCAGATCATCGGTCTGGTGGGGATCTCCGTCGACGTGCAGTCAGCCGCCGACACCCATCCCGCCTACCAGCGCCTGGCCGCAGTGGACGAACATATTCGTCGGCACTTTCATCAGCCCATCAGCATGGGGGAGTTGACCCGTATCGCCGGGATCTCCGTGGCGCAACTTGAGCGCTACTGCAAACGGGTGTTCCACCTCACGCCACGGCAAATGATCCACAAGGCCCGCCTGGAGCAGGCCCATCGGCTATTGCATTCGGAGCTGCCCATCACCGAGGTCGCGCTGCGGTGCGGCTACACCGACCACAGCGCGTTCAGCCGGCAGTTCAAGCAGTTGACCGGCTTCACACCCAGGCAGTATCGCCAGGCGACAGCCGTTCAGTCGGCTTGAAACAGCGTGCGTGCCTCGGCGAAGCACTGTTCGGCAAGCGCCGAGCGTGGCTCGCTGCGGCGCAGCAGCAGGCCGACCGGGCTGTGGATGCTGGCGTCGGTGATGGGGAGGATGCGCATGTGGTCGCTCAACTCCTCCAGCCCGCAATCCAGTGGCATGATCGCGCAGCACACGCCGGTGTTGATGGCCTGGATCAGCTGGAAGGTCGAATCGCTCTCCAGTACGGCGTTAGGCTCCAGGCTGCGGCTGCGGAAGCTCAAGTCCAGCGACTGACGGTAGTGCATCCCTTTGCTCAGCAGGCCCAAGGGGAGGCTGCCGAGGTCTTCCCAGCGCAAGCTGTCGGCGGTGAACTGAAAGTGGCGGGTATCATGCAGCAGGCCCATGGTGGTGGTGCCCAGCTCGATGACTTCGAAGAAGCTGGCGTTGACCTGGTCCAGGTAACAGATGCCCAGGTCAAGCTGGTTGCGGCTCAAACCGTCCATGATCTGCTCGGTGCTGTGCGAGCTCAGTTGAAACTGCAGTTCGGGGTATTTTTCGCGCAGCGGCAGCAGCAGATGCATGGGGTTGAAGCTGGCCAGTGGCACAGTGCCCAGGCGTAGGCTGCCGACCACCTGGCCACGGCAGCTGGCGGCCTCGGCCTGTAGGCCGTCGTGGGCGGCGAGCAGGGTGCGGGCCCAGGCCAGGATGCGTTCGCCGGCTTCGGTGAAGCCTTCAAAGCGCTGGCCACGTTTGACCAGCACCAGGTCCAGTTCGTCCTCCAGGTTGCGTAGGCGCATCGACAGGGTCGGTTGGGTAATATGGCACAGCGCCGCCGCCTGGCCGAAATGGCGGGTCTGGTCGAGGGCGATGAGGAACTTGAGCTGCTTGATGTCCATGGGCGTGCCTGGGGTCTGGTTGTGCTGACCTTAACCAAGTCTGCGATAGATGTCATTGATCGGTCGGTATGCGATATCGATTGGACGCTGGGTAGTTGCCCCTCTAGCGTTGCGACAATGCCCTACAAGGAGCTTCATTGTGCGTGTTCAACCCGACGCGGTCTTCGTACCGCTCAATATCGCTGTGCTGACGGTCAGCGATACCCGAACTTACGATAACGACACGTCCGGCGAACTGCTCGCCAGCCGTTCGGTGCAGATCGGCCATCGACTGGTGGCGCGTGAGCTGCTCAAGGATGACCTGTACAAGATCCGCGCCCAGGTCGCTACGTGGATTGCCGATGACCAGGTGCAGGTGGTGCTGATCACCGGTGGCACGGGCTTTACCGGCCGCGACAGTACACCGGAGGCGGTGCAGTGTCTGTTCGACAGGCAGATCGATGGCTTTGGCGAACTGTTTCGCGCGCTGTCGATTCTCGATATCGGGTCCTCGACCGTACAAAGCCGGGCGCTGGCCGGCATGGCCAATGGTACCTTGGTGTGCTGCCTGCCGGGCTCTACCGGCGCCTGCCGTACCGCGTGGGAAGGCATCCTGGCGGAACAGCTCGATGCGCGGCACCGGCCGTGCAATTTCGTCAAGCATCTGAAGCCCATCGCAGCCTGCGAAAGCCGAGGCTGAGCTGCGCCGGCAGCCATCGAGCGTCAGCGCAACACATAATCCACCGGCAATAAGGCCGGTGGCAGCGGCTCAACCCCCAAGGCCCCCAGCACATCCCGCTCGATGGTGCGCACCATGGCATCGGTCGGCAGGTCGTTCTCGTCCCGCCCGAACGGGTCCTCCAGCTCATTGCCAATGGCATCCAGGCCGAAGAACGTGTAACCGACGATGGTGGTGAACAGCGGCGCCAGCCAGCCCAGCGGCTCGGCCAGGGCGAAGGGCAGCAGCAGGCAGAAGATGTAGATGGTGCGGTGCAGCAGCAACGTATAGGGGAACGGCAAGGGGGTGCCCTTGATCCGTTCGCAGGTTGCCTGCACTTCCGACAGGCCGACCAGGCGCTGTTCCAACAGGCTGTAGCGCCAGTCGCTGATCTGCTGCTGTTCGGCGAGCCGTGAGCACTGTGCGCCGATCTCACGCAGGAGGGTGTCGCAGACATTGTGCGGGCGGATGGCAGCGGTGTTGCTCAGCCAGGGCCTTGCGGCAGCCACGTCATCCTCACCGCGCAGCCGCGCATTCAAAGCATGGGAGAAGCCACACAGGTTGCGCAGCAACTCGGCGCGCAGCTTTTCATCGGCGATCACCACGCTTTCGCGTATGAACGAGCGGGTCTCGATGATCATCTTGCCCCACGCCTTGCGCCCCTCCCACCAGCGGTCGTAGCAGGCGTTGTTGCGAAAGCTCATGAAAATCGACAGCGACAGGCCGAGCAAGGTGAAGGGCGTTGCGCTGACCGGGTAGAAAAATGCCGGGAAGTGGCGCTCGATCAGCACGATCAGGGCGGCCAGCAAGGTGACCATCAGGCAGCGCAAGGCAATGCGTTTGAGGATCGAACCTTTGAGAGTGAACAGCACACGCAGCACATCGGGGTTGGGGTGGACGATCATGGAAATCCAAAGGCAGCCGGTCAGCCGCCGGTCATGTTCATGAAACGCAGAATCTGCACATCGCCGCCCACTTCGAAGTGATGGCGATAGGGCTTGAGGTGCAGTGACGCACGAATGGCTTTCTCCAGCCGTGCGGCATCGCCCGGATGGGCGCGCAGCACTTGCTTGAGGTCCATCGAATGCTCGTTGCCCAGGCACAGCAGTAGCCGGCCTTCAACGGTCAGCCGCACGCGGTTGCAGGTGGCGCAGAAGTTGTGGCTGTGCGGCGAGATGAACCCGACACGGGTGTGCGGCGCTTGGGCAAGGCGCCAGTAGCGCGCCGGCCCTTGGGACGATTCGGCCGACTCGACCAGGGTGAAGTGTTCGCCAAGGCGCGCGCGCACCTCATCACTGGAGCAGAAGGACTCGCCGCGTTCATGCTCGCTGATGACCCCCAGCGGCATTTCTTCGATGAAGGTGATGTCCAGCTCACGGTCGATGGCGAAGCGCACCAGGTCGGCCAGTTCATGGTCGTTGCGGCCCTTGAGCACCACGCAATTGAGCTTGGTGCGCTGGAAGCCGGCGCGGCGGGCGGCATCGATGCCAGCGATCACCTGGCGCAGGTCGCCGGTGCGGGTCAGTTGCTTGAAGCGCTCGGCATCGAGGCTGTCCAGGCTGATGTTCAGGCGAGAAACACCCGCGTCGAACAGCGGCTGGGCCAGGCGGCCAAGTTGCGAGCCGTTGCTGGTCATGCACAGCTCGCGCAGGCCGGGCAGGGCGGCGATACGCCGGCACAGATCGACGATGCCCTGGCGCACCAAGGGCTCTCCGCCGGTGAGGCGTATCTTGCGGGTGCCCAGCGCGACAAAGCGTTCGGCTACCTGGAACAGCTCTTCGAGGCTGAGGATCTGCTGGCGCGGCAGGAACTGCATGTCTTCGGCCATGCAATACACGCAGCGGAAGTCGCAACGGTCCGTGACCGACATCCGCAGGTAGTCGATCTTGCGATTGAAGCCGTCGATCAGGGCCCGGCTGTTCTGTTCCACGTTCGCGCTCGGCTGGGGGAGGGGTACTAAGTCCAAGCTATAACCTGCGGTGACCCCCGTCAAATTGCTTTGCCCGACTGTTTCATCAATCTCCTCTATCACGGTTACAAGGCCCCTGATCGAAACGGCCTATCACCCTGTAAGACATATCGATTGGACGCCCATGTACCTGCCTCAATAGGCTGAAAAGAAGCACCGGACGACATGCTCCGCTGCACCTTTTCAATGCCGCGTGAGGATCGACCCCATGAGCCAGGACGAACACATCAGGGACTACAAAGGCCCCGCCGCCGGCTGGGGCGCGCTCAAGAGCGTGACCAAGAGCTGGTTGGGCAGCGACAACGCCTTCAAGAACCTGCGCGCCATGCTCAAGACCAACCAGAACGGCGGCTTCGACTGCCCTGGCTGCGCCTGGGGCGAATCGCCGGAAAGCGACATGGTCAAGTTCTGCGAGAACGGCGCCAAGGCGGTCAACTGGGAGGCCACGGGCCGTTCGGTCGACCCGGCATTCTTTGCCAAGTACAGCGTCAGCGCCCTGGCTGAGCAGACCGACTACTGGCTTGAGTACCAAGGCCGCCTTACCCACCCGATGCGTTACGACGCGGCCACGGACCATTATGTGCAAACCTCCTGGGAAGAGGCTTTTGCCCTGGTCGCCAAGCACCTGCGGGCGCTCGATTCAGCCGATCAGGCCGAGTTCTACACCTCCGGCCGTGCCAGCAACGAGGCGGCGTTCCTCTACCAGCTGTTCGTGCGTGCTTACGGCACCAACAATTTCCCCGATTGCTCGAACATGTGTCACGAGGCCAGCGGTGTGGGCATGTCGCAAACCTTGGGGGTGGGCAAGGGCACTGTGGTGTTCCACGACCTGGAACTGGCCGACGCAATCTTCGTGATCGGCCAGAACCCTGGAACCAACCACCCGCGCATGCTCGAACCGCTGCGTGAGGCGGTCAAGCGCGGCGCCCAGGTGGTGTGCTTCAACCCGCTCAAGGAGCGCGGCCTGGAGCGCTTCCAGCATCCGCAGCACCCGTTCGAGATGCTCAGCAACGGCTCCGAGCCGACCAACACCGCTTACTTTCGCCCGGCCCTGGGCGGCGACATGGCGGCCATGCGCGGTATTGCCAAGTACCTGTTGCAATGGGAACGCGAAGCCCAGGCCAAGGGTGAGCCTGCGGTGTTCGACCACGCCTTCATCCAGGCGCACACCAGCGGCGTCGATGACTACCTGGCGGCGGTGGATGCCACTTCGTGGGAGCACATCGTCGAGCAGTCTGGCTTGAACCTGGCCGAGATCGAACTGGCTGCGCGTATGTACCGCAAGGCCGAACGGGTGATCATGTGCTGGGCCATGGGGGTGACCCAGCACCGCCACTCGGTGCCGACCGTGCAGGAAATCGTCAACCTGCAGCTGCTGCGCGGCAACGTCGGCAAGCCCGGTGCTGGCCTGTCGCCGGTGCGTGGCCACAGTAACGTGCAGGGCGACCGCACCATGGGCATCGACGAGAAGCCCAAGGCGGCGTTGCTCGATGCGCTGGAAAAACGCTTCCACTTCCGCGTGCCCCGCGCCCACGGGCATAACGCCGTGCTGGCGATCAAGGCCATGGAGGAGGGGCGGGCCAAAGTGTTCATCGCGCTTGGCGGCAACTTCGCCCAGGCCACGCCAGACACCCCGCGCACCCATGCGGCCCTGCGCAACTGCGCGCTGACCGTGCAGATTTCCACCAAGCTCAACCGCTCGCACCTGGTCACCGGCGGCGATGCGCTGATTCTGCCGTGCCTGGGGCGTACCGAGATTGACCTTCAGGCCAACGGCCCCCAGGGTGTGACGGTGGAAGACACCTTCAGCATGGTGCATATCTCCCATGGCCAACTGCGCCCGCGTTCGCCGCACCTGCGTTCGGAGCCCTGGATCATTGCCGGTATGGCCAAGGCCACCCTGGGCAATCAGCCAATCGACTGGGAATATGCCGTTGCTGACTACAGCCGCATACGCGCCATGATCGCCGACGTCATTCCCGGCTTTGCCGACTTCAACGAGCGCCTGCAGCACCCGGGTGGCTTCCACCTGGGCAACAGCGCGGCCGAGCGCAACTGGCGCACCACCACAGGCAAGGCACGCTTCAGTCCCAGCCCGTTGCCTGAGCACCTGGTCAACGCCCAGGTACTGGCCCGCGGCGACAAACCGGACCTGATCCTGCAGACGATGCGTTCGCACGACCAGTACAACACCACGCTGTACGGGCTCGACGATCGCTATCGCGGGGTGTTTGGCCTGCGTGAAGTGGTATTCGTCAGCGAGGCGGACATCCGTCGCCTGGGCTTCGAGCCGGGCGAGCAGGTGGACCTGGTGTCGCTGTGGGAGGATGGCGTGGAGCGACGCGTGTCGGGGTTCCGCCTGGTGCCCTATGACATTCCAGACGGGCAGGCGGCCGCCTACTATCCGGAAACCAACCCGCTGGTGCCGCTGGAAAGCTATGGCGAAGGGACCTACACGCCAACGTCCAAGTTCGTTGCCATTCGCCTGGAGTTCGTTGCCATTCGCCTGGAGAAGGCCAAGGCCGGTAACCGGATCGAGGCGGTGTTGGCAGCGGATTGACCGGTGCCCACCACCGCCGATCAGATTCTGTGCACCGGGTACGCCGTGGTGTACTTCATCTGCTCCATGGCAAAGCTCGAGGTGATGTTGGAAAGCCCGTCGGTGCGGGTGATCAGCTTCTTGTAGAAGCGGTCGTAGGCTGCAATGTCACCCACCACCACCCGCAGCATGTAGTCCCAGTCGCCAGACATGCGATAGAACTCCATCACCTCCTCGAAGCCCTTGACTGTCGTGGCAAACTGCTCCAGCCAGGCGCTGTCGTGGCGCTGGGTCTTGAGCTGGACGAACACGGTCAGCCCAAGGCCCAGGCGTTCGGGGTCGAGCAGGGCGACGCGGCCGACGATGTAGCCGTCCTCCTCCAGGCGCTTGACCCGTTTCCAGCAGGGTGTAGTGGACAGGTTGACGGCTTCGGCCAGGTCCTTGAGCGAGATCGAGGCATCGCGCTGGAGCAGGGTGAGGATATGCTGGTCGAACGTGTCCATGACGAAGGCGCCGCGCAGAAAAATGTCCCACAGCCTACCCCAGGAGTAGAAAAATTTCCTGCAGCGGCCGGCACTATCACGGCCTGTGAGTGTGCGATAGTTGTGCACTTCCCTCTTTCACTGGGCCAGACCATGTCCGACAAGCCGCGCAATTTCGCCACCCGTACCATTCATGCTGGTCAGCAGTTCAGCGTGGCCGACAATGCGATCTTCCCGCCGATCTACACCGCCAGCTCGTATACCAAGCGCAGCCTCGACGACAACCCCGAATACGCCTACAGCCGCGTCGGCAACCCCACCCGGCATGCCTACGAAACCTGTGTCGCCGCCCTGGAGGAAGGCGTTGGCGCGGTGGCCTGTGCCTCGGGTGTCAACGCCACCGCCACGGTGCTGGAGTTGCTGCCCAAGGATGCCCACGTGGTGGTGATGAACGGTGTCTACGGTGGCACTTTCCGCATTCTTGAAGACTACCGCGGGCGCACTTCGGGGCTGACCACGACCTACGTCGACCTCAATGATCTGGCGGCAGTGGCGGCGGCCATCAGGCCGGAAACCCAACTGATCTGGATCGAGTCACCGACCAACCCGTTGCTGCACCTGGTCGACATCAAGGCCGTCTGCGACCTGGCCCGGTCGCGCGGCATTCTCACCTGCATCGACAACACCTTCTGCTCACCCTGGAACCAGCGCCCGATCACCCTGGGCGTGGACCTGGTAATGCACTCGGCCAGCAAATACATCGGCGGCCACTCCGACCTCACCGGCGGCGTGGTGGTGGCCGCCAACGAGGCATTGCTGGCGCGTTTGCGCAAGATCAGCATGGCAGTGGGCGCAATCCAGGGCCCCTTCGACTGCTACCTGGCCTTGCGTGGCCTGAAGACCCTGGATGTACGCATGGAGCGCCAGTGCGCGAATGCGCTGCAGGTGGCGCGCTTTCTTGAAAGCCACCCACAGATCGAGCAGGTGTACTACCCCGGGCTGGAAAGCCACCCGCAGCATGACCTGTGCCAGCGCCAGATGCGCGCCGGCGGGGCCGTGGTGGCGATGAAGGTCAAGGGCGGCGACCGGGCGGCGCTCAATCGCTTGATCGAGGCCCTGCAGATCTTTGTCCTGGCTGATTCGTTGGGCGGCGTGGAGAGCATGATCAACCACTCCTGGAGCATGTCGCACAATTCGCTGAGCCCTGAGCAGAAGGGGGTGATGGGGATCAGTGAGGGCTTGCTGCGGCTGTCGATCGGGATCGAGGACTACCGTGACTTGATCGAGGACCTGGACGGGGCGTTGCAGGCTTCGGCGGCCGTGTAAAGGCGGTGGCCGCTTTGCGGGTCAACCCGTTCCTGCAGCGAGTGTGCTGCTTTGGCATGCACCGCAGCACCTGTGGGAGCGGGTTGCCCGCGAAGCGGACGATCGAGTCAGCAGAAACCCATCAGGATTTCGGCGGATGAATGATCCGTTCGATCTTGTCCTTGATCAGCAACCTCTCCTTGCGTAGGCGGTTGACGGTATCGTCGTTGGTACCATTGCCTTCGGCGGCGACCACCTCCTTGTCCTTGGCGTTGTATTCCTTGTGCAGCTTGTGAAGGTCCTGGTCCTTGTCTATCAGTGCCTGGAATGCATCAGCGGTAACGTGCAGGTCAGCGAGCAGATCGTGCGGAACTGGCATTTCTTCACCTCTGTCAGGGTTGTCGTTAAGGTCCTGACCTTTGAGGATAGCCGCCTTTGCGCGGCTGGGGGACTGGGGTAGGCTGTCGCATCTCCTCACCGCCTGGAACCCGCGCCATGCCGCACCTGAACCTGGAATACAGCGACAACCTGAAAACGCTCAATGTCGATGTGCTGCTGCTACGCCTGAACCACGCGCTGGTCGGCAGCGGCCAGTTTGCCGATGAGGCGGATATCAAAAGCCGTGCCCAGGCCTTCTCGCACTACCGCGTTGGCACCGCGCCCGGTGAGCGCGCGTTCGCCCATGTGCGCCTGGCTATCCTGAGCGGTCGCTCACCGGAGGTGAAAAAGCAGCTGTCCGCCAGCTTGCTGGAGGTGCTGCGCGAAGCCGCACCGGAGCAGGACGGCGTGGACATCCAGTTGTGTGTCGAAATACTCGATATGGACCGTGAGCCGTACGCCAAGCTTCGCCTGCCAGGCTGAATGGCGCCTGAATGAACTTCATTTAATGGATAAAAGACGCCGCTTCACGAATTTGTTGGCGTCTTTTTCACAAAAAATTGATGGTGTCCTTTCTAGAGTTCGGCCAACTTTCCCACGGTGCCTTCTGGCCGGGGGGTTGATAACCACTCTTGATTGCGAATGCCGATGCTCAACGTCAAATACCTGCGGACTGAATGGGTCACGCTGCTGGCCAGCCTGTACCTGCTGATTGGCTTCAATCTCTTTCTCTGGGAGCACCTGCAGCAGGTGGTACCCGCCGGTCTCTCTGGGCTCTGGCTGAGCCTGGCGTTTGCCGCGCTGATGTTTTTCGCGTTCAACATGGTATTGACCCTGTTTGCTTTCCGCTATGTTTTAAAACCCCTGCTGATCGTGTTGTTCATGAGTGGCGCAGGTGTCGCTTATTTCATGAACCAGTACGGTGTACTTATTGACGCCGGCATGTTCCGCAATATCGCCGAGACCAATGTCGCGGAAGTGCGCGACCTGCTGTCGCTGAAGTTTGCCGCTTATATACTGCTGCTCGGCGTATTGCCTTCAGTCGTGTTGTACAAGGCCCCGATCGCCTACCGTGTCTGGCACCGCGAACTGCTGGGCAAGCTGGTGGTCAGCGGTGCCTGTGTGGTGGCGCTGGGGTCGGTGGCTCTGATCAACTACCAGGGGCTGTCATCGCTGTTTCGCAATCACCACGAACTGCGCCTGATGCTGACGCCCAGCAATATCGTCGGTGCGTCCATCGGTTATGTCAGTGAGCGTGTCGGTACCGCGGCCAGGCCGTTTCAGAGTTATGGCACCGATGCGCGCCGTGATGCCGCCTGGCAGCACCATGAGCGCAAATCGTTGACCGTGCTGGTGGTCGGTGAAAGTGCGCGGGCAGACCATTTCAGCGTGCTCGGCTATGACCGTGAAACCACGCCCAAGCTTGCCAAAGAACAAGGGCTGCTGGCATTCGCCGATGTGCGTTCCTGCGGGACTGAAACGGCGGTATCGGTGCCGTGCATGTTCTCGGGCATGACGCGCAAGGAATACGATGCCCGGGTGGCGAAGAACCGTGAAGGGCTGTTGGACATCCTCCAGCGCGCGGGCCTGGCCGTGCAGTGGCGCGATAACCAGTCAGGGTGCAAGGGCACCTGTGACCGCGTGCAGTTCATCGATGTCAGCAACCTCAAGGACCCTACCTTGTGCGCGGGTGGCGAATGCCATGACCAGATTCTGCTGCAGGGCCTGGGTGAACTGATCGACAACCTCGACAAGGACACCGTGCTGGTCCTGCACCAGATGGGCAGCCATGGCCCCGAGTACTTCAAGCGCTACCCCGAGGGCGGCGACCGGTTTACCCCGGTGTGCCACAGCAACGCGCTGAACCAGTGCAGCAAAGAGGAAATCATCAACGGCTATGACAACACCCTGGCCTACACTGACAACGTGCTGGCGTCGTTGATCGACACCCTGCGCAGCAAGCAGGACAAGGTCGACACGGCGATGATCTACCTGTCCGACCATGGTGAATCGCTGGGTGAATACAACCTGTTCCTGCACGGTACCCCCTATGCGATCGCACCAGACCAGCAAAAACACATACCGCTGCTGACCTGGTTCTCGGACAGCTACAAAGAGGACTTCGGCCTGGACACCGACTGCCTGGCCAAACTCAGCGATGCACCGCTGTCGCAAGACAACCTGTTCCACTCGATGCTCGGCCTGCTGCAGGTGCGCACCGAGGTCTACCAGCAGTCGCTGGACATGTTCGCCAGCTGCCGGCCGTGGCTGGCGGCCAAGCGCTGATCCTGCGGCACATGCCGTTCATCAATTGCAAGGATGGCGCAGGTTTCACCCGCAGTGCCCGCGCCGTATATACTGCGCGCCAATGTTAGTGGGAGAGCCTCGTGGCCATCGAAATACACTGGATCCGTGACGACCAGACCCTGGCCGAACACTGCCAAAGCTGGCACGAACTGCCCTTCGTAGCGCTCGACACCGAATTCATGCGGGTCGATACCTTTTACCCGAAAGCCGGCCTGATCCAGGTCGGCGACGGCCAGCGGGCCTACCTGATCGACCCGCTGCTGATCGGCAACTGGCAGCCGCTGGGCGAGCTGCTGGAAAACCCGGCCGTGGTCAAGGTGCTGCATGCCTGTAGCGAAGACCTGGAGGTGCTGCTGCGCCTGACGGGTAAGCTGCCGCAGCCGCTGTTCGATACGCAACTGGCCGGTGGCTACCTGAACCTGGGCTTCTCCATGGGCTATTCACGCCTGGTGCAGGAGGTGCTGGGCATCGAGTTGCCCAAAGGCGAGACCCGCTCCGACTGGTTGCAGCGCCCGCTGTCGGAAACCCAGATCAGCTACGCCGCCGAAGATGCCGTGCACTTGGCCGAACTGTTCTCGGCCCTGCGCCCCCGCCTGTCCGATGACAAGTACGCCTGGGTGCTGGAAGACGGTGCCGAACTGGTTGCTGCCTTGCGCCGTGAGGTCGACCCCCAGGCCCTGTACCGCGACGTCAAGCTGGCCTGGAAGCTGGGCCGCCAGCAACTGGCCGTGCTGCGCGAGCTGTGCGCCTGGCGCGAGTGCGAAGCGCGCAGCCGTGACGTGCCGCGCAACCGCATCCTCAAGGAGCACTCGCTGTGGCCCATGGCCAAGACCCAGCCCGACAACCTGTCGGCGCTGGCCAAGGTCGAAGAAATGCACCCGCGTACCATCCGCCAGGACGGCGCGCTCCTGATCGAGCTGATCAAGCGTGCAGCCAGCCTGCCGCCTGAGCAATGGCCGGCGACCCTGCCCGAGCCTCTGCCAATCGAAGCCGCCGGCATCCTCAAGCGCCTGCGCGCCATCGGCCAGGCCGAAGGCGAGCGCCTGGGCATCGCCCCCGAGCTGATGCTGCGCAAGAAAACCCTGGAAGCCCTGCTCAAGAGCGGCTACCCCAATGGCCCCTATCAACTGCCTGATTCGCTGCGCGGCTGGCGCCGTGAGCGGATGGGCCAGGCCCTGCTGGACGACCTGGCGGGCGCCGGAGAAACCCGATGAAACGTATTTGCTCGATCTACAAGAGCCCCCGCAAGAACGAAATGTACCTCTACGTGCTCAAGGCCGAGGGCCTGGAGCGCGTGCCCGAGGCCCTGCTGCCATTCTTCGGTACGCCTGTGCATGCCTTCGACCTGGTGCTGACCCCCGAGCGCAAGCTGGCCCGCGAAGACATCGTCAAGGTGCTGGAGAACCTCGAAAACCAGGGCTACCACTTGCAGATGCCGCCGGCTGAAGAAGAGTACATCGAGCACCTGCCCGAAGAGCTGCTGCGCCGCAACGACCCGGTCTGACCCCGGACCGCTCCCTCACCTACCCAGGAGGCCCGCGCGCCGGGCCTCCTTCGTTGTTTGCCAAGGTTGTCACTTTGATGCGCGTTCTGATCGCTGAGCAGGATCATGCCACCTATGCCCGTCTGCTGCGTGAAGCAGCGCCTGAACTGGAAGTCCTGACCAGCGGCGACTCTGCCGAACTGGCCTCCCAGGCCCCCCGATGCGAAGTGTGGCTGGGCCAGCCAGACCTGCTGGCAAGCTTGCTGCGCCAAGGCCACAAGCCCGAATGGGTGCAATCTACCTGGGCCGGCATCACGCCGCTGTTGGCCGAGGGGTTACCTCGTGATTACCGCCTGACCCGTGCGGTCGGCATTTTTGGCCAGGTGATGGCCGAGTACATGCTCACCTACATGCTCGGCCACGAGCGTGAAGTACTGTCGCGCCTGGTGAGCCAGGTGGAACGCCGCTGGGACGATCGACCCGGGCGTTCGCTTGAAGGGCGCAAGGTGCTGATCGTGGGCACCGGTGATATCGGCCAACGCGTGGCCGAATTCCTCGTGCCGTTTGGCGTGACTGTGTACGGCGTGGCCAGCAGTGCGCGTGAGCAAGCGCCGTTCGTCGAAGTTGCAGGGCTGGCAGAGCTGCCGCGCCTGGTCGCGCAGGTGGACTACGTAATTAACCTGCTGCCGGATACGCCGGCAACCCATGATTTATATGATGCGGCACTGTTCAAGTGCTTCCGGCCCAGCGCCCTGTTCATCAATGCAGGGCGCGGTGTTGCGGTGGTCGATGCCGACCTGGTCGAGGCGTTGAAGGAGGGGCACCTGGCGGGCGCGGTGATCGATGTGTGCAGGCAGGAACCGTTGCCGCAGCGGCATCCGTTCTGGACGGCATGGGGGCTGCTGTTGACTGGGCACAGTTCGGCGCCCACCTCGCCGGCGGCGATGGTGCGGTTGTTTGTCGAGAATACAGGGGCGTATGCGGCGGGGCAGGGGCTGCGCGGGGAAGTGGACTTTGCCCGGGGGTACTAGCCGCAAGCTGCAAGCCGCAGGCTGAACGCGGCTCCTGCCACCCAGCTTGCAGCTTGCATCTGTTTCAGAGGCTGAAATCACCCTCAGCCGCCAGTTCACTCAGTGGCCGGCGCGGGCTTGGCACTTCGCGGGCCTGCAGGGCTTCGGCCAGGCTGGCCTTGTCACCCAGTTTGCCGATCGCGATCATGGCATGCAGCTCGTAACCCTCGGGGACCTTGAGCTCGGTGCGCGCCAGCGCTTTGTCGAACCCAGCCATGCCATGGGTGTGCCAGCCGCTGATGCTGGCCTGCAAGGCCAGATGGCCCCAGGCGGAACCGGTGTCGAAGGTGTGCCACAACGCCGGGGTCTCTTCACTGGCACCAGGGGCGGTGAACGTGGTCTTGGAAATGATCAGCACCAGGGCCGACGCCTGCTGTGCCCAGCTGCGGTTGAACGGCACCAGCAGGTTCAGGTAACGCTCCCAGTTTGGCGTATCGCGGCGAGCGTAGAGAAACCGCCACGGCTGCGAGTTGTAAGCCGACGGCGCCCAGCGCGCAGCTTCAAGGAAGCTCAGCAGGGTTTCTTCGCTGATTGGCTCGGCGGTGAACGCCCGGGGCGACCAGCGATTGATGAACTGTTCGTTGATGGCGTAATCGGCGATGCGAGGGGTGGCGCTCATGACTGCTCCTGCAACTGGAGGGGAAAGATCGCACGCTACTGCGTCCAGTCGGCACTGACAAGCGGTCTGGCATTGCCGAAGGCCAGGCTCTAGACTGGCGCCGCCATGGCGCCCAGCGACAAGATGCACGCTGCAAGCCACAAGAAAAGCCGTACCCGCCGCTGTTGCTTGCAGTTCGAAGTCTGCAGCGGGTTCAATGCAGGAAACCCGTGTGATGATCGCTGAAAGCGCGCCGTTCTGGCGGCGCAAGACCCTCGAACAACTCGACCCGCAAGAATGGGAGTCGCTGTGTGACGGCTGTGGCCTGTGCTGTCTGCAAAAGCTCGAGGACGAGGACGACAACAGCGTCTACTACACGCGTATCGCCTGCAAACTGCTGGACCTGAACACCTGCCAGTGCAGTGATTACCCCAATCGCTTCGCCCAGGTGCCCGACTGCATCCAGCTCACCCCCGGCAAGGCCGATCAGTTCAAGTGGCTGCCGAGCACCTGTGGTTACCGTCTGGTCAGCGAAGGCAAGGACCTGCCTGCCTGGCATCATCTGGTGTGTGGCGACCGCAAGCAGGTCCATGAACAGCGTATTTCCCAGTCGGGGCGTATGTTCAGTGAGCATGATGTTGATGAAGACGACTGGGAAGACCATCTGATTTTTCGCGCCAGCTGAGCGGCGCGGCCCGTCGTCTCTGGGAACAAGGAGTTTCTGAATGCGTTGCCAGCTGTTGCTGTTTATGGGCCTGTTGGCCTGTTCCCCGGCCTGGGCGAAGAAAGTCGACCTTGATTACCAGGTGCGCCTGCTGCCTGCCAGCGGGCAGGCCGAAGTGCGCCTGACCCTGGCCGAAGGCAGCGCCGTACGTAGCCTGGATTTTGACCTGGGCACGGCGGGGGCATACAGCGGTTTTCAGGCGGATGGCCAGTGGCAAGAGCAGGGTGAGCGTGGTGTGTGGCACCCGGCTGCCGGCAAGACCAGCCTCAGCTATCGGGTCAAGCTCGACCAGAAGCTGCGCAGCGGCGCCTATTCCTCGCGCATCACACCCCACTGGGCATTGTTCCTGGGCGACCAGTTGGTCCCGCCCGCACGCCTCGACCAGCAGGACGGCACCGAACTGGTGGCACGCTTGTCGGTTGACCTGCCAGACGGCTGGAACAGCATCGAAACCGCCTGGCCGCGGATCGGCAAGGACAAGTTCCGTATCGACAATGTCTCGCGCCTGTTCGACCGCCCTACCGGCTGGATGCTCGCCGGCGACCTCGGGAGCCGGCGCGCTCGCTTGGGTGAGACGGATGTGACCGTGGCCGCACCCGTTGGGCAGGGCATGCGGCGGATGGACAACCTGACCTTGCTGACCTTCGTCTGGCCGCAACTGCAGGCTGTGTTCCCGCGTAACCCGCCCAAGTTGCTGCTGGTCGGCGCCCGCGATGGCATGTGGCGCGGGGCGATGGCGGCACGGGGCTCGCTATACCTGCACAGCTCACGCGCCATGGTCGGCGAGAGCGGCAGCAGCCCATTGCTGCGCGAGCTGGTGCAGTTGTTTGCGCAGATCCACGTGGGTGCTGACAGCGACTGGCTTGGCCAAAGCATTACCGATTACTACGCCAACGAACTGCTGCGCCGGGCGGGGGGCGTCAGCGAGGACCGCTACCAGGTGTGGCAGGCGCGTTTGCAGAAGCAGGGCGCGAAGGTGACCCAGCTCAAGGGTGACCGTGCCAGCCCGGCCCAGGTGGCCCGGGGTGTGCTGCTGTTGCAGGCGCTGGACAAGGAGATCCGTATCCATACCCAGGCCAAGCGGTCACTGGACGATGTGACCCAGGCTCTGATGCGTTTGCCCAAGGTCAGTACCGAGGAGTTCGTACAGATCAGCGAGCATGTGCTGGGACGGCGCTCTGAAGTGTTGCAGAGCAAAGCGTTGAAGTAATGCGTGTGGCAGTTGCAGCGGCCTCGTTACGGCTTCACCCGCGAGGAGGCCGCTGCAACCCCCTCAACTGTCTGCCAACGGGTCCTTCCCGGTCACCGTGACCCCCTGCGTCGCCGCTTTGGCACTGCGCTTGAGTGCTTCAAGGTCTGCCGCGCTGCGCTCGATATCCAGGCGCAGGCGGTTGTATTCCTGCCGGTGCCGCTGCCACCAGGTCTTGGCCGCACAATGCCCCTTGACCCCGCGGGCGACCGCCAGGCCGCCAATGGCCATCTGCACCAGCCCGACCAGCCCCCCGCGGCGCAAGCCCTTGGTGAACATCAGTGCGCCACCGGCCAGCGAGCCGACGCGCTCCAGGCCTTGGACATTGTGCTGCGCAGACGCCGAAGCGGAATGAATATCGAGCATGGCAAGCCCTCCATGTGAAGTGTAAGCAGGTGACCGCTTACCGGCCGCAGCCGTTCAGTCGACTTGCCCAGCGGCGCCGCTGTTCCACCCTCAGCGCCAACGTGTCACTTGAACTTCGGCCCCGAGCGGGTATTGAGCCCCTTGGCCAGCCGGTCATACAGCACCACGTTCACCGTGGCCGCCAGGTTCATGCAGCCCTCGGTCGGGATGTAGATGGTTTCTTCACACCACGCGCGTACGCTGGCATCGAGGCTACCGTCTTCCGGGCCGAAGATGTAGATGGCGCGGTCGGGGTGGGTGTATTCAGGCAAGGGTCGAGCGCCTTCGACCAGTTCCACGGCAACCGGCGTACAACCCAGGGGGATGATGCGTTGCAGGTCGTCGATGCCGATCAGCGGAATGTCGTAGTGCACACGCTTGGTGTCGGTGACGAAATCGCGGGCGCGTTCATAGCGCTTGCCGGTGTAGAACACCGAGTTGACGCCGTAGCAACCCGCTGCGCGCATTACCGAACCAACGTTCTCTGCAGACTTGGGGTTGAACAGGCCGATGCAGCTGTACCGTTTGTTTGCCACGTGCCGGGGCCCTTCGCAAAAAGCGCGATTATACGGGCTGGCCGACAGCAGCGGGGCGTGTATCGACGGTCAGTCTTGAGCATGCCGGCCAGGGCGGCGAACGGGTTATGGCCAGAGAGCCTGCCGGCACCGCTCAGGTTCAGGGCGCTTAGCTTCAAGGCAATGAGCGAACCGGGGGTATTTTTCTGCGCTAGCGCGAAGCCCACGCTTCACGGTATTGAACCAGGAAATCGACAAAAGCGCGCACCCTCTGCGGGACATGACGCCCGTGGGGGTAGAGCAAGGTGTACGGCCTCGATCGCCCACTGAACGGCTTTAATACTTCGACGAGTCGCCCATCAGCCAGCTCCTGTTCCACGATGAACTTGTAGGTTTGGAATACGCCGGCACCACACTTCGCAAGGGTGACCCCGCCCAACACATCATCGGAACAGCAATAGCTTCCAGCGGTGAACACTTCACGCTCTCGTCCGTTTTCTTGGAACAACCACGAGATACGCCTACCGCTACTGGGAAGTTCAAATTGGATGCATTCATGCTGGTCCAGGTCTTCCAGTGCCTGCGGTGCCCCGAACTTCTCCAGGTAGGCCGCAGAGGCTACGACAACCAGCTTTGCATCTTCCAGCAACCGGGCAGTCATCGTGGAATCAGGCTGAGCCCGTACTCGAATCGCCAGGTCGTATCCCTCTGCAACGAAGTCGATATTTCGATTGCCCAAGTGGATATCAATGGTCACATCAGGGTACAGGTCGCGAAATTTAGGCAGCAACGGCAGGATTCGGTGGTGCCCATACGTGGTGGGCAGACTGATGCGAAGACGCCCTGAAGGCGTTGCTTGAGCGCCCATGACTGCTTGCTGGGCCTCCACCAATTGCGTAAGCGCCTGGCTGCACTGCTCGAAAAAATCCTTTCCCGCATCGGTCAATCGAATACTTCGGGTTGTCCTTGCGAACAGCCGAGCGCCCAGCCTTTTTTCCAAGCGAAGGATCGATCTACTCACCGCGGCCGGAGTAACGCCAGCGAGTTGAGCGGCGGCAGTAAAGCTGCCGGCTTCTGCAGACAGACAAAACAGCTCAATGCTTCCCAACTGCAAATCGTCAAAATGCCGCTTCATAGGGTTTGTACCGTGTAGGGGCTGATACAAGACTGGCCATCGGGCACTGCGCTGGACAGATACACCGACCTGACAAGGCAGCTTGACATTTAGACCGCTCGGTCCAATTATCCTTGGATGGACATTCCAGCGAAAGCCCCCAGGCGCGGGCGCCCTCCAAAAAACTCGCGTAGCGATCCCGATACTCGGCGTGCACTGATACGTTGTGGTGTGGAGTTGCTGACCGAGCAAGGATTCAACACTACCGGTATTGAACAGGTCCTCAAGCGGGTTTCAGTACCGAAAGGGTCCTTCTACCACTATTTCGACAGCAAGGATGCTTTCGGCCGTGAAGTTCTCGCTGAATACGGCAAGTTCTTTGAGCGCCGTCTGCGGCGGATCCTGCTCAACCCCAATCGGCCGCCGTTGGAGCGCATCCAGGATCTGCTCCAGGAGTCGCTTACCGGCATGGAAAAGTACACCTGGCGTCGAGGTTGTCTCGTGGGCAACCTGGGCCAGGAAGTGACTTTGCTGCCCGACGATTTTCGCGATCAGATAGAGAAGATTTTTCGAGTCTGGGAGGCGTTGCTCAGCCAATGCCTCCAAGAAGCGCAGGCCAACCAGTCGATACACCCGTCTGTTGAGTGTGAACAACTGGCAGCTTTCTTCTGGATTGGCTGGGAGGGCGCGATCATGCGCGCACGTCTCTGCGAAAGTGCTCACCCACTCACGATCTTCGTCAGGGGATTTCTCGCCGGCATTGCCCGGTGAGTTTTGTCGCTGACTACTAGACAACCGGTCTAAAAGGAGTCGCTATGTTCAATGCAGTCGTTGTAGAGAACCAGGAGGGCGCTAAACAGGCCCGTTACCGCCAGCTATCCGATGACCAGCTGCCCGCCGGCAGCGTCACCGTAGCGGTATCTCACAGTACGCTGAACTATAAAGATGCCCTGTGCATCACGAGCCGAAGCCCGATCGCTCGGCACTTCCCCATGATTCCGGGGATTGATTTTGTAGGGGTGGTAGCGCGCAGCGAAGACAGCCGCTATCGCGAGGGTGATGCTGTTTTACTCAATGGTTGGGGTGTTGGGGAAAGTCATTGGGGCGGGCTATCACAGAAAGCCAGGGTGAGTGCAGACTGGCTGATACCTCTTCCACAAGGCATGACACCCCGTAACGCCATGGCGATAGGCACCGCAGGCTACACATCGATGCTTAGTCTGATTGCCCTGGAGCGTGCCGGGCTCAGACCTGATGCAGGGCCTGTTTTGGTAACAGGTGCGAACGGTGGCGTCGGCAGCATTGCCATTGCGTTGCTCGCCGCCCGGGGGTACGAGGTCATTGCTTCGACCGGTCGGTTGGATGAAGCAGAACACTTGAACCAGCTGGGCGCGACACAGGTGATTGATCGAAACACGTTAAGCGCACCTGGTAAGCCGTTAAGCAAAGAGCGCTGGATAGCGGCGATCGATTCGGTAGGCAGTCACACCCTCGCTAACGTATGTGCTCAGACCAAAGCCGACGGCTGGGTTGCCGCTTGTGGCCTGGCACAAGGCATGGATTTCCCGGCTACAGTAGCGCCCTTCATTCTGCGGGGGGTAAGTCTCCTGGGGATCAACAGTGTCACACGTCCCTATGCCGAACGAGTTGAGGCATGGGCTCGGCTTCACGCGGAAATTGATTTGTCGATCCTGGCACAGTTAACAAAAGAAGTACCGTTGTCAGCGGTAATTCCTGTTGCAGATGAGCTGTTGGCTGGAAAAATTCGCGGTCGCCTGGTTGTTGATACCAGCGTTTAGCCCGTAGCCGGAGCGCGTTCGACGCTTTCGATAAGGCCAGGCCCCCGATTTGGGGCCAGGATGGCTATCAACTTAAAATACCAATCGGAGTACATGCCAGTGAAGGATACTCAACGTGATGCACTAGACACTCTCGATAAAGTGACGCTCATCGAGGCTGCAACGCCGATTCAGCGGCTACAACAGCTTGAACTGCGACTGGGAATCAAGCGTGTCAATCTGTACATCAAACGTGACGATCACATGGCGTTCGCCGGTGGCGGCAACAAGCTTCGCAAGCTTGAGCTCCTGTTAGGTGAAGCGCTCGCGCAAGGCTGCGACACAATCGTCACAACCGGTGGTCTTCAGTCCAACCACGCACGACTGACTGCCGCTGCCGCTGCACGCTTGGGCTTGAACTGCGAACTGGTTCTCGGCCGGGTGGTGCCACGGCAGGATGCTGAGTACGAACACAACGGCAACGTTCTGCTTGATCAGATCTATGGCGCCAAGCTGCATATACTCCCGCCGGGAGAAAAGGCAGGCGAATTCGCATCGAGAAGAATCCAACTGTTAAGTGAACAGGGCAAGAAACCCTACCTGATCCCCATGGGCGGATCATCAGCGCTTGGGGCTCTGGGTTACGCCAAATGCAGTGACGAGATAATGCAGTATGAGAGGGATCACGGCATTCGCTTTGAGAAGGTTCTACTGCCTAATGGCAGTTCGGGGACCCACGCCGGTCTAGCCGCAGGTTTCGTCTCTCGTGGACGCTCTCCTACTATCATTCGATCCTATTCGGTGTTGGTAGATAAAGAACAGGCGGTGCAGCAAACGTTGAAGCTTGCTAATGACGCACTGGCATTGCTGGATATCTCAGGGATCACGCCCAGTGAGATCGATGTCGATGGGCGTCATCGGGGGGAGGGCTATGGAATTCCGACGCAAGAGGCGCTTGAGGCCATTACTTCCCTAGCGCAGGCCGAAGGTATCTTGCTTGATCCGGTGTACTCTGCAAAAGCCTTTGCCGGCATGCTACATGACATCGCCGCGGGAGATTTTGTCGATGGGGCAAACCTACTGTTCTTGTTCACGGGCGGGGGACCTGGCGTTTACGCCTATCGCAGCGCATTCGTTCTCTAGACAAGCATCCGCCTTTACAGTGAGTCTGCTCATCACCGGGACGTCCCGGCGATGAGCATTCTTTCGATCAATGGCCTGCGCTCTGCCCGCCGTCGACGTGCAAGATCTCGCCGGTGACAAATGCAGCGCTGTCCAAGTAGAGGATCGCTTGAACGATGTCGTTGATCTCACCCATATGGCCGACAGGGTGCAGTTGGCCCAGGGCATCGTGAGTTTCGGCGGCGTGCATCGGGGTTTTGATGATGCCAGGCGACACGGCGTTGGCGCGGATGCCTCGCTTGGCATACTCAATGGCGATTGATTTGGTAGCCGCGTTGATCCCACCTTTGGTGAGCGATGCCATTACCGACGGAACGCCGTCGATGGCATGATCAACCAGGCTGGTAGTGACGCTGACCACATGCCCGCTACCGTTCTTCTCCATTTGCGCGATGGCCAGTTGGGAGATGTAGAAGAAGCCGCTCATGTTGGTTGCGACGATTTGCGCATAATCTTCTTTGGTATAGCGCGTGAACGGCTTGGCGACGAAGATCCCGGCGTTGTTGACGAGGGTATCGATGCGCCCGAAGCGGGCGACGGCTTCGCCCACCACTCGTTCTGCAGTGGCCGGGTCCGCGATATCACCAGCAACCGTCAGAATATCCGGATCGGTCGACGGCTGAATGGAGCGCGAGGTCGCCACTACCTTGTGGCCGAGGGCGCGAAACCCATCTACCACTCCGGCACCAATGCCTTGAGAGGCGCCAGTTACGATGATTACTTTTTGAGAACTGCTCATGATCGTTCCTCTACGATAAAGGGGCGTTGTTAAACGGTTTTCTGTACTCAGTTGTCGTAATTCCGGAGTAGCCCCAGTTATCCGTATCGACTTCTTCGATTACGATGTGCGTTAACTTCGGGTCTTTATGAAGCACGCGCTCCATTGTTTCAGTCATTTCTTTTATTACCTGAGCTTTTTGCTCCCGGGTAACACCATCGCGAGTGATGCGGACGCTGATGAATGGCATGGGACGTTTCTCCATCAAATGTGCGTTTGGGTGCGGCGCAGCTGATGGAGGAACTTTAAAAATTCACAACGAATTGATAAATAGGCCTAGAGTCACATCATTTGTGACGTTGTGTATCGAATCACGGACTGGGAGGGTTTGCTGGCGTGTTAGCGCTCTGGGCGCAGCTGTGGCAGCCCATGGCTATCAGATCGTGCTTCGCACAGATGAAGGGGAATGGGGGCTAATTACTTCAAAAAAGCCGCGAGGCCCTAGGGATCGTTCCCTTGCTCGCTTATTTCAATGCAGCTCAAGTGATGGGGGTCAAAGTGTCGTGATACAAGGGCCGATATTGGTGGGCGAAGATGCACCGTTGTCTGCATACCGATGCTTTTTGCCCCCAATATGGCGGCCACACGATGAGTTGCTTGTTGATTGAGATCTTTTTTTATGATTGTGATTTGCTTTTCATAAGGTCGGCAAGTGCTGCAAATGGGTTGTGTGTTGCGGTTGAGGTTTTTGGTGAACTCAAAGACGACTCGGAAAAATACTGCTGATCCGTATAGCGTGAGTGTTCATTGTCATGGCAGAACAAACAGAGAAGCTCCCAGTTCGATCCATCCTGAGGGTTGTTGTCGTGGTTATGATCACGATGGTGAACGGTCAACTCGCTCAGGCGCTTGCCGGAAAACTCGCGGGCGCAGCGGCCGCACACGTGCGGGTACATTTTCAGGGCCTTGTCGCGGTAGCCCATCTCCTTGTCGCGCTTGGCGTCGGCGAGGATGCGGTCGAGGCGGGCGGTGGCGGCGGAAGTGGAGGCCGAACTCATGGTGTGTTTCCTTTGTTCTGATCAGGCATGTGACGGTTATGCCAAAGAGTCTAGCGCGCTTGCAGGCCAGGCGGACAGGCGAAAACGTTCATTAAGGCGTAGCCTGTAGGCATGTTCAGACAGGAGGTGGCTGATGTTTCATGCGATCCTCGTTGCGCTGCTGGTAGCGGGCTTGCCCGTGGCGCAGGCCGCCGGCACACCGCCGCGCATCAATACGCCAGTGCCCGGCGCGCCCGGCACCGCGACGCCCACACCCTACCCGCAGATCACTCCGAGCACCCCGCCCAAGGCCTATGACAGCCAGCCCGGCGGGCCGCTGCTGCCGCCCATGCCGGTGCCAGGGCCGCCCAAGGACCAGCCGCTACCCGGCTTGCGCACCGAGCCGGCCAGGCCGGCGCCGGATGACGACTAGAGCGACAGGCGCTGCCCGTCCTGCATGCGTAGGCGCCTGGACAGGGCCACTGCCAGTGCGCGGATGATACGAGCAGCAATGCGTGGCGCTTCGTTGAGCATCTTCTCCAGCGAGTCCTTGCCCAGGGTCAGCAATTGGCAGTCGCTGACCGCGATGCAACTGGCCGAACGGCGCTCGCCGTCGAGCACAGCCATTTCGCCAAAGGCCCGACCGCTGCGCAGGGTGGCGATTTCCACCTGATTGCCGTTGCCGTCGGTCTTGCGCACCGAGACCGCGCCCCGGTGCAGGATGCACATGAACGTCCCGGCATCGCCTTCGTTGAAGATGGTTTCGCCCTCAAGCATGGTGGTCAGGCTGAAATAACCGGCGGCGCAGTGGAAGTCGCCAGGCTGCAGGGTGTCGAACAGGCCGCAGTCCATGAGCATGTCGCGGATTTCGGCGCTGAGGTGGGTCTGGTCGGGCATGTGTTGTTCTTCGTGTTGTCCGGGAGCGGGGAGCGCCTCTGAACCCTGTGGGAGCACGTCTGCCCGGCCCCACAGGGATGTTAGGCGTTCCTATGACAACAAAAAACGCGTTTTACGCCACACCCAGCTCATTGAAGACGAACGCATATTCCAGCGCCACATCCCGCAGCCCCTGGTAGCGCCCGCTCATGCCGCCGTGGCCTGCGCCCATCTCGGTCTTTAGCAGCAGCAGGTTGTCGTCGGTCTTGCGCGTACGCAGGCGCGCCACCCATTTGGCGGCTTCCCAGTACTGCACGCGGCTGTCGTTGTAGCCGGCGACCACCAGCATGGCCGGGTAGGCCTGGGCGCTGACGTTCTCGTACGGGGCATAGCCCTTGATCCGCTCGTACACCTCAGGCGCTTCAGGGTTGCCCCATTCATCGTACTCGGTGACGGTCAGCGGCAGGTCAGGGTCGAGCATGGTGTTGAGCACATCGACGAACGGCACTTCGGCGATCGCACAGCGGAACAGTTCCGGACGCAGGTTGAGGACCGCGCCTATCAGCAGGCCACCGGCGCTGCCACCGCTGATGGCCAGGCGGTCGGAGGTCGTCACGCCGGTGGCGATCAGGTGCTCGGCGCAGGCGATGAAGTCGCTGAAGGTGTTGTGCTTGTGCTCCTGCTTGCCGGCGCGGTACCAGGCCTCACCCAACTCACCGCCGCCGCGCACATGGGCGATGGCAAAGCCTACGCCGCGTTGCAGCAGGCTCAGGCGGGCGTGGGAGAACCACGGGTCGAGGCTTTCGCCATAGGCGCCATAGCCGTACAGGTACAGCGGCACGGTCTTGCCCAGGTCCTGTTTGCGGCGGACCAGGCTGATCGGCACCTGGGTGCCGTCCTCGGCGGTGGCCCACAGGCGCTCGCTCACATAGTCGTCGGCATCGAATTCGCCCAGCACCGGGGTCTGCTTGAGGACTGTCTGCGCGCCTGTGGCCAAGTCCAGCTGGCGCACCTGGGCCGGGCGGTTGAGTGCCTCGTAGCGCAGACGCACACGGCTGCTGGCGAACTCCAGGCTGTCCTGCACGTACAGGCTGTAGGCGGCATCGGGCAGTTCCACGCGGTAAGCCGGCACGCCTTGCGGGCGCACTTCGATGATCGGCAGGCCACCTTCACGTAGGCTCAAGGTCAGTGCGCTGGCGTTCAGGCTCAGGCCTTCGAGCATGACGTCGTCGCGGTGCGGCACCAGCACCTGCCATTGCTCGCGGGTTGGCACCGCGTCTGCCGTGGCCTGGTAAAGGGCGAAGTTGATGCCGTCCTGGTTGCTGCGAATGAACCAGCGCCACTGGCCGTCGAGCTGGCCGTGGTCGGCGAAGTATTCGTGGCCTTCGACGCGCGGCGCCAGGCAGGTGAATGCCGCCTGCGGGGTCGCGGCGTCCAGCACCCAGACCTCGCTGGTGGTCTTGCTGTTGAGCAGCAGGACCAGTTGTTTTTCCGAGCTTGAGCGGTAGCAGTGCAGGAAGAAGCGGCCATCGGGCTCTTCGAACACGGTATGGGCGTCAGCCTCGCCCAAGCGGTGGCGGCGCAGGCGCCAAGGGCGGTGAGTGTCATCCAACTCGGCGAAGAACAGCGTCTGGCTGTCGTTAGCCCAGGTCAGGCTGCCGTCGCAATCGTCAAAGGGCAGGGTGGTCACGGTGCCGCTGGCCAGGTCCTTGACGTACAGGGTGTAGATTTCGTCGCCACTGGTGTCCAGGCTATAGGCCAGCAGGCGATGGTCGGGACTGATGTTGAACGCGCCCAGCGACAGGAAGCCGCCATTGGCCAAGGCGTTGGGGTCGAGCAGCAGTTGCTCCTGGCTGACATCTACCGTGTTCGAATCGTCCGCCGGGCGGGGGCAGCGGTAATGGCGCGGGTATTCGTCACCTGCGGTGGTGCGGGTGTAGTACAGGTACGGGCCCCAGGGCGAAGGCAGCGACAGGTCGGTTTCGAGAATGCGGCCTTTGATCTCTTCGAACAGCTGTTCACGCAGGGGCGCCTGGGCGGCCAGGCAGGCCTGCTGGTAAGCATTTTCCGCCTGCAGGTAGTCGAGCACCTCGGCGGTGTCGCGCTGCTGCAGCCAGGCGTAGGGGTCGGCGGCCTGGTCCTGACGGGCGATGGGGGGCTGGAGCGCGTTGGGCATCGTGGATCTCTTGGCTAGGGGGCGCCTGCGCCCGGAAAAGTGTTTATCATAGGCAACTCTTTGCCTGGCTTGCACGATCACCATGACCGAGAACGACTATACCCTCGCCTGGGGCCTTTATGCCGTTGCTGCCCTGGGCTGCATCTGGGTGGGCTTCAAGCTCACTGGCTGGATGTGGCGCTGGCTGCGTGAGCCACTGCGGGTGATCCTTGCGGTCCTGCTGCTGACCCCGACCGTGGTCGACCCGGGCAAGGATGCCATGGCCCCGGCCATTGCCATCACCGCCCTAGACCTGGCCTTCAAGGTGGGCAACAACGCCTGGCGCGCCGTGTCCGATTTCGCCATGTACGGCATGATCGCTTTTGGCCTGTACCTGGTCTTCGTGCTGCTGCGCTGGCCGCTGGAAAAGCGCGCCCGTGCGCGCCGTGAGCAAGCCGACGCCGCTGCCAAGCGCCGGGTCGCCGAGGACGACCCGTTGGCGGTCGATGCGCCGCTGGCCGCCGAGCGCCGTGACCGCTACCGCGATGAACCGCCTCCTGCCGCGCCTCCTGGCGGCCGGGGCCGGGTCGAGCCACGTTTGTAAGCGGAGACTCGAACATGTGCGAACTGCTGGGCATGAGTGCCAACGTCCCTACGGACATCGTTTTCAGTTTCACCGGCCTGATGCAGCGCGGCGGGCGTACCGGCCCGCACCGTGACGGCTGGGGCATCGGCTTCTATGAAGGCCGCGGCCTGCGCCTGTTCCAGGACCCGGCGGCGAGCAGCGAGTCGGAAGTGGCCAACCTGGTGCAGCGCTACCCGATCAAGAGCGAGGTGGTCATCGGCCACATCCGCCAGGCCAACGTCGGCCGGGTGTGCCTGTCCAACACGCACCCGTTCGTCCGGGAGATGTGGGGGCGCAACTGGTGCTTCGCGCATAACGGGCAACTCGGCGACTTCGCCGGCCAAGCGACCTTTTATCGCCCGGTAGGCGACACCGACAGCGAAGCGGCTTTCTGCGACCTGCTCAACCGTATCCGTGCGGCGTTCCCGGAGCCTGTCGAGGTGGAACAGCTGCTGCCGGTGCTGGTCGAAGCCTGTGCCGAGTATCGCAGCAAGGGTGTGTTCAACTGCCTGCTCAGCGATGGCGACTGGTTATTCTGCTTCTGCTCGACCAAGCTGGTGCACATCACACGCCGTGCGCCATTTGGTGCGGCACGCTTGAAGGATGTCGACCTGATCGTCGATTTTCATACCGAAACAACCCCAAACGACGTGGTCACGGTGATCGCCACCGAAGCCTTGACCGAGAACGAGACCTGGCGGCGTTACGAGCCCGGCCAATGGGCCCTGTGGCGGCACGGAGAATGCGTTTCGCAAGGCCAGAGCTAAGGAAGCTGCATGTTCAGAAGTTACCTGCGGTTGCTGCTGTTCACTGTCGGCCTGCTGGCCGGTATCCAGGTCCCAGGGTTGGTCAAGGACTACAGCCAGCGGGTCGAGGCGCATCTGTTCGAGTCGCGCCAGGCGCTCGACGGCTTCAAGCAGACGGCCGAGCGCTTCTTCAACGGCGACCTGCAGGCGCTGGTGCGGCATTACCGCAGCAGTGACGACCCGGTCTTCAACAGTGATGCCAACAGCATCGAAAGCCTGTTGATCCGCAACCAGTTGCTGGAGAACGAGTGGCAGGCACTGCAGGGCTCCTGGGTCACCACGACCTGGCATGTGCTGGTGCAGCCAGACCCACAACTGCGTGAAGAGACGCTCAAAGGTTACAGCTACCAGATTCTGCTGGTGCCGGAGGCGATCGGCTGGGGTGTGGGCGCAGGGTTCGTGCTGGCATTCGTGGTCGAGAGCCTGTTGCTGGGGATTGGCTGGGTGATTTTGGGCGGGCGGCGCAAAGCAGTGAAAGAAAGCTGGCGCTGATCCGCTGTGGCTGTGTCGGCCCTGCTTGGGTGAACCCGCGCAGGCGCCGGCCCTGTCCACCGGGGCTCAGACCAACACAATTCTCTGGGCCCCTACATCCTGCGCATAGTGCTCAAGCACCTGCCGGCACACCCCGACCACCTCATCCACCAACGCCACCCCGGTCTGCCACGCCACTACCAGCTCCAGGCTCGGTGGCGGTTGCAAACCCTCGAGCAGCACCAGTTCGCCGCGGCTCAATTCACCCTCCACCAGCGCTGGCGGCAGGGCGCCAATGCCGAAGCCATCGCGCAGCAGACGAGTGATTGCTGCTACCGAGTTCACGCAGTTCAGCCGCGGGGCTTGGACACCTGCGTTCTGCAGCAGGCTGAGCACTTCCTGATGCGGCCGCGAGTTCTTCGAGAAGGTGACGATGCGCTCGCGTGCCAATTCGGCCAGCGAGGCGTAATCACGGTGCTGGGCCGAGCCGGCTGCTGCGATCCAGCCCATGGGGTAGCGTGCCAGGTCCAGGCTGCGGATCGACTGTTCGCGCAGCAAATCCGTCTGCAGGATCACGTCGAGAAACCCTTTTTGCAACTGCTCGCGCAGGTTCAGCGCGGTATCGGCCACCAGCTCTATCTCGACCTGCGGGTAACGCTCGCCCAGCTCGGCCACCAGTGCGCTCATCCAGGTGTGGATCACCGTGTCCATCACACCGATACGGATACGCCCGACCTTGGCCCGGTCGTTGTCCAGCGACTGCTTCATCGCCTTGGCGGTATCGAGCATGCGCTCGGCATACTCCAGGACCTTGCTGCCCTCCGGCGTCAGGCTCACCCCGCGGGAGTCGCGCAGTAACAGCTTGACGCCAAGGTCGGCTTCCAGCGCCGCGATGCGGCTGGAGACCGAGGCCTGTGTGGTGAAGAGTTTCTCGGCGGTGAGGCGAAAACTCTTGAGCCGGGCGACCCAGACGAATGTTTCGAGGAAACGAAGGTTCATGATCAGTTTTTCTTGTTCCAGACCGGGCGTTTTTTTCGTTGGACTCACCAGGCGCGCGCTCTGAACAATGAAGCCCAGGCCGCGACGCCCTACGTCGCTCATAAAACAATACCAACAAGCCGAGGCAAGCATGAACCCGACCGGCGTGCAGCAGCAGGTTTCGCCTTCACCCTCGACCGGGCCTTTGGCCTGGTACCGCGACATCGACCAACAGCAACGACGTACCTTCTGGAGCTGCAAGATCGGCTATGGCCTGGATGGCATGGACACGCAGATGCTCAGCTTCGTCATCCCCACGCTGATCCTGATGTGGGGCATCAGCACCGCCGAGGCGGGGTTGATCCACACCAGCACCCTGATTGCATCGGCCATCGGCGGCTGGATCGCTGGCATCCTCTCTGACCGTATCGGCCGTGTGCGCACCCTGCAACTGACGGTGCTGTGGTTCGCTTTCTTCACCTTTCTCTGCGGCTTCGCTCAGAACTACGAGCAACTGCTGATCGCCCGAACCCTGATGGGCTTTGGCTTTGGCGGCGAATGGACCGCTGGCGCGGTGCTGATCGGCGAGGTGATCCGTGCCCAGGACCGCGGCAAGGCCGTGGGTATGGTGCAATCCGGTTGGGCGCTGGGTTGGGGCCTCACGGCGATCCTGTACGCGCTGTTGTTTTCCTGGCTGCCCGCAGAGCAGGCCTGGCGTGCGCTGTTCCTGCTGGGGCTGGTGCCGGCGGTGTTTGTGATCTTCGTCCGCCGTCTGGTCAAGGACCCCGAGGTGTACCGCCAGGCCAAGGCTGTAGAAACGCCCGAGGCGCCTGCGCAGTTCTACGAAATCTTCGCCTCCGGCATGCTCTGGACCACCGTGCGCGCCTCCTTGCTGACCACCGGTGCGCTGGGCGGCTATTACGCCATTACCTCGTGGTTGCCGACCTTTCTCAAGAACGAGCGCGGCCTGAGCGTGCTCGGTACCGGGGGCTACCTGGCCATGGTGATCGTCGGTTCCTATGTGGGTTATGTGGTCAGTGCGTACCTGTCGGACCTGCTGGGGCGCAAGAAGAACTTCATCCTGTTCGCCGTAGGTTCGTTCATCATCGTGCTGCTCTACACGCAGATGCGGGTGAGCGATGGCGTGATGCTATGGCTGGGCTTCCCGCTGGGTTTCTTCGCCTCCGGCATCTTCAGCGGCATGGGCGCCTTTCTCACAGAACTGTTCCCAACGCGTATCCGGGGTTCGGGGCAGGGGTTCTGCTACAACATCGGCAAAGTCATCGCGGCGATGTTCCCATTGCTCATCGGTCTGCTCGGCGAGAAAGTGCCACTGGGCCTGGGCATCGGTGCTTTCGCTGCGGTGTCGTACGGCGTGGTGATCGTGGCGGCCTTGAGCCTGCCGGAAACACGCGGCAAACACCTTCAGGCGCGCTAAGGTAGGCACATGAACATCGACACAGGAGCTCGCCAGGTGAAACGCCTGCTACTCAACTGCGACATGGGCGAAAGTTTTGGCAGCTGGCGCATGGGCCTGGACGCCGAAGTCATGCCCTACATCGACTGCGCCAACATCGCCTGCGGCTACCACGCCGGCGACCCCGGCACCATGCGCCGCACGGTGGCCCTGGCGCTGCAGCACGGGGTGATTGTCGGTGCTCATCCGGCCTACCCGGACCTGGTCGGCTTCGGCCGCCGGTCCATGGCCTGCAGCGCCGAGGAAATCCGTGACCTGCTGCATTATCAGATCGGCGCCCTGGATGGCATCTGCAAAGTACTGGGTGGCCGCGTGGCCTATGTCAAACCCCACGGCGCGCTGTACAACGACATGATGGCCGACCCCCTCAAGCTGCGCGCGGTGCTCGAAGCCGTGGCAGCCTATGGCAGTGGGCTGCCGCTGATGCTGATGGCGACTGCAGACAACAGCGCGGCCCAGGCCCTGGGTGATGAAATCGGCGTGCCATTGTGGTTCGAGGCCTTTGCCGACCGTGCCTACACCGCCAGCGGTCACCTGATGTCGCGGCGCCTGCCCGGCGCTGTGCACCATGAGCCGGCCATGGTGGTCGAACAGGCTGTGCGCCTGGCCCGTGGTGAAACACTGGTGGCGGACGATGGCAGTGCAGTGCGCCTGCAGGCCAGCACGCTCTGCGTGCACGGTGACAACGACAGCTCGGTGGCGGCGGTGCGGCAGATCCGCCAGGCGCTTGATGCGCTGGAGCACCCATGAAGGTGCGCATCGAAGTGGTCGCCATCGATACCCTGATGGTGCGCCTGTTCGACACCATCGACGAACGCAACATGCCGTGGATGCTTGCCGCCAGCCAGCGCCTGAGCGCCGCCTTCGGCCCGCATCAGGTCGACCTGGTGCCGTCCTATACCACGCTGATGGTGCAATTCGACCTGCCGCCAGGGCAGGCGAAGGCGCTGATCGTCAAGGCGCTGGAAGGGCTGCAGCCGGACACGGGCAACGACGGGCGCCGGCATGAAATTGCCGTGTGGTACGACGCCAGTGTCGGCCCTGAGCTGCCGGTGCTGGCCGCGCGCTGCGGTTTGAGCGAGCGCGAGGTGATCCGCCTGCACAGTGGGCGGGAGTATCCGGTCTTCGCCCTTGGCTTTGCGCCGGGCTTCGGCTTCATGGGGCTGGTGGACGAACGGTTGGCATCGCCGCGCCTGAGTACCCCACGCAAACGCGTGGCGGCTGGCAGTGTCGGCATTGCCGAACGCCAGACCGCAGCCTATCCGGCCGTCTCGCCCGGGGGCTGGAACCTGATCGGGCGCACCCCGGTGCGCCTGTTCGATCACGAACGTGAGGGCTACAGCCTGCTGCAACCGGGTGACCGGGTGCGTTTCGTGGCGGTTTCCCATGCCGAATTCATGGCACTGGGCGGTGATGACAGCCCGCTGGAGGCACAGGCATGACGCACTTGAGGATCGAAGCCAGCACTGCCTTGTGCCAGTTGCAGGATGCCGGGCGCTTTGGCGTGCGCCACCTGGGGGTCACCCAGGGCGGCGCGCTGGATTGGGTGGCGATGTACTGGGCCAACTGGCTGCTGGGTAACCCGCTGGGGGCGCCGGTGATCGAGGTAGCGCTGGGCGGTTTCACCGTGGTGGCTGAACAGGATTGCGTGCTGGCCCTGGCCGGTGCCGACCTGGAGGCGCGCATCGATGACCAGCCATTAGCCGCCTGGCGCAGTTTTAGCTTGGCCAAGGGCCAGCGGCTGGCCTTGAAGCAGCCGAAGCAGGGCGTGCGCGCCTACTTGGCGGCGCCGGGCGGATTCCAGGGTGACGCTGTGCTGGGCAGCTGTGCCACGGTGGTGCGTGAAGCACTGGGCGGTATCGACGGGCGCGGCGCGGCGCTGGGCAAGGGACAGGTGCTGGCGTTTGCCGGCGCGCCCGCGGTGCTGCGCGAAGTACCCGAAGCGCTGCGCCCGCGTTATTTGCAAGCGCCTGTGCTCGACCTGGTGATGGGCGCGCAGATCGGCGATTTCAGCGGTATCAGCCTGTTCGAGGCCTTCAATCGCGATTGGACCTTAGACAGCCGGGCGGATCGCATGGGCATCCGCTTGCTGGGGCCGCAGCTGGTTTATCAGGGCGCGCCGATGATTTCCGAAGGGATCCCGCTGGGGGCGGTGCAGGTGCCACCGGACGGGCAGCCGATCGTGCTGCTCAATGACCGGCAGACCATCGGTGGCTATCCGCGTCTGGGGGCGTTGACGCCGTTGGCGCTGGCGCAACTGGCGCAGTGCATGCCGGGGACGGCGGTGCGGTTCAGGGCGGTGGTGCAGGAGCAGGCCTGGCGCGAACAGCAGTCTTATCTGGACCGCTGGCGGTGAATCCACCGACCTCTTCGCGGGTCCACCCGCTAAGAGGCCAGTGCAGGCAATCCTACTTGGACAGGTAACGCATCCCTTCTTCCAACCCTTGCAAGGTCAGGGGGTACATCTTGTCTTCGATCAGGTCACGCACCAGGTGGGTCGACGCGGTGTAGTCCCAGGCCTGCTTGGGGTATGGGTTGATCCAGATGATTTTCTTGAATTTCTCCATGAAGCGCTGCATCCACACGTAGCCGGCTTCTTCGTTCCAGTGCTCCACGCTTCCGCCGGGCTGGGTGATCTCGTACGGCGCCATGGCGGCATCGCCGACGAACACCACTTTGTAGTCGTCGCCGTATTTGTGCAGCAGGTCGAACGTGGAAAAGCGCTCGGACGTGCGGCGCAAGTTGTTCTTCCACACCGACTCATAGACGAAGTTGTGGAAGTAGTAATATTCCAAGTGCTTGAACTCGGTCTTGCAGGCCGAAAACAGCTCTTCGCAGACCTTGACGTGGGCGTCCATCGAACCGCCAATATCGAACAGCAACAGCAGCTTGACCGTGTTGCGCCGCTCGGGGCGCATCTGGATGTTCAGCAGCCCGGCGTCACGCGCGGTGTGGTCGATGGTGCCGTCGATGTCCAGTTCTTCAGCCGCACCTTCGCGGGCGAATTTGCGCAGCCGGCGCAGGGCCAGCTTGATGTTGCGGGTGCCAAGTTCCACCTGATCGTCGAGGTTCTTGTACTCGCGCTGGTCCCACACCTTCACCTCCTTGCCCTGGCGCTTGCCGGCCTCGCCGACGCGGATGCCCTCGGGGTTGAACCCGCCTGAGCCAAACGGGCTGGTGCCGCCGGTGCCGATCCACTTGTTGCCGCCCGCGTGGCGTTCCTTCTGTTCTTCAAGGCGTTGCTTGAACGCCTCGATCAGCTTGTCCAGGCCGCCCAGCGACTGGATCTGCGCACGCTCTTCGTCGCTGAGCGAACGCTCGAACTCCTTGCGTAGCCAGTCTTCGGGGATCAGCGCCTCAAGGTGCCGGTCAAGGTTCTCCAGGCCCTTGAAGTAGGCGGAAAACGCCCGGTCGAACTTGTCGAAGTGGCGCTCGTCCTTCACCAGGATGGCCCGCGCCAGGTAGTAGAACTCGTCCATATCGGCGAACACTACGCGCTGTTGCAAGGCGTTGAGCAGGTCGAGCAGTTCGCGCACCGACACCGGTACCTTGGCCGCACGCATTTCGTTGAACAGGTTGAGCAGCATGGCCGGCTCCTGTCAGCGGTTGCCGCGCCGGCTCATGAAGGCCAGGCGCTCGAGCAGTTGCACGTCCTGCTCGTTCTTCACCAGGGCGCCTGCCAGCGGCGGAATCGCCTTGGTCGGGTCGCGCTCGCGCAGCACGGCCTCGCCGATGTTGTCGGCCATCAGTAGCTTGAGCCAGTCGACCAGCTCGGAAGTCGAAGGCTTTTTCTTGAGGCCCGGCACCTTGCGCACGTCAAAGAACACATCCAGCGCTTCACTGACCAGCGATTGCTTGATGTGGGGGAAGTGCACGTCAACGATCTGCTGCAGGGTATTGCGGTCGGGGAAGGCGATGTAATGGAAGAAACAGCGGCGCAGGAAGGCGTCAGGCAGCTCTTTTTCGTTGTTCGAGGTAATGATGATGATCGGGCGCTGCCTGGCCTTGATGGTCTCGTCGATTTCGTAGACGTAGAACTCCATCTTGTCGAGCTCTTGCAACAGATCGTTGGGGAACTCGATGTCGGCCTTGTCGATTTCGTCGATCAGCAGGATGACC
This sequence comes from Pseudomonas ceruminis, assembly GCF_021602025.1. Lineage (GTDB taxonomy): Bacteria > Pseudomonadota > Gammaproteobacteria > Pseudomonadales > Pseudomonadaceae > Aquipseudomonas > Aquipseudomonas ceruminis. The sequence continues at coordinate 87,433 of NZ_BQHW01000001.1, forward strand.
CGCTCGTCGGCCTCGAAGGCCTCCCAGAGTTTGCCCTTCTTGAGGTAGTTGCGCACGTCGTGGACCTTGTCCACACCCAGTTGCGAGTCCCGCAGACGGCTGACCGCGTCATACTCGTAAAGACCCTGGTGGGCCTTGGTGGTGGACTTGATGTGCCAGGTGATCAGGCGCGCGCCGAAGGAGGCCGCGAGTTGCTCGGCGAGCATGGTCTTGCCGGTGCCCGGCTCGCCCTTGACCAGCAGCGGGCGTTCGAGGGTGATGGCCGCGTTGACCGCCAGTTTCAGGTCGTCTGTGGCGACGTAGTCGCGGGTGCCTTCGAACTTCATTGGAATTGTCCTCTGCGGGGTGCCTGTATTGGCCCTGTCGCCGGCTTGCCGGCGCTAGGGCCGTAACGGGCAATACATGTTTGTCGTTTGTCAGCGACTATACCCCGGCCCCAGACGCGTGCAAACGCAGACCGGGTATTCAGTCCCTGAATGGCCCGTCACGCCCGCTCAGTCGGCTTTTGGCGGCGACTGCTCGTAACGTGCGTTGAATGCCTGGATAAACCCGTTGCGCAAGATCTGCAAAAACGCCTCGAAGGCGCTGATGTCCTGTTGGTGCACGCTGCCACTGAGCTCCACGCGGGTGGCGAACTGGTTCTTGCGCTGGTTCTTCAGCGCCGTTTCGCTGGCACCTACCACCGCTTCCCACACCGAGCGGAAGAAACCCTTGTCCTTGTTCTCCACGTCCTGCTGCCAGTCGAACACATCGATATCACGCAGCAGGGGTTTGATATAGCCGTTCAGGCGGCCGTTTTCGGCCTGGGCTTCTATCACTACGTCACCGTGGCCGGCATTGAAATCGAACTTGCCATAGGCGCTGGCGAAGTCGTTGAGCTGGCGCAGCTCGATGCCGGTGGCGCGCAGGCGGAACTCGAAATCGTCGAAATCGCTGAACGGGTCGAAGGTCGCGCGGCTCTCGACCTTGGCGTCGCCCAACAGCAGGGCCTTGGCGTCAAAGCTGGCGTCGCGCCGGCCTTTTTCGTCCCGCACGTTGGTCAGGTTGCGGATGTTGGCATCCAGCTGGGTGGCCTTGAGGTCGACCGGGGGTTTGGCGTTGAAGTTGCGAAAGCTCAGCGTGCCGTCATTGATGCGCACGTCGTTGAGGGTGATGGGCAACAGCTTTTCCAATTGCTGGCGCCAGTCGGTGCCCTGGCCAGTCTGCGAGGCCTGCTTGCTGCCACCGTCGACAAAGTTGAGCACGGGGCGCAGGAAGGTGACTTCGGCCACCACGGCGTGGTCGTACCACAGCGAATGCCAGCTCACCGACAGGTCGATCAGCGGCGCGTCGAGCAGCGGCACCGGGACCTTGCCGCTGGTCTTGACGATTTTCAGCCCGTTGATCTGGTAGGCACCGCGCCACCAGGCAAGGTCGACGTCGGTGACCTGGCCGCGGTACTCACCCATGTCCGCCAGCTTGTCGTTGAGGTAGTCGCGCACCAGGTAGGGCAGGGCCAAGTGCAGGGCCACCAGCACTATGACCAGGCTGACCAGGCCGACCAGCGGCCAGCGATAACGGGCTTTCATCGCGGCGTTCTCCAAGGCGGGATGTGTGGTTGACCGCGCGCTTGCTGGCTGAGTTCGAACGGGCTTTACGGGCCATCGGGGCGGGCTTACCCTTTAAGTCTTTCCCTGCCTTTACTTGCCAAGGACCCCTGCCATGAGCCGTATCTACGCAGACAACGCCCATTCCATCGGCAACACGCCGCTGGTGCAGATCAACCGCATCGCCCCGCGTGGGGTGACTATCCTGGCCAAGATCGAGGGGCGCAACCCAGGTTACTCGGTCAAGTGCCGGATCGGCGCGAACATGGTCTGGGACGCCGAAAGCAGCGGCAAGCTCAAACCAGGCATGACCATCGTCGAGCCGACTTCGGGCAACACCGGTATCGGCCTGGCGTTTGTCGCCGCCGCCCGTGGCTACAAACTGATCCTGACCATGCCGGCATCGATGAGCCTGGAGCGGCGCAAGGTGCTCAAGGCCCTGGGTGCCGAGCTGGTACTGACCGAACCGGCCAAGGGCATGAAGGGGGCCATCGAGAAGGCCAACGAGATCGTGGCGTCGGACCCTGCGCAGTACTTCCTGCCGGGCCAGTTCGACAACCCGGCCAACCCGGCCATCCACGAAAAGACCACCGGCCCGGAAATCTGGAACGACACCGACGGCGCAGTCGACGTGCTGGTGGCCGGTGTCGGCACAGGCGGCACCATTACCGGCGTGTCGCGCTACATCAAGCACACCGAGGGCAAGTCGATCCTTTCGGTGGCGGTGGAACCTGTGTCCTCGCCGTTGATCACGCAGACCTTGGCTGGCGAAGAGCTCAAGCCCAGCCCCCACAAGATCCAGGGGATCGGCGCGGGCTTTGTGCCGAAGAACCTGGACCTGTCGATCGTCGACCAGGTCGAGACGGTGACCGATGAAGAATCCAAGGCCATGGCCATTCGCCTGATGCAGGAGGAGGGCATCCTCTGCGGTATTTCCTGCGGCGCGGCGATGGCCGCGGCGGTGCGCCTGGCCGAGAAACCCGAAATGCAAGGTAAGACCATTGTCGTAATCCTGCCTGATTCGGGCGAGCGCTACTTGTCCAGCATGCTGTTCAGCGACCTGTTCAGCGAGCAGGAAAACCAGCAGTAATCGCCCCGGCCGCTGATCCGGCGCAATAGTCGGCGGCTGGGTTTATTGCAGAATCTTCATCACCCCGATCCCGCCCTGGTTGTTTTTACTGGGGCAGGAAGGGTTTATGATGGCCGGATGATTTTTTCCGGAAGCAGACGGCGCAGGCCTGCTGCTTCTCCAAGGAGTGTTGCATGACCTTTTCCTTCGTCGCCAAGGCAGGTGTCCTGCTGGTGTTTTTCGGCAGCGTGCTTTTCGTGCACCTGCGCGGCAAGGCGCGCCTGCCGGTTTTGCGCCAGTTCGTCAACCATTCGGCGCTGTTCGCTCCTTATAACAGCCTGATGTACCTGTTCTCGGGCGTGCCGTCCAAGCCATACCTGGACCGCCAGCGCTTCCCGGAGCTGGATGTACTCAAGGACAACTGGCAGGTCATCCGCGAAGAGGCCATGCGCCTGTTCGACGAGGGTTATATCCGCGCGGCCGAGAAAGACAACGACGCCGGTTTCGGCTCGTTCTTCAAGAAAGGCTGGAAGCGCTTCTACCTGAAGTGGTACGACAAACCGCTGCCGTCGGCCGAAACCCTCTGCCCGAAAACCGTCGAGCTGGTCAGCAGCATCCCCAATGTGAAGGGCGCGATGTTCGCCCTGCTACCCGGTGGCAGCCACCTGAACCCGCATCGCGATCCATTCGCCGGTTCCCTGCGCTATCACCTGGGCCTGTCGACCCCCAACTCCGATGCCTGCCGCATCTACGTCGACGGCGAGGAGTACGCCTGGCGTGACGGTGAGGACGTGATGTTCGACGAAACCTACGTGCACTGGGTCAAGAACGAGACAGACGTCACCCGCGTGATCCTGTTCTGCGATATCGAGCGCCCCCTGAGCAGCCCGCTGATGACCCGCATCAACCGCAAGGTCAGCGCCTTCCTAGGCCGTGCCACTGCGCCGCAGAATACCGATGACGAGCGCGTGGGCGGGATCAACCAGGCCTATGCGTGGAGCAAGCGTTTCAGCAACAAGATCAGCACCCACGTGAAGCAGTTCAAACGTGCCAACCCCAAGGCCTACCGCATCCTGCGGCCAGTGTTGGCGGTGGTGGTGGCGTACCTGCTGTACCGCTGGTTATTCTGAGGGTGATGCTCGCCTGGCCTGGCTCCATCGCGGGTTTCCGCGCGAAGGGGCCAGGTCGGGCGGTCGAAAAGGCAGCAGTTGCCCAAGCCCTGATTCAACGTTATATTCCGACACATTCCTTCTTCGAAGACCCTGTTCATGCCTGCTATCCCTTCCACCACTAGCCCTGTCTTCGCGCCCGTCGCGAGCACGGTCGTGCGTGGCAGCCAGCAGCCGGTCATGATCAGTCATTACCCACCACCTGTCAGTGGCGTCGTAGGCGGCGTAGCTCCGCCTCGCTGCGTGGTCGTGCTGGGCTGATCGGCTTCTGGCCGCATCCCGTCACACGCGCAACCTACTGAACACGGTCGGCTACTTCCCTTACTGAAGTTCACGCCCACCGTTCGGCTTATTTGCCCGAATACAGGTGCATACATGTCTGTCCTTTCCAAAGCATCCGTGGCCTCGGCGGCCACTACTGGCTTGTTCGTCCTGCTGTGGAGCAGCGGCGCTATCGTTTCCAAGCTCGGCCTGGCCCAGGCCAGCCCCTTCGCCTTCCTGCTCCTGCGCTCGGCGCTGGCGCTGGTTGGCCTGTTACTGATCGGCCCGCTGCTTGGGCTGCGCTGGCCACGTACGCGCGGGGCAATGCTGCGGGCCCTGGGTACTGGCTGTGTCCTGCTGGGCGCGTACCAGATCTTCTACTTACTGGCGCTCAACACCCATGTCACCCCGGGGATTATGGCCACAGTGATGGGGGTGCAACCGATCCTCACCGTGGTGCTGATGGAGCGTCAGCGCTCCGGGCGCCGGCTGTTCGGGCTGGGGTTGGGCCTTGGTGGACTGGTGATGGTGGTTTACCAAGGCATCAACCTCGCAGGCGCGTCACTGGCCGGCATGCTGTTTGCCCTGCTGGCCCTGGCCAGCATGACCTTCGGCTCGATCCTGCAGAAGCGCATCACCGACAACCCCATGGGCACGCTGCCGTTGCAGTACCTGGCGGGGTTCGCCCTGTGTGCGGTGTTCGCGCCGCTGCAGCCGCTGCACGTTGAATGGAACGGCACGTTCATCGGTGCGCTGCTGTGGATGGGGCTGGTGGTTTCGCTGCTGGCGACCTTGCTGCTGTACCGGCTGATAGCCCAGGGCAACCTGGTCAATGTCACCAGCCTGTTCTACCTGGTGCCTGCGGTGACTGCGGTGATGGATTATCTGATCTTTGGTAACCGGCTGGCACCGCTGAGCCTGTTGGGCATGGGGTTGATCGTGATCGGTTTGCTGTTCGTGTTCCGCAAGCCTGCAGCGCGTCTGGCAGAGGCGTAGGCCTTAACGAAACTCTTCGGGGATGGCGTGGCGCAGTACGCCTTCCTCGAAGTCCAGGGCGCCGGCTTCGCGTTGCGTCAGCAGGTAGTAGAGCAGGGTGTCGAGGGCACGCGTGGGCGGCACTTCGACGGCCAGCATCCTTACCGCCTTTTCAACTTCGCTGGGGCAGCCAAACTCCTCCAGCGCCGCGCGCACCTGTTCCAGATCGCCCAGGGCCTTGACCCGTACGCGAAAGACCGAAGCACCGCCATTGTGCTGCAAGGCCTCGAACCAGGTCTGTTCGCCGTCCTCTCGAATACTGATGGTGTCGCCGGGCGCGATGCCGTAGGCATAGAAGGGGATGCTAGCGACCTGGAAGCCGGTAGCAGTGCGTTTTGCCCAGAGGCCCTCTACCGAGGCGGGTGGATAGCCCTGGGCATCCTGCTCCAGGCGCCAGAGCACGATTTTGTAGTCGCAGGGCATGTCAACAAGGCTTGAAGAAGGGTAGGGGGCTATCGTAGAGCGCTTTGCCCGTCATGTCTGCAATAACCTGGGGGGCAAGCAGCCCCGCCCTTTATCAGGCGCGTGAAGGCTTGAGCACCAGCCACAGCGCTACACCGATCAGCAACCCGCCATACAGGTGGCCCATGGACAGCGATTCGTCCAGCAGCCATGCCCCCCACAGCACGCCGAACACCGGGATCAGAAAGGTCACGGTACTGGCCTTCACTGGGCCGATTTCGGCCAGCAGGCGGAAGTACAGAATGTAGGCGAACGCCGTGCACACCAGCCCCAGCCCGAGCAATGACATCCATACCTGCCAGCCGCCCCAGCTGGCCGGTGGTTGAGTCAGCGCGCTCCAGGCGAACAGGGGGGACATCATCAGCGTGGCGCCGAGCATGCTACCCAGCGCCGAAAGGCGGCTGTCCAGGCCTGTGATCCAGCGCCGCGCGAGGAACCCGGCAAAGCCATAGCAGGTGGTGGCCGCCAGGCAGGCAAGGGCGCCTTGCAGCAGGGCCGTGTCCAGCGCCACGGGGCCGGCGCCGCTGAGGATGCCGACGCCGAACAGGCCAAGAAAGATGCCGCACAGCTTGGGCAGGGTCATCGCCTCGCGAAAGAACAACGCGCCAATCAGCACGCCCATCAGCGGTGTGGTGGCGTTGAAGATCGCCGAATAGCCGGCCGGCAATACCTGCGCCGCCACTGAATAGAAGGTGGCCGGGATACCCGAGTTGATCATGCCCAGCACCAGGCAGGCGCCAAGCTTGCCCTGGAAGTTCCAGCGCACCCGGGCGGCGGCGAGGATGGCGATCAGCCCCAGGCAGGCGATGGAGACGCGGAAGAAGGCGGTGGGCACGGTCCCCAGCTCCGGGGCGATGATGCGCATGAACAGGAAACTCGCTCCCCAGACGGCGGCAAGGATCAGCAGACGGGTCAGGGCGATGGGGCTCACAGCAGTCTCCAGTTACAAGGCAGGGCGGGAGTGTACGCGAGGGCGTGGTGCGTTTCTTGTGCTTTCTTGCTGTGTGAATGTGTGCCGGCCTCTCAAGTTTCCTGCGCCAGCTAAGCTGTCTATCTCACCCCGCAGCGAGGTGTCCTGCATGACCCAACACTGGCCGGCCGGCGAAATCGCCCAGATGATCCTCGATGGCTTTGACGACTACCGGGAACACTTTCGCCGCATCACCCTCGGTGCGCGCGAGCGTTTCGAGCAGGCCCGCTGGCAAGATATCCAACGGGCGGCAGCGACGCGGATCAACTTGTACGAGCAGAAGGTCGGCGAGGTCAACGGCTGGCTGCGTGACGGGTTCGAGCCCCAACTGCTGCTGGAGGTCGAGCAGTGGCCTTTGGTTAAAAGTGCCTACATACGCCTGATCGACCCGCGCCTGGACGATGAGCTGGCCGAGACCTGGTACAACTCGCTGTTCTGCAGCTTGTTCAGCCATGACCAGATCAGCGATGGCTGCATGTTCATCCACACCACGCGGCCGTCGCTGCGCAGCCATGAACGGGCTGCGCAAACCCGTACCTACCGCCCCGATGGCAGTCTCAAGGGGCTGCTGCGAGCCCTCTTCGCCGACTACGCCTTCGCCTATGGTGATCTTGAGGGTGATGTCGCACGCCTTGAGGACCAGCTCAGGGAGTGCCTGCCGGACTGGGTCTGCAAGGACCCGGCCCTGGCGGTGGAGCTGTTCGTGCCGGTGCTGTACCGCAACAAAGGCGCCTACCTGGTGGGCCGGCTGTACAACAGCGATGAGCAGTGGCCGCTGGTGATCCCGTTGCTGCACCGCGAGGGCCATGGTATCGAGGCCGATGCCCTGATCACCGACGAGGCCGAGGTGTCGATCATCTTCTCGTTCACCCGTTCGTATTTCATGGTGGATGTGCCGGTACCGGGGCAGTTCGTCAATTTTCTCAAGCGTATCCTGCCGGGCAAGCACATTGCCGAGCTGTACACCTCGATCGGCTTCTACAAGCACGGCAAGTCGGAGTTCTATCGGGCATTGATCAACCACCTGGCCAGTAGCGACGACCGCTTCGTCATGGCCCCGGGGGTGCGCGGGATGGTGATGAGCGTGTTCACCCTGCCGGGCTTCAACACCGTGTTCAAGATTATCAAGGACCGCTTCTCGCCCGCCAAGACCGTCGACCGCGCCACGGTGGTCGAGAAGTACCGGCTGGTGAAGAGCGTCGACCGTGTGGGGCGCATGGCCGACACCCAGGAGTTTGCCGATTTTCGCTTTCCGCGGGCCAAGTTCGAGCCCGAATGCCTGGCCGAACTGCTTGAAGTCGCGCCCTCGACCGTGGCGGTGGAGGGCGATACGGTGCTGATTCGCCACTGCTGGACCGAGCGGCGCATGACCCCGCTGAACCTCTACCTGGAGCAGGCCAGCGAAGGCCAGGTGCTCGAGGCGCTGGAGGACTATGGGCTGGCGATCAAGCAACTGGCGGCCGCCAATATTTTCCCGGGGGATATGCTGCTGAAGAATTTCGGCGTGACCCGCCATGGCCGCGTGGTGTTCTACGACTATGACGAGATCAGCTACCTGACCGAGGTGAATTTCCGCCATATCCCGCCGCCGCGCTATCCGGAGGACGAGATGTCGGGCGAGCCGTGGTACTCGATCGGGCCGCACGATGTGTTTCCCGAGGAGTTTCCGCCATTTCTGTTCGCCGATATCGGTCAGCGCAGGTTGTTCAGCCGCTTGCACGGCGAGCTGTACGACGCGGATTACTGGAAAGGGCTGCAGGCATCGATCCGCGAAGGGAAGGTGATCGATGTGTTTCCGTACCGGCGCAAGGTGCGCTGATCAAGGGTTGTCAGGCCGGCCCTATCGGGGGCCCTGACGCCCGGGTCTATCCTTTTAAGCACTTGAGCTCACTGAAGTCTGTCCGCACCTTGGCCAGCCGGCCTTGCAGGAACTGGCGCTGCGCCGGGGTGCTTTGCTGCAGCAGATCGACCAGCAGGCTGCGGGTCTGCTGCTCGCTGTTATGAAAGGCCATGCGGTACTCCGGCGTCCACAGGCTTTCCTTGTGTTGCAGCAGTTGCGCCAGGCGCGGCTCGAAGCTGGCATCAGCGCGCTGGTTCATGGCCAGCAGTAGCTGTTGCTGCCAGTGCGCACGGTTGGCGATCCATTGGCGGTTCTGGTCACCCAGCGCCTGCGACCAGGTTTGCACGCGCAAGCGTTGGCTGGCGTTGAGTTCGCCGAACCAGGGGGCAAGGCGCTTTTCCATGCGTTCGGCACGGCGAGCGATCTGTTTGGGCAATGGCGTGTCGACGTACTGCTTCTGGCGCTCGCTGATGTCGTCACGGAAGGCATCGCGCATTTGCGCGACCTGGGCATCGTTCATGCCACGCAACAGTTCGGTGGCGGAGGGAGTGATGGCCTCGGCGACGCGGCCGATGGCCTGTCGGGCTTCAAGCGTGCGTTGTTGCAGCGCCTGGTCGGTCACTTGGTCGTCGGCGACCATGCTGCGCACGCGGTCGAGCCAGTCGAGGTAGCCGGGCAGTTGGGTTTTGCAATGCCAGGCCAGCTGCTGTTTGAGCCGGTCGTCGAGCAGCGCTTTCTGCTCGCGGTTCATGGCCAGGTAGTCGTTCAGCGACCAGGGCACCAGCCGGTCAAGGTTGCGGTAGGCCAGGTCTATCCGGCTGCAGGCTGCCAGTGCCAGGGCGAACGCAAGTGCGGTGAGCAGGCTTTTCGACAGGCGTAAGAGCATGTGCTGATCCTTGCAATGGCAGGCCACTCGGTAGACGCAAGGGCACCACGACGGTTCCGCCGAATCAGCGGTCGGGCAGCGCGCTGGGTTCAGGTGTAGAATAGCCGCCTTGTCTTGAGGAACATCGGAAATGGCTCTGCTTGGGCGTTACAACAGTTTGCAAATCGTGAAACACGTGGAATTCGGCCTGTACCTGGATGGCGGCGCCGATGGCGAGATCCTGCTGCCCGGGCGCTATATCCCGAAGGACGCCGAAACCGAGGTCGACGACTGGCTGAACGTGTTCATCTACCTGGACAGCGAAGACCAACTGATTGCCACCACCGAAAAGCCCAAGGTGCAGGTTGGCGAGTTCGCCAGCCTCAAGGTCAAGGACATCAACGGTGCAGGCATCTTCCTCGACTGGGGCCTGCCCAAGGACCTGCTGATGCCTTATTCGGAAGAGGCACGGCCACTGAAGATCGGCGACTACTGCGTGGTGCACGTCTACCTCGACAAGCGTACGCGCCGCATCACCGCCACTTCGCGTCTGGACCGTTACCTTGACCGCACACCGGTCGAGTATCAGGTCGGTCAGCCGGTGGAGCTGCTGGTGGCCGGGCAGACGCCCCTGGGCTTCAAGGCGATCATCAACAACCGCCACTGGGGCCTGATCCACAAGAACGAGGTGTTCAAGTTCCTGCGTTCGGGGATGCACGAGAAGGGTTACATCAAGGAAATACGCCCGGACGGCAAGATTGCGCTGAGCCTGCAACCGGTTGGCCAGGCCCTGGCCGAGGGGCTGCATGAGCAGATCATGGCGCGCCTGGAGGCAGAGGGCGGTGTGTTGCCGGTGTGCGACAAGAGTGACCCTGAAGTGATCAGCCGCATGTTCAATGTCAGCAAGGGCAACTTCAAGAAGGCCATTGGCGCGCTGTTCAAGCAGGGCCGGATCGTCATCCATGACGATCGCATCGAGCGGGCCTGAAGTCAGGCCTGTACGAAAGGCTGGAAGTCGAGTTGCTCGCCACCCGGGCGGGTGTCGCGCAGCAGCGAATCGCGGTCGGCGCTCAGGGCCAGGCTGATGGTCGAGCGACGCTTGCCGGCGTTGCGCACTTCCAAATGCTCCAGGTGGGCCTTGAGGAAGTTGGTGGGCACTTTCAGGTGCTGCAATGCGTCGGTGTCGGGGGTGTGCAGCAGCAGGTTGACCCAGTCGGGCTGGCCCTTGCGCAGCAGCCCTACCGGCACCTCGAACCACCACAGGTTGCGTTTGCGGTCCAGGATGGCGAACAGGGTATTGGCGCTGGTAAGAACCGGCTTGGCCAGCGCTTCGTTACGCCGGGCAATGGCGGCGGGTTTGTCGAGTTTCATGCAGGTTCCTGCGGGTTGACGCTAGAAAGGCCTGCATTGTGAGGGGTGGCGGTTAGCGGGGCAAGGTTTGCTGGCCCCAATCGCTGGCAGCCGGGTTCGCACAGGGACAGCACCGACTCTGAATCCTGTGCACCGCTGTGAGCCACTGCTGCTGGCCGGCGATTGGGCCGCTTGCCTCAGCGGCGAACCGGCAGGCTCAACTCGGATGTTGCCCCATCGGCGGTGGTCACCGTCGCGGTAAAGCTGCGTAACCCTTCAGCACCCTGCAAAGGTTGGGCAAACCGCGCCTGCCCTTGATTATCGCTGTTCACCAGGACGTGCCCCAGATAGTGCTCGGCCTCGGTGCCGTCAGCCTCGGCATTGCCAAACACCTCGACCCGCAACAGACTCGATACCGGCCCCTGCACCTTGCCACGCAGTACATTGCCTTCCAGCGCCAGCAGCCGAGGTGCCGGCTGATTGTGGTTGGGCAGTGGCTGGCACGGCTTGGGCTCGCCCTGGCCATCGCAGATGATCGCCTGGTCCTTTTTCGGCACATCCGCGCCTACACCGCGGGAGCCGACATACAGGGCGTGGGCCTGGGCCGGCACGCCAAAGATGATGGCCCCGGTGCGCTGATTGGCCACGCACGCGCCACCGGCCTCGCAGCGACGGATATCCTGGCTGTTTCCCCAGATTCGATTGCCCGTCAGCCGCGTGGCGGTGATGTCTGGCTCCGGACGCAGGGCTACGCCGATGCGGTTGCCGTGGATCAGGTTGCCATCGAGCATGTTGCCTTCCCCCGTCACGCTGATGCCGATCGAGTTGCCAGTGAAGGAATTGGCTCCCAGGTAATTACGTTTGCCCCAGTTGATCTGCACGCCATCCGAATACTGCTCGAAGCGGTTGCGTACCACCGTGTTGTCGTTGCCCAGCAGGATCTCGATGCCTTGGGAGGGCTCAGGGTTGGCCGCGGTCGAGCGGAACAGGTTATCGGCCACCAGGTTGAACGCGGCGCCACGGGTGAGCTCCAGGCCATCACCATTGTCGATCAGCTGGTTGCGCAGCACCTTGTTGTTGAGTGTGGTGGTCGCCGTGGGGTTGCCGGCCCCGTCATCGCCGGTGAGCATGATGCCGGCCCCGCCCTTGTTGGCGACGATGCGGTTGTCTTCAATGACATTGCCGCTGGCGCGGTTGACCAGGATGCCGATGCAGAAATTGCGCACTTCCAGGCCACTGAGGTGTACGCCCTGTGTGTCGCGCAGCACCAGGCCAGGGTGGGTGGTGGTGCGCACATTGGTGCCGAACTGGCCGGGCAGGGCGCCGGGGCAGGTGCGCACGCCCTGGTCCTTGATGTAGCCAGCGCCATCGATTGCGATGTACTGGCCATCGCGTGCCCAGGGTAGGCCGGTGATACGCACCGGGCCTTTGATGGCTGGCAGGGCGTGGGTCGGGCGGATGACATAGGGCGGTTGGCCGACGGCGACAATTTCGATGCGGTAGCGGCCTGGGTCTTGGTTGCTGGTGTCGATTGCCCAGCGCAAGGTCCCGGGCTGACCGTCGTCGGCGTAGCGGTCGACCCGCAAGGTTTCAGTGGCCGATGCAGCGGCGAAGGTGGGCAGGGCAAGCATCGGCAGCAACGCTGCCAGCAGGGGTATCAGGCGCATGGTGCGGGTTTCCGGGAACGATTGTTTTTATAAGCTGGCAACCTGCGTCGGGTTGCCGTTTGCCGGCGATTCTAGGGGAGGCAGCCGCTCTAACACAGCGTCTGGCGGATGATTCGGTGCGGTATTCGCCCGCAGATTTACCGTTCGGCTTGAACGTGCAAATTTATTGAAACTCTCGGCGAAGGTGGCCAGTCCACCCCATGTCGACACGGTACACGTGTCTCCATTTGCAGGAGTTTTGCCATGAGCGGCACTAAAGACAAAGCAAAAGGCTTGGCTAACGAAGCGATTGGTAACGTCAAACAGGGCGTCGGCAAAGTGACCGGCAACGACAAGCTGCGTGCCGAAGGCAAGGGCCAGGAACTCAAGGGCGAGGCACAGCAGGTCAAAGGCGACGTCAAGGATTCGGTGAAAAAGCCTTGATGTCTGTGTGAACTGTACTGGCCTCTTCGCGGTAGGCGCGCCGATCAAGGGTGCGCCTACCGCGAAAATGCCGCTACATCGACTTTAAAGTCTGGCAGGGAGCAGCACACCAGTCGCGTGGTCTATTAGACTTCCCTGATGTACTGATCAAGCGGCGAAAGGAGACGCTATGATTTTTCCCGACCTGGGTGGCCTGCCCCTACACCGCATACTGGTGCGCACCGTCAAGGAATTCATCGATGACGAGATGTCCACCTACGCGTCTGCATTGGCCTACCAGATGCTGTTTTCGCTGTTCCCCTTCCTGCTGTTCCTCATTGCCCTGATCGGCTTCTTGCACCTGCCCGACTTTTTCACCTGGCTGCGCCTGCAGTCCGAGCTGGTGCTGCCACCCCAGGCCTTGGAGCAGGTAAACCCGGTGATCGACCAGTTGCAGCAGTCCAAGGGCGGGTTGTTGTCGGTGGGTATCGTCATCGCGCTGTGGACCGCCTCGGCCGGCGTGCGCCTGATGATGAGCGCCATGAACGCGGCCTACGACGTGCCCGAAGGCCGCCCGGTATGGAAGCGCATTCCGCTGTCGATCTTCTACACCATCGGTATCGCTGGCATGTTGCTGGTGGCGGCGGCGCTGATGGTGCTGGGCCCGCAGGTGATGGAGTGGATTGCCGCCCAGATCGGCATGCAGGAGGTGATTGTCACCGTCTGGACCATCCTGCGATGGCCAGCGATCATCATCCTGATGATGGTGGCGGTTGCACTGATGTACTACGTGATGCCCGATGTGAAGCAGAAGTTTCGCTTCATCACCCCCGGTTCCGTGCTGGCGGTGGTGGTGTGGATCATTGCCTCCCTTGGTTTTGCGTACTACGTGAAGACGTTCGCCGACTACAACGCCATGTACGGCAGTATCGGTGCGATCATCGTGCTGTTACTGTATTTTTATATTTCCGCCGCCGTGTTGTTGCTGGGCGCGGAAATGAATGCAGTGATCGAGCACATGTCGGCCGAGGGCAAGGACCCGGGCGAGAAGGATTTCGAGGGTGCCGAAGCCAAGCCACCCCTGACCGTGCTGGGCCATGAGCACCCGAGCGAGCCCCAACCCACCGAGTCGAACCCGCGATGATCCGTGACATCCTGAAGATGGGCGACGAGCGCTTGCTGCGCATCGCCCCGCCCGTGCCCGAGCACCTGATCGGCAGCGCTGAGCTGCAGCAGTTGATCGCTGACATGTTCGACACCATGCACCATGTCGGCGGTGTGGGGTTGGCCGCGCCGCAGGTGGGTATCGACCTGCAACTGGTGATCTTCGGGTTCGAACGCAGCGAGCGCTACCCGGACGCCGAACCGGTACCCCAGACCATCCTGATCAACCCGGTGATCACACCGTTGTCCACCGAGGTCGAGGAGGGCTGGGAAGGCTGCCTTTCAGTGCCCGGGCTGCGCGGTGTGGTGCCGCGCTACAAGCACATCAGCTACGAAGGGATCGACCCGCAGGGCAACCCGATCAACCGCTTCGCCGATGGCTTTCATGCACGGGTGGTACAGCACGAGTGCGATCACTTGATCGGCCGCCTGTATCCGTCGCGTATCCAGGACTTCGCCAAGTTCGGTTATACCGAGGTGTTGTTCCCAGGTCTGGATGCCAGCGACGACTGATCACGTACCAGAGCGACCAGGCGTTTGCTGCGCTGGTAGCGCGCCAGGCGTGCCGCCAGCGCGTCGGGCAGCGCGTCAGCCTCGGTGAAATGCAGGCGTTGGTAGAACGTTGTCAGGTCCGGGTGGCAAAACAGCCAGACGGGCCCGCACGTGTCGGCAAGCGCTGCCTCGACCAGCCGCGCTGCCACGCGTTGGTTGCGTAGGGGCGGGGCAACGAATAGGCCGGTTAGCCAGTGGCCGTTGGCCACTGCCGTCAAGCTCAGGCCGGCAACGATGCCGTCAGCCCGCGCCACCCATAAACGGCCGTCGCTGGCCGCGCGCATGCGTGAGCCGTGCTGCCGGTAAAAATGGTCGAGCAGGCGCCGTTGCGGGCCGGCCAGGGGTAAGCAGTGCAGGGTGTTCATGTGGTTTCCTGGCGCGGCAGCTCTAACGCGATACATTCAGGTGTTTTTGCCGCTTCGTTTTGTCGCAGATTGTTGCAAAGCCTGCAAGGGTGAATGTCCGAGTTCGGGGTTCAACTATGGCAATCGGGGAGTAGAATTTCACTCATCCCCCAGGCAGTAGACGAAGCGGGATCGGTACTTCGTGTCATCTTCGCAGTCGATGACAACTTCTCCGCGCCAATGACGGCATATGAAGTCAGTCGATCAGCTTGATTGCTTTGAAGGTCAAACATCATGAAACCATTACTGATTCTTGCACTGGTCGGTATGTCCTCGCTTGCCCTGGCGGATGAGGCCAAGCCCGCCTCCACCGAGCCTGTGGCCCAGCAGTACGACTACTCCATGAACTTGGATATCAAACGGGTGATCAACCTGTCGACTATCCCTAATGTGTGTGAAGTCGTGCCTGCGACCATGACCTATGAAGACCATCAGGGCCAGGTGCATACCATTCAGTATCGGGCCATGGGCGAGGGTTGCCAGCAGGGTTGAGGGTACACCGCCTGCTGTGCGCTGTGCTAAAGCCTACCTCCACGGGCCTCTGCCTTGCCTGACAGAGCAGCGGGCCTGTGGGATCACTCGTCACACAACACCTGGCGCACCACTTCCAGCCCCCGCTTGAGCGCTGCCCGGCTAGCTGCCGCCGACAGGCTGATACGCACGGCCTGCACTTCGTTCGCGCCAATGGCGAATACACCTGCCGGCACAACTTCCACACCCTCCTGCCGACACCGGGCCACCACTGCGTCCGCACCTTTTGCAGCGGCCACCCACACATGGGGTGATGGCTGACCGCCGGTGTGCAACGCATCCCCCAACACACCACACGCCAAGCGCCAGCGCCAGGCAATTTCCTGGCGTTGCCAGGCCAACCGCCGTGCCGCCGTGCCGTCTTCGATCCATTGGCAGGCAATGCGCAGGTTCAGCGGCGACAGCGGCCAGTGGCTGGCCTGGGCATGGGGATCTATCTGCGCCAGCAGTGTTGGCGCGGCGGCGATCCAGCCCAGGCGCAGCCCGGCGGCCACGGTCTTGGACAGGCTGCTGATGAAAATGCCTTGATCGCCCAGCAGTGGGTAGAGCGGCGGGCAGTCGGTGAGCGCGCCATAGACGTCGTCCTCGATCACCCGCAACCCCAGGCGCTTGACCACCGTTGCGAGTGCCCTGCGCCGGGTTTCGTCCATGCAGGCGCCTGTGGGGTTGTGCAAGGTCGCCGTGGTCACCAGCACGCGTGCTCCGCTGGCACGGGCCACCCGGTCCAGGTCGTCAGGTCGCAGGCCGTGGGCATCCAGGGCCACGCCGTGCACCGGCAGGCGCAATTGCCGGCAGGCCGCCTTGATACCAGGGGCGCAGAGGGCCTCGAGCATCACAGGCTCGCCGCCCTGGCAGAGCGACTGCAGCACCAGCGTCAGTGCCTGCTGGGCGCCCCCGCACAGCAGCAGTTCGTCTGCCGCCAGGTTCACGCCACGGTGGGCAAGCCAGCGCGCGCCCTGGATTCGGCCCTGCAGCAACTGCTCGGGGCCCAGGTAATGGTCGAGCAGGCCGTTCGCGTTGCCCTCCAGCAGCCTGCACAGGCTATCGCGCAGGTCGTGATTGTGCGGGTCGGCCACGGGCACATTGGTGGAAAGGTCGATCAGCAGGTCTGGCCCATCGTATTGCTTGAGGCGAAACAGCGTGGCTTCCTTGCTGCCAGCCAGCACGTAGGTGCCGCGGCCCACTTCGCCGGCAACCAAGTGGCGAGCGGCAGCCTCGCGGTAGGCCTGCTGGGTGGTACTGGGGTTCAGCCCCAGTTTCCAGGCCAGGCGCCGTTGCGGGGGCAAGCGGTCACCGACCTTGAGCACCCCACATTCGATGGCACTGGCAATGGCATTGACCAACGCCAGGTAACGTGGCTGGCCATCGTCGACGAGCTCGGGGATCCACACGAAATTGCTGCCCATGCAATATAAGGTTGTACCCATACAATGCCCGGCGCTTAGGATCGGATCAACCTCGTACCGAAAAGGATGATCCTCATGTTCGACCTGGCCGCCTTGCGTGAAGCTGCAGCGTTCGTTCACCAGCATGTACCTGCCACGCCTCAGTATGCCTGGCCCTTGCTGGCTGAGCGGTTGGGGTGTCAGGTGTGGGTAAAGCACGAGAACCATGCACCCACCGGTGCGTTCAAGGTTCGCGGTGGGTTGGTCTATGTGCGCTCGCTATTGGACGAGGGCGCGCCACCGCGTGGGTTGGTCACTGCCACCCGTGGCAATCATGGTCAGAGCATGGCACTGGCAGCGCGCCAGGCCGGTCTGCCGCTGGTGATCGTGGTGCCTGAGGGCAACGCCACAGAGAAAAACGCCGCCATGCGTGCCCTGGGGGCGGAGCTGGTCGAGCACGGCGCCGATTTCGACGTGGCTCGCGAGGAAGCGGCACGGCTGGCCGCGCAACTGGGCTATGACATGGTGCCTTCGTTCCACCCTGAACTGGTACGGGGCGTGGCCACTTACGCCTTGGAGCTGTTCGAGGCGGTGGCGGATCTGGATTGTGTGTACGTGCCGATCGGCATGGGGTCGGGTATTTGCGGGCTGATCCAGGCGCGCAACCTGCTGGGGTTGAAGACTGAGATCGTGGGTGTCGTTTCCAGTGCTGCCGATGCCTACGCGCAAAGTTTCGAGCAAGGCCGCATCGTCACCACCGCTACGGCGAACACCTTTGCCGACGGCATGGCGTGCCGGGTGCCGCACCCTGATGCCTTCGCCCTGGTCCGTGAAAACGCTGCGCGGATCGTGCGCGTGGACGATGCTGAAGTCGCCGCCGCCATGCGGCTTTATCACGAAGCCACGCACAACACTGCCGAGGGCGCCGGTGCCGCTGCACTGGCGGCGCTATGGCAAGAGCGGGAACAACAGACAGGCAAGCGAGTGGCGGTGGTGCTGAGCGGCGCCAATATCGATCGAGCCCGCTACGCCCAAGTGCTGACGGCGGTAAACGGCTGAAGCATTTTGGGCAGGTGGTACCTGATCGAACGCCTCCCGGCTATCGTGAGTTCAGTCTGGTCAGCCCTGCCGTGCCTTCAGGCGATGGGCAATGGTATTGGCGACGCTGGCATGGCCTGTCGATTTTCTCGGCCACCGTTCGACCATGAGATGAAGGCACCGCTAACGCGGTGCCTGAACTCTCTTGAACGACCGGAGGAGCAGCCGATGAACACCCATGCCGAAAGCGAAATCCGCCAATTGATCGAGCGCTGGATGCAGGCCGTGCGCGACCGTGACATCCAAGGCATCGTCGCCCCCTATACCGATGACATCGTGGCCTTCGACGCCATCAAGGCACTGCAATTCAAGGGCAAGGCCGTCTACCAGGCGCATTGGGAGATGTGCATGGGCTTTTGCACCGGCCCGATGATCTTCGAACTCGCCGAGCTCACGGTGCAGGCCGATGGCGGCCTGGGCGTGGCCCACTGGCTTAACCGCTGCGGCCCGTCGGAGGACGAAAGCCAATGCGGCTTCATGCGTGCCACTGTTGCCTACCGCAAAGAAGGCGGGCAATGGCGGGTGTTTCATGAACACTGGTCGGCACCCTTCGACATGGAAACCCAGAAAGCACTGTTCGATCTCAAGCCCTGATCGGCTATTGCCAAACGCACTTTGCAAAGCCGTGGAGATGATCATGAAATACCTGTGCCTGGTCTATTGTGACGAAGGGCTGCTGCACAGCCTGCCCGACAGCCCGGCAGACGCCGAATGCATGGCTTACGCCCAGGCGCTGCACGGCACCGGGCGCATGCTCGCGGCCGAGGCGCTGAAACCTGTGCAAACGGCCACCACGGTGCGTATGCGTAGCGGCCATATGAGCCTGACAGACGGCCCGTTCGCCGAAACCAAAGAGCAGCTTGCGGGCTTTTATCTGGTTGACGCCCGCGACCTCAACGAGGCACTCACCATCGCCAAAGGCATCCCCGCCGCACGTGTCGGCAGCGTTGAAGTAAGGCCCGTGCGCGAACTGCAACCCTGACAGCAACGGAGAACAATAAGCATGAGCCTTGCCCAACCTGCGCAAGCGCAGCACGAGTTGTCCATCAGCCGGTTGATCGACGCCCCGCCCACCAAAGTGTTCCGTGCCTGGACCGAGCCGCAGTGGCTGATGCAATGGTGGGGGCCGCACGGCATGACCACCCCGCAATGCGAGATGCAGTTGTGGGTTGGCGGGCTGTTCCGGACCTTGATGCGTGCGCCGGATGGCACCGAGTACCCCACCCAAGGCGTATTCCTGGAGATCGCCGCACCGCGCCGACTGGTGTTCACCGATGCCTTTGGGCCAGGTTGGGTCCCCTCGGCCAAGGCCTTCATGACCGCCGTGGTGACCTTTGACGAAGAACACGGCAAGACCCGCTACACCGCCCGTGCCTGGCACTGGAACGCGACGGACAGCCGGGCCCATGAAGAAATGGGCTTTCACCAGGGCTGGGGAGAAAGCCTGGACCGCCTGGTGGAGGTCGTGACCCAGCGGATGCCGGACTGATGGCGGACCTGGCGCAGGTGCGGGCACAGGTCGAGGCCGTCTACCGACGAGACTCACGGCGCATCCTGGCGACGCTGATTCGCTTGCTGGGGGATTTCGACCTGGCCGAGGAGGCCATGCACGATGCGTTCTTCATTGCCGTCGAGCGTTGGCAGCGTGATGGTGTGCCGCACAACCCCCGGGCGTGGCTGGTCTCCACCGGTCGCTTCAAGGCCATCGATGCAGTGCGTCGACGGGCGCGTTTCGACCGCTCGCAGGCGGACTTGATCATGCTCCTCGAGGGCCAGGGGCAGGACCCCAGTGAGGACGAACTGCTCGCTGACGACCGCCTGCGCTTGATCTTCACCTGCTGCCACCCGGCCCTGGCGGCCGATGCCCAGGTGCCGCTCACCTTGCGTGAGGTCTGCGACCTGACCACCGAGCAGATTGCCCGGGCCTTCCTGCAAAGCCCGGCGACCATCGCCCAGCGTATCGTGCGGGCCAAGGCCAAGATCCGCGACGCCCGCATCCCCTACCAGGTGCCGGAGCTGCATGAGTTGCCTGTGCGCCTGGCGAGTGTGTTGCGGGTCATCTACCTGGTGTTCAACGAGGGCTACTCGGCGTCGTCCGGCGAGGTGCTGTTGCAGCAAGCGCTGAGCGACGAGGCGATTCGTCTTGGTCGTTTGCTGGTGCAACTGTTGCCGGACCCGGAGGCAGTCGGGCTGCTCGCATTGATGTTGCTGCAGGCCTCGAGGCAGCGCGCCCGCAGCGATGCTGACGGTGATCTGGTACTGCTTGAGCAGCAGGATCGCAGTTTGTGGGATCGCGAGCAGATTACCGAGGGTTGTGAGCTGGTGCGGCGGGCATTACGCAGCCGAGGCTTTGGTGCCTATACCGTGCAGGCGGCGATTGCTGCGGTGCACGCCGAGGCCGCCACGGCAGAGGAAACCGACTGGGCGCAGATCGTTGGCTTGTACGACGTGTTGCAGCGGCATTGGCCGAGCGCAGTGGTGGTGTTGAACCGGGCCGTGGCGTTGGCCAAGCGCGACGGGCCCCAGGCGGGGTTGGTGGAGGTCGAAGCGCTTCTGGCGGCCGGTGAGTTGCGCGACTATCACCTGGCGCATGCGACTCGGGCGCAATTGCATCAGCAACTAGGCAACATCGATGAAGCCCGCGAGGCCTGGCGACAGGCGCTGGAGTTGACCCGGCAGGAACCTGAGCGCCGGCATATCGAACGGCAGTTGCAGGCGTTGGGATGAAGAGTCAGTACCGGCCCTGCCGGCGACGTGCCAACCACAGGGCAGGTACCGAGTCCATCAGCTCGCCACGAAATTCGGCGGCGATACCAGCTCAACGGTCTGCTGCTTGCGCGGTGCCAGGATCTCGGCTTCACCTTCGACCACCAGCTCATCGTGCTGGTTGTAAACGTTGGTGGCGATGCGCACCTTGAACTTGGGCAGTTTTTCAAGGATTTCCAGGCGCACGGTCAGGGTGTCGCCGATCTTCACCGGCTTCTGGAAGCTCATCTTCTGGCCCAGGTAGATGGTGCCGGGGCCTGGCAGGGTGCAAGCCACGGCGGCGCTGATCAGCGCACCGCTGAACATGCCATGGGCAATGCGCTCGCGGAACATGCTCTTGGCCGCGAACTCGGCATCCAGGTGCACCGGGTTGTGGTCACCGGACATCGCGGCGAACAGCTGGATGTCGCGTTCTTCCACAGACTTTTCGTAACTGGCCTTCTGGCCGACTTCTAGAGCTTCGTAGGGCGTATTGGTGACCTGGGTCATTGGCGCTTCCTTGATGGACGGGCGAGGCCGCTATCATTCACTGCGGGCAGGGCGGCCAAGGGCCAGCGCCTGCTCCAGCCATGCGAGGATATCGGCGGTGACCTCGTCCCGATTGAGTTCGTTGAGCACTTCGTGTCGCGCCTGAGGGTAGACGCGCAACTGTACATGTCGGTTGCCGGTCGCGCGCAGGGCGTCGGCCAGATGAGTGAGACGCTTGCCGGCACTCACCGGATCACATTCGCCGCCAATCACCAGCATTGGCAGGTTCGGATCAATCTGCGCGAGGTTGCCTGGCAGGCTGATCTGCACCAGGCCCTGCAGCAGGTCGAGCCACAGCTGGTTGCTACAGCGAAAGCCGCACAGCGGGTCGTTGAGGTACTTGTCCACTTCCTCCGGGTCGCGGCTCAACCAGTCAAACGCGGTGCGGGTGGGCTTGAAGGCTTTATTGAACGCGCCGAACGACAGCCAGTCGATCAACGCGCTCTTGCCCAGCGGGCCCTGGCGCCAGGCCTCCAGGCGAGCGATCAGGCGCGCCGCGCGATACAGCGCCGGCGGCTGGAAGTTGGAACCGCTGAGAATCGCCCCGTGAACGCTGCCACTGTGGTGCATCAGATAGGCCTGGGCGATGTAGCTGCCCATGCTGTGGCCGAACAGGAACAGCGGCGTGCAGGGGAACTGCTGGCCGATGTGCTGGGCGAGCAGGCCCAGGTCGTTGACCACAGCATTCCAGCCATGATGCCGGGCGAACAGGCCGAGGCTGCCCAGCTGCGCAGTACGTCCATGGCCGCGCAGGTCGGCAGCCAGCAGCGCATAGCCAACATTGCTCAAGGCGTGGCCTAGGCGCTGATAGCGCCCGGCATGCTCGGCCATGCCATGCGCCAGCAGCACCACCGCCTTGACCGGCGTGGCCGGCAGCCATTGGTGTACGTACAGGCTGCAATGCTCACTGGCGGGCAGCCAGAAGGCGTCATGGGGCATGGGGAGTCCTTTGCGCAGGGTACGAGCACAGTGTATGCGCAACCGGCCGGATTGCAGGAAGGGCACAAATAAGATTCACAATGTTAATGGCGGCACCTGGCGTATAGGCCACCTGGGGCTTACCTGCTAACGTCGGTTCAACACCTTTTTGCCACTCGGCAAAGGGGACAAGGGATGACAGGCTCACAGCGGGTCCAGGCAGAGGAACAATAATAAATGCAAGCCGACTTCTGGAATGACAAACGCCCGGCGGGCGTACCTTCCACCCTCGACATACAGGCGTATACCTCGGTGGTCGAGGTTTTCGAGCGCTCCTGCAAGCGCTTTGCCGACCGCCCGGCATTCAGCAACCTGGGCGTGACCCTCAGCTACGCCGAGCTTGAGCGCTATTCCGCGGCCTTCGCCGCCTGGCTGCAGCAGCATACCGACCTGGTGCCGGGTGACCGCATCGCGGTGCAGATGCCCAACGTGCTACAGTATCCCATCGCGGTGTTCGGTGCCTTGCGCGCCGGGCTGATCGTGGTCAATACCAACCCGCTGTATACCGAGCGCGAGATGCGCCATCAGTTCAAGGACTCGGGGGCCCGCGCCCTGGTGTACCTGAACATGTTCGGCAAGCGTGTTCAAGACGTGCTGCCCGATACCAGCCTCGAGTACCTGATCGAGGCGAAGATGGGCGACCTGTTGCCCACCGCCAAGGGCTGGTTGGTGAACACCGTGGTCGACAAGGTGAAGAAGATGGTCCCGGCCTACCATCTGCCGCAGGCGCTGTCGTTCAAGCAGGTATTGCGCGAGGGCCGCAGCCTGACGCACAAGCCGGTGTCGCTGACCCTCGACGATATCGCCGTGCTGCAGTACACCGGCGGCACCACCGGGTTGGCCAAGGGGGCGATGCTCACCCATGGCAACCTGGTGGCCAACATGCTGCAGGTGCTGGCCTGCTTCTCCCAGCATGGCCCGGACGGGCAGAAGCTGATCAAGGAAGGCCAGGAGGTGATGATTGCACCGCTGCCGCTGTATCACATCTATGCCTTCACCGCGAACTGCATGTGCATGATGGTCACGGGCAACCATAACGTGCTGATCACCAACCCGCGGGACATTGCCGGTTTCATCAAGGAGCTGGGCAAGTGGCGGTTCTCTGCGTTGCTGGGGCTCAATACGCTGTTTGTCGCGCTGATGGACCACCCAGGCTTCCGGCAACTGGACTTCTCGGCCCTCAAGGTCACCAACTCGGGTGGAACGGCACTGGTCAAGGCCACCGCCGAGCGCTGGGAAAGCCTTACGGGCTGCCGCATCGTCGAGGGTTACGGCCTGACCGAGACTTCCCCGGTAGCCAGCACCAACCCCTATGGCCAGCTTGCGCGCCTGGGCACGGTGGGCATTCCGGTGGTGGGTACGGCGTTCAAGGTGATCGACGACGAGGGTAACGAATTGCCACTGGGCGAGCGGGGCGAGCTGTGCATCAAGGGCCCGCAGGTGATGAAAGGCTACTGGCAGCAACCCGATGCCACTGCCCAGACGCTGGATGCCGATGGCTGGCTGAAAACGGGTGATATAGCGGTAATCGACCCTGATGGCTTTACCCGAATCGTCGATCGCAAGAAGGACATGATCATCGTCTCGGGTTTCAACGTGTATCCCAATGAAATCGAAGACGTGATCATGGGCCACCCACAGGTCGCCAACTGTGCCGCCATCGGCGTACCGGACGAGCGCTCCGGCGAGGCCGTGAAACTGTTCGTGGTGGCGCGGGACGCGGGGCTCAGCGTCGATGAGCTCAAGGCCTACTGCAAGGCCAATCTCACCGGCTACAAGGTGCCCAAGCACATCGTGCTGCGCGAATCGCTGCCGATGACGCCGGTGGGCAAGATTCTGCGGCGTGAGTTGCGCGAAATGGCGTGAGCCCAAAAGCCGATGGTCAGAGCGTCGCGCGGCGCTCTGGCTTGCGGTTTTCGGCGTGGAATTTGGCGCTTTAAGCTAAATACTCTAAAAATGACTTGTATTGTTCATTGAGTCATTTTTGTGACCGCAAGGCCCGTTTTGGCCTCTAGGCGACCCCTGGCAAAGCTGTTACTCTCGGCCCGCTTTCAGATGATTCGGTTTGCAATGAGCCGGCATCTCATATCAATAATAAACGCATCGACGCGTGAATCGAACTTCGCTGTTGCTGAAGGAGTGGGCTTCCATGATCGAACATTTTTGGAAGGATAAATACCCAGCCGGGATTACGGCGGAAATCAATCCTGACGAATTCCCCAATATCCAGGCTGTACTTAAGCAATCCTGCCAACGTTTTTCCGACAAACCGGCCTTTAGCAACCTGGGCAAGACCATCACCTACGGCGAGTTGTATGCCCTGTCGGGGGCGTTTGCCGCCTGGCTGCAGCAGCATACCGACCTCAAGCCGGGTGATCGCATTGCCGTGCAACTGCCCAATGTCCTGCAATACCCGGTTGCTGTATTCGGTGCCCTGCGCGCCGGCTTGATCGTGGTCAACACCAACCCGTTGTACACCACACGGGAAATGGAGCACCAGTTCAACGACTCTGGGGCCAAGGCGCTGGTATGCCTGGCGAACATGGCGCACCTGGCCGAAAAAGTCGTGCCCAAGACCCAGGTCAAACACATCATCGTCACCGAAGTGGCCGACTTGTTGCCGCCGCTCAAGCGCCTGCTGATCAACAGCGTGATCAAGTACGTGAAGAAAATGGTACCGGCCTACAACCTGCCCACCGCCATACGCTTCAACGATACCCTGGCGCTGGGCAAGGGGCAGCCGGTGACCGAGGCCAACCCCCACGCCAATGATGTTGCCGTGCTGCAATACACCGGCGGCACCACCGGTGTGGCCAAAGGCGCGATGCTCACCCACCGCAACCTGGTGGCCAACATGCTGCAGTGCCGGGCGCTGATGGGCTCGAACCTGCAGGAAGGCTGCGAGATCCTCATCACGCCGCTGCCGCTGTACCACATCTACGCGTTCACCTTCCATTGCATGGCGATGATGCTGATCGGCAGCCACAACGTGCTGATCAGCAACCCGCGTGACTTGCCTGCGATGGTCAAGGAGCTGAGCAAGTGGAAGTTCAGCGGCTTCGTCGGCCTCAACACCCTGTTCGTTGCCCTGTGCAACAACGAAGCGTTCCGTGCGCTGGACTTCTCTGCGCTGAAAATCACGCTCTCGGGTGGTATGGCCCTGCAATTGAGCGTGGCCGAGCGCTGGAAGGCCGTCACCGGTTGCGCCATCTGCGAAGGCTACGGCATGACCGAAACCAGCCCGGTGGCGGCGGTCAACCCTGCCGAGGCGAACCAGGTCGGGACCATTGGCATTCCCATGCCTTCGACCCTGTGCAAGATCATCGACGACAATGGCAACGAACTTCCCTTGGGCGAAGTGGGTGAGCTGTGCGTCAAGGGGCCACAGGTGATGAAGGGCTACTGGCAGCGTGAAGAGGCCACCACCGAGATTCTCGACAGTGAAGGCTGGCTGAAGACAGGTGACATCGCCCTGATCCAACCGGACGGTTACATGCGCATCGTTGACCGCAAGAAGGACATGATCCTGGTCTCGGGTTTCAACGTGTACCCCAACGAGCTGGAAGACGTGCTCGCCGCGTTGCCGGGGGTGCTTCAGTGCGCGGCGATCGGCGTGCCGGACGAGAAGTCGGGTGAGCTGATCAAGGTGTTCATCGTGGTCAAACCGGGCATGACCCTGACCAAAGAGCAGGTGATGGAGCACATGCGTGCCAACGTCACTGGCTACAAGGTGCCGCGTTTCATCGAGTTCCGCGATGCCCTGCCGACGACCAACGTGGGCAAGATCCTGCGTCGCGAATTGCGTGATGAAGAGTTGAAGAAGCAGGGGCTGAAGAAAATCGCCTGATCGACCTTGCCGGCGTCATCGGCGGCGGGGCGGCTCCCACAGGTCATGCGCAGTTTTCAGGGACTGTGCGTTGCCTGGGGAGCGGGCTCAGCGGCGGTGAGGCCGTACTGTCAGCGCAGTTTTTCCAGCATCTGGTAGTACCACATCCCCGCTGCCAACAGCGGATTCCCCAGCACGTCCCCCATCGGCACCTTGATGTGTTTGCACGCCGCAAAGGTATCGAACTTCTCCAGCGTCCCAGTCAACGCCTCGGCCATGATCTCGCCCATGATGTGGCTGGTGGCGATACCATGCCCCGAATACCCCTGGCAGTACCAGACGTTGTCCGAAAGCTTGCCCAGTTGTGGAATGCGGTTGACCACGATGCCCATCGCGCAGCTCCACTTGAACTCGATCGGCACACCCTTGAGCGCCGGGAAGGTACGCTCGATGCAGGGCCGCAGTTCACCTTCGATATCCCGTGAGTCCTTGCCCGAATAGTTGGCGCCGCCGCCGAACAGCAGGCGTTTGTCGGCAGTGAGGCGGTAGTAGTCGAGCACGAAGCGGCAGTCGTATACCGCCAGGTCCTGGGGGTTGATCTGCTCTGCCAGCTCGCCCAGAGGCGCCGTGGTGACGATGCCGCCCATGGCCGGGAAGATCTTGCCCTTGAGCTGGCGCTTTTCGAGCGTGTGGTAGACATCGCCGGCCAGCATCACCTGGCGCGCCTCGATCCGGCCCTGGGCGGTGACCACGGCTGGGCGCGGGCCATGGACGATGTCCAGCACCTGCGAGTTCTCGAAGATCAGGGCGCCCAGGGAGTGAGCGGCCCGTGCTTCGCCCAGGCACAGGTTCAGGGGGTGCAGGTGCAGGTTGCGCTGGTTCTTCAACGCGCCCAGGTACAACGGGCTTTGCAGGTGCTGGGCGACGGCACTGCGGTCGAGCAGCTGGACCTGGTCGCCCATGCCACGGCGCTCTGCCTCCTCCTGGAAGCCGCGCAGTTCTTTCATGTGCGAAGGCTTCATCGCCGCGTGCAGGTGGCCGTGCTTGAGGTCGCAGTCGATGCCGTAGCGTTCAACCCGCTGCTCGATGATCTGGTGGCCGCGCCAGCGCAGCTGCCAGATGAAATCGTCCACGTCGTTGCCCAGGCGGTTGCGCATCTGGGTGCGCATGGCCTCGTCACCGGAGAGGCTTCCGGTGACCTGGCCACCATTTCGGCCGCTGGCGCCCCAACCGATGCGGT
Source organism: Pseudomonas ceruminis (assembly GCF_021602025.1). Classification (GTDB taxonomy): domain Bacteria; phylum Pseudomonadota; class Gammaproteobacteria; order Pseudomonadales; family Pseudomonadaceae; genus Aquipseudomonas; species Aquipseudomonas ceruminis. The sequence continues at coordinate 114,581 of NZ_BQHW01000001.1, forward strand.
GGGTTTCGACCACCGCCACCTTGAGCCCGCGCTCGGCCAGCTCCACCGCCGTGGCCACACCGGTGAAGCCACCGCCGATGATCGCCACGTCGACCTGCACGGTGCCCTTGAGCTGCGGGTAGTGTGTAGGGTCGTTGAGGGTGGCGCTGTAATAGGACGGCGCGCGCGCGGCCGGGCCGTTGTTCTGTGCTGCGTTCATGGGTGTTCCTTGTTGTAAATAGGGTAGGGCTCAGGCCTGGTGCAGGTACCAGCGCCAGTCCTGCTCGCTGACTTCAGCCATGAACTGGCGGTATTCGGCACGCTTGACCTTCAGGTACACGCCGAGGAATGCCTCGCCAAGGGCTTCCCTGGCCCATTCCGAGCGCTCCAGGGCGTCGAGGGCGGTCAGCCAGTCGGTAGGCAGGTGCTCGGTGGCCTGGGCGTAGCCGTTACCCTCGACCGGGGCGCCGGGGTCGAGCTGCTCGCGAATGCCGCGGTGGCTGGCAGCCAGAATGGCGGCGGCGGCCAGGTAGGGGTTGGCATCGGCGCCGCAGATACGGTGTTCGACATGGCGGCTGTTGGCCGGCCCGCCGGGCACGCGCAGGCTGACCGTGCGGTTGTCGACGCCCCAGGTCGGGGCCAGCGGTGCATAGCTGTTGGCCTGGAAGCGGCGGAACGAGTTGGCGTTGGGGCAGAACAGCAACAACGAATCGCGCAGGTGACGCAGCATGCCCGCCACGGCCTGGCGCAGCAGCGGTGTGCCGGCTTTGTCCTCGCTGGCGAACAGGTTGTTGCCCGCGCTGTCGGCCAGGCTCAGGTGCATGTGCATGCCGGTGCCGGCCAGTTGCGCGAACGGTTTGGCCATGAAACAGGCCTGCATGCCATGGGCATGCGCGACGCCTTTGACCAGGCGCTTGTAGCGGACCGCCTGGTCCATGGCGGCCAGGGCATCGCCATGCTCCAGGGTGATTTCCACCTGGCCCGGCGCGTATTCGGAAATGGCGGTACGCGCAGGGATGCCTTGGGCCTTGCAGGCGGCGTAAAGGTCGGCAAGGAACGGCTCGATCTGCTCCAGTTCGCGCAGGCCATAGACCTGAGTGCTGCGGGGGCGGCCGCCATCGTTATCCAGTGCCGGTTGCGGGCGGCCCTGGGCGTCCCGCTGCTGGTCGAGCAGGTAAAACTCCAGCTCGCAGGCCATCACCGGGTGATAGCCGTCGGCCTTGAGCGCCTCGATGGTGCGCAGCAGCACATGACGCGGGTCGGCAACGCTGGCTGGCAAACCTTCGCTAGGGTGCATGCTGACCTGCACGGCAGCGGTCGGCACGCGGCGCCACGGCAGGCGCACCAGGCTGTCTGCAAGCGGGTACGCGCGGCAGTCGATGTCGCCGACGTCCCACACCAGGCCGGAGTTTTCCACGTCATCGCCGTTGAGGGTCAGGCCCAGGATGGTGCTGGGAAGGGGCCGACCGCTCTGGTACACCGCCAGCAGCTCGTCGCGGTGCAGCAGCTTGCCGCGAGGGACGCCGTTGGCGTCGAGAATGAACAGTTCGAACAGCTCGATATCGGGGTTTTCAGCGAGGAAACGGCTGGCGTGTTCTACGGGGGCAAAGTGCATGGTGAATTCGCTCATAAGCGCACAGGACCGCCGCACAGGCGTGCGGTCCAAACTGAGTCAATCGGCCGAGGGGCGGCCGCGTCTGGTCACAGCGGCGAGAGCGAAATATCCGGTGGGCGGGCGTGTCGGCAGTGCCACAAGGCCCAGAAGGCGAGGATTACATGGACCAGCGGATTTTCGCCGGCGCGGGTCCGGGCCTTCGGTAGCGAAGGGCGTGACAGCGGCGGGGCGATGGGCTGGGCGGGGGTCATGCCTGGATACTCACATGCGGCGTAAGGTCGATTAAAGCAGTGAATGGCAACCTTTACATCGTTGTTGGCTAAACATTGCAATGGGTGTGACTGCCCGCGAACAGGCCAGTACAGACAGCAAAGTACCCGCGAATCTGCGACAATCGCGCATCCTTCGAATGCCGATCATGAAAAAGCAGGCCCACCTGCATCATTAAAAAGCCCCATGACTGACCACGCCATCGACAAACTGCTGCAAAACCTCGACCACGCCATGATCGCCGACCGCCATCGCCTGCGCCGGCAACTGCATGAGCTGCGCAAGCGCCCCGACGAGGCCAAGCTTGCGCAGTGGGTCGAGAAGGTCCAGGCGTCCTGCGCCCAGGTCACCGCCCGCCAACAGCGCGTGCCGCACATCCGCTACGACGACAGCCTGCCGATTGCCGCCAAGCGCGACGAGATCAAGAAGGCCCTGGCCGAGCACCAGGTGCTGGTGATCGCCGGCGAAACCGGCTCGGGCAAGACCACCCAGTTGCCGAAGATCTGCCTGGAGCTGGGCCGTGGCAGCCACGGCCTGATTGCCCACACCCAGCCCCGCCGCATCGCGGCCCGCAGCGTTGCGGCGCGTGTGGCCGAGGAACTGGGCACCCCGCTGGGCGGGCTGGTGGGCTACCAGGTGCGGTTCGAGGACCAGAGCGACGCCAATACCCTGGTCAAACTGATGACCGACGGCATCCTGCTGGCTGAAACCCAGCACGACCGCTTCCTCGAACGCTACGACACGATCATCGTCGACGAAGCCCACGAGCGCAGCCTGAACATCGATTTCCTGCTCGGCTACCTGAAGACGCTGCTGCATCGCCGCCCGGACCTGAAGCTGATCATCACCTCGGCGACCATCGACCTGGAGCGTTTCTCCCAGCACTTCGATGGCGCGCCGATCATCGAGGTGTCCGGCCGCACCTTCCCGGTCGACACCTGGTACCGCCCGCTGACCAGTGAGCAGGACGAAGAGGGCAACCAGGTCGAGGACGACCTCACCGTCGACCAGGCCATCCTCGCCACCCTCGACGAAATTGCCCACCACGAGCGCAGCGTGGGCAAAGGCCCCGGCGACGTGCTGGTGTTCTTGCCGGGTGAGCGCGAAATTCGCGATGCCGCCGAGATTCTGCGCAAGGCGCAGTTGCGCCACACCGAGATTCTGCCGCTGTATGCGCGCTTGTCACCGGCCGAGCAGCAGCGCATCTTCCAGTCGCACGCCGGGCGCCGCGTGGTGCTGGCCACCAACGTTGCGGAAACCTCGCTGACCGTGCCCGGTATCCGCTATGTGATCGATACCGGCACCGCACGTATCAGCCGCTACAGCTACCGGGCCAAGGTTCAGCGCCTGCCAATCGAAGCCGTGTCGCAGGCCAGCGCCAACCAGCGTAAAGGCCGCTGCGGCCGGGTCGAGCCGGGCATCTGCATCCGCTTGTACAGTGAAGAGGATTTCAACAGCCGACCAGCATTTACCGACCCGGAGATCCTGCGCACCAACCTGGCGGCGGTGATCCTGCAGATGCTGCACCTGCGCCTGGGCGCCATCGATGCCTTCCCGTTCATCGAGCCGCCGGATGGCAAGGCCATCAGCGACGGTTTCAACCTGCTGCAGGAGCTGTCGGCGGTCAACCGCGAAAACCAGCTGACGCCCCTGGGCCGCCAGTTGGCCCGCTTGCCGATCGACCCGCGGCTAGGCCGGATGCTGCTTGAAGGCGCCCGCCAGGGCAGCCTGCAGGAGGTGCTGATCGTCACCAGTGCGCTGTCGGTGCAGGACCCCCGTGAGCGCCCGCCGGAGCGCCAGCAGGCCGCCGACCAGGCGCATGCCCAGTGGAAGGACGTCGATTCGGACTTCGCCGCGCTGGTCAACCTGTGGCGGGGTTTCGAGGAGCAGCGCCAAGCGCTGACCGCCAACCCGCTGCGCAACTGGTGCCGCAAGCACTTCCTCAACTACTTGCGCCTGCGCGAGTGGCGCGATGCGCACCGTCAGCTGGCACTCATCTGCCGTGACCTGCAGTTGACGGTGAACAAGGAACCGTCCGACTACGCGAAGATGCACAAGGCCATCCTCAGCGGCTTGCTCAGCCAGATCGGCCACAAGACCGAGGACGGCGACTACCAGGGCGCCCGGCAGCGGCGCTTTTGGGTTCACCCGTCGTCGGGCCTGGGCCGCAAGCGCCCGCAGTGGCTGATGGCCGCCGAGCTGGTCGAAACCACCAAGCTGTACGCCCGCATGGTCGCCAGAATCGAGCCTGACTGGATCGAGCCGTTGGCCACCCATCTGGTCAAGAAGAACCACTTCGAACCGCACTGGGAGAAGAAGCGTGGCCAGGTGGTGGCCTACGAGCAGATCACCCTGTACGGGCTGATCCTGGTTGGCCGCCGTCCGGTGCACTTCGGCCCGATCGACCCGGTTACCTCGCGTGAACTGTTCATCCGTGAAGGGCTGGTGGGTGGCGAAATCCAGTCGCGGGCCAAGTGCCTGGCGGCCAACAAGCGCCTGCTCGAAGCGCTCGACGAACTGGAGGCCAAGGCCCGTCGGCGCGACATCCTCGCCGATGAAGAAACCCTCTACGCCTTCTATGAAGCGCGGCTGCCCGCCGAGATCCACCAGACCGCGACGTTCGACAGCTGGTACCGCATGGGCAGCCAGAAGGACGCCAACCTGCTGATCATGCGCGAGGAAGACGTGCTGGCCCGTGAGGCCAGCGAAGTCACCGCGGCGCAATACCCCGACAGCCTGCAGGTGGGGCCGTTGCGCCTGCCGCTGAGCTACCACTTCGAACCCGGTCACCCGCGTGATGGCGTTACCGTGCGGGTGCCGGCACCGTTGTTGCCGAGCCTGCCGGGTGAACGCCTGGAGTGGCTGGTGCCGGGCTTGCTCGAAGCCAAGTGCGTGGCCTTGGTGCGCAACCTGCCCAAGGCCCTGCGCAAGAACTTCGTGCCGGTGCCGGACTTCGTCAAGGCCTCGCTGGCGCGCATGACGTTCGGCCAGGGGGCATTGCCCCAGGCCTTGGGCCAGGAGCTGCTGCGCATGACCGGCGCCCGGGTGCCTGACGAAGCCTGGGAGGAGTCCGTCGGCCTGGTCGAAGGGCACCTGCGCATGAACATCGAGGTGGTCGATGGGCAGGGCAAATTCCTGGGTGAGGGCCGCGACCTGGCGCAGTTGACCGCCCGCTTCGCGGCTGCCAGCCAGGCGGCGCTGGCCGTGCCACGCAATGAAAAAAGCGAGCAGCCGGTGCAGGCCAAGGCTTTCAGTGAGGTCAAGCAGACCGCCCAGCAGAAGATCGCCGGCCTGTCGATGACGGTTTATCCGGCATTGGTGGAGGAAAACGGCACCGTGCGGGAAGGGCGCTTCTCGACCCAGGCCGAGGCGGCGTTCCAGCATCGCCGCGCCTTGCAGCGCCTGTTGCTGCAGCAGTTGGCAGAGCCGGCCAAGTTCCTGCGTAGCAAATTGCCGGGGCTGACCGAACTGGGCTTGCTGTACCGCGAACTGGGCCGCGTCGAGGCACTGGTCGAGGACATTCTGCTGGCCAGCCTGGACACTTGCATCCTCGAAGGGGAAGCCACGCTGCCACGTGATGGCGCGGCACTGGCCGGGCTGGCCGAGCGCAAGCGCGGCAGCTGGGCCGAGCATGCCGAGCGCCTGGCGCGTCAGACGCTGGAGGTGCTCAAGCTATGGCACGGCCTGCAGAAGCGCTTCAAGGGCAAGATCGACCTGAGCCAGGCAGTGGCCTTGAACGATATCAAGCAGCAGTTGGCCAACCTGGTCTATCCGGGCTTTGTACGCGAAACCCCAAGCGCCTGGTTCAAGGAGTTGCCGCGCTATCTCAAGGCGGTGGAGCTGCGCCTCGAGAAGCTCGGCGCCCAGGTGCAGAAGGACCGGGTATGGAGTGGCGAGCTGGGTAACCTGTGGGCGCAATACAAGGCCCGTGCCGACAAGCACGCCCAAGAGGGCAAGCGCGATGAGCAACTGACCCTGTACCGCTGGTTGCTGGAGGAATATCGGGTCTCGCTGTTTGCTCAGCAGCTGGGCACCAAGGTACCGATTTCTGACAAGCGTCTGAGCAAACAGTGGTCGCAGGTGGAAGCCTAAACACCCGAAGTTGTGGCAATATTGAGGCAATTTGGGGTCGCCTGGCGGCCCTTGTGGGGGCGGGTCACCCGCCCCCGAAGGGCACAGCCTTCGCCCGAGAATTGGCACTAAAGTGCCATTATGCATTTTCCAGCCAACGCCCCGTGGCGGTGGCCTTTGACCAGAGGAACGACCGTGCATAACGTCGTGATCAGCGGCACCGGCCTGTATACCCCGGCCCAGAGCATTTCCAACGAAGAACTGGTGCAATCCTTCAACACCTGGTCGCAGCAGTTCAACCGCGACAATGCCGCGGCCATCGAGCGCGGCGAGGTCGAGCCAGCACCGCTGTCCGATGCGGCGTTCATCGAAAAGGCCTCGGGCATCAAGAGCCGTTTCGTCATGGACAAGGCCGGCATCCTCGACCCACAGCGCATGAAACCGCGCCTGCCCGAGCGTTCCAACGACGAGCAGTCGATCCTGTGCGAAATGGGCGTGGCCGCTGCGCGCCAGGCGCTGGAGCGCGCGGGCCGCACGCCAGCTGATGTCGATGGGGTGATCGTCGCCTGCTCCAACCTGCAGCGCCCGTATCCGGCCATTGCCATCGAAGTGCAGCAGGCCTTGGGCATCCAGGGTTTTGCTTTCGACATGAACGTTGCGTGCTCTTCGGCCACGTTCGGCATCCAGACGGCCGCCAACAGCGTGCAACTGGGCCAGGCCCGTGCACTGCTGGTGGTGAGCCCGGAAATTTGCACCGGCCACCTGAACTTCCGTGACCGCGACAGCCACTTCATTTTCGGTGATGCGGCCACCGCTGTGCTGGTCGAACGCGCCGACCAGGCCACATCGGCGCATCAGTTCGACATCCTGGGGACCAAGCTGCAGACCGCGTTCTCCAACAACATCCGCAACAACTTTGGCTTCCTCAACCGTGCGGCGGAAGAAGGCATCGGTACGCGGGACAAGCTGTTCGTGCAGGAAGGCCGCAAGGTGTTCAAGGAAGTCTGCCCGATGGTCGCCGAGCTGATCGGCAAGCACCTGGCCGAAAACGACCTGCAACCGTCCGACGTCAAGCGCTTCTGGCTGCACCAGGCCAACCTGAGCATGAACCACCTGATCGTCAAGAAGCTGTTGGGGCGTGAAGTGGCCGAAGAGGATGCACCGGTTATTCTCGACCGTTATGCCAACACCAGTTCGGCGGGCTCGGTGATCGCTTTCCACCTCTACCAGGATGACCTGGCCAAGGGTTCGCTGGGTGTGTTGAGCTCGTTTGGCGCGGGGTATTCGATCGGCAGTGTGATCCTGCGTAAACGTTGAGATTGCCGGGGCCGCGCGGCCCCTGTTTTCGCAGACAAAAAAAGGCAGGAAATGCCGGATGGGGTCGGCATTTCCCGCCTGGGTAAAGCACAGCGGTATTGCTTAGAACTTGGCTTCCAGGTCCACCTGCAGCGTATCGACGTCAGCATTGCTGTTCGGCAGGTTCGAGTAGTCGGTTTTGGCCATCAGGTAAGCCGCGCCGAGGGAGAAGTTCTTGTCGATTTCATAACCGACCTTGAACTTGTGACCGCGCGAACCGGTGAAGCCGTTACCGAAGTCCGAATCGGTGAACAGGCTGACCACACCGTTACGCTGTACGTCGCGGTAGTTGTAGTCCAGGCTCCAGGCGCCCACTTTGGTTTTCAGGCCGGCCAGCCAGGCCTTGTCCTTGCCATCGGTGCTTTCGGTGTTCTTGACGAACTGGCCGTAGGCCGACAGCGGGATGGCGAAGCCGGTGAAGTCCACCTGACCGAAGCCTTCCACCAGGTTGAACTCGTCGGTGGTGTTGCCCAGCGAGCGCAGGGCAGCAGAGGCCTTGTCGTTGTCGAAGCCGTAGATGCTGCCACCGACGGTGAGCTTGACGGTATCGGCGACGTTGAACTTGGTGCCCAACTGGCCGTGGTACAGCTGTGCATCGTGCTTGAACTGCACGCCGTCGCCGTCGACGTTGTCCTTCAGGTTGTAGTGACCGACGCTGCCGAACACTTCAGCCGCACCGAGGTTGGTCTTGTAGGTGACGGCCACGCCTTCGGGGTTGATGTCGCTGTCCCAGATGATGTCGCCCATGCTTACCCACGGCTGGTTCATCTTGCCGCCGATCAAATGCAGGTTCGGCACGGCAGTCGGGTGCCAGTCGAGGTAGGCCAGGTCGACCCACAGCGATTTCTTCTCGAAGTAGTTGTCCAGGCTCTGGTTGGTCGAGCGGGCATCGGCGCTGCTGCCGGTGGCCACACGCACGCCGGCGTCCACTTGCGGGTTGATCTCGCTGTAGAAACCGACGCGGGCACGCACGCGCTCACGGTCCTGGTTGCCACTGCGGGAGATCGGGTTGTCGACGTTGACGTCTTCGTAGCGCAGACGCACATCACCCTTGATCTGGGTCTTGGCGGCCCATGCCACTTTTTGTTCGAAAGAGCTCATACGTTCGGACTGAGCTTTCTGGTCGGCCTTTTCCTTGGTTTCTTTTGCCAGGTCGCCTTGCAGTTCGTTGTACTGCGCCTGGTTGATCGAGCCATTGGCGCGGAGCATTTCGAGCAGCTTGGCGTCGACAGCAGCACTGGCCGGAGTACTCAGAGCCAGCATCATGCCGGTGAGGCTCACTCCGGTAAGTGTAGAAACAAGACGCATAAGGTTCTCCCTACTGAAAAAAATTGGGGAGGCTCAGCGCCCGCCCCATGTTGGCATGTCTTCGGAAAGGGCCTGAATAGACAGGTTCTGGGGTTCCGGAAAACAGGCGCAAGTATTGCGAGGGCGAATGACAGAATAATGTCTAATTGGTGGCACTGTTGTTAAGTAATTGAAGCTAAAAGGGCTGGTCAGGTAATCGTCATTTGAGTGACATGCCGCTGTTCCCTGATACTGATGGCTCCATACCGCGAGTCGAAACCGTGACCAGCCTCTACAGCCTTGCCCATTTGCGTGACCTGCCAGCGGCGACCTGGGACGCCCTGGTGCCTGCCGGCCAACCGTTCTTGCAGCATGCGTTTCTCAGCGCCCTGGAAGACAGCGGCAGTGTCGCGCCGGCCACTGGCTGGGCGGCCGAGCACCTGGTGCTGGAGCGCGACGGGCAGGTGCGTGCGCTGTTGCCCGCCTACCGCAAGTGGCATTCGTTCGGTGAGTACGTGTTCGATCACGGCTGGGCCGATGCCTGCGAGCGCGCCGGTATCGCCTATTACCCCAAGCTGCTCGGCGCGGTGCCGTTCAGCCCGGTCAGCGGCCCACGCCTGCTGGCGACCGACCCTGCCGACGCGCTGCTCGTGCTCCAGGCCCTGCCCGAATACCTTGGCAAAGGCGGGCTCTCCGGGGCGCATATCAACTTCACCGACCCGGGCCTGGATGCACAGATGACCCAATCGCCGGGCTGGATGGAGCGTTTGGGGTGCCAGTTCCACTGGCGCAACCAAGGCTACCGCGACTTCCAGGACTTTCTCGACACCTTGAGCTCACGCAAGCGCAAGCAGATGCGCAAGGAGCGTGAGCAGGTGGCCGGGCAGGGCATCGATTTTCGCTGGTACCGGGGCGATGAACTGGATGAGGCGCAGTGGGATTTCGTCTACCTGTGCTATGCCAACACCTACGCGGTGCGCAGGCGCACGCCGTACCTGACCCGCGAGTTCTTCAGCCTGCTGGCCGAGCGCATGCCCCAGGCGCTGCGGGTGGTGATGGCTCGGCAGGGTGGACGAGCGGTGGCCATGGCCTTGAGCCTGGTGGGGGGCGACAGCCTGTTTGGCCGTTACTGGGGCAGCCTGGACGCGTTCGACCGGCTGCACTTCGAAACCTGCTTCTACCAGGGCATGGACTTTGCGATTGCTGAACGATTGCAGCGTTTCGATGCCGGCGCGCAGGGTGAGCACAAGTTGATTCGCGGGTTCGAGCCCGTGCTGACGCGGTCGTGGCATTACCTGCTGCACCCGGGGCTGCGGCGCGCGGTGGAGGACTTTCTGCATCAGGAACGGGAAGGGGTTAGGGCGTATGCCGAAGAGGCGCGGGGGATGTTGCCTTACCGTCGGGATTGAGAGCCTGTTTGCGTGTTGGCCCCTTCGCAGGTGGCCCCCACACCACTGCCGTTGAGGGCAGCGGTGGGGGCCGGTGACGTGTCAGTCGACGCCGACGAAGCCGCCGGTCTGGTGATGCCACAACCGGGCATACAGCCCTTGCTGAGCCAGCAGTTCGCTGTGGCTGCCGCTCTCCACGATGTGGCCCTTGTCCAGCACCACCAGCCGGTCCATGCGGGCGATGGTCGAGAGGCGGTGGGCGATGGCGATCACTGTCTTGCCCTGCATCAGCGTCTCCAGGCTCTCCTGGATCGCTGCTTCCACCTCCGAATCCAGCGCTGAGGTGGCCTCGTCCATGATCAGGATCGGTGCGTTCTTGAGCAGCACCCGGGCGATGGCGATGCGCTGGCGCTGGCCGCCCGAGAGCTTGACCCCGCGCTCGCCGACATGGGCATCGAAACCGGTGCGCCCCTGGGCATCGGACAACTGCGGGATGAACTCATCGGCCCGTGCACGGCGTACTGCTTCATGCAGCGCTGCCTCGCTGGCGTCGGGTCGGCCGTACAGCAGGTTGTCGCGGATCGAGCGGTGCAGCAGCGATGTGTCCTGGGTGATCATGCCGATCTGCGCTCGCAGGCTGGCCTGGCTCACTTCGGCGATGTTCTGCCCATCGATCAGGATGCGCCCGCCCTGTACGTCATAGAGGCGCAGCAACAGGTTGACCAGGGTCGACTTGCCAGCGCCGGATGGGCCGATCAGGCCGATCTTCTCCCCTGGGCGTATGTCCAGGTTCAGCCCCTCGATCACGTTGCCGCCTTTTCCGTAATGGAAGTCCACATCATCGAAACGCACGGCGCCGCGGCTCACCTTGAGCGCTGGGGCCTGGGGTGGGTCGGTGACAGTCACCGGCTGGGCAATGGTCTGCAAACCGTCCTGGACCATGCCGATGTTCTCGAAGATGCCGTTGACCACCCACATGATCCAGCCGGACATGTTGACGATACGGATCACCAGGCCAGTGGCCAGGGCGATGGCACCCACGGTGATCATCGACTGGGTCCACAACCACAGCGCCAGGCCCGTGGTACCCACCACCAGCAGGCCGTTGAGCGTGGTGATGACCACGTCCATGCTGGTGATCACCCGCGAGGCCAGCTGGGTTTTTTCGGTCTGTTCGCTGATCGCCTCACGGGCATACTGCTGCTCGTAGTCGGTGTGGGCGAACAGCTTGAGCGTCGCGATGTTGGTGTAGCCATCGACGATGCGCCCCATCAGTTTGGAGCGGGCGTCGGACGAGATCACCGAGCGCTCCTTCACCCGTGGCACGAAGTAGAACAGCGCGGCGATGTAGCAGACGATCCAGGCCAGCAGCGGCAGCATCAGGCGCCAGTCGGCCTCGGCGAACAGCACCAGCGAGGTGATGGCGTAGATCAGCACATGCCACAACGCATCCACCGCCTGCACTGCGGAATCACGCAGGGAGTTGCCAGTCTGCATGATGCGCTGGGCGATTCGCCCGGCAAAATCGCTCTGGAAGAAGTTCAGGCTCTGCTTGAGCACGTAGCTGTGGTTCTGCCAGCGGATCAGGCTGGTCATGCCGGGGTTGATGGTCTGGTGCACCAGCAGGTCGTGCAGGCCAAAGAATATCGGCCGCAGCAACAGGACCACCACCAGCATCCAGATCAGCTCGCCGCTGTGTTCGCTGAAAAAGTTGGCATTCGGGGTGCCCTGGGCCAGGTCGATGATGCGGCTCAGGTAGCTGAACATCGCCACCTCAATCAACGAGGCAACCAGGCCAACCACCAGCAAGGCGAGAAAGCTCGGCCAGACCTGACGCAGGTAATACAGGTAGAACGGCCACACCTGGGTGGGCGGCGACTCGCTGGGCGCGTCGCGGAAGATATCGATCAGTTGCTCGAAACGGCGGTAAAGCATGGGTGACAACACTCCTGTTCTACCCGGCCCCAGGCGGACTCACATCCCTGTGCAGCCTGCGGTCAGTCGATACGTTTGGCAGACTTGATGAACACCGGGTCGGCGGGTACATCGCGCATGCCTTTCTTGATGGTGGTTGGCGAGTTGACGATCTGGTCGACCACCTCCATGCCCTTGGTCACTTTGCCGAATACCGCGTAACCGGCATCGCGGCCTGGGTTGAGGAAGTCGTTGTCGGCCACGTTGATGAAGAACTGGCTGGTGGCCGAGTTCGGGTTGGATGTGCGCGCCATGGACAAGGTGCCGCGGGTGTTCTGCAGGCCATTGCTGGCCTCGTTGCGGATCGGCGCCTTGGTGTCTTTCTGCACCATCTGCTCAGTGAAGCCTCCGCCCTGGACCATGAAGCCTGGGATCACGCGGTGGAAAATGGTGTTGTTGTAGAAACCGCTGTCGACGTACGCGAGGAAGTTCTGGGTACTGATCGGCGCCTTCTCGGCATTGAGCTCGATTTCGACCTGACCAAAGCTGGTGTCCAGCAGCACGTGAGGGGTCTTGTCGGACGCCATGACGCTGGTGGCGAAGGCGACCGAGCAGGCGGTGAGCAGAAGTTTTTTCAGCATGGGCTCAAAGATCCTTGAGAGGTGGATGCGGCTGCGAGGAATTGCAACAACGTCTGGTTGAAGACCTCGGGTTGATCGAGGGGTGTAGCGTGCCGGGAATCGTCGATGACTACCAGCCTTGCCTGGGGCATCAGGGCAACATAACGCGCTTTGAGTTGTACCGGCGTGTAATCGTGGTCGGCGGCAATCACCAGCGTGGGACAGCGAATCTGCCCGATGCGTTCCTGCACGCCCCAGTCGACAATGGCGTCGAAGCTTCTGAGGTAGGCGCGCTTGTCATTGCGTGCCCAGCGCTGCGCCATCTTTTGCCGCAGTTCGGTTTGCTCAGGCTTGGGGAACAGCCGTTCGGCCAGGCCCTTGCCGACCGTTTCGACACTGAGGATACGCGCCAGGCCCCAGCGTTTGGCCCACCAGAGCCAGTCGCTGCGGCTGCGGCGCTTGACCTCGGGCGCGCTGTTGACGATGCACAGACTGCGCAGCCATTGCGGATGATCGACAGCGAACTGAAAACCGACCATGCCGCCCATGGACAGCCCGACCAGGTGCACCGGGCCGGTTTGCAGGTGCTCCAGCAGGGCCAGCAGGTCCTCGCTGAAAGTGGCGATGTGGTAACCGTCGCGAGGCTTGTCGGAGCGGCCGTGGCCGCGGATGTCCATGAGGATCACCCGGTAATGGCGGCTCAGTTCGGGTAGCTGCAGCTCCCAGTCCTGGCTGCTCGAACCCAGGCCGTGCAGCAGCACAACGGGTTCGCCGTGGCCGTATTCCTGATAATGCAGTGAGCATCCTTCATGTTCGAAATAGGCCATGGGCGCGGTCCTCTCAGGCTTGTGGGGGGGCTGCGAAGGGCACGTCCAGTGGCGCGGTGTCGAAATTGCGCAGCAGGTCGATGAGAATCTGCGTGGCCGGGCCCAGGGTCTTCTCTTTGCTGGAGTAAAGGTAGAACAGGGGATGGCGGCTGCCACCCTGGTCCAGCGGCAGTGGCTTGAGCACACCCTCGCGCAGCTCGCGTTCGATCATGTGCCGCGGTAGCCAGGCGAAGCCCAGCCCGCTGCTGACGAAGGTAGTGGCGGTGCCCAGGCTGCCGACTGTCCAGCGTTGTTCGGCGCCGAGCCAGCCGACATCGCGTGGCTGGGCGCGCCCGGAATCGCGGATCACTACCTGCAACTGGCTTTCCAGGTCCTGGAAAGTGATCTCCCGGCCCAGGCGGTGCAGGCTGTGCTCGGGGTGAGCGACGGCGACGAATTCCACCGCGCTCAGTTCGCTGCCCAGGTAGCCGCCGATGCTGTAACTGCTGATGGCAAGGTCGGCGATGCCTTCGTGCATCACCTCCTCGACACCGGACAATACCTCTTCACGCAAACGCACCCGGCACCCGCGACTCTGCGGCATGAACGCGGCCAGGGCGCGCACCAGGCGGGCGCTGGGGTAGGCGGCATCGACCACCACGCGCACCTCGGCCTCCCAGCCTTGCTCCATGTGGTGGGCCAGGTCCTCGAGCTGGCTGGCCTGCTTGACCAGGTGGCGCGAGCGACGCAGCAGCACGTTACCCGCCTCGGTCAGCACCGCCTTGCGGCCATCGATGCGCAGCAACGGTACGCCCAGTTGCTCCTGCATCCGCGCTACGGTGTAGCTGACCGACGACTGCGACCGGTGCAGGGCCTCGGCGGCCTGGGCAAACCCCCCGTGATCCACCACTGCCTGCAGGGTTCGCCACTGATCCAGGGTTACGCGCGGCGCTTTCATCTTTGGCTCCTGTTGTCCTAAGCTGCGCTCTTTCAAGGAGAGCGCCCCATGAAGAAATGTTGTGCGGCAATACTGATGTGCCTGCCCCTGGGAGCCATGGCTTACCCCATCGATGTGCAGAAGGAACTGGCCGGGGTCAAGCTGGACTACACCGCCTACGACACCGCTTACGATATCGGTGCCATTACCCTGAACAACTATGGGCAAGTGCCGGCGGCCTGCAAGGTGACGTTCCGCAACGGCCCCGAGGCGCCACGGGTACGCCGGGTGAACGTACCGGCTGGTAAAAGCGTGGACGTGACGGCCAAGTTCAACCGGCAAATCATCAAGCTGCGTATCGCCCTCGATTGCAAAGCCGATTAAAACGAATTAATCGATAGATTGAACCCACTTTTTACGCTTTTTTATCGATAGGTCAAGCCTTAATCTCACCTCCATCGAATCGCACCCTATTTGCCGATGGAGGCACCCATGTCCCGCGTACTGATCATCGAAAGCAGCGCACGCCAGCAGGATTCCGTATCCCGTCAGTTGACCCGAGACTTCATCGAGCAATGGCGCGCGGCGCACCCTGACGATGAAATTACCGTGCGCGACCTCGCTGTGACGCCTGTACCGCACCTGGATGCCCACCTGCTGGGCGGCTGGATGAAACCGCAAGCGCAGCGCAGTGCTGCCGAACGGGATGCTCTGGCCCGCTCCAACGAATTGACCGATGAGCTGCTGGCGGCCGATGTGTTGGTGATGGCAGCGCCGATGTACAACTTCACCATTCCGAGCACGCTCAAGGCCTGGTTGGACCATGTGCTACGGGCCGGCATTACCTTCAAGTACACGCCCACCGGACCGCAAGGCCTGCTGACCGGAAAGCGCGCCATTGTGCTGACTGCCCGTGGCGGCATCCATGCGGGCGCCACCAGTGACCATCAGGAACCGTACCTGCGCCAGGTAATGGCCTTCATCGGCATTCACGATGTGAATTTCATCCACGCCGAAGGCCTGAACATGAGCGGTGATTTCCATGAGAAAGGCCTGAACCAGGCCAAGGCCAAGCTGGCCGCAGTGGCCTGAGCCCAAACCAATTCCCAACCCTGACACCTGTTGCTCCTTTGGGTGTACCTGCCCGGCCTCGATGGCCGGGTTTTTTTTGCCTGTGTGGCCGCACATTCCTCATGGTTGAACAGATTGCCCGCAACCCGCTAAGGTCGCGGCCTTGTTTTACGAGAGACAACCATGGGCTACCTGATAATCGTCGCGCTGATCCAGGCGTTTTCCTTCAGCCTGATCGGCGAGTACCTGGCGGGCCACGTCGACAGCTACTTTGCCGTGCTCGCACGGGTGCTGCTGGCGGGCCTGGTGTTCCTGCCACTGACGCGCTGGCGCCAGGTCGAACCGCGCTTCATGCGCTCGATGCTGCTGATCGGCGCACTGCAATATGGCATTACCTACGTCTGCCTGTACCTGAGCTTCCGTGTGCTGACGGTACCGGAGGTGCTGTTGTTCACCATCCTCACACCTTTGCATGTAACCCTTATCGAAGATGCCTTGAACCGCCGCTTCAACCCTTGGGCGCTGCTCGCCGCACTGGTCGCGGTAGCGGGTGCGGCGGTGATCCGTTTTGACAGCATCAGCGGTGACTTCTTCATCGGCTTCCTGCTGCTGCAACTGGCCAACTTCACCTATGCCGCCGGGCAGGTGCTGTACCGCCATCTGGTCGCGCGCAACCCCAGCGACCTGCCGCACTACACGCGCTTTGGCTACTTCTACCTGGGGGCGTTGCTGGTCGTACTGCCGGCCTTCCTGCTGTTCGGCAACACCCAGCACCTGCCGAGCACCGAGGTACAGTGGCTGGTGTTGCTGTTCCTTGGCTTGTGCCCGACGGCGCTGGGGTTGTACTGGTGGAACAAGGGCGCCTGCCTGGTATCCGGTGGCACGCTGGCGGTGATGAACAACCTGCATGTGCCGGTGGGCTTGCTGCTCAACCTGCTGATCTGGAACCAGCACGAGCCATTGGGGCGGCTGTTCATCGGCGGGGCGATCATCCTGTGCTCGGTGTGGTTGAGCCGCCTCGGTAGCCGTACTGAAGCACCGCTGACCCACAAGGCTTGATATGCACACCATTTTCGTCATCGTTGCCCCGATCTTCGCCTTGATCCTGGTCGGTTACCTGTGCCGCCGGGCCAACAAGCTCGGTGACAAGGCTGCTGCCGAGATCAACAAGATGGTGGTCTGGCTGTGCCTGCCGGCCTTGTTGTTCAAGGTAACGGCCACCGCGACCTGGAGCGAGGTCTGGCATCCGGGGTTCATCGTGGCGTTTGGAGTGGGGGCGCTGGCGATGTTCGTGGTCACCCTGGCCTGGCGGCTGTTCAGTGGCCATGGCCTGGTGGCGGCGAGCATCGACGGGCTCAGCGCGGGTTATGCCAACACCGGCTATATCGGTATTCCCCTGTGCCTGCTGCTGTTCGGCCAACCGGGGCTGCAGCCGGCGTTGATTTCGTCGTTGATCGTGGTGTGCCTGGTGTTCGCGATTTCGCTGACGTTGATCGAGATCGGCTTGCAAGAGGAGCGGCAGATAGGCCGTGCGGTGCTGGTCGTGAGCAAGGCGCTGGCGAAGAACCCGTTGGTGATTTCGCCGGTGGTCGGGGCTGCCTGGGCCATGTTCGGGTTGGGGCTGGCCGAGCCGGTACTGCATTTTCTCGACATGCTGGCGGTGGCCACCACGCCTTGCGCGTTGATCTCGCTGGGCGCTTTCCTGGCAGAGAAGCGCCCTGGCGCCCAGGCCAGCCCCTGGCCATTGGTGGCGTTGAAGCTGGTGGGGCAGCCGGCGCTGACATGGGTGCTGGCGTTCAAGGTGTTCAGTTTGCCGACGATGTGGGCGGCCTCGGCGGTGCTGCTGGCGGCGCTGCCGACGGGGACCGGGCCGTTCATGTTGGCGGAGTACTACAACCGAGAGGCGGGGCTGATTTCGCGGACCATCCTGTTGTCGACGGTGGCGTCGCTGGTGACCTTGACCGGTTTGTTGTACCTGCTGGGTTATGCGGGGTAGGTGAGGGCCCATTCGCGGGGCAAGCCCGCTCCCACAGGTTCTCTGCCAATCCCAGGGAGGGCCCCCCCTGTGGGAGCGGGCTTGCCCCGCGAATGGGCCGCAAAGCGGCCCCAGCACTCTCAAACCTCGCTCAATTCTTCCAAACGGTGCGGCACGCGCCCCGCCAACCCCACCCGCATGTCATTGCCACTCGGCTGCTGATACAAGCTCAAGCCAAACTCCGGCAACACCGCCAGCAGGTAATCGAAGATATCCCCCTGAATCCGCTCGTAATCCGCCCACACCGTGGTGGTGGTAAAGCAGTAGACCTCCAGCGGAACCCCTTCGGCCGTGGTCTGCATCTGCCGAACCATGCAGGTCATGCCCGAATGGACATCAGGGTGATTCTTCAGGTACGCCAGGGCAAAGGCACGGAAGGTGCCGATGTTGGTCAGCTTGCGGCGGTTGGCCGCCAGCTCCGGCACCGGCCCCAGCGCCTCGTTCCAGGCCTGCAGCTCCTGGCGCTTGGTGGCCAGGTAGTCGCCCAGCAGGCGCACCTGGCTTAGGCGCTGTTCTTCCTCGCGGGTCAAAAAGCGCACGCCCGCGGCGTCGATGAACAGGCTGCGCTTGATGCGTCGCCCGCCCGACTGCTGCATGCCGCGGTAATTGCGGAACGACTCGCTCATCAGGCGCCAGGTAGGGATGGAAACGATGGTTTTATCGAAGTTCTGCACCTTCACCGTGTGCAAGGTGATGTCGACCACGTCGCCATCGGCGCCGACCTGGGGCATTTCGATCCAGTCGCCGACGTGCAGCATGTCGTTGCTGGTCAGCTGCACGCTGGCGACAAACGACAGCAAGGTGTCCTTGTACACCAACAGCAGCACCGCGGACATCGCGCCCAGACCCGACAGCAGCAACAGCGGCGAGCGGTCGATCAGGGTGGCGACGATGACGATCAAGGCGAAGATCCACAGCATCATCTTGGCCAGTTGCACATAGCCCTTGATCGAGCGGGTGCGGGCGTGTTCGGTACGTGCATAGATGTCCAGCAGGCCATCGAGCAAGCATGACAGCGCCATGGTCATGAACAGCAGGGTGAAGGCCAGCGCAACATTGCCCAAAAAGTGCTGGGCGGTCTCGGACAGCTCCGGCACCAGCTTGAGCCCGAACTGGATGACCAGCGACGGTGTAGTCTGAGCCAGGCGATGGAAAACCTTGTTATGGCGCAGGTCGTCGAGCCATCGAAGCGCGGGCTGGCGGGCCAGCAGGCGGGTTGCGTGCAGTATCAGAAAGCGTGCCAGGCGGCCGATCAGCAGGGAAATCAGCAGCAATACGGCCAGGCCCAGTGCGGCGTGGAGCATGGGGTGTTGATCGAGGGTGCCCCACAGGTCGAGGCTGTCACGCCAGATTTTTTGTATATCCATGAGCTTCAGAACGGTCTTTGCTTGCGAAACGAAGGCCCATTAGAGCGCGGATGGCGACAAAGTTGCCAAAAGAAATTCGGCTCCGGCGGCAGAAAACGTTACCCTATGCCACTGAATTTCCCGCACTTGCCTGAGGTTACCTCCGTGTTCTCCCAATTCGCCCTGCATGAACGCCTGCTTAAAGCCGTGGCCGAGCTTAAATTTGTCGAGCCAACCCCGGTGCAGGCCGCGGCCATCCCCCTGGCCCTGCAAGGGCGTGACCTGCGTGTGACGGCGCAGACCGGCAGTGGCAAGACGGCGGCCTTTGTCCTGCCGTTGCTCAACCGTCTGGTCGACCTGAGCGGCCCGCGTGTCGAGATCCGCGCGCTGATCCTGCTCCCTACCCGCGAGCTGGCCCAGCAAACCCTCAAGCAAGTGCAGCTGTTCTCGCAGTTCACCTACATCAAGTCGGGCCTGGTGACCGGCGGTGAAGACTTCAAGGAGCAGGCCGCCATGCTGCGCAAGGTGCCGGACGTGCTGATCGGCACCCCGGGCCGCCTGCTGGAGCAGCTCAATGCTGGCAACCTGGACCTCTCCCACGTCAAGGTGCTGATCCTCGACGAAGCCGACCGCATGCTCGACATGGGCTTTGCCGAGGACATGGAGCGCCTGTGCAAGGAATGCGAACACCGCGAGCAGACCTTGCTGTTCTCGGCCACCACCGGTGGTGCGGCTCTGCGCGACATGATCGGCAAGGTGCTCAAGGACCCCGAGCATCTGATGCTCAACAGTGTTTCGCAGCTGGCCGAAGGCACCCGCCAACAGATCATCACCGCTGACCACGACCAGCACAAAGAACAGATCGTGCAGTGGCTGCTGGCCAATGAAACCTTCGACAAGGCGATCATCTTCACCAATACCCGCGCCCTGGCCGACCGTATCTACGGTCACCTGGTGGCCAAGGACGTGAAGGCCTTCGTGCTGCACGGCGAGAAGGACCAGAAGGACCGCAAGTTGGCCATCGAGCGCTTCAAGCAGGGCAGCTCCAAGGTACTGGTGGCCACCGACGTGGCAGCCCGTGGCCTGGACATCGACGGCCTGGACCTGGTGATCAACTTCGACATGCCACGCAGCGGCGACGAGTATGTGCACCGTATCGGTCGTACCGGCCGTGCCGGGGGTGAAGGCCTGGCCATCTCGCTGATCACCCATAATGACTGGAACCTGATGTCCAGCATCGAGCGCTACCTCAAGCAGCAGTTCGAGCGTCGGGTGATCAAGGAAGTCAAAGGGACTTACAACGGGCCGAAGAAGGTCAAGGCGTCGGGCAAGGCTGCCGGCACCAAGAAGAAGAAGGTCGAGAAGAAAACCGGCGACAAGAAGGCCACCGCCAAGCGCAAGCCCACTGCCAAACCGAAAGCCAACGCGCCCCTGACCAGCTCCGATGGCCTGGCGCCGCTGAAAAAGCGCAAGCCTGCAGCCGAGTAATGGCCTTGCCAGGCCCTGTCGTCGGCTTGCCGGCGACAGGGCCAACACCACCCCACATCAGTCAGCTTTCTTCTGCGCCTCCTTCAGTTCCTTGATCCGCTTGTCGATCAACTGACACTTGTCGGGCAGGTCCTTACTCGCCGTCCCCAGCTCCATCCCCTGGAGCTCGTCATTGATCTCCTTGGCTTTTTGCGGGTTCTGTTCGGTCAACTGGCTCACCAGCCCGGCCAGTTCTTCACGTTTCTGGGTTGCCTCTTCTGGGGTGCATGCCCAGGCGGGCAGGGCGCAGAACAGGGCGGTCGCACAGGCGATGCGCAGTAGCGGTTTCATCCTTTTCACCTCCAGCGGTGGCTATGCGTGGTGGAGGTTTTTGCACGCCGGGAAGTTCAGAATTTTTCGGAACGCTCCTCGCTGCCGCCGTGTCCCAAGCTGTGTACCCCACGCGTCCACAGCAAGAGGCCATGACCATGAGCATCACTTACGACTGGGACCTGATCGAGCGCTTGTTGCACGAAGTGCAGAATGGCGCCGACCACAGCTTCACGCCACGCCCCTATGCCGAACAACATGCCGCCGCGATGGCCTCCGAGGGTCAACCGGTGGGGGATGTAGACCACCTTAAAACCCGCGCCTGCGAGTATGAGAAGCTGCTGTTCGAACGTGGCTTCATCGAAACCCGGCCCCCAGAAGAGGGCGGCAATGGCGAAAATTTCGTGCTCACACCGCGTGGTTCACGGCTTTTGAGCCTGCTCGACAGGAGTATCCCAGGCGATACACACCCCCGCGAGGTGCTCAATGAGCAGGAGGATCCACTGGACGAGGCCACGTTCGATAAGGTCTCGTCCAAGGCACAGATCGCTTGAGGTCGTTTTGAGGCTGGCACGGGCAGGCAAGGAAAACCGATAATCGGGTTTCTTTGAACACTGCCGAGCCTTGTCCGATGCCATTGACCACCCAGGAGGGCCGCTCATGACCGCGGCCCGCAAGAACCCCGATGCTTTCGCCTTCCAGGTCATGCTGGGGCTATGCCTGATCTGGGGCTGCCAACAGGTGCTGATCAAGACCGCCGCAGTGGATATCGCCCCAGTGATGCAGGCGGCCCTGCGCAACGGCATCGCCGCCGTGCTGGTGGGGCTGATGATCTGCTGGCGGGGGGGCTGGGGCCAGGTGGGCAGCACGTGGCGCGGCGGGTTGCTGGCGGGCGGTTTGTTCGGCCTGGAGTTTTTGTTCATTGCCGAAGGGCTGAAGCTGACCTCGGCGGCGCACATGTCGGTATTCCTCTACATCGCACCGGTGTTCACTGCGCTCGGCCTGCATTTCATGTTGCCCAGCGAGCGTCTGCGCCTGTTGCAGTGGCTGGGTATCCTGCTGTCGTTCGGAGGGATTGCCACGGCCTTTGCCGGTGGTCTGTCGTTTGAGCAGATGGATGGGCGAATGCTGCTGGGCGATGCCTTGGGTGTGCTGGCGGGCCTGGCCTGGGGGGCGACTACAGTGGTGGTGCGTGGTTCACGGTTGTCCGAGGCACCGGCCACGCTCACCCTGTTTTACCAGCTGGCGGTCGGTTTTGGTGGTTTGCTGCTGATTGCCTTGCTCAGCGGGCAGATCGGTGCGGTGGTATGGACGCCGCTGGCAGTGGGCAGCGTGCTGTTTCAGGGCATCGTGGTGTCATTCGTCAGTTACCTGACCTGGTTCTGGCTGCTGCGTAAGTACCTCGCGTCGAACCTGGCGGTGTTTTCGTTCATCACACCGTTGTTCGGTGTGACGTTTGGGGTGCTGCTGCTGGATGAGCCGCTGAGCGTGAACTTCGTGCTGGGAGCGGTGATGGTTTTGCTTGGTGTAGTGCTGGTGAGCGCCGAGCCGTGGGTGAAGCAGCAGTTACGCCGGCTCGTAGGGTAGAGAGTGTGTAACGGCCCTGTCGCCGACTTGTCGGGACAGGGCCGCACTGATCAACCCGCGTTCACGAAGCCACCCGGCCCGCAACCTCGCAAGCCTGGGTGCTGCGAGTACGGGTAAGCACCAACGCGCCCGCCACGCCCAGCCCCGCTGCAGCCAGCACCAGCGCCGGCTGCAGGCTGCCACTGTAATGGTTGCTCAGCGCCGCCAGCAAAGGCCCGCTTAGCTGTCCGAGTGCAAAACAGGCGGTCAGCAACCCGGCATTACGCTGCGTCGCATGGGGCGCCAGTTCCCGGGAGCGCTGCATCACCAATTGCATGCAGGCCAGGAATGGCGTGCCGCACAACACGACGCCCAACGCCAGGCCAATGCCGCCGCCCATCAGGCAAGCCAGCACGCCCAAGGCCTGCAGCCACAAGGTGGCGGCCAGCCATGCCGAGGTTCGGCCGGCACGCCGTGCACTCACTGCCAACACACCTAAAGCCGCAGCCAGGCCAAAGGCTGGCCAGAACAGGTCGGCGGTCCAGCTACCGCGCATCTGCTGGTTGGCCATCTGCGACAGGAACGTGGCCGGCAGGATGTAACCCACACCATACAAGGCATACACCAGGCCAAGGCGGCCAATGCCAGCGCTGCGCGTCGCCCCTTGTGGCGCGGGGCTGGGTGCCACGGCGGGCTCCAGCGCCTTGGGCAGCCATGGTTGCGTGGCCAGGAGCAGCACCAGCGCGGCGCCGGCATACACCAGCCACAGCGCCGCCGAGCCCAGGCCCAGCAGGTGCGCACCCAGTGCCAGCAAACCGGTGAGGGCGATGCCTAGGCCAGGGCCGGCAAACACCATGGCGCCCAGTTGGGGGCGGTTGTGGGCAGTGGCCACCTGTTGGCTGAGGCTGGTGATCATCACCAGCACCCAGGCACTCGCCACACCAGTACCGAAGCGCAGCAGCAAGTGGCCCCAGAACCCGTCAGCGGCGGCGCTGGCCAAGGTCAGCAGCACGCAGAGCCACAGGCCGCCCAGCAGCCGAAGCCTGACCTGGGCTGGCGTGCGGGCGAACATGGCATCCGCCGCACCAATGAAGTAACCCAGGTAGTTAGCGGCGGCGACCAGCCCGCCAGCCGTCAGGTCGAACTGACCCTCTGCAAGCATGTGCGGCAGTTGCGGGGTAAGGGCGAAGCGGCCGATACCCATGGCCATCATCAAGGCCACGGCGCAGGCCAGCAATTGTACGAGCGGTGACATGAGAACACTCCTGCACGGTGTAAGCGGATAGATGGCAGGTTAAGAGGCTTTTGTTTTCAATAAAATTGAATAATGATGATGAAGTTGTTCTGTTTTGGAGAAAGCCATGGAGTTCAGCCAACTGCGTATCTTCCAGGCTGTTGCCGAGGAGGGTTCGCTCACCCGGGCCGCCGAGCGTTTGCACCGGGTACCTTCGAACCTGTCCACGCGCTTGCGCCAGCTTGAGGAGCAATTGGGCGTCGAGCTGTTCCTGCGTGAACGCCAGCGCCTGCAGCTTTCGCCTGCGGGCAAGGTACTGCTGGATTACGCCAACCGGCTTGCCGCGCTTCGTGACGAGGCCGTTGCGGCAGTGCAGGGTGGCCAGCCGGCCGGCGATTTTGTGCTTGGCACCATGTACAGCACGGCTGCCATTCACCTGCCAGCGCTGCTGGCGCGCTACCACCAAGCTTACCCGGCGGTGAACCTGCAGGTGCAGGCGGCACCCAGCGGCGAGCTGCTCGAGGGGGTGCTTGGCCATCGTCTCGATGCCGCGCTGGTGGATGGGCCTCCTAGCCTAGCCGGGCTGGACGGCGTGCCCTTGTGCGACGAACAACTGGTGCTGATCACCAGCCCTGAACACCCAGCAGTGCACAGCGCCCGGGATGTCGCGGGCAACGCTGTGTTCACGTTTCGCCAGGGCTGCTCTTACCGTATGCGCCTGGAGGCCTGGTATGCCCATGCCCATACACCGATGGGGCGGGTAATGGAGATCGAGTCGTATCAGAGCATGCTGGCCTGCGTGATCGCCGGCGCTGGGGTAGCGATGATGGCGCAGTCGATGCTCGACAGCCTGCCTGGGCGCGATCGGGTGCGTGCCCATCGTTTGCAGGCACCGTTCGATCAGGCCGTCACCTGGCTGATGTGGCGACAGGGTATGCGTGGCGCAAATTTGCAGGCGTGGATCGAGCTGCAACAAAGCGAAACGATTAACCAGCCGTCGGAATGCGCCGTTTCCGCTTGATCCGCGTCAAACTCGCCCTTATCTGTAAGAACAAGGGCATGCGTAATACAGGACATAGGGCTATGATCTGTATGAAACATCTCAGGATTGATTGACCGTGAGGCTGACCCGTCAAGGGGGCACTATGAAAAACCAAATGTTCAACTGGCTCCATGACTTGGCTGTCGCGCTGGGGCTGATACCTCCACCCCTGCAGCCGGTGCCGATCCCGACTGATGAAGAGCAGCGCAAGCGCCAACCGCGTCGCCGCTGAAACAGAAAGGCCGCCGCATCAGTCATGATGCAGCGGCCTTTTTTTGATGCTGGTTGATGTCTGTCGTTGCAGACGCTGATGAATCAGGCCAGCTTCACGGCACCCACTGTCTTGCGCGACAGCACGCTCACCACCACGAAACTCACCAGACCAATCGCCAGGCTGTAGTAGATCGGCGTATTGGCATCCAGCCCATCCTTGAACATGAAGAACAGCGCGGTGGCAAAGCCCAGCGACATGCTGGCGATGGCCCCTGCGGTGGTCGCACGTTTCCAGAAGATGGCGCCGATCAGCGGGATCAGCATGCCGCCGACCAGCAGGTTGTAGGCCAACGTCAGGGCGCTGATCACATCGTTCACCGCCAGGGCAATGCCCAACACCACGAGGCCAGTGAGCAGGGTGAACAGGCGGTTGATGCCCAGGCTCGACTGCTTGCCGCCGCGTAGCTTGGGCAACAGGTCTTCGGTCAGGGTGGTGGAGGCAGCCAGCAGGCCGGCACTGGCCGTCGACATCATCGCCGCCAGCGCCGCCGCCATCAGCAGGCCGCGGATGCCCTCTGGCAATTGGCTCTTGATCATTTCGGCGAAGGCATTGTTCGGGTTGGCCAGGTCGGGCATCAGCACGTGTGCGGCCATGCCGATCAGCGCACAGGCCAGGCCGTACAGCACGCAGTACACACCGGCGGTGGTCCCGGCGCGCTGGCAGACTTTTTCGTCACGGGCGGTGAACACCCGCTGCCAGATGTCCTGGCCGATGAGAATGCCGAAGAAGTAGATCAGGAAGTAGGTGATGATGGTGTCCCAACCGATGGTGGTCCAGTTGAAGCTGGCCGCCGGCAGCTTGGCGACCAAGGTGTCCCAGCCGCCGGCCTTGTACAGGCACACCGGCAGCAGGATGAACATCAGGCCCACGGTCTTGATCACGAACTGGACAATGTCGGTGAGTGTCAGCGACCACATGCCACCGATGGTCGAGTAGATCACCACCACGCCACCGCCCAGCAGCAACGACATCCAGAACGGCAGGTCGAGCAGCACTTGCAGCACAGTGCCCATGGCCAGGGTCGACGTCACGCCGATCATCAGCGCGTAGGCGAGCATGATGGCGGCACTGGCCTGACGTGCCATAGGGTTGTAGCGCCGCTCCAGCACCTGGGTCACGGTAAAGATCTTCAGGCGCAGCAGGGGTTTGGCGAGGAACAGGTTGAGGGCGATGATCCCCAGGCCCAGCGCCGCGCAGAGCCAGAAGCCAGAGATGCCATGGACATAGCCCAGGCGCACGGTGCCGACGGTGGAAGCGCCACCGAGCACGGTGGTGGCCATGGTGCCCATGTACAAGGTCGGGCCCAGGTTGCGCCCGGCCACCAGGTAGTCTTCGTGGGTCTTCGCACGGCGCATGCCATACCAGCCCAGCCCGAGCATGCCGATGGCATAAATCATTACAACGATGATGTCCAAGGCCATTGGGGGTCTCCCGATTATCTTTATTATGGCGAGATCGACCGCTCGGGCGTTCTCACGGTGCCCGGCGGTCTTGTCTTGTGTTGGCGGGCCTCAGTGGCCCTCCCAGATGGCTCCTGCCAGGGGTACAGCGATCAAGCAGTGCTCCTGCACCGGGGCGGTGCGGGCTGGTTCAGCGGCGCACGACGCCTGGCAGCACGCAAAGCATCTCGAACAACAGGTTGGCACCGAGCAGCGAGGTGTTGCCGGTGGTGTCGTAAGGCGGGGAGACTTCGACCAGGTCACAGCCGATCAAGTCCAGGCCGTGGCAGCCGCGAATGATCTCCATCGCCTGGATAGTGGTCAAGCCGCCGATTTCCGGGGTGCCGGTGCCTGGTGCCCAGGCCGGGTCGATGCCGTCGATGTCGAACGACAGGTAGACCGGGCCGCCGCCGACTTTTTCGCGCACTTCGGCCATCAACGGTTCCAGCGATTTATGCCAGCATTCTTCGGCCTGCACCACGCGAAAGCCCTGGCGACGGCTCCAGTTGAAGTCGTCGGCGGTATAGCCCTGGGCACGCAGGCCGATCTGCACGACGCGGTCGCAATCGAGCAGGCCTTCTTCCACGGCGCGGCGGAACGTGGTGCCGTGGGCGATCTTCTCACCGAACATGTGGTCGTTGACGTCGGCGTGGGCATCGATGTGCACCAGGCCGATCTTGCCGTGCTTCTTGTGCAGGGCCCGCAGGATGGGGAGGGTAATGGTGTGGTCGCCGCCCAGGGTCATTGGGATGACGTTGTGCTCGACGATTTCATCGTAGGCCTGCTCGATGATGCGCACGGCGTCGAGCAGGTTGAAGGTATTGATCGCGACGTCGCCGATGTCCGCCACCGATAGCGAATCGAACGGGGCGGCACCGGTGGCCATGTTGTACGGGCGGATCATTACCGACTCGGCGCGGATCTGCCGTGGGCCGAAGCGGGTGCCGGAACGCAGCGACGTGCCGATGTCCAGGGGGACGCCGATGAAGGCGGCGTCCAAGCCTTGGGCGCTTTGCAGGTGGGGAAGGCGAAGCATGGTGGCGATGCCGCCGAAACGCGGCATTTCGTTGCCGCCCAGTGGTTGATGGAGAACTTTGTCCACGGTGGGCCTCATCAGTCGGTCGATTATTCTGTTTGTTCGAACCTGTGCCGCCGCGCGCCTCCAGTGTGGTCATGCCGGCGGGCAGGGACATTTCGGTCAAGTCTGCTCAAGGTAGTGCGTGGGAAAAATCGCTACCGGCAAATACTTACTTCAGGATTTTCTGAACTAACCAACGCGGAGCGGTTAGACTGCGCGCAAATAACACTGCGGAACCGTTGCACCATGGCCTCGACCTTGCCCGACCTGAAACTGCTGCGCATCTTCGTCAGCGTGGTGCGCCACCAGGGCTTCGCCAATGCCCAGCGTGAGCTCAATCTGTCGACGTCCGCCATCAGTACCTACATGAGCCAACTCGAAGGTGCGCTGGGTATCGTGTTGTGCCATCGAGGGCGCGGCGGTTTCAGCCTGACCAGCAAGGGCGAGTTGTTTCACCAGGAAACCTTGCGGCTGCTCGCTGAACTGGATGGTTTCGAACAATACGCCGCTGCGCTCAAGGGCGAATTGCGTGGCACGCTCAACCTTGGGGTAATCGATTCCACGGTCGGCGACCGGGCGTTGCCATTGGCTGAGGCCATTGGCGCCTACAGCCAGGAACACCCAGCAGTGCATTTGCACCTGTCGGTATCGAGCCCTTATGAGTTGCAACTGGGTGTGCAGGACAACCGCCTGGATTTGGCGATCGGTGCGTTTTCTTCGCGCATGAGTGGCCTGTTGTATCAACCGCTGTACCGTGAACAGCATTGGCTGTATTGCAGCAGCCGTCACCCGTTGTATGCCGAGCGACGTATTCCGGAACCTGTGGTGACCCAGCAGCGCATGGTCGGGCGGGGTTACTGGAGCCAGGCGGAGCTGGCCCGGCATGGCTTCAAGCACAGTGCGGCGACGGTGGAGAGTATGGAGGCGCAATTGATACTGATTTTGTCAGGCGCTTACATCGGTTACCTGCCCGAACACTATGCCCAGGCCTGGGTCGACAAGGGCGATCTGCGGGTGCTTTCTCCGGCTACTTTCGGCTATCAGGCGCCATTTTCGTTGATCATTCGCCGTGGCCGCAGTCGCGAGCCGCTCATCCAGACTTTCCGGGACTTGCTTAAAAGCCAACTCAACGTGGGATGAAACACAGGGCGTTTCGCCCATTTTGTCGGGATGGGCGGTTTTCCTACAGAAGCTCACCTGCTTTGCGCATGGAGCTCTGCTAAACCTCTACTTGTTTTGGTGATTTTCCCTTCATCCAGACAAGCAAAGGATTGCCCAAGATGCGCCTGAATATGCCCGTCACTGAGCACGAGAGAACCTTCTCCAGCGAGCAGCGCCTGATCTCCACCACGGACCTCAACAGCCGCATCACCTATTGCAATGATGCATTTGTGGCGATCAGCGGATTCACCTACGACGAGTTGATTGGCCAGACCCACAACCTGGTGCGCCACCCGGATATGCCACCTGCCGTGTTCGGCCACATGTGGGACACCATCAAACAGGGCAAACCTTGGATGGGGGTGGTGAAGAACCGTGCCAAGAATGGCGACTTCTACTGGGTCAGTGCCTACGTCACGGCGATTTACGAAAATGGCCGTATCAGTGGCTATGAGTCGGTGCGTTCGGTGCCAACCCGTGAGCAGATCCGCCGTGCCGAAGCACTCTACCGGCGTTTGCGTGCCGGGCGCTCGGCCGTGCCTTGGGCCGCGCGCCTGACGCATGGTCTGAGCCAGGGGTGGCCATTGATCGGCGCTGGCGTGCTGTCGGCCGCCGGCTATCTTGGGTTGCCACCTTATGCGGCTCTGGGCACGCTGATGGCCAGCCTGCTGGTGGCGTGGTACCTGATCGAACAGCGTCAAAGTCAGGCAATCCGCCGTACCCTGGGCGAGCATCCCAAGGCCTTCACCAGCCCGCTGGTGGCGCTGACTTACAGTGACAATCCGGGCCTGCGTGGCCAGCTTGACCTGGCGATCATCAGCGAGGAGGCGCGCTTGCAAACGGCGTTGACGCGGTTGGTCGACGCCGGTGTCGGGGTCAAGTCGCGGGCTGCACAGTCCGCCGAGCTGTCTGGCGCCCAGGCGCAGATGCTCGATCGCCAGCGCAGCGAAACCGAACAGTCGGCCACGGCCATTGCGCAAATGGCCGCGACCATTCAAGAGGTCACCCATAACGTGCAGAGCACCGCCCATGCCGCCGGCGATGCCGACCAGCTTGCCCAGCAGGGCAGTGCGCTGGCGCAGCAGAGCCTGAAGGCGATGGACAGCATGAGCGAGGCCGTCAGCGATATTGGCCAGGCGGTCAATGCCCTGGCCGAGCAGACCCAGTCGATCGGTAGCGTGGTCGACACCATCACTTCGATTGCTGAGCAGACCAATCTGTTGGCACTCAATGCTGCGATCGAAGCGGCGCGGGCAGGGGAGCAGGGCAGAGGCTTTGCGGTGGTGGCCGATGAGGTGCGCTCACTGGCACAGCGCACACGTTCCTCCACCGAAGAGATTCACCAGATCATAGCCTCCCTGCACGCAGGCGCTGAGCGGGCGGTGAGCACGGCAACCCGTGGCGAACAGATCTCCCGGGACAGTGTGCAGCGTGTCGAGGCGGTGCAGGCGGCCCTGGCCGGGATTGCCCAGGCGGTCAGCCGGATCACCGGCATGAGCCAGCAGATGGCGACCGCATCGGAGCAGCAGAGCCATGTGGCCGAGGACATCAACCAGCAGATCGTGCGCATCGCCCACCTGTGCGACGAGACGGCGGGGCAAGCCAAGCAAGGGGCTGAAATCAGCCAGGACCTGGAGCGCATGGCCGAGTATCTGCATAGTTTGGCGCAGCGGTTCAACCGCTGATGGGCGCTGACGAAACACCTGTGGGAGCGGGCTTGCCCCGCGAAGCGCCGCGCGGGCGGCGCTCGATCCCACAGGCACCATCAATTCACCGACAAGCACCCACACGCTCCCCGCGCTCGCCAACCCTATGGCAAACTCCCCGGCCAAGGAGAACCCCATGCCCAGACCCCGCTGCGAGCGTTGCCAGCGCCCGCTCGATCACTGCCTTTGCCCACTGATCCCCTCGCTCGCCAGCCGCACCCGCGTGGTCCTGCTGCAGCACCCCAGTGAAACCTCACACGCCCTGAATACCGCACGCCTGGCTGCCCTTGGCCTGGTCAATGCCGAGTTGCGTATTGGCGAAGTGTTCGAAGACCTTGGCGAGTTGTTGCAGACCCCAGGCTACCGGCCCGCGTTGCTGTTCCCCGGCGACGAAGCCCAGGTGCTGACACACTACGGCGCAGCGGACGACGAACCCTTGCTGTTGATCGTTCCCGACGGCACCTGGCGCAAGGCGCGCAAGTTGCTGTACCTCAACCCGCTGCTCGAGGCGCTGCCCAGGGTGACGCTGGCGCAGCTGGCACCCTCACGCTACCGCTTGCGCAAGGCGCCTGAGCCGGGGGCGGTGTCGACCCTCGAGGCGGTGGTGCAGGCATTGAATGTGCTGGAACAGCCAGCGTGTTTCGATGCGTTGCTGCGGCCGTTCGAGGCATTGATCGAGGGGCAGATCAGGGCCATGGGGGTTGAGACGTTCGAACGTAATCACGGTCAAGGCTAAGGGGCGGTAGGCCTCTTTCGGCCTCAAACCCACGCCAAAGCTACGGCGCCGCGCTCGCGAACAACGGTGGGACTTCTGGCAGCGGCTTGCCGGCGATAGGGCCGCAGATGCCCCTTCAGCGCTCGCGCAGTGCTTCGGTCCGGGCCTTGAGCACCGGCTTGAGCAGGTAATCCAGCACACTCTTCTGCCCGGTGATGATGTCCACGGTGGCCACCATCCCCGGAATGATCAGCAGCGGCTTGTTATCCCCACCCAGGTGGTTCTTCTCGGTGCGCACCTGAATCAGGTAAAAGGCATTGCCTTTTTTGTCTGTCACCGTATCGGCACTGATCAACTCAAGCTTGGCCTTCAACCCGCCATAGATGGTGTAGTCATACGCACTGAACTTCACCATCGCCGGCTGCCCCGGGTGCAGGAACGCCACGTCCTGTGGCCGCACCTTGGCCTCGATCAGCAGGTTGTCCTCGATCGGCACGATCTCCACCAGGTCACTGCCCGGCTGCACCACGCCGCCGATGGTGTTGACCTTGAGCAACTTGACGATGCCGCGCACCGGCGACACCACCGTGGTGCGGTTGACCCGATCGTCGATGGCGATGCTGGTGGCGGTGATCTTTGAGAGTTCCGTGCGTTTGTCGTTGAGCTCCTTGGCCGCGTCGGAGCGGAAGCTGGCGTCGGACTCCTGAGTCTTGCTTCTGATCTCCGCCACAGCCGCCTCGGCGCGGGGGATGGCCAGGGTGGTGGCGTTGAGCTGGCCGCGGGCTTCGACCGTGCGCTGCTTGAGGCGCAGGATTTCCACCGGGGAGATGGCGCCTTTGCTCACCAGCGGTGCCGACATATCCAGCTCCTGCTGCAACAGGCCCACGGCCGAGCGGTACTGCTCGACCTTGGAGCGGAATTCGGCCAGCTCCTGGGTTTTTTGCCGCAGTTGCTCATTGAGCGTTTGCTTTTCACTGGCCAGGCGACGCTGACGTGAACCGTAAAGCGACAGCTCGTCTTCGGCTACCTGAGGGGCCTTGGCGCGGACTTCGTCCGACAGCACGAAAGGCCGCCCTTCGGCTTCGGCTGCCAGGCGCTCGACCTGGGCGGTCAGCGCATAGCGATCAGCTTCGCTTTCACCTTTGTTGGATTTGAACCGGGTATCGTCCAGGCGCAGCAGCGTTGCACCTTTTTCCACCATCTGCCCCTCGCGCACAAAGATTTCAGTGACGATGCCCCCTTCGAGGTTCTGCACCACCTGCACTTTGCTTGACGGGATCGCCTTGCCTTCGCCCACGGTCACCTCGTCGAGCACCGCCAGGCTGGCCCATACCAGGGCCACCAGCAGCAACGCCGCCGCCAGCCAGACGGTCAGGCGTGACAGACGAGGGGAGTCTTGCAAGGTGGCGCTGGCCAGCTCCGGCATGTAGTCGCGCTCGGTGTGCCTGGCGGAGCCGCTATGGGGACTGCGTACGCTGTGGCTTGTGGTCATGGCCTAACTCCCACAGGGTTCGTGCCGTAATTTAGGCTGTGCATTTCAAGTGCTTCCCTACAACGCCGCCCCGATGCGGCCCTTGCGCAGGGCGTCGATGACCGCATCCTTCGGCCCGTCGGCGACCACTTTGCCGTTGTCCAGGACCAGCAACCGGTCCACCAGGCTGAGCATCGAGGTGCGATGGGTGACCAGCAGCAGGGTCTTGCCCGGCACCCAGTTCAGCAAGCGCTGGCGCAGTTGCTCTTCGCTGCTGTTGTCCATGTGGCTGGTGGGTTCGTCGAGGATCAACATCGGCGGCTCCAGCAGCAGTGCGCGGGCCAACAGCACGGCCTGACGCTGGCCGCCAGAGAGCAGCTGGCCGCGTTCGCCTACCGGGCGGTCGAAGCCGTGCGGGTGTTGCCTGGCCAGTTCGCTGACGCCGGTCAGCTCGGCCACTTCGAGCATACGTGTATCGCTGACGTGTCGGGCGCCGAGGGTCAGGTTGTCGCGCAGGCTGCCGGCCAGCAGCGGCAGGTCATGGGCGACGTAGCCAAGCTGGCTGCGCAGGTCGGCGATGTCCAGTTGGCGCAGGTCGAGGTTGTCCAGCAGTACCTGGCCCTCGTCAGGATGATGGAATCCCATCAGCAGGCGCCCCAGGGTGCTCTTGCCCGAACCACTGCGACCGATGATGCCGATGCGTTCGCCAGGTTTGATCACCAGGTTCACATCCTGCAGAGCAGGGGCCGCCTGCGCGGGGTAGCGGAAGGTGACATGGCTGAGGGTCAGGCCGCCTTTGAGAGGGGTATGCTCCAGGGCCTGCTGCTCGGCCAGGCGCTCTTGCGGCAGGGCCATCAGTGCGTCGGTGCTGCGCATGGTCAGTTGCGCCTGCTGGTAGCGGGTGATCAACCCGGCGATCTGGCCGAGCGGCGCGAGGACCCGGCTGCCGAGCATGTAGCTGGCGACCAGGGCGCCGACGCTGAGGTTGCCGGCAATGATGCTGTACACCCCGGCTACGATGGTGGCCATCCCGCAGAACTGCTGGATGAACAAGGTGCCGTTGCTGGCCAGCGACGACAGGTTGCGGGCATGGGCATCGAGGCGTGCCATGGCGCCGTTGGTGTGTTCCCACTGGTATTGCCGTTCGCTCTCGGCCCCGCAGGCTTTGAGGGTCTCCAGACCGCCAAGGGTTTCAATCAGCAACGCCTGGCGGACCGCGCCGAGGCTGAGGCTTTTTTGCACGGTGTCGCGCAGGCGTGCCTGGATGATCAGGGCGAAGCCGACCGCCAGTGGGAAGGCGATGAGCGGGATCAACACCAACCAGCCGCCGAGCAGGCCGATCACCAGCAGCATCAGGGCGACGAATGGCAGGTCGATGATGCTGGTCAAGGTCACCGCAGTGAGGAATTCACGCAGTCCCTGGAAGTCGTGGATACTTTGCGCGAAGCCACCGATGGAGGCTGGCTTGGCTTTCATGGCCATGCCGGTGATGCGCTCGAACAGGGTGGCAGAAAGGATCAGGTCGGTCTTCTTGCCAGCTTGATCCAGCAGATGGGCGCGTACCATGCGCAGCACCAGCTCGAAGGCCGTGCCGATGAACAGGCCGGCGACCAGCACCCACAAGGTCGACAAGGCCTGGTTGGGCACCACACGGTCGTAGGTCTGCATGACGAACAGCGGCACCATCAGGCCCAGCAGGTTGATCAGCAGGCTGGCCAGCAAGGCGTCGCCATACAACCAGCGGGAATGGCGCAAGGTGTCACGGAACCACGCTTCTACCCGTGGCAGCAGCGGTGAGCGCAGCGCTTCCAGCGTATGGCGCGGGCGGGCGAACAAGGCCTGGCCGGTGTACGCCCGTTCGAGCGTTTCGCGCTCGACCCATTGCTCACCTCCTTGGGCCTCGCAAGGCAGAATAAGCGCCCGGCCATCATCCCCCCAACGTTGCAGGACGGCGCTGCGGCCATTGTCGAGTAACAGCAGCACCGGCAGGTTCAACGGCGAGATGTCCCCCAGTGCTCGTTGCAACACACGGCCTTGCAAGCCGGCGCGGGCCGCGGCCCGTGGCAGCAAATCAGGCCCCAGGCGCTGTTGCAGCAGGGGCAGGCCGCTGCTCAGGCTGGCGCGGCTGGCCGGCCGGTCATGCAGGCGACACAGGATCAGCAAGCCATCGAGCAACGGGTCATCGATATCGGGGCGCGGTTGCGCGCTTTGCATACTGGTCACGATGGACTACTCCCGCCACGGTGAATGGGTGGTGCTGCCTGGCGCTGAGCGCCTGGCTCAGCGCATGTCGGGTAACCTGGCTTCGGTGCGCACGTCGTTATTGGCGAGGGCTTCCGGTGGCAGCGAAATACGCTGCTTGCTCAACAGCTCGCCCATGGTCGCCAGCACGCGGTACATCGAGTACTCCTCGGTGTAACGCACTTCGGTATAGCGACGGTTGGCGTTGTACAGCTCGTTTTCGCTGTCGAGCAGATCAAGCAGCGTGCGCTGGCCAAGACCGAACTGGTCTTGGTATGCGGCGCGCACGCGCTGGGTGGTCTCGGCGTATTCGCGGGCGGTCGGAGTCTGCTTGCGTGCGTTGTTCATGGCGTTCCAGGCCAGGCTGAGGTTTTCGGTCAGCTCACGCAGGGCGTTGTTGCGAATGTCCAGGGCCTGGTTGATCTTGTGTGCGTCCGACTGCAGGCGAGCCTTGTCGCTGCCGCCGCGGAACAGGTTGTAGCTGAGCTCGACGCCGGCCTGCCAGTCGTTGTTGCTGTGGCCTTTCTCACCGGCCAGGTTGTTGTTGGCGCCGGTGGCCAGTACTGCATCCAGGCGAGGGTAGAAGGGCGATTTGGCGACTTCGTACTGTTGCTCGGCGGCATTGACGTCGGCTTGGGCGGACTTCAGGTACGGGTTGTTCTGGCGCATGCCTTCGCGCGCCTCGTCGAGGGTGCCAGGCATCTGTACCTTGATCGATTGCGGGCCTTCCAGTTCGTCCGGCAGGCGACCGACCACGCTGTAGAAATTGGCCTCGGCATCGGCCAGGTCGACCTCGGCAGTGTCCAGGTTGTTTTCTGCCAGGGCCCGGCGGGCGCGGGACTGGTCAAGGTCGGCGGTGCTACCCACGCCACGCTCGCTGCGCAGGCCTATCTGGTCGTTGACGCGCAGGTGCGCCTGCAGGTTGTTCTTGGCCAAGGTCACCAGTTCGCGGCGCTTGAGCACGTCGAGGTACACCTCGACGGCGCGCAGGGCGACATCCTGAGCCACGGCCTGGGTGTAATAGGCGCGCGAGGTGGCGACTGCCTGGGTACGTCCCACTTCGTTGGCGGTGTTGAAGCCGTCGAAGATCATTTGCCGAAGGCGCAGTTCCGACTGGGTGTAGTTGAGGCTTTCCTTGTTGTGGTTGCGTGTGCCGTCAGCATTGAAGCCACGGGTGTTGACGTTGTCCGAACGCTGCCTGCCGTATCCGGCCACCAGGTCGACGCTCGGGTAATACCCGCCACGGGCGAAATTAACATCTTCGTCAGCTGCCAGCTTGCTGTTGCGGTTGGAGCTGATTTGCGGGTGATAGTCCACGGCGCTCTGAACTGCCTCGTTGAGCGACATCGCCTGAACGTTGGCGCACGCCATGGCCAACAGGATTGCACTGGTGATGGGGTTAAAAACGCGCATGGACTGCTTCTCCCTGGTCTTGAAAATGTCCTGCTAATGCCAAAAAACTGACGTTTTTTTGTCGTTCAAACCGTTTCAAGTTTGTAACAACAGAGCTAAGAACATTTGGCGCGTCAGCTAAGAAGATTTCTTCATAAGTTTTATGCGAAAAAAAACTTATGCGGTCTAACAAATCCGAGACATTGTTTCTTCCAGATGAATTTGCAACCGGCTGCAGGTCACGTTTTTCAAGCCCTGCACGAAGTTCCAGATTATTTGCAGCTAAAAACGCAGGATGGAAGGGTCAAAGCGGAATTTGGCGACAAAAAATTGGCATTGAATGATGGCCAATTAGTCCATGACTATCGCCAAAGCAGACCTTGGAGAACGATTCTCACCGTTGAGACACTCGGACTCGAAGCCTTTGACTCCACCGCCATGTCGTTGGCTGATGTAGCCAAATAGGGAAGGGGAGGCGTGCGCTCATGGCTAAGTTAGTCGGTGTGGTCAGCAAGGTGGTCGGTGAGGTGTTCGCCCTGGGCAGCGACGGCAGTCGTCGCCCGTTGATCGAAGGGGACCGCTTGTTCGCAGGCGAGCAGCTTGAGACAGGCGCCGCTGGTGCGGTGGCGGTGCGCTTGCAAAGTGGCGGCGAACTTACGCTGGGGCGCGACAGCATCCGGCAGATGACCGCGGACCTGCTGACCCATCACGCGCACCCGGTACATTCCCAGGACGCCTCCCCAAGTGCGGCACAGCTCACCGATGTGGAGCGTATTCAGCAAGCGATTGCCGCGGGTGCCGACCCAAGTGAAACCAGCGAAGCACCCGCAGCCGGCCCCGACGGCGCTGCTGCGCCGGGGGCGTTGGGCGGTGGCCACAGTGTTGTGATGCTGACCGAAGTGGCGGCGCGGGTCGACCCGGTAGTGGGGTTTCCGACTGCCGGGTTCAATGGCACCCCGGAGCTTGCCAATCGCTATGTCGGGGATTTGGGCAATGGGCGCGCCCTGCGCGCTGGCGACAGTGGTGGCGGTGGCACCGACGGTGGTTTGCCACCCGGCCAGCCCAATCCTCCCGGCGAGCCTAACCCCCCGTTGACGCCTACTGATGAGAACCATCCCGTTCAACTGCGCGGGCTTGAGCTCAACCCTGGCGACCCTGGCCTGGATGAAGCCAATCTGCCGCTGGGGTCTGCCAGCAATCCAGCGGCCCTGACCCAGCACGGCAGCTTTACCGTTGTGGCGCCGGACGGTGTGTTCAATCTCACCCTGGGCGGCATCAGTGTGGTGACCGCCGGCGTGGTGACCGGCGTAGGCCAATCGATCACTACCGCGCTGGGCAATATCCTGACAATCACTGGCTACGACCCGGCAACGGGCGTGGTGAGCTACAGCTATACCCTGACCGGTGCCGAACAGCATGCCGAGGGTGCAGGGACCAATTCGCTGAGCGAGCACTTCCCGGTGTTCGTCAGCGACACCGACGGTGATACGGCGCAAGGGACGCTGCAGATCAGCATCCGTGATGATGTACCGACAGCGGTGGATGACAGCCATCCGTTCAGCGCCACGGAGCTACGCACCGAATTGACCGGCAATGTGCTGAGCAATGACGTGCAAGGTGCCGACCGCGTTCCGGGCGGCCCGGTGATAGCCGGTACGTTTGTTGGTACCTACGGCACCTTGATCCTGGCGGCTGACGGCTCGTATACCTATACCCTCAACACCGGCGGCCTGGGCTTCAAGAACCTGGGGGGTGGCGGCCATGGAGTGGAAAGTTTCACCTACACGATCAAGGACGCCGACGGCGACACCAGCAGCGCGACGTTGACCCTGAACATCAGCAACCTCGACGACCCGGTGACGCTTGACGGCTTGGATGCACAGGGCGGCGAACTGACGCTTCACGAGAAACACCTGCACGATGGCAGCGCACCAGATGCAAGCGCCCTGACCCAGCAAGGTACGTTCAAGGTTACCGCGCCAGACGGTTTGCAGAGCCTGACCGTGGGCGGCATCAGCGTGATCAGCGCAGGCGTTGCGGCAGGCTTTGCGCAGTCGATTGTCACTGCCCAAGGCAACACGTTGACGATCACAGGTTATGACCCCGCCACTGGCGTGGTGAGCTACAGCTACACCCTGGTGGGCAACGAAAGCCACCCTTCCGGCCAGGGTAGTAACAGTATCAGCGAGCATTTCCAGGTAATTGCCAAGGATGTCGATGGCAGCACCGCCACGGGCAGCCTGGATGTGAATATCGTCGACGACGTGCCGACGGCGAACAGTGATTACGTCAGCGTGGCCAAGGGCGACGTGGTGCGTGGCAACGTGATGCTCAATGACGTGGTCGGTGCTGATACCCGTAGCGATGGCCAATACGTGGTCGGCGTGCGTGCCGGCAGCGATACCTCGACCTCGGCCATTGGCCAGTTGAACACCCAGGTACATGGGCAGTACGGCTACCTGACCATCGATGCCTTTGGCAACGCCGAATACCACTCCGACCCGACCATCGCTTCGCCCAGGGATGCGCTGGAAACGTTCGTCTACACCATCCGCGACGCCGATGGCGACGAAAGCACCACGACCATTACCATCAACGTGCACAACGGCCTGATCGCCTGTGCGGACCATGACGTCACGGTGTACGAGAAGGCGCTGGATCTGATCAAGGACGGCAACGACCTGGCGGCCGGCACTGTCACCGGCAGCGATCCAGGTTCGACCCTGGAAACGGCGTCTGGCACGTTGGTTGGCTCAGCCAGCGGCGGTGTCGGTGCGCTGACGTTCAGCCTGGTTGGCAGCGCGGTGGGCCAGTACGGCCAGATCCAGCTGAACGCGGATGGCTCCTATACCTACACCCTGACTTCACCGGCGACCTCGCCAATTCATGCCAACGATGGCGCCAATACGGTCACTGAAACCTTCACCTATCAGGTGCGCGATTCACTGGGTAATTCGACCACCAGCACCATCGTCATCAGCATTGTCGACGATGTGCCGACGGCTAACAGTGATTACGTCAGTGTGGCCAAGGGCGACGTGGTGCGTGGCAACGTGATGCTCAATGACGTGGTCGGTGCTGATACTCGGGGTGATGGCCAATACGTGGTCGGCGTGCGTGCCGGCAGCGATACTTCAACCTCGGCCATTGGCCAACTGAACACGCAGGTGCATGGGCAGTACGGCTACCTGACTATCGATGCCTATGGCAACGCCGAATACCACTCCGACCCGACCATCGCTTCGCCTAGGGATGCGCTGGAAACGTTCGTCTACACCATCCGCGACGCCGATGGCGATGAGAGCACGACGACCATTACCATCAACGTGCACAACGGCCTGATCGCCTGTGCGGACCATGACGTCACGGTGTACGAGAAGGCGCTGGACCTGATCAAGGACGGCAACGACCTGGCGGCCGGTACTGTCACTGGCAGCGATCCCGGTTCGACCCTGGAAACGGCGTCTGGCACGTTGGTTGGTTCGACCAGCGGCGGTGTCGGTGCTTTGACCTACACCTTGGTCGGGAATGCCGTAGGGCAGTACGGCCAGATCCAGCTGAACGCGGATGGCTCCTATACCTACACACTGACTTCACCGGCGAACTCGCCAATTCATGCCAACGATGGCGCCAACACAGTGACGGAGACCTTCACCTACCAGGTGCGGGATTCACTGGGTAATTCGACCACCAGCACCATCGTCATCAGCATTGTGGATGACGTGCCGACCGCGAACAGTGATTACGTCAGTGTCGGCAAGGGCGACGTGGTACGCGGCAACGTGATGCTCAATGACGTGATCGGTGCTGATACTCGGGGTGATGGTCAATACGTGGTCGGCGTGCGTGCCGGCAGCGATACTTCAACCTCGGCCATTGGCCAACTGAACACCCAGGTGCATGGGCAGTACGGCTACCTGACCATCGATGCCTATGGCAACGCCGAATACCACTCCGACCCGACCATCGCTTCGCCCAGGGATGCGCTGGAAACATTCGTCTACACCATTCGCGACGCCGATGGCGATGAGAGCACCACGACCATTACCATCAACGTGCACAACGGCCTGATCGCCTGTGCGGACCATGACGTCACGGTGTACGAGAAGGCGCTGGACCTGATCAAAGACGGCAACGACCTGGCGGCCGGCACTGTCACCGGCAGCGATCCAGGTTCGACCCTGGAAACGGCGTCTGGCACGTTGGTTGGCTCAGCCAGCGGCGGTGTCGGTGCGCTGACGTTCAGTCTGGTTGGCAGCGCGGTGGGGCAGTACGGTCAGATCCAGCTGAACGCGGATGGCTCCTATACCTACACCCTGACTTCACCGGCAAACTCGCCAACGCATGCCAACGATGGCGCCAACACAGTGACGGAGACCTTCACCTACCAGGTGCGGGATTCACTGGGCAATTCGACCACCAGCACCATCGTCATCAGCATTGTCGACGATGTGCCGACCGCGAACAGTGATTACGTCAGTGTCGGCAAGGGCGACGTGGTGCGCGGCAACGTGATGCTCAATGACGTGATCGGTGCTGATACTCGGGGTGATGGCCAATACGTGGTCGGCGTGCGTGCCGGCAGCGATACCTCGACCTCGGCCATTGGCCAGCTGAACACCCAGGTACATGGGCAGTACGGCTACCTGACCATCGATGCCTATGGCAACGCCGAGTACCACTCAAACCCCGATGCCGTGGCCCCTCGTGATGCGCTCGAGACATTCGTCTACACCATCCGTGATGCCGATGGCGACGAGAGCACTACCACCCTTACCATCAACGTGCACACCCACTCGTTGGAGCCCTGTGGAGACGGAGGGGTCAAGGTCTACGAGAGCGCCCTGGACCTGATCAAGGATGGCAACGACCTGGCGGCAGGCACCGTCACCGGCAGCGATCCTACCTCGCCCCGAGAAACCGCGATCGGCAGCCTGGTTGGCCAGGTCGCAGGTGGCGTGGGAGCACTGACCTATACCTTGGTGGGCAATGCGGTAGGCCAGTATGGCCAGATTCATCTGAACGCGGATGGCTCCTACACGTATACCCTGACTTCTCCCGCGAATTCGCCGAACCATGCCAATGATGGTGCCAACACCGTCACTGAATCGTTCACCTATCGGGTCGAGGATACGGTAGGTAACTGGACCACCAGCACCGTAACCATCACCATCGTCGACGATGTTCCGCAGGCACATTGTGACTATGTGAGTGTTGGCAAGGGTGATGTGGTACGGGGCAACGTGATGCTCAATGACGTGGTCGGTGCAGATACCCGGGGTGATGGCCAATACGTGGTCGGCGTGCGTGCCGGCAGCGATACCTCGACCTCGGCCATTGGCCAGTTGAACACCCAGGTGCATGGGCAGTACGGCTACCTGACTATCGATGCCTATGGCAACGCCGAATACCACTCCGACCCGACCATCGCTTCGCCCAGGGATGCGCTGGAAACGTTCGTCTACACCATCCGCGACGCCGATGGCGATGAAAGCACCACGACCATTACCATCAACGTGCACAACGGCTTGATCGCCTGTGCGGACCATGACGTCACGGTGTACGAGAAGGCGCTGGACCTGATCAAAGACGGCAACGACCTGGCGGCAGGCACTGTCACCGGCAGCGATCCCGGTTCGACCCTGGAAACGGCGTCTGGCACGTTGGTTGGTTCGACCAGCGGCGGTGTCGGTGCGTTGACCTACACCTTGGTAGGGAATGCCGTAGGGCAGTACGGCCAGATCCAGCTGAACGCGGATGGCTCCTACACCTACACCCTGACTTCACCGGCAAACTCGCCAACGCATGCCAATGATGGTGCCAACACGGTCACTGAAACCTTCACCTATCAGGTGCGCGATTCACTGGGTAATTCGACCACCAGCACCATCGTCATCAGCATTGTGGATGACGTGCCGACCGCGAACAGTGATTACGTCAGTGTCGGCAAGGGCGATGTGGTGCGCGGCAACGTGATGCTCAATGACGTGATCGGTGCTGATACTCGGGGTGATGGCCAATACGTGGTCGGCGTGCGTGCCGGCAGCGATACCTCGACCTCGGCCATTGGCCAGCTGAACACCCAGGTACATGGGCAGTACGGCTACCTGACCATCGATGCCTATGGCAACGCCGAGTACCACTCAAACCCCGATGCCGTGGCCCCTCGTGATGCGCTCGAGACATTCGTCTACACCATCCGTGATGCCGATGGCGACGAGAGCACTACCACCCTTACCATCAACGTGCACACCCACTCGTTGGAGCCCTGTGGAGACGGAGGGGTCAAGGTCTACGAGAGCGCC
Organism: Pseudomonas ceruminis; assembly: GCF_021602025.1. Classification (GTDB taxonomy): domain Bacteria; phylum Pseudomonadota; class Gammaproteobacteria; order Pseudomonadales; family Pseudomonadaceae; genus Aquipseudomonas; species Aquipseudomonas ceruminis. The sequence goes on from NZ_BQHW01000001.1 coordinate 156,697, forward strand.
CTGGACCTGATCAAGGATGGCAACGACCTGGCGGCAGGCACCGTCACCGGCAGCGATCCTACCTCGCCCCGAGAAACCGCGATCGGCAGCCTGGTTGGCCAGGTCGCAGGTGGCGTGGGAGCACTGACCTATACCTTGGTGGGCAATGCGGTAGGCCAGTATGGCCAGATTCATCTGAACGCGGATGGCTCCTACACGTATACCCTGACTTCTCCCGCGAATTCGCCGACCCATGCCAATGATGGTGCCAACACCGTCACTGAATCGTTCACCTATCGGGTCGAGGATACGGTAGGTAACTGGACCACCAGCACCGTAACCATCACCATCGTCGACGATGTCCCGCAGGCACACTGTGACTATGTGAGTGTTGGCAAGGGTGATGTGGTACGGGGCAATGTACTGCTCAATGATGTGATCGGCGCCGATGTGCCGAGCGATTGTGGCTATGTGGTGGGTGTGCGCGCCGGCCATGACACGTCTACCTCAGCCATTGGCCAACTGGGCAGCAAAGTGTTCGGTCAGTATGGCTACCTGACCCTGGATGCCCAGGGTAATGCGGTTTACCACTCCGACCCCGACGTAGTTGCGCCGAGGGATGCGGTCGATAGGTTCGTCTATACCATTCGCGATGGCGACGGTGACGAAAGCACCACAACCATTACCGTCAATGTGCATGACAATTCGATATCCGAATGTGGTGATGGATATGGCCGGGGCCTTGAGCAACGGTTTGTCGATCGCGGTGCATTCACCTTGGATGCCAGCAGCATGACCGCTGCGCTGGTAGTGCTCGGGTATCTGGGGGCGAGCGGTGCGGCCAATGCCCAAGGCAACGCCGACGAGGTGATCAACATCAGTTTGCGCACAGGCGAAACCTTGCAACTGAACCAGGCCCATCACGATGCCAGCCTGGCGCTGGCGTGGAAAGAGGCGGGTGGCACCTATCAGGCCATTGCCGCAGGCGACAGTTTTACTGCCAGCCATGATGGGGTGTACAGCATTCAGGTGAGTGACCCGGTCGCTGCGAGCAAAGGCGGTGAGAGCTACCAACTGAGCATGGTCCTTGACTACGCCAGGGCGCCGGACGCCGGCGTGCATGCTGGCGCAGGCGTTGACCCTGCCGCGATCAGCCCCGTCGGCGCAATGGGCGTCACCTCGCTGGTAGGCCATGCGGCTGCTGGTGTCGAGGCGAGTGCTACCGCCAACTATGCCTTGGCCAAGGAGGGAGTCACGATTGACCTGAGCCATGACGGGGCACAAGACACTGGAAGTGCGGGCCTGGAAAGCCTCAATGGCATTCATAACCTGGTTGGCTCCGACTATGGCGATATTTTGATCGGCAACAATGGCGACAATGTCCTCATTGGCGGGGGTGGTAACGACGTGCTCAAGGGGGGTGATGGCAATGACACCCTTATCGGAGGGGTCGGCGACGACAGCTTGACCGGGGGCAATGGCAACGACATTTTCATCTGGCAGAAAGGTGACAGTGGCCATGACACGGTCACCGACTTCACCCCTGGCAGTGACAAGCTCGATTTGTCGCAACTGCTGCAGGGCGAGCACGCCACCGCCTCCTCACTGGATGACTACCTGCATTTCAAGGTCAACGGCACTGGCGCCAATATGGTTTCGACCATCGAGGTCAGCAGTGTGGCGGGAGCGGCGCCGACCCAGACAATCGACCTGGCCGGCGTCGACCTGGCCCAGCATTACGGGGTAACCGCCGGGGCGGGTGGTGTGGTATCGGCAGGGCATGACACAGCCACCATCATCAACGGGATGCTCGATGATCATTCGCTGAAGGTGGATACGGTGTAAGACGTTCGGCTACAAGTGGGGCTGGCTGCGCAGCTGACCTGCGGCATACCGCACCGGCCTTGCCGGTCCCTGCCAAATCAGTTGTTGGCCGCGCGCTCAACCGGGTTTGCGCAAGGTTTTCTGCTTGAGAATATACAGGCTCACCAACACCGCACTGGTCAGCATGAAGACCCGTGCCCAGAACAGAGGCACCAGGTAACAGGATAGGCCAATGCTCGCCCACATCAGCCCGATGGCGTAGACCTTGCCCTTCAGCGGGATGCCTTCGCCGTTCAGGTAGTCGCGGATCCACGGCCCTAGCTTGGGGTGGGTGACCAGCCAGTGGTAAAAGCGTGGCGAGCTGCGGGCGAAACAGGCAGCCGCCAGCAGCAGGAACGGGGTGGTGGGCAATACCGGCAGGAAGATCCCCAGCACCCCCAGCGCAACGCTGAGCCAGCCGATGGCCAGCAGCAGGTAGCGCACAGCCGACTCAGTGGTGGCGTGGCTTGAGCAGCGCCGGCTTCTCGTCGGGTGCGTGCAGCAGCAGGAACAAAGCGCTCAGCGCCTCAGGGATCTGCACGATCATGTCGTCCTGCAGGTTGGCGTTGCTGGCGATGTCAGCGAACTCAGGTTGTTCGTCGAACAGGCCGGAGCCGACCATGATGGGCAGCAACATCTCGCTGACTTCTTCTTCGGCGTTTTCGAACCAGGCTTCCTCGCGCAGGAACACGCCTTCCATGAAGCCGATGCACCAGCCGCGCAGGTCGGAATCGTCCGGCTCGTCGGTCAGGTCCAGCTCGCAAGGCAGGTCGAATTCTTCGTCGCTGGCCAGTTGACGGGCGATGTGCCCCTTGAGCGCCACCAGGGTGGCCTCGATTTCGGTGCGCTGGGCATCGCTGGCGTAATGGGGCTCTTCGGCGAACAACGCGTCGATCCATTCGCGCTCGGGAACGTCTTCCGAGCAGATCGACAGCGCGGTCAGGTAGCCGTGGGCGGCGACGTAGTCCAGCGCTTCTTCGTGCAGCTCGTCGGCGTCGAGGAAGGCTTGCAGGCGGGTCAGTTGCTCGGCGAAGGACATTACAGGGCTACCTTGGGGAATAAACGATAATGAATTCTAGCACCTTGCGGCGACGGCGGGGCAAAGGGAACGTCTGTCACCGGGGCATCCTGCGCAGGGCGGTGCTGGGGTATACTCCGCGATTTTCACCCAGGGCAGGATTCCCCCTGCCATCTGGCAAAAGCCGCTTACGCATTTGGCGTGTGCGGAGCGGGTTTTTCGTCCAGCCTGTGTCCAGGATGGTACGGCGATTTGTGGAGTTGCACATGCTCGAACAGGCTCAGCGCGTTCTCAAGGATATCTTCGGCTACGACAGTTTCCGAGGGCGCCAGGCAGCGATCATCGAATGCGTGGCCAGTGGTGGCGATGCCCTGGTGCTGATGCCTACCGGTGGCGGCAAGTCGCTGTGCTTTCAGGTGCCGGGGCTGCTGCGCCCGGGCCTGACAGTGGTCGTGTCACCGCTGATCGCGCTGATGGACGACCAGGTCGCCACGCTCGATGAACTCGGGGTGGCTGCCGCAGCGTTGAACTCCACGCTCAGTGCCGAGCAGCAGCGTGACCTGGCCGGGCGCCTGCGCCGTGGCGAGGTGAAGATGCTTTACCTGGCGCCAGAGCGCCTGGTGCAGCCGCGCATGCTGGATTTTCTGCGTGGGCTGGACATCGCCCTGTTCGCCATCGATGAGGCCCACTGCGTGTCGCAATGGGGGCACGATTTCCGCCCGGAATACCTGCAGTTGGGCCAGTTGGCCGAACTGTTCCCCCATGTGCCGCGCATCGCCCTGACCGCCACCGCCGACATGCGTACCCGCGAGGAAATCGTCCAGCGTTTGCACCTGCAGGGGGCCGAGCGTTTCCTGTCGAGCTTCGATCGGCCGAACATCTTCTACCGCATCGTGCCCAAGGAGTCGCCGCGCAAGCAGTTGATGGCCTTCCTCGGCGAGCGCCGGGGCAATGCCGGTATTGTCTACTGCTTGTCGCGCAAGAAGGTTGACGAAACGGCTGCGTTCCTTTGCGAACAAGGCTTTCCGGCATTGCCGTACCATGCAGGCCTGGCTGCCGAGACGCGTGCCGCCAACCAGCACCGTTTCCTCAATGAGGAAGGGCTGATCATGGTCGCCACCATCGCGTTCGGCATGGGCATCGACAAGCCCAACGTGCGCTTCGTCGCCCACCTCGACCTGCCTAAGTCGCTTGAGGCCTATTACCAGGAGACTGGCCGTGCCGGCCGGGATGGCCTGCCATCTGACGCCTGGATGGCCTATGGTCTGCAGGACATGGTGATGCTCAAGCAGATGCTGCAGAACTCCGAGGGCGACGAGCGCCACAAGCGCGTCGAGCAGCACAAGCTCGACGCCATGCTGGCGCTGTGCGAAGAGACCCGTTGCCGCCGCCAATCGCTGCTGGCCTACTTCGATGAAGTGCTCGAGCAACCCTGTGGGCATTGTGACAATTGTGTAGACCAGATTCAGACCTGGGACGCCACCGAGCCTGCGCGCCAGGCACTGTCGGCGGTGTTCCGTACTGGCCAGCGCTATGGCGTAGGCCACCTGATCGACGTGTTGCTGGGCAAGGACACGGAGAAGGTGCGTAATTTCGGCCACGAAAAGCTTTCGGTGTTCGGTGTAGGCAAGGGGTTGGCCGAGGCCGAGTGGCGTTCATTGTTCCGCCAGTTGGTGGCCCGCGGCCTGGTGGACATCGACCTTGAAGGCTACGGTGGCCTGCGTCTGTCCGACAGTTGCCGCCCTCTGTTGCGGGGCGAGGTGCCCTTGCAATTGCGCCGTGACCTCAAGCCCCAGACTGTGGCCAAGACGTCCTCCAGCGGCGGCAGCCCGGCCAGCCAGCTGGTGCGCGCCGAGGAACGCGAGCTGTGGGAAGCGCTGCGCACCCTGCGGCGCAAGCTGGCCGAGGAGCACAGCGTGCCGCCTTATGTCATTTTCCCTGACTCCACCCTGCTGGAGATGCTGCGCAGTCAGCCGACCAGCCTCAGCGACATGGGCCAGGTCAGCGGCGTGGGCGCACGCAAACTGGAGCGCTACGGTCAGGCTTTCCTCGAAGTGCTCAATGGCGCTGGTGGCACGGAAGAAGCGCCCAAGGTGGTACTCGACCTGCGTCATGAGCTGGTCAGCCTGGCCCGCGCCGGTATGACCCCGGCACAGATTGCCGGCCAGCTCAACTGCAGCGAAAAGAACGTCTACAGCCTGCTCGCCGAGGCTATTGGCCGCCAGGAACTGAGCCTGGAGCAGGCGCTGGACCTGCCTGAAGACCTGATGATGGAAGTACAGGACGCCTTCCTCGATGGCGAAGGGGAGTTGCCGCCCGTCTCGGCGATTGCGCCCTTGTTCGCGGGCCGGGTGCCGGAGGGTGTGCTGTATTGTATGCGGGCAGCACTGGCGGCGGAGTTCGAACTCTGATCGGGGATATTTCCGGCATCCGCTGATCGTTGTCATCCCTTTTGACGATTTTCAGCTGTTCCACAGCGCGCAGCCTTGCCTGATGGCCCGGGTCATGGTTAGCTGGCTAATAATTAGTTCTAGTTAATGAGTTGCTTATGCCCCTGACCGACAACCAACACCGCTTCGGTATGCAGCTGGCACAGATGTCCCGTGGCTGGCGTGCCGAGCTGGACCGACGCCTGGCCGGGCTCAACTTGTCCCAGGCGCGCTGGCTGGTGTTGTTGCACCTGGCACGTTTCGACGAAGCGCCGACCCAGCGCGAGCTGGCACAGAGCGTCGGGGTTGAGGGGCCGACCCTGGCGCGGTTGCTGGACAGCCTGGAAAGCCAGGGCCTGGTACGTCGCCAGGCGGTGATGGAGGACCGGCGGGCGAAGAAGATTGTGCTGTGCCCGCCAGCCAAACCCCTGATCGACCAGATCGAGACCATCGCCAATGCCCTGCGGCTGGAGCTGTTTACCGGGGTGGATGAGGCGGACCTGGAAGTGTGCATGCGAGTGCATGAGAAGATTCTCGCCAACCTCGAAAAATCCTGAAAATAGGGGCTGCAACCCAGCCCCTTTCATTCAGAAGGTATTTCCAAGGTTCAGGTACACCGCCTGTTCATGCGCGCTGTTGGCCCCGTAGCTCAGGTTCAGCGGCCCCAATGGCGTGTCCAAGCCCAGGAAGATGCTTGCCGCATTGATGTAGCCACTGTCGAACTCATTGTCGTTGTTCCAGGCCCTGCCACGTTCCAGCGAGCCGCCGATGTACAGCGGGAAGTCCAGCGGCAGGTAGGAGCGTGGTGTCAGGCGGCGGTAGTAGACCATGCGCAATAGGCTCACGTTCTGCCCCGACAGCGAGTCCTGGCGGAAGCCCGACAGCTCCCGCGCCCCACCCATGACAAAGCTCGACGTCACCACCTCGGTCTTGTCCAGGGTGCGCCCATAACGCCCGCCCAGCACCAGGGTGTTGGGGCCGCTGCTCAATGCCTTGTCCACATTCAATAACCATTGTCGATAATCGGTATCTGAGTCCAGCGACTTGTCGTACTTGCGCAGGGTCAGGCCGATGTCCTCACCACTGTGCGGGAAGTACACGTTGTCGAGGGTGTCGAACGAGTATTTCAGCTCATAGAAGCCTTCGTTGAAGCTGACTTTGGGCAGGTCCTGATCGCCGATGCGTACCTGCGCCTCGCCCCATGCTTTGCCCGCGCCCAGGCGCACTTCGCCATAGGTGCCGATCTGGCGGCCGACGTTGAGGCCGAAGCCGTAACGTTCCAAGCGGTATTCGGCAATCGGGTCGTTATCCAGGGTTGCCTCGATATTCTGCGAGCCCAGGTCAAGGTAGGGCGCGATGAAGTAGCGTGAGCCGACGTCGAGCGGTTGATAGAATTCGCTGTAGAGCTCCTGCTGGTCGCCGATCTGGGCCCGTGTCAGCCATTCTGCGCCCAGGCGGTTGATACCGTTGACTCGGTAGCTGGCGCCCAGGTTGAAGGCGCTGTCGCCCCGCAGGTCGTCCGACAGGTTCAGCCCCAGGCGCAGGTAGTCGGTACCACCGCTTTTGCCGCGGGCGTTGATCACCAGCGTATTATCCTCGCCCTTGTGCACCACGCGGTACTGCACGCCGTCGAAGTAGTCCAGGCCATACAGGGTACCCATGTCGGTCTGCAGGCGGTCCAGTTCCAGTGGCTCGCCAATGGGCTGGCGGATGTAGTAGCGGATCACATCGTCGCTGACCTTGGACTGGTTCTCCACCTTGATCGCGGTGATCACAGGCGTGCGCTGGCGGGGTGAGCGGGCCACGGCCAGGCTCACGTCACCCTCGGGCCGGCGCAATGCCGCCAGGCGCGGGGCGAGCAGGCCGGTGGCACGGTAGCCCGCTTCGATCATGTCATGGGCGCGGCCAAAGTCGGTCACGCCGAAAGCGGCCAGCTGTGGCTGGATGAGGATGTCGTCGTGGCGCAGGCTAGCCAGTTGTTCTTCGGAGTTGCGCCGGGTCATCAGGGTGATCGACTGGTTGAGCACGTCCACCACGGTAACCAGTTGCTTGCGATCGCGTAGCGGGGTACCGATATCGACGACGATGGCCAGGTCAACGCCCATCTCCCGGGCCACGTCCAACGGAATGTTGTCGACCATACCGCCGTCCACCAACAGGCGGCCATCCAGCTCGACCGGCGCAAACACAGCTGGGATCGACATACTGGCACGGATCACCTGAGGCAGGTGGCCGCGGCGGAATACCACCTTTTCGCCACTGGCAATGTCGGTGGCCACGGCGCGAAAGGGGATCGGCAACTTGTCGAAGTCGCGGGTGTCGGCGGTGTGCGCCAGTTTGCTTTCCAGCAGCAATGCCAGGTTTTGCCCCTGGATCACCCCCAGTGGCAGGCCAAGGCTGCCATCGTCGCGAAAGCTCAGTTTCTGCTTGACCAGAAAGTCGCGGTCATCCTGCTTGCGCCTGAAGGGCACATCCTTGCGCGGCGGGGCATCGGACAGCGCCTGCTGCCAATCCAGGGTGGTGGCGAGTTTCTCCAGTTCCTCGACGCTGTAGCCGGACGCATACAGCCCGCCCACCACGGCGCCCATGCTGGTGCCGGCAATGGCGTCGATACGCACACCCTGTTCCTCCAGGGCCTTGAGCACGCCGATGTGGGCCAGGCCACGGGCGGCCCCGCCGGAGAGCACCAGGCCGACCTTGGGGTGGGCCGGTTCGGCGGCGAGCAAGGTGAAAGAGGTGAGCGTCAGCAAAAGGCAGAACAGCAGGCGGCGCATCGTGAGTCTCAAACCATGGGCTAAAGACCGCTAGTATAAGCATCCCCTCAACTGGAGATGCGCCACCATGGCCAACAGCAAGCCGGAAATCGTCATCACATATTGCACGCAGTGCCAGTGGCTGCTGCGTGCCGCCTGGCTGGCGCAGGAGCTGCTTAGCACGTTCTCCGACGACCTTGGCCGCGTTGCGCTGGAGCCCGGTACCGGCGGGGTGTTCCGCATTACCTGCAATGGTGTGCAGATCTGGGAGCGCAAGGCTGACGGTGGCTTCCCTGAAGCCAAGGTGCTCAAGCAGCGGGTGCGTGACCAGATCGACCCCCAGCGCGACCTGGGTCACAACGATCGTTGATCAGGCACTGTCAGCCAGGGCGCGTTGCTTGGGTGCTTGCGCAGCCGCGAGGCGGCTGGACAGCACGATGGCAAAGATGATCAGCACGCCGCCCAGCAGCATGCGCGGGGTGGGGGTTTCTGCAAACACCACCCAGGCCATGGCGATGCCGTAGATCGGCTCCATGGCGAACACCACGGCGGCGGTGCGTGCCTTGATCACCGCCAGGCTGGCGACGAACAGGCTGTGAGCGACCCCGGTGCAGAAAACGCCAAGCAGGGCGATCCACAGCCAGTCCAGGGGCGCAACGGTGCCCAGGCCGGACGCGGCGATCGGCAGTGCGCACAGAACCACCACCAGGTTCTGCCACAGCGCTGCCTGTACGGCGGGCAGGCGGCCGGAGCCTGCGCGGTTGGTCAGCGACAGCAGCGAGAACAGCAAGCCGGAAAGCAGTGACCAGAGCAGGCCGCCGGTAGCTTCGCTGGCAAGGTCGAATGACGGTGTCACCAGTACCAGGCCGATGCTCACCAACAGCACCAGTACCCCTTCGTTGCGGCGGATGCGTTCGCGCAGTAGTACCCCTTCGAGGATCACGGTAAAGGCCGGAAAGCTGGCGAAACCCAGGGTGGCGATGGCCACCCCGCCCACCTTGACGGCGATGAAAAAACTGCCCCAGTGGCCGGCCAGCAGTACGCCGCCGAGTAGCAGGCGCTGTATGTCACGGCCGCTCAGGCGCTGCCAGCCTGGACCTACGGTGCTGGCGAACAGGGCCAGGGCGAGTACGGCGAAGGCGGCGCGACCAAAGACAATGATGGCTGGGCTGGCACTGGCGGCCAGCTTGCCGAAAATGCCGGTCAGGCCGAAGAGCAGCGCGCCGATGTGCAGGGCGCCTAGGGCTGTGCGGTGGTTCATGGTGGTCCTTGAGCAGAGGGGTTGTCAGTCCTCTTCGCGGGCTTGCTGCGCGAATAGGCCAGTCACGCCATAGCGTAAGGACTCAGACAGACACAATCTGTCGCCCACCTAGCGTTCTTTGTCGCCAGGCTCTCGCCGCAACGCCATCGGCGTACAGCCAAACGCCCGCAGCATCGCCGCCGAAAATGCACTCTGCGATTCATACCCCACCTGCGCAGCAATTTCCCCCATCGGCAGCAACGTCTGCGTGACCAGCTGCCGCGCCTTGAGCAGGCGCCGCTGGCGGATGTAATCCATCGGCGTCATGCCAGTTTCAGCGGAAAACCGCGCATGCAGCCGGGCACTCGACAGCCCGGCGATGCGCGCCAAGTCGGCAACCTGCAAGGGGTGGGCGGCGTGCTGTTCGATATGCCGGTCGAAGGCGGCATAGGGCAGGCGATGGCTGGGCGTTACGCTGGCCGAAGCTGCCGGGTTGAGGCTGGCCAGCAACAACACCGCACCCTGACGGGCGATCAACGGGTCGTCCACCGGGCTGGCTGCCAGCCAATCCACCAGTTGCTGCTGGCGGCTGTCCAGCCCCAGTGCGCCCGGGCGCGCCAGCAGGCGGCGGCTGGCGTCGGCATGCTCGCCGAGTTGCTCACGTAACCAACGCTCGCTCGGCACATCGAGCACCAGGCAGTGGCTGCCGGTGTCGCTGCCGCAGGTATGATGGGTGCCGGCCGGCACCACCACCAGACCCTGGCGGTCGACCCGTGCGCCGTGGCCCTGCACTTCGAAATCCAGGCGGCCACGCAGGCCGAACACCAATTGTGGGTGCTCGTGGCTGTGGGCGATCAGGTCGTCGCGATAGTGGCGCAGCGAAAGTATCGGGCCGGCGGTCATGGGGGTGTCCTCGCAGGGCAGGTAACCATTGTGCCCCAATCTTGGCGGCCCATCACTCGTCACATGGTTGCCACCCATCTGTCATGTCTGCCTGCCAGTCTCCAGCAAACAGCGCTGGAGCCTGCCCATGACCCATGCCGAACGTTTTCGCCCATCGCGCAAGCAGCGTGTGCGCACCTTATGGATATCCGACGTGCACCTGGGGACGCGGGACTGTCAGGCCGAACACCTGTCGCAGTTCCTCAAGGGGTACCAGGCCGACCGCATCTACCTGGTCGGCGACATCATCGACGGCTGGAAGCTGCGCAGTGGCATCTACTGGCCACAAGCCCACACCAATGTCATTCGCCGCTTGCTCACCCTGAGCAAGCGCGGCACCGAGGTGATCTACGTCACCGGCAACCATGATGAGTTCCTGCGGCGTTACTCCAAGTTGGTCCTGGGCAATATCCAATTGGTCGACGAGGCTGAGCATCTGACCGCGGACGGCCGGCGGCTGTTGGTCATCCATGGTGACCAGTTCGATGTGATCACCCGCTACCACCGCTGGCTGGCCTTTCTCGGCGACCGCGCCTACGAGGTGACCCTGGTGCTCAACCGCTGGCTCAACCATTGGCGCGCTCGCTACGGCTATGGTTACTGGTCGCTGTCGGCGTACCTCAAGCACAAGGTCAAGGGCGCGGTGAATTTCATCAGCGATTTCGAGGATGCCATTGCCCACGAGTGCACCCGGCGCGGCTTCCATGGGGTGGTGTGCGGGCATATCCACCATGCCGAGATCCGTAAGGTCGGCGAGGTGGATTACCTCAACTGTGGTGATTGGGTAGAGTCTTGCACGGCATTGATCGAGCATTGGGACGGTAGCATCGAGCTGTACCGGTTGGCCGAGGTACAGGCGCGGCAGGCTGAACAGGCTGCCGCGCTGCGCGAACCTGCCTGAAGCAGGTGCCCGCAGGCCCTACAAGCTGACCCTCCCCAGCAGAATGTCGCGAAACATGGCGAAATCGCCAATCAAGCTATACAGCGGATGCTTGAACGTCGCCGGTCGGTTCTTCTCGAAAAAGAAGTGCCCGACCCAGGCGAACCCATAGCCGAATACCGGCACCGCCAGCAACAGCAGCCACTTGCCACTGCCAATGGTGTAGGCCAGCAGGGCAATGACCAGGCTGGTGCCGACAAAGTGCAGGCGCCGGCAGGTAGGGTTGCTGTGCTCCCCCAGGTAGTAGGGGTAGAACTCGGCAAAGCTGCGATACTGCACGGTGCTGTTCATGGCAGTGCTCCGGAATTATCACTTTTTGACAGGATACACGGCGTGGAGCCTGAATCGAGTCTAGAGTCATTGGCGGGGCCGGCCAGTGACAATAGGCGCCAATTAAGTATCCTTGGGGTTAACCGCACGGAGCGGTCAGCATAAGAAGCCTGCCATGAGTGAAAGAACCACGTCAGCCAGCTGGGCATCAGGGATTGTCAAGGCACTTGAGCTGGAGGGGCTGGATTGCCCGGCCATGTTCAGGCAGCTTGGCTTGGATTTCGCGGCATTGGACGACCCCGATGCGCGCTTCCCTCAGGATTCCATGACCCGCCTGTGGCAACTGGCGGTCGAACTCTCGGGCAACGAAGCCATCGGCTTGAACATGGCGCGGGTGGTGCGGCCGGCTTCGTTCCATGTGGTGGGCTATGCATTGATGTCCAGCCGCACGCTGGCCGAGGGCTTCGAGCGCCTGGTGCGTTACCAGCGCATCATCGCCGAGAGCTCCGACCTGAGTTTCCGCCTTGGGCCGGAGGGTTATGCGTTGATCCTCACGGTACACGGCGATCACCTGCCGCCTACCCGGCACAGCGCCGAGGCCTCGCTGGCGTGCGCGCTGGCGCTGAGCAAGTGGCTCAGTGGGCGGCCGATCCAGCCTCGGCGGGTCATGATCCAGGGGCCGCAACCGAAAAATATCGAGCCGTACAAGGTGGCATTTCATTCGCCGCTGGTGTTCGGTGCGCCCCACGATGCGCTGGTGTTCGAGCGCGCCGACATGGAGGCAGCGTTGCCGACAGCCAACGAGGCCATGGCGATCCTGCATGACCGATTTGCCGGCGAATACCTGGCGCGTTTTTCGGAAAGCCGGGTGACGCACCGGGTGCGGCAGGTGCTGTGCCGCATCCTGCCCCAGGGTGAGCCCAAGCGCGAAACCCTGGCCCAGGCGCTGCACCTGTCCCAGCGCACGCTCCAACGGCGCTTGCAGGAAGAGGGCACCAGCTTTCAGGCATTGCTCGACGACACCCGCCGTGAGCTGGCCGAGCAATACCTTGCCCAACCGGGCATGACACTGCTGGAAACCGCTTACCTGCTGGGCTTCGCCGACCCTAGCAATTTCTACCGGGCCTTCCGCCGCTGGTTCGATGTCACCCCGAGCGAATACCGCGCACGCCTGGGCGGGCAAGCCGTGGTGGTCAGTGACGCCAGAACGCCGGCATGCACAACACCAGCACCGTGATGATCTCCAGCCGGCCGAGCAGCATGCCGGCAGCGAGGATCCATTTGGCGGCGTCCGGCAGCGTGGCGTAGTTGCCCGAAGGGCCGATCACTTCGCCCAGGCCTGGGCCAACGCCCGAAACGGTACCGGCGGCGCCGGTCAACGCGGTCATCCAGTCCACGCCCAGCAGCGACAACAGCAAGGCCATCACGCAGATGGTGATCGCGAAGAAGAACGAGAAGGTGAGGATCGAGCGCACGATCTCTTCGTCCAGGCGGTGGCCGTTGTATTTCTGCTTGATCACCGCACGCGGGTGAATCAACTGATTAAGGCTGGCCTTGAGCAGGATGTAGGCCACCTGGAAGCGGAAAATCTTGATACCCCCGGCGGTCGAGCCGGAGCAGCCGCCGACGAAGCCCAGGTAGAAGAACAGCATCAGCGAGAAATTGCCCCACAAGCTGTAGTCGCCCAATGCGAAACCGGTGGTGGTGACCACAGACGTGACGTTCAGTGCAACGTGACGCAAGGCATCGAGCCAGTGCAGGTTGGTGGTGGCCCAGTACCAGGTGCCCAGCACCAGCCAAGTCACCACCAGCATGCCGAGCAGCCCTTGTACTTGCTGGTCACGGATCAGTGCATTGCGGTTGCCGCGCAGGGTGGCAACGTAAAGGGTGAAGGGCAGGCTACCCAGGATCATCACTACCACCGCGACCCAGTGCACGGCCGGGATGTCCCATTTGGCCAGCGACTGGTCAGAGGTGGAGAACCCGCCCGTCGAAATTGCCGACATGGCGTGGTTGATTGCGTCGAACGGGCTCATGCCGGCCCACCAGAAGGCCAGGGCGCCAATCACCGAAAAGCCGACGTACACCGCCACGATAGACTTGGCGACCATGTGCGAGCGTGGCATGACCTTTTCCGATCGGTCCGACGACTCGGTCTGGAACAGACGCATACCGCCGATACGCAGCAGCGGCAGGATCGCCACCGCCATGGCGATGAAGCCAATACCGCCGAGCCAGTGCAGCATCGAGCGCCACATCAAGATCCCCGGCGACATGGTATCCAGCCCGCTGAGCACCGTGGCGCCGGTGGCGGTGATGCCGGACATACTCTCGAAGAACGCATCGGTGTAACTGATGTGCTGGGTCAGCAGGAAGGGCAGCGCGGCGAAGACGCACACCACCAGCCAACTGCTGACGGTCAGCAGGTACATGTCCCGCGGGCGCAGGTGGACATGCTCGGGGCGGCCCTGGATGACCAGGGCCAGGCCGGCAATGAAGGTGATCAGGCTTGCCCAGAGGAACGATGGCAGGTCACCGGTACGTTCGAAGATCACCAGGGTCGCCATGGGCACAACCATGCTGACCGCCAGGGTGATCAGGAAGATGCCGATGATGAAACCAATGATCCTTAAGGTCGGCAACGCCATGTGATCTGCTCTGACTCTGAACGGAAGGGCGCCATTCTACCTATGGGTCTGGTAGCTGCAAGCCGCGAGCTTCAAGCTGCAAGAAAAAGCGCTATGCATGGATCGGCGCATGCTTGGCGCTTGCAGCTTGTGGCGTGCAGCTTGAGAATGGCCGCACATTCACCTGCCAGGAGGGTAGCCGATGGAGGCTCTCGACGCATTGCTCAACCGTGTATCCGTGCCACGCCTGACCGACCCGGCGCCCAATGCCGCCCAGCGCGAGGCGCTGTTCCAGGCTGCGCTGCGGGCGCCGGACCACGGCCAGTTGCGCCCGTGGCGCTTTCTGACCATCGAGGGGCAGGGCCGCGAGAAGCTGGGTGAGCTGTTTGCACACGCCGTGCAGAACAAGGGCGATGCCAGCCAGGCCGCACTGGACAAAGCCCGCGCCATGCCGCTGCGGGCACCGTTGCTGATCGTGGTGATCGCCAGCTTGCAGGACCACTTCAAGGTGCCGAAGTCCGAGCAGCGGCTGGCTGCAGGGTGCGCGGCGCATGGCATTCTGCTTGCGGCGCATGCCCAGGGGATAGGTGCGGTGTGGCGCACGGGCGACATGGCCTTTGATGCACATGTACACAAGGGCCTGGGGCTTGGCGAGAACGAAGAGTTGATCGGTTACCTGTATGTCGGTACGCCGCTGAACGAGCCGCGTTCGGCGCCTATCCTGGCGACTGCCGAGTTCGTCAGCGCCTGGGGCGAGTAACTCGCTGGCCCCTTCGCGGGCCCTCAGGCTCAGTGGAACCCTGTGGGAGCGGGCTTGCCCCGCGAAGAGGCCGGAAAGCCCGACATCACTTCAACTGCCAATCTCCACCGCGAGCGGCAACTCAAGGCGGGCCACAAACCCGCCCTGCGGATGATTCTCCAGCACCAGACTTCCGCCATGGCGCTCCGCCGCCTTGCGGGCAATCGCCAGCCCCAGGCCATGCCCCGGCGCCTCCTGACCCGGCGCGCGGAAGAACGGCTCCCCCAATTGCGCCAGATGCTCCGCTGATACCCCCGGCCCATGGTCACGCACACTGATGACGATGCGTGCCTGTTCGCGCTCGGCACTTATCTCGATCGGCTGCCCCACAGGGTTGAAACGCAGGGCATTGCGCAGCAGGTTGTCCACGGCGCGCTCGATCAAGGTCGGCCAGCCTTGCAAGGTCAAGCCTGGTTGCGCTTCAAGCCGTAGCTCCTGCTCCGGCGCACTGAGCAGTGCATCTTTACGCACGCTGCCGAGCAAGGCGTTGAGGTCGACCGGCTCGGCATGGGCTTGTTCGGCATCGACCCGGGCCAAGGTGAGAATCTCGCTGATCAAGTCTTCCAGGCGGTCGCACTCGCGGGTCAGGCGTGGCCACAAGGCCTGGCGCTGTGCCGGTTCGGCACGTTCGGCCAGGGCCAGGGCAATGCGCAGGCGGGCGAGGGGGGAACGTAGCTCGTGGGAAACGTCGCGCAGCAACTGGCGCTGGCTGCCGATCAAGCTCTGCAGGCGGGCACCCATCTTGTTGAAATCTTTGGCCAGTACACCAAACTCGTCGCGCCGTGCCGCCAGGCGGGCGAGGCTGTTCTGCTGGTAACTGGCCTGGCCCAGGTCATGCACCGCACCGCGCAGGCGGCTGAGGGGGCGGGTGATGGACAGTGTCACCAGCAGGCTGAACAGGGTCAACACCACCAAGGCTATACCCAGGGCGCTCAATGGCCAGAGCAGGCTCTCGCGATGCCAGGCATCCAGTTCCGGGTGAGGAATGCGGTAGATCAGCAGGTAGGTCTCGCCAGTGTCTGGGCTGGTGTATTCCTCGGTCAGGCGGCGCCAAGGCAGGCGACGCTCGTCATTGTGCTGACGTGCCTCGAACGCGGCGGCGCGACGTGGGAAGGTGCCAGGTACCACGGCATCACCACTGTCATCGAGCACTTGTACGTCGATCTTGAAGCGCTGCTTGCGTCGCTCGAGAAAGTTCTGCGCCGATTCCAGACCTTCCTGCTCATAGTGCTTGGCCCAATGGCTGGCCAGGGTATTCAAGCCAGGGTGGCGGCTGAGGATCCAGGCGTCCTGGTTGAGCATGTGGCCCAACAGGATCGATAAGCCAGCGACCAGGGTGATAGCCAGCCAGAAGCTGGCCAGGATGCGCCAGAACAGAGAACGCAAGAGCACCTCCTGTAAACGGGAAAAGCCCGGCCCGCTTGGGGGCGGGCCGGGCATCGGGGGGACAGCTTACTGGGCCTTGCCGGCTTTTTCAGCTTTCCAGGCCTGGAATTCCTTCCATTCAGCCTTGCGTGCTTCACGTTCCTTCTGCAGCTCGTCGAACTTCTTCTGCTGATCAGGCTTGAGCAGCGCGCGGACTTGGCTGTCGGTCTTCTCGTGACTGGCCTTGAGTTCGTCCTTCATGGCCTTCTGGTCGGCGGCTGGCAGCTTGGCCAGGTAGCGCTCAGTGATGTCGCGGCGGTTCTTCATCTGCTCGCCCATCAGCTTGCCGATCTGCTGGCGCTGGTCGCGACTCAGGTCCAGTTGGGCGAAAGGCGCGTCACCGCGATGATGCGGGCCGTCGTGGCGCGGGCCGCCTTCAGGCATGGCCATGGCCACGGTCGGCAGGGCGGCGGCGAACATCAGGGCGATAAGGGTCTTGCGCATGGTGTCTCTCCTTTCAAAGGCCGGTGGTTACCGGATGAGCTCAGTCTAGGGAGATCAAGGTCAAGCGCAGTCAGGAGAGGGTAAAGGCTGGGTAAAGAAGCGGCCTCAGTGTGTAAGCGGCAAGTGGCAAGAATGGGGCGTGCGGTGGCTTTTCTTGCCGCTTGAAGCTTGCAGCTGGCCGGTGATTACAGGCTGTAGTAATAGCCGCGGCTGCGCAGCGCGACGATACGCGGGCGCCCGTCTGCATGCGGGCCGATCTTCTTGCGCAGGTTGCTGACGTGCATGTCCAGGCTGCGGTCGTAAAGGGTGAGCTTGCGGCCCAGGCCGATCTGCGCCAGTTCCTGTTTGTCCAGCGGATCGCCTGGCTGGCGCAGCAGTGCCTCGAGGATGCGGCTTTCGGACAGGGTAAGGCTCATCTCGCGGCCGTCGATGCTCACCACACCACGTACCGGGCTGAAGGCCAGGTCGCCGATCTCGACCTGAGTGGTGGCGGCGGTGGGATGGCTGCGACGCAGCACGGCGCGCAGGCGCGCAGTGAGTTCACGCGGGTCGCAGGGCTTGGCCAGGTAATCGTCAGCGCCCAGTTCCAGGCCCAGAATACGGTCCAGGGGTTCGCCACGTGCCGACAGCATCAGCACCGGCAGCTCGGCATGCTCGCTGCGCAGTTGCTTGAGCAGTTCCAGGCCGCTGCCATCGGGCAGCATCACGTCGAGCACCACGGCTGCGGGTGCATGTTCGGCCAACGCCTGGCGCGCGCTCTGGCCATCATGGCAGGCGCGGACGGTAAAACCTTCCTGGGTCAGCCAGCTGCCGAGCAGCTCGCAGAGTTCCTGGTCATCATCAATCAGTAACAGCTCGCTCATGACTCACTCAATTCAAATCGACGGCGTCTGACGCGCCTGCCAGTGGCAAAGATACCGCAGACGCCGCCAATTTATCGATCAGGGCAAGACTTGCTTGAATGGCTTGACGATGACGTTGTCGTACACGCCCGCGGCAATGTACGGATCGGCATCGGCCCAGGCCTGGGCGGCGGCCAGGGAATCGAACTCGGCCACGATCAGGCTGCCACTGAAACCGGCTGCACCTGGGTCGTTGCTGTCGATGGCCGGGTGCGGGCCAGCCAGCACCACACGGCCTTCGGTCTTGAGCTGCTGCAGGCGTTCGATGTGCGCCGGGCGCGCGGCCAGGCGTTTTTCCAGGGAATCTGCGACGTCGCTGGCGATGATGGCGTAGAGCATGTCAATCCTTGGGTTTGGAGGTGGAGGGGTCGTCATGCAGGTGGCGCGACAGGTATACACCCTGCGCCACCAGGAAGAGCACGGTCATGCCCAGGCTGCCGAATACCTTGAAGTCGACCCAGAACGCCTGGAAGGTGAACGCGACGAACAGGTTGGCCGCGCCACAGAACAGGAAAAACGCGATCCAGGCCAGGTTCAGGCGGGTCCAGATGGCATCGGGCAGCGTCAGGGCGTGGCCCATGATGCGTTTGATCAGTACCCGGTCACCGATGAAGTGGCTGCCGGCAAAGCCCAGGGCGAACAACCAGTTGACCACCGGCGCCTTCCACTTGAGGAAGGTTTCGCTGTGGAAGGTCAGGGTCAGGCCGCCGAATACCAGGCATGCGACCAGGGTCAGCCACTGCCCTTTCTCCAGCTTGCGCTGGCGCAGGAACAGCGCGCCATACACCACCAGCGAGCTGATGATCAGCATCGCCGTGGCGCTGTAGATGCCGCCGAATTCGAAGCTGTGGCCGGCGACTTCCAGGGGGCGCGGGTCAAGCTTGTAGACGATGAAGAACAGCAGCAGCGGGATGAAATCGATGAATTGTTTCACAATGGCAGCCAGAATCGGGATGTGACGGCATAATAACAAACATCGATTCCAGCGGTAGCGCTCCTCCATGAATGTTGATCTGCACTGTCACAGCACGGCCTCCGATGGCGCCCTGTCGCCTGCGGTCCTGGTCGCCCGGGCCCATGAGCACGGGGTGCAGACGCTGGCACTGACCGACCATGACACCCTCGAAGGCCTCCCCGAGGCCCGCCAGGCCTGCGCCGAGCGCGGCATGCGCTGGGTCAGCGGGGTAGAGCTGTCGTGCACCTGGGGTGGCGCAACCATTCATATCCTGGGCTATGACTTCCCACTCGAGGCGCCGCCGCTGCTTGACGCGATCGAGTCCCTGCACCGTGGCCGCTGGCTGCGTGCCGAGGAAATCGACAAACGGCTGGCGGCCAAGGGCATGCCTGGCGCTCTGGACGGGGCCCGTGCCGTGCAGCAGGAACTGGGCGACAGCGGCAATGCCCCGGCGCGGCCGCACTTTGCCGAGTACCTGGTGCGCGCAGGGCACGTCAAGGACCGTGGTGAGGCGTTTCGCAAGTGGCTGGGCGCGGGCAAGCTGGGCGATGTGAAGTTGCACTGGCCCACGCTCGAGGAAACCGTTGCCACCTTGCGACAGTCCAACGCCTGGGTGAGCCTGGCGCACCCCATGCACTACGATCTGACCCGCAGCAAGCGCAGAAGGCTGATTGCCGACTATATTCAGGCAGGCGGGCAGGCGCTTGAGGTGGTCAATGGGATGATGCCGGCCGAGCAGGTGGGTACGATGTCCATCCTCACCCGTGAGTTTGGTCTGCTGGCAAGCGCTGGCAGCGATTTCCACGGCCCCGGCACCTGGGGCGAGATCGGTGCCTACCGGCCATTGCCCGAGGACCTGCCACCCCTGTGGCGGCGATTCAGCCATGAACAGCCTATGGCGATATGAACAGGACGATTTCGTGAGCCAATTTTTCCAGATACACCCGGAGAATCCGCAACCGCGGCTGATCCGCCAGGCCGTGGAGATCATCCGCAAGGGCGGCGTGGTGGTCTACCCGACCGACTCGGCCTACGCCCTGGGTTGCCAGATAGGCGACAAGGCGGCGATAGAGCGGGTGCGGCGGCTGCGCGGGTTGGACAAGACCCACAATTTCACACTGATGTGTTGCGACATGTCGCAACTGGGCCTGTACGCCAAAGTCGACACCGGGACCTTCCGCCTGCTCAAGGCTCATGTGCCCGGGCCGTATACCTTCATTCTCAACGGCACCCGCGAGGTGCCGCGCTTGTTGCTGCATGAAAAGCGCCGCACCATCGGCCTGCGCGTGCCCGACCACGCCATTACCTTGGCGCTACTGGCCGAGCTTGGCGAACCGCTGATGAGCGTCAGCCTGATCCTGCCCGGTGACACCGAGCCAATGACTGACCCCTACGAAATCCGCGAGCGCCTGGAGCACCATGTCGATCTGGTCATCGATGGCGGTTTCGGCGACCTCAAGGCCTCGACCATCATTGACCTGTCTGGCGACGAACCTGAACTGATCCGCGAAGGATGTGGCGATCCCAAGCCTTTCCTGGTCAGCGCGTGAGCGAGGTGGAGGCGCCCGAGGCGCCGGCTGAAGAGGCCGACGCGCCCCAGCAGTTGCAGTTGGCCCTGGTCTACGGCGAAGCCCTGACGGAAATGCCGGTGGACCTGTATATCCCGCCGGATGCGCTGGAAGTCATCCTCGAAGCCTTCGAGGGGCCGCTTGACCTGCTCCTGTACCTGATCCGCAAGCAGAACATCGACATCCTCGACATACCCGTGGCCGAAATCACGCGCCAGTACATGGGCTATGTCGAGCTGATGAAGAGCGTGCGCCTGGAGCTCGCCGCCGAGTACCTGGTGATGGCCGCCATGCTGGCCGAGATCAAGTCGCGGATGTTGTTGCCACGCTCGGCCGAGATCGAGGAAGAGGAGGGTGACCCACGTGCTGAACTGATTCGCCGCCTGCAGGAGTACGAGCGCTTCAAGGCGGCCGCCGAGGGCCTGGACACGCTGCCGCGGGTTGGCCGCGAGGTTGTCGTGCCGCGCCTTGAAGCGCCGCAGGCCAAGGTGCGCAAGCTGTTGCCCCAGGTCAGCCTGGAGGAGCTGCTGGTGTCCATGGCAGAGGTCATGCGCCGCAACGACCTGTTCGAAAGCCACCAGATCACCCGTGAGACCTTGTCGACCCGCGAGCGCATGAGCGAGGTGCTGGAGCGCCTCAAGGGGGGCGGCTTCGTGCCCTTCGTCGAGCTGTTCACTGCCGAGGAGGGCAAGCTGGGCGTGGTGGTGACCTTCATGGCGATTCTTGAGCTGGTGAAGGAATCGCTGATCGAACTGGTGCAGAATGAGCCTTTCGCCGTGATCCATGTCCGGGTCCGAGCCGAGCCTGTCGAAGAACCTGATGAACCTGAATGAACCCCGCGAACTGGCGTCGCTGATCGAGGCCTTTCTGCTTGCTAGCGGCAAGCCGCAATCGCTCGAGCGCTTGTACGAGCTTTTCGAAGAGGCCGAGCGGCCCGAACCCAAGGTTTTCAAGAAAGCCCTCGAGGTCCTTGGCAAGTCTTGCACAGGCCGTGCCTTCGAGCTCAAGGAGGTAGCCAGCGGCTACCGCCTGCAGATCCGAGAAGCGTATGCACCCTGGGTGGGCCGGCTGTGGGAGGAGCGCCCGCAGCGTTATTCCCGAGCGTTGCTCGAAACCATGTCGTTGATCGCCTACCGCCAGCCGATCACCCGTGGCGAGATCGAAGATGTAAGGGGCGTGGCGGTCAACAGCAACATCATCAAGACGTTGATGGAGCGCGAGTGGATTCGCATCGTCGGCTATCGCGAGGTGCCGGGGCGGCCGGCAATGTTCGCCACGACCAAGGCATTTCTCGATCACTTCAACCTCAGGAGCCTGGACGAGCTGCCGGCATTGGCCGAGTTGCGTGAAATGGAGCCCGAACCTGTGCTCGACCCGGATGATGCACCGGTGCCGGCGCATCTGCAGGCGTTGGCCGATGCCAGCCTGGGTGAGGATGACGAGGTTGCCGAGCCGAAGGAAGAAACCAGCTTCCGTAGCTTGCTGGTTGAGCTCGATGCCATGGAAGAGGGGTTGAAGACCGACTTTGACGATCTGCGTGAAGCAGAGGCGGCAGAGCCTGATGGCTCGCTTCAGGCAGAAGACAAAGGGCAGCCCTGAGCCTTTGGCTCCCTTGAACGCTACGCCGTCCTTGTGGAAGCGGGGTTCCCTGCGAAGTGGCTGGCACTGACTGCACAATCACCGCCGGGCAGAAAACCCGCCCCACTGCTGCAAAACCCTCTAGGCTGCAGTGCGTTCCCCCGCCGAACCGCGTATGATGCGCGGCCTTTTGGCGCGTTCGTCGCCAGAACCCTGTTTTCATTCCTACACCGGGAGGTGCCCAGATGAGTGAGCAAGACCTGCAAGACACCGAATTCACCCCTCCATCCGGCGAAAAGCTGCAGAAAGTGCTGGCACGTATCGGCGTTGGTTCGCGCCGTGATGTCGAGGCCTGGATCAGCCAGGGCCGCATCAAGGTCAATGGTGTGGAGGCCACCCTGGGTCAGCGCGTCGACCTGCATGACGCCATTGCCGTTGACGGCAAGCTGATCAAGCGTGAAGAAGCCGCCGAGGCCACCCGTCGGGTGATCATGTACAACAAGCCTGATGGCGAAATCTGCACCCGCGACGACCCGGAAGGCCGCCCAACCGTGTTTGACCGTCTGCCGCGCCCGAAGGAAGGCCGTTGGATCAACATTGGTCGCCTGGACATCAACACGACCGGCCTGCTGCTGTTCACCACCGACGGTGAGTTGGCCAATCGCCTGATGCACCCGTCCTACGAGATGGACCGTGAGTACGCGGTACGTGTACGGGGTGAAGTGGACGACGAGATGATCGAACGCCTTAAGGCGGGCGTGATGCTCGAAGACGGCCCCGCCAAGTTCACCGATATCCAGAAAGCACCGGGTGGTGAAGGCTTCAACCACTGGTACCACTGCGTGGTGATGGAAGGCCGCAACCGTGAAGTGCGTCGCCTGTGGGAGTCCCAGGGCATGGTGGTCAGCCGCCTCAAGCGCGTGCGCTTCGGCCCGGTGTTCCTCAATTCCGACCTGCCGATGGGCCGCTGGCGTGAAATGACCCAGGGTGAGATCGACATCCTGGCCGCTGAAGTGGGCCTGCAACCGGTCGCGCTGCCTACCCTCAACCTCAAGGCCAAGGACAAAATGGAGCGCATGCAGCGCAAGTCCACCCGGCCTATGGGGCGTAACGAGCGCGTGCGCAACCTGCGCCCAGCCCATGAAGCCGGCACGGCCGAGCGCCCTGCGCGCCAGCCGCGTGAAGAAGCGCCGCGTAAGGGTAACCGCGGCAGCACGGTTGCCGAGCGCCCAAGCGAGATGCGCAAGCGCACCACCAAGCCGGACGCTGACAAGCCGGCAGGCCGTGGTCGCGGCAAGCCACGTGGCTGATCTGCTCTGGCAGTCATGAAAGGCCAGCCTTCGGGCTGGTTTTTTTTCGCCTGCGCGAACCTGCAATACACAAGGTGTTGAACAAAAAAGAAATTTTCCGATGACTGGCAAGGTTTCAGACCGGTCTGTAAAGAAAATTATACGAATTTGCCCGATTTTCTGGGTCCACCTGAATTTCTGTAAACAGATCTTGCCGCGCCAGGGGTGCCAACGTCCCCGACCAGCCTCTCGCCCTATTGCCCAAACCCCCGCCCCAGGCTGTTATAGCAGCCATTGCCGTGTGCAGAAGCCCGTCCACAGAGCCGGGCTGACAGAACAACAAATGGAGGCGCCATGTACGCCGATCACTTCGCCTTTCAAGGCTTCCTACCACAGGACCGCTGCGTTTTTTCTGAGGAAATGACGCAACGCGTTGACGCCTGCGCGCTTGCAGGGGTATACAGTGCGCCGCGTTTTACCTGTGACTCTCTTGCGTACCGCGCACTCTTGCTCACACCAGGTTGATCCGCCCTGGCGGCAACCGTTTGCAAGAAACCCAAGGTAACCACCTTGCTCATTCCGCTGCGCCACGAGCGCGGTGGGTCCGATTCCGTCACAGATAAAAACAATGCAGGTGACTTCGTTCATGAGTGGACAAAACATGCATTCAGGCGAGCTCAAGCGGGGCCTGAAGAACCGCCATATCCAGTTGATCGCCCTTGGCGGCGCGATTGGTACCGGCCTGTTCCTCGGCTCGGCAGGCGTGATGAAATCCGCCGGCCCGTCGATGATCCTCGGCTACGCCATCTGCGGCTTCATCGCCTTCATGATCATGCGCCAGCTCGGCGAAATGATCGTAGAAGAGCCGGTGGCCGGTTCGTTCAGCCACTTTGCCCACAAGTATTGGGGCGGTTTCGCCGGCTTCATGTCGGGCTGGAACTGCTGGGTGCTGTACATCCTGGTGGGCATGTCGGAGCTCACTGCGGTCGGCAAGTACATCCACTACTGGTGGCCGGAGATCCCGACCTGGGTCACGGCTGCTGGCTTCTTCCTGCTGATCAACGTTATCAACCTGATGAACGTGAAGGTCTTTGGCGAGGCCGAGTTCTGGTTCGCCATCATCAAGGTCGCGGCGATCGTTGGCATGATCGGCCTGGGTGCCTACCTGTTGACCAGCGGCAGCGGTGGCCCTGAAGCCTCGGTGACCAACCTGTGGGCCCATGGCGGCTTCTTCCCGCACGGCGTCAGCGGCCTGGTCATGGCATTGGCCTTCATCATGTTCTCCTTCGGTGGCCTGGAAATGCTCGGTTTCACCGCAGCCGAAGCCGACAAGCCGAAAACCGTGATCCCGAAGGCGATCAACCAGGTCATCTACCGCATCCTGATCTTCTACATCGGTGCCCTGGTGGTCCTCCTGTCGCTGACCCCCTGGGACAACCTGGTCGCCAGCATCGACGCGTCCGGCGGCAGCTACGGCAGCAGCCCGTTCGTGCAGGTGTTCTCGCTGCTGGGCAGCGATGTGGCTGCCCACCTGTTGAACTTCGTGGTGTTGACCGCTGCGTTGTCGGTGTACAACAGCGGCACCTACTGCAATGCCCGCATGCTGCTGGGCATGGCCGAGCAAGGTGACGCGCCCGCTGCCCTGGCCAAGGTCGACAAGCGCGGTGTGCCGGTACGTTCGATCCTGGTATCGGCCGGCGTGACCCTGTTCGCGGTGCTGCTCAACTACTTCATGCCGCAGAATGCCCTGGAGTTGCTGATGTCGTTGGTGGTGGCGACCCTGGTGATCAACTGGGCGATGATCAGCTACTCGCACCTGAAATTCCGCCAGCACCTGAACCGTACTGGGCAGAAGCCGCTGTTCAAGGCGCTCTGGTACCCCTACGGCAACTACATCTGCCTGGCGTTCGTGGTGCTGATCCTGGGCATCATGTTGCAGATCCCGGGTATTCAGATTTCGGTGTACGCGATTCCGGTGTGGGTGCTGGTGATGTTCTTCCTCTACCTCATCAAGCCCAAGCGCCGGGTACTGGTCAATGGTGGGGCTGCCGGTACTGTGGCCAAGTAACAGCTGAACGCCACCGGCAAAACCCGATGTCAGGCGACTGGCATCGGGTTTTTTGTTGCCTGGTCAGGCCCTGACGCTGGCAGGGGGCATTCAGATCTGCTCGAGCAACCAGCTTCGAAACGCCCGCAGCGAAGGCAGTGCCTCATTCCGCGGTGGATAGATCAGGTAGTAACTGCGCTGGCTGGCGAACGCCGCCCCTGGGCTGAACAGTTCGCCCTTGGCCAGCTCCTCCTCCACCAGGATCCGCGGTACCAGGCCAATACCGATCCCCGCGCGTACCGCCTGGATAAGGTGCGATGTCAGTTCGAAGCTCGGCCCCAGGCGCATGGCCCGGTGCGGCAGGCCATGGTGCGAAAACCACTCACCCCAGGCATGGGGGTTGTTGGCGACATTGAGCAGCACCTGGTCGCTGATGCGTGTCGGGTCCCAGCCCTGCCCATCGCCACCGGCCTCTGGCGGCAGGATCACCACCAGCTCCTCGGCATGCAGGCGATGGCAGATCAGCCCTGGCAGGTCATGGCTAGCCACGCCGATGGCCGCGTCGATCTCACTGGTGTCGAAATTGATTGCCTCGATCCGTGAATGGATATGCACCAGCATGCCCGGGTGGGCGCTGTAGAAGGCATGAAGGCGGGGGAGCAGCCATTTGGAACCGAAGGTCGGCAATGTCGCCAGGCGCAGGGTACCCACGCCGGACTGATAGGCCAGGGCCTGCAAGGTGGCGCTGCGGATGCGCCCCAGTGCCTCGCTCAGCTCGCGCTGATACAGCCGGCCGACGGCGGTCAGCTGCACCTGGCGGCCTTCGCGGCGGAACAGGGTCAGGCCCAGTTGCTGCTCCAAGGCCTGCACCTGGCGGCTGACCGCGCTTTGCGTCAGCGACAGTTCGGCGGCGGCGCGGGTATAACTTTCATGCCGTGCCGCCGCCTCGAAAGCCAGCAGCAGCGACATGGACGGGGTCAGGTGACGGTAATTCATTCATAAAAGTCATTGATAGCGGCAGGATTATCCGTTTGCCCCTGAGGCAAAACTACAGGAACATTGGCCTACACGTCATCCCTGCATGCAGCGACCCATGCCGGAACGACAAGATTTCCGTGAATTAGCCCCTAAAGAGGCCATCCTTCGATGATCGCCCAGCTGCCGACCCTTGCTCCCGCCACAGCGCCGAGTGCCCACTACCCCGAATTCCTCGAAGCCCTGCGCAACAGCGGCTTCCGCGGCCAGATCAGTGCCGACTACGGTACGCGCACGGTGCTGGCCACCGATAACTCCATCTATCAGCGTTTGCCCCAGGCCGCAGTGTTCCCCCAAGACGCTGACGACGTGGCCCGCGTGGCGGCCCTGATGGCCGAGGAGCGCTTTCAGCAGGTCAAGCTGACTCCGCGAGGCGGTGGAACTGGCACCAACGGCCAGTCGCTCACCGACGGCATCGTTGTCGACCTGTCGCGGCACATGAACAACATCCTGGAAATCAACGTCGAAGAGCGTTGGGTGCGGGTGCAGGCCGGTGTGGTCAAAGACCAGCTCAATGCCGCGCTCAAGCCCCATGGCCTGTTTTTCGCGCCCGAGCTGTCCACCTCCAACCGCGCCACCGTCGGCGGCATGATCAACACCGACGCCAGTGGCCAGGGTAGCTGCACCTACGGTAAAACCCGCGACCACGTGCTCGAGCTGCACAGCGTGCTGCTGGGTGGCGAGCGCCTGCACAGTCTGCCGATCGACGATGCAGCGCTCGAGCAGGCGTGCGCCGCGCCGGGCCGGGTCGGCGAGGTGTATCGCACAGCGCGCCACATCCAGCAAACCCAGGCCGAACTGATCGAAACCACCTTCCCCAAGCTCAACCGCTGCCTGACCGGTTACGACCTGGCGCACCTGCGCGACGAGCAGGGCCGCTTCAACCTCAACAGCGTGCTGTGCGGTGCCGAAGGATCGTTGGGTTACGTGGTCGAAGCCAAGCTCAACGTGCTGCCGATCCCCAAGTACGCAGTGCTGGTCAACGTCCGCTACACCAGCTTCATGGATGCGCTGCGCGATGCCAACGCGTTGATGGCGCACAAGCCGCTGTCGATCGAGACGGTGGACTCCAAGGTATTGATGCTGGCGATGAAGGACATCGTCTGGCACAGCGTCGCTGAATACTTCCCGGCCGACGCCGAGCGCCCGACCCTGGGTATCAACCTGGTGGAGTTCTGCGGCGATGAGCCGGCCGAGGTCAATGCCCGGGTCGAAGCCTTCGTCGAGCACCTGCAGCGCGACACCAGCGTCGAGCGCCTGGGCCACACCTTGGCTGAAGGTGCCGAGGCGGTGACCCGTGTCTATACCATGCGCAAGCGTTCGGTGGGCTTGCTGGGCAACGTCGAGGGCGAAGTGCGCCCGCAGCCGTTCGTTGAAGATACCGCCGTGCCGCCAGAGCAGTTGGCCGACTACATCGCCGACTTCCGTGCGCTGCTCGATGGCCATGGCCTGGCCTATGGCATGTTCGGCCACGTCGACGCTGGCGTGCTGCATGTGCGCCCGGCACTGGACATGAAGGACCCGGCCCAGGCGGCGCTGGTCAAGCCGATCTCCGATGCCGTGGCGGCCTTGACCAAGCGCTACGGTGGCCTGCTGTGGGGCGAACATGGCAAGGGCTTGCGTTCGGAATACGTGCCGCAGTACTTCGGTGAGCTGTACCCGGCGCTGCAGCGCCTCAAAGGGGCCTTCGACCCGCGCAACCAGCTCAACCCCGGGAAGATCTGCACCCCCCCCGACAGCGCCGAAGGTTTGACCAAGGTCGATGGTGTGACCCTGCGAGGTGATCTGGACCGGACCATCGACGAGCGTGTGTGGCAGGACTTCGCCAGCGCCGTGCACTGCAACGGCAACGGTGCCTGTTACAACTATGACCCCAATGACGCCATGTGCCCGTCGTGGAAAGCCACCCGCGAGCGCCAGCATTCGCCCAAGGGGCGTGCCTCGCTGATGCGTGAGTGGCTGCGTCTGCAAGGCCAGGCGAACATCGACGTGCTGGACGCGGCGCGCAACAAGGTGTCCTGGCTCAAGGGCCTGCCAGCACGGCTGCGCAACAACCGCGCACGCCGCCAGGGCCAGGAAGATTTCTCCCATGAGGTGTACGATGCCATGGCCGGTTGCCTGGCGTGCAAGTCGTGCGCCGGCCAGTGCCCGATCAAGGTCAACGTACCGGACTTCCGTTCGCGCTTCCTCGAGCTGTACCACGGGCGCTACCAGCGCCCGCTGCGTGATTACCTGATCGGCTCGCTGGAGTTCACCATTCCCTACCTGGCCCACGCGCCGGGGTTGTACAACGCGGTGATGGGGTCGAAATGGGTGAGTAAGCTGCTGGCGGACAAGGTGGGCATGGTCGACAGCCCGCTGATCAGCCGTTTCAACTTCCAGTCCACGCTGACGCGCTGCCGGGTTGGTGTGGCCAGCGTGCCAGCGTTGCGCGAACTGACGCCGGCCCAACGCCAGCGTAGCATCGTGCTGGTGCAGGATGCCTTTACCCGCTACTTCGAGACACCACTGCTGGCAGCGTTCATCGAGCTGGCCCATCGGCTGGGGCACCGTGTGTTCCTGGCGCCCTACAGCGCCAACGGCAAGCCGCTGCACGTACAGGGCTTCCTCGGTGCCTTCGCTAAGGCGGCCGTCCGTAATGCTACCCAGCTCAAGGCCTTGGCCGACTGCGGTGTGCCGCTGGTGGGCCTGGACCCGGCGATGACCCTGGTTTATCGCCAGGAGTACCAGAAAGTGCCGGGCCTGGAAGGCAGCCCCAAGGTGCTGCTGCCACAGGAATGGCTGATGGATGTGCTGCCTGAGCAGCCGGCGACGGCGCCTGGTCGTTTCCGCCTGATGGCGCACTGCACGGAGAAGACCAATGTGCCGGCCAGCACCAAACAGTGGGAGCAAGTGTTCGCTCGCCTGGGCCTGACGCTGGTGACCGAGGCTACGGGCTGCTGTGGCATGTCAGGTACTTATGGGCATGAGGCGCGCAACCAGGAAACGTCGCGGACCATTTTCGAGCAGTCGTGGGCGACCAAGCTGGACAAGGAAGGCGAAGCGCTGGCGACCGGGTACTCGTGCCGTAGCCAGGTCAAGCGCATGACTGAACGGCAGATGCGCCATCCGCTGGAAGTGGTGTTGCAGCACGCGCAGCGGTAAATCTGCGGTGGCCTTTTCGCGGGGTTGTCCCGCGAAAAGGCTGTTACACGCGTCGCAGCATCAAGCCTGCGGCAGGGTTTGCCGAGCCTGCCGCGCCTGCCGGTAAAGGTACAGGCTCAATACCAGCCCGCCGCAGGCTGCCGCCGCCGCGAAGAGAAACATCGAAGCAAAGCCAAACCCCGACGCCACCGCGCCCACCAGCGGCCCGGTAATCCCCAGCGACAAGTCGACGAACAGTGAATAGGCGCCTACCGCCGCCCCGCGGTTGGCAGCAGACACCTGGTTCACCGCCTCTACGCCCAGCGCGGGGAACACCAGCGAGAAGCCAAAGCCACTGAGCGCTGCGCCGGCCAATGCCATCTCGGCGCTCGGCGCCAACCACAGCATCAGCAAGCCCAGTGTCTCCACTGACAGGCATGCGATCGCCACGCGAAACCCGCCAATGCGGTTGATCAAGTTGCCGAACAGCAGGCGTGCGCTGATGAAGCTGGCGCCGAACAGGCTCAGCGTAAGGGCCGCGTTTTCCCAGCCATGGCTGGCGTAGTACAGGGTGATGAAGGTGGCGATGGTGCCGAAGCCGATCGAGCCGAGTGCGAGCCCCGAACCGTGGGGGAACACTTTACCCAGCACCTGCAGAAACGGCAGGCGCACGCCGCTGACAATTGGCGCGGCGCGTTTTGGCCATGCCAGCAGCAGGCCAGCTGCGCACAGCAAAAGGATGCTTACCCCCATGCTCCAAAGGCCCAGGCTCTTGACCATGAGCACGCCTAGCGGGGCGCCGATGGCCAGTGCGCCGTAACTGGCGATGCCATTCCAGGAGATGACCTTGGCAGTATTTTGCGCCCCGACCCGGCCGATACCCCAGCCGATCGAGCCGGAGCCCACCAGGCTTTCGGCGCTGCCCAGCACCAGGCGGCCAACCAGCAGGCAGGCCAGGCTCAGCCAGGGCAGGTGGGTCAGGAAGGCACAGGCCAGCATGAAGACGCCGCTCACGCCGCAGCCGGCAAGGCCGTACATGACGGCCCTCTTGCTGCCCTGGTTGTCGATGATGCGGCTGGCGGTAGGGCGGCTGAGCAACGTGGCCAGGTACTGCACGCTGATCACCAGGCCGGCGATCACGGTGCTGAAACCCAGGTCGTTGTGCACATAGCTGGGCAACACGGCCAGGGGAATGCCGATGTTCAGGTAGCCGATGAACGTGAAAAGGACGATGGAGACCACTTGCAGGGTGACCGCAAGGGGGCGCGGTGAGTCGGGCATGGGGGCCTACAGGGAAGAAGTTCAGGACGGTGTGAAAACGTGATGAAGGCGGTAGTCCGCAGGTCAGCCGTTTTCACACAGTCGGGGGATGCGCGGTTATTCCTGGTCAGCGCTGGATTGATCGTCGCCATCCTCGACGGCAGGCGTCGGTTCGGAGTGAGCGGCAACGGTTTGCTCTTCGGGGTTCAGGCTTGGGAAGGGAAGATTCGGGATTTCGTGCATCTCGTCGTTCCTCGCAAGTGTGAGTGAAAAGGCTGCGCCAGGCGCGTTTGGAGCTTCGTAAAGCTGACGCAGGATACACAAGTCTGGATGACAGTTTGTAAATTTTCCCCGTCGCTTGTCGGTTTTGCGGGCGGCTACCGGACATTTTTCTGGCAAAAAAGGGCCGCTGGGCGCCCCATTGGCGAGCAAGCCTGCGTCCACAACACCGGTGTTGTTGGAGCGGGTTTACCCACGAGCGGGGCGCGCAGCGGCCCTGTTTACCGGTTACTTACGGCCTTCAGCCGTCTCGGCAACCTTGTCGGTACGCGCGCACATGATGAAGTCGTTGCGGTGCAGGCCTTTGATCGAGTGGCTCCACCAGGTTACGGTGACCTTGCCCCACTCGGTCAGAAGGCCCGGGTGGTGGCCTTCGGCTTCCGCGATTTCGCCCACGGCGTTGGTAAAGGCCAGGGCATGCTTGAAGTTCTTGAACAGAAACACGCGCTCCAGCTCCATGTGGCCGTCACGCACTTCGATGTTCCAGTCCGGGATCTCGCGGATCAGCTCGGCCAGCTCGTCATCGGTGACTTTCGGCGCATCGGCGCGGCAGGCTTCGCAATGGGCTTGGTTCAAGGCATTCATGGGGTGTTTTCCGATTCTGATTATGGTCGGCAAGGTCGCTCAGGCAGCGACCTTGGGTGGAAATTTGGGGGCGTGTAGGCCCAACTGCATGGCGTGCTGGACCATGCCCATGATGTCTTCGTGGGCCAGGTCAAACAGGCGCTTGAGGTTCGGCAGTACGAAATACAGCGGCTGCAGGATGTCGATGCGGTACGGCGTGCGCATGGCTTCGACGGGGTCGAAGGCCTGGTGCTCCGGCTCGCCAGACAAGCTGTAGACGGTCTCCTTTGGCGAGGAGAGGATGCCGCCGCCATAGATCTTGCGACCTTGCGGGGTCTCCATCAGGCCGAACTCGATGGTCATCCAGTACAGCCGAGCCAGGTAGACGCGCTGTTCCTTGGTTGCCGCCAGGCCCAGTTTGCCGTAGGTGTGGGTGAATTCGGCGAACCAGGGGTTGGTCAGCAGCGGGCAGTGGCCAAAGATCTCGTGGAAGATGTCCGGTTCCTGCAGGTAGTCCAGCTCTTGCGGAGTACGGATGAACGTGGCGACTGGGAAGCGCTTGCTGGCCAGCAGTTCGAAGAAGGTCTGGAAGGGGATCAGTGCTGGCACGCGGGCAACCTGCCAGCCGGTGGTGGCGTCCAGCACCTTGTTGATCTCGCCCAGTTGCGGAATGCGGTCATGGGGCAGCTTGAGCTGGTCGATGCCGTCCAGGTATTCCTGGCACGCGCGGCCTTCGATGACCTTCAACTGACGGGTGATCAGCGTGTTCCACACCGCATGCTCTTGCTGCGGGTAGTCGATAAAACCGTGCGCATCGGGCTCGCGTGCCACGTATTGCGTCTGTTTCATGTGGCTCTCCTGGTGAGGGCTTTCTTGTTATGTCCACGACATACCCTAGGAATATCCCGCCACTTGCCGATTTGCACGGCCTCAAACGCGCTGACACCAGCGTTTGATGTGCGAGATCGTAACGATAATTTTACAAAATACGTGGCATGCCGGAGAATTCAGGCGATCCAGCGGACGATTTGGCTATTTTTGTCAGCTTATCTTTACGACTTTTCTGCGCGGCGTTGAAAAACTTCGCTGCTTCGAGAGCTCTCATGCGTATCAAAGTGCACTGCCAGAACCGCATCGGCATTCTTCGGGACATCCTCAACCTGCTCGTGGAGTACGGCATCAACGTGCTGCGTGGCGAAGTAGGAGGCGATCATGGCAATGCTATCTACCTGCACTGCCCGAACCTCATCAACCTGCAGTTCCAGGCATTGCGGCCCAAGTTCGAGTCGATCGCCGGTGTGTTCGGCGTCAAGCGGGTCGGGCTGATGCCCAGCGAGCGTCGCCACATGGAGCTCAATGCGTTGCTGGGGGCGCTGGACTTTCCGGTGCTGTCGGTAGACATGGGGGGTAGCATCGTCGCGGCGAACCGTAGCGCTGCGCAGCTGTTGGGGGTAAGGGTCGATGAAGTGCCGGGTATTCCGCTGGCGCGCTACGTCGACGATTTCGACCTGCCTGAGCTGGTGCGGGCCAACCAGTCGCGGATCAACGGGTTGCGCATCAAGGTGAAAGGGGATGTGTTTCTGGCCGACATTGCGCCCCTGCAGTCCGAGCATGATGAAAGCGAAGCATTGGCCGGTGCAGTGCTGACCCTGCACCGCGCTGACCGCATCGGCGAGCGTATCTACAATGTGCGTAAACAAGAGCTGCGGGGCTTCGACAGTATCTTCCAGAGCTCGCGGGTGATGGCAGCGGTGGTACGTGAAGCGCGGCGCATGGCGCCATTGGATGCTCCGCTGCTGATCGAGGGCGAGACCGGCACCGGCAAAGAGCTGCTGGCCCGTGCCTGCCACCTGGCCAGCCCCCGCGGCCAGGCGCCGCTGATGGCGCTCAATTGCGCCGGCTTGCCGGAGTCCATGGCTGAAACCGAGCTGTTCGGTTATGGCCCGGGCGCCTTCGAGGGCGCGCGTGCCGAAGGTAAGCTGGGGCTGCTGGAACTGACCGCCGGTGGCACGTTGTTCCTTGATGGGGTAGGGGAGATGAGCCCGCGCCTGCAGGTGAAGCTGCTGCGCTTTTTGCAGGATGGCTGCTTCCGCCGTGTAGGCAGTGATGAAGAGGTGTACCTGGATGTGCGGGTCATCTGTGCGACCCAGGTGGACTTGTCGGAGATGTGTGCCCGTGGCGAGTTTCGTCAGGACCTGTATCACCGCCTCAATGTGCTGTCATTGCATATCCCGCCGCTGCGCGAGTGCATGGATGGCCTGGAGGGGCTGGTGCAACACTTCCTCGATCAGGCCAGCCGACAGATCGGCTGTGCAATGCCTCGCCTGGCGCCGGCAGCGATGGACAAACTTGCGCAATACCATTGGCCGGGCAATGTGCGGCAGCTGGAAAACGTTTTGTTCCAGGCAGTGTCGCTGTGCGAGGGCGGTGTGGTGAAAAGCGACCATATTCGTTTGCCAGATTATGGTGTGCGGCAGCCGTTGGGCGAGTTTTCGCTGGAGGGGGATCTTTCGCAGATTGTCGGACGCTTTGAAAAAGCAGTCTTGGAAAGTCTGGTGGGTGAATACCCCAGTAGCCGGGCATTAGGCAAACGCTTGGGTGTTTCACATACAACGATTGCCAACAAGTTGCGCGAATATGCCGTGAGTAAGTTGGGTGAATAGTTATGTAAAGTAGCGGCTGATTTGCGAAAGGGCCCCGGCGGGGCCCCATTCGTTGACGGGGATCAGCCGTTGGAGCAGCCGTTGCCCATCACGCGGTATTCGAGAATGTGCTTCTGGCCCTTGGAGTCCTCGTAGGTCATGCGGGCAGGCACTACTTCGCAGACATTGGGCACTTCGCTCATGGAAATGACGCGGGCGATGTCCAGGTGCTGCGAGTAACTGTACTGTTCAACCGGAATCTGCTCCACATCGTTTGCTTCGCCGGCCATCGCCGCGCTGCAAAGACCGCCAAGTACCAATACCAGTAAAGCTTTCATTTTCAATTTACCTGTCTAAGGTCGTGAGGGGGCACGCGGCGTTTGTGGCGCCGCGAGTACAGCCAAGTTTTCAACTATCGGATTAGAGAGGGATTAACGCTTGCCTTCGTGGGGGCTGTTACCAGTTGTTAATCGCCTTGCCGTTGCTGGCGAGGTGAATCTTATGCCTCGTTAGTTGAGGGAAACAGACAGTGTTTTGATAAAGTTTTTTTGCCTTTTGACAGAATCTGTAACAATCCCTCGGCAAAATCTTTCGTTATGCCCCTCAGCCGGGCCGCCGGCTGCGGCCTAGAGCCTTTCCCGCCGAACGCCGCGATCGCAGCCCGTCGTGCTACTACCATCGTCGAATGGCTTTTGCCGCTCTGGTACAGTTACAAACGGATTCATACAAAAACAACTATTACACCGAGGTAACACAGATGAGTGCGGCTCCACTGTATCCCGTTCGTCCCGAGGTTGCGGCCACTACCCTGACCGACGAGGCCACCTACAAGGCCATGTACCAGCAATCGGTGATCAACCCGGACGGCTTCTGGCGCGAGCAGGCCCAGCGTCTTGACTGGATCAAGCCGTTCACCAAGGTCAAGCAGACCTCGTTCGACGATCACCATGTCGACATCAAATGGTTTGCCGACGGCACTCTGAACGTTTCCTCCAACTGCCTGGATCGCCACCTCGAAGAGCGCGGCGACCAACTGGCGATCATCTGGGAAGGCGACGACCCTTCCGAGCACCGCAACATCACCTACCGCGAGCTCCACGAGCAGGTCTGCAAGTTCGCCAACGCCCTGCGTGGCCAGGACGTGCACCGTGGTGACGTGGTGACCATCTATATGCCGATGATCCCGGAGGCGGTGGTCGCCATGCTGGCCTGTGCCCGCATCGGTGCCATCCACTCGGTCGTGTTCGGTGGTTTCTCGCCGGAGGCCCTGGCCGGGCGCATCATCGACTGCAGGTCGAAAGTGGTGATCACGGCTGACGAAGGCGTGCGTGGTGGCCGGCGTACGCCGCTCAAGGCCAACGTCGATTTGGCGCTGACCAACCCTGAAACCAGCAGCGTGCAGAAGATCATCGTGTGCAAGCGCACCGGTGGCGACATCGCTTGGCACCAGCACCGCGACATCTGGTACGAAGACCTGATGAAGGTTGCCTCCAGCCACTGCGCGCCGAAGGAGATGGGGGCCGAGGAAGCGCTGTTCATCCTTTATACCTCTGGCTCTACCGGTAAGCCCAAGGGTGTGCTGCATACCACGGGGGGGTACCTTGTGTATGCCGCGCTCACCCACGAACGCGTCTTCGACTACCGCCCTGGTGAGGTCTATTGGTGTACCGCCGACGTAGGCTGGGTCACGGGCCACAGCTACATTGTCTACGGCCCGCTGGCCAACGGCGCGACCACGCTGTTGTTCGAAGGTGTACCGAACTACCCGGATATCACCCGCGTGTCGAAGATCGTCGACAAGCACAAGGTCAACATCCTCTACACCGCACCGACCGCCATTCGCGCCATGATGGCCGAGGGCGAGGCCGCCGTTGCTGATGCCGATGGTTCCAGCCTCCGCCTGTTGGGCTCGGTGGGCGAGCCGATCAACCCTGAGGCCTGGAACTGGTATTACAAGACCGTTGGCAAGGAGCGTTGCCCGATCGTCGACACCTGGTGGCAGACAGAGACCGGCGGCATTCTGATCAGCCCGCTGCCGGGTGCCACCGGCCTGAAGCCGGGCTCGGCCACTCGCCCGTTCTTTGGCGTGGTGCCGGCGCTGGTGGACAACCTGGGCAACCTGATCGAAGGGGCTGCCGAGGGTAACCTGGTGATCCTGGACTCCTGGCCAGGCCAGTCGCGTTCGCTGTACGGCGACCACGATCGTTTCGTCGATACCTATTTCAAGACTTTCCGTGGCATGTACTTCACCGGCGACGGTGCCCGTCGCGACGAGGATGGCTACTACTGGATCACCGGCCGGGTGGATGACGTGCTCAACGTTTCCGGCCACCGCATGGGTACCGCCGAGATCGAGAGCGCCATGGTGGCCCATGCCAAGGTGGCCGAGGCTGCTGTGGTGGGGGTGCCGCACGACATCAAGGGCCAGGGCATCTATGTCTATGTCACCCTCAATGCCGGTACGGAGCCAAGCGAGCAGTTGCGTCTGGAGCTTAAGAACTGGGTACGCAAGGAGATCGGTCCGATCGCCTCGCCGGATGTGATTCAGTGGGCACCCGGGCTGCCGAAGACGCGCTCGGGCAAGATCATGCGCCGCATCCTGCGCAAGATTGCCACGGGCGAATACGATGCGCTGGGGGATATCTCCACCCTGGCCGATCCGGGTGTGGTGCAGCACCTGATCGATACTCACAAGTCAATGAGCCTGGCGACTGCGTGATAACACGGGGCTGCGGCGCAGCCCCTTCACAGCAAAAACCCCGCGCGTGCAATCGGCGGGGTTTTTGCTTGACTGTTACCCGACATTCATCGGTAACCGCTCTGTCACCGACTTCGCACAAAAACGAGGCGCCCGGAAACAGTTCTGACCTAAATCGGTGCGCCGTGGCAGTCATTTTGTGCATTGCAGCACGCTGCACTTGCCGTCTTACAAGGGTTTGCCAATAATAGGCCCAGTAATTGCTAGTTCTATAGGTTCTATTCCTTGCGCTCTTGCATATCTTGCA
Organism: Pseudomonas ceruminis; assembly: GCF_021602025.1. GTDB lineage: Bacteria > Pseudomonadota > Gammaproteobacteria > Pseudomonadales > Pseudomonadaceae > Aquipseudomonas > Aquipseudomonas ceruminis. Next base: position 193,673 of record NZ_BQHW01000001.1, read on the forward strand.
ATGGCTGTCAACCACGCCCGCTGCGGTTTCAAGCGCTTCTGTAAGTAGTTGTCGCTTTGAAGAAATATCGACTACCGGGCTGTCGTTAGAATGCCACTCACTCGCTCGTGGTCTGCGACCTTGGTCGAACCCTGCGCGGCTCGCGTTGTACCCATTCGCATATCGGGCAGTTGTGACCCTGCCTTGTATTGCCCTGTACCGATGGAGTTACCTGATGAAGAAGCTCGCACTGCTTGGCGCCCTGGCGCTTTCCGTGTTTTCCCTGGTGTCGCAGGCCGATGAAAAGCCGTTGAAGATCGGCATCGAAGCCGCCTACCCACCCTTCGCCTTCAAGCAGCCTGACGGCAGCATCGCCGGTTTCGACTACGACATCGGCAACGCCCTGTGTGAAGAAATGAAAGCCAAGTGCACCTGGGTCGAGCAGGAATTCGATGGCCTGATCCCAGCGCTGAAAGTGCGCAAGATCGACGCTATCCTGTCGTCCATGTCGATCACCGAAGACCGCAAGAAGTCGGTCGACTTTACCAAGCGCTACTACCTGACCCCAGCGCGCCTGGTCATGAAGGAAGGCACCGCGGTCAGCGACAGCCTGGATGAATTGAAAGGCAAGAAGATCGGCGTGCAGCGCGGCTCGATCCACGACCGCTTCGCCAAGGAAGTGCTGGGCGCCAAGGGCGCCACCGTGGTTCCTTACGGCACCCAGAACGAGATCTACCTCGACGTGGCAGCTGGCCGCCTCGACGGCACCGTGGCTGACGCCACCCTGCTGGAAGACGGCTTCCTCAAGACCGACGCCGGCAAGGGCTTCGCGTTCGTAGGCCCGGCCTTCACCGACGCCAAGTACTTCGGTGACGGCATCGGCATTGCCGTACGCAAGGGTGACAAGGCCAATGTCGACCGCATCAATGCGGCCATCGACGCCATTCGTGCCAACGGTAAGTACAAAGAAATCGAGAAGAAGTACTTCAACTTCGACATCTACGGTCCAGACTCGAACTAAGTCGTCGAGTTTCACCTGTGCAATGGTGCAAACAGCAGAGGCTCTGAGGTTTGCACCATTTTTCATTCTCTAGGTCGAGGACCTCATCATGTTGAAAGGCTACGGGGCAGTCATCCTCGACGGGGCGTGGCTGACGCTGCAGCTCGCCCTGTCGTCGATGGCCCTGGCCATCGTGCTCGGCCTGATTGGCGTCGCGCTGCGCTTGTCGCCGGTGCGCTGGCTGGCCTGGTTGGGCGATATGTATGCCACGGTGATCCGTGGTATTCCGGACCTGGTGCTGATCCTGCTGATCTTCTACGGCGGGCAGGACATCATCAACCGTGTGGCGCCGCTGGTCGGTTATGACGATTACATTGATCTGAACCCGCTGGTGGCGGGTATTGGTACCCTGGGCTTCATCTTTGGCGCCTACCTGTCGGAAACCTTCCGTGGCGCTTTCCTCGGTATTCCCAAGGGCCAGGCCGAAGCAGGCGCGGCCTATGGCATGAGCGGGCGGCAAGTATTCTTCCGCATCCTGGTGCCGCAGATGATCCGCCTGGCGATTCCGGGCTTCACCAACAACTGGCTGGTACTGACCAAGGCCACGGCACTGATCTCGGTGGTCGGTCTGCAGGACATGATGTTCAAGGCCAAGCAGGCGGCCGATGCCACCCGCGAACCCTTTACCTTCTTCCTGGCGGTGGCAGCGTTGTACCTGGTGATTACCAGTGTTTCGCTGCTGGCCCTCAAGTATCTGGAAAAGCGCTACTCGGTGGGTGTGAAGGTGGCTGAACTATGATCTTCGACTACAACGTCATCTGGGAGGCCATGCCGCTGTATCTCGGCGGGCTGTTGACCACCCTCAAGCTGTTGGCGCTGTCGCTGCTGTTCGGCCTGCTGGCGGCTGTGCCTCTGGGGTTGATGCGCGTATCCAAGCAGCCACTGGTGAACATGAGCGCATGGCTGTACACCTACGTCATCCGCGGTACGCCGATGCTGGTGCAGCTGTTCTTGATCTACTATGGCCTGGCTCAGTTTGAGGCGGTGCGCGAGAGCATTGTCTGGCCGTGGCTGTCCAGTGCAACGTTCTGTGCCTGCCTGGCCTTTGCCATCAACACCAGCGCCTATACCGCCGAAATCATTGCCGGCAGCCTCAAGGCCACGCCCCACGGCGAAATCGAGGCCGCCAAAGCCATGGGCATGTCGCGTATCAAGATGTACCGCCGCATTCTGCTGCCATCGGCCTTGCGCCGGGCGCTGCCGCAGTACAGCAACGAAGTGATCATGATGCTGCAGACCACCAGCCTGGCGTCGATCGTTACCTTGATCGACATCACCGGTGCCGCACGTACGGTCAATGCCCAGTACTACCTGCCTTTCGAGGCCTATATCACGGCGGGCGTATTCTATCTGTGCCTGACCTTCATCCTGGTGCGCCTGTTCAAGATGGCCGAACGCCGCTGGCTCGGCTACCTGGCGCCGCGCAAGCACTGAACGCTCTGTGAGAACCGACAGCATGTACAAACTCGAAGTCCAAGACCTGCACAAGCGCTACGGCAGCCATGAAGTGCTCAAGGGCGTGTCCCTGGCAGCCAAGGCCGGCGATGTGATCAGCATCATCGGCTCCAGCGGTTCGGGCAAGTCGACCTTCCTGCGCTGCATCAACCTGCTCGAGCAGCCGCATGCCGGCAAGATTCTGCTCAACAACGAAGAGCTGAAGATGGTTGCCGGCAAAGACGGCGCACTCAAGGCTGCCGACCCCCGCCAATTGCAGCGCATGCGCTCGCGGCTGTCGATGGTGTTCCAGCATTTCAACCTGTGGTCGCACATGACTGCGCTGGAAAACGTTATCGAAGCGCCGGTGCACGTGCTGGGCATGAGCAAGAAGCAAGCCCTGGAAAAGGCTGAACATTACCTGGCCAAGGTCGGTGTCGCCCACCGCAAGGACGCGTTCCCCGGGCACATGTCCGGCGGCGAGCAACAGCGAGTGGCCATTGCCCGGGCGCTGGCCATGGAGCCTGAAGTGATGCTGTTCGATGAGCCGACCTCGGCGCTCGACCCGGAGCTGGTGGGCGATGTGCTCAAGGTCATGCAGGCCCTGGCCCAGGAAGGCCGGACCATGGTGGTGGTCACCCACGAAATGGGCTTCGCCCGCGAGGTGTCCAACCAGTTGGTGTTCCTGCACAAAGGCCTGGTCGAAGAAACCGGTTGCCCACGCGACGTGCTGGCCAATCCGAAATCGGAGCGGCTCAAGCAGTTTCTCTCGGGCAGCCTGAAGTAAAAGGCTGCACCTTCGCACCAGAATAGGGCATGCTGCGCAGCGAGCGCAGCCTGACCCGGCGCCATAGACTCGAACGACCTCAGGTTTCGGACCGCACCCTATGACCACCCAGCGAATCGGTTTTCTCCTTTGGCCAAGCACCAAGCCTTTGACCCTGGCGCTGGCAGAGGAGGTGTTGCAGGTGGCCCAGCGAGTGCATCCGGATGTGGTGTACGAGTTGGCCTTTCTGCAGGCCGAGCCTGCAGAGGAGGGTGCATGGCGCTTGCCGGGCGAGCCGTGGAATGGCCGCCTCGAGGGGTGTCACAAGCTGTTCCTGCTGGCCGATGAGTTGCCGCAGGCCGTGGGCTCGACGCTGTCGGCAGCGCTCAAGCAGGTGGCTCGCAGCGGGTGCATGATTGGTGGATTGTCTGCGGGCGTGTATCCATTGGCCATGCTCGGCCTGCTCGATGGCTACCGCGCGGCGGTGCATTGGCGCTGGCAGGACGATTTTGCCGAGCGCTTCCCAAAAGTGATCGCCACCAGTCACCTGTTCGACTGGGACCGCGATCGCCTGACGGCCTGTGGCGGGATGGCGGTGACCGACCTGCTGCTGGCGGTGCTGGCCCGTGATCACGGTGCCGAACTGGCCGGTGCGGTGTCCGAGGAACTGGTGGTCGAACGTATTCGCGAGGGTGGCGAGCGCCAGCGCATTCCGCTGCAGAACCGCCTGGGCTCAAGCCATCCGAAGCTGACCCAGGCGGTGTTGCTGATGGAAGCCAACATCGAAGAACCGTTGACCACCGATGAAATCGCCCAGCATGTGTGCGTGTCGCGCCGGCAACTGGAGCGGATCTTCAAGCAGTACCTCAATCGCGTACCCAGCCAGTATTACCTGGAGCTGCGCCTGAACAAGGCGCGGCAGATGCTGATGCAGACCAGCAAGTCGATCATCCAGATCGGGTTGTCGTGCGGGTTCTCCTCAGGGCCGCATTTTTCCAGTGCTTACCGCAACTTCTTTGGTGCAACGCCGCGTGAAGACCGGAATCAGCGGCGTAGCAGCAGCCCGTTCGAATTGAGCTCGGCGCCAGCCGAAAAGGGCTGACGTTTCTGTCGGTTGTGGCTTCCCGTTCGTGGGGCCGCCCCGGCCCGCGAAAAGGCCAGTACAGGCAACACCTCTTCATATGTGAACACCCGTTCACCCAGTCCCGCTCTGCCGTTACACTGCGCGATTGCGACAGTGTTTGTCGCATTGCCGAAAGCCTTGGTAAAACTGGGTTTTGCGCTGTAACAAGTTGTCGCTTGGCCGCAAGGACAGGCGCGGATCAGTCCTTACAATCCCCCCATCGCTCGCCACTTCCAGGCCAGCGTTTCTCTTCAGGAGACTCAGATGTCCGTTGAGCAAGCCCCGGTGCAACGTGCCGATTTCGACCAGGTCATGGTCCCCAACTATTCTCCGGCGGCCTTCATCCCTGTACGAGGCGAGGGTTCCCGCGTGTGGGACCAGTCGGGCCGCGAGCTCATCGACTTTGCCGGCGGCATCGCGGTGAACGCCCTGGGCCATTGCCACCCGGCGCTGGTCAAGGCGTTGACCGAACAAGCCAACACCCTCTGGCACGTTTCCAATGTCTTCACCAACGAGCCGGCCCTGCGCCTGGCCCACAAGCTGGTCGATGCCACCTTTGCCGAGCGGGCATTCTTCTGTAACTCCGGCGCGGAGGCCAACGAGGCTGCTTTCAAGCTGGCCCGTCGTGTCGCCCATGACCGTTTCGGCCCTGAAAAGCACGAGATCATCGCCACCGTCAATAGCTTCCACGGTCGTACCCTGTTCACTGTAAGCGTGGGTGGCCAGCCAAAGTACTCTGACGGTTTCGGCCCGAAGATCACCGGCATCAGCCACGTGCCCTACAACGACCTGGAGGCGCTCAAGGCACAGATTTCCGACAAGACCTGCGCCGTGGTGATCGAGCCGATCCAGGGTGAAAGCGGCGTTGTCCCGGCCGACAAGGCCTACCTTGAAGGCGCCCGCCAGCTGTGTGACGAACACAACGCCCTGCTGATCTTCGACGAAGTGCAGACCGGCGTCGGCCGCACCGGCTCGCTGTACGCCTACCAGCACTACGGCGTGACCCCAGACATCCTCACCAGCGCCAAGAGCCTGGGGGGTGGGTTCCCGATCGGTGCCATGCTCACCACCAGCGAACTCGCCAAACACCTGGCTGTCGGCACCCACGGCACCACCTATGGCGGCAACCCGCTGGGCTGCGCGGTTGCCTGCGCCGTGCTGGACGTGATCAACACCCCTGAAACCCTGGCTGGCATCACCGCCAAGCACGAGCGTTTCAAGACCCGCCTGGAAAAGATCGGCCAGCAGACCGGCCTGTTCACCCAGGTGCGTGGCGTTGGCCTGCTGATTGGCTGCGTGCTCAGCGATGCCTGGAAAGGCAAAGCCAAGGACATCCTCAATGCGGCCGAGAAAGAAGGCGTGATGGTGTTGCAGGCTGGCCCGGACGTGGTGCGTTTCGCGCCGAGCCTGGTGGTCGAGGATGCGGATATCGATGAGGGCCTGGACCGCTTCGAGCGCGCCGTGGCCAAACTGACCCAGGGCTGATTGCGCCTGCGGTTGTTTCGTCGGCCCCACGCGGGCCGACGAAACCCGAATTCCAGTGCGGGTGCGTGCTAGCAGGCACCCGCCGTTTTTTCGTGCCGTCGTGTACGGCCGGTTTTCCAAAGGAGTGACACCATGCTGGTGATGCGCCCCGCGCAAATGGCTGATCTGAACGAAGTGCAGCGCATGGCTGCGGACAGCCCCGTTGGTGTCACCTCGCTGCCGGACGATGCCGCCCGCCTGGGCGACAAGATCGCCGCGTCGGAAACCTCGTTCGCCGCCGAAGTCAGCTTCAATGGCGAGGAGAGTTATTTCTTCGTGCTCGAGGACAGCGTGACCGGCAAGTTGGCCGGTTGCTCGGCCATTGTCGCCTCGGCCGGCTATTCCGAGCCGTTCTACAGCTTTCGCAACGAAACCTTCGTCCATGCGTCGCGCGAGCTGAAGATCCACAACAAGATCCACGTCTTGTCGTTGTGTCATGACCTTACCGGCAACAGCCTGCTGACCAGTTTCTATGTGTTGCCCGAGCTGGTGGACAGCGGTTGGGCCGAACTCAACTCCCGCGGCCGCTTGCTGTTCATGGCCTCGCACCCTGAGCGTTTCGCTGATTCGGTGGTCACTGAGATTGTCGGCTACAGCGACGAGCAGGGCGAATCGCCGTTCTGGGACGCCATCGGGCGCAACTTCTTCGACCTCAACTATGCCCACGCCGAGCGCCTGTGTGGCCTTAAGAGCCGCACCTTCCTCGCCGAGCTGATGCCGCATTATCCGATCTACGTGCCGCTGCTGCCCGATCAGGCCCAGGAAGCCATGGGCCAGGTGCACCCGCGTGCGCAGATCACGTTCGACATCCTCATGCGCGAAGGCTTCGAGACCGAGCACTACATCGACATCTTCGACGGCGGGCCGACGTTGCACGCCCGCGCCTCGGGCATCCGCTCGATCGCCCAGAGCCGCGTGGTGCCGGTCAAGGTGGCGCAGGTGCCGGCCAAGGGTGGGCGTCCCTACCTGGTGTGCAACGGCCAGTTGCAGGATTACCGCGCCGTGCTGCTGGAACTGGACTGGGTGCCGGGCAAGCCGGTCAGCCTTGATGCCGAGGCCGCTGAAGCGCTGGGTGTGGGCGAAGGCGCCAGTGTGCGCCTGGTCGCGGTCTGACGCCTGGGAACAGAGAGTTTTTGCGGTGGCGAACGTTGCCGCACAAGGAGATAGCATGATCGTTCGTCCTGTACGCAGCAGCGATTTACCCGCGCTGATCGAATTGGCACGCAGCACCGGAACCACCGGGCTGACCACCCTGCCAGCCAACGAGGAGCGCCTCGGGCATCGCGTCGGCTGGGCCGAGAAGAGCTTCCGTGGTGAAGCCGAGCGGGGCGACACCGACTACCTGTTCGTGCTGGAAAACGACGAAGGCCTGGTGGTCGGCATCAGCGCCATCGCTGGCGCCGTCGGCCTGCGTGAGCCGTGGTACAACTACCGGGTTGGGCTGACGGTCAGTGCCTCGCAGGAGCTGAACATCTACCGCGAGATCCCGACGCTGTTCCTGGCCAACGACCTGACCGGCAACTCCGAATTGTGCTCGTTGTTCCTGCGCAGCGATTACCGCTCCGGGCTCAATGGCCGCCTGCTGTCCCGTGCGCGCATGCTGTTCATCGCCGAATTCCCGCAGCTGTTCGGCAACAAGATCATTGCCGAAATGCGCGGCATGTCCGACGAGCATGGCCGCTCGCCCTTCTGGGAGAGCCTGGGCCGCCACTTCTTCAAGATGGAGTTCAGCCAGGCCGACTACCTCACCGGCGTGGGCAACAAGTCGTTCATCGCCGAGCTGATGCCCAAATTCCCGTTGTATACCTGCTTCCTGTCGGAGGCTGCGCGCAACGTCATCGGCCGTGTCCACACCGACACCGAGCCTGCGCTGGCCATGCTCAAGCAGGAGGGCTTCAGCTACCAAGGTTATGTCGACATCTTCGACGCAGGCCCGGCCATCGAATGCGAAACGTCGAAGATTCGTGCCGTGCGCGAAAGCCAGACTCTGGTACTGGCTGTCGGCACACCGGGCGATGACGCGACCCCCTACATCATCCACAACCGCAAGCGCGATGACTGCCGCATCACCGCCGCGCCGGCGCGCCTTGCCGCTGGTACCTTGGTGGTCGATCCGTTGACCGCCAAGCGCCTGCGCATGGGCGCGGGCGACAACGTGCGTGCGGTGCCGCTGTCGGCAAGCCGGGAGGCCCAGTAAATGACCACGCATTACATTGCCGGCAACTGGTACGCCGGCCAGGGCGACGCCCTGCAATCGCTGAACCCGGTGACCCAGGCGGTCGTCTGGGCAGGGCAGGGTGCTGACGCAGGCCAGGTGCAAGCAGCCGTGCACGCTGCCCGACAGGCCTTCCCGGCCTGGGCGCAATTGAGCCTGGAAGCACGTATCGATGTGTTGGAGAAGTTCGCCGAGCAACTGAAGACGCATGCCCAGGCCCTGGCCCACTGCATTGGCGAGGAAACCGGCAAGCCGCTGTGGGAGTCGGCTACAGAAGTCACCAGTATGGTCAACAAGGTGGCGATATCGGTGCAAAGCTACCGTGAGCGCACCGGCGAAAAAAGCGGCCCGCTGGGGGATGCTACTGCTGTGCTGCGCCATAAGCCCCATGGCGTGGTAGCGGTATTCGGCCCTTACAACTTTCCGGGCCACTTGCCCAACGGCCATATCGTCCCGGCGCTGCTGGCCGGCAACTGCGTGGTGTTCAAGCCCAGCGAGCTGACCCCCAAGGTGGCCGAGCTCACAGTCAATTGCTGGATTGCCGCAGGCCTGCCGGCGGGCGTGCTCAACCTCGTCCAGGGGGCGCGTGAAACGGGCGTCGCGTTGGCTGCCAACCCGGGTATCGACGGTTTGTTCTTTACCGGCTCCAGCCGCACCGGCAATCTGCTGCATCAGCAGTTCGCGGGGCGTCCGGACAAGATCCTCGCCTTGGAAATGGGCGGTAACAACCCGCTGGTGGTGGATGAGGTCAAAGACCTCGACGCGGCGGTGTACACCATCATTCAGTCGGCGTTCATTTCCGCAGGGCAGCGCTGTACCTGTGCCCGTCGCCTGCTGGTGCCACAAGGGGCCTGGGGCGACTCGCTGATCGCCCGCCTGGTGGCGGTGTGCAAGGGCATCAGTGTGGGGGCATTCGATCAGCAGCCGGCGCCGTTCATGGGCTCGGTAATCTCCCTGCAGGCCGCCCGCGGGCTGCTCGCCGCGCAAGCCGAACTGCTGGGCAAGGGCGCCATCAGCTTGCTGGCAATGACCCAGCCACAGGCCGATGCTGCGCTGCTGACCCCAGGTATCCTGGATGTCACCACCGTCGCCGAACGCCCGGACGAAGAGTTCTTCGGGCCTCTGCTGCAGGTGATCCGTTACGCCGATTTCGATGCCGCCATCGATGAAGCCAACAACACCCAGTACGGGCTGGCTGCCGGCTTGTTGTCCGATTCCCGCGCCCGCTACCAGTACTTCTGGCTGCGCAGCCGCGCCGGCATCGTCAACTGGAACAAGCAACTGACCGGTGCCGCCAGCAGCGCGCCGTTCGGTGGCGTGGGTGCCAGCGGCAACCATCGTGCCAGCGCCTACTACGCGGCCGACTACTGCGCTTACCCCGTGGCTTCGCTGGAAACCGCCAGCCTTGCCTTGCCGGCGTCCCTGACGCCGGGCGTCACCCTATAACAACAGGTCACGGAGCCTAGCCGATGAAATCCTATGAAGTGAATTTTGATGGCCTGGTGGGGCCAACCCATAATTACGGCGGCCTGTCTTACGGCAACGTGGCTTCGCAGAGCAACAGCCAGCAGGCATCCAACCCGCGTGAAGCGGCGCGCCAGGGCCTGGCGAAGATGAAAGCCCTGACCGACATGGGCTTCAAGCAGGGCGTTCTGGCGCCGCAAGAGCGCCCGGACGTGGCAGCCCTGCGCCGTCTTGGCTTCACCGGCAGCGATGCCGAAGTGATCCAGCGGGCGGCCAAGGAGGCCATGCCGCTGCTGGTCGCCAGTTGCTCTGCATCGAGCATGTGGGTGGCCAATGCCGCTACGGTCAGCCCCAGTGCCGACACCGCCGATGGGCGCGTGCATTTCACTGCTGCCAACCTTAACTGCAAGTACCACCGCAGCATTGAGCATCCGACCACCAGCCGTGTGCTGGGCGCGATGTTCAGTAACGAAAGCCACTTCGCCCACCACCCTGCACTGCCAGCCGTGGCACAGTTCGGTGACGAGGGGGCGGCCAACCACACGCGCTTCTGCCGCAGCTATGGCGAGGCGGGTGTCGAGTTCTTCGTCTATGGCCGCAGTGCGTTCGATGGCCGTTATCCGTCGCCGCAGAAGTACCCGGCGCGCCAGACCCTCGAAGCATCCCAGGCCGTGGCGCGGCTGCATGGCCTGAGTGAGGACGGGGTGGTCTACGCTCAACAGAACCCGGCAGTAATTGACCAGGGCGTGTTCCACAACGATGTTATTTCGGTAGGCAACGGCGAGGTGCTGTTCTACCACGAAGATGCCTTCCTCCAGACCGAGGCGGTGCTTGGCCAACTGCAGGCTAAACTGGCCAGCAAGGGCGGTAACTTCCAGGCTATCCGGGTGCCACGGGCCGCAGTGGCGGTAGAGGACGCGGTACGTTCCTACCTGTTCAACAGCCAGTTGCTCAGCCGCGATGACGGCTCCATGCTGCTGGTGGTGCCGGAAGAGTGCCGCAACAACGAACGGGTCTGGGCCTACCTGGGCGAGCTGACCCGCCAGGGTGGTGCGGTGAAGGAGGTCAAGGTGTTCGACCTCAAGCAGAGCATGCAGAACGGCGGTGGCCCGGCTTGCCTGCGTTTGCGCGTGGCATTGAAAGAATCGGAACTGGCGGCGGTCAATCCAGGCGTTATCATGACCGCCCCGCTGTACGACACCCTGCTGCAGTGGGTCGACAAGCACTACCGCGACCGCCTTGGCGAAGCGGACCTTGCCGACCCGCAATTGCTGCTCGAGTGCCGTACGGCGCTGGATGAGTTGACCCAGATACTGAAGTTGGGCTCGGTCTATCCGTTCCAACGCCAACCTTGAAGAGAGAATTGCAATGACCGACGCCCTGCGCCTGATCCTGGAAGACCAAGACGGCACCCAGCTGGAAACCTCCTGCACCCGTTTTTGCGTGGTCTGGCAAGGCAAGGAAGTGTGGATTCAGCAGGACGGTCGTGGCCAGCTGCTGATTGGTGTGGATGTCGAGGAAGACGACACCGAGTACGCCAACCTGCTGCTGCGCCCGATGGCCACCAACCTGGTCAGCCTGCAACTGGAAATGGAGCCGGCCGATGTGGGCGGCGATGACGACCACGTCCATGGCCCGGACTGCGGCCACCACCACTAAGGAAGCGCCTATGCTCGCCCTTGGCAAATTGCTTGAGCTGACCCTGACCGATCACGAACCGGCCGAGAAGACCCAAGTTACACCCAAGGGCGTGCGTTTGCGCTGGCTGGGGGAAGGCGCGCTTGAAGTACGCCCGCCCGAGCGTGAGGATTGCGGGCTGGACCTGTTGCTGTCGGCCGGCATCCATGGCAACGAAACGGCGCCGATCGAGTTGCTCGAGCGCCTGCTGCACGGTGTGGCCAACGGCAAGGTCCAGCCGCGCGCACGGGTGTTGTTCCTGTTCGGCAACCCTGCCGCAATCCGCAAGGGCGAACGTTTCATCGAGCAGGATATCAACCGCCTGTTCAACGGTCGTCATGAGCTCTCCAGTGGGTTCGAGGCATTGCGTGCCGCTGAGCTTGAACAGTTTGCCCGGGTGTTTTTCAGCAAGCCGGAGCGCACCCGCCTGCATTACGACCTGCACACCGCCATCCGCGGCTCCAAAATCGAACAGTTCGCGCTGTATCCCTATAAAGAGGGGCGTCAGCACTCCCGTCGTGAGTTGGCCCGCCTGGCGGCTGCGGGCATGGAGGCGGTGCTGTTGCAGAGCAAATCCTCGATTACCTTCAGTGCTTTCACCTACGAGCAACTCGATGCCGAGGCCTTCACCCTGGAGCTTGGCAAGGCGCGGCCATTTGGGCAAAACGAACAGGTCAACCTCGACAAGCTGGAAGAACGTCTGATCCAGATCATTGAAGGCACCGAGCCTGAGACCGGCGAGTCGTTGGATGGCCTGAAGCTGTTCAGCGTCGCCCGCGAGATCATCAAGCATAGCGAGGACTTTCGCCTGCACTTGCCGGCGGATATCGAAAACTTCTCCGAGCTGAGCAAGGGCTACCTGTTGGCCGAGGACCTGGCCGAGATGCGCTGGGTGGTCGAGGAGGAGGGCGCGCGGATCATCTTCCCCAACCCCAAGGTCAAGAACGGCCTGCGGGCGGGGATTCTGATCGTCCCGGACTCCGGGCAGCGGTTAGGTTGAGCCCTCCTGTCGTTCCTGGCCCTGTGCCGGCTAGGCGGCTGCGCCACCGTTAGCCGCAGGGCAGGGACGTTCGCCCCTGATTCATCCATTAATATCTTTTAATTCACCGCCTGTTCCATTTTCCCTTCCCTTGGGCGGTAATTGGCTTGCCAGTGGCGAAAGGCTGCATTTAGCATCAAGGCATGTCATTTTCGTTTGCACCTGCCTGAAAAGCCGTCCAAACGACGCCTTCTATCGCATAAACACACTGCACCGAGTCTGCAGGACCGATATAATGCGGCCCTTTGCCGTCGTTTCGTCGACGCGTTTGCCCCAAGGGCCGCCGTTTCCGTGGAAGAACCTATGAAAAGCGCAGAAATCCGTGAAGCCTTCCTCCGCTTCTTCGAGGAGCAGGGACACACCCGAGTCGCCTCCAGCTCCCTGATTCCGGGCAATGACCCGACCCTGCTGTTTACCAACGCCGGCATGAACCAGTTCAAGGACTGCTTCCTCGGCCAGGAAAAGCGCGCCTATACCCGTGCCGTCAGCAGCCAGAAGTGCGTTCGCGCCGGCGGCAAGCACAACGACCTGGAAAACGTCGGCTATACCGCGCGCCACCACACCTTCTTCGAAATGCTGGGCAACTTCAGCTTCGGCGATTATTTCAAGCGTGACGCGATCACCTTTGCCTGGACCTTCCTGACTTCCGACAAGTGGCTGAACCTGCCCAAGGAAAAGCTCTGGGTTACCGTCTACGCCAGCGACGATGAAGCCTACGACATCTGGACCAAGGAAGTCGGCGTGCCTGCCGAGCGCATGGTGCGCATTGGTGACAACAAAGGCGCTCCGTACGCGTCCGACAACTTCTGGACCATGGGCGACACCGGCCCCTGCGGCCCCTGCACCGAGATCTTCTATGACCACGGCGCCGACATCTGGGGCGGCCCACCCGGCTCGCCGGAAGAAGACGGTGACCGTTACATCGAGATCTGGAACAACGTCTTCATGCAGTTCAACCGCACCGCTGACGGTGTCCTGCACCCGCTGCCAGCCCCGTCGGTGGACACCGGCATGGGCCTTGAGCGCATCAGTGCGGTCATGCAGCACGTGCATTCGAACTACGAGATCGACCTGTTCCAGAACCTGCTGGCCGCTGCCGCCAAGGCCATCGGCTGCAGCAACGACGGCCAGGCATCGCTCAAAGTGGTCGCTGACCACATCCGTTCCTGTGGCTTCCTGATTGCCGATGGCGTGCTGCCGTCCAACGAAGGCCGCGGCTACGTATTGCGCCGCATCATTCGTCGTGCCTGCCGCCACGGCAACAAGCTGGGCGCCAAGGGCAGTTTCTTCTACCAGATCGTCGCCGCCCTGGCTGCCGAGATGGGCGAGGCGTTCCCCGAGCTCAAGAACCAGCAGGCGCACATCGAGCGCGTGCTCAAGGCAGAAGAAGAGCAGTTTGCCAAAACCCTGGAGCAGGGCCTGCGCATCCTCGAGCAGGACCTGGCTCAGCTCAAGGGCAACGTGGTGCCCGGCGACGTGGTGTTCAAGCTGTACGACACCTATGGCTTCCCGATGGACCTGACTGCCGACATCGCCCGTGAGCGCGAGCTGACCATCGACGAGGCCGGTTTCGAACGCGAGATGGACGCCCAGCGTGAGCGTGCTCGTTCCGCCAGCGCCTTCGGCATGGACTACAACAGCCTGGTCAAGGTCGACACCGCCACTGACTTCGTCGGTTACAACGCCACCGAGGGCCAGGGCAAGGTCATCGCCCTGTACAAGGACGGCCAGTCTGTCGACCAACTGGGTGAAGGCGAGGAGGGCGTGGTAGTGCTCGATCGCACACCGTTCTACGCTGAGTCCGGTGGCCAGGTTGGTGATACCGGTTACCTGCAGGCCGGTGCGACGCGCTTTGACGTGCGCGACACCACCAAAACCGGGGGCGCCTTCCTGCACCACGGTGTGGTCGCCAGCGGTGCGCTGGTCATCGGTTCGCCCGTCGAGGCCAAGGTCGATGCCGACGTGCAGCACGCCACCTCGTTGAACCACTCTGCCACCCACCTGCTGCACGAAGCCTTGCGCCAGGTGCTGGGCGATCACGTGCAACAGAAGGGCTCGCTGGTCGACAGCCAGCGCCTGCGCTTTGACTTCAGCCACTTCGAGGCGCTCAAGCCAGAGCAGATCAAGGCCCTGGAAGACATCGTCAACCGCGAGGTGCGCAAGAACACGCCGGTGGAAACCGAAATCACCGATATCGAAACCGCCAAGCGCAAGGGCGCGATGGCCCTGTTCGGCGAGAAGTACGGCGATACCGTGCGCGTGCTGAGCATGGGTGGCGATTTCTCCGTCGAACTGTGCGGTGGTATTCACGCCAAGCGCACCGGCGATATCAGCCTGTTCAAGATCATCAGCGAAGGCGGCGTGGCCTCGGGCGTGCGCCGTATCGAAGCGGTCACCGGCGCTGCCGCGCTGGCCTACCTGAACGCTGCCGAAGAGCAGGTCAAGGAAGTCGCGCAGCTGGTCAAGGGCAACCGTGACAACCTGATCGACAAGCTGTCGGCTGTGCTCGAGCGCAACCGTCAGCTGGAAAAGCAGCTGGAACAGCTGCAGGCCAAGGCCGCCAGCGCCGCCGGGGATGATCTCTCCAACGCGGCTGTTGAGGTCAAGGGTGCCAAGGTCCTCGCCGCCCGCCTGGATGGGCAGGATGGCAAGGCCCTGCTGGCCCTGGTCGATCAGTTGAAGAACAAGCTCGGCCACGCAGTGATCCTGCTGGGCAGCGAGCATGAGGGCAAGGTCGTGCTGGTGGCGGGCGTGACCAAGGACCTCTCCAGCCAACTCAAGGCTGGCGACCTGATGAAACAAGCCGCTGCGGCAGTGGGCGGCAAGGGCGGCGGTCGTCCGGACATGGCTCAGGGTGGCGGCGTCGACGTTGCTGCGCTGGACCAGGCCCTGGCGCTGGCCGTGCCGTTCGCAGAGCAGGGACTTTGAGATGAAGGGGGCTGACGGTCTAGTCATCAGCCCCCTGCATGTTGGATGGTTTTTTTGGGGCCCTGTATGGGCTGAGGCACCATTGAAATGGCGTTGATCGTACAGAAATTTGGCGGCACCTCTGTCGGTTCCATCGAGCGGATCGAGCAGGTTGCCGACAAGGTCAAGAAACACCGTGAAGCGGGCGACGACCTGGTAGTTGTGCTGTCGGCCATGAGTGGCGAAACCAATCGCCTGATCGACCTGGCCAAGCAGATTACCGACCAACCGGTACCGCGTGAGCTGGACGTGATCGTTTCCACCGGCGAGCAGGTCACCATCGCCCTGCTGGCCATGGCCCTGGTCAAGCGTGGTGTGCCGGCGGTGTCCTACACCGGCAACCAGGTGCGTATCCTTACCGACAGCTCGCACAACAAGGCGCGCATCCTGCAGATTGACGACCAGAAGATCCGCGCTGACCTGAAGGCCGGGCGTGTGGTGGTGGTTGCGGGCTTCCAGGGTGTCGATGAGCACGGCAACATCACGACCCTCGGCCGGGGTGGCTCCGACACCACCGGCGTGGCCCTGGCGGCCGCGCTCAAGGCTGACGAGTGCCAGATCTACACCGATGTCGATGGCGTCTACACCACCGACCCTCGTGTCGTGCCGCAAGCGCGTCGCCTGGAGAAGATCACCTTCGAAGAGATGCTGGAAATGGCCAGCCTCGGCTCCAAGGTGCTGCAGATCCGCTCGGTGGAGTTCGCCGGCAAGTACAACGTTCCGCTGCGCGTGCTGCACAGCTTCAAGGAGGGTCCGGGTACCCTCATTACCATTGATGAAGAGGAATCCATGGAACAGCCGATCATTTCCGGTATCGCCTTCAACCGTGATGAAGCCAAGCTGACCATTCGTGGCGTGCCCGATACCCCAGGCGTTGCCTTCAAGATCCTCGGCCCGATCAGCGCCTCGAACATCGAAGTGGACATGATCGTGCAGAACGTCTCGCACGATAACACCACTGACTTCACCTTCACTGTGCACCGCAACGAGTACGAGAAGGCGCACAGCGTGCTGGAAAACACGGCGCGTGAAATCGGTGCCCGTGAAGTGAGCGGCGACACCAAGATCGCCAAGGTGTCGATCGTCGGCGTTGGCATGCGTTCCCACGCGGGCGTTGCCAGCCGCATGTTCGAAGCCCTGGCCAAGGAGAGCATCAACATTCAGATGATCTCCACTTCCGAGATCAAGGTTTCCGTGGTGATCGAAGAGAAGTACCTGGAGCTGGCCGTGCGCGCACTGCACACTGCGTTCGAGCTTGATGCCCCTGCCCGACAGGGCGAGTAAGGCGTTGCCTGGAGGGGCGCGGCATAGCCGCGCCCTTCGCGTTTCTGATCGGCACGCAGGCCCTGTCCTGTCGGCGTGACGTTCACCCTGGCCCTGAGTCGTAGTCCATGACCAGGCGCTGCTATTCCCAGACTGTTATCCCTGAATGTTTGCGTGAGGAGAAAGCTATGTTGATTCTGACTCGTCGGTGTGCCGAGAGCCTGATCATTGGAGACGGCGAGATCACCGTGACGGTGCTTGGCGTCAAAGGCAACCAGGTGCGTATTGGCGTCAGCGCACCCAAGGAAGTGGCTGTTCACCGCGAGGAAATCTACCTGCGGATCAAGAAAGAGAAGGACGAGGAGCCAAGCCTTTAATTTTTTTGAAGTTTTTTTCAAAAAAAGGTTTGCAAACGGGGAAGGCTCTGGTTAATATACGCCCCGTGTTGCGGTGAGGTGGCCGAGTGGCCGAAGGCGCTCCCCTGCTAAGGGAGTATACCTCATAAGGGTATCGGGGGTTCGAATCCCCCCTTCACCGCCATTATTCGCTTAGGGCGCTGTAATCGGTAGGAACGCTAAGTCGTTGAAATTAAACGAAAAAGTTCTTGCTAAAATGATTTAGCGACCTATAATGCGCGGCAAGACACGGACTCATAGCTCAGCTGGATAGAGTACTCGGCTACGAACCGAGCGGTCGGAGGTTCGAATCCTCCTGAGTCCGCCACTTTTGAAGTGGCCCTGTTTACAAGGCGGCTTCAATCAACCAGTGGTAACCTGGTCTAAAACTACCATCACGGACTCATAGCTCAGCTGGATAGAGTACTCGGCTACGAACCGAGCGGTCGGAGGTTCGAATCCTCCTGAGTCCGCCACTTTTGAAGTGGCTCTGCTTGCAAAGCGACTTCAGTCAACCAGTGGTAACCTGGTCTAAAACTACCACCACGGACTCATAGCTCAGCTGGATAGAGTACTCGGCTACGAACCGAGCGGTCGGAGGTTCGAATCCTCCTGAGTCCGCCACACATCAAGAAGCCCGCTCAATTGAGCGGGCTTTTTGCTTTTCAAGATTCACTGTTTTGTCAGTGACGCCCGGCTAGACTTCAATTTGATCGCGCCAGCATGATTTTGCGCGGCCGATGTGTTTTTTCGTTTACAAACGCCGTCGCACTGATGGCTTCGAGCATTGTCATAGCTTTGGCTCGCAAACGATTGTTATGGCCAAAAATTTAAGCGATCTGACAGCTTAGGCAGTGTATGATTGCGCCCGTCAGCCCCGCCGGGGCTTGTGGAATACCACCATGGACTTACCCAGTAGTTACTCACTAATACGTTTCATACAGCTAGATCTGACCGATTGATTCCCCCGGCGTGCTCCGCTGCTGGGAGTGGAGTTCGCCTATGACTGAAGTAGAAGTAAAGAAAGCGCAAGAAAGCCTGCAAGATCGCCTGGCCCAGGTGGTCGAACTGCTGCAGCGTCAACGTGTGGTTGAAGACCTGACCCATCGTCAGGAAGGGCACCATCACGACCGGGTGGAAAACCTCGTCCACCGTCAGAATCTGGTCGAGCTGCAACGCAAGCTCGACGATCTGCACCCTGCCGACATCGCCTACATCCTTGAAGCCTTGCCCCTGGAAGACCGTCTGACGGTCTGGCAGTTGGTGCGCTCGGACCGTGATGGCGACATCCTTCTCGAAGTTTCCGACGCCGTCCGCCAATCGTTGATCGCCGACATGGACGATCACGAGATCCTCGCCGCGGCCAAGGAAATGGACGCCGACGAACTCGCTGACCTGGCGCCTGAGCTGCCGCGTGATGTCGTCCATGAGCTGATGGAAAGCCTCGATGCCCAGCAGCGTGAGCGTGTGCGCTCGGCGTTGAGCTACGACGAGGAGCAGGTCGGTGCGCTGATGGACTTCGAGATGGTCACCATTCGCGAAGATGTCAGCCTTGAAGTGGTGCTGCGCTACCTGCGCCGCCTGAAAGAATTGCCCAACCACACCGACAAGCTGTTCGTGGTGGACTACGACGGCATCCTCAAAGGTGTGCTGCCGATCAAGCGCCTGCTGGTCAACGACCCGGAAAAGAAGGTAGCGGAGGTCATGGCGAACGATCCGGTCTCCTTCCACCCCGATGAGGATGCCTACGACGCGGCTCAAGCCTTCGAGCGTTATGACCTGGTCTCGGCGCCGGTGGTAGACAAGAGCGATCGCCTGATCGGCCGTCTGACCATCGATGAAATGGTCGACCTGATCCGTGAGGAAAGTGAAAGCGAAGTCCTCAACATGGCGGGTCTGCGTGAAGAGGAAGATATCTTCGCATCGGTCTGGCGTTCGTTGCGCAACCGTTGGGCCTGGCTTGCCATCAACCTGATTACGGCGTTTGTGGCCTCGCGGGTGATCGGCCTGTTCGAAGGTTCGATCGAGAAACTGGTGGCACTGGCGGCGCTGATGCCGATCGTGGCGGGTATTGGCGGCAACTCCGGCAACCAGACGATCACCATGATTGTCCGTGCCATGGCGCTGGATCAGGTATCGCCGGGCAATACCAGCCGGCTGATGCGCAAGGAACTGGCGGTTTCCCTGTTGAACGGCCTGATCTGGGGCGGGGTGATCGGCGCGGTGGCGTTCTGGCTGTACGGTAGCTGGTCGTTGGGCCTGGTCATGACCGCAGCGATGACCTTGAACCTGTTGTTGGCGGCGCTTATGGGCGTGTTGATCCCGATGACACTGACGCGCCTGGGGCGCGACCCGGCGATGGGCTCGAGTGTGATGATCACGGCGGTAACCGACAGCGGCGGCTTCTTCATCTTCCTGGGGCTGGCGACGATATTCCTGCTGTAAGCCTGGTTCAGGCAGGGGCTGCGCTGCAGCCCTTGGTACCCAGGCAAGCACAACGAAAAAAGCCAGCTTTCGCTGGCTTTTTCATGCTCGCTTATCGCCTTAGGAGGCGTCGGCGGCCATTTCCACATCGTGAGCGATGAGGGCCACCAGGGCGTTCTGCTGTCGGTGGGACAGTTGGCGGAAGCGCTGAAGCAACTCACGCTCATGCAAGGACAGTTCGGGGCTGTCCAGGCGCATGCTCAGCTCGTCGCCCAACGCGCCTTCCTGGATAAGGCTCTGTTCCAGGCGTGCGATGATTTCGGAGTTCATGCTGCGGTGATGGTTGCGCGCTACCTCGGCAATGCGCTCACGCATTCCGTCTGGCAGGCGGACGACAAACTTGTCAGCGGTGCGGCTGGAATAAATAGCCTGTTTCATTGGGCGCATATAAATTGACCGGTTTTTGGTTCAGGGGAAGCGGTTCTCAAATTGGCCGCACGGGATGGTGGTACGACCGTGGCGACGACAAAATGTTCAACCGACATGAAAAATTGGTGTTCATCTTGCCTCAACGTCGCCGTTTCCTTGGCGTCAATTCTGTGACAAATAGTGAGCCGCATAAAGGCTTTTTGCCAGTACCAATTATCAGAAATGAGCACTGGTTTGAAAAGTTTTACATGCGCACGCTCGACCTACCGTCAGGCCTTTGCCGTCAAAAACCTGTAAAACGCAGCAAAGGTTACAGAAAAACCCTAAAATGCGCGGGTTTCCTTCCGTAGAGCATAGTGGCTATGCAACATGACGCAAGCGCCCGGCGCAATGCCCCTGGTCGCCTCGTATTTCTGGTAGGACCTTCCGGTTCAGGTAAAGATTCCTTGATCGATGCGGCCCGTGAGCAACTGGCCGCCGCTGGCGTCGAGGTGGCGCGTCGTACCATCACCCGTTCTGCCGAAGCCAAAGGTGAGGCGGCCCACAGCGTCTCCCCGGAGCGGTTCGCCGCCTTGCGCGGGGAGGGGGCGTTTTGCATGCACTGGCAAGCCAACGGGCTGGAGTATGGGATCCCAGCGCAGGTCGATCAGTGGCTTATGCAAGGGCGTTGCGTGCTGGTCAATGGTTCCCGGGCGTACCTGCCTGAAGCGCGCCGGCGTTATCCAGGCCTGCTGGCGATAAGCCTGCAGGTAGAGCCCGCGGTACTGCGCCAACGCTTGCTTGCCAGGGGGCGGGAAACGCCCGAGCAAATCGAACAGCGCCTGGCGCGTAATGCCACGTTCCAGCTGGAGGCGGATCAACCGGTGCACCTGCTGGACAACTCCGGGTCGCTGACGGCGGCTGTTGGTAGGTTGATCGCGTTGTTGCGCGAGCAGGGCGGCTGCGCGGTCCAGGATTGAAGCTTGAGAAAAGCCCTACGTGCAAAAAGCCCGATTGAGGCATGACAAACGGCGGCGCGCTGGTTAACATGCACGCCGTCCCGCTACGCGCGGGCGTCTATTCAGTCCCTGTAGTTTAATGGATAGAACGGGGTCCTCCTAAGACTCTGGTGCAGGTTCGATTCCTGCCGGGGACGCCATCTTCCCGAGCCCTGCTCGACGCTGATCGCTCACTCTGTCACGCCGCTTTCTTCAGCGAGGCGGCCAGCCCTGTCACGCCACCGCTAAATCCCTCTGCCTGCCCCTCGTTTTCTCTGCACAAGGCCGATAAGCGCCACGTGCGCCCGGTCGAGAGCTTGATGCAACTTTATCGAGGGTCGAAGGATGCTAGCCGCTACCAGCCTCAAGGCGAGTTTGTCGCTGTCCGTGATATATGAACAGGTACTCCATTCGCGACCACCCCGCACCGTCGGGAGGCAGCCATGAGTGCAGTACGCCAATTGTTCGCCCGGCCCTTGCTGCCAGGCGAGCGCAGCCTGCCGTTGCTGGTGCAGGCGCCCAGCCCGGGGCTGAACCTCATCGAGGCCCTTGCGCCGATTCGCGAGCTGGTGGACCACCACCTGCTCACGGCCGGCGGCCTGCTTTTCCGCGGCTTCGATGTGGGCGGGGCAGAGGCCTTCCGCACGTTCGCCGGGGGCTTCGGCCACCCGTTGCTGAACTACGAGTTCGGTTCCACCCCGCGCAGCAATGTCACCCAGGGCGTTTATACCTCCACCGAATACCCGCCACACCAGAAGATCCCCCTGCACAATGAGCAGGCTTATACCCGCGAATGGCCGATGAAGATCTGGTTCTACAGCATGATCGCCGCCGAAACCGGCGGGGAAACGCCGATTGCCGACAGCCGCGAGGTGTTCCGCCGCATCGACCCGCGCATTCACGAGCGTTTCAACCGCCACGGGCTGATGTACGTGCGCAATTTCGGCAACGGCCTGGATGTGCCGTGGGAGCAAGTATTCAACAGCGACGACCCGGCAGTCGTGCAAGCCTATTGCAAGCGCCATGCGATCAGCTGCGAGTGGAAGGACGACGGCGAGCTGCGTACCCGCCAGGTGTGCCAGGCCGTGGCCCGGCACCCGCGTACGGGTGAGGATGTCTGGTTCAACCAGGCCCACCTGTTCCACGTGTCCAACCTGCCGCCCGAAGTGCGCGAAAGCCTGTTGGAAATCGTCGATGAAGAAGACCTGCCGCGTAACGTCTACTACGGCGATGGTTCGCCCATCGAGGATTCGATCCTTGATGAGGTGCGCGGTGTGCTGGACGAATGCACCATTGCCTTCCCGTGGCAGGCGGGCGATGTGCTGATGCTCGACAACATGCTCGCCGCCCACGCACGCAGCAGCTTCACCGGCAAGCGCAAGGTGATCGTGGCCATGGCCGAAGGGCACGGCGCGGGCTGAAACCCTTGGCGTTCCGGCGGTGGCAGGCGCCGCCGGGATGCCTTGCAGTGCCTCGTGTGCCATGGAAAACACAGCGGGGCTGTTTTTCCAACGCCTCCTAAATGCAACAGCGAATCATTCGTTCAACAGGTATCGCGGAGCCCATGGCGGCTCCCATCACCGGTTCGGACGACCTATGAGCACCCTCGATCACTCCCACAAGCTGGCTCGCCGCTTCATTGAGCTGCCGCTGGAAAAGCGCCGCATCTTTTTTGCCGCCCTGCGCGACGAGCAAGTCGATTTCACCAGTTATCCCATCCCTGACTGCAGCGGTGTCCCCGGTCGCGATCACCTCTCGTATGCCCAGCAGCGCATGTGGTTTCTCTGGCAGTTGGAGCCCGACAGCGCGGCCTACAACCTGCCAGGTGCGGTACGGCTGCTGGGCAGCCTGAACCGTGCAGCGCTGGATCTTGCCTTTGCGGACCTGGTACAGCGCCACGAGTGCCTGCGTACCACGTTCGAGGAAGTCGATGGCCAGGCATTGCAGCGGGTTGGCGAGGACGTGCAGGCGCACGTCCGTCATGTCGACCTGTCCGCCCTGGACGCTGACCAGCGCCTGCAACGCACCCGCGAGGAAGTCGCCCGCGAAGCCGGCCAGCCCTTAGACCTGCAGCGCGGGCCGCTGCTGCGCGTCGCGCTGCTGAGCCTCGGCACCGACGAGCAGGTGTTGCTCCTGACCATGCATCACATCATCGCCGACGGCTGGTCGATGAACATCCTCATCGAAGAATTCATGCGCTGCCTGGACGCGCGCACGGCGGGCGCCGAGCCGCAGCTGCCGCCCCTGGCTGTGCAGTACCGGGATTATGCCCTGTGGCAACGCAGTTGGCTGGAGGCCGGCGAGCAGGCACGCCAGCTCGACTACTGGCGCGGCAAACTGGGCGAAGAGCACCTGCCGCTGGAGCTGCCCACCGACCGTCCGCGCCCGGCCCAGCCGAGCCACGCGGGCGCGCGCCTGGAGTTTGCTGTCGATGCCGGGCTGCGTGCCGACCTCAAGGCCCTGGCCCAGCGTCAGGGCGTGACGCTGTTCGTGGTCCTGCTGGCGGCCTTCAAGAGCCTGCTCTACCGCTACAGCGGTCAGGGAGACATTCGTGTGGGTGGGCTGATTGCCAATCGCAACCGGGGCGAGGTCGAAGGGCTGATCGGCTTCTTCGTCAACACCCAGGTGCTGCGCAGCCAGCTGGACGGGCGCCAGACGTTCGAGCAACTGCTGCAGGCCCTGCGGGTGACGGCCCTTGAGGCGCAGGCTCACCAGGAGTTGCCCTTCGATGCGCTGGTGGAGGCGCTGCAGCCTCACCGCAGCCAGAGCCACAATGCACTGTTCCAGGTGATGTACAACCACCAGCCACTGGTCACCGACA
Source organism: Pseudomonas ceruminis (assembly GCF_021602025.1). Classification (GTDB taxonomy): domain Bacteria; phylum Pseudomonadota; class Gammaproteobacteria; order Pseudomonadales; family Pseudomonadaceae; genus Aquipseudomonas; species Aquipseudomonas ceruminis. The sequence continues at coordinate 217,230 of NZ_BQHW01000001.1, forward strand.
TCCAGGGCAAGCGCCTGGGATGCGGCTTGCAACTGGCGCACCTCGAGGCCCGACAGAGCGTTGCCGGCGCCCGCAGCCACGCCGCAGCCAGCGACCTGATGCTTGAAACCCGTGAAGAAGGTGAGCGCCTGCTGGCGGCCTTCACCTACGCCACCGACCTGTTCGATGCCGCGACCGTCGAGCGTATGGCCGACCACTGGCGCAACCTGCTGCACAGCGTGGTGGTCGAGCCGCAGCGGCGCATTGGCGAGCTGCAGTTGCTGGGCGACGAACAGGCGCGTCAACTGCAGGGTTGGGCATTGCGTGCCAACGCCCCGTTGGCGCCCATCCTGGCGCACCGACGCGTTCAGGAACAGGCCGGGCGCACGCCCGAGGCAATCGCCCTGGTGCTGGCCGGTGAAGGCGCGGGCGCTTGCCTGAGTTATGCCGAACTGGAACACCGCAGCAATCGCCTGGCCCATCGCTTGGTGCAGTTGGGCGTTGGCCCAGAAGTGCTGGTCGGCGTTGCCCTGGAGCGGTCCCTGGACATGGGCGTGGCCCTGCTGGCGGTGCTCAAGGCCGGGGGCGCGTATGTGCCTCTGGACCCACAAGCACCCCATGACCGTATTGCCCAGGTCTTCGCCGACAGCGGCCTGCGCCTGCTGCTGACCCAGGCCGCGTTGCTGGAGCAACTGCCCGCAGATGACAGCATCCAGCGCCTGTGCCTGGACCAGGCAGACGCCTGGCTCGACCACCCGCCGCCCCACGCGCCGGAGGTTGACGTCCAGCCCGGTAACCTGGCCTACGTGATCTACACCTCTGGTTCCACTGGCCGGCCCAAAGGCGTTGCCATCAGCCATGGGGCGCTGGCCGAGTTCTGTGTGCTGGCCACCGACTATTCGCGCCTGACACCGGATGACCGGGTGCTGCAGTTCGCCACCTGCAGTTTCGATGGCTTTGTCGAGCAGTTCTACCCGCCGCTTTGCGTGGGGGCTCGGGTGGTGCTACGCGACAATCGGCTGTGGGACAGTGCCAGCTTCCAGCAGGCGCTGGACACCCATGGCATTACCGTGGCCGACCTGCCGGCGGCCTACTGGCACATGCTGGTGCAGGATTATGCCCGTGGCACCCCGCAGGCCTTCGCTGCGCTGCGCCAGGTACATGTCGGTGGCGAGGCCATGGCGGTGGATGGCCTTGATCTGTGGCACCGCGCCGGGCTGTCCGGGGTACGCCTGCTCAACACCTATGGCCCGACCGAGGCCACGGTGGTTTCCAGCATCCACGACTGCACTGCGCTGGCCTCCAAGGATGTCGCCTGGCGCGGTATTCCCATCGGCCAAGGCCTGGCCGGGCGCCGGTTGTACATTCTCGACGGCGAACTGCAGGCAGTACCTGCAGGCGCCATCGGCGAACTCTACATCGGCGGGCCGGGCCTGGCGCGGGGCTATCACGGCCAGCCGGCGTTGAGCGCCGAACGCTTCCTGCCCGACCCGCAGGTACCCGGCGAGCGGCTTTACCGCACCGGTGACCGAGCCCGTTTCGACGCTACTGGCGCCATCGAGTACATCGGCCGCGTCGATCATCAGGTCAAGGTGCGCGGTTTCCGCATCGAGCTGGGCGAAATCGAAATGCGCCTGCAGCAATGCCCTGGTGTGCGCGAGGCGGCGGTGCTGGCACTGGACATGGCCGGTGGCCGACAACTGGTCGGCTATGTCGTCACCGACGCCGACGGCACCCACCCTGAGGTGCAGCGCCAGGCCGTGCGCGATGCGCTGCGCGCCAGCCTGCCCGACTACATGGTGCCTTCGCACCTGGTGATGCTCGAGCACCTGCCCCTGACCCCCAGCGGCAAGCTCGACCGCAAAGCGTTGCCCGAGCCCGACCCAAGCCAGTTGCAAGCCCATTACCGCGCACCTGCCAGCGCGCTGGAGCAGCGCCTGGCCGGCATCTGGATGGAGGTGCTGCACGTACCCCGCGTCGGGCTTGACGACAGCTTCTTCGATCTGGGCGGGCACTCGCTGCTGGCCGCCCAGGTCATCGCCCGGATCAAGTCCGAGCTCGGTATCGCGCTCCCCATGCGCAGCCTTTTCGAGCGCCCACACCTGCAGGCGCTGGCGCAGGAGTTGGAGGCCCTTGGCGGCAGCGCCGACGAAGATTGGGCCGACATGGAAGCGTTCATGAATTCACTGGAGGAGGTTTGAGCATGACCCGAAACACTACGCTGCGTATCGCCGAGAAGTTCATCGGGTTGCCGCTCGAACAACGTCGCCAGTTCCTCGCCAAGATGCGCCAGGACGGCAAGGATTTCGGCCTGCTGCCGATCCCGGTGAGCCGCCACGGCCTTGAGGCCATTCCACTGTCCTACGCCCAACAGCGCCTGCTATTCCTTTGGCAGCTTGACCCGCAGAGCGCCGCCTACAACATGGCTGCCGGTCTACGCCTGCGCGGTGACTTGGACGAAGGGCGTCTGCAGCGTGCCTTCGATGGGCTGGTCGAGCGCCACGAAGCGTTGCGCACCGTGTTTCAGGTCGATGGCGAACAGCCGTTGCAACGGGTGCTGCCGGCCGAACCTCTGGCCCTGAACCACGTCGACCTGCGTGCCAGCGCCGAGCCCGAGGTCGAGCTGGCGCGCCAGGTGGAAGAGGAAGTGGGGCGCCCGTTCGACCTGCTGCAGGGTCCGCTGCTGCGCGCCAGCCTGTTCCGCCTTGGCCAGGATGAACGCGTGCTGGTGGTGTGCATGCACCACATCGTTTCCGATGGCTGGTCGATGGACGTGATGGTCCGCGAGTTCGTGCAGTGCTACCAAGCCGGCGCCCAGCACTTGCCGGCGCTGCCATTGCAGTACGCCGACTACGCCATCTGGCAGCGTCGCTGGCTGGAAGCCGGGGAGGGCGAGCGCCAATTGCAGCACTGGCGCGAGCAGTTGGGTGAGGAGCACACGCTGTTGGACGTGGCGGCCGACTTTCCGCGGCCACCGGTGCAGAGCCTGCAAGGCGAGACGCTCACGTTCGATTTTGGCGTGGCCCTCTCCCAGCGCCTGCGCGACACGGCGCGCGCCCAGGGCGTGACCTTGTTCATGCTGATGTTGGCGGGCTACGCGCTGTTTCTGTCGCGCCATTCTGGCCAACGCGACATCCGCATCGGCGTGCCCAACGCCAACCGTGGGCGCGAGGAGGTCGAGGGGCTGATCGGCTTCTTCGTCAACACTCAGGTGCTGCGCTGCAATATTGACGAGCGCCTGTCGTTGCGCGAACTGCTGGCTCAGGTGCGCGAGGCCACCTTCGCCGCTCAAGCCAACCAGGAGTTGCCTTTCGAACAACTGGTAGAAGTGCTCGCCCCTGAGCGCAGCCTGGGCCACAACCCGTTGTTCCAGGCCAAGTTCAATCAGAACGTCGGTGTGCAGAAGCAGACGGCGCTGCAACTGCCGGGCCTGGCGGTCAGCGAGTACTCATTGCGCAAGGAAGGCACCCACTTCGATCTGGCACTGGACATCACCGACGATGGCAACGTGGTGCACGGTGAAATGACCTATGCCAGCGACCTGTACCGCCGGGCCACCATCGAAGGTTTCATGACCTCGCTACGCGCGCTGTTCGAGGCGTTGCTGGAGCGGCCAGACGTGCCGTTGCACGCGCTGGTCGATGCGCCTGCCCCGGTCGTCGCGCAGCGCCAAGTGCAACCGGCCCTGGTGTTGCAGCGCTGGGACGAGCAGGTACGCCGGCACCCCGAGGCCCTGGCTGCAGTGTACGCTGACAACCGCTTGAGCCATGCCGAACTGGATCGCCGCGCCAACCGCCTGGCCCACCACTTGCGCGACCGTGGTGTGACTGCCGGCACGCCGGTGGCCGTGCTGATGGAGCGCTCGCTGGACTGGCTGGTCTGCCTGCTGGGTGTGCTCAAGGCTGGCGGTGTTTATATGCCGCTGGACATCAAGGCCCCGGTCGAGCGCCTGCAAGGCATGCTGCAGCGCAGCGCCGCTGCCGTGTTGCTGTGCGATGCCGGGGAAACGCGTCAGCAGGTACTGGCCGGCACAGGTTGCACGGTGCAACCGTACCTTCCAGAACAGTGGGCCTCGCGCCCGGTCGATACGCCGCAAGGTGCCGTCTTGCCCGACGCGCCGGCGTATGTCATCCACACCTCCGGCTCCACCGGGCAACCCAAAGGGGTCGTGGTCAGCCACGGCGCCCTGGCCAGCTATGTCGACGGCCTGTTGCAGCGGCTGGACCTGGCGGCGGATGCGAGCATGGCGCTGGTCTCCACCATTGCTGCCGACCTGGGCCACACCGTGTTGTTTGGCGCCCTGTGCTCCGGGCGTGCCTTGCACGTACTGCCTGAGGCGCTGGGTTTCGATCCCGACGCGTTCGCCGCTTACATGGCCGAACAGCGCATCGGCGTGCTGAAAATCGTCCCGAGCCACCTTAACGGCCTGCTGCAGGCGGCGAACGCCGCTGATGTGCTGCCCGCCCATGCCTTGATCGTCGGCGGCGAGGCCTGCTCCACCGCGCTGTACCAGAAAGTGCGTGAGCTCAAGCCGGGCTGTCGTTTCATCAACCATTACGGCCCGAGCGAAACCACCGTCGGCGTGCTCACCCACGAGCTGCACGGCGAGCCGGGCCAAGGCATCCCGCTGGGCCAGGCGCTGCCGGGTGCCAGTGTGCGGGTGCTGGACGATGTGCTGAACCCCATCCCCGAGCGCGTCGCCGGCGAGCTGTACATCGGCGGCGCCAGCCTGGCGCAGGGCTATCTGGGCCAGGCTGCACTGACCGCAGAGCGCTTCGTGCCCGACCCCTTCGGTGAGCCTGGCGCCCGGCTGTACCGCAGTGGCGACCGCGTGCGCCGCGACAGCGAGGGGCTGTTGCACTTCCTGGGACGGGGCGACGATCAGGTCAAGATCCGTGGCTACCGTGTCGAGCCAGGGGAGGTGGCCCGCGTGCTGCGCAGCCTGGCAGGCGTGCAGGACGCCGTGGTGCTGGCAGTGCCCCAGCGCGATGACCCGGCGCCGTTGCAACTGGTGGGCTGGTGTGTGCCGGGCGATGCTGGGCTCAGCGCCCAAGCCCTGCGTGAGCAACTGCAAACACTGCTGCCGGACTACCTGGTGCCGGCGCACCTGCTGCTGCTTGAGCGTCTGCCGCTGACTGCCAACGGCAAGCTGGACCGCCGCGCCTTGCCGTCGCCGCAGGTGCAGCTCAAGCGCCATGTGGCGGCGGGCACACCTGTGGAAGAACAACTGCTAGCCATCTGGCAAGCCGTGCTCAAACGCGATGACATCGGCGTTGAAGACAACTTCTTCGAGCTGGGCGGAGACTCCATCCTCAGCCTGCAGATCATCGCCCGGGCCAAACGCCAGGGCATCAAACTGAGCCCGCGTCAGTTGTTCGAGAAACAGACCATCGCCCAGCTGGCGCAGGTCGCCAAGATCGACACCGTCAAGGCCAAACCCCGCGTCGCGTCCCAGGTCAGCGGCGCGATGCCGCTGCTGCCCGTGCAACTGCGCTTCTTTGACATGGCCTTGGCGCAGCCTGGGCACTACAACCAGGCGGTGATGCTGCAACCACGCCAGGCACTGTCGGCCAGTGTCGTCGAACAGGCGCTGGGGCTGTTGCTCTCCCAGCATGACGCGCTGCGCCTGGCCTTCAACCAGCAGGACGGTCACTGGCACGCCGAGCACCGCGAGGGGGTGCCGAGCGGCCTGCTGTGGCACCGTCAGGCAGCGGATGCCGCGCAGGTGCAGGCGGTCGCTGATCAAGCACAGCGCAGCCTTGACCTGGCCCAGGGTCCCCTGCTGCGCGCAGTGTTGTTCGACCTCGCCGAAGGCGGGCAGCGCCTGTTGTTGGTGATCCACCACCTGGTGGTCGATGGGGTGTCCTGGCGCATACTGCTGGAAGACTTGGAGCAGGCGTGCGCCGCGCTGCAGGCAGGCCGGACGCCGGTGCTGGCGGAAAAAAGCACGGCGTTCAAGGCGTGGGCCGAGCGCCTGGTTGCCTGGGCCAGCGAGCCGGCGCGCGCTGGCGAACTGGCCTACTGGCAAGCGACACTCGGTGGGCATAAGGCTGACCTGCCAGGTGCTCGCAGCGATGCTGGGCTACAGGCCCGCCACGCGCGCACCGTGCACTGCCGGCTGGATGGCGAAACCACCCGCCGCCTGCTGCAGCAGGCGCCAGCCGCGTACCGCACCCAGGTCAACGACCTGCTGCTCACTGCCCTGGCGCGAGTGCTGTGCCGCTGGACTGGGCAGCGCAGCGCGCTGGTGCAGCTTGAAGGCCATGGCCGCGAAGACCTGTTCGACGGTGTGGACCTGAGCCGCACCCTGGGCTGGTTTACCACCCTGTTCCCGGTGGCGCTGACGCCGGCCGATGACCCGGCGGGCTCGATCAAGGCGGTCAAGGAACAACTGCGCGGCGTACCCGAGCGGGGTATTGGCCATGGCGTGCTGCGTTACCTGGGCAATACCGAACAACGTGCTGCCTTGCAAGCGTTGCCTCAGGCACGGGTAACCTTCAACTACCTCGGCCAGTTCGACCAGGGTTTTGCGGACGATCGCCTGTTCGCGCCGGCCAGTGAAAGCGTGGGCGCTACCCAGTGCGACGATGCACCGCTGGGCAATTGGTTGAGCGTCAACGGCCAGGTACTGGGTGGCGAGCTGGAGTTGGGCTGGACCTTCAGCCAGGAAATGTTCGATGAGCCGGCCATCGCCGCCCTGGCTGCGGACTACGCGCAGGAACTGGCTGCGCTGGTCGAGCACTGTCTCGACAGCCAGGCAGGCGGTGCGACCCCCGCTGACTTCCCGCTGGCCGGCCTGACCCAGGCGCAGCTCGACGCGTTGCCCCTGGACCTGCGTGAGGTTGAGGATATCTACCCGCTGTCGCCCATGCAGGAAGGGCTGCTGATGCACACCCTGCTGGAGCCGGGCTCGGGTATCTACATGATGCAGTACTGCTACAGCGTCGAAAGCGAGATCGACCCTGCACGCTTCGCCCAAGCCTGGCAAGGGGTCGCTCAGCGTCACGATGCGTTGCGCACCACCTTCTCCTGGACTGTCGGTGAGCGCCTGCTGCAGATCGTGCGCCACACCGCGCAGCCTGACGTGCAACTGCACGACTGGCGTGATGTGCCAACCCGCGAGCACGAGGGCAAGTTGCGTGACATGCTGGCCGAAGAGCGGCGCCAGGGCTTTGACCTGCAAGGGGCGGTGCCCATGCGCCTGCGCCTGATCCAGCTGGGCGATCGGCGCTTCGGGTTCGTCCTGAGCAACCACCATATTCTGATCGACGCCTGGTGCCGTTCATTGCTGGTGGACGAATTCTTCGAGCTCTACGCCGCCCTGGGCGAGCAGCGCCAGGCCCGCTTGGCACCGGCTTCGCGCTATGCCGATTTCATCAGTTGGCTGAACCGCCAGGACCTGCCGGTTTCCCAACGGTTGTGGCGCGAGCAACTGGCCGGCTTCGAGCAGCCCACCGGGCTGCCGTTCGACCGACAGCCGGTGAAGGACGCCGGGCACTCGTCGATCGGTGACCTGCATACCCGCCTTGACCGGCAGCAGGGCCGTCACCTGCGGGAGCTGGCCCAGCGTCACCAGTTGACCGTCAACACCTTCGTCCAGGCCGCCTGGGCGCTGGTGCTGCACCGCTACAGCGGTGCACGTGACGTGGTCTATGGGGTGACAGTGGCGGGGCGGCCGGTGGACATGCCGGACATGCAGCGCACCGTAGGCCTGTTCATCAACAGCATTGCGCTGCGTGTCCGCCTGCCAGGCATTGACAGCGACACAACGGTACGCAGCTGGCTGCAAGCGCTGTTCGCGCTCAACCTGCGCCTGCGCGAGCACGAGCACCTGCCCTTGGTGGAGATTCAGGCCTGCAGCGAAATCGGCAAAGGCCAGTCGCTGTTCGACAGCCTCTTCGTGTTCGAGAACGCGCCGATCGAGGACGGTGTGATGAACCAGGTGCAAAACCTGAACATCAGTTCCGACTCTGGGCGCACCCACACCAACTACCCGATGACCGTGGTCATCTACCCGGGTGATGAGCTGGGCCTGCACCTGTCGTACGATCGGCGCTGGTTCGACGAAGCCACCGTGAGTCAGCTGCTGGCCGACTTCAAGCGCCTGCTGCTGGCGCTGGGGTCGCAATTCGAAGCCCGTTTCGATGCCTTGCCGCTGCTGGGCACGCCAGAGCGCGAACACCTGCTCGAGGCTTGCAACCGCTCGCAACGCAGCTACCCGCTGCACGATGGCTACCCACGCCTGTTCGAAGCCCAGGCGGCGCAGCATCCTCAGCGTATCGCCGCCAGTTGCCAGGGGCAGCATTGGTCCTATCAGCAACTCGACTCGCTGGGTAACGGCATGGCCAACGCGCTGCTGGCGGCGGGCGTGCAGCCCGACCAGTGCGTGGCCCTGCTCGCCGAGCGGAGCTTGCCGCTGCTGGGCATGATCCTGGGTACCCTCAAGGCGGGCGCCGGCTATTTGCCGCTGGATCCGCACCTGCCGGCCCAGCGGCTGCGTCACATCCTTACCCTCAGCCGGGCACCGGTGCTGGTTTGCAGCGAGGCGTGCCTGCCGGCGTTGACGCCGCTGCTGGCTGAGGTGGACGAGGCGGCGCGCCCGCGCCTGCTGGTGTGGGAGCACCTGCAACAGGGCCACGCCGTTGTCGCGCCGTGCCTGCCAATCGGCCCGCACCACCTGGCCTATGTGATCTACACCTCCGGCTCAACCGGTGCGCCCAAAGGGGTGATGGTGGAGCAGGCGGGCATGCTCAACAACCAACTGAGCAAATTGCCCTACCTGGCGTTGGGCATGGACGACGTGATTGCCCAGACCGCCTCCCAGAGCTTCGATATCTCCGTGTGGCAATTCCTCACTGCCGGCTTGTGTGGCGCGCGGGTGGAGATCGTCCCGGACCTCATTGCCCATGACCCCGAGGCATTGTTGCGGCACGTCAATTCAGCGGGGATCACGGTGCTGGAGAGCGTGCCTTCGCTGATTCAGGGCATGCTCGATGCCGAGCTGATCGCCCTGCCGGGCCTGCGCTGGATGCTGACCACCGGTGAGGCGATGCCGCCCGAGTTGGCGCGGCGCTGGCTGCAGCGTTACCCGCAGATTCCCTTGATCAACGCCTATGGGCCGGCCGAGTGCTCCGACGATGTGTCACTGACCCGCGTCGGCGAGGCGGACACTGGCAACACGTACCTGCCGATCGGCTTGCCTACCGACAATAACCAGCTGCATGTGCTGGACGGCCAGCTGGACCTGGTCTGCACACGGGCGGTGGGTGAGCTGTGCATCAGCGGCACCGGCGTCGGCCGGGGCTACGTCGGCGATCCGGTGCGCACCGCGTTGAGCTTTGTCCCCGACCCCTACGCCCGCGTGCCAGGCCAGCGTCTGTACCGCTCCGGCGACTTGGTGCGGCGGCGCCTGGATGGGGTGCTGGAGTACGTCGGCCGCGCCGACCACCAGGTGAAGATCCGCGGATTCCGCATTGAGCTGGGTGAGATCGAGGCGCGCATCCGCGAACAGGAAGGGGTTCGCGATATCGCCGTGCTTGCCCAGGACCTGGCCGTTGGCCGCCACCTGGTGGCCTACCTGGTCGCCGACGCTGCATCGTGGGGCCTACGGGGCGACAGCGAGGACGACCAGCGCACCCTGCGTGAAGCGCTCAAGGCCGCGCTGCGCCGGCAGTTGCCGGACTACATGGTGCCACTGCACTGGGTGCTGCTGCCGAGCATGCCGCTCAACGCCAACGGCAAGCTCGACCGCAAAGCCTTGGCCCAACTCGACACCCGCCAGTTGCTGGCGGACTACGAGGCGCCCCGCAGCGAACTGGAGCAACAGCTGGCCGCCATTTGGGGTGAGCTGCTGCAGGTCGAGCGCGTCGGGCTGAAAGACAATTTCTTCGAGTTGGGCGGCCATTCGCTGCTGCTGGTGCGGGTGATCTCGCGCCTGAAAAACGAACTGGGCATCGAATTGCCAATGCAGGACTTCTACACGGCCACCTCTATCGAGGAGCTGGCAGCGTTGATCGACAAACATGGGGAGCAGGGCGGGATGGAAGACGATTTCGATGCAATTTTCGCGGCGCTGGATGAACTGGAGGCCAGCAATGCTTAAGCAGGAGTCGTCGCAGGTACAGGCACTGGTGGCGCGCATCCAGGGGCTGGATCACGAGCGCCGCAAGGCGCTGTTCCGTCTACTGGCGCAAAAAGGGGTCAACCTTGCCAGGCTGCCCATCGTGCCGCTCACCGAGCGGGATGGTCTACCACTGTCCTATGCCCAGCAGCGCCAATGGTTCCTCTGGCAGTTGGAGCCGCAGAGTGCCGCCTACAACATGCCCACGGCGCTGCGCCTGAAGGGCCAGCTGGACCTTCAGGCGCTGCGCAGCAGCTTCGAAGCGCTGGTGGCCCGGCACGAGCCGCTGCGCACCACATTCGTGGTACAGCAAGGCCAGCCGCGCCAGCACATTCATGCCCAGGGGCAGATCGCGTTCGTGCGCGAGGCGCTGCCAGACGCGGACGAGGCCCAACTGCGGGCAGTCATCGGCGAGGAAGTGCAACGGCCGTTCGACCTGGAGCACGGCCCGCTACTGCGGGTAAAGCTGTGGGAAGTGGGGCAAGCCGAGCATGTGCTGGTGCTGACCCAACACCACATCGTTTCCGATGGCTGGTCGATGCAATTGATGGTCGAGGAGCTGATTGCCCACTACCAGGCGTACTGCCAAGGGCGCGACGCGGGGTTGGCGCCGTTGGCCATCCAGTACGCCGATTATGCGGCCTGGCAACGGCAGTGGATGGAAGCGGGCGAACGCGACCGCCAGTTGGCCTACTGGACCGGCCAACTGGGTGGCGAGCAGCCTTTGCTGGAGTTGCCGGCGGACCGGTCGCGTCCGGCGCTGCGCAGTGCCAATGGCGCCCGCTTCACCCTGGCGCTCGACAGCGCGCTGTTCGCCAGCCTCAAGCAACTGGCGCAGCGCGAAGGCTGCTCGCCGTTCATGCTGCTGCTGGCGTCTTTCCAATGGCTGTTGCAGCGTTACTGCGGGCAGAGCGATATCCGTGTAGGCGTGCCCACGGCCAACCGCAACCGTGCCGAAACCGAACGTCTGCTGGGCTTTTTCGTCAACACCCAGGTGCTGCGTGGGTATGTGGACAACGATGCATCCTTCATCGACCTGCTGCAGCAGGCCCGTGACGTGGCATTGGCCGCCCAGGCCCATCAGGACCTGCCGTTCGAACAGCTGGTCGATGCCCTGCAGCCCGAGCGCAACCTCAGCCATAGCCCGCTGTTTCAGGTCATGTTCAACTACCAGGTGAGTGCGGGCGAAACCGGCCTGGCCGCTGTGCTGCCGGGTCTTAGCGTAGAGCCCATGCAGTGGGCGATGGCCACCACCCAGTTCGACCTGAGCCTGGACTGCACCGAGCATCCAGGTGGCCTGAGCGCGTCGCTGATCTACTCCACCGACCTGTTCGATGCCGCGCGCATCGAGCGCATGGCAGCGCACTGGCAAAACCTACTGGCCGCGGCCATCCAGGCGCCCCATGCCCGTCTGGGCGATGTGCCGATGCTCACCGCCAGCGAGCATCAACGTGCTATCAGCGGCTGGAACCAGACCGGGCGCAAGTACCCTGGCACGCCCTATGTGCACCAACTGTTCGAACAGCAGGCTGCCCGCCAGCCGCAGGCCCCGGCGCTGACCTTTGCCGAGCGCACCCTGAGCTATGCCGAACTGAACGTCGAGGCCAACCGCCTGGCCCACCACCTGCGTGGCCTGGGCGTAGGCCCGGACGTGCTGGTAGGTATCGCCGCCGAACGTTCGGTGGACATGGTCGTCGGCCTGCTGGCGATCCTCAAGGCCGGTGGCGCCTATGTGCCGCTGGACCCTGAATACCCCGAGGACCGCCTGGCCTACATGTTCGAGGACAGCGGCATCGCCCTGTTGCTGACCCAGTCGCACCTGCGCGCCAACCTGCCGATACCTGCCGGGCTGGCGGTGCTCGCGCTGGACCAGCGCCAGGCCTGGAGCGAGCAGGGCGAGCACAACCCGGAGGTGCTTCTGCACGCGGAAAACCTCGCCTATGTCATCTACACCTCCGGTTCCACCGGCAAGCCCAAGGGGGCTGGTAACCGCCATGTCGCCTTGCACAACCGCCTGGCCTGGATGCAAGAGGCTTACCTGCTTGGCGCGGGTGACAGCGTGCTGCAGAAAACCCCGTTCAGCTTCGACGTGTCGGTGTGGGAGTTCTTCTGGCCGCTGATGGAGGGCGCCCGCCTGGTGATGGCGCTGCCGGGTGACCACCGTGACCCGGCCCGCCTGGTCCAGCTGATCACTGCCGAGCAGATCAGCACCTTGCACTTCGTGCCGTCGATGCTGCAGGCCTTCGTCGGCGACGAGAACGCCGCGCGCTGCACGTCGCTGCGGCGGATCATCTGCTCTGGCGAAGCACTGCCGGTGGAACTGCAACGCCAGACCCTGGCGCTGCTGCCGCACAGCGGCCTGTTCAACCTGTACGGGCCGACCGAAGCGGCAATCGACGTTACCCACTGGACCTGTGTCGAGGAAGGCAAGGACGCGGTACCGATCGGCCAGCCGATCGCCAACCTGCACACCTACGTGCTGGACGGCGAGCTCAACCCGGTTAGCCCTGGTGTGACTGGCGAGCTGTACCTGGGCGGCATCGGCCTGGCCCGTGGTTACCACCGCCGCCCGGCCCTGACTGCCGAGCGCTTCGTCGTTGCCCCGTTCGGCAGCGGCGAGCGGCTGTACCGCACCGGCGACCTGGCGCGCCAGCGCGAGGACGGGGTGATCGAATATGCCGGGCGTATCGACCATCAGGTGAAGATCCGCGGCCTGCGCATCGAACTGGGTGAAATCGAAGCGCGCCTGCAGGAGCAGGATGCAGTGCGCGAAGCGGTGGTGGTGGCTGTCGATGGCCCAAGCGGCAAGCAACTGGTGGCTTATCTGGTGCCTGAGCCCGTGTCCCTGGCACGGGCCGAAACCGAAATCCAGGGTGGCTACCTGCAGGGCGTCAAGGCGCAACTGCTGGACGTGCTGCCCGACTACATGGTGCCGGCGCAGTGGGTGTTGCTCGAGCACATGCCGCTCTCGCCCAACGGCAAGCTGGACCGCAAGGCCCTGCCCAAGCCCGATCCGGCGCAAACGCGCAGCGAGTACCAGGCGCCACGGAACGACCTGGAGCAGCAGTTGGCGCTGATCTGGCAGGACGTGCTGCGCCTGGAACAGGTGGGGGTGGACGACAATTTCTTCGAGCTGGGTGGTGACTCGATCATCTCCATTCAGATTGTCAGCCGCGCCCGTCAGGCAGGCATCCGCTTCGCGCCGCGCGACCTGTTCCAGCACCAGAGCATCCGCCGCCTGGCCACCGTGGCGCAACTGAGCGAAAGCCTGCAGGTGGAGCAAGGGCCGGTCACCGGCCAGGCGCCACTGCTGCCGATCCAGCAGGCCTTCTTCGAAACGGCCATCCCTAATCGCCAGCACTGGAACCAGTCGCTGCTGTTGGCACCGGCCGAGCCGCTGGACGGCGATCTGCTGGCCCAGGCCCTGGCCCTGGTGCTGCAACACCATGATGCCTTGCGCCTGCGCTATCACCAGGCCGACGGCGTGTGGGGGCAGACGCACCAGGCGTTGCCGAGCGCCGAGGAACAGGTCTGGCATCGCCAGTTCGACAGCCTCGATGCCTTGCCGGCCTTCTGCACCGAAGTGCAACGCAGCCTCGACTTGAGCACAGGCCCGATGCTGCGTTTGGCCCTGATGACGTTGCCCGACGGCACGCAGCGCCTGTTGCTGGCCATCCACCACCTGGTGGTGGACGGCGTCTCCTGGCGCATCCTGCTCGAAGACCTGCAAGCGGCCTATCGCCAGTTGCAGGCCGGCCAGGCGCCGCGTCTACCGGCCAAAACCACCTCGTACAAGGCCTGGGGCGAGCGTCTGGCCGAGCATGCCCGCTGCGCGACCATGGTGGCGCAGCTCGGCTACTGGCAACGGTTGCTGGCAGGCGCCCCGCACGACCTGCCACGCGACAACCCGACGGGCGCGATGGACAACCGTCATGCCCGCAGTGTGGCGACCCGTCTGGATGCCACCCGTACCCGTCAGCTGCTGCAGGAGGCGCCTGGCGCCTATCGCACCCAGGTCAACGACCTGTTGCTGACCGCCCTGGCGCAGGTGGTCTGTGCCTGGAGCGGTGAGTCGTCCGCCCTGGTGCAATTGGAAGGGCATGGCCGCGAGGACCTGTTCGAGGACATCGACCTGTCGCGCACGGTAGGTTGGTTCACCAGCCTGTTCCCGGTGCGCCTGACGCCGGCCAGCGATACGGCGGCTGCGATCAAGGGCATCAAGGAGCAACTGCGCGCCACCCCGGACAAAGGCCTGGGCCATGGCCTGTTGCGCCATCTGGGTAGCGAGGAGGCGCGTGCCACCCTTGCCGGGTTGCCGCAGCCACGCATCACCTTTAACTACCTGGGGCAGTTCGATGGCGACTTTGCCGAGGGCGCGCTCTGGGTACCGGCGGCAGAAGGGCGTGGCGCCGGGCAGGACCCACTGGCGCCGCTGGGCAACTGGTTGAGTGTCGATGGCCAGGTGTTCGGTGGTGAACTGAGCCTGAACTGGACCTTCAGCGGCGATGTGTACGCCGAAGCCACCATCGCCCGGCTGGCACAGGCCTACCAGCAGGCCCTGGAGGCGCTGATCGAGCATTGCCTGGTCCAGGCCCATGCCGGGCTGACACCAAGCGACGTACCGCTGGCCGGGCTGGACCAGGCCCAGCTCGATACCCTGGCGCTGCCGGCGCGTGAAATTGCCGATGTCTACCCGCTGTCACCCATGCAACAGGGCATGCTTTTCCACAGCCTGTACGAAGCCAACGGCCGTGCGTATGTCAACCAGATGCGCCTGGACATCCGAGGCCTGGATGTCGAACGGTTTGCCAGCGCCTGGCAACAGGCGGTGGATCGTCATGAACTGCTGCGCGCCGGTTTCATCTGGGAGGCGGCGCTGGAGGCGCCGCGTCAGGTGATCTACCGTCAGGCCGCCTTGGAAATCGTCGTCGAACAGGCTGACCCCGTATGCCCGCAAGCGCTCGATCAGCGGGCCACCGCTGAACTGGACCGTGGTTTCGACCTGGCGCGTGCGCCGTTGCTGCGTTTGTGCCTGTTGCGCACGGGGGCGGACTGTCATCACCTGATCTACACCAGCCACCACATCCTGATGGACGGCTGGAGCAACTCACGTCTGTTGGGGGAGGTGTTGCAAACCTACGCCGGTCAGGCAGTCGCTGCGCCGGAAGGCCGCTATCAGGATTACCTCGCCTGGCTGCAGCGCCAGGACAAAGCCGACAGCCAGCGTTTCTGGCAGGGCCAGCTGGCGCCTCTGGAGGAGCCAACCCGTCTGGCCTTGGCTTGCGCCCGTGGGGCCGATGCCGAACCCGGCCAGGCATTGCACAGCGTTCGCCTGAGCAGCGAACAGACGCGCCGCCTGCAGGCCTTCGCGCGACAGCAGCAAGTGACGCTCAACACCCTGGTGCAATCCGCCTGGCTGCTGCTGTTGCAGCGCTACACCGGCCAGCGCAGCGTGGCTTTCGGTGCCACGGTGTCCGGGCGCCCGGTGGAGCTGGTCGGTATCGAGCAGCAACTGGGGCTGTTCATCAACAGCCTGGCGGTGGTCGCCACGCCAGACGGCGCCCTCACTGTGGCCCAGTGGGCTCAGGCGGTGCAGGCGCAGAACCTGGCCTTGCGCGACCATGAACACATGCCGTTGGCAGAGGTCCAGCGCCTGGCCGGTCGCAACGGCGAGGCGCTGTTCGACACCTTGCTGGTGTTCGAGAACTATCCGGTTTCCGAAGCTTTGCAGGCGGCGCCGGGCGGTCTTGGTTTCAGCAACCTGGCCTACAGCGAGCAGAGCGGCTATGCCTTGACCCTGATCGCTCAGGTCGGTGAAGCACTGGAGCTGGCCTTCAATTACCTGACCCAGGACTTCGCCGAACCGACCATTCGGCGCATCGCCGGCCAGCTCCAGCACCTGCTGCTGCAGTTCATGGCGCAGCCCCAAACGCCGCTGGGCGAGTTGCCGCTACTGGAGCAAGCCGACCAGCAACAGGTAGTCGAGCAGTGGAATGCCACGGCGCGGGCATACCCCGGCACGCCCTATGTGCACCAACTGTTCGAACAGCAGGCTGCCCGCCAGCCGCAGGCCCCGGCGCTGACCTTTGCCGAGCGCACCCTGAGCTATGCCGAACTGAACGTCGAGGCCAACCGCCTGGCCCACCACCTGCGTGGCCTGGGCGTAGGCCCGGACGTGCTGGTAGGTATCGCCGCCGAACGTTCGGTGGACATGGTCGTCGGCCTGCTGGCGATCCTCAAGGCCGGTGGCGCCTATGTGCCGCTGGACCCTGAATACCCCGAGGACCGCCTGGCCTACATGTTCGAGGACAGCGGCATCGCCCTGTTGCTGACCCAGTCGCACCTGCGCGCCAACCTGCCGATACCTGCCGGGCTGGCGGTGCTCGCGCTGGACCAGCGCCAGGCCTGGAGCGAGCAGGGCGAGCACAACCCGGAGGTGCTGCTGCACCCGGAAAACCTCGCCTATGTCATCTACACCTCCGGTTCCACCGGCAAGCCCAAAGGGGCTGGTAACCGCCATGTCGCCTTGCACAACCGCCTGGCCTGGATGCAAGAGGCTTACCCGCTCGGCGCGGGTGACAGCGTGCTGCAGAAAACCCCGTTCAGCTTCGACGTGTCGGTGTGGGAGTTCTTCTGGCCGCTGATGGAGGGCGCCCGCCTGGTGATGGCGCTGCCGGGTGACCACCGTGACCCGGCCCGCCTGGTCCAGCTGATCACTGCCGAGCAGATCAGCACCTTGCACTTCGTGCCGTCGATGCTGCAGGCCTTCGTCGGCGACGAGAACGCCGCGCGCTGCACGTCGCTGCGGCGGATCATCTGCTCTGGCGAAGCACTGCCGGTGGAACTGCAACGTCAAACCCTGGCGCTGCTGCCGCACAGCGGCCTGTTCAACCTGTACGGGCCGACCGAAGCGGCAATCGACGTTACCCACTGGACCTGTGTCGAGGAAGGCAAGGACGCGGTACCGATCGGTCAGCCGATCGCCAACCTGCACACCTACGTGCTGGACGGCGAGCTCAACCCGGTCAGCCCTGGTGTGACTGGCGAGCTGTACCTGGGCGGCATCGGCCTGGCCCGTGGTTACCACCGCCGCCCGGCCCTGACTGCCGAGCGCTTCGTCACTGCCCCGTTTGGCAGCGGCGAGCGGCTGTACCGCACCGGCGACCTGGCGCGCCAGCGCGAGGACGGGGTGATCGAATATGCCGGGCGTATCGACCATCAGGTGAAGATCCGCGGCCTGCGCATCGAGCTGGGTGAAATCGAAGCGCGCCTGCAGGAGCAGGATGCAGTACGCGAAGCGGTGGTGGTGGCTGCCGATGGCCCAAGCGGCAAGCAACTGGTGGCTTATCTGGTGGCTGAGTTGGCCGAGGGGCTGGACGCGATCAAGGCCCACCTGGCCGCCGTGCTGCCCGACTACATGGTGCCAAGCCAGTGGGTGTTGCTCGAGCACATGCCGCTCTCGCCCAACGGCAAACTCGATCGCAAGGCACTGCCCAAGCCGGAGCTGGGCCAGTCACGGCGCGAATATGAGGCGCCGCAAAGCGAGGTGGAGCAGTGCCTGGCGGTTATCTGGCAGGACGTGTTGCGCATTGACCAGGTCGGCCTGGGTGACAACTTCTTCGAGCTGGGCGGCGACTCCATCGTCTCCATCCAGTTGGTCAGTCGTGCGCGTCAGCAGGGCTTGCGCTTCACGCCCAAGGATGTTTTCGAACAGCAGACCTTGCAGCGCCTGGCCATGGTTGCCCAGCAGACCGAGGCGGCGAGCGAGGTGGACCAAGGGCCGGTGACCGGTGAGGCGCCTTTGCTGCCGATCCAGCGGCTGTTCTTCGAAACGGACATCCCCAACCGCCAACATTGGAACCAGTCGTTGTTGTTGACCCCGACCCAAACCCTGGACGCGGATCGGCTGGAGGCGGCGCTGCAGCATGTCGTGGCGCACCATGATGGCTTGCGCCTGCGCTATCGCCAAGAGGACGGGCGCTGGGTGCAGCAGCACGTCGACACCGGCGCGGCGGTGCACCTGGAGCGGGTCACCGCCGGTGACCTTGAGCAGGCGTTCGACAAGGCCCAACGCAGCCTGTCGCTGGAGCAGGGGCCGCTGTGTCGGGCGTTGCTGGCCAATGCACCTGATGGCAGCCAGCGTTTGCTGTTGGTCATCCACCACCTGGTGGTCGACGGCGTATCCTGGCGCATCCTTCTGGAGGACCTGCAGGCAGCCTACCGTCAGCTGCAAGCGGCACAAGCGCTGCGGCTGCCCGCCAAGACCTGCGCCTTCAAGGCCTGGGGCGAGCGCCTGGTGGCCCATGCCCAGTCCGAGGCCATGGGCGCCGAACTGGGCTACTGGCAGGCCCTGCTGGCCAACGGCGGCGAAGGCATTGTGGCCGACCACCACGACGGCAGCCAGGCCAAGCGTCATGCCCATACCCTGACCAGCCGCTTCGACACGGTGTTGACCCGCGCATTGTTGCAGGAGGCCCCAGCGGCCTACCGCACCCAGGTCAATGACCTGCTGCTGACGGCCTTGGCCCAGGCCCTGTGCGCCTGGAGCGGCGAAGCGTCGGCGCTGGTGCAATTGGAAGGGCATGGCCGTGAGGCGCTGTTCGAGGACATCGACCTGTCCCGCACCGTAGGCTGGTTCACCAGCCTCTACCCGGTGCGCCTGGAACCGGCAGCCGACATCGGCGCGTCGATCAAGCGCATCAAGGAACAACTGCGCGCCGTGCCGAACAAAGGCCTCGGCTATGGCCTGCTGCGCCACCTCGGGCCACAGGCCGCCCGGGATGCACTGTCGGCTTTGCCGCAGCCGCGCATCACCTTCAACTACCTGGGGCAGTTCGATGCTGGCGCGAGCGCAGATGCCTTGTGGACCCTGGCCGAGGAAGCGTCCGGCAGCGGTATGGATGAGGGCGCGCCGCTGGGCAACTGGCTGAGCCTCGACGGCCAGGTGCATGAAGGGGCGCTGAGCCTGAACTGGACGTTCAGTGACTGCGTGTTCGAGCCCGCCCGCGTGCAGGCGCTGGCCACGGCATTCGAGAACGCCCTGCAGGCATTGGTCGAGCATTGCCGGCAACCGGTCCATCGGGGCGTGACACCGTCGGACTTCCCGTTGTCCGGCCTGGATCAGGCACAGCTCGATGCGCTGCCGGTGGCGCTGGAGGACATCGAAGACCTGTACGCGTTGTCGCCGATGCAGGAGGGCATGCTGTTCCATACCCTCTCCGATGGCGGTTCGGCGCTCTACGTCAACCAGGTGTGCCTGCCTGTCGACGGTCTCGACCCCGATCGCTTCGAAGCGGCCTGGCAACGCGTCATGGCCCGCCACGACATCCTGCGCACCAGTTTCCATTGGCAAGGGTTGCCGCGCCCGGTACAGGTAGTGCACCGCCAGGCGCGCCTGGATTTTGAGGTGCTGGACTGGAGTGGCGAAGCGGTGGACGCGCAGCGCCTGACGGCTCGCGCCGAAGCCGAGTGTGCCCGCGGCTTCGACCTGACCCGCGCACCGCTGCAGCGGCTGTTGCTGATCCGTGTGGCGCCGCAGCGCTATCACCTGGCCTGGACCAGCCACCATATCCTCATGGACGGGTGGTCCAGCTCGCAGCTGTTCGGCGAGGTGATGGAGCAATATCACCAAGGCCGCAGCAGTGCCGAGATCGGCCGTTACCGCGACTTCATCGCCTGGTTGCAGCGTCAGGACCAGGGCGCGTTGGAACGCTTCTGGAAAGCACGCCTGCAGCGGCTGGACGAGCCCACGTCGCTCAGCCAGTCGGTACACCCTCGCCACGCCAGCGACACGCCAGGGCACCACGCGATCTACACCCGCTGGGATGCCGAGCGTACCGCCCACTTGCAACAACGCTGCCGAGCGCTGCGCATCACGGCCAATACCCTGGTGCAGGGTGCCTGGCTGCTGTTGCTGCAGCGCTACACCGGCCAGTCGGCACCGTGCTTCGGCGCCACCGTCGCAGGGCGGCCGGAGCGGTTGGCCGGGGCTGATCGCATGCTCGGCCTGTTCATCAATACCCTGCCAGTGATCGGCCAGATGGACGCCGAACAACGTCTGATCGACTGGTTGCAGGCATTGCAGCGTGACAACCTGGAACTGCGCGAGCATGCCCACGCGCCGTTGGCCGACGTGCAGCGCTGGTCTGGCCAGGGTGGTCAACCGTTGTTCGACAGCATCATCGTGTTCGAGAACTACCCCATCGACCAACGCCTGGGGGGCAGTGCGCAGGGCGGGCTGAGTTTTGGCCAGTCGTCCAACCATGACGTCACCAACTTCCCCATGGACCTTGCGGTGCATCTGGGGGACCAGTTGTCCATCGAATACCTGTACCTGCGTGGCTGCTTCGCCGAGCCGGTGGTGGAAGGTATCCGCGCGATGATGGAGCATTTGCTGGAGGAGATCCTGGCCAACCCGCAGGTGCAACTGGGTAACCTGCAACGCTTGCCCCAGGTGCAGCGCCAGGCCTTGCAACGCTGGAGTGAAACCCCCGGCCATACCTGGCAACCTGAGCCGCTGGTGGCGCTCATTTCGCGCCATGCCCAGCAGCGCCCACACGCGGTGGCAGTGCAGTGTGGCGCGCAGCAGCTGGATTACCGGCAACTGGAACGTGCCGCCAACCGCTTGGCCAACCGCTTGCTGGCGTTGGGCGCTGGGCCGGAAGTGGTCATCGGCGTCGCGCTGGAGCGCTCGGTACAGACCTTGGTGGCGTTGCTGGCCGTGATGAAAAGCGGCGCCGCGTACTTGCCACTGGACATCGACTATCCGGCCGAGCGCCTGGCCTACATGGTCGAGGACTCGGGGATGGCGCTGTTGATCACCCGGGAGGATCTGCAGGACCGTGTACCGGCCCCCGTCACCCTGCGGCGCGTGTTGCTCAATGAAACCGACGACCGTCAGTGGCCAGAGCAGGCACCTGCAGTGCAGGCCGACCCAGGCAACCTGGCTTATCTGATCTACACCTCGGGTTCCACGGGCAGGCCAAAAGGGGTAGCTGTACCCCAAGGGCCGTTGAGCATGCATTGCCAGGCCATCGCCGAACGCTACGAGATGGGGCCCGGGGTGCGCGAGCTGCACTTCATGTCCTTTGCCTTCGACGGTGCCCACGAGCGCTGGCTGACCACCTTGATGGTCGGCGGCACGCTGGTGATTCGTGATGGCAGCCTGTGGACGCCCGAGCAGACCTGCCGCGCATTGCATGAGCAGCGCATCGACATCGCCTGCTTCCCACCGGCCTACCTCAAGCAGATGGCCGAATTCGTCGAAGGCAGTGGGAGGCCGGCACCGCCCGTGCGTATCTACTGCTTTGGTGGCGACGCGGTGCCGGAGCGCAGCTTCGAGCAGGTGAGGGCGGCGCTGCGCCCCCGTTACTTCACCAACGGTTACGGCCCTACCGAAACCGTGGTGACCCCGTTGCTGTGGAAGGCCGCCGACAGCGACCGCTGTGGCGCCGACTACGCGCCTATCGGCTGCGCGGTGGGTGAACGCAGCCTGCATGTGCTGGACGAGCAGCTCAACCCATTGCCGGCTGGCTTCGCAGGCGAACTCTACATCGGGGGTGAAGGTGTTGCCCGTGGCTACCAGAACCGACCCGGGCAGACGGCCGAGCGCTTCGTGCCCGACCCGTTCGGTGTGCCGGGTGCGCGCCTGTACCGTACCGGTGACCTGGTACGCTTGCGCGAAGATGGCATCCTCGACTACCTGGGGCGCATCGACCAGCAGGTGAAGATTCGCGGTTTCCGGATCGAGCTGGGTGAAGTCGAGGCGGCCCTGCGCCGTCAGGCGGGCGTCGAGGATGCACTGGTGGTGGCCCGTGAAAGCGCCTCCGGCAAGCAGTTGGTGGGTTACGTGGTGGCGGATCAGCGGGTGGCAGGGGACAGCCTGAAAATGGCCCTGCGCGCCAGCCTGCCGGACTGGATGGTGCCGGTGCAGGTCATGGTGCTGGCGGCGTTCCCTGTGACCCCCAACGGCAAGCTCGACCGCAAGGCGCTGCCAGCGCCGAGCTTCCAGCAGGAGGCTTATGTGGCCCCGCGCACCCCTGAAGAACAGTTGCTGGCTGAGATCTGGGCCCAGGTGCTGCAGGTGGAGCAGGTTGGGATCGAAGACAACTTCTTCGAGCTGGGGGGCGATTCGATTCTCAGCCTGCAGGTGGTGTCGCGGGTCAAGAACCATCCGGACCTGGCGCTCGACCTCAAGCTGCGCGATCTGCTGCGTTACCAGACCATCGCCGGCATCTGCGAGCGGCCAGTGGAAAGCCTGGCTGGCCCGGTGGAGGATGACAGCCTGCAAGCCGTCGAAGGGGCGTTCCGCTTGTTGCCGATTCAAGAGTGGTTGTTCGCCGAGGACATGAGCGAGCCGCACCACTTCAACCAGGCACTGATGCTCAAGGCGCGCAGCGCCTTGGACCTGGATGCGCTGGAGCGTGCCCTGGCGGTGATCCAGCGTCACCACGATTCGCTGCGCCTGCGCTTTACCCGCGACGGTGGGCGCTGGATGCAGCATTACCTGGACGAAGAGGCCTGTGCGCCGGTGCTGTGGCGCCGCGAGGCCGCCGATGCCCAGGCACTGGACTGCCTGGCCAATCAAGCGCAGCGCAGCCTCGACCTGGCCAACGGCCCGATGTGGCGCGCGCTGCATGTGGCCATGGCGGACGGTGAAGCACGCCTGTTGCTGGTGATCCATCACCTGGTGGTGGACGCAGTGTCCTGGCGGGTGCTGCTCGAGGACCTGCGCACCGCCTATGAGGCCTGTTGCCAGGGCCTGGAGCCTGTGCTGCCGATGCGCAGCAGCAGCTACCGCGCCTGGGTCGAGCGCCTGGCGCAGGACGCAGGGCGCATCGCCAGCGAGGAAACCGACTGGTGGCTGGGGCAATTGGACCGTCCCGGCCGTGATCTGCCCTGCGACAACCCCAGGGGCCGCAACGAGGTCAGCCAGCAGGCGGTGGCCAGGGTCGTGCTTTCGGCGGCCCACACCACGCGCCTGCTCAAGGAGGCCCCTGCGGCCTACGGCACGCAGATCAACGACCTGCTGCTGACTGCGCTGGGGCGCGTGTTGTGCCGCTGGAGCGAGCAGGAGTCGGTGCTGGTGCAACTGGAGGGCCACGGGCGCGAAGACCTGTTCGAGGCGCTCGACCTGTCCCGCACCTTGGGCTGGTTCACCAGCATGTTCCCGGTGCGCTTGCAGCCCGAGGCGGACATGGGTGGCTCGATCCGGGCCATCCAGGGGCAACTGCAGGCGATACCTAACAAAGGCATCGGCTATGGCGTGCTGCGCTACCTCGGCGAGCCTGCGCTGGGCGAGCGTCTTGCGCGCCTGCCCCAGGCCCGCATCACCTTCAACTACCTGGGGCAGTTCGACCAGAGCTTCGATGACCAGGCGATGCTGGTGCCCGCCGCCGAGGACACCGGGGACTGTTACAGCCCGGCGGCCCGCCTGGCCAACTGGCTGGAGATCATCGGCCAGGTCTACGACGGTTGCCTGGCGCTGCGCTGTGTCTACAGCACACGCCGCTATCGCCCCGAAACCGTGCAAGCGTTGATGGATGACTACCACGCCGAGCTGGAACTGCTGATCGACCACTGCCTGGAGCACCTGGGCTGAACCCTTCCGTCATGCAATCGGGGGAGGCCGCTGCGGGCCTCCCCCCTCCGAGGAACACCATGCTGCATCCTGAACTAGAAGCTTTTCTCGACCTTGCCCAAGCCAATGCCGGCAACGAGCCGTTGCACCGCATGAGCCCTGAACAGGCCCGCAAGGTCTTCGAGCAGTCCACCGAACAGTTGCGTTGGCCGGTGCCGCCGGGGGTGAGCGTTGAAGCCCTGCAGGCCCCGGCCAGGGACGGCTGGACCCTACCGCTGCGCTTGTACCGCCCGGCACAGGTGGCGGGTACGCTGCCGGTGCTGGTGTATTTCCACGGCGGGGGTTTTGTGGTTGGCAGCCTCGACAGCCATGACGGTGTGTGCCGCGAACTGAGTGCGCGTGCAGGTTGCGCGGTGCTTGCGGTGGGCTACCGACTGGCGCCGGAGCACCGTTTCCCGGTGGCGCTGGAAGATGGCCAGGATTGCCTGGCCTGGCTGGCCGAGCAAGGTCAGCGCCTGGCCCTGGACCTTGACCGGGTGGCCTTGGGAGGCGACAGCGCGGGTGCGACCCTGGCCACGGTGCTGGCCATCGAGGCAGCCAGGCTTGGGGAGCGTGCCGTGTTGACGCCGCGTGCCCAACTGCTCTGCTACCCGGTCACGGATGCGAGCCGCCAGCGTGTATCGCGCACCCTGTTCGGTGAAGGCTACCTGCTGGAAAACGAGACCCTGGAGTGGTTCTACGGGCATTACGCCCGCACCCCACAGGACCGCCAGGACTGGCGCTTCTCGCCATTGCTGGCCGATGACCTGAGCGGCGTGGCGCCGGCGATCGTTGCCCTGGCCGGGCTCGATCCGCTGTTGGATGAAGGGCTGGCCTATGCCGAGCGCTTGCGTGCGGCCGGCGTCGAGGTCCAGTTGCTGGAGTTGCCGGGGTTGACCCATGACCTGTTGCGCATGGCGGCTGTCGTGCCAGACGTGCTGCACGTGCACGAGCGTTTGTGCCAGGCGTTGGCCCGGCTGCTGGCGGCTGACCGAGCCGTTGCATGAAGTACGCGTGAACAGTAAAGGGGCCGCTATGCGGCCCCTTTTGATTGATGCGAACACGCGCCCGGACGCGACGTCAGAACGTCCCTTTCAGTGTCACCATGAAGTTGCGTGGCTCACCGTAGAAGTTGCCCCACGAAACAGCCCCCACGCTCTGGTAGTACTTCTTGTCGAGCAGGTTGTTGCCGTTGAGCGCAACGGTCCAGTTGTCGTCGATACGGTAGCCGATGCGGCCACTCCAGATGGCATAACCCGACTGGACCGATTTCACCGCAGGCGCCACGTTCGCATCGCGGAAGGAAACGTCGCTCTGCGCCGTTACGCCGGCACCCACGCTCCAGCGATCGAGGTCGCCGGCCAGCTGGTAGTCAGCCCAGGCGCGCAACAGATGGCGCGGGAAGTAGCTGACCGAGAAGGCGGGCTCCTGTGGGTTGTCGTTGGTGCTGTCCAGGTATTTGGTCTGGGTGTAGGTATAGCCTGCCAGCACTTGCAGCCGGTCGATGACCTCGCCGCTGATTTCTGCCTCGAAGCCCTGTGCCCTGACCTTGCCGACATCGCTGTAGCAGAAGCCATCCGACGAGCCTGGGCAGGAGCTGTCGTAGTTGGCTTCGGCCCTGTGTTCCTCGATGGTGCGGAACAGGTTGAAGGCGGTGTTGACGCGGCCGTCCATCAGCTCACCCTTGATACCCAACTCGTAACTGGCGCCGGTCTTGGGTTGCAGCGGGCTGCCGGACTCATCGGTATAGGTGCTCTGAGGCTGGAAGATACTGGCGTAGCTGGTGTAGACGGACCAGTTGTCGTTCAAGTCATAGATGAGCGCTGCGAAGGGGGTGACTTCGCCATTTTCCTGGCTCTTGTCGTGCTGCCAGTAGTCCCACGACTGGGTGTAGGAATCGCGGCTGTTGCGGTACCAGCTGACACGCGAGCCCAGGACGAAGGTCAACGGCTCGGCAAGCTTCAGCCGCAGCGTGGCATAGGTGCCGTACTGCTTGGTGTCCGTTTCGGTGGGAACCGAGCCGCCCCGGTAAGAGTTGGGTGGGTAGAACCGATCGCTTGGTTCGGGGATGTGCGGGTTGGGGTTGAACGGGTCCTGGGAGGTGCCGAGCAAATCGGTCATGTTGATCAGGGCCCAGTGGTCGCGGGTCTTGGCCCGGCTGGCGTTGGCCCCGACGATCAGCTCGTGCTGCAGGCCGAACGCATCGAATTTGCCATCCACGTAGGCATCGAAGCCGTAGTCGGTCTGGTCGTAGTCGAACAGCCCGGAGTACACCGAGGAGGGCGCTGTGCTTGCACCGTGGGGTACGCCGTCCGGTGTTTCCGACAGGGCATATTTGATGTCCTGGTCGTTATGGGTCCAGACACCGGCGAACTTCAAGGCCCAGTTGTCGTTGAACTGGTGGGTCAGGTCGGCGAACACGGTGGTGCGCTCGCTGTCCCAGGTGTTCCAGGATGCACCCAGGCAGGTCGAACGGCTGAGTTTCAGGTCCTTGCCATCGCTGTAACGCGGCAGGCCGTGCCAGCAGGGCCTGGCATCGAGCCGCTCGTAGGCGACGCCCACCCCCACGGTGGTGTCGGGGGTCACGTCGTAGTCCAGGGCGCCGTAGAGGATCTGGTCGTTGCGTTTGCCCAGGTCGTAGAAATACTGGCGATCCTGCAGCGCCACCACCGCCCGGCCACGCAGGGTGCCTGACTCGTTGAGCGGGCCGCCGGTGTCGACCTGGCCGCGGTAGTTGTCCCAGGAGCCTGCTGAGAGGCTCAGGCTGGTGGTGGGTTTGCTCTGCCCGCGTTTACGGACGAAGTTGACTCCACCCGCGGAGCTGCCCGAGCCTTTCATCATCCCGGCGGCGCCCTTGAGCACCTCCACCCGGTCGTAGTAGGCCATGTCGCCAGAGAAGCTGTTGGCTTGGACATACTCACCGCCCACATCCAGCGGCACGCCGTCGTACTGGTACTGCCCCTGCATCATGAAGCCGCGGGAGTAGAAGTACTTGCCGCCCATGGGTGACTCGTACACCGCGATGCCAGGGGTTTTTTCCATGGCCTGGTCGATGGTGTTGATGTTCTGGTCATCCATGAACTTGCGCGTCAGCACGGTGACGGCCTGGGGTGTTTCGCGCAGGGTGTGCGTGCCCTTGCCGATCGTGACCGCCCGGCCAGCATAGGACTCGGTGCCTTCGCTGGTCGCATCCAGGCGGTTGGCATTGATTTTCAGCGGCCCCAGTTCCATCGCCGACGAGTTGCTGGCCCCGTTGAGAATCACGGTGTGGCCGTCGAGCTGGTAGGTCAGGCCGCTGCCGCGCAGCAGCAAGCGCAGGGCCTGTTCTGGCTCCATGTTGCCCTTGATCGCCGGGACGGGGGTGTCGCGCAGGTTTTCCGGGCTGTACAGCAACTGCAGGTCGGCCTGCTTGGCCAGGGTGTTGAGCGCCCCCACCAGCCCTTGGGACGGAATATCCAGCGCCACCGGCTCGGCCTGGGCGTTCATGGAAGCTGCCAGGGCGCACGCAAGCAGCGAAGGAGCAAGCAAAGCCTGTGATGTTCTGCGAACCGCCCGGGCCAGCGGTGAAAGCGTATTAGTGGTCATGCGGATACTCAATGTTGGCAGAATTACTTATGAGTTTTATTTGCATTTATGTGACGTATAGCTCACCCAGAACCGGAAAAAAATCAGCTGGAAAATTCAGCCACGTCGGTTTCCACCCGTTTTCCATCGCGCAGACGCAACAGGTGATCGGCCACCTCGAAGTAACGGTCGTCGTGGCTGATGACGATGATGGTCTTGCCCAGGCGCTTCAGTTCGGGCAGCAACTGGGTATAGAAGATGCGCCGGAACGTTGGGTCCTGGTCGGCGGCCCATTCATCGAACACCAGCACCGGGCGCTTCTCCAGCCACGCGTTGACCAGCGCCAGGCGCTTGCGCTGGCCGGTGGACAGGTCGGTGGTGGTGAAGGCCCCATCGCGAATCTGCACCTTGTGTGCGATCTCCAGGCGTTGCAGGTATTTGCCAGCGTCTGCGGGCAAGGCCTCGGCATCCTGCAGCAGGTCATCGAACAGGTAGTAGTCGGCGAACACAGTGGTGAACAGTTGGCGATAGTCGTCACGGCTGGCCGCGGTGACGGGCTGGCCATCCAGCAGGATTTCCCCCTGGTGAGGGGCATACAGGCCCAGCAGCAGCTTGATCAGGGTGGTCTTGCCGCAGCCGTTCTCACCGACGATGAAAAGGATATCGCCCTGCGCGATGCGCAGGTTGATCGGCCCCAGGATGAAGGGCGCCGCGCCGTCCACCGGCGGGAAGGCGAAGCGTACGTCGCGCAGTTCCAGGCTACGGATCTGCTGGTCCGGTACTTCAGCGGCGTCGAGCAGCAGGTGCGGCTCAGGCGAGGAGAACTGGGTGGACAGCTCGGCGATGCGGCGGAAGGCGATCTGCGCCCGGCTGATGATGGGCAGGGTTGAAACCAGGTGCTCCAGCGGCCCTTTCATGTACAACAGCACCAGGACGAACCCGCTGGTGACCTTGGGGTCGCTGATCAGCTGGGCTTGCTGTAGCGCCAGCACCAGGCCGATGACCACGAAGAACAGCATCGAGCCCAGGCTCTTGGCGATGACGAAGATGTTGATCGAGCGCACGTGGGTATCGCGGATGTAGTTCGCCGTACGGGTGATGCGCTCGCTGAACATGCGTTGGCGGCGTGGGCGGCTGATGCGCAGCTCCTTGGCGCCGGACGCGACCCCATCATAGTGCTTCTGCAATTCATCTTCGGCCTCGCGCGCATCGTTGAAACCGCTGATGCCGCGCAGGCGTGCGACATACTGCACCGCCGTGCCCAGCAACACGGCGAGCGCAGCAATCAGGAACATCTGCCAGGAAAGCTGCGCCAGGTAACCGAGGCAGCCCAGGGTCACCGACAGCGAGATGGCCAGTGGCGCGAAGGCGAAGGCGAAGTCGCTGATGGTGTCCACGTCATGGGTCAGGACCGGGATCAGGCGATGGCTGCGGTAGCGCTCGATCTGTTCGATGGGTGCGCTCAGCACCTTCTCCCCCAGCTCCCGGCGCAAACGGGCAATCACGTGCTGGCCAACATAGTTGGTGCCGATGTCCGAAGCGATGGAGGAACCCAGTGCCACCAGACAGATACCGGCGAAGGCCAGCACTACGCCCCAGGTCAGGGCGCCAGGGGCATGCAGCAGGTTGTTGATGTTGGCGAGCAGCAGGGTGATGCACAAGCCGCCGATGATACCCAGGCCTACGGCAAGGGCGACGATCAGTCGGTAGGGTTTGAGCAGGCCGAGGAGTTCGCGAAGTGCGCCAGGGGTCGATCGGTTCATGGTGGGTTCCTGGTGGATGCGCGGATGCGGTTGCGGCGCTGCGCGGGCAGGCGCCGTGTGGGCGGTTGCCCTGTGAAGGAGACGTTCGGCAGGCGTGGTTCTTTAGCAGGCCCAGGCCGTTGGCCGGGGCCAGTGAGGCACCGATTGCGGTGCCTGTTGGCCATTGGTTGGGGGAGGTGGGTCAGAGCTCGCGCACAACACGAAAGCCCAGCCAGTCGCCGCGCACGTAGGGTTCGCGGTAATTGCGGTTGCCGGAGCGGGAGAACACCGGGGCTTCGCTGTAGTCGTTGCCACGGATGTGGTTGTATTCGCAGCTGGCTTCCATCCAGGCACTGCCGTCAGTCGGCGCCCCTACGTAGCTGTCGTGCATGCAGTCGGCCACCCATTCATAGACATTGCCATGCATGTCGTAGACGCCGAAGGCATTGGGCGGGAAAGCGCCCGCCGGTGAGGTGAAGCTGTAGCCGTCGACAGGGCCGTAGGTGTTGGCGTGCTTGGCGATGCTGTACTCCTTGCCTTCATCGAAGGGGAAGGGGAACGGGCCGGTGCTGCCGGCACGTGCGGCATACTCGCGTTCGGCTTCGCTGACCATGCGGTAATGCTTGCCGGTCTTCTTCGAAAGCCAGGCGATGTAGGCCTTCACTTCGTCATAGCTGATGCACACGGCCGGCTGCTCGGGCCCCTGCGGGTAACTGGGCTTGCCGTTGCTGCAGAGGCGGCCCGGGCGGTCGTCGCCGTCGGGGAGGGTAACCTTGGCCTCGCGCTGCCAGGCCTGCATCTCCTTGGCCAGGACATGGAACTGGCTGATGGCGAACGGTTTGGCGAAGGTCACGGTGTGCAGCGGGCCTTCATCGGGCTGGCGGCCGACTTCATCCTCGGGCGTACCCATGGTGAAGCTGCCGGCGGGCAGCACCACCATCTTTGGGCAATCCTTGCAGTCCTGGAACACAGCGCCGGGTTGACGTGCGTCGGCGGCGAAGGCCGGGGCGGTGGCGAACAGCGCGGCCACCAGGGCCAGGGGCTTGAATACGTGCATGGCGGTTCTCATGAATGGCGAAAGGTCAGGCAAGTTGTGGGGCGAGGATGGCCATCACCCGGTCGATCTCGGTTTCGTCGTTGAGCAGGCTTGGGGCCAGCCGCACCACAGGGCCGACATCGCGGTCCACGGCGTCGCTGATCACCTTGTTGGCCATCAGGTGACGGGCCACGGCGTCGCAGTCCCGGCCTTCGACGCGAAAGAAGGTGAACCCGGCAGAAAGCTGGCTGCTGCGTGGCGTTACCAGTTGCACCTTGGCGTGCTCGGCCAGGCGCTCCTTGAGGTAGTCGTTGAGCTGGTGCACCCGTGCCTGGACATCGGCTTTGCCCAGTTGCAGGTGCAGCTCGAACGCCTTGCCCAGGGCCAGGCGGTGGTCGAAGGCGTGGTAGCCGCCGGGGGTCATCAAGGTGCCGAAGTTCTCGCCCTTGGTGAAGGTGGGCACGCTGGGCACCAGGTAAGGTTGCGGCGCTTGCTCCCGGGCGATGATCACGCCGGTGCCGCGCGGGCCGAACAGCCACTTGTGGGTACCGGCGATGAAGTAGTCGCAGTTGAAGTCGGCGAATGTCACGTCTTCGATGCCGAAGCCGTGCACGCCGTCGACCACGTAGAGGATGCGGTCGTGCGCATCGCGGCCCTGGTTGAGCGTTTTCACCAGCTCGCCGACCTCGCGCACTGGCAGTTTGACGCCGCTGCCGGACTGCACCCAGGTCATGCCCAGCACGCGCGTCTCGGGGCGGATGGCCTGGCGGATATTGCCGAGCATTTCATCCACCGAAGCCAGGTGGGGGTCCTTGAACAGCGTCACGCGGCGTACCTGGGTGCCCATCATCCGTTCGCGGTAGTCAAGCCGGGTATTGGTGGAGTAGTGCTCGTGGGCGCTGACCAGAATCTCCTTGCCCGGCGGTACCTGCAGGCCACCGTAGATCATCGCCAAGCCATCTGTGGTGCTGCCGGTCAGGGCTACCTGGCCTGGCTGCACGCCGAAATACCGGCCGGCCCAGGCGCGCACATCGTGTTCATACCCCCAGAGTTCCTCGCGGTCCCAGTCGACCATTTCCCCGGGGTTCTGGTCCAGGCGTGCGCGAAAGTGGGCGATGGCGTCGCTCACCACACGGGGGTGAGAGGTGAGAAGGAAGTTACAGAAGTGCAGGTAGGCCGGGTCCAGGTCGAACTGCTGGCGCAGGGCCTGCCACTTGTCCTGGGTCGGTTGTGCCAGCGGCTTTGCGGCCTGGGCAACAGGGCTGAAGCCGGCCGCCAGGGGCAAGCCGGCGGCGAGCAGGCCGGCCTGCTTCAGGAAATTACGGCGGTCGTTCATCAGCCGCGCCCCGCTTGTGCCTGGCCGGCAGCACCGGGCTTGCCCAGGCGCTGCACCGCTTCCCATACCCGCAGGAAGTTGCCGCCCCACAGTTTGGCGATGTCCGCATCGGAGTAACCGCGCAGGATCAGCTCGGCGGTGACATTGCGCGACTCACCGACGTTCATCCAGCCCGTAACCCCGCCGCCGTCGTTGAAGTCGGAGGCGATGCCGACATGGTCGATACCGATCTTGCGCACGGTGTAGTCGATGGCGTCCACCAGGTCCTTGACGGTGGCGCGAGGCTCTTCTTCGAGGATGGCGTACAGCGCGCTGGCATACTCGCCGAACTTCTGCTCTGGCCAGATGGCGATGATCGCGTCGCCGGGCATCAGCGCGTTGGCCAGGCCGTTGAGCGGTTGCAGGTCGAAGCGTGCGCGCAGGGCATTGAGCTTGTCCAGGGTGGCCTGGCTCAGCGGCTTGAGGTAAGCGGGGAAGCCCACTACCTGGACCACGCCGCCGCTTTTCTTGATGGCTTGCAGTTCGCGGTCACTGAGGTTGCGTGGAATGTCCACCAGCGCGCGCGGTGCCGAGTGGGAGGCCACCATCGGGGCGCGGGTCAGGCGTGCCACGTCTTCCAGGGCCAGGGTAGACATCTGCGATACGTCGATGATCACGCCCAGGTCGTTGAGCCGCGCCACGGCCTGCTCGCCCAGGGGCGACAGGCCGCCGAGGGCGTCCGGCGTATCATTGAGGAAGGGCAGCGGGCGCGAGGAGTCGGCCCACGCGTTGTTGCCCACGTAGCTGAAACCGAACATGCGCATGCCGCGTGCAGCCCAGTCGTCCAGGGCGTTGAGGTCTTCGCCCAAGGGGTAGGCATTGAGCATGCTGAGGAAGATGGCGAACTTGCCTTCACCGTGCAGCCGACGAAAATCGGCGGGGGTGTAGGCGATGCCGACCTGGTTGGGGAAGTCGCGGACCATGCCGGTGAGTATCTTGTAGCGTACTTCCTGTTGGTGGCGGGCTTCGTCGACGAAGGCGGCGGTGGGGCGATGGGGCGCGTTGGCGCCGCTCCAGATCTCGGGCCAGCCAAACAGGGTCAGCGCGGCGCCGGAAAGGCGGCCACGGCCAGCCTTGACCAGGTCGAACTGATGCTCGCCGTCCTTGTCCGCTTCCTGGCCCTCGGTGCCGAAGTTCAGCGGTACGGTGATGTGGCTGTCGAAGGAGATGATGCGCTCCTGCAGCGCATTGGCCTGTTTGATCACTTCGCGTGGGTAGCCTGCAGGCAGGTAAGCGAAGAAGTACCAGGCCGCTGTGGCCGCGAGCGCGATGATCAGCGTCAGGGCGACGAGGTAGGGGGCCTTGCTGAAGCGGGTCGTGTTCATTGCCATCCCGTTGATTGCCAGGGTCGATGCGATGCCGGCGCCCGCCGCTGCGGGGCTTGCCTGTCACGGAGGGACGAGAGGGCTGCAGGGAAATTTAGCGCCGCAGTACCGGTAAATTTGATTCGTGGCCTCTCGTTCTAGCTCCAAAGGCGTGGCTGACACGGATACGGATGTGGCGATGAGGTTTTCCAGGCGTGGGTTCATGGTGGGGCTGGCGGTAGCCGGGGCTGCGGGTTCGGCGGCGTGGTACGCACGTCAGCCGCGGGACTACGATGAAACGCTCGAGAAGGACGAGGTGCTGACGCCTGGCGAGGCCAGTGTCGAGGCCCCCGAAGCAGGTGGGGTGAGAATCGCCGATACGCTGCGCGGCATCTGGGACCTGCGCTTTGGCGGCGTAGACGGCGGCCTGGACGGTTTGCCGCTGCAGGCGGTGCAGATGCTGCTCGACGTCGGTCCCAGCGGCCGTTCACTGCGTGGGTTCATCGACGTCGCAGAACGGCTGCGTGGCGAACAGACGCCGCGCTACCGGGTGCTGGGCGAGCTGGTTGCCGCCGACGCCAGGACGCTGCGCTGGCGCTTGGTGCCGGCTGGCGAGTCGGTGCCCAGCCACATGCTGGAAGCGACCTTGGACGAGGTTTGGGGTGCCTGGGGCGATGCGGGGGCAGGTACCCTGACCGGGCGCATTCGCCGCATCGACCGCCCGCTGTCGCTGCCCGAGCCGGACAGCCATTTTGTTGCCACCAAGCGCGCCTTCCCCGAGGCTCGCCAGGTCACGCCGCTGGCACCCGCGCTGATGGCCTGGCTGGTATCGCCCGAACATCGTCTGTTCCACCAGGTGTGGCATGCCACACGGGACAAGTGGCACCGCCTTGACCAGGACAAGCGCGATGCCCTGCGCGGTGCCGGCTGGCAACCCGGCCCGCGTGACGCCGAGCGGGGGGCGCGAGGGCGGCGCAAGCACCTCAATGGCTCAGGCGAGGATTTCTTCTTCATGCACCGACACATGCTCGGGTATGCCCGTAGCCTGCAACCGGACCTGCCCAATTGGGCGCGCCTGCCATTGCCGTCACCGCAGCTCGAGTACGACCGCGTGGGGTTCATTCGCTACCAGGAAAACCACGATGGCAATTCGGTGCCCCCTGCCTGGGTCGCGGCGCAGGACGATGAATTGAGCCAGTGGTTGCACGGCATCAAGGCGGCAGAAACCTTCTTCAGCAATTTCCAGGTGTGGGAATCGAATTATCAGGACCCGGACTACCTCAGTCGCCTGACCCTGGGGCAGTTTGGTTCCGAAGTCGAGCTGAACATTCACGACTGGTTGCACATGCGCTGGGCCACCGTGACCCGCGACCCGTCAAACGGCATGCCGGTGGTGGGTGATCGCGACCAGGTCGACTACGCGGCGCGCTGGTACCGTGCCGAGAACGACTTTCTCGGTGATCCGTTTTCATCCCACGTGAACCCGGTGTTCTGGCGCTTCCATGGTTGGATCGACGACCGTATCGAGGACTGGTACCGCGCTCACGAGCGCGCGCACCCGGGTGAGGTGCAGCGCCGGGTGGTCAACGGTGTTTCCTGGTTCGCCCCCGGGCCCTGGGTGGACGTGGCCGACCCTTGGCTGGGGCCGTTGACCCATGGGTGCGGAGGTATCGCCGACGCCGGTGGCGGGGCAGGGGAAATGGAAGTCGAGGCCATGAAACTGGCATTGCGTATCACCTTCAGCGGGGACAGCGATGTCAGTGACCTGCTGCGGCGCGTGCCGCGCAGGCCCTGGTATGCGCGCCACCTGAAGTTGCCAGGCCCACGCTCAAAGGCTGACGGGCTGTAAAGCCCGCGCCATGTGCTTCGCGGGTGGACCCGCTGCTGCAGGGGATGGAACTGCTATTTGCAGTTACCGGCCTTGCGATAGCCCGCAGCCTGCGCTTGTGCTTCGCTGCCGAAAGCGACTTGGTTTTTCTGGGCCACCTGGCTGTAGCCCGGGCAGCCGCTGGCCAGGTGATACAGATGGCTGGTGCGGTTGCCGATGATCGCACCGTCTATCGAGGCGCTCGCCAGGGTCGGCTTGGCCTGAGCGGGCACTGAAGCGGCAATGCTGGCACCTGCGGGCTTGTAGCCAAGCGTCCAGGTGCGCTCGCCGGTGACGAAGGGGTTGGCATGCCCCATGACCTGGGCAATACGTTGGTCGCGCTCCTTTTCCCATGCCGACACCGGATGCTGCTTGTCCCAGGCCATGAGCAGCTGTTGCTGCTGGCGCGACATGCTCAACTGGTACCGGTCGAACATGTAGAACGTTGTGCGCGCCACCAAGCCTTTCACTTCGTCGCGCGGTTCCGCAGCTTTTTGCTGGAAGTCGATCCTGGTGGTGCACTGGCCGTATTGTGGCGCAACCCCCGAGACCATGCCGTAGTTGAAGTTGCTGCGGTCACCATTCACTTCACCCACGGACGGGTAGAGGTTGAACAGGTCGGCCTCCATGGCGCGGAAGGTCGGGTCGCTATCGACGCAGTGCTCGCGCCCACCGTTCTGCCAGCATTGGCGCTGGTGGCCAAATGTCCACGCCGGCACGATGTGCTCCCACTCGGTACGCTCGGCACGGGTCTGCAGTTTGCGGGCCTGGTAACCACAGGACTTCAAGTCTACCCGGCCGCCGGACTTGCCTACCCAGGTCCACTTGCAGCCGCAGTACAGATCCCCCATGGCGCTATCGGCCTGGTCAAGATAGATGCGCTGCTTGGCGACAACTTTGGCTTCGGTAAAGGTGGCGGGAGGATTGGCGAGGGCAGGCGAGACGGCGGTGAGGGCGAGGGTTACGACGTACAGCAGTTTCTTCATGAGAAAACATCATCGGATTTTTGGGGGCGGGATTATACGACCTGCTGACATTGATTGAAGAAATGTCCCATGACTTTGCTGGCACAGGCCTACATTACCCACGCTGTGCCCACCCTTCGCCATGCCACCCCGCCCGCGAGGTGGCAGGGTGTGCTCAGGCTGGCCTGGTTTCCAGGGCTTTTTCACGCTCATCGGTGCCTTGCGAGGCGGCGATGTCGGTACCCTGGCGAGCCTGTGCAGCGCGTGCAGCCTCCTGTTCCACTTTCGCCTGGGTTTTCATCCGGACGTCTTCCTGCAGACGCTGCGCGATTTGCCTGTCGACCTGGTCTTTCTTCTCCGGTGGCAGGCTGTTGTAGTCATCCTCGGTCAAGCCCAGTTCTTGCAAGATCTTTTCCTTGATCTTCTCCTCCGGTGACTTGGCCATGTAATCACGGAAGTCCTGCACGGCCTTGCTGGTTTGCTCGGTCGGGGCGCCGGCCAGCCGGTGTGTGGCAAGGCCTGGGTTCTGCAGCAGCACCTTGAGCTTGGCGAAGGCCTCTTCGCGCGCATCATCGGCGTTTTGCTGCGAAGTATTGCCCTGGCTGTTCTGCTGCGCTGAAGCCGAGGGGGTGGCCAGCGGCGCGCGAAACGGGGTGCCAGCGGCAGGCGCTGGGTCCTGGCCGGTGCGGTGGTGATGTTGCACGTTGGCCTGCCAACCCAGGCCGTTGAGGGTGATCGCCATGTAGCCTCCTTGGACATTGCAAAACAGGGGAACCTGGGCAAAACCCATGCCAGCCCGCCGGGGTGCGAAAATAGGCCATTGCGGCTATTCCGGTCGCCACCTGCACGGCATATGCTCGCCCTGCAGGGGAACGAACTTGCCGCTTGCGGCAATCATGAGCATTGTCGGCAGCCTTGACCGGGGCGCAGTTGCTGGACACCAGGGAGAGCGTCCTATGAGTCAGGAACCAATGCCGGGGCCCGCGGGCTTCAGTGAACAGCAGTTGCACACGCTTTTCGATTTGATCAGTGACGGTATATGGGACTGGCATGCCAATAGCGGCTACGTCTACCGCAACCCCGGCTGGTACGCCATGCTCGGCTACCCCAGCCATTCGCTGGCCAATACCGTGCTGACCTGGGAGAGCGTGATCCACCCCGAGGACTACCCACGGGTGATGGCGCACTTCGAGGCCTACATCAACCAGCGCAACGAGCGCTACCTCATCGAGTACCGCTGCCGCTGCCAGGACGGCAGTTACCTGTGGATCGAAGACAGCGGCCATATCATCGACCGCAACGCCGATGGCTCGGTGGCGCGCATGCTGGGCGCCCACCGCAACATCGATGCGGGCAAACGCCTGGTGGCCGAACTGGAGCAGAAAAACCAGTCTCTGGAAACCTTGGTGGCGGAACATACCCGTGAGCTGTCATGGGTGAACCAGCAGTTGCAGCGTCAGCTCGACGAAAACCGCGAGCTGGCCGAGCGTGATGCCTTGACCCGCGTGGCCAATCGCTATCGGCTGGAAAAATCGCTGCAACAGGCGTGCGAGCGCGCTCTGCGTTTTCGCCAGCCTCTGGCGCTGATCGTCATGGACCTGGATGACTTCAAACCGATCAATGATCGCTATGGCCACGCGCGGGGCGATGCGGCGCTGGTGCGGGTGGTCGACCAGGTGCGCAGTTGCCTGCGCGAGCAGGATCTGCTGGCGCGCTGGGGGGGTGACGAGTTTGTCATGGTCTTGCCGCAGACTTCGTTGGGCGAGGCGCTGGAGGTGGCGCAAACGCTGCAGCAGGTGC
The DNA here is from genome assembly GCF_021602025.1 of Pseudomonas ceruminis. Lineage (GTDB taxonomy): Bacteria > Pseudomonadota > Gammaproteobacteria > Pseudomonadales > Pseudomonadaceae > Aquipseudomonas > Aquipseudomonas ceruminis. The sequence goes on from NZ_BQHW01000001.1 coordinate 254,600, forward strand.
TCATGCGGGTGGAACCTGTGGGAGAGTGCCGGCTCACCATGAGCTATGGGGTGGTGCAATGGCGCGAAGGTGAAGACCAGCTTGCACTGCTGGGCCGTGCCGACCAGGCCCTGTACCGGGCAAAAGGGAAGGGCAAGAATACGGTGTCGGAGTAGCCCACGATCACTGAAAAAAGACCCGTGGCGCCTGGGGCGCCGCGGGTCAAATCGGCCGCAGCCGCTTCAGTGTCAGATGTGCAGGGCGTGGCCGAGTGCGCGCAACGCCGCTTCCTGCACGGCTTCGCCCAAGGTCGGATGGGCATGGATAGTGCCCGCGATATCTTCCAGCCGGGCGCCCATTTCCAGTGACTGGGCGAAGGCTGTGGACAGCTCCGAAACCGCCACGCCAACCGCCTGCCAACCTACGATCAGGTGGTTGTCGCGCCGCGCCACCACGCGCACGAAGCCCGTTTTCGACTCCAGGCTCATGGCCCGGCCATTGGCGGCAAACGGGAACTGCGCGACGATGCAGTCCAGGCCCTGTTCGCTGGCCTGCACCGGCGTTTTGCCCACGACCACCACCTCCGGGTCGGTGAAGCACACCGCGGCAATTGCGCTGGGTTCGAAACGCCGCGCGTTGCCGGCAATTATTTCAGCAACCATCTCGCCTTGCGCCATCGCCCGGTGGGCCAGCATCGGTTCGCCCGCCACGTCGCCGATGGCCCAGACGTTGCGCATGCTGGTCTGGCAGCGTTCGTCGATGGCGATGGCCGCGCCGTTCATCTTCAGGTCCAGGCATTCCAGGTTGAAACCCTGGGTGCGTGGCCGGCGGCCTACAGCCACCAGCACCCGGTCGGCCTCCAGGCGCAGCTGCCCGCCCTGGCCGTCGGCCGCCAGCAGGCAGCCATTCTCGTACCCTTGCACGCTGTGGCCCAGATGCAGGGCAATGCCCAGCTTTTTCAACGACTCCGTTACCGGGGCGGTGAGTTCGCTGTCGTAGGTGGGCAGGATACGCTCACGCGCCTCCACCACACTGACCTGCGCGCCCAGCTTGCGGTAGGCGATGCCCAGCTCAAGGCCGATGTAGCCGCCGCCTACGACCACCAAATGCTGTGGCAACGTGGTCGGCGCCAAGGCCTCGGTGGATGAAATGATGGGGCCGCCCAAGGGAAGCATGGGCAGTTCGACGCTGTTCGAGCCGGTGGCCAGCAGCAGGTGCTCGCACTGGATGCGTTGGCCGTCGACATCGACGTGCTTGCCGTCGAGGATCTTCGCCCAGCCATGGATCACCTTGACCCCGTGTTTTTTCAGTAACGCAGCCACGCCGGTGGTCAGGCGGTCGACGATGCCGTCCTTCCAGGCCACGCTGCGGCTGATGTCCAGGTGTGGCGAGGATACGCTGATGCCCAGTTCGGATTGCCCGGTGTAGCGGGTGGTCTGGTGGAACTGCTCGGCCACATGGATCAGCGCCTTGGACGGAATACAACCGATGTTCAGGCAGGTGCCGCCCAACGCCTGGCCTTCCACCAGCACGGTAGGGATGCCCAGTTGGCCGGCGCGGATGGCGGCGACGTAGCCGCCGGGGCCGCCACCAATGATCAGCAGGGTGGTATCGATAGTCGGTTGCATGCTCACTCCACGAACAGGCAGGCGGGCTGCTCAAGCAGGCTGCGTACGGCCTGGATGAACAATGCGGCATCCATGCCATCGACCACCCGGTGGTCGAACGAGCTGGACAGGTTCATCATCTTGCGCACGACGATCTGGCCGTCGATCACCACGGGCCGCTCGACGATACGGTTGACACCAACGATCGCCACTTCCGGGGTGTTGACCACCGGCGTGCTGACGATGCCGCCCAATGCGCCGAGGCTGGTCAGGGTGATGGTCGAGCCGGACAGTTCTTCGCGGCTGGCCTTGTTGTTGCGCGCGGCACTGGCCAGGCGCGAAATCTCGCCGGCATTGCCCCACAGGCTGCCGGCCTCGGCATGGCGCAGCACCGGTACCACCAGGCCGTTGTCACCTTGCGTGGCGATGCCGACATGCACCGCACCATGGCGGGTGATGACCTGGGCTTCGTCGTCGTAGGTGGCGTTGATCTGCGGGAAATCGCGCAGGGCGACGACCAGTGCACGGACCAGGAACGGTAGCAGGGTCAGTTTGCCGCGGCGCTCGCCGTGCTGGCTGTTGAGCTGCTGGCGCAGGGCTTCCAGGGCGGTGACGTCGATTTCTTCGACGTAGCTGAAGTGTGCGACGCGGCGCTTGGCATCCTGCATACGCTGGGCAATCTTGCGGCGCAGGCCGATCACTTGCACCTGCTCGCTGTCGGTGCGCCTGGCGTAGCCGCCTGGCGCTTGGCCCGCAGGGCTCTGGGGCGGCTTGCTCATGAAGGCATCGAGGTCTTCGTGCAGGATGCGCCCGGCCGGGCCTGAGCCATGCACGTAACGCAGTTCGATACCCGCGTCCAGGGCGCGCTTGCGCACGGCCGGAGAGGCCAGGGGCTTGTCGCTGGCCTGGCGCGGTACAATCGGCGCAGCACCCTGTGCAGCGGATGCCGGGGTGGCCACAGGCTGTGGCTCGACACGGGGTTCGGGTTTGCTGGCCACCGGTGCTGGCTGCGGCTCGGTCGGCTTGGCCTGCGGCGCGTCCACATGGTTGCCGCTGCCTTCCACCTCGATGCGGATCAGCTCGCTGCCGACCGCCATCACTTCACCTGGCTGGCCACCCAGGGCCAGTACCTTGCCGCTGACCGGCGAAGGGATTTCCACGGTGGCCTTGTCGGTCATGACGTCGGCCACTACCTGGTCCTCGGCGATCACATCGCCGACCTTGACGAACCACTCCACCAACTCGACCTGCGCGATGCCTTCGCCGATGTCCGGCATCTTGATGACGTGCGTGCCCATTCAGACCTCCATGACCCGTTTCAATGCCGCACCTACCCGCGAAGGGCCTGGGAAGTAAGCCCATTCCTGTGCGTGAGGGTAGGGGGTGTCCCAGCCGGTGACGCGTTCGATGGGCGCTTCGAGGTGATGGAAGCAATGTTCCTGCACCAGCGACACCAACTCGGCCCCGAAGCCGCAGGTGCGGGTGGCTTCATGCACGACTACGCAGCGGCCGGTCTTCTTCACCGAGGCAACGATGGTCTCCAGGTCCAGCGGCCAGAGGCTGCGCAGGTCGATCACTTCGGCATCCACGCCGGTTTCTTCGGCGGCCACCTGGGCCACGTAGACGGTGGTGCCATAGGTCAGCACAGTAACGTCGTTGCCGGGACGAGTGATCGCTGCCTTGTCCAGCGGCACGCTGTAGTAGCCATCGGGTACGGCACTTTGCGGGTGTTTGGACCACGGGGTGACAGGGCGGTCGTGATGGCCGTCGAACGGGCCGTTGTACAGGCGTTTGGGCTCGAGGAAGATCACCGGGTCGTCGCACTCGATCGAGGCGATCAACAGGCCCTTGGCGTCATACGGGTTGGACGGCATGACGGTGCGTAGTCCGCAGACCTGGGTGAACATCGCTTCAGGGCTCTGGCTGTGGGTCTGGCCACCATAGATGCCGCCGCCGCAGGGCATGCGCAGGGTCAGCGGAGCGATGAACTCGCCGGCCGAGCGGTAACGCAGGCGGGCCATTTCCGATACGATCTGGTCGGAAGCGGGGTAGAAGTAGTCGGCAAACTGGATTTCCACCACCGGCCGCAGGCCATAGGCGCCCATGCCCACGGCAGTGCCGACGATGCCGCTTTCGGAGATCGGCGCGTCGAACACGCGGGACTTGCCATATTTAGTCTGCAGCCCCTCGGTGCAGCGGAACACGCCGCCGAAGTAGCCCACGTCCTGGCCGTAGATCACCACATTGTCGTCGCGCTCGAGCATGACATCCATGGCCGAGCGCAGGGCCTGGATCATGGTCATGGTGGTGGTGGCCATGGCGTTTTCCGGTTTGATGCTGTTGTTGTGATCGTTCATCTCAAACCCCCAGTTCCTGGCGTTGACGGCGCAGGTGGTCGGGCATTTCCTTGTACACGTCCTCGAACATCGAGGCGGCGCTCGGGATGTGGCCGTTGGCCAGGGTGCCGTACTGTTCGGCTTCCTTCTGCGCGGCGATGACCGCGGCTTCGAATTCGGCAGTGACGGCTTGGTGTTCTTCCTCGGACCATTGGCCGATCTTGATCAGGTGCTGCTTCAGGCGGGCGATCGGGTCGCCCAGCGGGAAGTGGCTCCAGTCGTCTGCCGGGCGATACTTGGACGGATCGTCGGACGTCGAGTGCGGGCCGGCGCGGTAAGTGACCCATTCGATCAGGCACGGGCCCAAGCCACGGCGGGCGCGTTCGGCGGCCCAGCGCGAGGCGGCATACACCGCGACGAAGTCGTTGCCGTCGACGCGCAGCGAGGCGATGCCGCAGCCCACGCCGCGGGCGGCGAAGGTGGTCGACTCACCACCGGCGATGGCCTGGAAGGTGGAAATCGCCCATTGGTTGTTGACCACGTTGAGGATCACCGGGGCACGGTACACATGGGCGAAGGTGAGGGCGGTGTGGAAGTCCGACTCGGCGGTGGCGCCGTCGCCGATCCAGGCCGAGGCAATCTTGGTGTCGCCCTTGATCGCAGAAGCCATGGCCCAGCCGACGGCTTGCACGAACTGGGTCGCCAGGTTGCCGCTGATGGTGAAGAAACCGGCGTCGCGCACCGAGTACATGATCGGCAGCTGGCGGCCCTTGAGCGGGTCCCGCTCGTTGGACAGCAACTGGCAGATCATCTCGACCAGCGACACATCGCGGGCCATCAGGATGCTCTGCTGGCGGTAGGTCGGGAAGCACATGTCGCTGCGGTTGAGCGCCAGCGCCTGGGCGCTGCCAATGGCTTCTTCGCCCAGGCTCTGCATGTAGAAAGACATTTTCTTCTGGCGCTGGGCGACGACCATGCGGCTGTCGAAAATCCGCGTCTTGAGCATGGCACGCATGCCTTGGCGCAGGATCTGCGGATCGATGCCTTCGGCCCATGGGCCAAGGGCATTGCCCTGTTCGTCGAGCACGCGGACCAGGCTGGAGGACAGGTCCGCCGTGTCGGCAGCGTCGACATCGACAGGGGGTTTACGGACTTGACCTGCGTCGTTCAGGCGCAGGTAGGAGAAATCGGTCTGGCAGCCTGGCCGGCCGGTAGGCTCGGGCACATGCAAACGCAGGGGGGCGTACTCGTTCATGCTTTTTACGCTCGCTCGAATGTTGTTTTTGTGAGCTCTGAAGCGGCCGCCGCTGAACTACCGGCTTGTGACTGGTAGGTCAGCGTCAATTACATAGTAGAGACAGCGCGAAAGAATTTTTCTCTCAAGTTGATTGCCTTTGCCGGTCGGTGCAGATAAACATTCCTCATAAACACAAAAAACCGGTGAATTTGTCTCATGCGCAAACTCGATCGTACCGATATCAGTATTCTCAACAGCCTGCAGGACAACGCCCGCATCACCAACGCAGAGCTGGCCCGTTCGGTGAACCTGTCGCCGACGCCGTGCTTCAACCGGGTCAAGGCCATGGAAGAGCTGGGCGTGATCCGCCAGCAGGTGACCTTGCTGTCGCCGCAGGTGCTGGGGCTGGATGTGAACGTGTTCATCCATGTCAGCCTGGAAAAGCAGGTCGAGCAGGCGCTGCACCGCTTCGAGGAAGAAATCGCCGAGCGGCCCGAGGTGATGGAGTGCTACTTGATGACCGGCGACCCGGACTATCTGTTGCGCGTGCTGTTGCCGAGCATTCAGGCGCTGGAGCGGTTTCTCGACTACCTGACGCGGTTGCCGGGGGTGGCGAACATCCGCTCGAGTTTCGCCTTGAAGCAGGTGCGCTACAAGACCGCCTTGCCGCTGCCTGCGAATGGCATGACGTTGCGGGAATAGGAGGGCCTGCTTAGGGTGCTTGATATTTTAAACACCCCCAGCCTATGTTGTTGCCAGCCTATAACAACAAGGACACGCGTCATGAGCACTGCAGCCCCGCGCTCGCTCGCCGAGCACCTCCAGGGCATCGACTAGATCGAATGCGTCACACCCGACCTCAACGGCGTCCCGCGCGGCAAGGTGATGACCGCTGAAGGGTTTCTCGAAGGGCGGCGCCTGCAGATGGCGCGTGGCGTCCTGCTGCAGTGCATCATGGGCGGCTACCCGCCGGCGAAATACTACGGCAGCGATGATGGCGACTTGGCGCTGGTGGCCGAGCCGACGCAGATTCATCGTCTGCCCTGGAACGACGACGGGCTGGCGTTGGCGATCTGCGACGCCAACGAGCTCGACGGCCAGCCGTCGGGGTTGTCTACCCGCGGTTTACTCAAGGCGGTGATTGCCCGGTACGCTGCACGCGGGCTGGCGCCGGTGGTGGCCACTGAGCTTGAGTTTTTCGTTTTTGCATCCAACAGCGATCCGCTCCAGCCGTTCCTGCCACCGCTGGGCCAGGACGGCCGCCGTGAGCTCGGCCACTCAGCGTTCAGTGTCAGTTCCAACAATGGCCTGCGGCCGTTCTTCCAGGAGGTTTACCAGTGCATGGCGGCACTGGGCCTGCCACGCGATACCTTCATGCACGAAATGGGCGTCAGCCAGTTCGAAATCAACCTGCTGCATGGCGACCCGCTGCTGCTGGCCGACCAGACCTTCCTGTTCAAGCACCTGCTCAAGGAAGTCGCGCTCAAGCATGGCCTGAACGTGGTGTGCATGGCCAAGCCTTTGGCGCATACGCCAGGCAGTTCCATGCACATCCACCAGAGCCTGGTCGAGCCCGCCACGGGGCGTAACGTATTCAGCGATGAGCAGGGGCAGGCGAGCGAAACGTTCCACCATTTCATTGGCGGCCTACAGGCCTGCATGGCGGACTTTACGGCGTTGTTCGCGCCCAACGTCAACTCGTACCAGCGCCTTTGCCACCCCTATGCATCACCCAACAATGCCTGCTGGTCCGAGGACAACCGCGCTGCCGGCCTGCGTATTCCTGCCAGCGCGCCAGCGGCCCGGCGGGTCGAAAACCGCCTGCCGGGCGCCGATGCCAACCCGTACCTGGCCATTGCTGCGAGCCTGGCGGCCGGCTTGCACGGTATCGAGCAACGGTTGCAGCCTGCGCCGGCCATCCAGGGCGAGTTCGAGGTGCCTGGCCACCTGAGCCTGCCGTGTACCCTGCACGCAGCGCTCGAGCGCCTCAAGCGCAGCGCCCTGGCGCGGGAACTGTTCGGCCGTGAGTTCATCGAAGGCTACGTTGCCACCAAGACGCTGGAGCTGACCGATTTCTTCGACGAGATCACGCCGTGGGAGCGGCGCGTGCTGGCGGGACAGGCCTGAACGCGACATGACCGCCATGGGTCGCGCCTCTGGCCAAGATTTTCGCTTGCAGGGGCCTGCGCCGCGGCGCATTTGCTTTTATGCTTGCCAGCAAGCCAACGCCACCTGAACAGGGAGCCCGACGGGACGTATGCGAAACATCTGGAAGCCGTTTCAGTCGCTGTACTTTGCTGCCTTGATGATGCTCATCGGTTCGGGTCTGCTCAGTACCTACCTGGCGCTGCGCCTGGCGGCCGACCATGTCGACAGCCTCTGGGTCGGTGCGTTGATGGCGGCCAACTACTTTGGCCTGGCGGTGGGCGGCAAGGTCGGGCACCGGTTGATCGGCCGGGTCGGCCATATCCGCGCCTATGCCACCTGCGCCGGCATCGTCGGGGCCGCCGTGCTGGGGCATGGGCTGACCAACTGGTTACCGGCCTGGGTCGGGCTGCGGATGATCGTGGGCCTGGGGATGATGTGCCAGTATATGGTCATCGAGAGCTGGCTCAACGAGCAGGCCGACGCCAAGCATCGTGGTGCCGTGTTCAGTGGCTACATGATCGCCTCCTACCTGGGGTTGGTGCTCGGCCAGTTGATCCTGGTGGTGCATCCGCAGCTCGGTCCGGAACTGTTGATGCTGGTCGCCATGTGCTTCGCGCTGTGCCTGGTGCCGGTGGCGATGACCCGGCGCATCCACCCGGCGCCGCTGCGCCCCGCACCGATGGAGCCGAAGTTTTTCATCAAGCGCGTACCCCAATCGCTGAGTACGGTGCTGGGCTCAGGGCTGATCGTCGGCTCGTTCTACGGCCTGGCGCCGCTGTATGCTTCAAGCCAGGGGCTTTCTACCGAACAGATCGGCCTGTTCATGGGTAGCTGCATCTTCGCCGGCCTGGTAGTGCAGTGGCCGTTGGGCTGGCTCTCCGACCGCTATGACCGTGCGCTGCTCATCCGCAGTGTGGCCGTGGGCCTGGCGCTGGCGGCGGCGCCGCTGGCCATCCTGCCTGACGTGCCATTGGAGTTGCTGTTTGGCATTGGTTTCCTCATCTCGCTGCTGCAGTTCTGCCTGTACCCCTTGGCCGTGGCGTTTTCCAATGACCATGTGGAAAGCGAGCGACGCGTCTCGCTGACCGCCATGTTGCTGGTTACCTATGGGGTGGGCGCGTGCATCGGGCCGTTGGCGGCGGGGGTGCTGATGAAGGTGCTGGGCGCTCAGATGCTGTATGCCTTCTTCGTGTTCTTTGCCCTGGTGCTGGTATGGCGCATCCGCCCGAAAGCCGTTACCGGCCTGCACCAGGTGCAGGATGCACCGCTGGGGCACGTGGCAATGCCGGCTGCCGGTTCACCGTTGTCGGCGGCGCTTGACCCACGGGTTGATGAGCAGACCGTTCAGGATGTGATGCAGGCGCCGGTGGCAGCGGAAGATACCGAGCAAGAGCCGGTGCAGGCAGAGAACGGCGTCAAGCCTGAGGCCCAGGCCGACCGACTGGTCTGATAGCCTGCACCGCCCAGGCGCATAGCCAACGCCACCCAAAGGTGGCGTTCGTACACTGAGGACGAAATCAGTAGTCGTCTTTATCAAACCGCCGCGCCTCACGCTGCAGTTGATAAACAAAGCTCTCGATCTTGCGCTGCGCCTGGCCATTGAGGTTATGGAAGCGCACGCCGGCGAAGGTGGTATTGATACGCTCTTCGTAGTGCAGGTGGCGCAATTCGACCATGGTGTCCACCAGGCCCAGTGGGTTGCTGGCCTTGAAGCGCTCGTATACCTGGCCCAGTTGCAGTCGGTCCTCGACATTGCCTTCAAAGCGCAGTTTGCAACCGGTGGCCGAGATGTCCAGCAGCTTGCCGCGCAGGGCACCGTTGCCTTTGAGGTGGGTGCCATCGAGGATCACATCGACCAGTTGCGACAGTTTCAGCGCGGCACGAAACGCATTGCGGCGCTGGTGGTAGGTCATTTCATCAGGCAGGGCACCGCGGTACGAGCGGTGACCATCGACTTCAGTGATTTTCAGTTCGTGGTTGCAGTCCCAGGCAATGCGCACACCATCGTGAAAACCTTCGACGCGGAACGGTTCGCCGTTCTCGATGTATTTTTCGCCGTCGCGCGGGATCATCTCATCCAGCGCCAGGGTGTTGCTCTCACGGTCTACATGCACCACGTAGCTCTGGAACCGCTGACTGCGCTCGTGGAAGGTGATGATCAAAGGATCATGGCTCTCCTGCAGCTGGCGCAAGTTGGCCGCGATCTCCAAAGGGGTGTTCAGCACCTTTGGCGGCTGCGGGGCATCGGCTTCATTGAACACGGGTTATCAATCTCCAGGCAAAAACGACACACGCAAGTAACGGCATTTTGCCAGTATGTTCCGTGCCTTGATAGAAATAATCACACTTGGCTGATGGCCCGAGGCTTGGCCAGCGGCGAGGTGGCGCCACGGCTGTCGTAGAGCGACGGGGAATCGCCGCCCATGAGGATTCTGACTTGGTTGGCCGTGACGTGCTGCTGCACCTGGATAATCCGGCCATTGGTTTCATTGACCTTCTGGCAGGCGTCCATCAACTGGGTGAGCACGTTGAGTTGTTGCAGGATGACGGCACCATTGGCTGACTGCTCGGCCACCGCCTGGACACCGGCGCGGTCGGCACTCAGGCCGAGGCTGGTGAGCAGGTTGTTGCGGCGCAGGCCTTGCTGCTCGAGCAGAACGATCAGTGACTGCTTGCGTGCCAGGATACCTTCCAGCGGTTCCATGTCACGCCCATGCAGGGCGACCGACTCCTTCTGCAGAAGGTCGAGCAGTTCCTGGGTAGGTGCGATGTCGTCTTCGATCAGTTGCAGCAAGGTGATGTCGTGCATGGCTAACTCTTGGCTTTTATAGCGTCCGTGAAGTCAGCGCGCCGAACGGTTAGCGCTGGGCTTCGAAATCGAGCAGTTTGCTGGCGACCCGGCCGGCATTGACCTGGTAGCTGCCATCAGCGATCGCCTGTTTCAACTGCGCCACACGGGCACTGTCGACGGCGGGCTGATCACGCAGCTTGTCGCTGATCTTCTGCAACTGCTGGGCCTCTTGGCTGAGGTGTACCGCTTCTCCGCTGGCGCCAGCGCTTTTCGGCGCTTCGTGGGTTTCGCCGGCTTTGTCGGCGTTACCGGTCGCGGTGTTGCCGCGAACGCCGCCCGTGATGGACGGAGAGTTATTCAAACGACTGAAGTCGATGACCATGATCAGAAACCTCTGGGTATTTGGACGCTTGCCTTGTTTTCGGCCAACCCGAAAGAAACTTTAGGCACAAATGCTCAGCCGCCTGTCGGCAAGCCCGCGTACCCGTTTTCTGACACAGTTTAGGAAAAGCGGTTCCCCACCGCCAGCCCAATCTACATGGCCACCTCGACCTGGCCAGGCCCGGTGACCCTGGCCTTCACCACTCGCTGCGAATTGAGGTTGCGCACCCGTATCTGCTCACCCTGGCCGCCTTTACTCAAGGCTTCGCCCGGCATGCGCACGCTGAGGCTGCCGCTGCGGGCGATGATCACCACATGGTCGCCCTTACGGATCACTTCGGCCTGTTCCAGGTGCTGCGGGGTAAGCACCTGATCGATGACCGTAGGGCGCAGCATTTTCATGCCCACTGCCTGGTCGAGGTCCGTGAGGAAACCCTGGCCGAGGGTCCCCACGTCGCGCTCGCGCAAGGCTACGTCGCCCTCGGCAATGATGTTTTCCCGCTTGAGCGGGCGGGTGACCACCACCACGTCGCGGAACAAGCGCACCGTTGCCGGCACGAAGAGGGTCCACGGCGCGCTGCTGTCACAGCGTACCCGCACCGTTACCCGGCCCAGAGGCTGCGCCGGGCTTTCCAGCGAAGCGTCCAGCGGCTGGCTGCACAGCGGCATGCGCAGGCGCGGATCGAGTGGGTTGACCTGGATCTCGTAGCGCCCGGCGGTCTGGGTGGTGGCCAGGTAATCCTCGACGGTGAATTCAAGAAACCCTTGGGTGACACCGATAAGCTGTTCAGGCAAGGTAACTGCGTCCGCCAGCGTACGAAGGCCGGGCGCCAGCAGGCTCAGCACGGCCAGTGCGCCACTGAGCAGGTGGGGCAGTCGTCGGAAAATTGTCGTTTTCGTGTACATGGCGCTCAAAAAAGCAAAGCCCGTGCCGACTCGTTAACCGAGTGGCGACGAAAAGCACAAACCATAAGGAGTCAGGCATGGCGGGGGTAATGGATTCGGTCAACCAGCGCACGCAGCTGGTGGGGCAGAATCGCCTGGAGTTGTTGCTGTTCCGCCTCAATGGCGAGCAGCTTTACGGGATCAACGTATTCAAGGTGCGCGAGGTGCTGCAGTGCCCGGAGCTGACCTTGTTGCCCAAATCCCACCCGGTGGTACGCGGCGTGGCGAACATTCGCGGGGCAACCATCCCGATCCTCGACCTGTCGATGGCAACGGGCCTGCCTGGGTTGAAGGAAGAAACACGCAACAGCTTCGTGATCATCACCGAGTACAACACCAAGACCCAGGGGTTTCTGGTGCATTCGGTCGAGCGCATCGTCAACATGAACTGGGAAGAGATCCATCCGCCACCCAAGGGTACCGGCCGTGATCACTACCTGACCGCGGTCACCCGTGTGGACAACCGCATGGTGGAGATCATCGACGTGGAAAAGGTGCTGGCCGAGGTAGCGCCATCGTCCGAATCGGTGTCTGCCGGTGTGGTCGATGCCGATGTGCAGGACAAGGCCGTGCTGCTGCGGGTGCTGACTGTCGACGATTCGTCGGTGGCGCGCAAGCAGGTCAGCCGCTGCCTGCAAACCGTCGGGGTCGAGGTGGTGGCGCTCAATGACGGTCGTCAGGCCTTGGACTACCTGCGCAAGTTGGTCGACGAAGGCAAAAAGCCGGAAGAAGAGTTCCTGATGATGATCTCGGACATTGAAATGCCGGAAATGGACGGTTATACGCTGACGGCCGAGATCCGTAACGACCCGCGTATGCAAAAATTGCACATCGTCCTGCATACTTCGCTGTCCGGGGTGTTCAACCAGGCGATGGTCAAGAAAGTCGGGGCGGATGACTTCCTTGCCAAGTTCAAGCCGGACGATCTGGCCCAGCGAGTGGTCGACCGGATCAAGGCAACGCATTGAAGCAGCCGGGAGGCAGTTCCCGGCACCAGTGATTGAAAAGAGGCTGCAGTAGTGTCTACGGGTAATTTGGATTTCGAACAGTTCCGGGTATTCCTGGAGAAAGCCTGTGGCATCCTGCTGGGCGAGAACAAGCAATACCTGGTCTCGAGCCGTCTCAACAAGCTCATGGAGCAACAGGGCATCAAGAGCCTGGGTGAGCTCGTGCAGCGCATCCAGACTCAGCCGCGTAGCGGCCTGCGCGAGCAGGTGGTCGATGCCATGACCACCAACGAGACCTTGTGGTTTCGCGATACCTACCCGTTCGAAGTGCTCAAGAACAAGGTCATCCCGGAGTTCATCAAGAACAATCCAGGCCAGCGCCTGCGCATGTGGTCGGCGGCCTGTTCTTCGGGCCAGGAGCCGTATTCCATTTCGATGGCCATCGACGAATTCGAGCGCAGCAACCTTGGCCAACTGAAGATGGGCGCGCAGATCGTCGCCACCGACCTGTCCGGGTCGATGCTGAACAACTGCAAGACCGGCGAATACGACAGCCTGGCGATCGCGCGCGGCCTGTCCCAGGAGCGCCTGCAGCGCTACTTCGATACCAAGGGGCCGGGGCGCTGGGCGGTCAAGCCGGCCATTCGCAGCCGTGTCGAGTTCCGTTCGTTCAACCTGCTCGACAGCTACGCAGCGTTGGGCAAATTCGACATCGTGTTCTGCCGCAACGTGCTGATCTACTTCTCGGCGCAGGTCAAGAGGGACATCCTGTTGCGTATTCACAGCACCCTGAAGCCGGGTGGGTACCTGTTCCTGGGCGCCTCCGAAGCGCTCAACGGGCTGCCGGACCATTACCAGATGGTGCAGTGCAGCCCGGGGATCATCTACCAGGCCAAGTAGGCAAAAGGCCGGCAGTAACGATGCCGGCCTTTTTTGTTGTTTGCTCGACCCCCTGTCGCCAGTAAGCCGGCTCCTGCTGCTGCACCGATTTCAAGGCCAGTGGCCGCTTTCAGTTGACGTCAATTTTTTGGTTTGCCGCTTTTGCCGTCCGGCAATTGCCGCTTTCCCCTCATCAAGCGGAAGCACTTTGCCGCTTTTCTGGCATCCTCCGCCCCTTGATGCCTGGCGCAGCCCAGTGTTTTCGGGTTTTTGAAGGTTTGGCACAGCCCTTGCTATAGCTTGGTCAACGATCTTCCGGTCAACCTTTGAAGGTTTCCCCGACATGAGCATCAGTTTCGACAAGGCGCTTGGCATCCATGAAAAGGCCTTGGGCTTCCGTGCCCAGCGCGCCGAAGTGCTGGCCAACAACATCGCCAACGCCGACACGCCCAACTACAAGGCGCGTGACATGGACTTCTCTTCGGTGCTTGCTGCCGAAAGCCAGAAGCAGCAAAGCGGTGGCCGTTTCGCCATGGAGCGCACCAATAGCCGTCACATCGAGGCCGAAGGCCTGGCGATGGCCGACGACACGCTGCAGTACCGCACGCCGACGCAGCCGTCGATTGACCAGAACACCGTGGACGCCCAGATCGAGCAATCAAACTACACCGAAAACGCCATCGGCTTCCAAGCCAGCTTCACGCTGCTCAACAGTAAATTCAAAGGGCTGGTTTCGGCCCTGCGCGGAGAATGACCATGTCCCTTTCCAGTGTTTTCAACATTGCCGGTAGCGGCATGAGCGCGCAGAACACCCGCCTCAACACCGTGGCTTCCAACATCGCCAACGCCGAAACCGTTTCGTCGAGCATCGACCAGACCTACCGTGCGCGCCACCCGGTGTTCGCCACCACCTTCCAGAACGCCCAGGCCGGTGTCAGCCAGTCGCTGTTCGAGGACCAGGGCGAGGCAGGGCAGGGCGTGCAGGTCAAGGGGATTATCGAAGACCAGAGCAACCTGGAGGCGCGTTACGAGCCAAACCACCCGGCGGCGAACAAGGACGGCTACGTGTACTACCCGAACGTCAATGTGGTCGAGGAAATGGCTGACATGATTTCTGCCAGCCGGGCGTTCCAGACCAACGCCGAGCTGATGAACACCGCCAAGAACATGATGCAGAAAGTCCTGACCCTCGGTCAGTGATAAGGAATCCAGACCATGGCAGTCGATAGCACCAACGGTGTGAACCTCAACGATGTCTTGTCGGCATCGGGCGTGGGTGGCAGCGCCAAGAAAACCCCCGACACCGCATCCAAGACCGGTACCGACACGCTCGGCAAGGACGCGTTCCTGCAGCTGCTGGTTACCCAGATGCAACACCAGAACCCGCTGGACCCCCAGGACAACGGCGAATTCGTGGCCCAGTTGGCACAGTTCAGCAGCCTGGAAGGCATCACGACGCTGAACGAATCGGTCAGCGGCATCACCAACGCCATGGCCTCGTCCCAGGCCCTGCAGGCGTCCTCGCTGGTCGGCCGTTCGGTGGTGGTACAGAACGACAAGGCGGTGGTCGATACCACGGAAAGCTTCAACGCGCAGTTCGTCGTGCCGCAAGCGATCAGCGAGGCGAAGATCACCATCAAGGACAAGGACGGCAATACCGTCAAGACCATCGAGCTGGGCGAGCAGAAAGCCGGTTACGCCGATTTCATCTGGGATGGCACCAACGCCAAGGGCGAGAAGGTCGACCCGGGTACCTATTCCTTCACCGCCAGCACCACGGTCGATGGCAAAACAGTGCAAATGAACACCCTGCTGCCGGCGAAGGTGACCAGTGTCAGCTTCAACGCCACGGGCGAAATGGTGCTCAACCTCGCGGGTGTCGGCAAGGTTTCCCTCTCCGACGTACAAACCATCGGTATCTAAGGCCCGCTAGCGCGGCACAGGAGTGAATTCATGTCTTTCAATATCGGCCTTAGCGGTCTGTACGCAGCCAACAAGCAGTTGGACGTTACCGGCAACAACATTGCCAACGTCAACACCACCGGTTTCAAATCGTCGCGCGCCGAGTTCGCCGACGTCTACGCCGGCGCCAACCGCCTGGGCGTAGGCAAGAACCAGGTCGGCAACGGTGTGCGCCTGGCGGCTGTTTCGCAGCAGTTCACCCAGGGTGACGTGAACAATACCGGCAACGTGCTGGACATGGGCATCCAGGGCCAAGGCTTCTTCGTCCTGTCCGACAACGGGGCCCAGGTGTACACCCGTGCCGGTGCGTTCCAGCCCGACAAGAACAACTTCGTGGTGACTTCCGATGGCCTGCGTCTGCAAGGCTATGCGGCCGACTCGAACGGCAAGATCCAGAAGGGTGTGCTGACCGACCTGCAAATCGACACGTCGGCACTCAAGCCCAAGGCCACGACCTTGATCGACCAGGGCATCAACCTGAACTCGTCGTCTGTCGACATCCCGCTGGAAGTCGATGACGGCACGGGCAACCTGGTGCCGAACAAGGTGTTCGATCCCTCGGACGAAACCACCTACTCCAAGTCGTTCCCGACCAAGGTGTATGACAGCCAGGGCAACGAGCACACCATGGAGCAGTTCTACCGCAAGACCGGCACCAACGAGTGGACCATGTACACCCTGGTCGACGGTCGCAACCCGTTCGACCCGTCTTCCACCACGCCCCTGACCGGCACTATCAGCTTCAACAGCGATGGTTCGGTGAAGAGCATGGCGGCCGACAACACCGGCCACCCGCCTGGCGCATCGTTCAGCGTGACCAACAACGTCTTCACCATGGCCGGTTGGGTGCCAGCAGTGCAGGATGCGTCGGGAGCATGGGCCGCCAACGGCGCGAATGGCAATCCCGATGGCATGAAGCTGTCGATGAACAGCACCACCTCCTACAACACCGACACTGCCCGTATGTCGCAGTCCCAGGACGGTTATGCCACCGGTATTCTGTCGAGCTTGAGCATCGACTCCACCGGCGTGCTGTTCGCCAGTTTCACCAACCAGCAGTCGCGCGCCATCGGCCAGGTGGCCCTGGCCAGCTTCGCCAACGAGCAGGGCTTGCAGCAGATCGGCGGCACCCGCTGGACTGAAACCTACACCTCTGGCATTCCCGGCATCGATTCGCCGAAGACCGGTACCCTGGGTAGCGTCGAGTCCAATGCGCTGGAAGGCTCCAACGTCAACCTGACCCAGGAGCTGGTGGAATTGATCAAGGCGCAGAGCAACTACCAGGCGAACGCCAAGACCATCTCCACCGAAAGCACCGTCATGCAGACCATCATCCAGATGACGTGATGGTCACGGGGTGATGGTGTTTGGGCGAACCCCTTTCTCGTGAAGGGGTTTGTCGCATCTGCGGGAGGGAACATGAAAAAGTGGGTTGTCGCATTGCTGGCCGCTTTCTGCCTTTACCAGGCACAGGCAGGCACCGCGCCATGGTGGCGCTGGGAGAGCCAGGTGGATGGCCGCCTGGTGTGTTCGCAGTGGTCGCCGGGGGAAGGCTGGAAGCGTTTTGCCGGGCCCTACAACAATGGTGGTTGCCGCGATCGTTGAGTCTTGTGCCGGCCTCTTCGCGGGGCAAGCCCGCTCCCACAGGGAATTGTGTTGCGCCCTCAAACCTGTGGGAGCGGGCTTGCCCCGCGAAGAGGCCGGTACAGGTTTGCCGCAATCGGCAACCTGGCGCCGGATAACCGGCGTCCCCCTCGCCACCCTCACCCGCAAAGGCCCGTATTCACGGGCTTTTTCACACTTTCAAAAAGTTGGTTCGGAACTTGCTTCTACGCCTGCACAGCAGCGGCGAGCGGCAAACGATCGCCAGTGCAGCGGAGGATGACTGTGGACAAGATGCTTTACGTGGCCATGACCGGCGCCAGCCAGAACGCGCTGGCGCAGAAGGCCCACGCCAACAACCTGGCGAACATTTCCACCAACGGCTTCCAGCGTGACCTGGAGCAGGCGCGTTCGATGCCGGTGTTCGGCGACAGCTTTCCGTCGCGGGCGTTTGCCATGACCGAGCGCCCTGCCACGGACTTCAGTGAAGGGCCGATGGTCGAGACCGGGCGCGATCTGGACGTGGCCGTGGCCGGGCAGGGCTTTATCGCCGTGCAGGCACCGGATGGCCGTGAAGCTTACGTGCGCACCGGCAGCCTGAACATCGATGCCTTGGGCGTCCTGCGCGCCGGCAATGGCATGCCGGTGATCGGCAACGGCGGCCCGATCGCCATTCCGCCAGAGCAGAAAGTCGAAGTGGGCGCCGATGGCACCATCAGCATCCGCTCCATGGGCGAAGACCCGCGGGTGATGGCCGAAGTCGACCGCATCAAGCTGGTCAACCCGGACACCAAAGGCCTGAGCAAAGGCCTTGATGGGCTGATCCACACCCAGAATGGCCAGCCGGCCGCCGCCGACGTCAATGTGCGTGTGGTGTCAGGCTTCCTGGAGGGCAGCAACGTCAACGCCGTGGAAGAAATGACTTCGGTGCTGGCGCTGTCCCGTCAATTCGAACTGCACGTGAAGATGATGAACGCGGCCAAGGAAGGCGACGAAGCCATGGCGCGTGTTTTGCAAATCGGCTAACCACACTTGAACGGGTGCCGTAAAACAGGCGCACGAGGAGAATACTGATGCTTCCGGCTCTTTGGGTCGCTAAAACCGGCCTGTCCGCCCAGGACACCAACCTCACGGTCATTTCCAACAACCTGGCCAACGTTTCGACCACCGGTTTCAAGCGTGACCGTGCCGAGTTCCAGGACCTGCTGTACCAGATCAAACGCCAGCCAGGCGCGCAGTCCACTCAGGACAGCGAGTTGCCGTCGGGCCTGCAGGTCGGTACCGGTGTGCGCATCGTCGGCACCCAGAAGAACTTCCAGACCGGCAGCCTGCAGACCACCGAAAACCCACTGGACATGGCCGTCAACGGCCGTGGCTTCTTCCAGGTTCTGCAGCCCGATGGCACCGTGTCGTACACCCGCGACGGCACCTTCCACCTGAATTCCGACGGCCAGATCGTGACCGCCAACGGCTTTGCCCTCGAGCCTGCGATCGTCGTGCCCAACGATGCCCAGACCTTCACCGTCGGCCAGGACGGCACCGTGTCGATCACCACCGCCGGCAACCCGGCTGCGCAGGTTATCGGCAACATCCAGACCGCTGACTTCATCAACCCGGCTGGCCTGCAGGCCATCGGTGAAAACCTGTTCCTGGAAACCGCCGCCAGCGGTGCGCCACAGGTCGGTACACCAGGCCTGAACGGCTTTGGCACCACCCTGCAGCAGACCCTGGAAAACTCCAACGTCAGCACCGTGGAAGAGCTGGTGAACATGATCACCACCCAGCGTGCCTACGAGATGAACTCCAAGGTCATCTCCACCGCCGACCAGATGCTGTCGTTCGTCACTCAGCAGCTGTAAGCCCTGGCCGCCCTAGTTCAGTTACACCGTGAGGTATGCGTCATGAAGCGTTTGTTGTCCGTATTCGCCCTGGGGGGGGTGGTGGTTCTGGCTGGTTGCGTCGCACCGACGCCCAAGCCCAACGACCCGTACTATGCGCCGGTTTTGCCGCGCACCCCGTTGCCGGCAGCGGCCAACAACGGTTCGATCTACCAGGCCGGTTTCGAGCAGAGCCTGTACACCGACCGCAAGGCGTTCCGCGTGGGTGACATCATCACCATCACCCTCAACGAGCGCACGTCGGCCAGCAAGAACGCAGGCTCGCAGATCCAGAAGAACAGCAAGGCAGACATCGGCCTGACTTCGCTGTTCGGCTCCACGCCAAACACCAACAACCCGTTTGGCGGAGGCGACCTGTCGCTTGAAGCCGGCTACAGCGGCGACCGCACCACCAAGGGCGACAGCAAGGCCACCCAGGGCAATACCCTGACCGGCTCAATCACGGTCACCGTGGCCGAGGTGCTGCCTAACGGCATCATCGCCGTGCGCGGCGAGAAGTGGATGACCCTGAACACAGGTGAAGAACTGGTACGCATTGCCGGCCTGATACGTGCCGACGACATCGCCACCGACAACACCGTGCCGTCGACCCGCGTGGCCGATGCGCGTATCACCTATTCAGGGACGGGTTCGTTCGCCGACGCCAGCCAGCCCGGGTGGCTGGACCGCTTCTTCCTCAGCCCGCTTTGGCCCTTCTGAGTACGGATGAACATGTTCAACCTCAGGCAGCTGATTGCCGCAACCCTGCTTCTGTCCTGTGCGTTCGGTGCCCATGCCGAGCGCCTGAAGGACATCGCCAGCATCTCTGGCGTGCGTTCCAACCAGTTGATCGGTTACGGCCTGGTGGTAGGGCTCAACGGTACGGGTGACCAGACCACCCAAACACCGTTCACCCTGCAGACCTTCAACAACATGCTGTCGCAGTTCGGCATCAAGGTGCCGCCTGGCTCGGGCAACGTGCAGTTGAAAAACGTAGCCGCCGTATCGGTACATGCCGACCTGCCACCTTTCGCCAAGCCGGGCCAGGTGGTGGACATCACCGTGTCGTCGATCGGTAACTCCAAGAGCCTGCGCGGCGGCAGCCTGCTGATGACCCCGCTCAAGGGTATCGATGGCAACGTCTACGCCATCGCCCAAGGCAACCTGGTAGTCGGTGGTTTTGACGCCGAAGGCCGTGACGGCTCGAAGATCACCGTCAATGTTCCGTCGGCTGGCCGTATTCCCGGTGGTGCCTCTGTAGAACGGGCAGTGCCGAGTGGCTTCAACCAGGGCAACACCCTGACCTTGAACCTCAATCGCCCCGACTTCACCACGGCCAAGCGCATCGTCGACAAGGTCAACGAACTGCTCGGCCCAGGCGTGGCCCAGGCCGTGGACGGTGGCTCGGTGCGCGTCAGTGCACCGATGGACCCGAGCCAGCGCGTCGATTACCTGTCGATCCTCGAGAACCTGGAGATCGACCCGGGCCAGGCCGTGGCCAAGGTCATCATCAACTCGCGTACCGGCACCATTGTCATTGGCCAGAACGTCAAGGTCTCACCTGCGGCCGTGACCCACGGCAGCCTCACCGTCACCATCACCGAAGACCCGATCGTCAGCCAGCCAGGGCCGTTCTCCAATGGCCAGACCGCCGTGGTGCCGCGTTCGCGGGTCAATGCGCAGCAGGAAGCCAAGCCGATGTTCAAGTTCGGCCCGGGTACCACGCTGGATGAAATCGTCCGTGCGGTGAACCAGGTGGGGGCGGCGCCCAGCGACCTGATGGCCATCCTCGAAGCCCTGAAACAGGCCGGCGCCCTGCAGGCCGACCTGATCGTGATCTGAGGAGGCCGCGGATGAACTCGAAAAGCCTGGTTTCCAGCACCGCCGACAGCGGCGCTTATACCGACCTCAATCGCCTGAGCTCGCTCAAGCATGGTGACCGCGACAGCGACGCCAACGTGCGCAAGGTAGCCCAGGAGTTCGAGTCGCTGTTCATCAGCGAGATGCTCAAGGCTTCGCGCAAGGCCAGCGATGTACTGGCCGACGACAACCCGATGAACAGCGAGACGGTCAAGCAGTACCGCGACATGTACGACCAGCAGCTGGCCGTGAGCATGTCCCGCGAAGGCGGCGGTATCGGCTTGCAGGATGTGCTGGTTCGCCAGCTGTCCAAGCACAAGAGCGCCCCGCCCAGCACCAGCCCGTTTGCGCGTAGCGAGGGCAGCGCACCGCCGCTGTGGGGCAACAAGGTGGCCGAACCTGTGCATGCCACGCCGTCGAGCGCCACGCGCAACGATGTTGCCGCGCTCAACGCACGGCGCCTGGCCCTGCCGAGCAAGCTGACCGACCGCCTGTTGGCCGGCATCGTGCCGTCGGCTGGCAGCCCGGTAGCGGCGACCAATACCGCTGCCGTGCCGGCCCGTGACGGGCAGCAGGTGGCACAGAGCTTCGCTGTGCCTGAGCGTGGCCTGCGCATCACCGGGCGAGCCGTGGCACAGCCGCCGCTGGCGCCGCAGAAGGCGTTCGCCGACAGCGATCAATTCGTCGCCACCATGCTGCCGATGGCCGAGCAGGCCGCCAAGCGCATCGGCGTCGACCCGCGTTACCTGGTGGCCCAGGCCGCCCTGGAAACCGGCTGGGGCAGGTCGGTGATGCGCAACAGCGACGGCAGCAGCAGCCACAACCTGTTCGGCATCAAGGCCACCGGCAACTGGGAAGGCGATTCGGCGCGGGCGATCACCAGCGAATACCGCGACGGCCAGTTCGTCAAGGAGACCGCAGCGTTCCGTTCCTACGACTCCTACCAGGACAGTTTCCACGACCTGGTCAGCCTGCTGCAGAACAATTCCCGCTATCAAGATGCGGTGAAGGCGGCCGATAAACCAGAACAGTTCGTGCAAGAGTTGCAGAAGGCCGGGTACGCCACCGACCCGAATTACGCCAGCAAGATCTCGCAGATTGCAAGACAGATGAAGTCGTACCAGAGCTATGCATCGCTTGGTACCACAACACAACTTTAAGGGCATGGAACCATGGCGAGTCTGATCAACATTGGTATGTCGGGGCTTGGCGCCGCGCAGTCGGGGATGTACACCCTCGGTAACAACATCGCCAACGCCGACGTCGAAAGCTACTCGCGCCAGCAGAACGTGCAAAAGACCAAGGGCGGCCAGCAGGTCGGCCAGGTCTTCATCGGCAGCGGTACCACGCTGGCCGATGTGCGCCGGGTGTACAACGCGTTCCTTGAGAACCAGCTGCGCACCACCACTTCGCTGAGCAGCGAGGCTTCCTCGTACCTGGACCAGATCACACCCCTGGACACTGCCCTGTCCAGCAGCGACACCGGTATCACTGCCGCGCTGCAAAGCTTCTTCAGCGCCATGCAGGATGCGGCCGCCAAGCCAACCGAAGATGCTTCGCGCCAGCTCCTGCTGACCAGTGCGCAGTCGCTGGCCAAGCGCTTCAACACCCTGTCGTCGCAGCTCAATCAGCAGAACAGCAACGTCAACAGCAACATGGGCGCGCTGGCCAACCAGGTGAACAACCTGACCAAGACCATCGCCGACCTCAACGAACAGATCTCTCGGGTCAGTTCCATTTCCGGTCAGCCAAACGACCTGCTTGACCAGCGCGACGGCGCGGTGCGCGAGCTCAATGCGCTGATCGGCACCGACGTGGTCGAGCGTGACGGCAACTACGACATCTACCTGAAGAACGGCCAGTCATTGGTGCTGGGCAAGACCACCCAGACCCTGGGCGTGGAGCCGAGCGCGACCGACCCGACCCGCATGAGCCTGATCCTCAACCGCGGCTCGACCAAGATGGACATCACCAGCAGCGCCACCGGTGGCGAGCTGGGTGGCTTGATCCGCTATCGCAAGGAAACCCTCGACCCTGCCCTCAATGAGCTGGGCCGCGTCGCGCTGGTGGTAGCCGACGCGATCAACAGCCAGTTGGCCCAGGGTATCGACAAGAACGGTAACTTCGGCGCCACGCTGTTCGGCGACATCAACAGCGCCAAGGCCATCAGCGAGCGCAGTGTCGCCAAGACCGGCAACAGCGCGGGCTCCGGCAACCTGGATGTGACCATCAAGGATACCGGCAAGCTGTCCACCAGCGACTATCAGGTGACCTTTACCAGCGCCACCGGCTACAGCGTGCGCAAGTTGCCCGAAGGCACCGACATGGGCAGCTTCGACCTCACTGATACGCCGCCGCCGGTGATCGATGGCTTTACCTTGTCGCTCAACGGCGGTGGGTTGAGCGCTGGTGACAGCTTCAAGATCACCCCGACCCGCAACGCTGCGGCCAACATCGACACCGTGCTCAGCGACCCCAAGCGCCTGGCGCTGGCCTCGCCACTGACCGCCACCAACGGTTCTGGCAACAAGGGCACCGGTGTTATCACGCAACCGACGCTGACCTCCAAGCTGGACATCTATGATGCTGCCCAGCGTACGCAGCTGCAGAACGGCCTGAAGTACTCGACCCCGGTCAAACTGGTGTTCGGCGACGAGGGCACCTCGCCCCAGGCCTACAAGATGTACGACGCCAAGGGCACCGAGATCGGCAGCGGCACCATCGTGCCGGGTCAGGAGAACAAGTTGCAGTTGTCGGTGCCGCTGGTCGATGGCAACGGCAACGCGCTGGGTGGCAACTTCACCTTCGAGATGAGCGTGTCCGGTGCGCCGAAAAACGGCGACAGCTACACCGTGGCACTGACCGGCGCAGGCTCGGCAGACAACCGCAATGGCCAGTCGGTGATCGACTTGCAGACCAAGTCGACGGTCGAGGTCGGTGCCGACGGCAAAGGCATCAGCTTCACCGATGCCTACGCCAAACTGGTGTCCAACGTCGGCGGCAAAGCCGGCCAGGCCCAGATGGACACCGACGCCACCACGGCGCTGCACAGCTCTGCGCTGGACAGCCGCAACGGCCTGTCGGGCGTGTCGGTCGACGAAGAAGTGGGCAACCTGGTCAAGTTCCAGCAGTACTACACCGCGTCGTCGCAGATCATCAAGGCGGCCCAGGAAACTTTCGCCACCCTGATCAACAGTCTTTAAGGAGCCGTAGATCGTGAGTGTACGCATCTCTACTTCGCAGTTTTACAACACCAACCAGGCCAACTACCAAAGCAACTTCGCCAAGACGGTGAGGACGCAGCAGGAGGCCAGCGATGGCATTCGCGTGCGGTCGGCCAAGGACGACCCGGTGGGTGCTGCGCGGTTGCTGCAGTTGGAGCAGCAGCAGAACATGTTGAAGCAGTACAGCGGCAATATCGTCAATGTGCGTAATGCCCTGGGCACTGCCGAGAGCACCTTGAAGGCGATCGGCACCGTCCTGCAGCGCGTCAACGAACTGGCCATCAGCTCGGGCAACGCCTCGTTCACCGATTCCGATCGCAAGGCCAATGCCGATGAGCTGGCCTCGCTGGAAGACCAACTGTTCTCGCTGATGAACAGCAAGGACGAGAACGGCAAGTACATCTTCTCCGGCTCCAAGGGTGATACCCCACCTTACTCGCGTAATGCTGATGGCACCTACAGCTATCAGGGCGACCAGGGCAAGCTGAACCTGCAGGTGGGTGACATGCTCAGCCTGGCGGCCAACGAGACCGGTTACGACGCCTTCGAGCAGGCGCTCAATACCAGCCGCAGCGAAACCAAGATGACCGCGCCAGCCATCGACGATGGCCGTGTCAGCCTGTCCAATGGCCAGGTTTCGGGCAGCTCGACCTATAACGACCGCTTCCGCAGCGGTGAACCCTACACGGTCGAGTTCGTCAGCAGCACCGAATTCAAGATCACCGACGCCGGCGGCAACGATGTCACCCTGGAGGCGGGCCAGGGTGGCAAGTTCGACCCCAACGGTACCAACACCACCATCAGCTTTCGCGGTGTCGACTTGCGCCTGGGCATCAAATTCCAGGACGGTGACAAGGGCAATGAAGACGCGGTGATCGCCGGCCATACCTTCACCTTGAGCTCCAAGGCCGACGCGGTAACCGGTACCCGCAGCCCTGGCAACGCGTCCTCGGAGCAGGTGACAGGAGCGACCATCACCGACCCGAATGCCTACAAGGCCGCATTCCCCTCTGGCGGCGCCGTGCTCAAGTTCACCGGCACCAATACGTTTGAACTGTATGCCTCGCCGGTCAGTGCCGACAGCCGCCCAGTGGCCTCGGGCACGCTGGGTGGGCCGAACGGTACCACTGCCACTGCGGCGGGCGTGAGCTTCGAGCTGTCCGGCGCGCCGGCGGCAGGTGACTCGTTCTCGGTGAAGGTTGACACCCACCAGACCCAGAACGTGCTCGACACCATCAGCCAACTGCGCGCGGCGCTGAGCACGCCGCAAGACAGCGACCCGGTAGCCAAGCAGAACTTCAAGGCCGCGCTGGACTCGGCCATCGGTAACGTCGGTAGCGCGATCAACCAGGTGTCCTCGTCGGTCAGTGCCATCGGTGGCCGCGGCCAGGCGCTGGATGTGCAGGCCGAGACCAACGAAGCCCTGGGCGCTGAAAACACCAAGACCCAGAGCTCGATCCGCGAAAGCGATCAGGCCGAGGTCATGGTGCGCCTGCAGATGCAGAGCAACATGCTGCAAGCGTCCCTGCAGGCCTATGCCAAGGTCGCCGGGCTTTCGCTGGTCAACTACATCTGATTGGCCCGGACCTTCGCCAGGTCCTCCACAAGGGTGCTCCGGCGGTGGCTGACAATGCCAAGCCAGGGTGCCCTTGTTTCGCTAACGGCTTGAAGCCGGCCCGTTCTCCAGGCGAACCGCGCCACCCCTTATCAAGGTCGTCATCGTGACTGAGCAGCCTCTCGTCAGCATCGCCATTCCAGCTTTCAATGCCGAGTTCTTTCGCGGCACCCTGGCCAGCGCGGTGGCTCAGGACTATCCGAACCTGGAAATCATCGTTTGCGACGACAGTGCCGACGGCGAGATCGAGGCGATCTGCGCCGCGTTGAGCAAGGACGCTGCGGCCCCCCTGCGCTATGTTCGCAACCCCGCCCGCATGGGCTTTGCGCGCAACCTGCAGGCTTGCCTGGCGCAAGCGAGCGGGGAGCTGATCAAGTTCCTCTGTGATGACGACCTGCTGCTGGACAGTTGCATCAGCCGTCAGGCCAGCGTACTGACCCAGTGGCAGCAGGTCAGCATGGTCATCGCTCAGCGCCTGATCTGCTCTGCGGATGACATTCTGCTGCCGTCCCGGGCCCTCAATAGCGTGATCGCGCCGCACAGTGCAGTGCTGATCGGCACGGACCTGTTGGCCAGTATCGCCGACAATGCCCCCAACCTGTTCGGTGGGCTGAGCCATGCGATGTTCCGCCGTGCCCAGGTCGAGGATTACCTGGCTCAACTGGTGCTTGATGGGCAGGGGTTCGCGGCCCGCCTGGACCTTGCCTTGTACGCTTGCCTGTTGCGTCGAGGTCACCTTGCCAGCCTGGAGCAGGTGCTGAGTGTCGAGCGCATGCATGCCGGCCGGCTCAGCCATCACGTCGGCATGACCGAAGCCTACAAGAGCGAGACCCAATGGCTGCAGCAGATGCTGGCAGCGCGCACCGGCGAGCCTGCGCCGGCCAACGGGTGGGTGCGCTATCTGGCGCTGGACGCTTACACCGGGGATGCCGATCAGGTCTGGGAAGAGTTCGATATTCGACGGTTCTTTGCCGGGCAGGTTGCCAACTTCGCTCAGCAGGTCGGCAGCCACGCGCTGAGTTTTTCCGAACTCTATGCCGACTGGCTGGAGTGCCGAACGCTGTCCGCCGGGCAACTGCGCCTGCTGTCGAAGCGCATCGCGCAATGGCCGGTTCGGCCGCGCATCGTGCCGGTGGTGTCGTGCCAGGCAGGGGATGAAAGGGCCCTGCTTGCCACCCTGGACAGCCTCGCTGTGCAGTCGTATGCGACAGCGGGCGTCCTGGTTCTGGTCCCGGAAGGTTTCGCTGAAGTCGCTGCTCCAGGCGTGCAGTATCTGACTTTGCGCGGCAGCGGCTATGGGCAACTCAATGAGTGGCTGGCGAGCCCGGCGGCGGCCGACTGGGTGCTGCTGTTGCGTGCCGGGGACCGTTTGCAGGCGCACGCGCTGGTGATCATGGCCGAGCGCATGGCGTTGCGCAGCCAGAGCCTGTGTCTGTACAGCGACGAGGACACCTTCGACAACCTGGCGCCTTCCAATCCGATCTTCAAACCCGATTTCAACCTCGATCTGATGCGTAGCGTGCCTTATGTGGGCCGCATGCTGGCGTTCGACCGTGCGGCGTTGCAAGCATTGGGCGGTTTCGATACCCAGTACCAGAGCCTGGCGCCGCAGGACCTGCTCTGGCGAATGGTCGAGGCCCATGGTCTGCAGGTGGTGGAGCATGTCGCCGAGATGCTGGTGCATTGTCAGTGCGGTTATGCAGACTGGTTCAATGAGCCGCAGGCGCAGCGGGAGGCATTGCAGGTGGTCAAGGCGCACCTGCAGCGCCTGGGTGTGGCGGCCACGGTGGAAGGGGGCGGCACTGGCCTGGTTTCGCGCGTGACCTACCTGCATGACAGTGTGGCCAGCGTGTCGATCCTGATCCCGGCGGGTAAGCATCTGCATGGGCTCAGGCGTTGCGTGGAATCGCTGTTCCAGCACACCGACTACAGCCATTTCGAGGTTCTGATAATTGCAGACGGCAATGCGTCTAGCGACCTCGCCGACTGGCTTACGGCGATGCGCGGCCTGGGCGGCGATCAGTTACGTATCGTTGACGTGCAGGCGCAGGGCAGGGCGGCGGCGCTGAATCAGGCCAGCCGTTTCGCACGTGGCGACTACCTGCTGCTGCTCGACCCAGGCTGTGCGTTGTTCGAGAAGCACTGGCTGAGCACGTTGATGAGCCAGGCGCAGCGGCCCGAAGTTGGCATCGTTGGCCCAATGCTCTGTGCAGGCGATGGCAAGGTCGTCTGCGCGGGTTTGGTGCTTGGCCTGAACAATGGCACCGCCGGCACGCCGTTTGTGGGCAGCAAGCTGGGCGCAGAGGGATACATGGGCCGCTTGCGCCAGGTACAGAACTGGAGTGCGGTGAGCATTGACTGCCTGGCGGTGCGTCGAGAACTCTTCGAAGCCCTGGGTGGCCTCGATGACAACGCCCTGCAGGCCACGCTGTACGACGTCGACCTTTGCCTACGTGCCCGCGAGCAAGGTTATCTGGTGGTGTGGACGCCGTTTGCACGCGTCGCCAAACTGTCCGGCGACGCTGCAATTGGATCGGCAGATGAAGTGACACAAGCCGACCAGGACGTTGTTTACGACCGCTGGCTGCCCCGCTTGGCACGTGACCCGGCGTACAACGACAACCTGAGCCTCAAGCTTGCCAATTTCAACCTCGAGCCAGGCTTGCGCACAGGCTGGGACCCCTTCATTGCACGTGCGATGCCTTCGGTGCTGGCGTTGCCGAGCAACACCACGGCGATTGGGCATTACCGGGTGATCCAGCCGTTCACCGAGCTTGAGCGTGCGGGCTGGATCCAGGGGCGAATCAACCATACGACCCCCGGATTGATCGAACTGGAGCGGGAGAAGCCCGATGTGCTGATCCTGCAGTGCCGCTACACGCCGACCAATCTCAAGGAAATGGCCCGCTTCAAGCGATTCTCCCATGCACGGCGAATCTACGAGCTGGACGATTACATCATCGAGCCACCGAAGAAGAACGACCATGCCCGCAACCTGCCCAGCAACATCGGTGAACTGGTTGCCCAAGGTATTGCGTTGTGTGATCGCGTGGTCTGCTCCACCGAGCCTCTGGCCGATGCACTGTCTAGCATGCACCACGATATTCGCGTGGTACCCAACATGTTGTCGGCCCAGTTGTGGGCGGGCCTTGCCAGCCAACGCCAGACCAGCGCTCGGCCACGTGTCGGATGGGCCGGTGGTACCAGCCATCGGGGTGATCTGGAGCTGCTGCTGGAAGTGGTCAGGACGCTGGCCAACGAGGTGGACTGGGTCTTCTTCGGGATGTGCCCGGAGGTCTTGCGCCCTTACGTGAAGGAGTTCCACGGCGCAATTGCGATGGCCGACTACCCACGCAAGCTGGCGAGCCTCAACCTGGACCTGGCATTGGCACCGTTGGAGCAAAATCTATTCAACGACTGCAAGAGCAACCTGCGCCTGCTGGAGTACGGTGCCTGCGGGTTCCCGGTCATCTGCACGGATGCCAAGGCCTACGCCGGCTATCTGCCGTGCACCCGGGTCAAGGACAACACCACGCAACAGTGGCTGGATGCGATCCGCATGCACCTGGCCGACCCGCAGGCCAGCTATCGCCAGGGTGATGCCCTGCGCGAGGCGGTGCTGCAGGACTACATGCTGATGCCGCACCACTTGCAGCATTGGGCCAACGCCTGGCTGGCGGACTGAACGTTGGCGCAGGCCCGTGCCCGCGCCGCAATGAAAACTGAACAGGTGCATGATGATGGAAACCGCAATTGGCTCGCGCAATGATGTGACCGTTGTACTGCTGGGGCAGGGGCAAGCAGACAGCCGTGCCCGCGCGCAGCACTACTATCGTGAGGCCGGTGTGCCTTGCGTGGTGCTTGAACCGTTGTCCGGTTCAGCCCGCGATGAGCAGATCCAGCCCTTGCTGCAAGTGCTCGGCAACCTGACGACCCCCTTTGTGACCTTGGCCCTGGATGCTGATTTCGTGCTGGCGTCGGCGCTGGACAATGCGGTCATCCGCCTGGCCGCTCAGCCCTCGGCAGTGGCGGCCCAAGGCTACGCCTTGGGTCACGCCGTAGGCAGCGGGCTGGTCCGTTACTACAGGATGGGGGCGGCCTTTGCACCGCTGGCCGAGGGTCAAGCCTGGGCAAGGCTCGAACAATATGCCCTGGCTGGGCAGCAGGCGTGGCGCGCGGTAATGCGTGTGTCGGCCCTGCAGCGCGCAGTGGCCACGCTGCCAGATGAGCTTGATGCGGCTGCCCTGCGGGTGGCCCTGTCGTATGCGTTGCTGGCCCAGGGGCCGGTGGTGCACCTGGCGCAGACTGACGTGATCGTCGAACATGCGCCGCCCGCGCTCAACCCGGTCGCCCGCGAAGAGCACCTGACGCAGCTGGTGCGAACCCTGCGCCAGTGGGATGCCGACGTGCATCAGCTGTGTGGTGGCGAAGACGGCTTCACCGTGCTCAACCAGTTCGTGCGCAACAGCTATGACCAGGACGCGGCAGCGTTGATCTTCACTTCCCGCTGGGGCAGCGTGCTCGATGAGCCGGAGCGTGAGTTCGAGCCGCGTCAGGATGTCGAGCTGCCTTACTACAACGGTGCATTGTTTGCGCAGCTGACCCACCTGGAGTTCCTCTGCCACGCCTGGCCCGCCGGCCAACAGCAACGGCACGCGCTGGAAGGCATCTGGGTGCGTCAGCGTGACTTGTTGCAGGAACACCCCAACGATAATGCCGAGAGCCAGCTGCATCGCTACTGGCAAGCCCTGGCGCTGGGCCTGTTCAATATCGAAGTGTGCCAACGTCTGTTGGCGATGCTGCGCGGTGGCGCCGATATCGCGCGTGCACGTGAATTGGCGGACTGGTTGGCGCGGCTTGAGCAGGTCCCGTCTGGCGATCAGCAGCAACGCCTGCAGGGTACTGCATCCGGCCAGGTCATTGCCGCCATTGCCGCCGCCACACCGGATCAGGTCGGTTGCCAGCGCGTACTTGCGCACCTGGCTAAACATCCCGCTGCGCAGGTCGCCTTCATAGTGCTCGACCTCGGCAACGACGACCTGGCACTGCAAGCCACGTTCGACAGCCTGCTCAAAAGTGGCTTGCGCAATTTCAAGCTGCTGGTGCTCAAGGCCGGCAAAGCGCCAGCGATCACCACGCCACGCGATACCCTGCACTTCATCCAGGTCAATGACAGCAACTGGGTGACCCACCTTAACCAGGCGGTGCGCCAGCTGCCGAGCGAGTGGCTGCTGCTGCTCGATGCCGGCGACGAGCTGCTGGCTGGCGGTCTGCTGCGCCTGTCGGTGGAGTTGAGCGAGGCCCCAGCGTGCCAGGCCATCGCGGCCAATGAAGTGCAGCGTGACGACGAAGGGCGTCTGTTCAGTGTCGTGCGCCCTGGTGCTGACCTCGACCTGCTGCGTAGCCAACCCGGGCTGATGTCGCGGCATTGGCTGGTGCGCCGCGAGGCGGTGCTAGCGCTGGGCGGTTACAGTGAGACGAACGGTCAGGCCATCGAGCTCGACCTGCTGCTGCGTCTGGTCGAAACGCAGGGGCTGGGCAGCCTGGCGCACATGGATGAGTTCCTGGTCGTCGCGCGGCAGGCTTCGCCAGCGCTGGCAGAGCAAGCGCAGGCGGTTCTGGGCAGGCATCTGGCGCAACTGGGTTATCGCAGCCAGGTCAGTGACCAGGGACATGCGGGCTTGACGGTCGATTTCCGTCATGACGCCACGCCGCTGGTCAGTATCCTTCTGGCTTTCGAAGGCGACACGGCGCAATTGCAGGCGTGCCTGGCCGCCGTGCTGCAACGCAGCCGCTACCCGCGTTACGAAGTACTGGTGGCCTGTGCCCAGGGTGAGTTCGACCTGGACGGTGCTGCCGGCAAGGCGTTGGGCGGGCGCATTCAGTTGCTGGCGGGTGAGCCAGGTGCCTCGCGTGAGCAGTTGTTGAACCTTGCCGCCAGCCACGCTCGCGGCGAGTACCTGGTGCTGTTGTCGGCGCATTGCAATGTGCTCACGCCGGCCTGGATCGAAGGCCTGCTCAACGAGGCCCAGCGTCCGGAAGTCGGTGTTGTCGGGGCGCGCCTGCATGCCGCTGACGGTACCTTGGCGCATGCCGGTTATGAGCTGCTTGCCGGCCCGCAGGTGTTCTCGCCGTGGCAGGGGCTGTCGAGCGAAGCGGCGCGCAAGGAACACTGGGTCAGCTCGGTGCGCAGCTGTGCGGCCGTGTCCGGCGATTGCCTGATGGTGCGCAAGGCACTGTTCGACCACTGTGGCGGGCTGCAGACGCTGCAAGGTGCCGACATCGACTTGTGCCTGGCCGCCAAAGAAGCCGGCCTGATGGTGCTGTGGACACCACGTTCGCAGCTGCAGGTCAGCACCCCTGGCGCGGCTGAGGCCCACGCGTGGGATGCACTGGCTGCACGCTGGCCTGCAGTGTTCACCGGGCAGGCGCAGTGCGGTGGCGGCGCGGCGCCAAGCGCCCAGCTGCAATGGCTGGCTCAGTTGGCGTAGTTGATATAGCTGGCTCGGGTTTTGCACTAGCTGGGCCAATGGCCCAGCTTTTTTATGCCGGGCGGCGAATTATTGACAGGCCAGGGCTGGCATTTGAAGCCTTGGTTCGGGGTTAGCGATGCCAAAGAAAGTGGCTGTTCTGCAGTCGAACTACATACCCTGGAAGGGCTACTTCGACCTGATCCGCAGCGTCGATGCTTTTGTGTTCTACGACGATGTGCAATACACCCGTCGCGACTGGCGCAACCGCAACAAGATCAAGACCGCCCAGGGCGAGCACTGGCTGAGCGTGCCGGTAAAGAACAAAGGGCGCTTCGAGCAGTTGATCAATGAAGTGGAGATCAGCGATCCGAACTGGGCCGAGCAGCACTGGAAGACCCTCGCCATGAGCTACCGGCGCGCGCCTTGCTTCGCCGAGCTGGAGGGCAAGGTTCGCGCGCTCTACGAGCAGGCGGGCAGCATGACTCACCTGTCGGCCATCAACCAGCTGTTCATCGCCGGCCTGTGCCCGTTGCTGGGCATCCATACGCCCCTGTACCGCTCCGAAGCGCTTGGCCAGGCAGAGGGTCGCAATGAGCGCCTGATTCACCTGTGCCAGGCGGTGCAGGGCACCGATTACCTGTCCGGCCCGGCCGCCAGCTGTTACCTGGACGAGGCGGCGTTTG
The DNA here is from genome assembly GCF_021602025.1 of Pseudomonas ceruminis. Taxonomy (GTDB): domain Bacteria; phylum Pseudomonadota; class Gammaproteobacteria; order Pseudomonadales; family Pseudomonadaceae; genus Aquipseudomonas; species Aquipseudomonas ceruminis. The sequence continues at coordinate 287,146 of NZ_BQHW01000001.1, forward strand.
CCGCGGCTGGCATCGGGCTGTCGTACATGAGCTACGCAGGTTATCCCGAGTACCCGCAGTTGTTTGGCGAGTTCCAGCACGCGGTGAGCGTAATCGATCTTTTGTTCAACACCGGCGCCGACGCCATGGCGTTTCTGGAACGACGGGCTGCCTGAAAAGGCAGGTGCCGTGATTGCCCGATTGTGATCTGAACCTGGAGTTCACCGATGTCGAACCCTGCGCAGCCAGACCTGCTACCGCACGAAGAGGCGCTGGCGCGTTTGCGGCTGATGTTTGCCAAGCCGGAACATCCCTACTACATCTACGCGCCCGACTACCACGAGACGTCCTCAGGGATCGTGTCGCTGCACTACCTCTGCCATCTGCTCAATCTCAATGGCCGTGAGGCCTATCTATGCGGCGCCCAGGTCGTGAATTCGGACCTCAAGACACCGTTGCTCGAGCCGGCAATAGCCGAGCGCCACCAGGTGGCGGGGAAGGTGCCGATCGCGGTGTACCCGGAAGTCACTTCAGGCAATCCGCTGAACCTGCCGGTGGTGGTGCGTTTTCTCCTGAACTTCGAAGGGTTCATCTCCGGCAAGGCCATGCACGCAAGGGCCGATGACCTGTTCTTCTATTACGCCCCGCGCCTGGCCGAGCACCATGGCAATCCGGGCGGTGATCTGTTGTGCCTGCCGACCGTCGATATCCAGCTGTTTCGCACTGACCCCTGCGACAGCCCCCGCCAAGGCCGCTATCTGTATCAGAATCGCCATCCCCTGGAGCGGATCGACTACGGGCAGCTGCCCTCGGACATCCAGCTGCTGAGCATTGCGAAGGCGCTGCCCCTGCCCGAACTTGCCGGGGTGCTGCGTAAGGCTCAAGTGCTGTACACCTACGAATGGTCGATGACCTGCGTGCTCGCAGTGCTGTGCGGTTGTCCGGTGATTTTCATGCCAGGGCAGGGTATTGACCGGACCTTCCTGGAAAACAGTTTCTTTGGCTGCATCGGCTTTGCCATGCTCGATGAGCCCGATGCGCTCGAGCTGGCCAGGGCAAACCTGGACCAGGCCTTGCCGCGCTACGTCGAACGCACCGCGCCATTCTGGCAGCAGCTTGAAGTGTTCATCGCCAAGACTCAGCTTGCCGCGCGGCGTGAGGCTGTCGGCAACCGGCTGGGCATGCTCGACTGGTTGCGCCAGCGCTACCCGCAGCCTGGGCAGTTGCGTGTGCTTCAAGCGCAGGTGGCCCAGCCAGCGGCGCCGAGCCTTGCCGTACTGGTGATCGATCACGGTGATTCGGTTGCCCTGGCTGCTACCCTGGACAGCCTGGCGCGGGGCCTGTACCGACGCGCCGAGGTCACTGTGCTCGGCCGGCAGCTGCCGGAAGGCGTTGGGGTGCAGTGGTTCGAAGGCGATCCGCAGGCGCCTGTGGCGGCCATCAACGACTGGCTTGCAGCGGTGCAAGGCGGCTGGTTCATGGTAGTCGAGGCGGGAGCCAGCTTCATTGCCAGCGGCCTGCTGATGAGTGCGGTCCAGTTGTCACAGGCGCCAGCGCACTGCCTGGCGATGTATGCCGATGAGGCGCTGCGCCGGGAAGATGGAGCGATCGAGCTGTCGTTGCGGCCCGGGCTCAACCTGGATCTTCTGCTGGCTTATCCTGCCGGTCTGTCGCGCCATTGGTGGTACCGGCGTGAGGCAGTGCGCGGTCTGCGCGGCTTCGATGATGCGGGCGGACGTGCTTTCGAACTCGAGTTCCAACTGCGTCTTCTCGTGGAGCGCGGCCTCGACTGTGTGGCGCACGTCAGCGAGCCGCTGCTGGTCGCCGAAAAGGCGGCTGGCGAGCACTGCGCCGACCAGCAGGCAGTTATCCTTGCCCACCTGCATGAGCGCGGATACAGCGGTGCCCGGGTGATCCCCGTACAGGTGGCGGCGGGAAGTTACCGGATTGACTACGGTCACCCGCGAAAGGCGTCGGTCAGTCTGCTGATCTACCTGGAAGGGCAGTTGGCGCACTTTCAACGCTGCCTGGAGAGCCTGCTGTCGCACGCGACCGCTGTCGATTTCGAGGTGCTGCTGATCGAGCCGGGTAATCAGGACCCTGCCTTGCTGACGTGGCTGGCACTGCTTGAGCGCCTTGACGGGGTCAGGCTGCAGGTGATTCGTTTCATGCCGGGTCAGCCGCGCGCTGCCATGTGCAATGCGGCGGCGCAGGAGGCAACGGGCGAGTATCTGGTCTGGCTCGATGCCCGCAGCAGCGTCCTCGACCGCGGTTGGCTGCAAGCCCTGCTCAACCACGCCCAGCGCCCTGAAGTAGGCGCGGTGGGCGGCAAACTGCTCGATATGGACGGCAACGTATACCAGGCCGGTCTGGTGCTGGGGCAGGGCGGCACGGTTGGGCCGGCATTCCAGGGGCAGCCTGCGCAGGCCCTGGGCTACATGGGCCAGTTATGGCTTGAGCGCAACTGCCAAGCCGTCGGAGGGCAATGCCTGATGGTGCGGCGCGAACTGTTCATCGAGGCCGGAGGCTTCGATGCAGATCCGCTGTTGGCACCCTGGATCGATACCGACCTGTGTCTGCGGCTGTCGCGTGGCGGCTACCTCAACGTCTGGACGCCCTACGCGCGCTTGTTGCTCGACCAACAATCGGTGCCAACCCACAGCGCCGAGCAGGCAGACGCCTTGTATGCAGGCTGGCTTGCTCAACTGGCAAACGACGCTTCTTACAACAGCAATTTCTCGCTGCGTACGGGCGAAAGCTTCAGCCTGGACAGCAACGGCTTCAGTTGGCGGCCCTTGCAAGGCCTCGTACCGAACGTGCTCGCTTGCGCGGCCGACCAGCAGGTGGCAGGGCGAACGCGGCTGATCCTGCCTTTCAAGGCATTGCGCGAAAGCGGCATTGTCGATGGTGTGGTGACCGCAGGCCTGCTCAACCCCGTGGAAGTGGAGCGTGTGCAGCCAGCAAGCGTGATCCTTCAGCGCCCCCTTGCTGAGGCGGGGCTGTTGGCCATGCGCCGCCTGCGGGCCTTCTCCCAGGCTTTCAAGGTCTATGACCTGGACGGCTACCTGCCGGAAATGAACCTGACGGGGGAGTGGGACGCCGACGAGATCGTGCAGCGCATGCGCCAAGGCCTGATGCAGGCCGACCGGGTACTGGTGGCAAGCCCTGCACTGGCCGAGTTGCTGCAGGATGAGCATGACGACGTGCGCCTGCTGGAAGCTGCTCTGCCCGAAAGCTGGGGCGCCCTGCGCGCAGAGCGGGGCAAGGGCGCCAAGCCGCGTTTGGGCTGGCTGGGTGGCAACGACTCGCACCTGCTCGCCGAAGTGGTGCCGGCACTGGCCGATGAGGTCGAGTGGGTGGTGCTGGGCGAGTGCCCGACGCAATTGCGGCCGTTGCTGGCGAGCTGGCAGCCGGAAATCGACCACCAGCACCTGGCGTCGGCCCTGCTGGGGCTGGACCTGGACCTTGCCCTGGTGCCGATGGTTGAGACGCTGGGCAACGCCTGCTCCGGCGATCTGCGCGTCCTCCAGCATGCGGCCTGCGGACACCCGGTGATCTGCAGCCGGGTCGCCGGTTTTGTGGGGGGAGACTCGCTGCCGCTGACGCGGGTAAACAACCAGGCAGCCGACTGGATAGAGGCGATTCGCATGCACCTGCAGGACCGCCAGGCTTCAGCGTGCCTGGGCGACGCCTTGCAGGCCAGGGTGCGTGAACAATGGCTGCTCAAAGGCGAGCGGCTACAAGCATGGCGACGTGCCTGGCTGGCAGATTGAGCGCCACGCGGCACCTGAACAGATCACGGCGGATATAGGTCCGACCCAACGTTGGAGCTGGGCAAACATGAACAACACTCTTGATACTTTCATCGGCGCATACAGCGACAGTTTCGGCTACGCCTATGACAACAACATCATGCTCAACTGGTATCCGCGGCGGATCATGGAGCTGTGCGGCCAAGAGCTCAACCTGCTCGAGCTCGGCATCGGTCATGGCTTCTCCACCAATCGGTTTTCCCGGTACTTCAATTCGCACACCGTCATCGACGGTTCGCCTTCGGTGATTGCGCAATTCCAGGCTCAGTACCCGGACAGTCCCGCGCAAATCGTCGAGGCCTATTTTGAACACTTCGACACCGATCAGCGCTTTGACCTGATCGTCATGGGCTTCGTCCTTGAGCATGTCGAAGACCCTCAGGTGGTACTGCGCAGGTTCAAGCAGTTCCTCGCCCCGGGAGGGCGGTGCTTTGTCCTGGTGCCCAACGCGCAGTCGCTGCACCGACGCTTCGGCCATGCTGCCGGGTTGCTCGATGACATGATGGTGTTGGGCCAGGGCGATCACGAACTGGGCCACCTGCGCGCCTACTCGCTGCACACCCTGACCGAGGAGCTGGAGCAGGCCGGCCTGCGTGTGCTGCGCAAGGAAGGGTTGTTCCTCAAGCCCTTCATGACGTCGCAGATGAAAGCCCTGGATCTGAGTGATGCAATCACCACTGCCATGTGCACCGTGGCGATCGATTATCCGGAACTCAGCTGCGCGTTGATGCTGGAAGCGACGGTCGACGGGGTATGAAAAGCCTGGTGATCGGCAGCACCTCGACCATTGGCAAGGCTGTCGCCCGTTCATTGGCCCGCCTGGGGCCGGTCAAGCTGGCAGGGCGTCGCGAGGCCGACATCCTGTTCGATCTGAGCCAGCCCGTGCTGCCACCCGGTGACCAGGCGTTCGATGTAGTCATACATGCCGCTGCCGATTTTGGCGGCGCCGAGCCTGACGACCTGATGCGCACCGAACAGGTCAACGGTATTGGCGCCCTGGCCGCCTGCCGCCTGGCCGAACACTGTGGGGCGCGACATTTCATCCTGCTGTCCTCGCGCTGGGCGGCGCATCAGCCAGGCGATCCGTATTACGGCATCTACGCGCTGTCCAAGCGCCATGCTGAAGAACTGGTCAGCTTGTATTGCCAGGCGCGCGGCATGGCCTTGACCATCCTGCGCATCAGCCAGGTATACGACAGCCAGGCCCGGTGCCGCGTGCATCAGCCTTTGCTGTACGCCATCGGCGACAATGCGGCGGTCGGCAAGACGGTCTATCTGTACGGCAGCAACGATGCGCGGCGCAATTACCTGCACCTGGATGACTTGGCTGAAATCTGCGTGCGGGTGGCCGAGCGGCGGGTCGAGGGGGTGCACAATTGCGGCCATCCGCAGGATCCGCGGCTGTCCGAGATCGCTCAGGCGGCCTTCGCGGCGTTCGGCACGCCGCCAGACATTCGCTTCGTGCCAGAAAAAGACGACATCCCGGATCTTCCACCCTTCGTCTGCTCCGGCGAATTGTTCGAGCGTATCGGCTATGCACCGCAGATCGGTATTGGCGAAGGTTTCGAACTGATCAAGACGCACAGGGAGCAGCAGGCATGAGAACGGTCATGGTAACGGGCGTCGGCGCCATCATGGGCTATGGCCTGCTCAAATCGCTGCGTGAGGCCGACCCGTCGCTTCGCCTGGTGGGCACCGACATCTACGACGATGCTGCGGGCCGGGCTTGGTGCGACGTTTTCGAGCAGGCCCCGCTGACCGCCGAGAAGCGTTATGCCCAGTGGTTGCTGGAGGTGATTGCCAGGCATGAGGTCGACCTGTTGATTCCGGGCATCGAGCAGGACGTACACTGGCTTTGCGACAATCGTGCCCTGCTGCAGGGCGCCCGTTGTCAGGTAGCGCTCAATGACCCGCAGTTGATCGACCTGTCCCGCGACAAGTGGGCCATGGACCAGGCCCTGTTGGCGATGGAGGAGCCCTGCCGTATACCCAGCGCGCTCAGCGGTGACTTCCACGCGTTGAAAGACGCCCTGGGCCTGCCGTTTCTGCTCAAACCCCGCAAGGGTTATGCCTCCAAGGGCCTGGTGTGGGTGCACCAGGAACAGGACTTTGCTGCACACGCCGGCTTGTTGGGTGAAGTGCTGATGGCTCAACCGATCATTGGCAGTGCCGCACAGGAGTTTACCGTCGCAGTGTTCGGCGACGGCCAAGGGGCGACGGGCCCGACCATCACCCTGCGGCGCAGCCTGGCTTCGGACGGTTCCACGGCCAAGGCGCGGGTTTGCTCGGACGCTTCGCTTGACCAGGTTGTCGCCAGGTTGTGCCGTGCATTCAAGCCGGTTGGCCCGACCAATCTGCAGTTTCGCCGTGCTGATGACGGCAGCTGGAAGTTGCTGGAGATCAACCCGAGGATTTCTTCGACCAGCTCGATTCGCCGAGCGTTCGGCTACAACGAGGCGGCGATGTGCCTGGCGTTCTACCTGGACCACCAGACGCCGCCCGCGGCCGCCGTCAGGACGGGGCTCGCCGTCCGCTACATCGAGGACTTGATCGTCTATGATCGGGATCATTTCTGACGTCCATGGCAATTACAGCGCGCTGAGCAGGGTGCTGGCCAGGCTCGATGCCTTGGGTGTATCGCGGATCATCTGCCTGGGCGACACCGCCGGTTATTACTGCCAGGTGAACGAGTGCTGCGATGCGTTGCGTGAACGGGCGGTCTTTTCGGTCATGGGTAACCATGACTGGTACCTGGCCAGGCAGCAGCGTTGCCCACGTTCGAACAGTGCCAATGCCTGCCTGGACTATCAGGCGGGTGTTATCAGCGAGCAGAACCTGGCATGGCTCGACGGCCTGGCGTTGCAGGCCTTCGAGCAGGGCATAAGCCTTGTGCACGGTGGCTGGAACGACCCTCTGGATGAATACCTGCGGCCTTCCCAGGCTTATTTCGACGCGTTGCCTGGTGGCTGTTTCGCGTCCGGGCATACCCATGTCCAGTATCTTTGGCAGGGGCAGGGCAAGGTCTACTGCAACCCGGGTTCGGTTGGCCAGCCGCGTGACGGCGACCCGCGGGCTGCGTTTGCAACCTGGGATGGCGAGGCGTTCGAGCTGCACCGCGTCGAATACGACATCGCGCAGGTTCAGCAGGCCATGGCCAGGGCAGGCTTCACGTCGTACTTCTATGAAAACCTAGACAAAGGCACCCAGATAGGTGGAAGGATCAGCGCCATTCAGGGGCTTTGAACTCCCAGCTGTAGCCCTTCTACCGTCCTACCTGCGGAAAAACAGCAATGAGCACTGAAAAGATCTTCTTCAATCGCCCGCACATGACTGGCAAGGAGCTTTACTACATTGCCGAAGCCAAGTTCGGCAATATGCTCGCCGGTGACGGTACGTTCACCAAGCGCTGCCACCAGTGGCTGGAAGCGCAGACCGGTTGTGCCAAGGCGCTGCTCACCCACTCCTGTACCGCCGCCCTGGAAATGACCGCGCTGATGCTGGATATCCAGCCGGGCGATGAAGTCATCATGCCGTCCTACACCTTCGTTTCCACCGCCAACGCCTTCGTGCTGCGCGGCGCGGTGCCGGTATTCGTCGACGTCCGTGCAGACACCTTGAACCTCGACGAACGCCTGATCGAGGCCGCCATCACCCCACGCACCAAGGCCATCGTGCCCGTGCACTATGCCGGGGTGGCCTGCGAAATGGACAGCATCATGGCCATTGCCCGCAAGCACGGGCTGCATGTCGTGGAAGACGCGGCCCAAGGCGTGATGTCCACCTACAAGGGAAGGGCCCTTGGCAGCATTGGTGATCTGGGGGCGTTCAGCTTCCATGAGACCAAGAACGTCATCTCGGGTGAGGGCGGTGCGTTGCTGGTCAATACCCCGGAGCAGGTGCTGCGGGCTGAGATCATTCGCGAAAAGGGCACTGACCGTAGCCGTTTCTTCCGTGGCGAGGTGGACAAGTACACCTGGCAGGATGTGGGCTCGTCGTTCCTGCCCGGTGAACTGATCGCAGCATTCCTCTGGGCACAGCTGGAGGAAGCGCAAGCGATCACCGACAACCGCCTGGCGACCTGGGAGGCCTACCATGAGTCCCTGGCCGGCCTTGAGCGGCAGGGGTTGTTGCGCCGGCCCATCGTGCCGCAGGGCTGCCAGCACAATGCGCATATGTACTATGTCCTGCTGGCTCCGGGCATTGATCGCCAGGCGGTGCTCGGCGCACTCAAGCAGCACGAGATCTATGCCGTGTTCCATTATGTGCCGCTGCATTCTTCGCCTGCCGGTGAACGTTACGGGCGCGCCCATGGTGCCATGGAGGTCACCGACTACAGTGCGCAGCGGCTGTTGCGCCTGCCATTGTGGTGGGGCATGCCCAAGGGCACCCAGCAGCGCGTGGTGGAGATTCTCGGCGATATCCTGGCCAGGTTCTGATACCCAAGGGCGGGCGCACGGCGTAACGCTGGTCTATTCGACAAAAAGAGCGTGACCTGGCAGTCAGAACGCGCATCTTCACTGTATATTGTCGAAAACCGGGAGCCGCTGCGCTGCGCCTGGAAAATGCTCAGGGATCGGTGCCTGCCGTATCGCCTGGCGTTTGCCGTTGCGCAGGCAGTGGATACTTCGCTGTTATTGAATTGGGAAGCCATATGATTGGCATTAAAAGCATCGCCAGCTACGTGCCTACCGAAGGGGTGGACAACTACGCCCAGGGCGCGAAGTTTGGCAAAGACCAGGACTTCATCTTCGGCAAGATCGGTTCGACCTTCTTGCCGCGCAAGGAGGCTGCCCAGGAAACCTCCGACCTCTGCGTCGAGGCCGCCCGGAATCTGTTCGCTGCCAATCCGTCGTTGGACCCGGCCTCCATCGACGCCGTGATCGTGGTCACCCAGAACGGCGACGCCGAAGGCCTGCCGCACACCGCTGCCATCGTGCAACACAAGCTTGGCCTGTCGACCGCCATCGCGGCCTTCGATATCTCCCTGGGCTGCTCGGGCTATGTCTACGGCCTGTACGCAATGAAGGGGTTCATGGAAGCCGCCGGTTTGAAAAACGGCCTGCTGATCACCGCCGACCCTTACTCCAAGATCGTCGACCCTGAAGATCGCAACACCACCATGCTGTTCGGCGATGCTGCCACCGCCACCTGGATGGGCGAGGGTGCCACCTGGCAGTTGGGCAAGTCGCTGTTCGGCAGCGACGGTGCCGGCGCCGAGCACCTGCGTACCACCGATGGCAAGTTCTTCATGAATGGCCGTCAGGTCTACAACTTCGCCTTGGTCAAAGTGCCTGCGCACCTGCAGCAGTTGCTGGAGGCCAGCGAACTTGAGTCCGACGATATCGACCTGTATTGCCTGCATCAGGGCAGCGCCGCGATCGTCGACGCCGTATCGGCGCGGTTCGATGAAGGCGCGCACAAGCGCAAGTTCGTCAAGGACATGGTCGAGACCGGCAATACCGTGTCGTCGAGCATTCCGCTGTTGCTGGAAAAGCACGTGCTCGGTTCGCAGCACAAGCGCGTAGCCCTCAGTGGCTTCGGTGTGGGGCTGTCGTGGGGTTCGGCAATCATCGAGCGCCGTGACTGACCGTTCATCGCCGTGGTAGACGCCGCCGCCTTCAGGCGGCGTTTTCTTTTCCAGTCCATTGGCGTCGGGCGCTGGTAATCTGGCGTCAACGCCTTGATTTCATTGGGCTGGCAGGATGCCAGTAAAAATTTTCCAAAATCCCCTAAAGCAACCCGCCCTGACGACGATAACTATTACGAAGGTTCTCTGTGCCACACCCGGCGAATTGCCAAGGCCGGAAGCCGTAGTACCCAATCCAACGAGGAATTCGTCATGGCTTTGACCGTTAACACCAACACCACCTCTCTGGGCGTTCAGAAAAACCTGAACCGTGCTTCCGATGCACTGAGCACCTCGATGACCCGTCTGTCCTCCGGCCTGAAAATCAACAGCGCCAAAGACGACGCCGCCGGCCTGCAGATCGCTACCCGCATGACCTCGCAGATCCGCGGTCAGACCATGGCCATCAAAAACGCCAACGACGCCATCTCCATCGCCCAGACCGCTGAAGGCGCGATGCAAGAGCAGACCAACATTCTGCAGCGTATGCGTGAACTGGCTGTTCAGTCGCGAAACGACAACAACAGCGAAGACGACCGCGCCGCTCTGGACAAAGAATTCCAGTCGATGCTGAAGGAAATCGACCGTATCGCCGGTTCGACTCAGCTGAACGGCAAGAACCTGCTGGACGGTACCGCTGGCGACATGACCTTCCAGGTCGGTTCCAACACCGGTAGCGACAACCAGATCACCATCAGCCTGAGCGATGCGCTGAACACCACTGGCGCCCTGAGCGGTCTGGCCAGCCAGAACATCACCGGTGCCAACAGCAGCGCGGCCGAAGCCACCTTCACCGCCGCCATGAGCGCAATCGATGACGCCCTGAACGCCATCAACAGCACTCGTGCCGACCTGGGTGCCGTACAGAACCGTCTGACCAGCACCATCAACAACCTGCAGAACATCAACGAGAACGCCGAAGCCGCTCGTGGCCGTGTTCAGGACACCGACTTCGCTGCTGAAACTGCCCAGCTGACCAAGCAGCAGACCCTGCAGCAAGCTTCCACTTCGGTTCTGGCTCAGGCCAACCAGCTGCCATCCGCCGTACTGAAGCTGCTTCAGTAATCGTTGATGGTAACCGGCGGGGGAGTGCATCATAGGGCACTTCCCCGCCTTTTCGTTACGAGGTGGTAGACATGGACATGAGCGTCAAGCTGAATCTGTCCTACCCGGCCGTTCGGCCGGCCGAGCAGGTAGGTGACAAGGCGGTTGCCCGGTCGGCGGATGCGCCTCGCGCCAATGCTGATACGCTGGAACCCAAAGCAGTGACGGCTGCCGAAAAAGGCAGTGATGCCGAAAAGGTCAAAAACGCCGTTACGGAAATTGAAAAGTTTCTCAGCTCTACCCGGCGCAACCTCCAGTTCTCGACGGATGAAGAGTCCGGCAAGATTGTGGTCAAGGTCATCGCCAGCGAAACGGGCGAGTTGATTCGCCAGCTGCCTTCCGAGGAAGCGCTGCGGATCGCTCACAGCTTGAGTGATGTAAACAGTCTTTTGTTCGACGCCAAGGTGTAGCGGGCGGCGAAGTTTTCAAGCGGGATTGACGTCTGTCCTGCAGCTGCAGGGCCTGACGTCTCAGAGAGAGGGATTACTGTATGGCGAGCACACTGGTATCGAGTATCGGCCAAGGTACAGGTCTGAACATCACCGACATGGTCAACGCCCTGGTCAGTGCCGACACTGCGGCCAAAAAGGCGCAGATCACCCGGCAGACCAGCAACAACAGCGCGATGATTTCCGGTGTGGGCTCGCTGCGCAGTGCCCTCACGGCGTTCCAGGACGCCATGAATAAGCTGAACGACAAGACCGCCCCCGCCTTCAACGCCTATTCGGCGAAGTCGGCCAACGAAGCGGTGGTCAAAGTGACTGCCAGCAACACGGCGGTGGCGGGCAACTACGACATCGTGGTCAACCAGCTGGCCACAGGCTCGAAGGTGGCCAGTGCACCGTTTGACGCTGGCGCAGCGTCTGCGGTTAGCGCAGGCAAGATGACCATCGAGCAGAACGGCAATGCCTATGAAATCGATGTCGCCGATGGCGCCACGCTGCAGACCGTTCGCGACCAGATCAACAAGCAATTGAGCGTTCAGGGTATCTCCGCCAACATCGTCAACGGTGAAGGGGGCGCGCGGCTGGTACTGAGCTCGACCACCACCGGCGCCGGCTCCGACCTCAAGGTCAGTGGCATTCCTGAGCTGGAAATCGACGGCACTGCGCAGATGAGCGATAGCAGCGGGGGTTATGTCACCGCGATTGCTCAGGATAGCGAGCTGACCATCGATGGTTTGACGGTGAAAAGCAGCAAGAACACCATCAGCGATGCGATCAGCGGCATCACCCTGGAACTGACGGGCGTCAGTCCCAAGTCTGGCTCGACCGGCACTGCGACCCGCCTGTCCGTCGCCCAGGACAACGATGGCCTGAAGAAGAACGTCCAGGCGTTCGTCGATGCCTACAACACCCTGCAGAAGACCATTACGGCGCTGACCACCAGCACCCGTGACAAAGATGACAACCTCTCGCTCGGCCCGCTGAGCAATGACCCGACGACACGTTCGCTGGTCAACGATGTCCGCAAGGTGCTTTCCGAGGTGGGCTCGGGTGACCAGTTGACCACGCTGAGCCAGCTGGGTATCAACACCACCAAGGACGGTACTCTGGAGTTCAACGCCACCAAGTTCACTTCGGCGATGGACGACAAGAAGCTGGGTTCACAGGTGCAGGAGCTGTTCACCGGCAGCAATGGCATCATCGAGCGTATGAACAAGGCCATCGATCCGTACAACGCCACCGACGGCAGCCTGGCCACGCGCAAGGCCAACCTCGACAAGGTGGCCAAGAACCTGTCGGACCAGCAGTTGGCCCTGGACCGCCGTACCGAAGCGCTGACCGAGTCGCTGACTAAGAAATACGTGGCGATGGACACCACGGTCGCCAAGCTCAACGCTCAGGCCAGCCAGATCAAATCGGTCTTCGATGCCATCAATGCCCAGGCCAGGAACTCCTGACCGGTTGTGAGTGCCAACAGCCCGGCAGCGTCCACAAGACGCGCCGGGCTTTTTGTTTTGGCCCTAAAGTTTTTTGACGTCCCGGCGATAAAGCAGGTACAAGCAACCTTTTTCGCAGCAACGAGGTAGATCCATGAACCCGATGTTGGCCCTTCGTCAATACCAGAAAGTCAACGGTGTGGCGCAGACGTCTGAAGCCAGCCCGCACCGTCTGGTGCAGATGCTCATGCAGGGCGGTCTTGATCGCATGGCTCAGGCCAAGGGGGCCATCGCTCGTAACGATATCGCCCAGAAGGGGATTCTGATCGGCAAGGCGATCGATATCATCGGTGGCCTGCGAGAAGGCCTGGACCTGGAAAACCATGCTGACAGCCTGTCCGAGCTGGACAGTCTGTATACCTATATGAGCCGACGCCTCATCGAGGCCAACGCAAAAAGCGATCCTGCCATCATCGACGAAGTCGCGCGCCTGCTGATCACTGTGAAAGAAGGTTGGGATGCGATCGCCGACCAGTCGCCGGCGCCCTGATCAAGGAGGATGCCATGAGCGAAGTGATCACCCGCATCGAACAGACCCGCGATTTGCTGCTGGCTGCCCTGGCGAGCCGAGACTGGGATGCGGTGGGTGAGCTGGACCTGGAATGCCGCCTGCGTATCAACGATGTGCTTACCGAGGCGCAGGGCCAGGAGGCGGATGTCCGCGATAGCCTGGAGCAGTTGCTGGAGGTCTACCGGCAATTAATAGAGGTTGCAAGTGGCGAGCGTCAATCAATAGTCGACGAGATGACGCAAATCCGTCAGGCAAAAAACGCCGCCAAGGTATACCATCTGTTCAGTTGACCACAGGTGTCCAAAAAGCCGTGCGCCATTAATTTGACTGTATGCTTTTTTTTGACTTTACTAGTGGCTGTTTTCGAATTTCAGACGTCCGAACGCTGACCATTCAGTCGGGATGATCTCGAGCACGCCTAAGGGCGCCGATATGACTAGGGAAGTTGCTATTGCATGTGGCGTGAAACCAAGATTCTCCTGATCGATGACGACAGCGCCCGCCGCCGCGATCTGGCGGTGGTCCTGAATTTTCTCGGCGAAGACAATCTGCCCTGCTCTAGCCAGGATTGGCAGCAGGTGGTGGAATCGTTGTCTTCGAGCCGTGAAGTGCTCTGCGTGCTCATCGGCACCGTAAATGCTCCAGGCAATGTGCTTGGGCTGCTTAAGACAGTGGCCGGTTGGGATGAGTTCCTTCCTGTGTTGCTGATTGGTGAAATTTCTTCTGCGGAGTACCCGGAAGAGCTTCGCCGCAGGGTGCTGTCCAACCTCGAAATGCCGCCCAGCTACAGTCAGTTGCTCGACTCGTTGCACCGTGCCCAGGTCTATCGCGAAATGTATGACCAGGCCCGCGAGCGTGGCCGCCAGCGTGAGCCCAACCTGTTCCGCAGCCTGGTCGGTACCAGTCGCGCGATCCAGCATGTTCGCCAGATGATGCAGCAAGTGGCCGACACCGATGCCAGCGTGCTGATCCTGGGTGAGTCCGGCACTGGCAAGGAAGTGGTGGCGCGCAACCTGCACTACCATTCCAAGCGCCGCGAAGCGCCGTTCGTGCCGGTCAACTGCGGCGCGATCCCCGCCGAGCTGTTGGAAAGCGAACTGTTCGGCCACGAGAAGGGCGCTTTCACCGGCGCGATCACCAGCCGTGCCGGGCGTTTCGAACTGGCTAATGGCGGCACCCTGTTCCTGGACGAGATCGGCGACATGCCGCTGCCGATGCAGGTCAAGTTGTTGCGTGTGCTGCAGGAGCGCACCTTCGAGCGGGTCGGTAGCAACAAAACCCAGAGCATCGATGTGCGCATCATTGCCGCGACCCATAAAAACCTCGAAAGCATGATCGAGGAGGGGACCTTCCGCGAAGACCTGTACTACCGCCTTAACGTGTTCCCGATCGAGATGGCGCCCCTGCGTGAGCGGGTGGAGGACATTCCGTTGCTGATGAACGAGCTGATTTCGCGCATGGAGCACGAGAAGCGTGGGTCGATCCGCTTCAATTCCGCCTCGATCATGTCGCTGTGTCGCCACGGCTGGCCGGGCAACGTGCGTGAGCTGGCCAATCTGGTCGAGCGCATGGCGATCATGCATCCCTACGGCGTGATTGGCGTTTCCGAGCTGCCGAAGAAGTTCCGTTACGTCGATGATGAAGACGAGCAGATGGTCGACCACCTGCGCAATGACCTGGAAGAACGCGTGGCGATCAACGGCCATTCGCTGAACTTCTCCAACCCGGCGATGCTGCCGCCTGAGGGTCTGGACCTGAAGGACTACCTGGGTAGCCTGGAGCAGGGTTTGATTCAGCAGGCGCTGGACGATGCGAACGGTATCGTCGCGCGAGCGGCCGAGCGTTTGCGCATTCGCCGTACCACGTTGGTTGAGAAGATGCGCAAGTACGGCATGAGCCGCCAGGGTGGCGAGGAGCAGTCGGAAGACTGACGCCTGGCGGCCCTGGCTTCATCGCCGGCAAGCGGGCGTGCACAACTTCTGCAAGGTTGCTGCGCGCCCTGTGGAGGCCGGCTTGCCGCCGATGAGCATGACCGTCCGCACAAACCCCCATCCCCGGCACGGCTATTGCTATACCGCTGGCACCATACCGTTTTTATGACGGTCAGCCACGCGAGTAAAGCACGATGCCCCAGGCCGCCCACTTTTCCCGAGTCCCTGATCCGCAGGGGCGTACCCCGGTCGAACAGGAGAGTCGACAAGGGCTGGAGCAGGCATTCGCCCTGTTCAACCAGGTGTCCACGCAGCTCAACCAGTCCTACAGCATGCTCGAGGCCCGCGTCAGCGAGCTCAAGGGTGAGCTGGCGGTGGTCGGTGCGCAGCGCATGGACGAGTTGAGCGAGAAGGAACGCCTGGCTAATCGCTTGCAGAACCTGTTGGACTTGCTGCCTGGCGGGGTGATCGTGATCGATGATCAAGGGCGGGTGCGTGAAGCCAACCCGGCGGCCTGTGAATTGCTGGGCGAACCCTTGCTCGGCCAGCTGTGGCGCCAGGTGATCGCCCGCAGCTTTGCCCCGCGCAAGGACGACGGGCACGAGGTGTCACTGCGTGATGGCCGCCGCCTGTCGATTGCCACTCGCTCGCTGGATGCCGAGCCCGGGCAATTGGTGCTGCTCAACGACCTGACTGAAACCCGTCGCCTGCAAGACCAGCTGGCGCGCCACGAGCGTTTATCGTCGCTGGGGCGTATGGTCGCCTCGCTGGCCCACCAGATCCGTACACCGTTGTCGGCTGCCATGCTCTATGCCAGTCATCTGGCCGACGGCGAGCGCGAGCTCGCGCCCGAAACCCGTCAACGTTTTGCCGGCAGCCTCAAGGAGCGCTTGCATGAGCTGGAACACCAGGTGCGTGACATGCTGGTGTTCGCCCGCGGGGAGCTGCCGCTGGGCGATCGGCTGACCCCGAAAGCCTTGTTCCAGGCCCTGCAGCAGGCGGCCCAGTCCCACGTCCAGGGCCATGCCGTGCGCTGGCAATGCGACAGCCACCTGGGCGAGTTGTTGTGTAACCGCGATACCTTGGTCGGGGCGCTGCTCAATTTGATTGAAAATGCGCTGCAAGCCAGCGGCGCTGCGGCGCGGATCAAGGTGCACCTGTACCGTCGCGAGAACACTTTGCACCTGTGCGTCAGTGACGCCGGCAGTGGCATCGATGCGCAGCTGCTGGGGCGTCTTGGCGAACCGTTTCTGACCACCAAGGCTACCGGCACCGGGCTTGGGCTGGCAGTGGTCAAGGCCGTGGTGCGTGCGCACCAGGGCAAGCTGCAGTTGCGCTCGAAGGTGGGGCGTGGCACCTGCGCCAGGGTGGAGTTGCCGCTGATCGACGGGCAGCCCGCGGAGGGCGTGCAATGATCAAGGTGTTGCTGGTCGAGGATGACCGCGCGTTGCGCCAGGCGCTGGGCGATACCCTGGAAATAGGCGGGTTTGCCTACCGCGCCGTCGGCAGTGCCGAGGAGGCGCTGGAGGCGGTGCACGGCGAACTGTTCAGCCTGGTGGTCAGTGACGTGAACATGCCGGGGATGGATGGGCATCAGTTGCTGGCCCAGTTGCGCCGCCATTACCCGCAGTTGCCGGTGCTGCTGATGACTGCCCACGCGGCCGTGGAGCGCGCTGTTGAAGCCATGCGCCAGGGGGCGGTGGATTACCTGGTCAAGCCATTTGAGCCCAAGGCGCTGCTTAGCCTGGTCGAGCGCCATGCTGCCGGCCGCCTGAGTACGGCCGATGAAGAAGGCCCTGTGGCCTGTGAAGCCGCCAGTCGCCAGTTGCTGGAGCTGGCGGCACGGGTAGCCCGCAGCGATTCGACCGTGCTGATCTCGGGCGAGTCGGGCACGGGCAAGGAAGTGCTGGCGCGCTACATCCACCAGCAATCACCCCGGTCGGCGCAGCCCTTTGTCGCGATCAACTGCGCGGCCATTCCAGACAACATGCTCGAGGCTACCTTGTTCGGCCATGAGAAGGGCGCCTTCACCGGCGCGATCGCCGCCCAGGCCGGCAAGTTCGAGCAGGCCGAAGGCGGCACCTTGCTCCTCGATGAGATTTCCGAAATGCCGTTGGGGTTGCAGGCCAAGCTGCTCCGTGTATTGCAGGAGCGCGAGGTCGAGCGGGTAGGCGGGCGCAAGCCCATTGCCCTGGATATCCGCGTGCTGGCCACCACCAACCGTGACATGGCGGGTGAGGTCGCGGCCGGGCGCTTCCGCGAAGACCTGTACTATCGGCTGTCGGTATTCCCCCTGGCGTGGCAGCCGCTGCGCGCGCGCAGTGGCGATATTCTGCCCTTGGCAGAGCGGCTGCTAGCCCGGCATGTCGCCAAGATGAAACATGCGCCGGTTCGCCTTTCCAAGGCGGCGCAGGCCTGCCTGCAGGCCTATGCCTGGCCGGGCAATGTGCGCGAACTGGATAACGCCTTGCAGCGTGCGCTGATCTTGCAGCAGGGCGGCGTGATCGAGGCGGCGGATTTCTGTCTGGAGGGTGCCATTCCCTTGTCGGCTGGCAGTACGCCAGCAGTTGCCGAAGAGGCAGACGAAAGCGCGGGCCTGGGTGATGACATGCGCCGTCACGAATTCCAGATGATCATCGATACCTTGCGCGCCGAGCGCGGCCGCCGCAAAGAGGCGGCTGAGCGACTGGGCATCAGCCCTCGGACCTTGCGCTACAAGCTGGCGCAGATGCGCGATGCCGGTTTCGACGTCGAGGCCAGCCTGTTCGGCTGACAGGCTGCGCCCGCAGAGGTGTCTGCCCACGGGCAGGTGATGTTTTCAAAGGCTGGCACCTTTGTTGCTTTACACGAGCTACCCGCCGCATGAGTGTCAAAAAAATGCGGCCGCCGGAGAGAGAAGTTCATGACCCAAGGTGTTGAATTCAATCGTCTGATGTTGGACATGCGTGCCATGCAGGCTGATGCCATGTCGTTGCCCAAAGCCACGGCCGCCCCAGAGTTGGCGCCGGGCCAAAGCAGCTTTGCCGACATGCTTGGCCAGGCCATCGGCAAGGTGCATGAAACTCAGCAGGCCTCGACCCAGCTCGCCAATGCCTTCGAAATTGGCAAGAGCGGTGTCGACCTGACCGACGTGATGATCGCCTCGCAGAAGGCCAGCGTTTCCATGCAGGCGTTGACCCAGGTACGCAACAAGCTGGTCCAGGCGTACCAGGACATCATGCAGATGCCGGTTTGAGGACGGAAGTAAGTCATGGCTGAAGCAGTCGTCGATAACGCGCCCGCCAAAAGTGGCTCGCCAGCACCCAAGCCGCCACTGTTCGGCATGGCGTTTCTGGAAAACATCTCGCAGATGCCCATGCTGCGCCAGGTTGGCCTTCTGGTCGGGTTGGCGGCGAGCGTGGCGATCGGCTTTGCCGTGGTGCTGTGGTCGCAGCAGCCGGACTACCGCCCGCTGTACGGCAGCCTGGCGGGCATGGACACCAAGCAGGTCATGGAAACCCTGGCCGCTGCCGATATCCCCTATAACGTCGAGCCCAATTCCGGTGCTCTGCTGGTCAAGGCCGACGACCTCTCCCGCGCGCGCCTGAAACTGGCAGCCGCCGGCGTGGCACCCAGCGATGGCAATGTCGGCTTCGAGCTGCTGGACAAGGAGCAGGGGCTGGGCACCAGCCAGTTCATGGAAGCCACCCGTTACCGCCGCAGCCTTGAGGGCGAGCTGGCCCGGACCGTTTCCAGCCTGAACAACGTCAAGGCTGCCCGCGTGCACCTGGCGATCCCGAAAAGCTCGGTGTTCGTGCGCGATGAGCGCAAGCCAAGCGCGTCGGTACTGGTCGAGCTGTACCCCGGCCGCGCCCTGGAAGCCGGCCAGGTGATGGCGATCGTCAACCTGGTCGCCACCAGCGTGCCAGAACTGGACAAGTCGCAAGTTACCGTGGTGGACCAGAAGGGCAACCTGCTTTCCGACCAGTTGCAAGACACCGCATTGACCATGGCCGGCAAACAATTCGATTACAGCCGCCGCATGGAAGGCATGCTCACCCAGCGGGTGCACAACATTCTGCAGCCGGTGCTGGGCAACGACCGCTACAAGGCCGAAGTGTCTGCCGACCTGGACTTCAGTGCGGTGGAGTCGACCTCCGAACAGTTCAATCCGGACCAGCCGGCGCTGCGCAGCGAGCAGTCGGTGAACGAGCAGCGCTCCAGCAGCTCGGGCCCGCAAGGCGTGCCGGGGGCGCTGAGCAACCAGCCGCCAGCCGGTGCCTCTGCACCGGAAAATGCCACCACTGCCGCGCCTGCCGCCGGTGCCATCCAGCCTGGCCAGCCGCTGGTGGATGCCAACGGCCAGCAGATCATGGACCCGGCCACCGGCCAGCCCATGCTCGCGCCATACCCGGCCGACAAGCGTCTGCAAACCACCAAGAACTTCGAGCTGGACCGCTCCATCAGCCACACCCGCCAGCAGCAGGGTCGCCTGACGCGCCTGTCGGTGGCAGTGGTGGTCGATGACCAGGTCAAGGTCGACGCCAGTGGCGAGACCACCCGCGCCCCTTGGGGGGCCGAAGACCTGGCGCGCTTCACCCGCCTGGTACAGGACGCCGTGGGCTTCGATGCCAGCCGTGGCGACAGTGTGACGGTGATCAACGTGCCGTTCGCCGCCGACCGTGGCGAAGAGATTGCCGACATCGCCTTCTATCAGCAGCCGTGGTTCTGGGACATCGTCAAGCAGGTGCTGGGCGTGGTGTTCATCCTGGTGCTGGTGTTCGGGGTACTGCGCCCGGTGCTCAACAACATCACAGGCGGCGGCAAGCAAGCTACCGCGACGGACAGCGACATGGAGCTGGGCGGCATGATCGGTCTGGATGGCGAACTGGCCAACGACCGCGTCAGCCTGGGTGGCCCGACAAGCATTCTGTTGCCAAGCCCGAGCGAGGGTTACGAGGCGCAGCTCAACGCAATCAAAGGCCTGGTGGCCGAAGACCCGGGTCGCGTGGCTCAGGTCGTGAAAGAGTGGATCAACGCCGATGAGTGATAACCGAGCCGTTACCGCCAAGCTGAGCCGCACTGACAAAGCGGCGATCCTCCTGCTGTCGCTGGGTGAGACCGATGCCGCCCAGGTGCTGCGGCACATGGGCCCGAAGGAAGTGCAGCGGGTCGGTGTGGCCATGGCGCAGATGGGCAACGTGCACCGCGAGCAGGTCGAGCAGGTGATGAGTGAGTTCGTCGAGATCGTCGGCGACCAGACCAGCCTGGGCGTCGGCTCCGATGGCTATATCCGCAAGATGCTCAACCAGGCCTTGGGCGAGGACAAGGCCAACGGCCTGATCGACCGCATCCTGCTGGGGGGCAACACCAGCGGCCTGGACAGCCTCAAGTGGATGGAGCCGCGTGCCGTGGCCGATGTCATCCGCTTCGAGCACCCGCAGATCCAGGCGATTGTGGTCGCCTACCTGGACCCCGACCAGGCCGGTGAGGTGCTGAGCAACTTCGACCACAAGGTGCGCCTGGACATCATCCTGCGGGTGTCGTCGCTCAACACCGTACAACCGGCAGCACTCAAGGAACTGAACCAGATCCTGGAGAAGCAGTTCTCGGGCAATTCCAATGCGGCACGCACCACGCTGGGCGGTATCAAGCGTGCAGCCGACATCATGAACTTCCTCGACAGCTCGGTGGAAGGTGCGCTGATGGACTCGATCCGCGAAATCGACAACGACCTGTCGGAGCAGATCGAAGACCTGATGTTCGTCTTCAACAACCTGGCCGACGTCGACGACCGCGGCATCCAGGCCCTGCTGCGCGAAGTGTCCTCCGATGTGCTGGTGGTTTCGCTCAAGGGTGCCGACGAGCGGGTCAAGGACAAGATCTTCAAGAACATGTCCAAGCGTGCCTCGGAACTGCTGCGCGACGACCTCGAGGCCAAAGGCCCGGTGCGTGTCAGCGACGTGGAAACGGCGCAGAAGGAAATCCTCACCATTGCCCGCCGCATGGCCGAGGCCGGCGAGATTGTGCTCGGTGGCAAGGGCGCCGAGGAAATGATCTAAGACGCAGGCCTATCGACCGCCGTGGATCCCTGTGGGTGCGGGCTTGCCCCGCAACACCGGCAAAGCCGGTGCCATTCACCGCAGCGTCTGCTTCGCCGGACAGGCCCGCTTGCACAGGGGCCAAGCCTGCCTCCTTATCGAACAGGGTTCTGAGTACCTGAGAACATGCCCACCAAAGAATCCCACCCCAGCGACCTGATCCGCGCCCGCGACCTTGAGGGCGTCGACGTCTGGGCATTGCCCAGCTTCGACCCCGAGCCTGCACCGGAGCCTGAGCCGGAACCCGAGGTCATCGAGGACGAAGTCGAGGAAGTGCCGCTGGAGGAAGTCCAGCCGCTCACTCTCGAGGACCTCGAGGCGATCCGCCAGGAGGCCTACAACGAGGGCTTTGCCACGGGTGAGCGCGAGGGCTTTCACAGCACCCAGCTCAAGGTGCGCCAGGAAGCCGAGGAAGCGCTCAATGCCAAGCTCGCCAGCCTGGAGCAGCTGATGGAGCACCTGCTGGAGCCGATCGCCGAGCAGGACACGCAGATAGAAAAGGCCTTGGTGCACCTGGTCTCGCACATGGCGCGTCAGGTCATAGGTCGCGAACTGCGCAGCGACTCCAGCCAGATTACCCAGGTGCTGCGCGAGGCACTGAAGTTGCTGCCAATGGGCGCGGAAAACATCCGCATCCATCTCAACCCGCAAGACTTCGAGCTGGCCAAGGCGCTGCGCGAGCGCCATGAGGAAAGCTGGAAGCTGCTTGAGGATGACGCGCTGTTGCCGGGCGGTTGCCGTATCGAAACCGCGCACAGCCGCATCGACGCAAGCATGGAAACCCGTATCGAAAAGGCCGTGGCGCAGCTGTTCGACCAGCTTCACGATCAATCCCTGCATCCGGCGGCGCCGGATGTTTCCATCGAGCTGGGCGCCGACGATGCGCCTTGAACGCACCAGCTTCGGCAAACGCCTGGGGGGGTATGCCGAGGCGATCAAGCTGCCCGTGCAACCGGTGGTCGAAGGGCGCCTGCTGCGCATGGTCGGCCTCACCCTCGAGGCTGAGGGCCTGCGCGCAGCAGTGGGCGGGCGCTGCCTGGTGATCAACGACGACAGTTACCATCCGGTGCAGGTCGAAGCCGAAGTCATGGGGTTTGCTGGCAACAAGGTGTTCCTCATGCCGGTGGGCAGCATCGCCGGCATCGCGCCTGGAGCGCGCGTGGTGCCGTTGGACGACAGCGGCCGCCTGCCCATGGGCATGAGCATGCTCGGCCGGGTCCTGGATGGTGCCGGACGGGCGCTGGACGGCAAGGGCGGGATGAAGGCCGAGGATTGGGTGCCGATGGACGGCCCGATCATCAACCCACTGAACCGTGATCCGATCAGTCAGCCGCTGGATGTGGGCATTCGCAGCATCAATGGGTTGCTCACCGTTGGTCGTGGTCAGCGCCTGGGGCTGTTCGCCGGTACCGGTGTGGGTAAATCCGTGCTGCTGGGCATGATGACCCGCTTTACCGAAGCCGAAATCATCGTGGTAGGCCTGATTGGCGAGCGGGGTCGCGAGGTGAAGGAGTTCATCGAGCACATCCTGGGCGAAGAGGGCCTCAAACGCTCGGTGGTGGTCGCATCCCCCGCTGACGACGCGCCGCTGATGCGCTTGCGCGCAGCCATGTACTGCACGCGCATCGCGGAGTACTTCCGCGACAAGGGCAAGAACGTCCTGCTGTTGATGGATTCGCTGACCCGCTTTGCCCAGGCCCAGCGTGAGATTGCCCTTGCCATTGGCGAGCCGCCGGCCACCCGTGGCTACCCGCCGTCGGTGTTTGCCAAGCTGCCCAAGCTGGTGGAGCGGGCCGGCAATGGCGAGCCGGGTGGCGGTTCGATCACGGCGTTCTATACGGTGTTGTCCGAAGGCGACGACCAGCAAGACCCGATCGCCGACTCAGCGCGTGGCGTGCTCGACGGGCACTTTGTGTTGTCCCGGCGGCTGGCCGAAGAGGGCCATTACCCGGCCATCGACATCGAAGCCTCGATCAGCCGGGTCATGCCCCAGGTGGTCGATGCCGACCACCTGCGCCAGGCGCAGAAGTTCAAGCAATTGTGGTCGCGCCTGTCGCAAAGCCGCGACCTGATCAGCGTCGGCGCCTACGTCGCCGGGGGCGACCCGGAGACTGACCTGGCCATTGCCCTGCAGCCCAAGCTGGTGGAGTTCCTGCGCCAAGGGCTGGATGAAAATGTTGGCATCGGCCAGAGCCGCCAGCAGTTGGGGGCAATCTTCACGCCTCCGGCGAACGGTTGATAGGCGATGAGCGTATCCAGCCGTGCAGCGCGCCTGGCGCCTGTGGTGCAAATGGCCGAAGAGGCCGAGCGCAAGGCTGCCCAGCGCCTGGGGCATTTCCAGCAACTGGTGGCCCAGGCGCAGGCCAAGCTCACCGAGCTGGAGAGCTTTCGTGAAGGCTATCAGGCGCAATGGATCGATCGCGGCGGCCAGGGCGTCAACGGCAGCTGGCTGGTCAACTACCAGCGTTTTCTGGGGCAGCTTGAAACAGCCATGACCCAGCAGCGCCAGAGCCTGATCTGGCACCAGAACAACCTCAAGAATGCCCGTGGCACCTGGCAACAGGCCTATGCCCGGGTGGAAGGGTTGCGCAAGCTGGTGCAGCGCTACATGGAAGAGGCACGGCGGGCCGAGGACAAGCGCGAGCAGCGTCTGCTGGATGAACTCTCGCAGCGGTTGCCAAGGCAGGGGCATCTGTAGCCGGGCAAGCCTGCTACCACAGGATTTGCGTCTACTTTTGCTGTGGGGTCCGGCTTGTCGGCGACTAAGCCAGGGCAGGCAGCCTCAATTTGCGAGGGGCGCAACTGCCTGCTAAACCTTCAAGAGTTGCATTCGCCATCATCGAAGGAATCGCTAGCATGGCAGTCGAGACCGATTTTTCGCAGGACGGAAAAAAGCTCACGATCAAGATCAAGGGGCGCTTCGATTTCGGTAAGCATCAGGAATTTCGCGATGCCTACGAACGTCAGTCCAGGCGGCCCGACTCGGTGGTGGTCGACCTGAAAGACACCACGTACCTGGACAGCTCCGCGCTCGGCATGCTGCTGTTGCTGCGTGATCATGCCGGTGGTGATGATTCAGATGTGCGCGTGGTGCATGCCAGCTCAGACGTGCGCAAGATCTTGGCGATCTCCAATTTTGAAAAGCTGTTCGATATCAGTTGAGTGCCCAGGTGGAGCCCGCGCAGGCATTGACCGTGCTGGTGGCCGAGGACGGGGCGACCGATCGCCTGCTGCTGGCGCAGATCGTGCGGCGGCAGGGGCACCAGGTGTTCACCGCGGAAAACGGCGAGCAGGCCGTGGCGCTGTTCGCCGAAAAGCGTCCGCACGTGGTCCTGCTCGATGCCCTGATGCCGGTGATGGACGGTTTTGAGGCGGCCCGACAGATCAAGGCGCTGGCCGGCGAGCAGCTGGTGCCGATCATCTTCCTCACCTCATTGAACGAGGAAGAGGCTTTGGTGCGCTGCCTGGAGGCCGGCGGCGACGACTTCATGGCCAAGCCTTACAGTGCGGTGATCCTGGGCGCCAAGATCCGCGCCATGGACCGTTTGCGCCGCCTGCAGGCGACGGTGCTGGCGCAGCGTGACGAAATCACCCGGCACCATCATCACCTGCTCAACGAGCAGCGGGTGGCCAAGGCGGTGTTTGACAAGGTGGCCCACTCCGGCTGCATCACGGCGCCGAACATTCGTTACCTGCAATCACCGTATGCGCTGTTCAACGGCGACTTGTTGCTGGCAGCCTTCACGCCGTCGGGCGACATGCACGTGCTGTTGGGCGATTTTACCGGCCATGGTTTGCCCGCTGCCGTCGGCGCCATGCCCCTGGCGGAAGTGTTCTATGGGATGACTGCGAAAGGGTACGGGCTGCCCCAGCTACTGCGCGAAATGAACGCCAAGCTCAAGCGCATCCTGCCGGTGGACATGTTCTGCTGTGCGCTGCTGCTTAACCTGAGCGTGCAGCGGGGTGCGGTGGAAGTGTGGAATGGTGGCATGCCCGACGGCTATCGGCTGTCGGCCGCTGGTGAGGTGCTCTCGACCCTGGCCTCGCGGCATCTGCCGCTGGGCATTCTGGCGCCCGAGCGCTTCGACGACAGTACCGAGGTACTGCCGCTGGCGGCAGGCGAGCGGCTGTTGCTGTTGTCCGACGGGGTGGTCGACACGGCCGATGAGCACGATTGCCTGTTCGGTGTCGAGCGCTTGCGTGCGGTGCTGGCGGCGAACCGCGATCCAGCGTACCTGTTCGATGAGGTGATGCAGGCGCTGGAACGCTTTGGTGGGCGGCCCCGGGATGACATCAGTCTGTGCGATATCCGCATGTTCACGGCCCAGGAGCGGGTCCCGGCGCCCACGATCTACTCCGACAGCGGGCGCTCCAGCCCGCTGGACTGGTCGCTGGGCTTCGAGTCGCGAGGCGAAAGCCTCAAGCGCTTCAACCCTGTGCCGTATCTGGTGCAGTTGTTGCAGGAGATCCACGGGCTGCGGTCGCGTACCGGTGACCTGCACAGCGTCCTCAGCGAGTTGTATTCCAATGCACTGGAGCACGGGGTGCTGGGTCTGGATTCGCGGCTTAAACGTGATGTGCAGGGGTTTGCCGACTACTATGAGGAACGCGCTCGGCGCCTGCGTGCCCTGGTCGATGGTTTCGTGCGCATTGACCTTAAGGTGGAACCGCACGCGGCAGGTGGGCGTCTGATGATCGAGGTGCGCGACAGTGGCGCAGGGTTCGATGTGCACAAGGTACTGTCGCGCCCGGCCCGTGAGCATGGCCTGAGCGGCCGCGGCCTGAACCTGGTGAGGCGGCTGGGAAGCCACGCCGGTTGGGGTGAGGGTGGCCGTTGCGCCTGGGTGCAGTTCGATTGGTGAGTCGCCTGGTGAGCCGCTTGGCGACTGAGGCATAATCCGGCTTGATCAAGGAGCGAGCAAGTGACTGACATGCATATAGACCACAAGGTGCTCAGTGACCTGCAGGAGGTCATGGAAGATGGCTACCTACAGTTGCTGGAAACCTTTCTGGAAGATTCCGAGCGGCGCCTGGCCCAGTTGCATGGCGCCAGGAATGCCGAGGAGCTCGGCATGGCGGCGCACAGTTTCAAAGGCAGCAGCGGCAACATGGGGGCTGTTGGCCTGGCGCAGTTGTGCCAGCAGTTGGAGGAGCGGGTGAAGGCGCTGCCGCTGTACGGTATCGAAGACCTGATCAACCGCATCGACCAGGAATATCTGGAAGTGCAGCGTTTTTATCGTGCTGAGCGCGAGCGCGTTTCGGCAGGCTGAGCGCGAGTTGGCGCGAGTTTTGCCTGTATGTGCCAGGATGTTTTTTTTGTTCCTGGCGCGGAGACCGTTCAATGCCTGTCGCACCCAACCCTTTGTTGCAAACCAGCACCCTGAGCAAGCCGTCGCGCGCGGGCTCCTCGCTGCTGGACAAGCCGCTGCAGGCGGCAGGTGCGCAGGGCGGTGGCTTCGATCAGGTGATGGCCAGGCAGGGGCGTGATAAGTCGCCTTTGGGCGATGACAAAGGCGCCATGGCCAAGACCAGGGACAAACCCGATGTCGCCCAGGGCGGCAAGAAGGGGGCGGCGATTGCCGATGACGGCAACCCCTTGCCACCCGACGGTACGCCGCAGGCCCCTGCCGATGCCGCGGCAGGCGGCGATTCCAGTTCGTTGGACGCCAACCTTGTGGCTGGCCAGGTCACCGATGCGCAACCCGGTGCGCAACTGTTGCAAGCCCAGGCCGAAGCGGTAGCTCCGGTACTGCAGGCTGCGGTCCAGCAGCCGCAAACCCCGGTCGTCGAGGCCTTGGCGCAGCAGCCAGAGGCCGAAACCTTCGACCCTGACACTGATCCCTTGGCCAATCTGCCTACGCTGCGCCTGGCCCTTGAACAGAGCGCGCAGGCAAAGGGCACCACCTCTGCTCATGCCGCGGACGCTTCCAAGCCTGCGGCCGACGATGGCCAGGCGACCGTCAATCCCTTGGCGGCCCTGCTGGACAAGGTCGAAGCCGAGGCGGCGAAATCGGGAGACGGTGGCGCAGACAAGGCGTTCGGTGCAGTGCTCGAAGAGGGGCTCAAGGACACCAAGCGCGCGGACAGCGATACCCGTGTCGACGACTTCGCCAACCGCCTGGCCAGCCTGACCCAGGCGCCCACGGCGAAGACGGCCAATGCCCTGCCGGTCAACGGCAGCCCATTGCACCAGCCGCTGCCGATGAACCAGAACGCCTGGGCCGAAGGCCTGGTCAACCGGGTCATGTACCTCTCGAGCCAGAACCTCAAGTCGGCGGATATTCAACTGGAGCCGGCCGAGCTTGGCCGCCTGGACATCCGCGTCAACGTGGCGGCGGACCAGAGCACCCAGGTCACGTTCATCAGTGGCCATGCCGGCGTGCGTGATGCGTTGGATAGCCAGGTGCACCGTTTGCGTGAGCTGTTCGCGCAGCAGGGCTTGGCCCAGCCGGACGTCAACGTCGCCGATCAGTCGCGCGGGCAACAGCAGCAGGCCCAGCAGGACGGCGCGCAGCTGTCCGGGGTGGCGGCGCGCCGGGCGCAGAATGGCGGTAGCACAGAGCAGGGTGAGCTTGCCGATGCTGCCCGGCCGGTCGAGCAGCAGGTCGTCATCGGCGACAGTGCGGTCGATTTCTACGCCTGATTGTGTTGCCCGTCCCGCCGATAGGGCTGGGACAGGCAAAACGCTCAATCTGGCATAACACTTGCTCAAGCCACGTCATCCTCCTATGAAACCCCGATGGACGACGGATTATTGGCATGGCGAAGAGCGACGCAGTGAAAGACCCCGCCACTAACGGCAAACTCAAGCTGATCCTGCTGCTGGTGCTGGCCTTGCTCCTGGCGGTCGGCTTGTCGGTGGGTGCCACCTGGTTCTTCATGCACAAGCGCGAGCCGGCGCCGGTCGACCCGACTGCGGCCAGCGTCAAGCCGGCGGCAATCTACGAACCGCTGGCTCCGGCCTTCGTGGTCAACTTCAACCAGAACGGTCGCCAGCGCTACATGCAGGTGAGCATCACCCTGCAAGGTCGCAACCAGGCCGACCTGGATGCTTTGAAGGTGCATATGCCGGTGATCCGCAACAACCTGGTGATGATGTTTTCCGGGCAGGGCTTCGACACCTTGGCCGGCAGCCCGGTAGGGCAGGAGATGCTGCGTCAGAAAGCCACCGCCGTGGTTCAGGAAGTGGCGCAGAAGGAAGTCGGCAAGCCGGTCATCGACCAGCTGCTGTTCACCAATTTCGTATTGCAGTAGGAGTCCGCAATGGCCGTACAGGACCTGCTGTCCCAGGATGAAATCGATGCCTTGTTGCACGGCGTCGACGATGGGCTGGTACAGACCGAGAGCGCTGCCGAGCCCGGCAGCATCAAGAGTTATGACCTGACCAGCCAGGATCGGATCGTACGGGGGCGCATGCCGACCCTCGAGATGATCAACGAGCGTTTCGCCCGCTATACCCGCATCAGCATGTTCAACCTGCTGCGCCGTTCTGCGGACGTGGCCGTGGGTGGCGTGCAGGTCATGAAGTTCGGTGAGTACGTGCATTCGCTGTACGTGCCGACCAGCCTCAACCTGGTGAAGATCAAGCCACTGCGCGGTACTTCGCTGTTCATCCTTGATGCCAAGCTGGTGTTCAAGCTGGTGGACAACTTCTTCGGCGGTGACGGCCGCCACGCCAAGATCGAAGGCCGTGAGTTCACGCCCACCGAGCTGCGAGTGGTGCGCATGGTGCTGGATCAGTGCTTCGTCGACCTCAAGGAAGCCTGGCAGGCGATCATGCCGGTCAACTTCGAGTACATGAACTCCGAGGTCAACCCGGCCATGGCCAACATCGTCGGGCCGAGCGAGGCGGTGGTGGTGTCGACCTTCCATATCGAACTCGATGGCGGCGGCGGTGACCTGCACGTGACCATGCCGTACTCGATGATCGAGCCGGTGCGCGAAATGCTCGATGCCGGTTTCCAGTCCGACCTGGACGACCAGGACGAGCGCTGGGTCAAGGCCCTGCGCGAGGATGTGCTGGATGTTTCCGTGCCGCTGAGCGCCACGGTTGCCCGCCGCCAGCTGAAGCTGCGCGACGTGCTGCACATGCAGCCTGGTGACGTGATCCCGGTGGAGCTGCCGGAGCACCTGGTGCTGCGCGCCAATGGCGTGCCGTCGTTCAAGGCCCGCCTGGGCTCGCACAAGGGCAACCTGGCCCTGCAGATCATTGACCCGATCGAACGCCGCTGACGGCGTGCCGGTCGCTCACTACGAATTGAATGCCTGTCGAGGACATCATGGCTAACGAAAACGAGATCACCTCCCCGGAAGACCAGGCCCTGGCTGACGAATGGGCTGCTGCGCTGGAAGAAACCGGTGACGCCGGCCAGGCCGACATCGATGCCCTGCTGGGCGGTGATACCGGCAACACTGGCGCTGGCCGCCTGCCGATGGAAGAGTTCGCCAGCTCGCCGCGGCCGAAGGAAAACGTCAGCCTCGAAGGCCCGAACCTGGACGTGATCCTGGATATTCCGGTGAACATCTCCATGGAAGTGGGTAGCACCGAGATCAACATCCGCAACCTGCTGCAGCTCAACCAGGGCTCGGTGATCGAGCTCGACCGCCTGGCCGGTGAGCCGCTGGACGTGCTGGTCAATGGCACGCTGATCGCCCATGGCGAAGTGGTCGTGGTCAACGAGAAGTTCGGCATCCGCCTGACCGACGTGATCAGCCCCAGCGAACGCATCAAGAAGCTGCGCTGAGTGAAAGCCGCGATGCGGGCCGTGGCGGCCCTTGCCGCGCTGTTTGCCAGCGAAGTGGTGATCGCCGCGGTGCCGGCTGCACCGGCTGCGGCGCAAACGCCCGCGCCCGGCAGCATGGGGGGGCAGCTGGCGCAAATGGTGTTCGGTTTGCTAGTGGTGGTGGGCCTGATCTTCTTCCTGGCCTGGCTGCTGCGCCGCATGCAGGGCGCCGCACCCAAGGGCGGCCAGGTGATCGAGATCGTTGGCAGCCGCGCCATCGGCCCGCGGGATCGCCTGTTGCTGGTGCAGGTCGGCAAAGAGCAGATTCTTATCGGCCATTCCCCTGGCAGCATCGAGGCCTTGCACGTGCTGGCCGAACCCGTGGAAGTACCTGCCAGCGCCCGCCAGGCGACGCCTGAATTTGCCCAGCGGCTGATGGAGCTGATGGGCAAGGACCAGAAGGACAAGAAGTGATGAGCGGCGCGCTGCGCATGTTGTTGACCCTGGCGCTGCTGCTGGCCGCGCCGTTGGCCTTGGCGGCCGACCCATTGTCGATCCCGGCCATTACCCTGTCCAATGGCCCGGACGGGCAGCAGGAGTATTCGGTCAGCCTGCAGATCCTGCTGATCATGACGGCGCTGAGCTTCATTCCAGCGTTCGTCATCCTGATGACCAGTTTTACCCGGATCATCATCGTCTTTTCGATCCTGCGCCAGGCCCTGGGCCTACAGCAGACGCCGTCGAACCAGGTGCTGACCGGCATGGCGCTGTTCCTCACGATGTTCATCATGGCGCCGGTATTCGACCGGGTGAACCAGGATGCCCTGCAGCCCTACCTGAAGGAGCAGATGACGGCCCAGCAGGCGATCGACAAGGCCCAGGGGCCGCTCAAGGACTTCATGCTGGCGCAGACTCGGCAGAGCGACCTGGACCTGTTCATGCGCCTGTCCAAACGTACCGACATCGCTGGCCCCGACCAGGTACCGCTGACCATCCTGGTGCCGGCGTTCGTCACCTCCGAGCTGAAAACCGCGTTTCAGATCGGCTTCATGATCTTCATCCCATTCCTGATCATCGACATGGTGGTCGCCAGCGTGCTCATGGCCATGGGTATGATGATGCTGTCGCCGTTGATCATCTCGCTGCCGTTCAAGATCATGCTGTTTGTCCTGGTCGATGGCTGGGCGCTGATCATGGGTACCTTGGCTGGCAGTTTCGGCGGCGTCTGACGCCGTCAAGGAGAGTGCTGCATGACACCTGAAGTTGCCGTCGACCTGTTCCGCGATGCCCTCTGGCTGACCACGCTGATGGTTGCCACCCTGGTGGTGCCAAGCCTGTTGGTGGGCCTGATGGTGGCGATGTTCCAGGCGGCCACGCAAATCAACGAACAGACCTTGAGCTTCCTCCCGCGCCTGCTGGTGATGCTGGTGACACTGATCGTGGCCGGGCCCTGGCTGGTGCAGAAGTTCATGGAGTACATCACCGGCCTGTACACCAGCATCCCGCAGCTGATCGGTTGAGACGGGCATGCTGGAGCTGACCGACGCGCAGATCGGCACCTGGGTCGCCACCTTCATCCTGCCGCTGTTCCGGGTAACTGCGGTGCTGATGACCATGCCGATCTTCGGCACCCGCATGCTGCCGGCGCGCATCCGCCTGTACGCAGCCGTGGCCATCACGGTGGTGATCGTGCCGGCGTTGCCACCGTTGCCTGAATTCGACCCGCTGAGCCTGCGCGGCATGTTGCTGTGCGGCGAGCAGATCATCGTCGGGGCGCTGTTCGGCTTCTCGCTGCAGCTGCTGTTTCAAGCCTTTGTCATCGCCGGGCAGATCATCGCGGTGCAGATGGGCATGGCCTTCGCTTCGATGGTCGACCCGGCCAACGGGGTCAACGTCGCGGTGGTCAGCCAGTTCATGACGATGCTGGTAAGCGTGTTGTTCCTGCTGATGAATGGCCACCTCGTGGTATTCGAGGTGCTGACCGAAAGCTTTACCACCTTGCCGGTGGGCAACGCGCTGGTGGTCAACCAGTTCTGGGAAATGGCCGGGCGCCTGAGCTGGGTGTTCGGGGCCGGGCTGCTGCTGATCTTGCCGGCGATCGCCGCGCTGCTGGTGGTGAACATCGCCTTTGGCGTGATGACGCGTGCCGCACCGCAGCTGAACATCTTCTCCATCGGCTTCCCGCTGACCCTGGTGCTGGGCATCGGCATCTTCTGGGTCGGCCTTGCCGATATCCTCTCCCACTACCAGGCATTGGCCAGCGAAGCGCTGCAATGGCTGCGTGAACTGGCAAGGGCGCGCTGAGCATGGCTGAAAGCGAGAGCGGTCAGGACAAGACGGAAGACCCCACCGACAAGCGCAAGCGCGACGCGCGCGAAAAAGGCGAGATTGCCCGCTCCAAAGAGCTGAACACCGTGGCGGTGACCTTGGCGGGCGCCGGGGCATTGCTGGCCTTTGGTGGGTACCTGGCCGAGACGTTGATGACCTTGATGCGGCTCAACTTCTCACTGTCGCGCGAGGTGCTGACGGACGAGCGCTCGATGGGGTTGTTCCTGCTGACCTCCGGCAAGATGGCCATCTGGGCCGTCCAGCCGATATTGATGCTGTTGTTCGTGGTGGCATTGGTGTCGCCCATTGCGCTGGGCGGGTTCATCTTCTCCGGTAGCCTGCTGCAGCCAAAGTTCAGCCGCATGAACCCCTTGTCGGGGATCAAGCGTATGTTTTCGATGAACTCGCTGACCGAGTTGCTCAAAGCGATGGCCAAGTTCCTGGTGATCCTGATCGTGGCGCTGGTGGTGCTCAGCAATGACCGCCAGGCGCTGCTAGCAATTGCCAACGAGCCGCTGGAGCAGGCGATCATCCACAGCGTGCAGGTGGTGGGCTGGAGTGCTTTGTGGATGGCTGCCGGGTTGCTGCTGATTGCGGCGGCAGACGTGCCGTTCCAGCTGTATCAGACGCAAAAGAAGCTGAAGATGACCAAGCAGGAGGTCAAGGACGAGTACAAGGACAGCGAAGGCAAGCCTGAGGTCAAGCAGCGGATCCGCCAGTTGCAGCGTGAGGTGTCGCAGCGGCGCATGATGGCCGCCGTGCCGGAGGCGGATGTGATCATCACCAACCCGACGCACTATGCGGTCGCCCTGCAGTATGACCCGGAGAAGGGCGGGGTGGCCCCCTTGCTGCTGGCCAAGGGCACGGACTTCATTGCCTTGAAGATTCGCGAGATCGGGGTCGAGCACAAGGTGCAGATTCTCGAGTCGCCAGCGCTGGCACGGGCGATCTATTACTCCACCGAGCTTGAACAGGAGATCCCGGCGGGGTTGTACCTGGCGGTGGCGCAGGTGCTGGCGTATGTGTTCCAGATTCGGCAGTACCGGGCGGGCAAGGGTAAGCGGCCAGAGCCGTTGAAGGAAGATCTGCCGATTCCGCCGGATTTGCGCCGTGACCGTTGATCTGCTGCGGGAGCAGTTCGTCCGGCTAGGGGGCCGCTGAGCGCAAAAACCTAAAGTTGGAAAGCTTCTTGCAGAGCCACGCCCAAGCGCCCCTTGGGCGTCAAAGTTTTGCATGAAGAGGACTCGCGGTGGATCGCACTCAGTTAATCAGCAACGCTCGCCAGAACCTGGCCGGGCTCGGCCGGGGCAACCTGGGCGTGCCGCTGTTGCTGCTGGTGATGTTGGCAATGATGATGTTGCCGATTCCGCCGTTCCTGCTCGACGTATTCTTCACCTTCAACATCGCCCTGTCGATCGTGGTTCTGCTGGTCTGCGTTTACGCCCTGCGTCCGCTCGATTTCGCCGCATTCCCCACCATCCTGTTGGTCGCAACGCTGCTGCGCCTGGCGTTGAACGTCGCCTCTACGCGGGTGGTCATGCTCCACGGTCAGGAGGGCCATGGCGCCGCCGGCAAGGTGATCCAGGCCTTCGGTGAAGTCGTGATCGGCGGCAACTATGTCGTCGGTGCGGTGGTGTTCGCCATCCTCATGATCATCAACTTCGTGGTGGTGACCAAGGGTGCCGGGCGTATTTCCGAGGTGAGCGCGCGCTTCACCCTCGACGCCATGCCCGGCAAGCAGATGGCCATCGACGCCGACCTCAACGCCGGCCTGATCGACCAGGCCCAGGCCAAGTCGCGCCGTGCCGAGGTGGCCCAGGAGGCAGAGTTCTATGGTTCGATGGACGGTGCCAGCAAGTTCGTGCGCGGTGATGCCATCGCTGGCCTGCTGATCCTGTTCATCAACCTGATTGGCGGCATGCTCATCGGTATGCTGCAGCACAATATGTCGTTCAGCGATGCCGGCAAGGTCTACGCGCTGTTGACCATTGGTGACGGTTTGGTGGCGCAATTGCCATCCCTGTTGCTGTCGACCGCTGCCGCGATCATGGTCACCCGCGCCTCGGGCTCCGAGGACATGGGCAAGCTGATCAACCGGCAGATGTTCGATTCGCCCAAGGCGCTGGCGGTATCGGCAGGGCTGATGATCGTCATGGGCCTGGTGCCGGGCATGCCGCATATCGCGTTCCTGAGCCTGGGCCTGCTGGCGGGCGGTGGCGCTTACCTGGTCTGGAAGAAGCAGCAGAAGGCCAAGGTCGAGGCGCAGAAGGAGGCGCAGCGTCAGCAGGACCTGCTGCCTTCACCGCAGCGCGCGCTGGAAACCAAGGAGCTGGGCTGGGACGACGTGACACCGATCGACATGATCGGCCTGGAGGTCGGCTACCGGCTCATCCCGCTGGTCGACCGCAACCAGGGCGGCCAACTGTTGGCACGGATCAAGGGCGTGCGCAAGAAGCTCTCCCAGGACCTGGGCTTTCTCATGCCCACGGTGCACATCCGCGACAACCTCGATCTACAGCCCAGCGCCTATCGCCTGACGTTGATGGGGGTGATCCTGGCTGAAGCCGAGATCT
Organism: Pseudomonas ceruminis; assembly: GCF_021602025.1. Classification (GTDB taxonomy): domain Bacteria; phylum Pseudomonadota; class Gammaproteobacteria; order Pseudomonadales; family Pseudomonadaceae; genus Aquipseudomonas; species Aquipseudomonas ceruminis. The sequence goes on from NZ_BQHW01000001.1 coordinate 321,755, forward strand.
ACCCAGACCGCGAGTTGGCAATCAACCCTGGCCAGGTGTTCGGCACCCTCAACGGCATTGCTGCACGCGATCCGGCCTTTGGCCTGGAAGCGGTGTGGATCGATGTCGGCCAGCGCGCTCAGGCACAGTCGCTGGGCTATACGGTGGTGGATGCCAGCACCGTGGTTGCCACCCACCTCAACCAGATCCTGCAGAAACACTGCCACGAGCTGATAGGCCACGAGGAAGTGCAGCAACTGTTGCAGGTATTGTCCAAGGCTTCGCCTAAACTTGCCGAGGAGTTGGTGCCGGGTGTCATTTCCTTGTCGGGGCTGCTCAAGGTCCTGCAGGCATTGCTTGCCGAGCAGGTGCCCGTGCGCGATATTCGCAGCATTGCCGAGGCCATCGCCAACAATGCCGGCAAGAGTCAAGATACCGCCGCGCTGGTGGCCGCCGTGCGTGTCGGATTGTGTCGCGCCATCGTGCAAAGCATTGTCGGCGTTGAGTCCGAGCTGCCTGTCATCACCCTTGAGCCAAGGTTGGAACAGATTTTGCTCAATAGTCTGCAACGGGCCGGGCAAGGCCAGGAGGACGGTGTTCTTCTGGAGCCGAGCATGGCCGAAAAGCTGCAGCGCTCGTTGATTGATGCGGCCCAGCGCCAGGAAATGCAAGGCCAGCCAGCTATCTTGTTGGTGGCCGGCCCGATCCGCGCCATGCTGTCGCGCTTTGGTCGCCTGGCTGTACCGAATTTGCATGTTTTGGCGTATCAGGAAATACCTGACAACAAGCAAGTCACCATCGTTGCCACCGTGGGCCCCAACGGCTGAGGTAGTGGGTTATGCAAGTTAAGCGTTTTTTCGCCGCCGATATGCGTCAAGCCATGAAGCTGGTCCGTGATGAGCTGGGCTCTGATGCCGCCATCATCGGTAACCGCCGCATTGCTGGCGGTGTCGAACTGACGGCTGCGCTGGACTACAAGCTGTCCGCGCTGGCCCCGCGCGTGCCCAACGCCGAGCTCGAGCAAGAGCTGCGCAAGACCCACACGCGCATCGCCACCGCCCAGGCCGAGCTGGACAACCGCAGCGATGGCGACGAAGGCAATCGCCAATTGTTCGCCGGGCAATCGCTGACCGCCTCGGAGCCGCTGATCGAGCCGCAGTCGGCTGCGCCTGCACCGGCAGCACCCGCCGCGCCGGCACCGGTGGACCCGCGGCTGTTCGATGCCATGCGCTCGGAGCTCTCGGGCCTGCGCGAGTTGCTCGAAGTGCAGCTCGGTTCATTGGCCTGGAGCCAACTGCAGGGCAGCAAGCCGGCCCAGGCCAACCTCTGGCGCCGCTTGCAGCGTATCGGCCTGTCCGGACCGATCGCCCGCGAATTGCTCGAGCTCACGGGCGAGATCGAAGAACCACGGCAGGCGTGGCGCATGTTGCTGGCGCACCTGGCGCGGATGATCGAGGTGCCCGAGGTCGAGCCGATCGAGGAGGGCGGTGTGATCGCCATGGTCGGCCCTGCTGGCATGGGCAAGACCACCACCCTGGCCAAGCTGGCGGCGCGGTATGTACTCAAGTACGGCCCGCAGAACCTGGCGCTGGTGAGCATGGACAGCTTCCGCATTGGTGCCCAGGAGCAGCTCAAGACCTTGGGGCGCATCCTCAATGTGCCCGTGACCTACGTCGACCCGGGCCAGTCGTTGGCCCAGGCGCTGGAGCCGCTGCTGCGCAAGCGCGTGGTGCTGATCGATACCGCCGGCCTGCAGGCCAGCGACCCGGCCCTGCGCATGCAACTGGAAACCTTGGCCGGGCGTGGCATCGCCGCGAAGAACTACCTGGTGCTGGCCACCACCAGCCAGAAGCAGGTGCTCACCGCCGCCTACCACAGCTATAAACGCTGCGGCCTGGCCGGTTGCATCCTGACCAAACTCGATGAAACGGCGAGCCTCGGCGACGTGCTGAGCCTGGCCATCAGTCATGAACTGCCCGTGGTCTACCTCACCGATGGCCCGCGCATTCCTGACGACCTGCACCTGCCGCGGGCGCACCAGCTGGTGACCCGTGCCGTCAATGTGCAGTTGCAGGACGAGCCCAGCGAGGAGGCCATGGCCGACATGTTCGCTGATCTCTATCACAACCCGCGGCGAGCAGGTTGATGATGAAGCGTATGCAAAATACCTACACCAAGGGGGCGGCAGCATTGCCCCTCGTGTGGCTTGGGTCCAAGCGAGACAAGGTAAACAACGAACATGGGTAGCATGCATCCCGTACAGGTGATCGCCGTGACCGGTGGTAAAGGTGGCGTCGGCAAGACTAACGTTTCAGTGAACCTGTCCCTGGCGCTGGCCGAACTCGGCCGCCGGGTCATGCTGCTGGACGCCGACCTGGGCCTGGCCAACGTCGACGTGTTGCTGGGCCTGACCCCTAAACGCACCTTGGCCGATGTCATCGAAGGGCGCTGCGAGCTGCGCGACGTACTGTTGCAGGGGCCAGGCGGCGTGCGCATCGTGCCGGCGGCGTCCGGCACCCAGAGCATGGTGCACCTGGCTCCCGCCCAGCATGCCGGGTTGATCCAGGCATTCAGCGAGGTCGGCGACAACCTCGATGTGCTGGTGATCGACACCGCTGCGGGTATTGGTGACTCGGTAGTCAGTTTTGTTCGTGCTGCCCAGGAAGTGTTGCTGGTGGTCTGTGATGAACCGACCTCGATCACCGACGCCTACGCGTTGATCAAGTTGCTCAACCGCGATTACGGGATGAACCGATTCCGCGTGCTGGCCAACATGGCACAGAGCCCGCAGGAAGGGCGCAACCTGTTCGCCAAGTTGACCAAGGTCACCGATCGCTTCCTCGATGTCGCCCTACAATACGTCGGTGCCGTGCCCTATGACGAGTGCGTGCGCAAGGCGGTGCAGAAGCAACGGGCAGTCTACGAGGCCTTCCCTCGTTCCAAGTGCGCGCTGGCCTTCAAGGCCATTGCGCAGAAGGTCGATAGCTGGCCATTGCCGGCCAACCCGCGCGGGCACCTGGAGTTCTTTGTCGAGCGCCTGGTGCAACCCACCAGCGCGGGGCCGGTACTATGAACGCAAGCGGTTTCAAGATGTACAGCAAGGCGTCGAAGGACGCCCAGTACGAATTGATCGAACGCTACGCCCCGCTGGTCAAGCGCATTGCCTACCACCTGCTGGCCCGCTTGCCGGCCAACGTGCAGGTCGAAGACCTGATTCAGGCCGGCATGATCGGTTTGCTGGAAGTCGCCAACAAGTACGACGCCAGCAAGGGTGCCAGTTTCGAAACCTATGCCGGCATCCGCATCCGCGGTGCGATGCTCGACGAAGTGCGAAAGGGGGATTGGGCACCCCGTTCGGTGCACCGTAATACGCGCATGGTCAGTGATGCGATGCGTGCCGTGGAAGCCAGAACCGGCCGTGACGCTAAAGATCATGAAGTTGCTGCCGAACTCCAATTGAGTCTCGATGATTACTACGGGATTTTGAACGATACCCTGGGTAGCCGCCTGTTCAGTTTCGACGACCTGTTGCAGGACGGCGAGCACGAAGGGCTGCACGAGGACGGTGCCAGTGGCCAAGTCGAGCCATCGCGCGACCTGGAAGACGAGCGCTTCCAGGCTGCCTTGACCGATGCCATTGCCAATCTGCCAGAGCGTGAGCGGCTGGTGCTGGCGCTGTACTATGACGAAGAGCTGAACCTCAAGGAAATCGGTGAGGTGCTGGGGGTCAGCGAGTCACGTGTCAGCCAGCTGCACAGCCAGTGCGCCGCGCGCCTGCGCAGCCGCCTCGGGGAGTGGCGGGCACGCTGAGCCCGGGGTCGTTGCAGTCGTTTTCACGTTGTACCGAATTGATTGAATGCGCGTTCGGAGCCGAGCGCGTTTGAGACTGCTTGGAGGTCTAATTGAACAAAGACATGAAAATCCTCATCGTTGACGACTTCTCGACTATGCGGCGGATCATCAAGAACCTGTTGCGTGATCTGGGTTTCACCAATACCGATGAGGCCGATGACGGCACCACGGCACTGCCAATGCTCGAAAGCGGCCATTACGACTTCCTGGTGACCGACTGGAACATGCCCGGCATGTCCGGTATCGACCTGCTGCGCAAGGTGCGTGCACACGACCGCCTGAAGGCTATGCCGGTGCTGATGGTGACCGCTGAAGCCAAGCGTGACCAGATCATCGAAGCGGCCCAGGCCGGGGTCAATGGATACGTGGTCAAGCCGTTCACCGCTCAGGTGCTCAAAGAAAAGATCGAGAAGATCTTCGAACGCGTCAACGGCTGAGTCACGTCAGGGGGCGCCATGGAATCAACACAATCGTCTTTGGGGGAGTTCGAATCGACCCTGAAGAAGCATGCCCAGGAGTTGGTCGAAAGCCTGGAGCGGGGGCGGTTCGGCGAGGCGGTGCAACTGATTCATCAGTTGAACCAGACCCGCGACCGAGGCCTGTACCAGGAGGTCGGCAAGCTCACCCGTGAGCTGCACAGCGCGATCGTCAGTTTCCAGATCGACCCGCACATGCCGCAGGCCGAGGAAGTCTCGCAGATCACCGACGCCACCGAACGCCTGTCCTATGTGGTCAAGCTCACCGAAGGTGCCGCCAACCGCACCATGGACCTGGTCGAGCAGAGCACGCCTGTGCTCAACGATCTGGCGGCCGAGGCGCAGCGCCTGAGCGTTGACTGGCAGCGCTTCATGCGTCGCGAAGTTGCCGCTCCGGAGTTTCGCGAGCTGGTCAAGCGCGTCGACAGTTTCCTGACACACAGCGCCGAAGGGAACCGCAAGGTCGCGGGCCACCTCAACGACATTTTGCTGGCTCAGGACTATCAGGATCTGACCGGCCAGGTGATCAAGCGCGTGACTGCGCTGGTTACCGACGTGGAAAGCAATCTGCTCAAGCTCGTGCTGATGGCCAGTCAGGTCGACCGTTTTGCCGGTATCGAACATGACCACCAGCAGTTGCGCGCTGAAAAAGATCAAGAAAAACATCAGACACGGGGTGAAGGTCCGCAGATTCATGCCGATAAGCGTGAAGACGTCGTGTCCGGTCAGGACGATGTCGATGATCTGCTGTCCAGCCTGGGTTTTTAAGGAGCACGTTTAATGAGCTTCGGCGCCGATGAAGAAATCCTCCAGGATTTCCTGGTAGAAGCCGGCGAAATTCTTGAGCAACTGTCCGAGCAACTGGTCGAGCTGGAAAGCCGGCCCGACGATGCCGACCTGCTCAATGCCATTTTTCGCGGTTTCCACACTGTAAAAGGGGGCGCCGGCTTCCTCCAGCTCAACGAGCTGGTGGAGTGCTGCCATATCGCCGAGAACGTGTTCGACATCCTGCGCAAAGGTGAGCGCCGGGTCGATGCGGAACTGATGGATGTGGTGCTCGAAGCACTGGACACGGTCAACAGCATGTTCGGCCAGGTGCGCGAACGCAGCGAAGTGACCCCGGCCACGCCCGAGCTGTTGGCCGCGCTGGCGCGCCTGGCCGAGCCGGCCGCCGCCGATGCACCTGCGCAGGTTGCGGCTGCGCCGGTAGTCGAGGCACCGGCTGCCGAGGCCGATATCACCGACACTGAATTCGAACAGCTGCTCGACTCGCTGGACGCCGTCAAGGCTCAAGCCGCTGCTGCCGAACAGCAAACGCAAGGCGAAACCGTCAGCGGCGGTTCGGATGAAATCACCGACGCCGAATTCGAGTCGCTGCTTGACCAGTTGCACGGCAAAGGCCAGTTCTCCTCCGAGGTCGCAGCCGCCGAGCCTGAGGCCTCAGCCGCCAGCGTACCGGTGAGTGATGAGATCACCGACGAAGAATTCGAGTCGCTGCTGGATCAGTTGCATGGTAAAGGCACCTTCCAGACCGATGCCTTGCCAGCGGCCACGGCGGTGGCCGAAACGGCCCACAGTGCAGCGGTGCCGGCCAACGGCGACGACATCAGCGAGCACGAGTTCGAAGCGCTGCTTGACCAGTTGCACGGCAAGGGCAAGTTCTCCGGTGACAGTGTCGCTGCCCAGGCGCCTGCGGCCGTTGCCGCGCCTGTGGCCGCGAAGGCTGAAAGCAAGCCGGCTGCCAAGCCTGCGCCAGCCGCCAAGCCCGCGGCGCCAGCCCGTGCGCCAGCGGCCTCTGCCGACAAGCATGCCGTCAGCGAAGCGGAAACCACCGTGCGTGTCGACACCGCGCGCCTGGACGAAATCATGAACATGGTTGGCGAACTGGTGCTGGTGCGTAACCGCCTGGTGCGCCTGGGCCTGAACAGCGGCGACGAGGCCATGTCCAAGGCCGTGTCCAACCTCGACGTGGTCACCGCCGACCTGCAGACCGCGGTAATGAAAACCCGCATGCAGCCGATCAAGAAGGTCTTCGGTCGCTTCCCGCGTCTGGTTCGCGACCTGGCACGCCAGCTGAAAAAAGAGATCAACCTGGAACTGGTCGGCGAAGAGACCGACCTGGACAAGAACCTGGTCGAGGCCCTGGCCGACCCGCTGGTGCACTTGGTGCGCAATGCCGTCGACCACGGTGTCGAGATGCCGGATGAGCGCGAAGCCACCGGCAAGGCGCGCACGGGCCGCGTGGTGCTGTCGGCCGAGCAGGAGGGCGACCATATTCTGCTGTCGATTTCCGATGACGGCAAAGGCATGGACCCTAACATCCTGCGCGCCAAGGCCGTGGAAAAGGGCCTGATGGACAAGGATGCCGCCGAACGCCTGAGCGAGTCGGACTGCTACAACCTGATCTTCGCCCCGGGCTTCTCGACCAAGACCGAGATTTCCGATGTTTCCGGGCGCGGTGTGGGCATGGACGTGGTGAAAACCAAGATCTCCCAGCTCAACGGCTCGATCAACATCTTCTCGGCCAAGGGCCAGGGGTCGAAGATCGTCATCAAGGTACCGCTGACCCTGGCGATCATGCCGACTCTGATGGTGATGCTGGGCAACCAGGCGTTTGCCTTCCCGCTGGTCAACGTCAACGAGATCTTCCACCTGGACCTGTCGCGCACCAACGTGGTCGACGGTCAGGAAGTGGTGATCGTGCGCGACAAGGCGCTGCCGCTGTTCTACCTAAAACGCTGGCTGGTCCAGGGCCAGGTGCATGAAGAGCAGCGTGAGGGGCACGTGGTGATTCTCTCGGTCGGTACCCAGCGCATCGGCTTTGTGGTGGACCAGTTGGTGGGCCAGGAAGAGGTGGTGATCAAGCCGCTGGGCAAGATGCTGCAGGGCACCCCGGGCATGTCCGGCGCCACCATCACCGGCGACGGTCGTATCGCGCTGATCCTCGATGTACCGAGCATGCTCAAGCGTTACGCGGCACGGCGTATTTGATTTCGGTGGCGCGCCCTGGCGGGCTGCGTCGCCTAATGGAGTGTTTATGGCAGTCAAGGTCCTGGTGGTGGATGATTCCGGTTTCTTCCGCCGCCGCGTTTCGGAAATCCTCTCGGCGGACCCGACGATCCAGGTCGTGGGCACGGCGACCAACGGCAAGGAAGCGATCGACCAGGCACTGGCGCTCAAACCCGATGTCATCACCATGGACTACGAAATGCCCATGATGGATGGCATCACCGCGGTGCGGCACATCATGCAGCGCTGCCCGACACCGGTGTTGATGTTCTCTTCCTTGACCCACGAAGGCGCCCGGGTAACCCTCGACGCACTGGATGCCGGAGCGGTGGATTACCTGCCGAAGAACTTCGAGGACATCTCGCGTAACCCGGACAAGGTCAAGCAACTGCTGTGCGAAAAGGTTCACACCATTTCGCGCAGCAACCGCCGTTTTGGCGGCTACGCAAGCACAGCGCCCGTTGCCGCGCCTGCGCCGGCCAGCACTGCTCCGGCCCCCGCCAGCAGCCTGGCCAGCACCGCGCCAGCGCGCGTGGCGCCTGCCCGCAGCGCCGCGCCGGCTGTCGCTCACGCGCCGGCCCCCAAGCGTAAACCCTACAAGTTGGTGGCGATTGGCACCTCCACCGGCGGCCCGGTGGCCCTGCAGCGCGTGCTGACTCAACTGCCGGCGAACTTCCCGGCGCCGATCGTGCTCATCCAGCACATGCCAGCGGCGTTCACCAAGGCATTCGCCGAGCGCCTCGACAAGCTGTGCAAGATCAACGTCAAGGAAGCCGAGGACGGCGATATGCTGCGCCCCGGCCTGGCCCTGCTGGCCCCGGGTGGCAAGCAGATGATGATCGATGGCCGCGGCACGGTGAAGATCCTGCCCGGCGATGAGCGCCTGAACTACAAGCCCTGCGTGGACATCACCTTCGGTTCGGCGGCCAAGTCGTACGGCGACAAGGTACTGTCGGTGGTGCTCACCGGCATGGGCGCCGACGGCCGTGAAGGCGCGCGTCTGCTCAAGCAGGGTGGCAGCACGGTATGGGCCCAGGACGAGGCGAGCTGCGTGATCTATGGCATGCCCATGGCCATCGTCAAAGCCAACCTGGCAGACGCGGTGTACAGCCTGGATGAAATTGGCAAGCACCTGGTCGAGGCCTGCGTCTGATGGATGTCCTTAGCCTGATCGGCCTGATCCTGGCGTTCGTCGCCATCGTGGGTGGCAACTTTCTTGAGGGTGGCCATGTTGGCGCGCTGCTCAATGGCCCGGCGGCGCTGATCGTATTGGGGGGTACCCTGGCTGCGGCACTGTTGCAGTCGCCGCTGTCGTCGTTCAAGCGCGCCTTGCAGATCCTGCGGTGGATCTTCTTCCCGCCGCGGGTTGACCTGGCCGGCGGCATCGACCGGGTGGTCAATTGGAGCCTGACGGCGCGCAAGGAAGGCCTGCTGGGCCTGGAAGGGGTCGCTGATGGCGAGCCTGACCCGTACGCGCGCAAAGGCCTGCAGTTGCTGGTGGACGGCGCCGAGCCCGAATCGATCCGCAGCATCCTCGAAGTCGATTTCCTTACCCAGGAAGGCCGGGATATCCAAGCCGCCAAAGTGTTCGAGTGCATGGGCGGCTACGCGCCGACCATTGGCATCATCGGTGCGGTGATGGGCCTGATCCACGTGATGGGCAACCTGGCTGATCCGTCGCAGCTGGGCAACGGTATTGCCGTGGCCTTCGTCGCTACCATCTATGGGGTGGCCAGTGCCAACTTGATCCTGCTGCCGGTCGCCAACAAGCTCAAGGCCATTGTGCTGCGCCAGTCGCGCTACCGCGAAATGCTGCTCGAAGGCTTGCTGTCGATTGCCGAGGGTGAGAACCCGCGCTCTATCGAGCTGAAGCTGCAAGGCTTCATGGAGTAGCCCATGCGTCGCCGTCGTCATACCGAGGAACACGAGAATCACGAGCGCTGGCTGGTGTCGTACGCGGACTTCATCACCTTGCTGTTCGCGTTTTTCGTGGTCATGTATTCGATTTCCTCGATCAACGAGGGCAAGTACAAGGTCGTTTCGCAAGCGTTGCTGGGTGTGTTCAACGACCCTGAACGCAGTATGAAGCCGATCCCCATCGGCGATGAGCAGCCGCTTAGCGTGAAGCCGGCCGAGCCGTTGATCAGGGACAGCGAACAGACCGATGCGGGCCTGGCGCAGACCAATGTCGACCCGCTAAGGACCATCAGCGACGATGTGCGCGATGCCTTCGGCGACCTGATCAAGTCCGACCAGATGACGGTGCGTGGTAACGAGCTGTGGGTCGAGATCGAGCTCAATTCTTCGCTGCTGTTTGGCAGCGGCGACGCCATGCCCAGCGACACGGCGTTCGACATCATCGAAAAGGTGGCGAACATCCTCAAACCGTTCGCCAACCCGGTGCATGTCGAAGGCTTTACCGACAACCTGCCGATTCGCACGGCGCAGTACCCGACCAACTGGGAACTGTCGTCGGCGCGCGCCGCGAGCATCGTCCGCCTGCTGGCCATGAATGGGGTGAACCCTGGGCGCATGGCCTCGGTGGGCTATGGCGAGTACCAGCCGGTGGCCAGCAACGACACTGCCGAGGGCCGTGCGCGCAACCGCCGTGTGGTGCTGGTGATTTCCCGCAACCTTGAAGTGCGCCGCAGCCTCACCGGTACCGGCAGCGCCAATGCTACCCCGGACGCCGCGCTACGCCGGGCTGGCACACAAAGTGCACCGGTCGCGGGGAGTCACTAACTCGTCAATTCTCCGTCACTGCGCTGTTGGCGCGGTCCCTGTAGGAGCGGGCTTGCCCCGCGAAGCAGGCAACGTGGTGGATGACACGGGCTTCGCCCGGTTCGGGGACAAGCCTGCCCCCACGAGGGTGGGCGCTAAATTCATGAGTCAGAGTTGTCCTATGAGAGTCTGGGCAGTAGCCAATCAAAAAGGCGGGGTCGGCAAGACCACCACTACCATCGCTCTGGCCGGCTTGCTGGCCGAGGCGGGCAAGCGCGTGGTCGTCGTCGACCTTGACCCGCATGGCTCGATGACCAGCTATTTCGGGCACAACCCCGATGCCCTGGAGCACAGCTGCTACGACCTGTTTCTGCACAAGGGCGCAGTGCCCGAGGGCCTGCCGGGGCAACTGCTGCTGCCCACCAGTGACCCGCGCATTTCGCTGCTGCCCTCGAGCACCGCATTGGCCGTGCTCGAGCGCCAGTCGCCGGGGCAGAATGGCCTAGGCCTGGTGATCGCCAAGAGTCTGGCGCAGCTATGGCAGGATTTCGATTTCGCCTTGATCGACAGTCCGCCGCTGCTTGGCGTGCTGATGGTCAATGCGCTGGCCGCCAGCCAGCAACTGGTGATCCCGGTGCAGACCGAGTTTCTTGCGGTCAAAGGCCTGGAGCGCATGATTGGCACCTTGGCCATGGTCAACCGCTCACGCAAGCAAGCCTTGCCGTACCAGATCGTGCCGACGTTGTTCGACCGCCGTACCCAGGCTTCGTTGGGCACACTCAAGGTGTTGCGCGACACCTATGCACAGCAGGTGTGGCAGGGCTACATCCCGGTCGACACGCGCTTGCGCGATGCCAGCCGCAACGGTGTGACGCCGTCGCAGTTCGACGGCAAGAGCCGCGGCGTGATTGCCTATCGAGCGCTGCTCAAGCACCTGCTCACGTACAAGGCGGCTGTGCAGGTGGCTTCATGACTGTGAAGACCGGAACGCGCCCGCAACTGGCCCTGCAATCCTATCTCGATGGTCTGTTGCAGGAGGCCACCGAAGCCGAGGGCGAGCTCGACGCGGCAGTGCCCAGCGACGATTTTGCCGCCGCTGTGCGTGAAGAACAGGCGCGTGACGCCCGACAGCAGCCAAGCATTGCCAGCAGCACGCCCAAGCCTTTTGCTGAACCGCAGCCTGCTGTGCTACCGGCAGTGCTCCCCGTCCAAGCACCGGTGGTGGCGGTGGTCGAGGCAGCGGTGGTGGCCGAGGCCAGTATCCCGGTACTGACCGAAGTTCAGGCGCCCGAGCCTGTTGCGCCGCTGGTCGAAGTGCACCTGCCAGCGCCGAACGCGCCTACGCCCCCGGCCACGGTCGATGGTCGCCCGGCCTGGGCCGCTGAGCCGTTCGAATGCCTGCTGTTCGATGTCGCCGGGCTGACCCTGGCGGTGCCCTTGGTGTGCCTGGGGTCGATCTACAGCCTGGAGGGCCAGGAGCTGACCCCGCTGTTCGGCCAGCCGGAATGGTTCCTCGGCATCCTCACGTGCCAGGCGGGCAACCTCAAGGTGCTGGACACTGCGCGCTGGGTCATGCCTGACCGCTACCGCGATGATTTGCGCCAGGGCCTGCAATACGTGATTTCGGTCCAGGGCTATGAATGGGGCCTGGCGGTGCATCAGGTCAGCCGCTCGCTGCGCCTGGACCCGAGCGAGATCAAGTGGCGCAGCCAGCGCGGCCAGCGTCCGTGGTTGGCCGGCACGGTCATCGAACACATGTGTGCCCTGCTGGACGTCGCCGAACTGGCCGAGCTGATCGCCAGCGGCGCAGTCAAGCAGATGCATGCCAAACACCAATAACTGCGAACACACCGCCATTGGCGGATTTTGAGGGCTAGGGGAATGAAAAAGTCGTCTGCACAAGGTTCTGAAGATCCGATCCTGCAGTGGGTAACCTTCCGTCTGGACAACGAGTCCTACGGCATCAACGTCATGCAGGTGCAGGAAGTACTGCGCTACACCGAGATCGCCCCGGTGCCGGGTGCGCCGAGCTACGTGCTGGGCATCATCAACCTGCGCGGCAATGTAGTGACAGTGATCGACACCCGCCAACGTTTCGGCCTGATGCCGACCGAGGTGACCGACAACACCCGTATCGTCATCATCGAAGCCGACAAACAAGTGGTAGGCATCCTGGTCGACAGCGTGGCCGAAGTGGTTTACCTGCGCCAGTCGGAGATCGAGACGGCGCCGAACGTGGGTAATGAAGAGTCGGCCAAGTTCATCCAAGGCGTGTGCAACAAGAACGGTGAGCTGCTGATCCTGGTGGAACTGGACAAGATGATGACCGAGGAAGAGTGGTCCGAGCTGGAGAACATCTGAGTTGATTTTCGAGGTTGCTGTCATCTTCCTGGGGCTGCTATGGGCGCTGAGCCTGTGGTTTTTCCTCAACTACAGCAAGCGACAGCGTGAACTGGCTGCCCAGCAGGCCCAGGGCGACGCCCTGCGCGACCAACGCATCAAGGATCTGGCCAAGCGCCTGGATGACTACCAGAACGGTACGGTGCGCATGGGCGAGGCCATTCATGAGCTGCGCCAGGCGATGGCCACCTTGCCCGATCGCCTGGAGCGGCTGGAGCAACGCGACCCCAGCAGCGTTACCTTCAGCCAGGCGGCCAAACTGGTCGCAATGGGGGCCAGTGTGTCGGAGTTGACGGAAACCTGCGGGCTGACGCGGGCCGAGGCTGAGCTGATGAGCAAGCTGCATCGCAGCGAGTGAACGTGAAAAGGCGACCTGGGGTCGCCTTTTTTTTCGTTGAGCGTGCCGCTCAGGGCCTGGCCCAGGAGTTGAATCCGCCAATCTTGGCAATGCGGTTCAGCGCAAGCATCTGCCGTTGCGCTGCCTGAAACTCAGCCAGGTCGACGAACTGCCATGAGTGGGTGCGGGGGAACGCATACAGGTTGGCGATCTGGCGCAGTACGCCCAGCTCAGGCAACAGACGGTCGACCACATCGGTAAGCAACCTCGGCCCGGTGAGGCGGCTCAGCGTCCTGGCATAACGATAGAATGCTTCCGGGTCCGTTTGCAGGGAGGGCCTGCTGTCGTAGAAACCTGGCGCTGCCCGATAGCGCACCTGCATTTCTTCCAGGATTGCCTTGAGCGTTGGATTATTCGCATGGCTGCCTATCAGGCTGCCGTTGTACAGGCAGTGCATGTCCATTTTTTCGTTGGACACTGGAGGGTGCAACAGCAAGCCATTCTCATGGGTGACGAGTGCTACGTCGTCCAGCCGCTCACCCGGCACGCCTCTGGGTTCACCGTCGATTCGCCACGGGTATTCGCCAGGGGCCAGCAGTGTATCGTCGAGGTCCATGTACAAGCCTCCTTCGTGGTCAAGCAGGGCATAGCGCAAAACGTCCGACGCCGAGGAGAAGTTGCTGGCCACCCCACCGTTGCCGTTGAGGGCTGCCTGGTATTGGGCGAAGCTTGGGCTTTCTTTGAAACGGGCGTAGAACGGCTGGTCCTCAAGGGGCAGTACTTCGACGCTGGGCGCGTGCTCGGCCAAGCGCTGCAGGTTGGCCTGAAAGGCCGTCGGCTCGGCCCTGGAGAGGTACAGGCGCTGGGCATACTGAGTCTCCTGCAGCGTGCGGGCATTGCTGGCTATATTGTCGATCAAGGTTTGCGCAATGACCTTGTCGCCAACCCAGATGCTCAGGATCTGTTTAGGGATCGGGCGCAGGCCTTCGGTGTGCACGACCGGTAGATCAATCGGCAGTTTCAGATCGACGCCCAACGCACGCAAGGTCGCCATGCGCATTTCATGGGTAACCTGACGCGTGCTTGCATCCACCTCGAGCAGATTCATCGAGCCTGGAATGGCGAGGTAGCAGGTCGGCTCCACCTCATTGAGGTCGCTCTCCAGGTGAAAGGCATCGGCCTCCATGTCGTAGAGCACTTGCGCTTGATAACCGCCGATCATCGCCGTGAGTTCGTCGGGCGACCCGTCATAGCGAGGGGTCCTGACCACTGCGCCAGCAACCGCAGGGTCGCCTCCCGGCAGAGGCGCAATGGGCTCTGGAATATGGAAATAATCAGCCACGTCGGCCAGCGGTAGCCCAGGGGGTGTAATGGGGCTCAAGGGGTAGCCGACTTGGTCGTTGACCCTGCTGGGCAATACAAAGCCGTCCTGTTTGAAGCGCAGCAGCACAGGTGCCTTGGACAGCCCGGCTGTGATCAACGGCGCTGCATTGAGCACCCCGAAGACCGACGCGCTGACGCCCTCGGCTTTCTGCTGAGCGTTCTTGGCATGGATGGCCTGGTCCAGGCCCAGGCCAAACTGGGCGATGCCACCCAGGGCAAACAGCGGGGCCAGTTCGGGCACCACCAGGGCTAGGGGGCCCAGCAGGTTGATTGCTGAATTCAGGTAGCCAAGCCACTTGGCCCTGGTCACGTCGCTGTCGCTGGTGATGATGAACTGTGCGTCTTGGTAACTGCGCCGTTTCTGACGTTTGGCCAAGGTGAGGAACAGGTCGCCTTTGATCCGCGGGCTGTATTGATTGGCCTTGTAGTTGATGTAGTCCTGTGGGGGCCAGATGCCTTGCACCGTAAAACCGGGGCGGTTGCTGTCAAGGTGGTAGGGCGCTGGGTAGCTGCCCAGGCCGCACAATGCAGTGTGAAGGCCGCTGTAGCTCAGACCGTCTTCGCGATCGGCCAGGGCGAAGTGCCCCTGCAGGGCATCACGGGTGCGCGGTGCGCGACACTCGTTGGCGAACCAGTCCAGCATGGCCTGTCTGTCGCTGAATTCGTGCAGGGGTGAGGCGTTACCCGGAATGTAGAGCAAAACCAGGCCGCTGACGGTGTCGTACAGGCACAGCAGGTCAGTGGCGGTGTAGCCATACACATTCAGCAGCCGGACTCGCACCCCGGGTTTACTGCTCGACTTGCCGTCACTGGGCATCGTCGCCGGCGAAGCTTGCAGGCCGCACGCTTGCCACGCCAGCTTTCTACCGGCATCACTGAGGCTGCCTTCGATCACTTGTTTGTTGCACGCGGCGATGAAGTTGATCTTCGCGCCGATGCGGTAGTGTTCCAGGTTGGCATTCCAGTAGGTGTCGAGCATTGCCGTGTACTGCGCATGCAGGTCCAGCGTCCAGATAAATGCCTGGAAAGCCTCGGCTGCCAGGGGCACATGCGTATCCGCATTGTAAGGTTGGTTGTCGCTGTGGCTGAACAACCCGTTGTAGATGCTATACGGTGCGTGATAGTCGAACAGCCCTTGTTCGCGCAGGGTTTCGACGATGGTCAGCCGGCCCTCGGGCATTTCGCCGGCCCAAGGCGCATTGAACGCCGCTCCCAGCCAGTTGTTGGCCGACTCACCCTGCCAGTTCGAGAGAACCGCTTGGGTCAGGGTCATCTTCTGCACAATGAGCGCAACCCAGCCAAGCGTGGGGCTGAACTGGCAGTGCAGCGTGACCGCGTCGACGCGGTCAGGGTCCAGGTCGATGGACTGTTCGTTGGCCCACTGGCGGATGGCGTGGGCCGCTGCTCGGTCCGGGCGCGGAAAATCGACGAGGCTGTCGCGCACATATTGCACGCCCTTGGCATTCACGTACGGGTTGGTCATGGCGGTCACCTTTGACTAAGGGGGCTGGCTAAGGTGGCCTGAGCGTTGGGCGCGGTGGCGCTATTTAAGTATGCGCGTGTCGCAGGTTCGCCCAGCCGCCTCAGGTGAACCGCCAACTGTGAACATGGCCGATCTCGGCGACATCACCCAGGGGGGTGAAGGTATCCAAGTGCTCAACGAAGCTTTCGACATTGATGAGCAGCCTTCTGTCGCGCACCGGCGAGATCCACAGGTTGCAGGTTTCGCGAAGTTGGGCGAGCCAGGGCAGGCGCTGGGTGATGACGGCGTTCAGCACCCCTGGCCCGGTCAGTTGGTTGAGCCGGCGTTTGTACTCATGAAACGAGGCTGGCTCATGCAAGGGGTCGGGGCGATAGTCATAGAACGTTGGGTCCGCCTCGAAGCGCCTGGCGATTTCATCGGATATCGCATCCAGGGTGGGGTTGCCGGCATGGCTGCCAATGAAGCTGGTGTTGTATTGCATGTACATGCCCAGCTCATCATTGGACACCGGTGAAGCCAGCAGCAGGCCGTCCGGGGTGGTCTGCAGCACTGCGCGCGTGAGCGCCGGTGTCGAGGGGCCGGGCACTGCGGGTTCGAGCAAGCGGTCATCGGCGTCCATGTAGAAGCCGCCATGGTGCTTGAGCAAGCGGTAGCGCAGGATGTCCGAGGCAGAGCTGAAGTTGGTCGCCACGCCGCCATTACCGTCTATTGCCGCCTGGTATTGGGCGTAGTAGGGGCTGGCCTTGAAGTCTTGGAAAAAGGGCTGCTTCTCAAGTGGCGATACCCTCAGCCCGGGGGCATGGGCATTGAGCAGCGCCAGGTTGGCTTCATAGCGCTCGGGTAGCTGGCTTGACAGGAACAGTTCGTAGTGGAAGTCGCTGCCTTGGAGCACGCGGGCATTGTGCGCCAAGGCCGCCAGATAGGGGGGGTCGATGGCACGTGTGCCCACCCAGACGCTGCTGATGCGCCTGGGCAACGGTGCAGGTTGTAGGGAGGCATAGCACGCATCATCCAGTGGCAACTGCAACTCGATGCCAAGCTGTCTGAGTGTGGCAGTACGCTGGGCGGCGGTCACGTCCCGTTGCGGTGGGTCCAGCGGCACCAGGCATTCTCCATCGCTGGAAGGGCGGTAGCGAGTGGGTGCGTCGAGGTGCAGGTCACTGACCTTGATGAAGCTGTCTGTTTGCAGTTCGTAGCAAACCGAATCGAAGTAGCGCTGTTCGCCCTGGCCAAAGAGTGCCGAAAACCGCGGCTGCAGATCGGCGTCCACCCAGCGTGCGACTGGGAGCGGTACAGCGCTGGGAGGCGGGCTGACGAATTCTACGGGGCGAAACGCTGCCTCTGCACAAGAAAGCTCGGCCTGCGGTTGCAGCGGGGCATCGCTGGCAAAGCGCGGCAGCCGCTGCACCGGGATGAAGCCCGGCCTGCGATAGCTGAAGAGCTTCGGCAGCCGATGCACAGCGGCCGGTACCAGCGGTAACGCATTGAGCAAGCCGTAGGCCTGGCTTTGCACACCCGCGACTTTTTCGTCGAGGGACTTGCCATGCAGGACGCTGTCCAACCCCAGGGCGAACTGCAGCACACCGCCGATGGCGAAGACCGGCGCCAGTTCCGGTAGCATCAGCGCGACCGGCGCGAGCAGGGTCAGGGCGGCTTGCAGGTAGCTGGTCAAGCGGGCCTTGGTGACGTCAGCGTTGCGGGTGATGAGGCTATCGGCGTCTGCGTAAGCGCGTGCCTGCTGACGGTAAGCCAGCGCCAGGAACAGGTCCCCGGCGATCTGCGGGCTGTAACGCTCGGTGCGGTAATTGATGACCGAGTCAGGCTCCCACACGCCACTGGTGGCGAAGCCGACGTGGCTGGGGGCGAATCGATGGGGGTGCGGATACAGGCCCAGGCCTGCGAGGGCCGTTTCAAGGCCACTGAAGTCCAGGCCGTCTGGCCAATCCGCAGGGCTGAAGCAGTGCTTGAGCGCCTCGCGTCTGTCCGGGTCGCGACATTGGCGGGCAAACCAGTGTTTCATCTCAGAGGCATCAGCGAACTCGTGCAGTGGCGAGCTGTTGCCAGGTATGTAAAGCAGCGTCAGGCCCGTGCCGATGTCCTGCAGGCAGAGCAGCGAGGTGGCGCTGTAGCCATAGACATTCAGTACTGCAACCTGGCTGTTGGACCGCTCGCCAGCGTTGCAGGTCGGCATCAGGCCGGCCACCTGCCAGGCCAGTATCCTGCCCCGTTCGGACAGGCTGCCTTCGCTTACCTGATGGTTCACAGCTGCGATGAAGGTGATTTTCAGTGCTTGCTGGTAGTGCGCCAGGTGCCGTTTCCAGTAGAGGTCGAGCGAGGCTTTGTAGGCGTGATTGAAGTCTTGTGCCCAGATGAAGGCCTGCAGGTCTTCAGCGCGCAGGGGCAAACGGGTACTGGCGTCATAGCGGGCAGGGGCGGTGCGCCGATACAAACCGTTGAAAATCAGGTAGCCAGTGCTGTTGTATTCGATACCGGCAGGTTGTAGGCGCTCGACCAGCGTAAGGGCACCCTGCGGCGCAATGCCGGCCCAGTCCCCGGCATGAAAGCCAAGGTAGCCCTGTGCAGGCTCTCCCTGCCAATTGTTCAGCAAGGCTTCGACCAGCGTGTAGTTTTGCGTCAGCACAGCGTGCGCGGTGAGGGCTGGTTGCCCGGCGGACAGTGGTACGTACTGATAATGGAAGGTGA
Source organism: Pseudomonas ceruminis (assembly GCF_021602025.1). Taxonomy (GTDB): domain Bacteria; phylum Pseudomonadota; class Gammaproteobacteria; order Pseudomonadales; family Pseudomonadaceae; genus Aquipseudomonas; species Aquipseudomonas ceruminis. The sequence goes on from NZ_BQHW01000001.1 coordinate 340,098, forward strand.
CGACATCGATCTCATCCACGCTCACGGGCACCGCGTACTTGGCCAGCCACTGTTTGAGCAACGTGCGGCCGAGTTGGTCGGGGCGGGGGAAACCGATCAGCGTTTCGCGCACGTTGTAGAGAGGATGTGAGGGAAGGTTATGCATTGAAATGATCCTGTGAGCAAGCGTGCTCACAGGGTCGCCGAGCGCACCGTTAGCGGGTGGTACATAGTTAGGAGAGGCCTCATGGCGCGCGGCGCGCTGTGGGGTTCAGCCGGTTCAGGTCAGTGTCCAGCTGTGCTCACGGCCAATGCGGGCAATGCGGTCGAGCGGGGCGTGTTCGCGCAACACGGCATGGAACCGGCCCAGATTCAGTGTTGCGTGAATGTCGTAGACCGGTGACACCAGCAGGTGACAGATCTCGCGCAGCTGTCTGAGCAGTGGCAGCCGTTCGTCGACGACGGCATTGAGCGCACCGGGGCCGCTGATCAGGTTAAGGCGCCGGGCATAGCCCTGAAACGGCAATGGCGCTTGGCGAGGGTCTGGCCGGCTGTCGTAGAAGTCCGGTGCCAAGCTGTAGCGACGCAGGATTTCGTCGGACACCGCGTCCAGCGTTGGGTTGGCAGGGTGGCTGCCGATCATGCTGTTATTGAACTTGATGTACATGCCCAACTGGTCGTTTGACACCGGCGGCGAGAACAGCAGGCCGTCATGCGTGGTCGTGAGAGCCACGTTGGCCAAAGGGGGGCTGAGCTCGCCCTTGCTCGCGGCCAGCAGCCGATCATCTGCATCCAGGTAAAGCCCGCCATAGTGGTTCAGCAGCCGGTAGCGCAAGATATCGCACGCGGAAGAAAAGTTGCGGCCGCTTCCGCCATTGCCTTCGATGGCAGCGAGGTATTGCCGGTAATACGGTGAGCGGCTGAACGCTTGAAAGAAGCCCTGAGTTTCCAGGGGCAGCAGTTGCGCGCCCTCGGCCCGCGTGCGCAATACCTGCACATTGCGCTGGAAAACCTGCGGTCCCTGTTGTGACAGCAGGATCTGGTAGCGATAACCACTGCTGCGGGCGATACGCACGTTGTGCACCAGGGCTTCGAGAAATTCACCGTGCAGCAGGGCGTCGCCCAGCCAGACGCTACTGATGATTTTGGGGATCGGTGTGCGTTGCAGTTGTGCATAAGGCGCATAGTCGACGGGCAGGTCAAGGTCTATACCCAACGCCTGGAGGGTAGTACTGCGCTGGCTGTGCGTGGCGATATGCCGCTGTCTTAGCGGGGTCAGGGCGGTGTCCTCGGCATTGGCGAGCCGCCAGCGCAAGGGGGCAATCAAGTTGCTATCACGTGAGCGGATGAAGCTGTCACTGGCAAACTCATAGTGGACCCATTCGCCGACCACACCTTCACGGGTCTGTAACCAGGCCATAAAGCGGTGCTCGAGATTTTCATCGATACGCGCCACCACCGCTGCGAGGGAGTTGTTGGATACGATCGCCTGCTCACGGAACGCCAGTTCCACCGAATCGATCGCTTCGGCGATGGGCGCAGCGCCAACCGGCGTGCCTAGCAGTTGCGCAAGACGCACCGGGGCGAAGAACCCTGGCCGAGTACAACGAAATACCGAGCCATACTTGGCCACGCCCTGCCCGGCTGCGGGCAACGCGTTGAACAAACCAAATGCCAGCTCGGTAACCCCTGCGTCCCGGCTTTGCAGGTCCCTCCCGTTGATGGCCTGATCCAGGCCCAGGCCGAACTGGGCTAGGCCACCGACCACCAACAACGGGGCCAGCTCGGGCAAGAGGATTGCCAAAGGCGCAAGCAGGGCGGTTGCCAGGTTGAGGTAGTTGCCCCAGCGGGCCTTGTCGATGTCATGGTTGCTGGTGATCTGACTGTCTGCATCGGCATAGCTACGTTGCTTGCGCTGCAAGGTCAGGTATTCGAACAGATCGCTGATGATCGGGGGGGGAGTAGGTGCCGGGGCGATAATCGATGATCTGTTGCGGCTCCCACAAGCCGCTGGTGGCAAAGCCGGGGTGCTGGGGGCTGAAACGATGCGCTTTGGGGTACAGGCTCAGGCCCAGCAAGGCTGTAATCAAGCCGCTGTATTCCAGGCCGTCGGGCCAGTCGGCACGAGCGAAATGGGCAAGCAGCGCACTGCGTTTTTCTGCAGCCTGGCATTGTTGCGCCAACCAGTGCTTCATGGCCTGTGCATCGGCGAATGCATGAAAGGGCGAAGCATTGCCTGGAATGTACAGCACCACCTCGCTGCCGTTGCCTTGCCTGATGTACAGGATGTCGGTCGAGGTGTAGCCGTATATGTTCAGCATCGAGACACTGAGGTCGCCGTAGGGCAACAACCCTGCAGCTCGCCAGATCAGCCGGCGTTGGGCCTCTGACAGGCTGCCCTGTAAGACCTGCCGGTTGCATGCGGCAATGAAGGCAATGTGAATCGCCCGTTGGTAGTCGTCTTGGTGGTGAGCCCAGTAGCGGTCGAGTTGCTGTTTGAAAAGGGTATGAAAATTCAACTTCCAGAGGGTGGCCTGAAAATCCTCTGCCCGTATCGGCAAGCGCGTATCCGGCGCGTATCGGGGAGGCTCGCTGCGTGTGTACAAGCCATTGAACACCTGGTAAGGCGAAGCATTGGATAACGGGTCCAGGGGCTCCAGCCGTTCTACGATGGTCAATGGGGCTTGCGGCGGCGAGCCTGCCCAGTCGCCATAGTGGAACCCTCCATAGCCAGCGGCGGGTTCGCCCTGCCAGTTGGTCAACAATGCTTCGACCAGGTTCATCTTCTGGGTGATGACCGCTTTTGTGTGGGTCTGGCCACGGCCTTCACCCGCCGGTTCGCTTCGGTAGTGGAAGGTGGTCACGTCGATCAGCAGCGGCGAATACGCCGCGCCTTGCGCGGTGAGCCAGTCGGACAGTGTCTGCTGGGCCAGCAGGTCGGGGCGGGGGAAATATTTCAAGGCCCGGCGAACCAGGGCCAGGCTGTGGTACGGAATAGGACGCATCAGGTCACCCTGCTAACGAAGAAGGGCGACAGGGTGGAGGGCTTGTGCGGCAAACGGCGTCAGGTAACGCTACCACCGCAGGGCAGGCGCAGCAGCGTGGGGCTGACGTCACGGGGCTGCGCGGTGTCGTCGGTGAAACCTGCAGGGACGCGACCGCGCAATTGCCAGGCGAAGGCAATGATCTCGGCGATGGTCAGGTACAACGCTTCGGGGATCTGCTCGTCCAGCTCCAGGCGAGCCAGCAGGCGCACCAGCTCGGCATTTTCGTAGATCGGCACCTCATGCTCACGGGCCAGCGCCAGGATGGCCTCAGCCAGTTCATCCTCGCCCTTGGCCGTGAGGGTGGGGGCTTGCTGGCCATCGTAACTCAAGGCGATGGCTTGGCGCGGTTGTTTGCTGCTCATGCGGTTTCGTCCACCCAGCGTTGTTCCACACGTGTGCGCGGCCCTTGTGGTGGAATGCCGGGGTGGCAGTGGAGGTCACCGACGTCCAGCCCCCGGGCCAGCAAGCGCTCACGCAGTGCGCCGAGCTGGCTGTCGATCAGCTGCGCGGTTTGTTCCCGTTCAGCCCACAATTGGCCGGACAAGCGGCCCTGGCTCAGTTGCGCCTGGACCTGCAGGGGGCCGAGCGGCGCCAGGTCGAAGGCCAGGTCAATACGCCACACCGCCTGCAGCGGGTCCTGTTGTTCACGTTCACGGTCGGCCTGTTGCTGCTGTGTTTCTTCGCGCTGCAGCTTGACCTGCAGCGGGATGAACTCCAGGCCATGGCGTACCGGGACTTCTGTTTGCCAGGTGGTCTGCAGGTTGCCGTTTTCAAGCGTACCGGATTGTTGCAGGCTGCTCAGGGCGTGGCTTTGCAGGCGCGAGATGGCGGCCGCAGCAAGGCGCAGCAGCTGTTGCAGGTCACCTTCGTGTTCCATGGCCTGCAGCAACCGAGAGGGCAGCGGGAACCCGCCTGGCGGTTGCCTCGGGCTGGCCCGTTCGAGCATGCCCAACGCACTGCGCGCCATGGCGGGCAAGGCCTGGACCAGGGTGGTCGAAGCGCTGGCGGGGCTTGCCGGGGCATACGCCGAAGCCTGGGCGACCAGCCTGATCAACTGCGCTTTGAGGTCGGTTACCACGGGTGCGCCCCCACCGCCGAGCAGTTTGGCTTCAAGAAATGCACCGCTGTTGTTCAGCGCCTGCGCAAGCGTTTTGCTGTCACCCAGTTGACGGGCGTCCGGCAGGCTGGCCAGCAGGCGCTCGGCGCTGGTGCGCAGCTCGCCGTTGCTGGTCGGGTCGCCGGCCATTTGCTGCAAGGCGTTGAGCAGGCCGGGCAGGGAAGCCTGACGGCCCTGCTGGGTAAGCAACTGCTGGGCGATGTTCAATTGCTCCTGTCGGCCGCTGAGCGGCACGAAGCGCAGCGACTGGTCGCCTTGTACCAGCGCGCTGAGCAGGCTGCCGACTGGCAACGGGCGCGGGCTGTCGATGGCCAGGATAGCGCCGGCCTGGGCACTGTTGAGCAAGCTCACGAGGGCGCGGAAGCTGGTGGCGGCGCCTGGGGGCTGGGCCAGCGCCTGGTTGGTCAGCACCTTGCCTTGCAACAGGGTGCCGACCGGCACCTTGCGCGTGTCCAATTGTGTGAGAACGGTGACGTTGCTGGCATTGGCCTGTTGCACGAGTACCGCAAGGCGGTTGCTTTCTGGCTGGCTGACGGTGATCTGGCTGCCTTGGGGGATGGGCTGGCTGGTAGTGACCTGGAGCTGATTCTGGTTGCCGTTGGCCTGGATCAGTTTGAGCACCAACTGAAACTCGCTACCGGCCTGGCGCAGCGTCAACACTTCGGCCTGGGCCGTCTCGCCAGGCTTGAGCAGCCCAGGTTGCGCCTGGCTCAGGTTCAGCAGTTCACCGGTCATCGCCGCCTTGATCGCCTGGGGGTTGATCGCGCTTTGTGCACCGAGACTATTGATTTCAGTCATGATTGTATACAACCTGTCGAGCCCGCCCTCTTGGCTTAGGGGCCGTGCGTGTAATAATGCCGGCCGTCCGCCACTGCCACTGTAACGGCAGCGAGGGGGGCGACTTGAGACACTGCATAAGGCGAAACCGTGACCTTTCACCTCCAAGCCGTGGGCCTGGCCTGCGAGCGCGACTGGCGCCTGTTGTTCGAAGACCTGGATTTCGAACTGCGGCCCGGTGACATGCTGCAGATCAGCGGCCCCAACGGCAGTGGCAAGACTAGCCTGTTGCGCTTGTTGGCCGGGCTGATGCAACCCACTGCCGGGCAGATCCTGCTGGGCGGCCAACCCTTGGCCGAACAGCGCCATGCCCTGGCGAGCCTTCTGTTGTGGATAGGCCATGCTGCTGGCATCAAGGACTTGCTCAGCGCTGAGGAAAACCTCGCCTGGCTGTGCGCGTTGCACCAGCCTGCCACAAGCGAAGCGATCTGGGCCGCGCTGGCGGCGGTTGGCCTGCGCGGTTTCGAGGATGTTCCCTGCCATACCCTGTCTGCCGGGCAGCAGCGCCGTGTGGCGTTGGCCCGGCTGCACCTGGACAGCCCGCCGTTGTGGATCCTCGATGAACCCTTCACCGCGCTGGACAAGCAAGGGGTGGCGCAGCTTGAGGCGCACCTGGCGGGCCATTGCGAGCGCGGCGGCACGGTGGTGCTGACCACCCATCACACGCTTGACCGCAAACCCTCCGGCTACCGCGAACTGAACCTGGGGCAATGGGCGGCATGAGCGTATTCCTTCTGTTATTGCGCCGCGAAGCGCGGCTGTTGTTCCGCCGCCCGGCGGAGCTGGCCAACCCTTTGGTGTTCTTTGCCATCGTCGTGGCCCTGTTCCCGTTGGCGGTAGGCCCACAGAGCCAATTGTTGCAAACCTTGTCGCCCGGGCTGGTCTGGGTCGCGGCATTGCTGGCGGTGCTGCTGTCGCTTGACGGCCTGTTCCGCAGCGATTTCGAGGACGGTTCACTGGAGCAGTGGGTGCTGTCGCCGCACCCGCTGGCCCTGCTGGTGCTGGCCAAGGTGTTGGCGCACTGGATCTTTTCCGGCCTGGCACTGGTATTGTTGGCGCCACTGCTGGCGCTGATGCTGGGTTTGCCGAGCCATTGCCTGCCGGTGCTGCTCGGCTCACTGCTGCTGGGCACGCCAGTGTTGAGCCTGCTCGGCGCGGTAGGCGCCGCGCTGACGGTCGGTCTCAAGCGCGGTGGTTTGCTGCTGGCGTTGCTGATTCTGCCGTTGTATATCCCTGTATTGATCCTGGGCAGTGGTGCGTTGCAGGCGGCGTTGCAGAATATGCCCGCCACCGGGCACCTGCTGTGGCTGGCGAGCCTGACGGCCCTTGCGGTGACACTGGCACCCTTTGCAATAGCGGCCGGGCTGAAGATCAGCGTCGGCGAATAACGAGTCCCGGGCTTTCAAGCCCGGCTAATACCCTGGATGTACCCTGATGAAAATGAGCTGGACGTGGTTCCACAAACTGGGTTCCCCCAAATGGTTCTATGCCATCAGCGGCCGCATGCTGCCGTGGCTGACCGTTTCCGCCATTCTGCTGCTGGCCACCGGCGTCATCTGGGGCCTGGCGTTTGCCCCTCAGGATTACCAGCAAGGCAACAGTTTCCGCATCATCTACATTCACGTACCGGCGGCCATGCTGGCCCAGTCCTGCTATGTGCTGCTGGCGGTGGCCGGGGTGGTGGGGCTGGTGTGGAAGATGAAACTGGCCGACGTCGCCCTGCAGTGCGCGGCCCCCATCGGCGCCTGGATGACCGCTGTCGCGCTGGTCACCGGGGCCATCTGGGGCAAGCCGACCTGGGGCAGCTGGTGGGTCTGGGATGCGCGCCTGACGTCGATGCTCATCCTGCTGTTCCTGTATTTCGGCATCATCGCCCTGGGCCAGGCCATCACCAACCGGGACAGCGCAGCCAAGGCCTGTGCGGTATTGGCGATTGTCGGGGTGATCAACATCCCGATCATCAAGTACTCGGTGCAGTGGTGGAATACCCTGCACCAAGGCGCCACCTTCACCCTGACCGAGAAGCCCGCCATGCCGGCCGAGATGTGGCTGCCGCTGCTGTGCACAGCACTGGGTTTTTATTGCTTCTTCGGCGCGGTGCTGTTGCTGCGCATGCGCCTTGAAGTGCTCAAGCGCGAAGCGCGCGCCAGCTGGGTCAAGGACGAGGTGATCAACAGCCTGGGCCGGAGGGCCGCGTGATGGTTTTTTCTTCATTCGGTGACTTTCTCGCCATGGGCCATCATGCCCTGTATGTCTGGTCGGCCTATGGCATCTGCCTGGCGGTGCTGGCGCTCAATGTCGCAGTGCCCTTGCTGGCCCGCCGTCGCTACCTGCAAGAAGAGGCGCGCCGTCTGCGCCGGGAGAACAAGCAGTGAATCCGCAGCGCAAGAAACGCCTGTTCCTGATCCTCGGCCTGCTGGCAGGGGTGGCGGTTGCCGTCGGCTTTGCCCTCAGCGCCCTGCAGCAGAACATCAACCTGTTCTATACCCCCACCCAGATCGCCAATGGCGAGGCCCCCCTGGACACCCGCATTCGTGCCGGCGGCATGGTCGAAAAGGGCTCGGTGCAGCGTTCGGCCGATTCGCTGGACGTGCGCTTTGTGGTCACCGATTTCAGCAAGTCGGTGCCGATCACCTACCGTGGCATTCTTCCCGACCTGTTCCGCGAAGGGCAGGGCATCGTCGCCCTGGGCAAGCTCAATGCCGAAGGTGTGGTGGTGGCCGATGAAGTGTTGGCCAAGCACGATGAAAAATACATGCCGCCGGAAGTCACCAAGGCCCTGAAAGAAAGCGGCCAGGCAGCCACTGGCACGGGGGCCAAGCCATGAACGCGGCGTTGGTGATCCCCGAACTTGGCCAGTTGGCGATGATCCTGGCCATTTGCTTCGCTGCCGTGCAGGCCACGGTGCCGCTGCTCGGCGCCTGGCGCGGCGACAGCCTGTGGATGAGCCTGGCGCGCCCAGCGGCGTGGGGGCAGTTTGCCTTCCTCGCCTTTGCCTTTGCCTGCCTTACCCATGCCTTCATGACCGACAACTTTTCGGTCGCCTACGTGGCCAGCAACTCCAACAGCGCCTTGCCCTGGTACTACAAGTTCAGTGCCGTATGGGGCGCGCACGAGGGGTCGTTGCTGCTCTGGGCGCTGATCCTCGGTGGCTGGACCTTTGCCGTGTCGGTGTTCTCGCGCCAGCTGCCGCAAGTGATGCTGGCGCGGGTGCTGGCGGTAATGGGCATGATCAGCGTCGGCTTCCTGAGCTTTCTGATCATCACGTCCAACCCGTTCCAGCGCCTGTTGCCACAAGTGCCAACCGATGGCCGCGACCTCAACCCGCTGTTGCAGGACATCGGCCTGATCGTTCACCCACCAATGCTGTACATGGGTTATGTAGGCTTCTCGGTGGCCTTTGCCTTTGCCATTGCCGCGTTGCTGGGCGGGCGCCTGGATGCAGCCTGGGCACGCTGGTCGCGGCCTTGGACCATCGTCGCCTGGGCGTTTCTGGGGGTGGGCATCACCTTGGGCTCCTGGTGGGCCTACTACGAGCTGGGCTGGGGTGGCTGGTGGTTCTGGGACCCGGTGGAAAACGCCTCGTTCATGCCCTGGCTGGTGGGCACGGCGTTGATCCATTCACTGGCGGTGACCGAGAAACGCGGGGTGTTCAAGAGTTGGACCGTGCTGCTGGCAATTGCCGCCTTCTCCCTGAGCCTGCTGGGTACTTTCCTGGTTCGCTCGGGTGTGCTCACGTCGGTGCATGCGTTTGCCGCCGACCCGTCGCGCGGCGTGTTCATCCTGATCTTCCTGCTGTTCGTGGTCGGCGGCTCGCTGACCTTGTTCGCCCTGCGCGCTCCGGTGGTCAAGAGCCAGGTGGGCTTTGCCCTGTGGTCACGCGAGACGCTGCTGCTGGCCAACAACCTGGTGCTGGTGGTGGCGGCGTCGATGATTCTGCTCGGCACCCTCTATCCACTGGTACTCGACGCCCTCACCGGGGCCAAGCTGTCGGTGGGCCCACCCTACTTCGATGCACTGTTCCTGCCGCTCATGGCGCTGTTGATGGTGGTGCTCGGGGTGGGTGTGGTGGTGCGCTGGAAGGACACTCCCGGCAAGTGGCTGGTCAGCATGATGACGCCGGTATTGATTGGCAGCGCTGTGCTGGCGCCGATCGCCGGTTTCATCGTCGACGATTTCGACTGGCCGACCCTGAGCGCCTTCGCCCTGGCCGCCTGGGTAGTGCTCGGCGGGCTGCGGGACATTGTCGACAAAACCCGCCACAAGGGCCTGGCCAAAGGCGTGCGCGGGCTGCCCCGCAGCTACTGGGGCATGCAGTTGGCGCACCTGGGCCTGGCGGTGTGTGCCCTGGGCGTCGTGCTGTCGAGCAACAACAGCGCCGAGCGCGACTTGCGCATGGCGCCGGGCGAGAGTGTGGAACTTGGCGGTTATCACTTCCTGTTCCAGGGGGCCAAGCACTTCGAAGGGCCTAACTTCATCTCCGACAAGGGCACCATCGTGGTCAGCCGCGACGGCCGTGAAGTGAGCACCTTGCACCCTGAAAAACGCCTGTACACCGTGCAGCAGTCGATGATGACCGAGGCCGGCATCGACGCCGGTTTTACCCGTGACCTGTATGTCGCCCTGGGCGAGCCGCTGGAAAACGGTGCCTGGGCGGTGCGTGTGCACATCAAGCCTTACGTTCGCTGGATCTGGCTGGGCGGTCTGCTGACCGGCCTGGGCGGTTTGCTGGCGGCCTTCGACCGGCGTTACCGCGTCAAGGTCAAGACCCGGGTGCGTGATGCCTTGGGCGTGTCTGGAGCAGTTGCATGAAGCGTTGGATCATGGTGGTGCCATTGGCGGTGTTCCTGCTGGTGGCCGTCTTTCTCTACAAAGGGCTGTTCCTCAAGCCTGACGAGCTGCCATCGGCGATGATCGGCAAGCCGTTCCCAGCGTTTGCGCTGGCCGCTACCCAGGGTGGTCGTGACCTTACCCAGGCTGACCTGCTGGGCCGCCCGGCGTTGGTCAACGTATGGGCCACCTGGTGTCCGTCGTGCAAGGTCGAGCACCCGTACCTGAATCAGCTGGCCGAGCAAGGTGTGGTGATTCACGGCATCAACTACAAGGACGACAATGCCGCAGCCGTGAAGTGGTTGGCTGAGTTCCATAACCCGTATCAGTTGGACATCCGCGACGAGCAGGGTAGCCTGGGCCTGGACCTGGGCGTGTACGGCGCGCCGGAAACCTTCCTGATCGACGCCAAGGGCATCATCCGCTACAAACACGTGGGCATCGTCGATGCCAGCGTGTGGCGTGAGCAGTTGGCGCCGCTGTACCAGGGCCTGGTTGATGAGGCCAAGCCATGAAGCGCTGGCTGGCAGCCGTTGTGCTAGGCCTGAGCCTTGCCGGCATGGCCAGGGCGGCCATCGATACCTACCAGTTTCGCGACCAGGCCGAGCGCGAGCGTTATCAGCAACTGACCAAGGAACTGCGCTGCCCCAAGTGCCAGAACCAGGACATTGCGGACTCCAACGCACCGATCGCCGCTGACCTTCGCCGGGAGATTTTCCGCATGCTCGGCGAGGGCAAGAGCAACCAGCAGATCGTCGACTTCATGGTCGATCGCTATGGTGACTTCGTGCGCTACAAACCCGCGCTGAGCGGGCGCACCTGGCTGTTGTGGTTTGGCCCGGGCATCTTGCTGGCCGGTGGCTTCGTGGTACTGGCCGTGATCGTGCGTCGCCGCCGCGCTCCAGTCGCCTCAGGCGCGCAACAGTTGTCCGCCGAAGAACGCGAGCGTCTCGCCAAACTGCTGGAAAAAGAACAGACCCATGACTGAATTCTGGCTTAGTGCGGGCCTTTTGCTGCTCGCCGCCCTCAGCTTTTTGCTGATTCCGATCCTGCGTGGCCGCCGCCTTCAGCAGGAAGAAGACCGCACCGCCCTGAACGTGGCGCTGTACCAGGAGCGTGTCGCTGAACTGGCCGCTCAGCAGGCCGCCGGTGTGCTCGACGACGATCAACTGGCCAGGGGCCGCGATGAGGCAGCGCGTGAACTGCTGGCCGATACCGAAGGCAGCGAACCCCCGCGCCAAGGGCACCTGGGTAAGACCCTGCCCTTGCTGGCGGCAGTGCTGGTGCCGCTCATGGCGCTAGGGCTGTACCTGCATTTTGGGGCCGCCGACAAGGTCGAGCTGACCCAGGAATTCGCGGCTGCGCCCACGTCGATGGAAGAAATGACCACGCGCCTGGAACGTGCCGTCCAGGCGCAGCCGGACTCTGCCGAGGGCCTGTATTTCCTCGGCCGCGCTTACATGGCCGAACAGCGCCCTGCCGATGCGGCGCGTGCCTACGAGCGGGCGGTGGCCTTGGCCGGTCGCCAGCCGGAGCTGCTTGGGCAGTGGGCGCAGGCGCTGTACTTCGCTGCCGACAAGCAATGGAGCGCGCAGGTGCAGGCGCTGACCGACGAGGCGCTCACAGCCGACCCGAATGAAGTCACCAGCCTGGGCCTGCGCGGTATTGCCGCCTTCGAAGGGGAGCGTTACCAGGAAGCGATCGACTACTGGAAGCGCCTGCTGGCGCAACTGCCCCAGGGCGATGCTTCGCGGGCGGCACTGCAAGGTGGCATCGACCGTGCAGCGGAACGCCTTGGCAACACCGGCGGCACCCTTGCCGCGCCCGTCGCTGCGCGCCTGAACGTGCGGGTGGAACTTGCGCCTGCGCTCAAGGACAAGGTCAGGCCGGACGACGCGGTGTTCATTTTCGCCCGCGCCAGCAACGGCCCGCCAATGCCTGTGGCGGCCAAGCGAGTGACGGTGGCGCAGTTGCCGCTCGAGGTCGAGCTGTCCGATGCCGATGCGATGATGCCGCAGATGAAACTGTCGGACTTCCCCGAAGTCCAACTGGTGGCACGCGTGTCTCGGGCGGGCCAGCCCACCCACGGTGAATGGATTGGCCAAGGCGCGCCGCTGGCCACGAGCACGCAGACTACCCAGCACCTGACCATCGACAGCCCAGACTTGTAAGAGAACACTGCCATGCACAGCACTGTCCGCCTGACCCTGATCACCCTGGCCCTGGGTTTGTCCGCGTGTACGGTGCATGAGCCGTACGAGCAGCCGTCGCCGCCGATCGAAACCGTGCCGCCACGCCAGGGGCCAGTGGTCAAGCCATTGCCCGGCGAGCAGCCTGCAACCCAACCGGGCAAGCCGGCGGCCATTCCCAAACCAATGCCGCGTACCTCTGCCAGTTTCGCGCCGCCACCGGGCGGGGCCAGTCATTGGGACCCGAAGCTCGGTGTTTACGTGCTGGAGAAAAAACCCAACACCTTCTACCGTCAGCGCACCTATTACCGCTATGACAATGGCTGGAGCTGGTCGCTGAGCCCGGACGGGCCTTGGCAGGAGACCGACAGCAGCGGTGTGCCGGGCGGATTGGGCCGAGCATTCGCACAGTAGGGCGGTGGGGCATTGCTCGCGTCCTCGCGGCGCGGGCGTTTTCGTACCAATACAGTACAGTTGAGCTTCGTTTTACCGATTGACTGTACTGGCCACTGACTCCGCATAATGCCCCTCTGAATTTCAAGGAGGTGGCATGAGCAAGACTGTCCTGGTACTGGTAGAAACCGTCGACGATTACCTGCCGTTACTCGAGCAGGCCGGTTACCAGCTCATCCGCGCACCGTCACCGCAGATGCGCGCCAGCGCCATCCAGCGCCATGCCAGCCAAATCGATGCCGTGCTCACCCGCGGCCCCTTGGGGCTGACCGCCACTGAAATCGCTGCCTTGCCCAACTTGCAGATCATTTGCGTGATCGGTGCCGGTTATGAGCAGGTCGACTTGGCTGCTGCTGCAGCCCGTAGCATTACCGTCACCAATGGAGCCGGCGCCAACGCCGCCGCAGTCGCCGACCATACCCTGGCCCTGTTGCTGGCACTGCTGCGCGACATCCCGCGTGCCGACGCCAGCACCCGCCGTGGGGAATGGAACCGGGTCATCAGCCCCTCGGTCAGTGGTAAACGCCTGGGGATCCTTGGCCTGGGCGCAGTGGGGCAGGCCATCGCCAAGCGGGCCCATCTGGGCTTTGACATGAGCATCAGCTACCACAGCCGCACGCCACGTCAGGACGTGCCCTACACCTGGTACGACAGCCCGCTGCACCTGGCCGATGCCGTCGACATCCTGGTCGTGGCGACCCCTGGTGGCCCCCACACCCATCATCTGGTCGATGCGCAGGTGCTCGACGCGCTGGGTGCCGAGGGCTATCTGGTGAATATCGCCCGCGCCAGCGTGGTGGATACCCAAGCATTGATCGCTGCGCTGCAGGGTGGCCAGCTTGCCGGTGCAGCGCTGGATGTATTCGATGACGAACCGGCTGTGCCCGCTGCGCTCAAGGCGCTGGGCAACACGGTGCTCACTCCGCATGTGGCCGGCCAGTCGCCCGAGGCTGCGCGCGACACGGTCACCTTGGTCCTGCGCAATCTGCAGGCGTTCTTTGCCGGTGAAGCGGTACTCACGCCGGTGCACCCGTAACGTCGCTTTCGATTCCGCCCGGCCTTGGCCGGGCCTCAAGGAGTGTTTGCATGCAACTCGAGATTTTCCAGGTCGATGCCTTCTGCGCTGAGCCGTTCGGTGGCAACCCGGCGGCGGTGATCCCACTCGAAAGCTGGCTGCCGGATGACGTGCTGCAGCGTATTGCCGAAGAGAACAACCTGTCCGAGACCGCCTTCTTCGTGCGCAATGGCGAAGGCTTCGATTTGCGCTGGTTCACGCCTGCGGTCGAGGTCGACTTGTGCGGCCACGCTACCCTGGCCGCGGCCTATGTACTGTTCGAGCACCTGGGCGAACAGGCCCAGGTGCTGCGCTTTGCTACCCGCAGCGGCGAATTGCGTGTCAGCCGTAGCGGCGACGGCCTGTTGGCCATGGACTTCCCGGCCAAGCAGCCGGTCGCGGTGGACACGCCGGCCGGTTTGCTGAAGGCGCTGGGCCTGGGCGGGGCGACGGCTGTTTATCGCTCCGACGATTACGTGGTGGTGATCGATGATGCTGCGCTGCTCGACCCGCTTGAGCCTGACTTCGTCGCTCTGTCGGCCTTTGCGGTCCGTGGTATCGCCGTGACTGCGCCAGGGCGCGGTTTTGACTTCGTTACCCGCTGGTTCGGCCCGCGCGTCGGGGTCAACGAAGACCCGGTCACAGGGTCTGCCCACACGTCGCTGGCGCCGTTGTGGGCGCAGCGCTTGGGCAAAAGCGTCCTGAGCTGCGAGCAGGGCGGTGCGCGCAAAGGGCAGTTGTACTGTGAAGTACCGGGCAACGGCCGGGTGATCATCAGTGGGCGGGCGGTGTTGTACCTGCGTGGCAGCGTGTTCATCTGACCGCCCCCGCAGGGGGCTCCGGCACTCGTCGCAGGGCGACCTATACTTGCCCACCCATTCCTTGCCAGGAGCCCCACCATGAGCCTTGAAAAGCACGGCAGTTGCCTTTGCGGCGATACCACGCTGCACGTCACCGTCGACAACACCCACATCAGCGCCTGCCATTGCAGCATGTGCCGCAAATGGACCGGTGGTCCGCTGCTGGTGGTGCACTGCAGCCAGCCGCCGCGGGTCGAGGGCCGCGCGCCCAGTGTCTACGACTCCTCCGACTGGGCCCAGCGCGGCTTTTGCGGGCGCTGTGGTACGCACCTGTATTACCGGCTCAAAGCCAATGACGGCTATGCCGTTCCGGTGGGGCTGCTCGACGGCGACGAGGCCTGGGATTTCGACTTGCAGATTTTCGTGGAACAGCGGCCTGCCTGGTATTGCTTTGCCAACCAGACCAAGGAGCTGACGGGGCAAGAAGCGTTCGACCAGTTCGGTTGAAGCAGGCCCGCTTGCCAAACCGCGGTATTCCTGAGAAAAGGGCGCCCTTGAAATTCATCGTTGGAGCATGCCCATGAGCAGCGAACTGCAGATCATCGACCTCGTCGAAGGCGACGGCAAAGCCGCCGTCAAAGGCGCCCTGATCACCACTCAGTACACCGGCTGGCTGGCCGATGGCAGCGAGTTCGACTCGTCCTGGTCGCGTGGCAAGCCGTTCCAGTGCGTGATTGGCACCGGCCGCGTGATCAAGGGGTGGGACCAAGGCCTGATGGGCATGCGCGTAGGGGGCAAGCGCAAGCTGCAGGTGCCGGCGCACCTGGGCTATGGCGAACGCAGTGTGGGGGCTATCCCACCGAATGCGGACCTGACCTTTGAAATTGAGCTGCTGGAAGTGCTGACGCGGGATGATTGAGCCAGCCATGGCCCAGTCCTTGTTTGAGCAAGCAATAAATCGGCAACGCGCAGGCCTTACTGTAACCCCTGCACAGGGACCGGCATTCACCGTCAGGGAGGAACCAAACGGGTTGAGGGCACTCTGAGGCCTACTCGTCGCCAGGGATGGCGCACACTACAAGGATGCGCTGCGGCTTCGGCCGCCGGGCGATGTGGCGGGTCAACCCGATAGTTTTGCCACAAGAGCCTGCCTACATGAAGTTGCCATCGTTCTTTCGACGCCGTCGCCCCCTGCTGCTGAGCCTGGCCCTTGTCGCTGCGGCTGTGCCACTGGCCCTGGCGGTGGTCGAAAGCCGGGCCCAACCGGTCGACGGTACCCAGACCCTGGTCTTTCTGCGCCATGCCGAGAAGCCGGGAGAGGGGCTGGGGCAGTTGAACTGCCAAGGCCTCAACCGTGCACTGGACCTCGCTACACTGCTGCCGGAACGCTTCGGCAAGGCCGATTATGTCTTCGCTGCCAACCCTTCGCGCCATGTCGAGGAAGGCAGTGACGACCAGCGCTACAGCTACATCCGCCCACTGATGACCATCACCCCCAGCGCCATTCGCCTGGGCCTGCCGGTAAACATCGACTTTGGCGCCGACGACACTGATGAACTCGCCGAAGAGCTGCTGAGCGACAAGTACCGCAATGCGACTGTCTATACCGCCTGGTCCCATGGCTATCTGCCCGAGCTGATCAACGCGGTGGCCGACAAAGCCCTGGGTGATGAGCGTGTGATCACCGAAGAATGGAACGCTGACGATTTCGACACGTTGTACGTGCTGACCCTTACGTGGCACGACGGCAAGGCCAGCCTGCTGAGCCGTAACCTGCGCCAGGGCCTGAACGGCGGTGAGCATAGCTGCCCGACCTGATCGGCTGCTACTGTCTTGGCATGGACGCTGAAACAGGGGTAACGGATGAAGCACAAGGTGACGGTGATCGGCGGCGGGGTGATTGGCCTGGCAACCGCCTATGCGCTGGTGCGCGAGGGCCAGTCGGTTGAACTGATCGAGGCGCGCGACAGCCTGGCTTCAGCTACCAGCTTTGCCAACGGCGGGCAGTTGTCTTACCGCTACGTGGCGCCGTTGGCCGATGCCGGCGTGCCTTGGCAGGCGCTGGGCTGGCTGCTGCAAGGTGATTCGCCGCTGCGCCTGCGTTTGCGCTTGGACCCGGCGCAATGGCGCTGGTTGATGGCATTCATGGGGGCGTGCCGGCGCAGTGTCAATCGACGCAACGGTGCGCAACTGCTGGAGCTGGCGCTGCACAGTCAGGCGACCTTGGCGCATTGGCGTGAAAACGATGGCCTGACGGATTTCGCCTGGAGGCGTAACGGCAAACTGGTTGCCTTTCGCAGCGAACGGGCATTTGCCCGCGGGCGTGAACACGTTGACACGGCCAACCAACAGGTGCTTGACGGCACCGACCTGAGAGCCTTGGAGCCGACGTTGGCCGAGGTACCGTTCATTGGCGGTGTGCTGACGCCGGACGAGGAGGTTGCCGACTGTCACCGTTTTTGTGAACGCCTCGCCGAGCGCCTGCGCGCCTGCGGGCAGTGCAGGTTCCTGCTTGGCAGGCCAGTGACGCGATTGCTCGCACACGCCGACCAGGTCGTTGCGCTGCAGGTGGGCGAGGCGCGGGTTGATGTGCAGCGGCTGGTGCTGTGTGCAGGCCACCGCAGCGCGGGGTTGGGGTTACCGGGCATGCACCTGCCGGTGTATCCGCTGAAGGGTTACAGCCTGACTGCGCCGATTGCGCCAAAGCACCGTGCGCCTGAGGTGAGCATTACCGATTACGAGCGCAAGATCGTCTATGCACGCCTGGACAGCCAACTGCGGGTCGCGGCGATGGTGGATATCGTCGGTTTCGACGAATCGGTGGATGCGCGTCGGCTTCAAAGCATGCGCCGGCTGGCGCTTGAGACGTTGCCGAATGCGGCGGATTACGGGCAGGCCGTGGAGTGGGCGGGGATGCGGCCGGCGACGCCTACCGGGGTGCCGATCATTGGGGCTACAGCTTATCGAAACCTGTGGGTGAACCTGGGCCATGGGGCATTGGGGTTCACCCTGGCGTGTGGCAGTGCAGAGCGGTTGGCCAGGATGATGGGTTGACCGCGCCGGCCCCACAGGTAAACCACAAGCCGTCTGCGCGCTGAGGCACCTGTGGGGTTCGGCTTACCGGCGACAGTGCCGGTAAAGGCGCCTTATCGCCCGAACCGCATTGGCCAGCCCACCACCTTTTTCGCCCTTGGCGTGGCATAAGTGCGTACCTTGGACGTGCTCAACCCCAGTCGCACCAGGGACTCGGCAATGGTCACCGCCGCGCTTACGCCATCCACTACCGGCACCCCAGTGCGCTGGCGAATCTGCTCATCCAGCCCAGCCATGCCGCCGCAGCCCAGGCAGATGACTTCGGCCTTGTCATCGCGCACCGCGCGCTCTGCCTGTTCGGCAATGGTCTGCACGGCACGTTGCGGGTCCTCCTCAAGCTCCAGCACGGCCAGCCCGCTGGCGCGTACCGAAGCACAGCGGTCATACAACCCGGACAGTTTCAGCCGGTCCTCGATCAGTGGCACGGTACGGTCCAGGGTGGTAACCACCGAGTACGCATGGCCCAGGTACATCGCGGTGCTGGCGGCGGCGTCGGTGATGTCCACCACCGGCACGTTCAGCAGCTCTTGCAAGCCTTCGCGGCCATGCTCGCCGTAGCCGGCCTGGATCACGGCATCGTAAGGGCCGTCGTAGGCCAGCACCCGGTCCATGACGGCGATGGCGGCCAGGTAGCTCTCGAAGTTGCCCTCCACCGACTCGGCTCCGAACCAGGGGGTGAGGCCGACGATTTCGGTCCCGGGCGAGGCCACGCTGCGGGCCTGTTCGGCGATGGCCTCAGTGATGGCTTCGGTGGTATTGACGTTGGCGATCAGAATACGCATGGGCAGGCTTCCTGGGTCAATGGCTGCTGTGGTCGACGGCGATACACTCGCCGCTGACGTCGTGATATTGGCGATTGCGCGGGGCGATCAGCAGGTACAGCACGGCGGCGATGCCGGCCCCGATCAGCCAGGAAAACGGCGCGATGGCATGGAAGTTGGGGACCAGGGCGAGAACGATGGCCAGCAGCGCCGCCGGCACGAACGCGGCCACGGCACGCAGGTTGATGCCTTTGCTGTAGTGGTAGGCACCGGCCGGGTTTTCGCTGTAGAGCTCAGGCACGTTGATGCAGCCTTTTCTCAGCAGCCAGTAGTCGGCCATGATCACCCCGTACAGCGGGCCGAGCAGGGCGCCCAGGCCGGACAGAAAGTAGACGATCACCAGCGGGCTGTTGTAGAGGTTCCACGGCAGGATCAACACGGCCAGGGTGGCACTGATCAACCCTGCGCGGCGGAAGTTCAGATGACGGGGCGCCAGGTTGCTGAGCACGAAGGCCGGTGCGACGAAATTGGCCATGATGTTCACGGCCACGGTAACGATCAGGAAGGCCAGGCAGCCGAGGACCAGGAACGGTGTGCTGGGGATGCTGGCAACGATCTGGGTAGGGCTGTCGATGATCTGGCCGTTGAGCTTGAACTGCGCGCCGCACAGCACCACAGTGATCATGGCGAACACCAGAATGTTCACCGGCAGGCCCCAGAAGTTACCGACGCGGATGGTCTTGCGGCACGGCGAGGAGCGGGCGAAGTCGCAGAAGTTGAGCACCAGGGTGCCGTAGATCGCCAACCACAGGGCACCGCCCGCAAAGATGTTGCGCCACATCTCGTAGCCGGTGAGCGGCTCGGCCACCGACCAGGCGATACGTGCGTCTGCCTTGACGTACATGAAGATCGCCAGGCTGGCCACGGTGAGCAGGATCACCGGGCCGGCAAAGGCCTCGTAGCGGCGAACCATCTCCATGCCATAGGCGAGGATCACCAACTGTACCAGCCAGATGGCCACGAAGCACACCCAGCCCAGGCTCGACAGGCCTAGCAGGCTGTTGTGGTCATAGGCCGCTACCTGCGGCCAGACGGCGCTGAGCAGCACCCGTAGCACCACCGAAGCCAGGTAGGTCTGGATACCGAACCAGGCGATGGCGATAACCGCACGGATCAGCGCCGGGATCTGCGCGCCATGGATGCCGAAGGCGATGCGGCTGATGACTGGGAACGGCACGCCCGTCTTCTGCCCCATGTAGCCGGACAGGTTCATGAAGAAGTACACCAGCGCCGCGCCAATCGCCAAAGACAACAAGATCTGCCAGCCACCCAGGCCCAGGGCGAACAAGCCCATGGCAAAGGAATAGTTGGCGATGTTGTGCACGTCGTTGGTCCACAGCGCGAAGATGCTGTAGCGCCCCCAGCGCCGGCCTTCCAGACGGGTTGGGGCGAGGTCGCGGTTATGCAGGCGCGGGCTCAGTTCAAGGGGGGGTAGGTAACCGGCCAGGGTGGCGGCGGGGTGAGTGCTGGCGGCGGAGAGTTCAGGGGCAAGGTCGAGGCTGGTTCGCATTCCGGCAGGCTCCTGATGCACGTGGACTGCGATGAGCGGGCATGCGCACGGGCTCGCCATCTCGTCGGTGCAGCGTTGGCATCACTGGGTTCTGGGCGCGGCGGCCGGCGTGAGCCGGGGTCGCGGGCTTTGTGTATTTATGTTTTGTCAAACTTGTATACAAAACACGAACACACAAAAGCGAGTTCCATGCCAGACAGAGAGCAACTTTCAGGTAGCCATTATTTTGAAATTAATCGTTTGAAATATAACTTTATGAAATAAATCACTTATAAGTTGACCATCTGAACAGGATTAATTTTTTAACGTCCTGACTAGTTGATCGAATGGTCAGAATTAGTTGAGCGGAAGGTGTAACGTATTGGGGCGACGTCGGGAGAATTGCACACAAAAATGGCACTTAAGGTGACATTATTATGTACAAAAAATAGCCACCTAGGGCTCGCCGCCAAGGAGATCAATTCATCGGCGGCAATCGCCGTTTAACCGGGCTCTTCTTGATGATTGCCGTATTGGTCTCGGCCAGCACATTGATGCGGTCGAGCAAGGTATCCAGTTGTTCCATCGAGCGCACGTGCAGCCGGGCGATGAAGCAATCCTCGCCCGTGACCTTGTCGCACTCGGTGAACTCAGGGATGGCGACGATCTGCCGTTCCACCGCTTGCAACTGCCCCGGCAGTGGACGGATGCGCACGATAGCCTGCAGCTGGTAACCGAAACTGCGCGGGTCGACATCGACGGTATAACCGCACAACACGCCACGTTCCTCCAGGCGGCGCAGACGCTCGCTGACGCTGGGTGCGGAAAGGCCGCTGATCTGGGCCAGCGCTTTGAGCGAGCGGCGTGAGTCTTCCATCAGGGCGTTGATCAGCAACTGGTCGATCGCATCGGTCATGGGGGCCTCGTCAGTTGTTTCTTGAGATTGACCTTGATAGTAAAGGCCACACCCGCTTTTTGCCTTGGTTATCCGCTGGAAGGCCCCGTCTGACCCGATTCATAATCAGGCCGTCATCCTTGGGAGGTGTGAGATGGACAGTTCGGTGCGCCGTGGCTCGTTGGAAATGATCGCTGCCATGCTGATTTCCGGGACCATCGGCTGGTTCGTGCTGGTGTCCGGCCAGCCTGTGCTGGACGTGGTGTTCTGGCGTTGCGTGTTCGGCACCGGCACCTTGCTGCTGGTCTGTGCCGCCTTCGGCTTTCTAAGGCCGGGGGTGATCAGTCGTACGGCTGTGCTGCTGGCCATCGCCAGCGGCGTCGCCATCGTGGGTAACTGGCTGCTGCTGTTTGCCTCCTACTCGCGTGCTTCGATCGCTATCGGCACCGCGGTGTACAACGTCCAGCCGTTCATGCTGGTCGGGCTGGCCGCAGTGTTCCTGGGCGAGAAGATCACCGCCGCCAAGGTTACCTGGTTGAGTGTGGCGTTTATGGGCATGTTGGCGATCGTCAGCGCCCATGGCGCAGGACAGACGGGCGGTAGCGAATACCTGCTGGGCATTGCCCTGGCCCTGGGTGCAGCGTTTCTGTATGCCATCGCCGCGCTGATCATCAAGCGCCTTGCAGGCATCCCACCGCACCTGATCGCGCTGATCCAAGTGGCTACCGGGGTGTTGCTGCTGGCACCGTGGGTCAAACTGGGGGGGCTGCCGGGCGAAAGTTCGGCGCTGGCCAGCCTGGTGACACTGGGCATGGTACACACGGGCCTGATGTACGTGCTGCTGTACAGCGCCATTCAGCGCCTGCCCACGGCGCTCACGGGGGCGCTGTCCTTCGTCTATCCGATTGCTGCAATCCTGGTCGACTGGGTGGCCTTCGGGCACCGCCTGGCGCCGTTGCAGTGGTTGGGTGTGGCGCTGATCCTGCTGGCGGCAGCGGGGATGCAGCAGGGGTGGTGGTTTCGTTCGCACGCGGTGGTGACCAAAGGCCAGTGAGGCTGCAGTCGCGTCTTACTGCCGGTGAGCCGGCTGCCATAGGTGCCGCGCGGCTGCTGGAGGCGCGCAGTGGCCTTGCGGGGTAGAATGCTCCCTTTTACTTGCATGCGACCCGCCATGACTTCGCCGATCCAGACCCTCGAACAGCATCTGCTTGCCGCCCTCGACCCCGCCCCGCAGGAAACCCGCCGCCTGTTCCATGGCCGCGGCCGCTGCTGGCCGGGGCTGGAGCAGGTCACGGTCGACTGGCTGCAGGGGGTGTTGTCCGTGGCGCTGTTCCGCGCGCCGGCGCAAGGCCAGCTGGCTGAACTCGAAGCCATGCTGCGCAACCTTGCCGAGCGCCCGCAATGGTCCGGCCAAGCGATTCTCATCCAGCACCGCTACCTGCCGGACAGCCCGGGCCAATGGCTGTGGGGCGAGCCAAGCCAGCAGCGCGAGGTGGTCGAGGACGGCCTGACTTACCTGCTTGACCTGGGTGTGCGGCAGAACAACGGCCTGTTCCTGGACATGCGCCATGGTCGGCGGTGGGTGCGTGAACACGCGGCAGGCAAGCGGGTGCTCAACCTGTTCGCCTATACCTGTGGCTTTTCGGTGGCGGCAATTGCCGGTGGGGCCGAGCAAGTGGTGAACCTGGACATGGCCAAGTCGGCGTTGTCCCGTGGGCGAGACAACCATCGGCTCAATAGCCACGATGCGTCACGGGTGGCTTACCTGGGGCATGAGCTGTTCAAGTCCTGGGGCAAGGTACGCAAGTACGGGCCCTATGACCTGATCATCATCGACCCGCCCACGTTCCAGAAGGGCAGTTTCGTGCTGACGCAGGATTACGCAAAAATTCTGCGCCGTTTGCCGGAGTTGCTGAATGCAGGTGGGACGGTGCTGGCCTGTGTGAACGACCCAGGCATCGGGCCGGAGTTTCTGATTGAGGGGATGGCTGAGCAGGCGCCCTCGCTGGCCTTCATCGAGCGGTTGGACAACCCGCCGGAGTTTCCTGATGCGGACCCGGCGGGGGGCTTGAAAGCCTTGGTGTTCAGGCAGGCCTAAGCCTGCCTGCCTCATGCTGAAACGCCACGCACAGGCAGCGGGTACACCTGGGCGAAACTCACATTCTCCGTCTGGTCCACGCGCTTCTTGAGCCGTTCGTTGAACGCCCGGCTCACGGCATACTGCCCGCCGGAAATGGTGCGGAACTGCGCGGTCAGCACAAACCCGTTCAAATCCATGCGGTCGACCCCGAACACCTGCAGCGGCCCTTGCAGGTTGATGCGCAGCAGGGGGTCGTCGCTGATCGACTGCCCCACCTGATGGATCAGCGCCAGCGCCTCGTCCACATCGCTGTCGTAGGTGAACTGCACTGAGAAGAACGCATAGGCAAACTGCCGCGACTGGTTGGTGACTGCCTTGATCTGGCCGAACGGCACCGAATGCACGAAGCCCTTGCCATCGCGCAGGCGCAGGGTGCGGATGGTCAGGCTTTCGACGGTACCCGCGTGACCGGAGTCGAGCACCACCCAGTCGCCGATCGAGATGGTGTCTTCGATCAGGATGAACAGGCCGGTTATCACGTCCTGTACCAATTGCTGCGACCCAAAGCCGATAGCCAGGCCAATCACCCCGGCACCGGCCAGCAGCGGTGCGACGTTGATGCCCAGGTTAGCCATGGTGGTGATGGTGCAGATGACGATCAGGATGACTTTGATGGCATTACGCAGCATCGGCAGGATGGTGCGCACGCGGGTGCTTGGTTGGCGCGTTGCGCGGCGGCCGACAGCGGGTTTGAGCGCTTCCTGAATGGCGGTATCGAGCACCACCCAGAGCAGCCAGGTGACCAGCAGGATCAGGCCGATGCTCGACAGTGAATTGCTGATGGCCTGGCCCAGGCTGTTGCTCAGGGCGAAATTGATCACCGAGAAGCCCCATATACGCCCCAGCAGTTCGATGAACGCCACCGCCATGCTGATGCGCAGCAGCGCGTGGGCAAGGCTGCGCAGCAGTTCCTTGTAAGGCCGTACGCGTTGCGCCGGATCTGCAGCGGGGGGCGCCAGCAGGTGCTGCAGCAGCGTGCTGAGAAATACCGTGCAGACCAGCAGCACGGTTGTGAGTAGGGCTTTTTGCAGGGCCTTCTGGCTTTCTTCGCCGGCACCGACCAGGTGGATTGCCGACACCAGGATCATCAGCAGGATCGGCAAGTACCAGACGGTCGAGAAGATCCGCAGGGTTTCCTGCACCGCCCGGTGTTGCAGGCGGTCCTTGAGGGCACGGTTGCGGATCAGGTGAGCGACCGGGCGGCGCAGGCGCACGACCAGGCTGGCGAAGATGAAGGTGGCGGCCAATCCGGTGAACACAGCAATGCTGGCGGTGATGTTGCCGCCCAACTGGCGAGCGATCTGCGGGCTGGTCAAGGCGTCGCTCCAGGCCGCGAGAAAGCCGATCAGGAACAGGGGGCGCGGCGCCATGCGCTTGATCACTGCCACGGCCTGGCGCTTGTGGCCGGCATCGAACAGCGTGACCAGGCACAGAATGATCGAGGTCGAGAACAGGCCGCTGCTGCTGGCGTAGGCCAGGCTCAGCCCCAAGGCGCGGGCCACCGAAGGTTCGAGGAAACGGCTGACGTAAAGGGTCAGAGGCAGGCTGGCCAAGGCCGGTAGGGTGTAGGGCAGCAGATAGCCGAGCAGGCTGCTGGCGCGCTTGC
The DNA here is from genome assembly GCF_021602025.1 of Pseudomonas ceruminis. Classification (GTDB taxonomy): domain Bacteria; phylum Pseudomonadota; class Gammaproteobacteria; order Pseudomonadales; family Pseudomonadaceae; genus Aquipseudomonas; species Aquipseudomonas ceruminis. Next base: position 364,448 of record NZ_BQHW01000001.1, read on the forward strand.
GCTGGCGCAGCCACGGGGTGGCCGTGGTGCGTCTGCTGAGCCAGCGGCCCAGGGTGGTGAGGACGGCAAAGCTGGCAGCCCAGGTAAGGGTGAGCAGCAGGAAGTTGCCAACCAGTTGCAGCGAATCGCTGGCGGAGTGGCGATCAACCAGGTGTTCCACCTCCTTGGCTGCGCGGTCGGTGCGCAAGCGCCAGGCGTCGACCAGGTGGGCGTCGAGGTCCAGCTCCCGGGCGGCGCTGTCCAGGCCATCTGCCAAGGCCCCGAGCAAGCCGCCCTGAAGCACCGGTTCCGGTTCGGCGGGTTGTTCTTCGGCGGGCGCAGGATCTGCAGCAAGCAGGTGGGTGCTCAGCAGGCAGCCGAGCAGCAGGGTGGTGAGGTAACGCAGCACTGGAGTACTCCTTGGGCCGGGGTGAGCGGGGCAGGGTTACTCAAGAAACTGATTGTTCAGCGGTGGGGAAGTTCGAAGAAGTGTGTTGCCGCAGGGACCTATCGCCGGCAAGCCGGCTTGCCGGCGATAGGGTCTACATCAATTACTGGTTGGTATAGATCTGGTCAAAAACGCCACCGTCATTGAAGTGAGTCTTCTGCACGGTACGCCAGTCACCAAAGGTCTTCTCCACCGACAGGAAGTCGACTTTCGGGAAGCGGTCGGTGTACTTGGCCAGCACGGTTGCATCACGCGGGCGCAGGTAGTTCTGCGCGGCGATTTCCTGAGCCGCCGGCGACCACAGGTACTTCAGGTATTCCTCGGCCACGGCCTGGGTACCTTTCTTGGCCACTACCTTGTCGACCACGCTCACCGGCGGCTCGGCTTCAGCCGACACGCTCGGGTAAACCACTTCGAACTGATCGCGGCCAAACTCGCGGGCGATCATCTCGGCTTCGTTCTCGAAGGTCACCAACACGTCGCCAATCTGGTTGGTCATGAAGGTCGTGGTCGCGGCGCGACCCCCGGTATCGAGCACGGGCGCCTGCTTGAACAGCTTGCCGACGAACTCGCGGGCCTTGGTTTCATCGCCACCCTGCTTGAGGACGTAGCCCCAGGCCGACAGGTAGGTGTAGCGGCCATTACCCGAAGTCTTCGGGTTGGGTACGATCACCTGTACGCCGTCCTTGAGCAGGTCGGGCCAGTCCTTCAACGCTTTCGGGTTGCCCTTGCGCACGATGAACACGGTGGCCGAGGTGAAGGGCGCACTGTTGTTCGGCAGGCGGGTCACCCAGTTGTCCGGCACCAGCTTGCCGTTGTCGACAAGGGCGTTGATGTCGGTGGCCATGTTCATGGTGATGACATCGGCCGGCAGGCCATCGATCACGGCGCGCGCCTGTTTGCTCGAGCCGCCGAAGGACATCTGCACATTGACCTTCTCATTGTGCTCGGCCTCCCAGTGTTTCTGGAACGCCGGGTTGTAGTCCTTGTAGAAGTCGCGCATCACGTCGTAGGACACGTTGAGCAGGGTCGGGGCGGCCTGGGCGAGGTTGCCCAGGGCCAGGCCTGCGGCCAGCAGCGAGGCGGTGAAGAGCTTTTTCACGAAGCATTCCTTGTTAGCGTACAGAGAGTTGGCATTGTGCCAGCGACTATAGCCTTTCGCTTTGGGGCGATTAAAGACCGAATGGCTCTTTACTTATGCGCTTTGCCAGGCGGGTGTTAGGTATCTAGCCACCGGCGGCCCGGTGCCATGCCTAAGCTCGCGCCTCCCCAAAGGAGGTGCGAGCCATGACTCATCAACCCGATCAGCCGCCACATACCGATTGCCTTGCCCTGGAGCAGGCCTTTCAGGACCGATTCATTGCCGCGCGTCTGCCGCAATGGTTGCAGGCGGCCTGTGCCAAGCCTATGCCAGGGCTGACCGAGGCGCTGCGCCAGAGCCTGACGTTACGCCAGCAACTGAGCGACGTGCTTGGCCGCCTCGAAGGCATCGACAGTTTTTCGACCAGGCGCCTGGAGCAGGCATTGGCGGCACACTGCAAGCAAACCTTCGATGTGCATCGCTGGTCTTTCGTCGCCGGCCACCGCCAACCGGTGATCAATACGCAGCCTGTGGGCATACACCTGACTGAGGTGGTGTATGGCGACAGGCCGCTGCTTGAGGCGGCGCTGCGCAACTTTACCGTCGATGAGGCGGCGGCGGATGGCCAGCCGCGTGGCAATCGTCTGACCAGTGCGCGGCAGGGCACTGTCAAACCGCCTTCTGCGCTGGCGTTTGCCAACCTGTGTCGCCGCCTCGACCTGGGCGGTCAATATCAACGTCACCTCGACAGCGTGCTGCTGGCGCCGACAGCACAAGGCCACAGCGTGGCAGCGCTGTTGGGCGACGCCCAGCGCCAGCAGATGCTGGTGGACGCCTACAAGGCCAGGCACAGCGGGGTGCTCGACAACGACGAACTGCACCTGATTATCGGTGTGTGCCGTGATGGCGTGTCGCCGCGCCTGCAAGGCAGACCGGTGGTGGCCAAACAACTGAGCCTGCTGGGCTGCAAACTCGAGCAGATCGTGTTGCTGGACGTCATCGAAGCGGGTTGGTTGCGCAATACCACTCGACGCTTGCTGGCGTACGTACCGGGTGATCCCCATGGGCCTTGGTGTGTGGCCAGCAGCCTGCGGCGGTTGGCCAATGACCTGGGGCGGCGCCTGCGTACCCGTGACTATCAGCGGTTCTTCAGCCGCTTCGTGCGGCGCCGGGACAGCCAGGCATTCTTCTCGGTGATCATCCCGGCGTACGCCGATCTGGCGGACTGGGCCAACTACGACCTTGAAGAGCACATGCAGGCCTTGCCCCCGGCATTGTTCGAAACCCTGGGCACGGCGCGCATCGCGCAGATCAAGGATGACGCGGCGATGATCGCTGTCCCTGTAGCGGACCTTGACCGGGCCGTGCAAGAGGCGCATGACCAGCGCCTGGCCGCAGAGGGCTGGGCGCTGCTCAACCTGGCTGGCCTGTTCATTCCGATGGTCGGCGCAGGTTTGCTGGCGTTCACTGCCTGGGGGTTGCTCAAGGAGGTATTCCATGGCGTCGAGGCCTGGCATGAAGGCGATACCCGGGCCGCGCTCGATCACTTGACCCATGTCGCTACCGACCTTGCCGTGATGGGCGCCACCGCTGTCGGTGTGGGGGTGGCACTGCGCACCTGGCAGCGGTCGGTGAAGGTTGACAGCCTGCTGCCTGGGCTTGTGGAAGATGGCAGCACACGGCTGTGTGATCCGGTACTGGCCGATTACCGTGCCTCGCCCTTCACGCAGGCGCGTATGGATGAAGAGGGGGTGCATCACCTGGAGGGCCGCGCCTGGGTCGAAATGGACGGCCATTGCTACCCCGTGGTTCAAGGCGCCGCTGAGGGCCAGTGGCGCCTACGGCCGCGTGGTGGGTATGGCCCTCGGCTGAGCCACAATGGGGCCGGGGCCTGGCGGCTGTGGTTCGAGCAACCGGCGCAGTGGGACGACACCTACCAGCTGTTTCGCCGACTTGGCGGGCGCCTGCATGAGTTGGATGACGAGCAGATTGACCAGGTGCTGGTGGCTCACAACCTGCAAGCCGACCATCTGCGCGCCCTGCATGTGGAGGGCCAGGCCCCGGACGCCGCGCTTGTCGACAGCGTCGAGCGGTTTTTGCTGGATCGACGCATCGGCGTGCTGATCGAGCGTTTGCGCGCCGGGCAGCCGCTCGACGATGGCGCACTCCTGCAACACGTGCGCGCATTGCCGGGGGGGCAGGAGCTCGATGATCAGGCCTTGGCCGAGTTGGCTGCCGGCCAGCGCCGCCTGTTGTTTGAGCAGGCCTATGACGCAACGCAGCCTGCACCGAGCGCAGAAACCGGGGTGTTGCGTCGAGCGTTCCCAAGCTTGCAGGAGCCGGTGGCGCGCGCACTGCTGCATAATGCCCCTGCGGCTGACCGCGCACGGTTGACCGAGCGTGGGCGCGTGGCCCTGAGGCTGGCCGAAGCCGCGCGTCTGCAGGCCGCGCGGGTTCGTCAGGCCAGGGTGTTCGAGGCCTTTTACCTGGAAGTGGCACAGCACGTGGACTTGGCACGGGTGGCGCTGTCCATGCTCAAGCACCTGCCTGCCGGCGCGAGTGTGCGCTGGGCGCTGTTTGACGGCGACGCCGAGGCGCCGTTGCTGGTCACCGACCCAGGCGGCTTGTACCACTACGGGCTATGGCACGAAGGCGGAGCGTTTCGCCGGGTGGATGCAACAGGCCGAGCGTTGGGGCAGCCCGGTGAGCTGTTCGCGGTCATGGCCGACGCCTACGACAGCCCCCAACGGGATGCACTGGGGATTGGCGAGCCATTCGCTCACAACTTGCGCGTGCTGCTCAGCCGCCAGGCCGTCGCGCATCGCGCCGAGGTGGCTCAGCTGTTGGGTACACGCCGGTTGAGCGGCTGGTTCCGGCCGCCACAGCGCGAGCTCGATGGCCGTCTGGGCTACCGGCTCAGCGGGCGGCGGGAAGGTCGGCCACAGGCGCTGTTTGCCTCGGTGCGTGACGTCTATCCGAGCTTTTCGGACGCGCAGGTGTTGGCCTGGGTTGAAGACCTGCGCACTACGGGTGTCGATGTTCATACGGAAATTGCCCGGTTGAACAACGAGCTTGGGGCGTTACGCCAACGGTTGGATCAATGGGTACTGGAGGCAGCGCCAGGTGGCCTGCAAGAGGAGCGGCGCTACTTCCGGCGTTGCCTGATCGACTGCTGGCAACGGCGGGTCACCGTGGGTGTGAACAATATCCTGGCGCCTCAGAGTTTCCGCTTCGCCATCTTTGCCGCAGTGCCGGGCAACCTGCCTGAACTGCCTGCCCAGGTAAGGTTTGCCCATGTCTTCGAACTGGCGCTGCTGGGGATGCAGCTGGACGACATTCCTGTGGCATTCCTGGCGACGTTCCCCAACCTGCGCATCCTTGAACTGAGTGGCAACCGGCTGAGCCGGGTGCCGGCAGCGATCGCGCAGATGCCGGACCTCAATGAGCTGGACCTGTTCAACAACCGCATCGTGCTCGATCCGGAACAGGCGGGCATACTGGCCGGTTGCCGGTCTCTGCAATACCTCAACCTGTCGTTCAACCCGCTGGGCCGTGGGTTTTCCCTGCGCGCACTGAATCGGCTGCGCCGGCTGCACATGCGCGGTACAGGCCAGACCGAACTGCCGCCTGGGGTGCTGAGCTGTCCCGACCTGCTACAGGCCGATTTGCGCGATAACCTTATCGCCACTTTGCCCGCCAGTTACCATCGGGCACCTGTGTGGGCCAGGCGCTCGCTCATACTGTGGGGCAACCCGTTGAATGCACGCGACCTGGAGGGCCTACCCGTGCAGTGGCCATCGCTGGGCCAGGGCCAGAGTGCGCTCCCGGGCACAACCTTCGTGCGCCAGCGTTGGCTGGACAGCGCCAATGTGCTGGCACGTGACGAATTGTCTGCTTGCTGGGAGTCGCTGGAGACGGAGCCAGGGAGCGATGACTTTTTCCAGCTGTTGGGCCGCTTGCTGGACACGGCAGAGTTCACCCAAAACGGCGAAGCCCTGGCCGAGCGCGTGTTTACCCTGCTGCAGGCCATGAGAGACCATGCCAGTCTGCGCGAGGCATTGTTCAATCAGGTCGATCGGCAACTGACTTGCCAAGACAGCGTGGCGTTGTGCTTCAGCAACCTGGAGTTGAGCATGCTGGTTTGGCGTGCCCGTGCCGATGCGGGGGTGGGCGATCAGCAAGGCGCCTTGCTGCACCTGGGGCGACAGCTCTGGCGGCTGGACGCGCTTGACCGAATTGCGCTCGAGGATATTCAAAGGCGGCGTGCAGCAGGGCGCAACCCGGACGAAATCGAAGTGGGGCTGGCCTACCGGGTGGCGCTGCGCACTGCGCTGGACCTGCCGGCCCAACCCGGCGACATGCTGTATGCCGACGTGTCGGGCGTGGGGCCCTCACGCATCGAGGCGGCGCGCGCCCGGGTGCAAAGCAGCGAGACCGACGAACAGGTAGCCGCTTCGCTGGTCCAGCGCGAGTTCTGGCGCGAACACCTGGAACGCAGCCAGGCGGCACGCCTGGAAGCTGCTGATGCGCCGTTCCATGAACGCTTGCAGGCCTTGTTGGAAGGCGCCGAGGGCGTGCCCGAGGCCGAGTACCTGGCCAGGGTCGCGGCGGTCAACAATGAGCGCCAGGCAGCGCGCAACGAGCTGCTGCTGGCATTGACCCGCGAGGCGCTGGCAGCGCGTGTCACTGCTCCTTCCTGAACAGTGCATTGCCGCAGCGCGAGCAGAATGACGCGCTGGGCTCATGGGTATTCTTGTGGCACGTCGGGCAGTCGTGCCGCAATTTTTCCCCGCGCATGGCATTGGCCAGCTCTGCGGTGAAGATCCCAGTAGGCACGGCAATGATCGAGTAACCGGTAATCATCACCAGCGACGACAACACCTGCCCCAGGGGCGTTTTCGGCACGATGTCACCAAAGCCCACGGTGGTCAGGGTGACGATGGCCCAGTAGATGCCTTTGGGGATGCTGGTAAAGCCATGCTCCGGCCCTTCGACCACATACATCAGGGTGCCGAACACGGTGACCAGGGTGGATACGCTGGCCAGGAACACGATGATCTTCTGCTTGCTGCCGCGCAGCGCCTCCAGCAGGTAATGGGCCTGTTTGAGATAAGGACTGAGTTTGAGTACGCGGAAGATCCGCAGCATGCGGATGACGCGGATGATCAGCAGGTACTGGGCATCGCTGTAGTACAGGGCGATGATCCCCGGCACGATCGCCAGCAAGTCGACCAGGCCATAGAAACTGAAGGCATAGCGCAAGGGCTTGGGCGAGCAATACAGGCGGGTGATGTATTCGGCCAGGAAGATCGCGGTAAAGCCCCACTCTATGCCAGCCAGCAGGCCGGCGTAGCCTTGGTGCACTTCATCGATGCTGTCGAGGATGACGGTGACCAGGCTGGCCAGGATGATCAGCAGCAGGATTTTGTCGAAGCGTCTTCCTGCCACGGTATCGGACTGGAAGACGATGACGAAGAGCCGCTCGCGTATAGATTGCGGGGTTTGCATGGTTTGTGATCCGGGGGCGTAAGCAACAAGCCTAAAAGGTCAGAGACCGGGCCTGCAACAGGCTGAACTGGCAAAAATGCCAGTTTCAGGTCTGTGAGTGTGGGCCGCAGAACGGCGTCAGCCATGGGGGGTTGGCATTACCGTAGGCTCAGTTATGTAGACGCCCTATATCCCGACGCAGTAGAAGCTGCCAGAAGTGGTTGCCCCCATGCATCAGCCAGCAGGCCAGTACGAACGGCGCTGTCAGTCCGGCAATGGGCATCAAGTTGAACAGCGGTTGTATCAACAGCGCCAGGGCGATGGCCAGCAGCGTCACCCAAGGTTTTTCACCTTGCCTGCTGAAGGCCAGTGCCGCCAGTGCGGCATTGAAGCCATAGAGGCCCAGCCAGGCGGCTTGCGCTTGGTCGGCGAGCAGGGCCACGCCACCGCCGATGGCCGAGCCGATCACCGCCCACATTGCGGCATAAGGGTTGGCAATGACTATACCGAGGATGATCAGCGAACCGGCCAGGGGGTGGTCGAGCAGGAAGATCTGGCCTATGCCACGGGCGATGGCATACAGGGTGTCGGCTTCGACGAAGCTGGCGGTCGATGGAGTGGCAAACATCAATGTGCCCCAGCCCAGCAGCACGAATGGCGCCGTATAGGCGATCAGCAGCTTGCCGCCGCGCTTGCGCCACTGGTGGGTGATGATGCTGGACATCCCGCCAGCGGCAATGATCAGCGGCGGCATGATCGCCGACCACGGCAGTACCGCACTAATCAGGATGCCGATCAGCACGCCGTTGTAACAGTACAACCCGGCTTGGCGGTCAGCGCGGTCGTAGTGGCGGCGCTGGGCAGTGAGCAAGCCGGCAAGGGCGCCGAGCAAGGCGCCGCCGACCAGGCTGGGCGCGGTCACCAGGATGGCCAGCAGGCAGCACAGGCCGCACAGGGGGTTGCGCAGCAGCAGCACCTGGCTGAAGCCGTTGAGCAGCGCCGTGGCCCAGTCGGGGCACGGGTTGACGAAATTTTTGGTGTACATGGGGCAGTCAGTAAGGTTGATGGAAGAGCGGTGGGCCTCTTCGGGCCTCGGTTTTGCGCAGGTCTGTTGTTGTGGTGCAGGGGGAGGGCTTTGCCCTCCATTCGCGGGGCAAGCCCGCTCCTACAGGTAGACCGCTTACCTTGTGGGAGCGGGCTTGCCCCGCGAAAGGGCCTTTGAATCAGATCAAGGTCTCGATCCGCAGCGTATTAGTCGAGCCCGGCTTGCCGAACGGCACACCGGCCGTGATCAGCAACGTGTCACCACGGCTGGCCATACCCTGCGCCTGGGCAATCTCCAGCGCGGTGGAAACCACCTCATCGACCTGACGCAGGCGGTCGTTGACCACCGAATGCACGCCCCAGGCAACGCTGAGGCGGCGCGCGGTGTTCAGGTTCGGTGTCAGGTTGAGGATCGGTGCCCCTGGCCGCTCGCGGGCCGCGCGCAGGGTCGAGGCACCCGACTCGCTGTAGTTGACCAGCACCGCCACCGGCAGGATGCCGCTGATGCGGCGGATGGCGCAGCTGATGGCGTCCGACACAGTGGCTTCGGCCTTAGGCCGGCCAACGTCGAGCTGGGCCTGGTAGTCCGGGCCGTTTTCCACCTGGCGGATGATCTTGCTCATCATCTGCACCGCTTCGAGCGGGTAATCACCCGAAGCAGTCTCGGCCGACAACATGACCGCGTCGGCACCTTCGGCCACGGCGTTGGCCACGTCGGTGACTTCGGCACGGGTTGGCGCTGGCGAGAAACGCATGGACTCGAGCATCTGCGTGGCCACCACCACCGGTTTGCCCAGTTGGCGGCAGGTGCTGATGATGCGCTTCTGGATTTGCGGCACGCTTTCGGCCGGCACTTCCACGCCAAGGTCACCGCGGGCCACCATGATCGCGTCTGCCAGTTCGGCGATGGCTTGCAGTTGTTCGACTGCCGATGGCTTCTCGATCTTGGCCATCAGGTAGGCACGGTCGCCAATCAACTGGCGCGCTTCAATGATGTCCTCAGGGCGTTGGACAAACGACAGGGCCACCCAGTCCACGCCCAGTTCCAGGCCAAAGGCCAGGTCGCGGCGGTCCTTTTCGGTGAGCGGGGAGAGGTCGAGTACTGCTTGCGGTACGTTGACGCCCTTGCGATCGGACAACTCGCCACCGTTCAGCACTTCAGTGTCGATGGCGTCGTTGTGCTTGGCGGTGACGCGCAGCCGCAGCTTGCCGTCGTCCAGCAACAGGTCCATGCCGGGCTCAAGGGCTGCGATGATTTCAGGGTGTGGCAGGTTGACCCGGCGGCTGTCGCCCGGGGTCTTGTCCAGGTCCAGGCGCAGGGCCTGGCCGCGTTGCAGTTGCACCTTGCCTTGCGCGAAGCGGCCCACGCGCAGCTTCGGCCCCTGCAGGTCCATGAGGATGCCCAGCGGGTAGTTCAGTTGCTGCTCCACTTCGCGGATCCACTGGTAACGCAGGGCATGGTCGGCGTGTTCGCCGTGGCTGAAGTTGAGGCGGAAGATATTCACCCCGGCTTCGACCAGTTGGCGAATGTCGTCGATACCGTTGATCGCAGGGCCGAGGGTGGCAAGGATTTTGACTTTTTTATCAGGCGTCATGATTGGGCAGTCTCGAGGATCAGGATGGCGCGGAAGTCGTTGACGTTGGTGCGGGTCGGTTCGGTGACGATCAGCGCCTCCAGCGCGGCGAAATAGCCATAGCCGTTGTTGTTGTCCAACTCGTCGCTGGCCGACAGGCCCAGGGCCTCGGCGCGGGCGTAGCTGCCTGGGGTCATGAAGGCGCCGGCGTTTTCTTCCGAGCCATCGATGCCGTCGGTGTCGCCGGCCAGGGCGTATACGCCCGGGAGGCCTTTGAGGCTTTCGGTGAGGCTGAGCAGGAACTCGGCGTTGCGCCCGCCACGGCCGTTGCCGCGTACGGTCACGGTGGTTTCGCCGCCGGACAGGATCACGCAGGGGGCCTTCAATGGCTGGCCATGCTGGACGATCTGCCGGGTGATACCGGCGTGCACCTTGGCCACCTCGCGGGATTCACCTTCCAGGTCGCCGAGGATCAGCGGGCTGAAACCCGCCTGTCGCGCTTTGACCGCAGCCGCTTCGAGTGATTGCTGGGGTTTGGCGATCAGCTGGAAGTGGCTGCGGGCCAAGGCTGGGTCATCGGCCTTAACGGTTTCCGAAGCCGGGTTGTTCAGCCAGTCGATGACTGCTTTGGGCGCTTCGATGTTGTAGCGTTTCAGAATCGCCAGGGCGTCAGCCGACGTGCTTGGGTCGGCCACGGTGGGGCCAGAGGCGATCACGGTGGCCAGGTCGCCCGGTACATCAGAAATGGCATAGGTGTAGACCGTGGCCGGCCAGCAGGCCTTGGCCAGGCGGCCGCCCTTGATCGCCGAGAGGTGCTTGCGCACGCAGTTCATCTCGCCGATGGTGGCGCCGGATTTCAGCAGTGCCTTGTTGATCTGCTGCTTGTCGGCCAGGGTAAGGCCCTCGGCCGGCAGTGCCAGCAGCGCGGAACCACCGCCAGACAGCAGGAAGATGACGCGGTCGTCTTCGTTGAGGTTACTGACCAAGTCCAGTACGCGTTTGGCCACGGCCAGGCCGGCGGCGTCGGGGACCGGGTGGGCGGCTTCGACCACCTCGATCTTCTGGCAGTGGGCACCATGGCCATAACGTGTGACCACCAGCCCGCAGACTTCGCCCTGCCAGCTTTTCTCGACCACTTCGGCCATGGCGGCTGCGGCCTTGCCGGCGCCGATGACGATGACCCGGCCGCTACGGTCGGCGGGCAGGTAGGGTTCGAGGACTTGACGCGGATGGGCGGCGGCGATGGCTGTGTCGAACAGCTCGCGGAGAAGTTTTTGCGGATCGACCGACATGGCAGGCTCCCAATTATTGTTGTTCTGCAGAATCGAAAACGCCCCTGGAACTGCCTCCGTGCAGGCCGAACCAGGGGCGGGTGTTGCTCGGTGGTGAATTCATCGCTGGCAAGCCGGCGCCCGCAAGTAGTGCGCGGGGCGCAAGGTGTGCGGCGATTGGGCTGCCAGGCAGCCCGAATTCAAATCATTTGTCGTCGCGGATCGAGAAGTTGGCCATGTGCTCCAGGCCTTTGATCAGCGCCGAGTGGTCCCAGTTGCTGCCGCCCAGGGCAGCGCAGGTGTTGAACACTTGCTGTGCATTGGAGGTGTTGGGCAGGTTGATGCCCAACTCCTTGGCGCCTTGCAGGGCCAGGTTCAGGTCCTTCTGGTGCAGGCTGATGCGGAAGCCTGGGTCGAAGGTGCCCTTGATCATGCGCTCGGCATGCACTTCAAGGATTTTCGACGAGGCAAAACCGCCCATCAGTGCTTCACGCACCTTGGCTGGATCGGCGCCGTTCTTGGCGGCGAACAGCAGCGCTTCACTGACTGCCTGGATGTTCAGGGCGACAATGATCTGGTTGGCGACCTTGGCCGTCTGGCCATCGCCGTTGCCGCCGACGCGGGTAATGTTCTTGCCCATGGCTTCGAACAGCGGCAGGGCGCGTTCGAACGCTTTCGGGCAGCCACCGACCATGATGCTCAGGGTCGCGGCCTTGGCGCCCACTTCACCGCCCGACACCGGTGCGTCCAGGTAGGCGGCGCCAGTGGCCTTGATCTTCTCGGCAAAGGCCTTGGTGGCGGTGGGGGAGATCGAGCTCATGTCGATCACCACCTTGTTCGGGCCGGCGCCTTCGGCAACGCCGTTTTCACCGAACAGTACGGCTTCGACCTGCGGGGTATCCGGCACCATGACAATGATGAACTCAGCTTCCTGGGCCACTTCCTTCGGGTTGGCCAGGGCCACTGCGCCAGCGGCGACCAGGTCGGCTGGGGCGACATCGTGGTGGGTGGAAACGAACAGGCTGTGACCTGCCTTTTGCAGGTTCTGGGCCATGGGCTTGCCCATGATGCCGGTGCCGATGAAACCGATTTTAGCCATGAGAATGTGCCTCTTGTATTTGTATGTTCATGTTCCCGGGGGAGCCCTGAACCCTGTGGGAGCGGGCTCGCCCCGCGAATGCGGTGGTTCAGGCTGTGGTGGTGTCCTTGCGGGCGCTTTCCCGGGGCAAGCCTGCTCCCACGTGGGTTTTAAGCCAGCCCAGGCCTGCTTCGGTGGTGGTCAGCGGCTTGTACTCTGCGCCCACCCAGCCCTGGTAGCCGATGCGGTCCAGGTGCTCGAACAGGAAGCGGTAGTTGATTTCGCCAGTACCCGGCTCGTTACGGCCTGGGTTGTCGGCCAGCTGGATGTGGTTGATCAGGTTGAGGTTGGCTTCCATGGTGCGAGCCAGGTCACCTTCCATGATCTGCATGTGGTAGATGTCGTACTGCAGGAACAGGTTGTCGCTGCCGACTTCGGCCTGGATGTCCAGCGCCTGCCGGGTGGTATTCAGGTAGAAGCCTGGGATGTCGAGGGTGTTGATCATTTCCATGACCAAGCGAATGCCGGCGGCCTTCAATTTGTCGGCGGCGAACTTCAGGTTCTCGACGAACGTCCTGCGCACATCGGCGCACTGCAAGCCTTGCGGGCGAATGCCGGCCAGGCAGTTGACCTGGGTGTTGCCCAGGACCTTGGCGTATTCGATAGCCTTGTCGACACCGGCGCGGAATTCGTCGACGCGGTCAGGATGGCAAGCGATACCGCGCTCGCCCTTGCCCCAGTCGCCGGCTGGCAGGTTGAACAGCACCTGGGTCAGGCCGTGGGCTTCGAGCTGTTGCTTGATGTCGGCAGCGCTGAAGTCGTAGGGAAAGAGGTATTCGACGCCGCTGAAACCAGCGTCGGCGGCAGCCTTGAAGCGGGCCAGGAAGTCCTGTTCGGTGAACAGCATGGACAAGTTGGCAGCGAAGCGAGGCATGAGTTGTCTCCTTGCAATGAAGGCCCCCGGCCTGGGCGGTTGCGGGGGCGTCAGGCGATCAGTCCAGCAGCGAGATGGCGGTTGGCGCGTCGTTACCGACCAGCGCCAGGTCTTCGAACTCGTTGACCGCGTTTATCTCGGTGCCCATGGAAATGTTGGTCACACGCTCGAGAATCACTTCCACCACCACCGGTACGCGGAACTCTTCGGCCATCTTCTGTGCCTTGAGCAGGGCAGGTGCGATGTCAGCCGGTTCGAACACGCGGATGGCTTTGCAGCCCAGGCCTTCGACCACGGCGACGTGATCGACCCCGTAAGTGGCGGCATCGGTGGCGTTGATGTTCTCGAACGCCAGTTGTACACAGTAATCCATGTCGAAGCCACGTTGTGCCTGACGGATCAGGCCCAGGTACGCGTTGTTCACCAAGACGTGGACATAGGGCAGGTTGAATTGCGCGCCCACGGCCAGTTCTTCGATCATGAACTGGAAGTCGTAGTCACCGGACAGCGCAACGACCTTGCGTTTCGGGTCAGCCTTCACCACACCCAATGCTGCCGGGATGGTCCACCCCAGCGGGCCGGCCTGGCCGCAGTTGATCCAGTGGCGTGGTTTGTACACGTGCAGGAACTGCGCGCCGGCGATCTGCGACAGGCCGATGGTGCTGACGTAGCAGGTGTCCTTGCCAAATACCTGGTTCATTTCTTCGTAGACGCGCTGCGGCTTGACCGGCACGTTGTCGAAGTGGGTCTTGCGCTGCAGGCTCGACTTGCGCGCCTGGCAGTCTTCCAGCCAGGCCTTGCGGCACTTCAGCTTGCCGGCTGCTTTCCATTCGCGGGCCACTTCGATAAACACGTCCAGCGCCAGGCCTGCGTCGGAAACAATGCCCAGGTCCGGGGTGAACACCCGGCCGATCTGGGTCGGTTCGATATCGACATGCACGAATTTGCGGCCTTCGGTGTACACGTCGACAGAACCGGTATGGCGGTTGGCCCAGCGGTTACCGATGCCGAACACCAGGTCGGACTTGAGCAGGGTGGCGTTGCCGTAGCGGTGCGAGGTCTGCAGGCCGACCATGCCGACCATCTGTGCGTGGTCGTCGGGGATGGTACCCCAGCCCATCAGGGTCGGGATGACCGGCACGCCGGTCAGCTCGGCGAATTCGACCAGTTTGTCGCTGGCGTCGGCGTTGATGATGCCGCCACCGGCGACCAGCAGCGGGCGCTCGGCGTCATTGAGCAGGGCCAGGGCCTTTTCGGCCTGAACGCGCGTGGCCGATGGCTTGTGCACTGGCAGTGGCTCGTAGGCGTCGATGTCGAATTCGATCTCGGCCATTTGCACATCGAACGGCAGGTCGATCAGCACAGGGCCTGGGCGGCCGGTGCGCATTTCGTAGAAGGCCTTCTGGAAGGCGTAGGGCACCTGGCCTGGCTCCAGTACGGTGGTGGCCCACTTGGTTACCGGCTTGACGATGCTGGTGATGTCGACCGCCTGGAAGTCTTCCTTGTGCAGGCGCGCACGCGGTGCCTGGCCGGTGATGCAGAGAATCGGGATGGAGTCGGCCGAGGCACTGTAAAGGCCGGTGACCATGTCGGTACCGGCAGGGCCGGAAGTACCGATGCACACGCCGATGTTGCCTGGGTTGGCGCGGGTGTAGCCCTCGGCCATGTGCGAGGCGCCTTCGACGTGGCGAGCGAGGACGTGATCGATGCCACCGACTTTCTTCAGGGCCGAGTACAACGGATTGATGGCAGCCCCCGGGATGCCGAACGCGGTATCTACACCTTCACGGCGCATGACCAGAACGGCTGCATCGATTGCTCTCATTTTGCTCATGGTTTGTGCCTCATCGATTTTGTAATTGTATACAACTTGCTTTGCGGCAGAGTGTATTCACGCCTGATGGTTCAGGTCAATGGATTTTCATCGGGGGAAAGCGCTTTCGTCGGAGCGCCCGCGAAAAAGGCGTTTCGTCTGATTCGGTACGATCGTTTCAAAATATTGTATACAAAAACATTGTCTGTTGTGTTCTATTTGCTGCATCGGTTTTCAAACTGCCCTCAGGGCTTCTCACAACAAGAAGAGGACCTTTCCATGAATGCTTTGAACCTCAAGGTCGCAGTCAGCCTGGTGAACGCCGCGCTGGCTGCGGGCCGCAAGATCAACGCCGCGCCGCTGACGGTGGCGGTGCTCGATGCCGGCGGGCATGTGCTGGCCTTGCAGCGCGAGGACGGTGCCAGCCTGATTCGCCCCGACGTGGCCACGGGCAAGGCCTGGAGCGCGATCGCCCTGGGCAAGGGGTCGCGCTTGCTGGCGCTGGATGCACAGCAGCGACCGGCGTTTTTTGCTGCATTGAATGGCTTGGGTGAGCGGCCGGTGGTGCCGGCGCCGGGTGGCGTGCTGATACGGGATCAGGGCGGCAAGGTGCTGGGCGCAGTGGGGATCAGCGGCGATACGTCGGATATCGATGAGCAGTGCGCGATCAGTGCAATCGAGGAAGTAGGGCTGACGGCGGATGCCGGCGTAGTGGCGTGAGTTTTTCGGCTGTACCGGCCTCATCGCCGGCAAGCGTGGGCCAGCCTGTGAGGCCTGTGGCAGCGGGCTTGCCCCGCGCGGTGGTTGGCACCGGCTTCGCCGGTGAGGTACCTCACAGGGTTTGTGTGCAAGCCAGCTTACCGGCGACCGTGCCTGTCAGGCTGCCTCGGGCTCACAGCCCTTGAGCACCAGCCGAATGATGGTCTCGGCCGCTGCTTCGTAATCACTGTCAGCCAACTTGGCCTTGCCGGTGATCACCGAAATCTGCCAGTCAAAATCGGCATAGGTCTGCGTCGCCGCCCAGATGCTGAACATCAGGTGATGCGGGTCGACATTGGCAATCTGCCCGCGTTCGATCCAGCGCTGAATGCACTCGATGTTATGGCGAGCCTGCTCGTTGAGCTGCTCCACCTGGCTGGGCGAGAGGTGCGGCGCACCGTGCATGATCTCGCTGGCGAACACCTTGGACGCATGCGGCAAGTCGCGCGAGATGCGGATCTTCGAGCGGATGTACGAACTCAGCACTTCCTTTGGATCGCCATCGGCATTGAACGGTGTCGATGCCTGCATGATCGGCGCGATGATGCTCTCAAGGACCTCACGGTAGAGGTTGTCCTTGGATTTGAAATAGTAGTAGACGTTCGGCTTGGGCAGGCCGGCCTTGGCCGCGATATCGCTGGTTTTGGTGGCCGCGAAGCCCTTGTCGGCGAATTCCTCGCTGGCTGCGCGTAGGATCAGTTCCTTGTTGCGCTCGCGAATGGTGCTCATGGTCAGGGATCTTCCTCGTGTCTGGCCACCTCTAAGAGGGATCGGGCATGGTAGCACCGGCCCCGACGGCCGCTCAAGGCAGCGACTTTCGGCTAGACTCCGGCCCATTCACCTCATTGGAAACAGGCAAACATGGCAGGAAGCAGTCTACTGGTACTGATCGACGATATCGCCACGGTACTCGACGACGTCTCGCTGATGACCAAGGTTGCGGCGAAAAAGACCGCAGGCGTGCTGGGCGACGACCTGGCGCTCAATGCGCAGCAGGTCACCGGCGTGCGCGCCGAGCGCGAGATCCCGGTGGTGTGGGCAGTGGCGAAGGGGTCGTTCGTGAACAAGGCGATCCTGGTGCCGGCCGCGCTGCTGATCAGCGCGTTCATTCCCTGGGCCGTGACGCCGTTGTTGATGGTCGGGGGGGCGTACCTGTGTTTCGAAGGTTTCGAGAAGCTGGCGCACAAGTTTCTGCACAGCAAGGAGGAGGACGCTGCCCAGCACAGCGCACGCAGCGAAGCGCTCGCCGATGCCAACGTCGACTTGGTGGCTTACGAGAAGAGCAAGATCAAGGGGGCGGTGCGCACCGACTTCATTCTGTCGGCAGAGATCATCGCCATCACCCTTGGCACTGTGGCCGATGCGCCGCTGCCCCAACAGATCATCGTGCTGTCGGGCATCGCCATTGTCATGACCATCGGCGTTTACGGGCTGGTGGGGGGGATCGTCAAACTCGATGACCTGGGGCTGTGGATGGCCCAGAAAACCTCGAGCCTGACGCGCGCAGTCGGCAATGGCATCCTGCGCGCGGCACCGTACATGATGAAAAGCCTTTCGGTGATCGGTACGGCAGCGATGTTCCTGGTCGGTGGCGGCATTCTGGTGCATGGGGTGGCGCCCCTGCATCACGCCATCGAGGCGTTCAGCGAGGGGCGCGCAGGCATGCTGACCGGGGCCTTGCTCAATGGCCTGGCCGGCGTTGTGGCCGGCGCCGTGGTGCTGGCGGTGGTCAGCCTGGCAGCGAAGGTGTGGCGGGCGATCAGGGGCTGACCGCCACGCCGGCGTCTTCGGGCTTCCAGGCCAGTAAACCCTGGCTGAAGCCGTACGCCGCGCTCTGATAGTAGGCGATTGCCCTGCGCACCAGCGGGTTATCGTTGCCCACCGTGGTTTCGCGGCTTTTGCCCAGGGCATCTTCATGCACGCGCATTGCGCCACGCGGGCTGAGGATGGCCAGGTTGGTACCGTCGAACAAGCCCAGGTGCTGGTAGTTACCGATCACCACCCGTGGCGCAAGGTCATCTTGCATCAGCAAGTCGCGCCCGAAAAACGTCGAGGTATAGCTCATGCCCAGCAGGCCGAGCAGGGTCGGCGCCAGGTCGATCTGGCTGGCCAGCTTCGACTCCTCGCGCGCCTCGATCAGCTTCGGCGCATAGATGAACAGCGGGATCTGGTAGTTCTGAACCGGTAGGTCTTCCACGCCAGCGCTGCCGGCGGTGTGGTCGGCGACGAAGATGAACAGGGTATTGTCGAACCAGGGTTTGCCCTTCGCCGCCTCCAGGAACTGCGCGATGGCATGGTCGGTGTACTTCACCGCGCCTTCACGGCCCTCACCTGACGGGATGTCGATACGGCCGTCCGGGTAGGTGTACGGGCGATGGTTGGAGGTGGTCATCAGTTGCAGGAAAAACGGCTTTTGCTTGGCGTGATCGGCATCGGCCAGCTTGAGGGTTTGCCGGTACAGGTCTTCGTCGGCGATGCCCCAGGCGTTCTTGAAGCTGATTTCGCTTTCATCGATGCTGCTCTGGTCGACGATGCGGTAACCATTGCCACTGAAGAATGCGTTCATGTTGTCGAAGTAGCCGCGCCCGCCGTAGACAAACACAGCATCGTAGCCCTTGGCCGATAGCTGCTGGCCCAGGCTGGCGTAGCCGCTTTCGCGGCCGATGCGTTTGACGATCGAGCGCCCAGGCGTTGGCGGGATCGACAGGGTAATGGCTTCCAGGCCGCGGTCGGTACGGGTGCCGGTGGCGTAGAAGTTGTTGAAGTACAGGCTCTGGCGACGCAGGGCGTCGAGGTTGGGCGTGAGGTTGCGTGGCTCGCCGTTGCTGCCCATGTACTTGGCGCTGAAGCTTTCGATCGTCACCAGGATGATATTGGGGGTGCGCTGCGGGCCGTTGGCAATGACGTGGCGCCGGATGTCCTGTGGCTCCTTGCCCTGGAAGTGGGCGTCAGGTTCGGCCAGCTCCTGATGCATTTGTGCGCCGACCTCGGCTGCATCGAGGCTGGCGTAGAACTGTGTGTAGTCCAGTTCGTTGTTGCGGAAGGCGGCGAAGAACTGATACGGGCCGTTGCTGGCCAGTTCGCGTTGGTAGGCGTTGCCTCCCTGACCGCGGGGGAACTGCTGGTCGATCACCAGGGCGTTGAGGCCAGCCAATACCGCCAGCAGGGTAATACCCACCAAGCGCTGGCGCAGTTGTGGCCCGGGAGCTGCGAGTGCCTGGGCCAGCGGCCTGCGCAGCAGCATGGCCAGCAGGCCCGCCACCAGCGCGATGCCGCCCAACAGGGCGGGTAGGGGGTAGGATTCGCGAATGTTGTCCAATACCTCCTTGGAGTACACCAGGTAGTCCACGGCGATAAAATTGAAGCGCACGCCGAACTCATCCCAGAACAGCCATTCGGCTACCGCGACGAACAGCATCACGAACAGGCTGACCACCAGCACCCCGCCCAGCAGCCAGCGGTGGGCCTGTGAGCGCCACAGCACGGTTGGGCACAGCGCCATGTACAGGCCCATCGGCAGGGCTGCATAGACCAGGAAGCTCAAGTCGTAGAGCGCCCCGTCAAAGAATAAAGCGAAGTAATTGCCGCTCACTTCATCCAGATGGGTAACCAGCAAGATGAAGCGTGTCAGCAGGAAAATACCGAACCAGAGTGAACACAGCAGAAGCAGGTAACGCCAAGGGGCGGTGAGGGTAGTGCGCATCAAATAGGCCTGTTTTATTTTTAGTTGTACGAAGCAAAGCAGGCTAAATCACAGGGTGCAAAAAATATGTCAAAAAATCGCGGTGCGTTTATGGAAAGTCGGATTTATAGTCAAACCTCGTCGATTGAATTAGGAATGAGGAGGTACGCACATGTTCGGCAATGTTTTGACCTATGACGCCTACCACCTGGCGCTTTACCTGATTACCGCGATAGCTTGGGTGAGCCTGGGGTTCTGCTTCCTGATGCGTGGGGCCGGCGTACAGGCGCTTTACAAGGGCTGCGCCATGTTCGGCGTGGCGCTGGCACTGAGCCTGGGTATGCTGGTGCTGGATATTTTACGGGTGCTAGAGCACCCTCACGTGGAAATGTCATTGGTGATGGTGGGCATGGTATTGCCCGTCATCGGTATTCTGACTTTAAAGGCAGATTCCATCGTAAGTAAGCATTCACTTAAAAGGGTGTAAGAAGTTGCTTACAATCAGGTGCGTGACAGCGTTGCTACGTTGCAACGCTGTCACGTTTCAGCCCGTCAGAAGTGCACTTTTACCAACAGGCTGGCGGTGTTCTGGTCGGTGGTAAAGGCATCGCTGTCCTTGATGCCGTACTTGTTTTTCCAATAGTCGTATTCAATACCCACGTAGAGCTGCTTTTCACCCAAGTGCAGCGCTTTGCCCAGGTCGTATTTGATCTGGGGGTTGAAGTGCAGGTTGGCCTGGTAGGTGCCGCGGCGGTTTTCGTCGTTATCGACGACCCAGTCCATGTAGCCATCGATCAGCACATCGGACGAGCCGACCGCAATGGTGTAGGACCAAACCGGGGTAATCTGCCAGACGTTGTCACCCGGGCGGCTGCCGTCGGTGGTGCGCTGGTAGAAGTTGAGCTGGAAGTAATCGAAGCCAGGGATTGCCAGGTCGAAGCCAGGGCCGATCAGGTAAGCCTCGGTGTCACCTTCGCCGAACTCGTACGTCATGGCCAGCAGCACATCCTTGATGGGGCCGAACTCGAGCTTCTGGTCGAAGATCTTGCCAAACGACAGGCGTGGGCTGATCTCTCCGTAGTAGGTGTTGGGGCCGTTATTGGCGTCCTTCTTGCCCTGGTAGAAGATCTTGTCGACGAAGATGAAGTTGTCGCCGTACTTCCACGCATCGGCGTGTTCGAAGGTGACGGTCTGTTGGGTTTCAGGGTTGACCTTGAAGTTCTTGCCCCACAGATACGTCAGGCTGTTGTTCTGCCACTGCAGCAGGTCATCGGCGTAGGTGGTGCCGCACGCCAACAGGCCGCTCGCGAGTATCAGGCTATTGATGGTACGCATTGCGAGTGTCGCTCCCTTGATTGATCTGTTGTCAGCGCTCGGTGTTGGCGCTGTTATTGTCTTTTGGGTCAGCTTTTTTTGATTGCCCACAGCTGTTTGGCAAGCGCTGCGCCAACTTTTCCGCGTTAGCTACAACCTTCCTGCTCGACTTGTTCTGAACGGATGAAAATGGGTAGGTCAGGCTGGCAATACGTTGGCCAACCGCCCGAATTCATTGACTGAGCGGTCAGTAAACGCGGGCAGGATCCGTCCTGCCCTGAGCGAGGGGGCGCGCAGATTACTGGCTTGCGCGCCTGGCCTCAAGTGCTCCGTCCTGGAGCACGGTGAATCAAACTTGGGCGTTTGATCAGCTTTTCAGAAATGCACTTTGATCAGAGCGCTTGCCACACTCTGATTGGTTTCGAGGTTGCCGCGGCTATCGATGCCGTACTTGTCCTTCCAGTAGCTGTATTCAAAGCCTACATACAACTGTTTGGCACCCAGGTTCAGCGCTTTGCCCAGGTCATATTTGACCTGTGGGTTAAAGTGCAAGTTGGCGTGGTAAGTGCCGCGTCGTGTTTCGTCATTGTCGGTGACCCAGTCCATGTAACCGTCTATCAGAATGTCCGACCTGCCCACAGGGACGGTGTAGGACCAGCCAGGGGTTATCTGCCAGACGTTGTCCCCTGGTCGGCTGCCCTCGGTGTTGCGCACATAGAAGTTCAGGGTGAAGTAGTTGAAGCCGGGGATGTCCAGGTCGAAGCCAGGGCCGATCAGGTAAGCCTCGTTGTCGCCTTCGCCGCGCTCGTAGGTCATCGCAAGCAGTACGTCCTTGACCGGGCCGAAGGCCAGTTTGCGGTCGAGCATCTTGCCAAACGACAGGCGTGGGCTGAACTCACCGTAGTAGGTGGTGACACCTTTGCTCGCGTCAGGCTTGCCGTTGTAGAAGATCTTGTCGACGAACAGGAAGGTGTCGCCGTACTTCCATTTGTTGGCGTGCTCGAACGTGATGGTCTGTTGGATGTCGGGGTTGACCTTGAAGTCCTTGCCGTACAGGTAGGTCAAGCTTTCGCCATGCCACAGCAGCCATTCGCCTGCATGCGAAGGAAGGGTGGCCAGCAGGCTGCTGCCCAGCAACAGGGACGAGGTGATGCGCTTCATGTTGTGATTCCCGGACTTATTGTTTTTGTTGGCGGTTTTTTTTGGCGCGCAGGCGCCCCGAGCGACCCATTCCGGTGGGCCGACGGTGTAGCGGTTACTGCGAAAGTGAAAAGGGCGGCGATTGCGCCGCCCTGCAACTCAATGCTGGTGACAGGCGTCGTTATGCGCCGCGCGGTCTGCGCCGCCGAGGATGTTGAACAGCACGTTCAGTACCAGGGCACTGACTGTGGCCATGGCGATGCCGCTGTGGGTGATGGGTTCCATCCACTGCGGCATCTGGGCGAAGAACTCTGGACGCACCACAGGGATAAGGCCGAAGCCGACGCTGACCGCAACCAGCAGCTGGTTGCGACGGTCGCCGATGTCCGCTTCCTGAAGGATCTTGATGCCGGTGGCGGTGACCATGCCGAACATGGCAATGGATGCCCCGCCCAGTACCGCAGGTGGAATCGAGGCGATCAGGAAGGCCGCCTTGGGCAGCAGGCTGAGCAGGATCAGCAGCCCGCCGGCCATCACCGTGACGTAGCGGCAACGCACCCCGGTCATCTGCACCAGGCCGATGTTCTGGGCAAACGAGGAGTGGGTGAAGGTGTTGAAGAAACCGGCAATGAACGATGCACCGGCATCGCACAGCAGGCCACGGCGCAGCATCCCAGGGGTGACTTCGCGATCGGTCACCTTGCCCAGGGCCAGGAACATACCCGTGGACTCGACGAAGATGATCACCACCACCAGGCACATTGACAGGATCGGTGCCAGGCTGAAGGTCGGCATGCCGAAGTGCAGTGGGGTCACCACTTGCAGCCACGGTGCGTCGCTCAGGCCTGACAGGTCGACCATGCCGATCGAGCCGGCCAGGATGTAGCCAAGGCCCATGCCCACCAGTACCGACACATTGACCCAGAAGCCACGCATGAAGCGGTTGATCAGCAGGATGACGGCCAACACCAGGCCCGCCACCAGCAGGTAGATCGGCGAGCCGAAGGTCTGCGCCTGCTGGCCGCCGCCGGCCCAGTTGACCGCAACCGGGAACAGCGACAGGCCGATGGACGTAATCACGGTACCGGTCACCAGGGGGGGGAAGAAGCGCACTACCTTGGACATGAACGGCGCGATCAGCATGCCGAAGAACCCGGCAGCGATGGTCGCGCCGAAGATCCCCTGCAGGCCTACGCCGGGCATGCCGGCCATGGCTACCATGCTGCCCACCGCAGCGAAACTGGCGCCCATCATCACCGGCATGCGGATCCCTACCGGGCCGATACCGAACGACTGAATGATGGTGGCCACGCCGGCAACCAACAGGTCGGCGTTGATCAGGAAGGCGACTTCTTCACGAGACAATCCAGCAGCCTGGCCGATGATCAAAGGCACGGCAATCGCACCTCCATACATCAGCAGAACATGTTGCAGGCCTACCAGGATCAGTTGGAACAGGGGCAGAGGCTGACGCGGTGGCGCAACGGGGATGTACGCCTTGCGTGACTCGGACATGCAGCACCTCGAGTTTTGTTTTTATTCTCGGATCCAAGCGTCAGCTGCAAGCGGCAGGCCCGATGAAGGCAGCCTGGGTTTTCCGTTTGAAGTCGATCGCTCGATGCTTGCTTGTTGCGTGTTTCTTTAAATCGTTGGCCGGCATTGCCGGCCCTTTCGCGGCGCAAGGCCGCTCCTACCGGGGCGCGCGGACGCCCCGGCAGGAGAGGTGTATCAGTTGACCTGGGCGCCTTTGGCGATCCAGTCACCGACGAGCTTGCGCTCTTCGGCAGTCATCTGGGTGATGTTGCCCAGCGGCATGATCTGGCTGGCGACCGCTTGCGCCTGAATGCGCGCGGCCTGAGCCTGAATCTGCTGCGGGGTATCGAACATCACGCCGGCAGGGGCGGCGCTGAACAGTGGGCTGGTCGGCTTGGACGAGTGGCACACGGTGCAGCGTTCCTGGATGACGGTGTGGATCTTGTCGAAGGTGCCGCCGCCAGCCTGGGCACTGGCCTGGGCCGAAGCCTCAGCCGGTGCGGCGGGTGCTTCGGCGGCCTTGGCGGCCTCCTCGGCGCGCTGTTCGGCAGCGGTCTTGCCACCGACTGCGGTGGCCGGCAGTGGCTGGTAGTCGATGTTTGCCGCCGCCTGTTCAGGTGCTACCGCCAGCGGTTTCGGGCCGGTGACGTAGGCCAGGCAGATCATGGCCAGGGCGCCGACGGGCAGTGTCCAGGCGTACTTGTTGCTGTCGTGGCGGGTGTTGAAGTAGTGGCGGATCAGGACCGCAGCCACTGCAATCCCGGCCAGGATCAGCCAGTTGTACTGGCTACCGTAGGTGCTCGGGAAGTGGTTGCTGATCATGATGAACAGCACCGGCAGGGTGAAGTAGTTGTTGTGGCGCGAACGCAGCAGGCCTTTGGCCGGCAGTACCGGGTCGGGCGTCTGGTTGTTCTCGATCGCCGCCACCAGCTGGCGCTGGGCCGGCATGATGATGCGGAACACGTTACCGACCATGATGGTGCCAATGATCGCGCCGGTGTGCAGGTATGCACCACGGCCACTGAACACCAGGCTGAAGCCCCAGCAGGCGGCGATGATCAGCACGAACAGCACACCGCCGAGCAGCGCTGGCTTCTTGCCCAGGGGCGAGTCGCACAGGAAGTCGTAGATGAACCAGCCGGCGATCAGCGAACCGATACCGATAGCGACGCCTTCGGCACCGCTCAGGGTGCTGCCAGGTGCCAGCAGGTACAGGGCCGGGTTCCAGTAGAACACCACGCACAGCAGGGCGATACCGGACATCCAGGTGAAGTAGGCTTCCCATTTGAACCAGTGCAGGTTCTCGGGCATTTTCGGGGGGGCGAGTTTGTATTTCTCCAGGTGGTAGATACCACCGCCGTGAATCGCCCAGAGATCACCCGACAACCCATCGCGCGGGTTGCTTCGGTTCAGGTGGTTCTCCAGCCAGACGAAGTAGAACGATGCACCGATCCAGGCGACACCGGTGATCATGTGAACCCAGCGAATGCTCAGGTTCAGCCATTCGTGAAGGTGTGCTTCCACAGTAGTTACCTCTGCCAGTCACCGAGAAGATGACTGACCTTTTCTTATTGGTGGGGATTGAGGATCAGCATCTGTTCCTCGGTGAAGTAATGCTCATCGCAGTTGTTGCCGGAACCGCTGCGATCAACCACCAGGAAATCATCCCGCTTTTCGATCGTCAGCACCGGGTGGTGCCAGACGCCGCGATGGTAATTAACGCCCTGCCTGCCATTACTGCGGAAGGCACGGACCAAGCCTGATACAGGTGCATCGCCAACCGGCGCGACCACGATCAGAAAGGGGTTGCCGAGCAGCGGGATGAAAGCCTGGCTGCCCAGCGGATGGCGTTCCAGCATGCGCACGGTCAGCGGCATGTCCAGCGCGTCGGCGCGGAAGATGCTGATGATCGCCTTGTCTTCGGGCTCGGCGGTCTCGACCGTGGCGAGCTTGTGAAAGCGCATGGTCGAGCCGTTGTTGATCATGAAGTGGTCGCTGCCATCGGTTTCGATCACGTCACCGAACGGGGCGAAGGCTTCTTTGGTCAGGGGCTCGATCATCAGGGTGCGCATGCGGTTATCTCTTCTATGTTCGTTATTCTGGATAAGGCTCTAACGTTGCGGCAGCGATTACAGCTGCAGCAGACGGAACAGGGCGATCAGGTTGATCTGCGCCAGGGCTTCCTTGAATTCGGCATCAGTGTCGTTGTGGATGCGCTTTTCAAAGGCGGCGAGAATCTGGTGGCGGTTGCTACCCTTGACCGCCATGATGAACGGGAACTGGAACTTGGCCTTGTAGGCGTCGTTGAGCTCGGTGAAGCGGGCGAATTCTTCGGCGGTGCATTGATGAATGCCTGCGCCGGCTTGCTCGTTGGTGCTCGATTCGGTCAGCTCGCCCTGGATAGCGGCCTTGCCGGCCAGGTCTGGGTGAGCATTGATCAGTGCCAACTGGTCCGCATGGTTGGCGCTGAGCAGAATGTCACTCATGCGCTGGTGCAGCGCCTCGATCTCGTCCAGCTCCCCCAGTTGGCCCAGGTCGTAAGCTTTTTCGGCGACCCACGGCGAGTGCTCGTAGATGTCGGCGAACGCCTTGACGAAGGCGTCACGGTCCAGGGCGGAGGGCTTGAGGGTCTTGAAGGCGGTCATCAGGCGTTCTCTTTCTTGTACGGATGGGTGGTGTGCCAGTGGCGGGCGATGTCCACGCGACGGGCGAACCAGACCTGTTCATGGCTCTTGGCGTAATCGACGAAGCGCTTGAGCGCGGCCAGGCGCGCGGGACGACCGACCAGGCGGCAATGCAGGCCGATGGAGAGCATTTTTGGTGCGTCGGCCCCTTCGGCGTAGAGCACGTCGAAAGCGTCCTTCAGGTACTGGAAGAACTGCTCGCCGCAGTTGAAGCCCTGCACCTGGGTGAAGCGCATGTCGTTGGTGTCCAGGGTGTAGGGGATTACCAGGTGCGGCTTGCCGGTGGGGGTGTTCGGTTCCCAGTAGGGCAGGTCGTCGTCGTAGGTGTCGCTGTCATACAGGAAGCCACCTTCTTCCATCACCAGGCGACGGGTGTTCGGGCCGGTGCGGCCGGTGTACCAGCCCAGCGGGCGTTCGCCGGTGAGCTCGGTGAGGATACGGATGGCCTCGAGCATGTGCTCGCGTTCCTGGGCCTCGTCCATGTTCTGGTAGTCGATCCAGCGGTAACCGTGGCTGCAGATCTCGTGGCCAGCCTCGACCATGGCGCGGATCACGTCGGGGTGGCGCTGGGCGGCCATGGCCACGGCGAAGATGGTCAGCGGCACGCCGCTGTCCTTGAACAGCTTGAGCAGGCGCCACACGCCGGCGCGGCTGCCGTACTCGTAGAGCGATTCCATGCTCATGTTGCGCTGACCCTGCAGTGGCTGGGCAGCCACCATCTCGGACAGGAAGGCTTCGGATTCTTTATCGCCGTGCAGGATGTTGCGCTCGCCACCTTCCTCGTAATTGAGCACGAAAGACAGCGCGATGCGGGCATTGCCCGGCCAGTGCGGGTGAGGTGGGTTGTTGCCGTAACCGATCAGGTCGCGAGGATAGTCAGCGCTCACTGCAGTCTTCCTTCTTGTGCGTTAGTGCCAGGGGTGGGCGGGCCGCGTCGGTATGTCGCACCACCGGATGGGCTGATTGTATACAACTTCTGAAATCTTTTGTAAGCCTGTTTTTCCGCATTTCTTCCCTTTTGTCGCCTGAGAATAGGTTGCAAGAAACCTGCCTGGTTGGTCAGTAAATATCATGAGGGTCTGCACGGGGCCTGAATTTGCGACAGGAAGCTGTGCGTAGCGCGCTACGGCGAGGGGGCTTAAAAAATTGTGTACAATTTATCTGTGAAATGTCTTAATAACGCCATTCCTGTCCATCGCAGGCCATCTGCCGTGCCGATGGTTGTGTATTTTTAGCCCACAGATTGAACAAGAGGCGCCAAGCAATGGGACGTTTGACCACACACGTACTGGACGCAGCCCACGGTTGCCCAGGCAGCTCGATCAAGGTCGAGTTATATCGCGTCGAAGGCCAGCAGCTGGAACTGGTGAACACCGCCCTGACCAACAGCGATGGCCGCGTAGATGCGCCGTTGCTGCAGGGTGACGACTACCGGACCGGCGTCTACCAGCTGCAGTTCAGCGCTGGCGATTATTATCGTGCTCGCGGCGTACAGCTGCCGGACACGGCATTTCTGGATGTTGTTGTGCTGCGCTTTGGCATCGACGAGTCGCAGGAGCACTACCACGTGCCGCTGCTGATTTCGCCGTACAGCTATTCGACCTATCGCGGGAGCTAGTTGGTCGCTAGAAGAATCTTCGTAGGTCCTTGGCCCGCTCTCACACTGGCGGGCTTTTTTTCGTCTGGTGTTTTTCGTATTGCCTGGCCAGGTCCCGTCGTCGGCTTGGTGGGGAAACAGCATGAATAAAGAAAGGGCGCCGAAGCGCCCTTGGTAACCGAAGAACAAAGTCAGAGGAACACAAACTTGGCAATGAAGATCGCGCACAGCACCCACAGGCTTGCCGAGATCTCTTTGTACTTGCCGGTACCTGCCTTCAACGCCACATAGCTGATGAAGCCCAAGGCAATACCGTCCGCCACCGAGAAGGTCAGCGGCATCATGATCACCGTGACAATCGCCGGAATGCTGTCGGTCGCTTCGTCCCAATGGATGTGCGCCATGCTGCCCATCATCAGCATTGCTACGTAGATCAGTGCACCGGCCGTCGCATAGGCCGGAATCATTCCCGCCAGTGGCGCGAAGAACATCGCGGCGATGAACAGCACACCGACCACCACGGCGGTCAGCCCGGTGCGGCCACCGGCGGCTACACCTGCGGCGCTCTCCACATAGCTGGTCACCGGCGGCACGCCGACCACGGCGCCGAACACGCTGGAGGCACTGTCAGCCTTCAACGCCCGTGACAGGTTCTCGATACGCCCATCCGGCGCCACCAGGTTGGCCCGTTGCGCCACACCCATCAAAGTGCCTGCTGTGTCGAACATGTGCACGAACAGGAACGCCAGCACCACGCTGATCATGCTGACGTTGAACACGCCCGCCACATCCATCGCCATCCAGGTCGGTGCCAGGCTCGGCGGCATCGACATCACCCCGCCAAACTTGACCAGGCCCAGGCCCCAGCCCGCCAGAGTGACACCTATGATGCTGATCAGGATCGCGCCGAACACCCGCTTGTAGCTGAGGATGGCGATCATCAGGAAGCACACTGCCGCCAGCAGCGGGGCGGGCTCATGCAGCGAGCCCAGCTTGATCAAGGTGGCGGGGCTGTCGACGATGATGCCTGCCGTTTTCAGGCCGATCAGTCCGAGAAACAATCCGACCCCAGCCCCCATGGCATGGCGCAGGCTGACCGGAATGCTGTTCAGCAACCATTCGCGCACTCTCGACAAGGTCAGGAACATGAACAGCACGCCCGAGACGAACACCGCTCCCAGTGCTGTTTCCCAGTTGTAGCCCATGGTCCCGACCACGGTGTAGGTGAAGAACGCGTTAAGCCCCATGCCCGGTGCCAGGCCCACCGGCCAGTTGGCGTACAGGCCCATCAGCAGGCAACCGAGCGCGGCGGCGATGCAGGTGGCGACGAAGGCGGCACCATGGTCGATGCCAGCGTCGGCCATGATGTTGGGGTTGACGAAGATGATGTAGGCCATGGTGATGAAGGTGGTCACCCCGGCGATCATTTCGGTCTTGACGGTGCTGCCGTGTTGCTTGAGTTTGAAAATCCGCTCCAGCCAACTCGGTTCGAGCGGTGGGGCGAGATCCAGCGTAGGTGCGTCGGATTTGCGGCTTTCCACAGCGGTTACTCCTCAAGTCTTTCTTGTTGTTCTTGGAGCCGTCGGCCTGAGCAATGCACTGGGTGGCTCCACGAGGGATGGCAGACATCCGACCTGTTAGTTGACTCGCGGGTCAAGAAGTTGCTCGGTGGATTATGCTTTTGTGTACAAAGAATGCAAATAATGTTTTATTTTTTGTGCGCACAATCAGCCGTGCAACGGCTATATAGGTAAAAGGCCACCTGCAGAAACGGCTCAGCCTGTGTACAATGGCGCCATACTTTCCTTCGTGCCTCGAGAGCCCATGAACGAACAGCTGCAACCTCTGAAGAAACCTGCACGCGTCGGCAAGGCCGGCCGCAGCGGTACCCAGGACGACATCGTCTATGCACATATCTTCGAGGCGATCCTCGAGCAGCGCCTGGCGCCGGGTACCAAGTTGAGCGAGGAAGCGCTGGGCGAGATCTTCGGCGTCAGCCGCACCATCATTCGCCGGGCATTGTCGCGCCTGGCCCACGAAAGCGTCGTGCTGCTGCGGCCCAACCGCGGTGCGGTGGTGGCCAGCCCGACAGTGGAAGAGGCTCGCCAGGTATTCTTCTCGCGCCGTATGGTCGAACGTGCCATTACCGAGTTGGCCGTGCAGCACGCCACGCTGGAGCAACTGAACGAGCTGCGGCAGATGGTGCGCGAAGAGCGCGACAGCTTCTCCCGGGGTGACCGGGGCGCTGGCATCCGGCTTTCCGGTGAGTTTCACCTCAAGCTGGCCGAGGCGGCTGGCAATGCGCCACTGGTCAGCTTCCAGCGCAGCCTGGTGTCGCAAACCTCGCTGATCATTGCCCAGTATGAAAGCGGCAACCGGTCGCACTGCTCCTATGACGAGCACATGCAACTGATCGATGCCATCGAAGCCCGTGATGCCGAGCAGGCGGTCAGCCTGATGATGCATCACATGGACCACATCGACAGCAAGCTGAACCTGGATGAAGAGAGCGCCTCGGACGACCTGCATGCAGTGTTTTCGCATCTGCTGAAAAAGCCCAAGGTTTCTGCGAAGGGTTGATCGTTTGCTTTGCTCATTGAGGGGCCCTGCGGAGCAACCGGCTAGCACACCCCCTAAGCGCAAGCACGCCCACAGGGGCTACGCCGGTACTGGCCATTGCGCAAAGGTCTGCTAAATTCTTGTGGGCAAACCTTCATCAAGTAGTTGGGCTTGCGCATCCATTGCGTTCCACTACTTGTTGAGGATAGGTCCATGACCATGTCTCTGGGTAAACGTATGGGTGCCGAGCTGATCGGCACCTTCTGGTTAGTGCTTGGCGGCTGTGGCAGTGCGGTACTGGCAGCCAGTTCCCCTCTCGGCATCGGTGTGCT
The DNA here is from genome assembly GCF_021602025.1 of Pseudomonas ceruminis. GTDB lineage: Bacteria > Pseudomonadota > Gammaproteobacteria > Pseudomonadales > Pseudomonadaceae > Aquipseudomonas > Aquipseudomonas ceruminis. Next base: position 394,757 of record NZ_BQHW01000001.1, read on the forward strand.
CGGTGTCGCCTTCGCCTTCGGCCTCACCGTACTGACCATGGCCTTCGCCATCGGCCATATCTCTGGTTGCCATCTGAACCCCGCCGTGTCGTTCGGGCTGGTGGTAGGCGGGCGTTTTCCGGCCAAAGAGCTGCTGCCTTATGTGATCGCGCAAGTGATTGGCGCCATTCTGGCTGCGGGTGTGATCTATCTCATCGCCAGCGGCAAGGCCGGTTTCGAGCTGTCTTCGGGCCTGGCTTCAAACGGCTACGCCGACCACTCGCCCGGTGGCTATACGCTGGGTGCGGGCTTCATCAGTGAAGTGGTGATGACGGCGATGTTCCTGGTGGTGATCATGGGGGCCACCGACGTCCGGGCACCGGCAGGGTTTGCGCCCATCGCCATCGGCCTGGCCTTGACCCTGATCCACCTGATCTCGATCCCGGTGACCAATACCTCGGTCAACCCCGCGCGAAGCACGGGGCCGGCGCTGGTCGTCGGTGGCTGGGCCTTGCAGCAGCTGTGGCTGTTCTGGCTGGCGCCGCTGATTGGCGCGGCAATCGGCGGCGCGTTGTACCGGGGCCTGGCGAAGGAGCCTTAGCGCTGGTGCACACAGCGCCCGGCAGCGTAGGTTTCACGCACGGTGCGGTCATCGCCCAGGGTGGTGAGCACGAACAAGGTCTCCTCGATGCTGCTGGACTGCTGAATGCGGTAGTCCAGCAGCGGCGTGGCCTTGTAGTCGAGTACCACGAAGTCGGCATCGTTACCCGGGCGCAGGCTGCCGATGCGGTCGTCCAGGCGCAGGGCGCGAGCGCCGCCGAGGGTGGCCAGGTACAGCGACTTGTAAGGGTGCAGGCGTGCGCCTTGCAACTGCATTACCTTGTACGCCTCGTTGAGGGTGTTGAGCAGCGAGAAACTGGTGCCGGCGCCGACGTCGGTGCCCAGGCCGACATTGACCTTGAAGCGCTCGGCCTGGGGCAGGTTGAACAGGCCGCTGCCCAGGAACAGGTTGGACGTCGGGCAGAAGGCCACTGCCGAGCCTGTCTCGGACAGGCGCTGGCATTCGTCGTCGCACAGGTGCACCCCGTGGGCGAACACCGACCGCTCGCCGAGCAGCTCGAAGTGATCGTAGACGTCCAGGTAGCCCTTCTGCTCGGGGAACAGGTCCTTGACCCAGTCGATTTCCTTGAGGTTTTCGGACAGGTGGGTGTGCAGGTACACCCCCGGGTGTTCCTTGAGCAGTTGCCCGGCAAGTTTCAGTTGCGTTGGTGTACTGGTCGGTGCGAAGCGCGGGGTAACCGCGTAGTGCAGGCGGCCCTTACCGTGCCAGCGCTCGATCAGCGCCTTGCTGTCGGTGTAGCTGGAGTCGGCGGTGTCGGTCAGGTAGTCCGGTGCATTGCGGTCCATCATCACTTTGCCGGCAATCATGCGCAGGTCGAGGCGCTCGGCCTCTTCGAACAAGGCATTGACCGACTGTGGGTGCACGCTGCCGAACACCAGCGCGGTGGTGGTGCCGTTGCGCAGCAGTTCCTTGAGGAAGATCTTCGCCACCTTGTCGGCGTGATCCTGGTCGGCGAACTGCTTTTCGCACGGGAAGGTGTAGGTGTTCAGCCAGTCCAGCAGTTGCTCGCCGTAGGAGCCGATCATGCCGGTCTGTGGGAAGTGGATATGGGTGTCGATGAAGCCCGGTGTGATCAGCGCATCCTGGTGGTGCACCACCTCGATGTGGGCGTCCAGGGTCGGCAGCAGCTCGCTGGCGTGACCGATGGCAGTGATGCGGCCATCGTCGACCACCAGCAGGCCGTCCTCGAAGTATTCATGGGAGGCTTGCAGGCCTACCTCGGCCGGGTCGGCGATGCTGTGCAGGATGGCGGCACGGTAGGCTTTGCGGGTAACGGTCATAACTCACTCGTCAAATGGCTTGGCTGCGCCGGGAGGGCGGCAGCAACTGGGCGATGGGGCCGGCGTTGGCGGCAGCGTCATGCTGGCCAAAGCAGGCGTTGTAGGTGGCAATGATTTCCCCGGCGATGGACACGGCGATCTCGATCGGCAACTTGCCCTTGACCTGCGCCAGGCCCATCGGACAACGCATGCGCGCCACCACGGCGTCGTCGAAGCCGCGCTCGCGCAAGCGGTGCTCGAACTTGACCCGTTTTGTTTTCGAACCGATCAGGCCGAACCAGGTGAAATCGTTGCGCTTGAGAATGGCGGCGGTCAGCTCCAGGTCGAGCTGGTGGTTGTGGGTCATGACGATGCAATAGCTACCGGCAGGCAGTTCGGCCACTTCGTCGACCGGCTCCTCGCTGACCACCTTGGTCACCCCGCTGGGGATGCGCTCGGGGAATTCCTGTTCGCGCGAATCGATCCAGCGCACCCGGCAGGGCAACGCGGCGAGCAAGGGTACCAGAGCACGGCCGACATGGCCCGCCCCGAACACGGCGATCTGCGCCTGCACGGCGGCCATCGGTTCGAACAGCAGCACGGTGACACCGCCGCAGCACTGGCCAAGGCTGGCACCGAGGCTGAAGCGCTCCAGGTGCGGGGTTGCCCGATGTTCCTCGAGCATCTGCCGGGCGATGTGCAGCGCCTTGAACTCCAGGTGGCCGCCGCCGATGGTGTCGAACAGGCCGGTATGGCTGACGACCATTTTCGAGCCAGCGTTGCGCGGGGTCGAGCCGCGCTCCTCGATAATGGTCACCAGTATGCAGGCTTCGCCCCGGGACTGGTGGTCGGCGAGGGCGTTGATCCATTGGTGCATGGTGCAGATCCTCATGTTCAGGGGGCCTGGAGGGCGCCCACCCAACCTCAGTGCGTCACAGGTTCCAGTTCGTGTTCGGCGCGTTGTTGCTGAGCAGCCGTCTGTCGCATCTGCTCGCAACCCCACAGCACCCGCTCCGGCGTCGCCGGCGCATCGATGTTGGGCTGCACCTTGTAGTCGGCCAGGCTGGCCACGGCATCCTTGATGGCGCACCAGGCGGCGATACCGAGCATGAACGGTGGCTCGCCCACGGCTTTGGAATGGAACACGGTGTCCTCAGGGTTCTTGCGGTTCTCCACCAGTTTCACCCGCAGGTCCAGCGGCATGTCGGCCACCGCCGGGATCTTGTAGCTGGCCGGGCCGTTGGTCATCAGTTTGCCTTTGGCGTTCCACACCAGCTCTTCGGTGGTCAGCCAACCCATGCCCTGAATGAAGCCGCCCTCGACCTGGCCGATGTCGATGGCCGGGTTCAGCGAGTCGCCCACGTCATGCAGAATGTCGGCGCGCAGCATCTTGTACTCGCCGGTGAGGGTGTCGACGATCACCTCGACGCACGCTGCGCCGAAGGCAAAGTAGTAGAAGGGGCGGCCGCGGGCCTGGCTGCGGTCGTAGTAGATCTTCGGTGTACGGTAGAAGCCGGTGCTCGACAGCGACACCTGGCCAAAGTAGGCCTGCTGCACCAGTTGCTCGAAACTGATGATCTGGTCACGCACCCGCACATGGCCGTTGCGGAACTCGACGTCTTCCTCGGTTACCTGGTAGTGCCGCGCAGCAAACTCGGTGAGGCGCTTCTTGAGGATTTCGGCAGCGTTCTGGGCCGCTTTGCCGTTCAGGTCGGCGCCACTGGAGGCCGCAGTTGGCGAAGTGTTGGGCACCTTGTCAGTGTTGGTGGCGGTGATCTGGATGCGGCTGATATCCACCTGGAACACCTGCGCCACCACCTGGGCCACTTTGATGTTCAAGCCCTGGCCCATTTCTGTGCCGCCGTGGTTCAGGTGGATGCTGCCGTCGGTGTAGATGTGGATCAGTGCACCCGCCTGGTTGAGGAAGGTGGCCGTGAAGGAAATGCCGAACTTCACCGGGGTCAGCGCCAGGCCTTTCTTGAGGATCGGGCTGTTGGCGTTGAAGCGGCGGATCGATTCGCGTCGCTCGGCGTAGTCGCTGCTGGCCTCCAGGTCGGCGGTCATTTCGTCGAGCATGTTGTGTTCGACGGTCTGGTAGTAATGGGTGACGTTGCGCTCGGTCTTGCCGTAGTAGTTGGCCTTGCGCACTGCCAGCGGGTCACGGCCCAGGTGGCGGGCGATGTGGTCCATCACCTGCTCGATGGCGACCATGCCCTGGGGGCCGCCGAAGCCGCGGTAGGCGGTGTTGGAGGCAGTGTTGGTCTTGCAGCGGTGACCGTTCACGGTGGCATCGCCCAGGTAGTAGGCGTTGTCGGAGTGAAACATGGCGCGGTCGACGATCGAGCCGGAGAGGTCGGGCGAGTACCCGCAGTTGCCGGCCAGGTCGAAGTTGATGCCGTGCAGGCGGCCGTTGTCGTCAAAGCCGACATCGTATTCGACGTAGAACGGGTGGCGCTTGCCGGTCATCATCATGTCTTCGACCCGGGGCAGGCGCATCTTGGTCGGCTGGCCGGTCAGGCGCGCGATCACCGCGCACAGGCAGGCAGGGCTGGCCGCTTGGGTTTCCTTGCCACCAAAACCGCCACCCATGCGGCGCATGTCGAGCACCACCTTGTTCATGGGGACATCGAGCACTTCGGCGACCAGCTTTTGCACTTCGGTGGGGTTTTGCGTGGAGCAGTAGACGATCATGCCGCCGTCTTCGGTCGGCATGACTGACGAGATCTGCGTCTCCAGGTAGAAATGTTCCTGGCCGCCGATATGCAGGGTGCCCTGCAGGCGGTGCGCAGCACCGGCCAGCGCCGTGGCAGAGTCGCCGCGCTGGTGGGTGTGGCTGTCGAGCACGAAGTGTTTCTTGCGAAACGCCTCGACCACGTCCAGTACCGGCTCCAGGTCTTCGTACTCGACGATCGCAGCCATGGCCGCGCGCCGCGCCGTCTCGAGGTCGCGCGCGGCCACCGCGAGTACCGGCTGGCCGAAGAACTCGACCTTGTCGATGGCCAGTAACGGGTCACCGGCCACCACCGGGCCGATGTCCTTCAGGCCTGGGATGTCTTCATGGGTGATGGCGATGCGCACGCCTTCGAAGGCATAGCACGGCGTGGTGTCGATGCGCAGGATGCGCGCATGGGCACGGTCAGCGGTGCGGGCGTAGACGTGCAACTGGTTGGGAAACTCCGGGCGATCGTCGATGTACACCGCTTCGCCGGACACATGTTTGTCGGCGCTGTCATGCTTGACGCTGCGCCCGACCCCTGTGCTGAGGTCCTGGCTGAACAGTTCGGCCATCTCGGCCTGGCTCTTGACGGCGTGTTGGTTAGACATAGTCGGTCACCCGGGTTTCGATGTGCGGCGTTTGCAGTTCGATGAAGTACTTGCGCAGCAGGTTCTGCGCGGTCAGCAGGCGGTACTCCTTGCTGGCGCGGAAGTCGCTGAGCGGGGTGAAGTCCTCGGCCAGGGCCTGGCAGGCGCGCTCGATGCTGGCCTGATTCCACGGTTTGCCGCGCAGCGCGGCTTCACAGGCGCGGGCACGCTTGGGGGTCGCGGCCATGCCGCCGAAGGCGATACGCACGCCACTGGCAACGCCGTTTTCGATGCTCAGGTTGAACGCTGCGCAGACGGCCGAGATGTCGTCATCCAGGCGCTTGGACACTTTGTAGGCGCGGAAGGCCCAGTCGCTGCTGGCGCGCGGCACGATGATCTTCTCGATGAACTCGCTGTCCTGGCGGGCGGTGATGCGGTAATCGATGAAGTAATCCTCCAGCGCCATCGTGCGCTGGCGGTCGCCCTGGCGCAGGACGATCTGCGCATCCAGGGCGATCAGCAAGGGCGGCGAGTCGCCGATCGGCGAGGCGTTGCCGATGTTGCCGCCGAGGGTGCCTTGGTTGCGAATCTGCAGCGAGGCGAAGCGGTGCAGCAGGTCGCCGAAGTCGGGGTATTCCTCGTTGAGTGCGCCATAGCAGTCGGTCAGCGGGGTGGCGGCGCCGATTTCCAGGTGGCTTGCCGTCTTGTCGATGCGCTTGAGTTCGGCCACGTGGCCGACGTAGATCATCACCGGCAAGGTCTTGTGGAACTGGGTGACTTCCAGCGCCAGGTCGGTGCCGCCGGCCAGCAGGCGTGCTTCAGGGTGGGAGCTGTAAAGGTCGGCCAGATCGGCCACGGTCAGTGGCACCAGGCAGCGTTTGTCGCCACTGTTGAGTTCGCCGGTCTGGGTGGGCGCGATAGCTTTGAGGCGGCTGATGGTCTGGGCCTGCTGGGCGTCGAACTGGTCACGGCAGGGTTGGCGGCAACTCTGCGCGGCGGCGTCGAGGATCGGCCGGTAGCCGGTGCAGCGGCACAGGTTGCCGGCCAGGGCTTCCTGGGCCTGGTGCAGGTCATGGCCTTGGCTGTTCTTCTGCAAGGCGAACAGCGACATGACGAAGCCGGGTGTACAGAAACCGCATTGGGAGCCGTGGCAATCGGCCATGGCCTGCTGCACGCTGTGCAGTGTGCCCTGGTGTTTGAGGCCCTCGACGCTGATCAGTTGTTTGCTGTGCAAGGACGAGACGAAGGTCAGGCACGCGTTCAGGCTGCGGTAGCGCAGGCTGTCCGCGCCTTGCTCGTCCGGGGTCAACTCGCCGACCACCACGGTGCAGGCGCCGCAGTCGCCACTGGCGCAGCCCTCTTTGGTGCCGGGTTTGCCCAGGTGCTCGCGCAGGTACTGCAGCACCGTCATGTTCGGGTCCAGGGCGTGCTCACTTCGCAGCTCCTGGTTGACGAGAAACTGGATCACGGGGATGGCCTCGCAATGGTTTTATTGTTGTTGGGCGGACAATAAGCAGGCCTGACACGCGGGTCAATATTTTTCTGACTCAAAGGTCAGGAAATTTTCCATGACTATGCCCGCCCCAACGCACTGTCCCTCTCTCAAGCATAGATCGCGCCGCCTGGCAGGCTGGCTGGCGGGTCAAATAAAGCGCGGCGCCCCTCTGCGCGAGGGCTGGGCAAGTGCGCTACAATCGCCCACTTGTGCCCAGTTCAATGATTTTGAAGGAAAACCATGACGTTCAAGGCGCCGGACAGCCTCTCCGAGCAGATCGCCGACTACCTGGCCGAACGTATCATTCGCGGCGAACTCGCGCCGGGTGAGCGCATCCAGGAACAGAAGGTCACCCAGGCGTTGAATGTCAGCCGTGGTTCGGTGCGTGAAGCGTTGCTCATCCTCGAACGTCGCCACCTGGTCGCAATCTTGCCGCGAAGAGGCGCCCATGTGACCACGTTGGACGAGCGCAGTGTGCGCAGCCTGTGTGCGTTGATGGGTGAGTTCTACATCTTGCTGGGCAATGCAGTTGCGCAAAAGTGGCGCACCGAAACCGACCTGCGCCCATTCCTGAGCATCCAGCAGCGCCTGCAACAGGCCCGCGACCAGCAGGACATCAAGGCCTTCGTCGCCGAAAGTTTCGCTGTCATGCGCGCCGCTTATCCGTTCGCCGACAACCCGTATCTGCAGGAGACCGTGGAGAACCTGCAGCCGGCCATGAGCCGTGCCTACTACCTGGCGCTCGATCAGCGCCAAGCCAGCATGCTTGACTACCTCGACCTGTTCGCCCGCTTGCTCGACGCCGTGGTCGCCCGTGACCTGTCGGGCATCCGCGAGGTACTCACCGCCTATTGCCAGCGCAGTTGCGAACTGGTGCTGGCGGCGCTGGCCAGAGGCTGACCGATGCGCCTCAAGTGCATTCGCCTGGCCGGGTTCAAGTCCTTCGTCGACCCGACCACGGTGAACTTCCCCAGCAATATGGCGGCCGTGGTCGGCCCCAATGGCTGCGGCAAGTCCAACATCATCGACGCGGTGCGCTGGGTGATGGGCGAAAGTTCGGCGAAGAACCTGCGCGGTGAGTCGATGACCGACGTCATCTTCAACGGCTCCACCAGCCGCAAGCCCGTGAGCCAGGCCAGCATCGAGCTGATCTTCGACAACAGTGAAACCACGCTGTTGGGCGAGTACGCCGCCTATGCCGAGATTTCCATCCGCCGCAAGGTCACCCGCGACGGGCAGAACACCTATTACCTCAATGGCACCAAGTGCCGCCGTCGTGATATCACTGATATCTTCCTCGGCACCGGGCTGGGCCCGCGCAGCTATTCGATCATCGAGCAGGGCATGATCTCCAAGCTGATCGAGGCCAAGCCCGAGGAGCTGCGCAACTTCATCGAAGAAGCCGCCGGTATCTCCAAGTACAAAGAGCGCCGCCGCGAGACCGAGAGCCGCATTCGCCGTACCCAGGAGAACCTGGCGCGCCTGACCGACCTGCGCGAAGAGCTGGAGCGCCAGCTCGAACGCCTGCACCGGCAGGCCCAGGCCGCCGAGAAATACCGTGAATACAAGGCCCAGGAGCGCCAGCTCAAGGCGCGCCTGTCGGCCCTGCGCTGGCGCGACCTGGATGAACGCGTCCGTCAGCGCGAAGCGGTGATCGGCGACCAAGGTGTGGCCCACGAGGCCCTGGTCGCCGAGCAGCGCAACGCCGATGCCAGCATCGAGCACCTGCGCGACGGGCACCATGAATTGTCCGAACGCTTCAACCAGGTGCAGGGCCGCTTCTATTCGGTGGCCGGGGACATTGCCCGGGTCGAGCAGAGCATTCAGCACGGCCAGCAGCGCCTGCGCCAACTACAGGACGACCTCAAGGAAGCCGAGCGTACGCGCCAGGAGACCGAGTCGCACCTGGGCCATGATCGCACCCTGCTAGCCACGCTGGGCGAAGAGCTGGCCATGCTCGAACCGGAACAGGAAATGACCTTGGCCGCCGCCGAGGAGGCCGCCGCAGCGCTTGAAGAGGCGGAACTGGGTATGCACGGCTGGCAGGAACAATGGGACAGTTTCAACACCCGCTCCGCCGAACCGCGGCGCCAGGCCGAGGTGCAGCAGGCGCGCCTGCTGCAACTGGAGGGCAGCCTGGAACGCCAGGCAGAACGTCAGCGCAAGCTGGCCGAGGAGCGCGAGCAGTTGGGCGCCGACCCGCAGGATGCCGCCATGCTCGAACTCGCGGAGCAACTGGCCGGCAGCGAAATGTTGCTGGAAGAGCTGCAGTGCTCGGAAGGGCAGGTGGTCGAGCAGTTGGACACCGTGCGCGAAGCGCTGCAGCAGGCCACCCAGGCCCAGCAGCAACAGCAGGGCGAGCTGCAGCGCCTGGGCGGCCGTCTGGCCTCCCTGGAGGCACTGCAGCAGGCAGCCCTGGAGCCCGGCGCAGGCGCCGCTGACTGGCTGCGCGGCCAAGGCCTCGAGCAGCGGCCGCGCCTGGCGCAAGCGCTGCGTGTGGCGCCGGGCTGGGAGCTTGCGGTGGAAACCGTGCTTGGCGCCGATTTGCAGGCCGTGCTGGTGGATGAGTTAGCCGGCCTGGATTTCAGCAACCTGGAGCAAGGCGAACTGCGCTTGCTGCTGCCGGCCGACACAGCAGCACACCCGCCCGGCAGCCTGCTCGACAAGGTCGAAGGGCGCACCGACCTGGCGCCTTGGCTGGGCCAGATCCGGCCAGTCGAAGACCTTGCCCAGGCCTTGGCGCAACGTGCTGCGCTGGGTGAGGGGCAGAGCCTGGTAAGCCGCGATGGCTATTGGGTCGGTCGGCACTTCTTGCGCGTGAGCCGGGGTGGCGAGGCCCAAGGGGGCGTGCTTGCCCGTGGCCAGGAAATCGAGCGCCTCGGCCAGGAGCAACTGGAGCTGGAAGCCGCGCTGGAACAGCTTGAAGCACAGCTGCAAGTGCTGCGTGAGCAGCAACTGGGCCTGGAAGAGCAGCGTGAAGTGCTGCGCCGACGGGCGCAGGAGGAAAGCCGCCAGCATGGCGAGTTGAACGCCAGCCTTAGCGCTGCCCGCGCCCGCGCCGAGCAGGTCGCGTTGCGTCGCAGTCGGCTGCAGGAAGAACTGGGCGAACTCCAGGAGCAGCGCGCGCTGGAGCATGAGCAGCTGGGCGAGGCGCGCCTGCTGCTGCAAGAGGCGCTGGACCTGATGGCCCAGGACACTGAGCAGCGCGAGCAGTTGATGGCCCGCCGCGATACCTTGCGCGAAGGCCTTGATCGTATCCGCCAGCAAGCCCGCCAACACAAGGACCACGCCCACCAGTTGGCCGTACGCCTGGGCTCGCTGCGCGCCCAGCACGACTCCACCCGCCAGGCCCTGGAGCGCCTGGAGCAGCAGGCTGCACGCCTGAGCGAGCGCCAGGAGCAGCTGAGCCTGAACCTGGAGGAGGGCGAAGCACCGCTGGAAGAGCTGCGCCTGAAGCTCGAAGAACTGCTGGAACGGCGCATGAGCGTCGACGAGGAAATGCGCCAGGCGCGCCTGCACATGGATGAAGCCGACCGCGCCCTGCGCGACGCCGAAAAGCGCCGTACCCAGGCTGAGCAACAGGCCCAGTTGCTGCGCGGCCAGCTGGAGCAGATGCGCCTGGAATGCCAGGGCCTGGATGTGCGCCGCAAGACGTTGCAGGAACAATTGCTGGCCGACGGCTACGATTTGCAGGGTGTGCTTGCCACCGTTGAGGCTGACGCCAGCGAGCAGGGTACCGAGCAGGCGCTCGAGCAGGTGGAGGCCCGCATCCAGCGGCTGGGGGCGATCAACCTGGCGGCGATCGAGGAATACGAGCAGCAGTCCGAGCGCAAGCGCTACCTGGACGCTCAGGATGCCGATTTGGTCGAGGCGCTGGAGACCCTGGAAAACGTCATCCGCAAGATCGACAAGGAAACCCGCAACCGCTTCAAGGATACCTTTGATCAGATAAATGCCGGATTACAGGCACTTTTCCCAAAAGTTTTCGGTGGTGGCAGCGCTTATCTGGAACTGACGGGCGAAGATTTACTCGATACAGGGGTGACGATCATGGCACGCCCGCCGGGCAAGAAGAACAGCACCATCCATTTGCTGTCCGGCGGCGAGAAGGCACTGACCGCCCTGGCGCTGGTGTTTGCCATCTTCAAGTTGAACCCCGCACCGTTCTGCATGCTCGACGAGGTCGATGCGCCGCTGGACGATGCCAACGTCGGGCGGTACGCCCGCCTGGTCAAGGAAATGAGTGAGAGTGTGCAGTTCATTTACATCACCCATAACAAGATCGCCATGGAAATGGCGGATCAACTGATGGGGGTGACCATGCACGAACCCGGCTGTTCACGTCTTGTTGCAGTTGATGTGGAGGAGGCACTGGCCATGGTCGACGCCTGATGAGCGAAGATAGGGCGCTTTGCGTAGGGAAATCCCCCTGTCATGTGCGACAGACGGTGTAAAGTTGTCTTTGGTCGTGCTAGCTTAATGTCACTCGTTTTTTGCGTGGGTAAAACGCCTGTCAGAACATAGAGTTGGCGCCACGTGTTAAAGGGCTTTAAAGCCTTTGTTTTCAAGCATATTTTTATAGAGGCACGGGATTACATGGAAATCGGTCTGCGCGAGTGGCTGATCGTCATCGGCATCATTGTCATCGCCGGTATTCTTTTCGACGGCTGGCGCCGCATGCGCGGCGGAAAAGGCAAGTTGAAATTCCGTCTGGATCGCAGTTACTCCAACCTGCCGGACGAAGAAGGCAGCGCTGAAGTGCTCGGCCCGTCGCGGGTGCTGGACACCCAGAAGGAGCCTGAACTGGACGAAAGCGACCTGCCGTCGCTGAGCGCACCTGTGCGCGAACGTGAGCGCGAGCCGAAGCCGGCCAAGGCCAGCAAGCGCGGCAAGCGCGCGGCTGAAGTGCAGCAGCAGGGTGACCTGAACCTGGCGGCAGAGCCGCGTGAGCCGGACCTGTTCGCCGACGCCGACGATGATTTTGCTGCGGACACCAGCCGCAGCAGCGGCTTCGCCGCCACCGGCAATGCCACCAAGGAGCTGCCACCGGTCGAGGAAGTGCTGGTAATCAGCGTGATCTCCCGAGACGAAGGCGGGTTCAAGGGGCCGGCGCTGCTGCAGAACATTCTCGAAAGCGGCCTGCGTTTTGGCGAGATGGACATCTTCCACCGCCACGAGAGCATGGCCGGTCATGGCGAAGTGCTGTTCTCCATGGCCAACGCGGTCAAGCCCGGTATCTTCGACCTGGATGACATCGACCACTTCAGCACCCGTGCGGTGAGCTTCTTCCTTGGCCTGCCGGGCCCGCGCCATCCGAAGCAGGCCTTTGATGTCATGGTTGCTGCGGCGCGCAAGCTGGCCCATGAACTCAATGGCGAGCTCAAGGATGACCAGCGGAGCGTGCTGACCGCCCAGACCATCGAACACTACCGCCAGCGTATCGTCGAGTTCGAGCGTCGTGCGCTGACCCAGAAGCGCTGATAGACAGATCCAAGCCAGAGAGCAGCCTGTGGGGTGTGCTGGTCGGTCCAGGTATTTTCAGATGGCCTGTTCCTGCCCTTTCGCGAGCAAATCCGCGAAAGGGCAGGAACAGGCCATCTGAAAATACCTGAGGCTGCCGCATCCCCCAGGCTGCTCTTTTTGCTTTGCAAGAGAACCTGAGAATGAACGCCGAATCCCGAATCCACGCCCTGCGCGCCGAGCTCGACCAGCACAATTACCGTTACTACGTGCTCGACGAACCCAGCGTGCCCGACGCCGAATACGACCGTCTGTTCAATGAGCTCAAGGCCCTCGAGGCCGAGCATCCGCACCTGGTCACGCCAGATTCGCCAACCCAGCGCGTCGGCGGAACCGCCCTGGCCGCGTTCAGCCAGGTACGCCACGAAGTGCCGATGCTCAGTTTGGGCAACGCCTTCGAGGAAGCCGACCTGCGCGAGTTTGGCCGTCGCGTTGAGGGCAGCCTCGACCAGCCCGGCGCGGTCGATTACAGCTGCGAACCCAAGCTGGACGGCCTGGCGGTAAGCCTGTTGTACCGCGACGGCCAGCTGGTGCAGGGCGCCACCCGCGGCGATGGCACCACCGGCGAGGACATCAGTGCCAACGTGCGCACGGTGCGCAATATCCCGCTCAAGCTACAGGGCACCGGCTGGCCCGCGGTGCTCGAAGTGCGCGGCGAGGTGTTCATGAGCAAGGCCGGCTTCGACCGCCTCAACGCGGCCCAGGCCGAGGCCGGCGGTAAGACTTTCGCCAATCCGCGCAACGCCGCCGCCGGCAGCCTGCGCCAGCTGGATTCGAAAATCACCGCCAGCCGCCCTCTGGAATTCTGCTGCTATGGCGTAGGGCAAGTCTCTGCCAGCATTGGCGACAGCCACATCGGCATCCTGGAACAGCTCAAGGCCTGGGGTCTGCCCATCAGCCGCGAGCTCAAGCACGCCGCCGGTATCGAAGAGTGTCTGGCCTACTACCGCGACATCGGCGAGCGGCGCAACAGCCTGCCGTACGAGATTGACGGTGTGGTGTTCAAGGTCAACAGCCTGGCCGCCCAGCGCGAGCTGGGCTTCCGTGCACGCGAGCCACGCTGGGCCATCGCCCACAAGTTCCCGGCCATGGAAGAACTCACCGAGGTGCTGGATGTCGAGTTCCAGGTCGGCCGTACCGGGGCAGTCACGCCAGTCGCGCGCCTCAGGCCGGTAAAAGTGGCTGGCGTGACCGTTTCCAACGCCACCTTGCACAACATGGACGAAATCGCCCGCTTGGGCCTGCGCATTGGCGACACAGTGATCATTCGCCGTGCCGGTGATGTCATCCCCCAGGTGATGCAGGTGGTGCTCGAGCGCCGCCCCGAAGATGCCCGTCCGGTGCAGGTGCCAAGCGAGTGCCCGGTGTGCGGTTCGCAAGTCGAGCGCACCCAGTTGGTCAAGCGCAGCAAGGGCAAGGAAACCACCAGCGAGGGCGCGGTGTACCGCTGCGTCGGCCGCCTGGCCTGCGGTGCTCAGCTCAAGCAGGCGATCATTCACTATGTGTCGCGGCGTGCCATGGACATCGACGGCCTGGGCGAGAAGAGCGTGGAGCAACTGGTGGACGAGGGCCTGATCGGCTCGCCAGCGGACCTCTACAAACTGGAGTTCGACCAGATCGTCGGCCTTGAAGGCTTTGCCGAAGTCTCCAGCAAGAAGCTGCTGGATGCCATTGAAGCCAGCAAGCGCCCGAGCCTGGCGCGCTTCATCTACGCCTTGGGCATCCCGGACGTGGGCGAGGAGACCGCCAAGGTCCTGGCGCGCTCGCTAGGCAGCCTGGCGCGCGTGCAGCAGGCGCTGCCGCAGGTGCTGACCTACCTGCCGGACATTGGCCTGGAGGTGGCGTACGAAATTCACAACTTCTTCGAAGACGAGCACAACCGCACCGTCATCGAGCAGTTGCTGGCCAGCGGCATGCAGTTGCAGGACGAGGGTGAGCTGGCTGCCGAGTTCGCAGCCAGCACCACCCTGGCCGGGATGATCGCCAAGCTCGACATCGCCTCGGTGGGGCCTACCGGTGCGGAAAAGCTGGTGGCCAAGCTCGACAGCCTGGACAAGATCATCGCGGCAGACGGTATCGACCTGCGCCAGGCCCTGGCGGCCAAGCAGGCCGACGCGGTGCGCGAATTCTTCAAGGACGAGGCCAACCAGAAACTGGCGCGCGCCATCGAGGCCCAGTTACTGGCATTCGGCATGCACTGGAGCAGCGAGAAGAAAACCGCCGAAGGCTTGCCCCTGGCTGGCCAGACCTGGGTGCTCACCGGCACCCTGGAGCGCATGAGCCGTGATAGTGCCAAAGAGAAGCTCGAGCGCCTGGGCGCCAAGGTGGCCGGGTCGGTTTCCGGCAAGACTCATTGCGTGGTCGCGGGGCCTGGCGCCGGTTCCAAGTTGGCCAAGGCCAGCGAGCTGGGGGTGAAGGTACTGGATGAGGATGCGTTCATCGGCTTCCTGAGCGCGCAGGGCATTAGCATTTGAAAAGGGCTTCGGTAGCGGACCTGGCCTGCTGCAGCTGGACAAGTCATTGAGAAATGATGACTTTTTCTAACCCAAAGGTTGTAACTTCGCCCCAGACGGGTACAATGGCGCGGCTCGCTGCTTAGCGAGCCGCGTAGTGGTGGCCCCATCGGTCCCCCCGCATTGATTACCCGTTAACCTGGTCAGGCCCGGAAGGGAGCAGCCATAGCGGGAACATCGAGTGCCGGGGTGTGGCTGGTGGGGCCGCCTCCATTTCTGGGGTTTGAAAATCCCTGCCTCTTCTGCGGCAGACGTTGTTCTGCTTTCTTCCTGAACTCCCGCCGGCATACGGCTGTGAGTCAAGACACCTCAGCCTCACGCCCATGAGCATTAGCGCCCTGATGCACGGCCTGCCGCCGGATGCTTTGAGGGGGGTGCCCGATAACCCTGATAAAGGCTCTGCGCATCCGTTCAGGGTCCTTGAAGCCGACCGCGTGTGCTATCAGCTCGATGGGTTCTGCCCCGCGCTCGACACGCAGCCTTGCGGCCTCGACACGTAAACGTTCCACCGCTTTAGCCGGTGTTTCCCCCGTTTCCAGAAGAAAAGCTCGGCCGAACTGACGCAAGCTAAGGCAGGCAATTGACGCCAAGTGCTCAGTTGATAGTTGTTCGCTCAGATGCTCCCGCATGTAGGAAAGCACCTCTCTCATGCGGTCCGTCGTGGGCTCCATATCGGCCATGGCGGAAAATTGTGATTGCCCTCCGGGCCGCCGGTGGTACACGACCATGGCTCGGGCGACTTCATGGGAAACAGTACTTCCCAGATCCTCCTCGATCATGGCCAGCGCCAGATCGATGCCCGCTGAGATGCCAGCGGAGGTCCAGATCCCACCATCCTTTGTAAATATATGATTGGGCTGCACCCGCACCTTGGGGAAGTTGCGCTGCAGTCGGGCGGTCTGCCTCCAGTGGGTTGTCGCCCGTCGACCGTCCAACAGTCCCGCCGACGCCAATAGAAACGCACCAGTGCAAACACTCGCGATTCGCCGGGTACCTTTCGCGGCGGCATTGGCGAGGTGGTCCGACACCCGCGGGAGCTCATAGGGTTTGGAAAACGCCTTACCGCCGACCACGATCAACGTATCGTACGGGGTCGACCTGATCTTCTGACTCTTTACTTCCAGGCCAGACGAGCTCATCACAGGGCCGCCCGACAAGGAAACCACCGAGCAACGGTAAGGATCGGGCGCTGCAATTTCTTTCGCTACTTCAAAAGCGCTCAGGGGCCCGCCCAGATCCAGAATCTGGAATTCGGGAAAGATCAGGAAAGCGATGTCGCGCATGGGGTTACCTTCTCGAAAAGCGTAGATCCTGCCCGGAATGTCCGTGTCCGTTCAGTGCCCTTTTGCCTGGTTTGTTACTGCCGGTTCCAAATGATGCAAGAAAAACTGAATGGCGGAAAGTACAAAAAACCCTCAAAAAACGTCACAGTCACTCTGGCTCAGGTTGATGGCCTGAAAGGAGGGAACTAAGTCCTTTCTCCCACCAAAAGCGACGTAGAAAATGCTCCGGATTTCAACAGGAGAGTCGTCATGGTTGTAAGGGCGCACAGCTTGAGCCGTCTTGCCTGGGGGCGGACACGATGAACACATCGAATTCATCGAGTGACAATCCAGCGTGTGGAAACGCGTCACGCCATTCGAACGTGGTCGTACTGGCACTCGCCCAAGGACTATTCACGGCGGCCATTGCAATCGATCTCACATTGACCGGTTTAACTGGATATGAACTGGCGCCCGATAAATCCCTGGCGACCTTGCCCTTTGCGCTGATCACCGTAGCGGGGGCGATAGCGACTTATTTCGCCTCTACCCTCATGCAGAAGGTGGGTAGACGGCGGGGGTTTGTGCTCGGGGCGCTTATCGGTTCGATCGGAGGATTGGTCTCCGTATGGGCGGTATTCCTGGGTTCTTTTTGGTTGTTTTGCATCGGGACCGCGGCTGTAGGGGTTTTTCAGGCGTTCGCCCAGTACTACCGGTTGGCGGCTACAGACTCGGAACCCAACGGTCGCAAGGCCCGCGCTATCTCGTTGGTGCTTGCAGGCGGCGTGATTGCCGCGTTGCTCGGGCCTTTGTTAGCGAGTTGGAGCACAGATTTGCTCCCTGCGTTGTTCGCAGGTTCGTACCTGATGGTAGGGCTACTAGGCCTGGCCTCTGCGGCATTGCTTTGGCTCGGGTACCGGGATGCGCCTCCAGAGCCATTGGTGTTGCCAGGCCACGAACAGTCTCCCCGTAAATTACGCACGATATTGACGCAGCCTGTTTCATTGGCGGCACTCGCCAATAACGTTATCGGCGGCGTGGTGATGATGTTCATCATGACCGCTACCCCCCTGGCTGCGGTCGCCAATCAGCACTCGATCAGTGATGGCGCGAGCATTATTCAATGGCATTTAGTGGGTATGTATGCCCCCTCACTTTTTGCTGGGCGCCTGATAGCGCTATTGGGGCTGCCGCCTATTTTGTTTCTTGGCATGGCGCTGTGCGCAGCATGCGCAGTGATCGCGAATTTTTCGACTAGCTTGGTCGCGTTCTACATGGCCCTTCTGTGTTTAGGGGTCGGCTGGAACTTCATGTTTGTGGGCGGCACAACCTTGCTGACTTCCTCATACGCTGCCTGTGAAAAGGCCAAGGTGCAGGGTGTTGCAGAGCTTTTTCAATATACGTTTACAGCATTCGCCACGTTAGCCGCCGGCCCGGTCTTGCAGCTAATGGGTTGGAAAAACATGAATGCAGTCGTCTTGCCGCTCATCGTTGTGTCTGCTGTTTTTACAGTGCGATGGATGCGTGCCGAGCGCAACGCGAAACCGCTCGTAGTGGAGAGTGCCTAGGCGCTCAAAGC
Source organism: Pseudomonas ceruminis (assembly GCF_021602025.1). Classification (GTDB taxonomy): domain Bacteria; phylum Pseudomonadota; class Gammaproteobacteria; order Pseudomonadales; family Pseudomonadaceae; genus Aquipseudomonas; species Aquipseudomonas ceruminis. Next base: position 412,289 of record NZ_BQHW01000001.1, read on the forward strand.
ACGTCGAGGCTGAATACCTCACGGTCATTGGCTACTGCACCTCGACAGTTAAACAAGGGTTGGGCTGAGGCAGAATTAATTCCGGAGCAATTATGAGTTCGAATTCAAAATCCCATGCCAGGCTGGCAGTTTATTCGGTAGGTTTTATTTTTATCTCAGGCATCATTGCCTATGGCGTTGTCGATCATTCAGCACGGGCGGTAGCACAGGAAGGCCCGTCACCCCTGCAGGAGGTCGATATCGCAGTCGTTAAAAAAGAAACAGTCACCGACTGGCAAGTCTATTCTGGCCGGTTGGCAGCAGTGGAAAAGGTTGAGGTCAGGCCGCTGGTTGCGGGAACCATTACGCTTGTCAACATACATGATGGGCAAATGGTTAAAAAAGGGGACACGCTATTTGTCATCGACCCACGTCCCTACCAGGCACAGGTCGAACGAGCCAAGGGCCAGGTTGCCGCCGCGCGGGCTCGCGCCGCATACACGAAAAGCGACTGGGAAAGGGCGCAGCGCCTCATCGGCGAAAATGCAATCGCCAAACGTGACTACGACGAGAAAAACAATGCGGCCCTGGAGGCTAGCGCCAACCTTAAAACAGCTGAAGCGGCGCTGGATGCCGCTAAAATTGACCTCGGCCATACCCAGATAACCGCTCCAATTGCCGGCCGTGTATCGCGAGCGGAATTGACACTCGGCAATATTGTGAATGCCGGGGCAGGCGCCGCACCGCTGACCACTCTCGTTTCGGTCAACCCCATGTATGCGGAGTTCAATGCTGACGAGCAGACCTATCTCAAATACCTCAGTCGGCAGGGCCACAACGGTAACGTCCCCGTTGATCTGGGACTTGCAGATGAGACTGGGTACTCGCGCCGTGGCGTTATCCAATCCGTGGATAACCAACTCGATACGACATCGGGCACCATTCGCATGCGGGCGCGGTTTGACAACTCGGATGGCAGTATGGTTCCGGGGTTATACGCGCGTGTAAAAGTTGGCGGCAGTGAACCGTACCCAGCCTTGCTCATTGATGACGCCGCTATTGGCACCGATCAGGACAAGCGGTTCGTCCTGGTTGTAGATAAGGATGACCACATCGCTTATCGCCCGGTGGCGCTGGGGAACCTGCAAGGCAACGAGCGGATTATTACGTCCGGGCTCGAAGAAGGCGAGCGGGTAGTGGTGGGTGGTATTCAGCGAGTTCGTCCAGGGGAGCAGGTATCAGGGAAGATAGTTTCCCGTGGTAGCGCACAGGCGAGCAACATTCATTGACCCCCGGTTTCATATTTACCCTGTCTCAACCCACCTGAGCGGGCTCGGTTGGCCAGCGAACGGGTGGTAACGCAGCGCTTTGTTTTCATTGTTGAAGTTCAAGCAGCGCTGAAAGTAGTAGCGCTCACTCAAAGAGTCACTCATGAACATATCCAAGTTCTTCATTGATCGTCCGATCTTTGCGGGCGTACTTTCCGTGGTGATCCTGCTTGCAGGGTTGATCGCAATATTTCGATTGCCGATTGCCGAGTACCCGGAAGTCGTCCCACCTTCGGTCACGGTCAGTGTGCAGTACCCCGGGGCGAACCCAAAGGTCATTGCCGAAACCGTTGCTGCGCCGCTGGAGGAAAAGATCAACGGCGTTGAAAATATGTTGTATATGCAGTCCCAGGCAAACAGTGATGGCAACCTGACTATAACCGTAACGTTTGCGTTAGGAACCGACCCTGACTTGGCGACCCAGTTGGTTCAGAACCGCGTCAACCAAGCATTGCCACGGTTGCCCGAAGAGGTTCAACGACTGGGTGTCACTACCCTCAAAAGCTCTTCTGCACTGGTGCTGTTCCTGCACCTGGTATCGCCGAATGATCGGTACGATACAACGTACTTGAGAAACTACGGTGTACGGAACGTCAAAACACGATTTGAGCGAATATCCGGTGTTGGCCGTGTCGACATGTGGGGGTCGGGGGACTACGCAATGCGCGTATGGCTCGACCCGCAGAAGGTCGCACAGCGAAACCTCACCGCCACTGAGATCGTCACCTCCATCCAGGAGCAGAACATCCAGGTTGCCGCAGGAGCCGTCGGTGCTGCGCCTTCTTCGCCAGGTACTGCGGTCCAGTTGACAATCAATGCCCAGGGGCGCCTGAAGACGGTCGACGAGTTCCGTGACATCGTTCTTAAAACAGGCCCAAACGGTGCAGTGACTCATCTGCGAGATGTCGCCAGGGTGGAGCTTTCTGCGGCTGAATACGGTTTACGTGCGCTGCTGGACAACAAGCCCGCCGTGTCCCTTGCCGTCTACCAATTGCCTGGCGCTAACGCACTTGAGATCTCCGATCAAATCCGCGCAACACTCAAGGAGCTCAGCGCTGACTTCCCTCCTGGCCTGGACTACAGGCTGATCTACGACCCCACGCGCTTCGTGAAGTCGAGCATTCAGGCGGTTATAGAAACACTGCTCGAAGCCATCGCACTGGTGGTTGTGGTCGTCATTGTGTTCCTCCAGTCATGGCGTACAGCGATCATCCCTTTGCTGGCCGTACCGGTATCAATCGTGGGTACCTTCGCGCTTTTGCTGGCCTTCGGTTTCTCGATCAATGCCCTGTCGCTTTTCGGAATGGTGCTCGCTATTGGTATCGTCGTCGACGATGCCATCGTTGTGGTCGAAAACGTGGAAAGGAATATCGCCGGGGGACTGACGCCCAGAGCGGCCACGTACAAAGCCATGCAGGAGGTCAGCGGCCCTATCATTGCAATCGCTCTCACGTTGGTCGCAGTGTTTGTGCCATTGGCATTCATGAGCGGCCTCACGGGGCAGTTCTATCAGCAGTTTGCGATGACCATTGCGATTTCGACGGTGATCTCAGCCTTTAACTCGCTCACCCTGTCTCCAGCCCTCAGTGCACTGCTTTTGCGTAGCCACGGTGCAAAGCAGGATGCGTTGACTCGAGGGATGAACAACGTACTGGGCGGCTTTTTTCGAGTATTCAACAAGGCTTTCAGTCGCGGTTCGGAGCACTACTCGAAGGGTGTAACAGGCGTACTTAAACGCAAAGGCAGCATGCTGCTCGTTTATGTGGGGCTTCTGGGGCTCACAGTGGTCGTGGGCAATAGTGTGCCCGCAGGCTTCCTTCCGATGCAGGACAAGGAATACTTGGTCACCATCGCCCAGCTCCCCAATGGCGCCTCTCTTGACCGCACGGAAGAAGTGATTCGCCAGATGAGCGAAATCGTCATGCAGCAGCCGGGCGCAGCTCATGCAGTCGGGTTCCCTGGAATGTCCGTCAACGGATTCATGAACAGTTCCAGCGCAGGGATCGTCTTCGTCCCCCTCAAACCCCTGAGCGAGCGTACCGGCAAAGATGAGTCGGCCGCGGCCATCGTCGAGTCCCTCAACCAGAAGTTCGCCCTTATCAAAGGTGCCTACGTTGCAGCCTTTCCACCGCCGCCAATACTCGGCCTGGGCACACTGGGCGGCTTCAAGATGCAACTGGAGGACCAGGGTAGCCTGGGGTACGAGGCGCTCAACGACGCCGCTCAGGCATTCGTGGCCAAGGCGGCGGTTACCCCCGAGCTTGGTGGCTCACTGACCAACTATCAAATCAACTTCCCCCAGTTGAACGTTGAATTGGACCGAGTGAAAGCCAAGCAGCTGGGCGTGTCGGTTACCGATGTGTTCAAGACCATGCAGGTATACCTTGGCTCCTTGTACGTGAATGACTTCAATAGTTTTGGCCGGGTGTACCAGGTACGTGTGCAGGCCGACGCACCGTTTCGTCAGCGCGCGGATGACATTCTTCAGCTGAAAACCAGAAACGACCGTGGAGAAATGGTGCCTTTGTCTTCTCTGGTTCGCATCACCCCGACCTATGGGCCGGACATGGTGGTGCGATACAACGGCTATACAGCGGCAGATATCAACGGCGGCCCGGCGCCAGGCTATTCGTCCGGCCAGGCCCAGGTAGCAGCAGAACGCATTGCAGCCGAGGTATTGCCGCAAGGGGTAAAATTCGAGTGGACTGACCTGACTTACCAGAAGGTGTTGGCAGGTAACGCCGGTATGTGGGTATTCCCAATCAGCGTGCTGCTCGTATTCCTCGTGCTGGCCGCACTCTACGAAAGCCTGACACTGCCTTTGGCAGTCATCCTGATCGTCCCCATGAGCATACTGTGCGCACTTACAGGGGTATGGCTCACGCAGGGGGACAACAACATCTTTACCCAGATCGGGTTGATGGTCCTGGTCGCCCTGGCATCGAAGAACGCCATTTTGATAGTCGAGTTCGCCAGAGAGCTGGAGCACGACGGTTTTACGCCGTTGGAGGCCGCCATTGAAGCGAGCCGCCTGCGCCTGCGGCCGATTCTCATGACATCGATCGCCTTCATCATGGGGGTGGTTCCCCTGGTATTTTCCTCTGGCGCCGGCTCAGAAATGCGCCAGGCCATGGGCGTCTCGGTTTTCTTCGGCATGTTGGGCGTAACCCTGTTCGGCCTTGTCCTGACACCTGTCTTCTATGTGGTCCTGCGCACGTTGGCAGGCGGCAAAGTACATGTGGCTCAGAAAGACGCACCTCACCTGACAACGCAAGCATTGGACGCATGATCGGAGCCACGCAATGAGCCAACTACCCCAACTGTGCAGTTCAAGGCTGCTAATTGCCTCAGCGGTGCTAACGCTGCTGACAGCCTGCTCTGTGGAGCCGACATACTCCCGTCCTGATGTGCCGACTCCGCAGGCCTTCAAGGAGGCCTCGGCGACCCGCAAGCAGGCACCGAGCGTCAACCGCAGCGCTTGGAAAAACGCTGAACCGGCGGAGGCCGAACACCGAGGGCAATGGTGGTTGGCGTTTGGCGATCCGGTGCTGAACGACCTTGAGCGGCAAGCCGCAGAGGCTAACCAGAACCTTAGGGCGGCTGCCGCACGGGTCCGGCAATCGAGAGCATTGACCCAGTCAGCCCGAGCGGGGTGGTTCCCGTCCATCGATGCAGGGTTTGGTGCTACGCGTGAACGCAGCTCTCCAGCCTCACAGTCGTTGTCCGACGATGCACGTGGGTCGGCGCAGACGCTTTGGCGGGCGCAGGCGACCGCTTCCTATGAGGTAGACCTGTTCGGCAGGGTGGATTCACACGTGAATGTCGCGCTGGCTGATCAAGCCCAGAACGAGGCGCTTTATCATTCTGTGCTGCTAACCCTGCAGGCTGACGTGGCCAAGCAATATTTCGAACTGCGTGAGTACGACAATCAACTTCGATTGTTTCGGCGCACAGTCACCTTGCGTGAAAACACCCTGAAGTTGGTAGAGGGGCGGTTCAAGGAAGGCGACATAAACGAACTTGACTTGTCCCGGGCGCGCAACGAGTTAGCGAGCGCGAGGGCGAACTCGGTAGGGGTCGCACGGCTTCGGGCAACCTCAGAGCACAGCCTTGCGGTGTTGCTGGGTAAAGCGCCTGCCGACTTCAAATTCCCTGAGTCGCCGATAGAGCCCATCGAGACTCAGGTGCCTGTCGGACTACCATCAGCTCTGCTAGAACGCCGTCCCGATATTGCCGCTGCCGAAAAAGCCATGGCGGCGGCCAATGCCCAGATCGGGCTGGCAAGGTCAGCATTCTTCCCGCGGCTTGATCTGAATGCCGCCGCCGGATTCGAGGCGTCGTCACTGGGGAATCTGTTCGACTGGTCAACGCGGTCTTTTCTATTAGGTCCACTTACCGGAACTGCCCTGACCTTGCCACTCTTTGATGGTGGTCGCAGAAAAGCAGGCCTTGCCTCTGCGCGGGCTCGATACGACGAGCAGGTTGCCAAGTATCGGGAACAGGTACTGGTGGCATTCAGAGAGGTAGAGGACAACCTCGCGGATCTGAGGTTGCTCAGTGATCAGAAGCGTAACCAACGCGATGCGGTTGCAGCGTCAATACGTACAGAACGCCTTTCCAGGACTCAGTATGAAGAGGGGCAGATCAGCTATCTGGACGTTATCGATGCTCAGCGTCAGGTCTTGCAAACCGAGCTGCAACTGAGCCGCCTGACCGGCACGCAGGCCATTGCCACAGTGAACCTGGTCAGAGCGTTGGGAGGTGGGTGGGACCGGCCCTGATATTGCCTCCGGCGGGCCGTTGGCGGCCATGCACGGGCATTGCCATCCTGTGACGGGTAACGAGGGAAATATGTCGTTTCCGCCACAGGTCGTCCGACTTAGAGTTAACAGCCATGGCGCCTCCGACACGTGAGGTTCGTCGCCTTCTTGACCTAGATCGCTGAGTCGTCCACGCGAAACTTTTACCAGGTAAATGCAGGTATGAGCGAAAAGACACTGCTGTTGACCGGTGCCAGTCGTGGCATTGGCCATGCCACCGTCAAACACTTCCACGCCGCTGGGTGGAGGATCTTCACCGCGTCTCGCCAGGATTGGGCTGCTGAATGCCCGTGGGCCGAGGGTTTGCTCAACCACTTTCATCTTGATCTGGAGGATATCGACAGCGTCAACGACAGCCTGGCAGTCATCAAAGCTAAACTGGGTGGGCGCCTGGATGCATTGGTAAACAATGCCGGGATTTCACCCAAGGGGCCTGAGGGGGCGCGCCTTGGTGTACTGCAGTCCGACTATGCAACCTGGATCAAGGTCTTCAATGTCAACCTGTTTTCCACGGCCCTGCTTGCCCGCGGGCTGTTTGAGGAGTTGAGCGCTGCAAAAGGCAGCATCATCAACGTGACCTCTATTGCCGGGTCCCGGGTGCACCCGTTTGCAGGTGTTGCCTATTCCACATCCAAAGCTGCACTGTGCGCCCTGACTCGCGAAATGGCCTTTGATTTTGGCCGGCAGGGCATAAGGGTCAACGCGATCGCCCCTGGGGAAATCGAAACCTCGATACTGTCCGAAGGCACTGCGGATATCGTCGAGCGTCTGGTGCCGATGAGCCGGCTGGGCAAACCTGAAGAAGTTGCTTCGCTCGTCTACTTCCTTTGCACAAGCGGTGCTTCTTATGTAAATGGCGCGGAAATTCATGTTAACGGTGGTCAGCATGTCTGACTCCGCACCCTGTCGACACCTCTTTGATTGTCCTACATCTCAAGGCGGGGCCCCGATCAAGGCTTGACCCCCGAAACCTCACCTGAATAAACCGCAGCCCCATAGCGCCGCGTGATTCGCTCGATCTCCCCTGATTCCTTCATGCGAACCAATGCCCGCAACACCCCTTGGGTCGGCACCGACGGATCATTTCGCACCATGCACCCCAGCGCCTGCTGTTCCAGCACCGCCAGCACTTGCAGCCGCTGGCCAGTGGGTAACCGCTGGTTAAACCACTGCAGCGACAGCTCGTTGCTCACCGCATGCCGATAGCGCCCAATCTGCAGCTTCTGCAGCGCCAGCTCCTGGCTGCGGCTGTCTTCACGGCGTAATTGCCCACGCTCGAACAGAGGGTCCAGCGTGGTGTAGGTGTAACCCAGTACCGTACCAATGGCCTGCAGCGGCAGTTGCTCCGGGCGGGTAGGTTGGTCGTTCGGCTGCCCGACCAGTACATCCCGCAGGCGAAACAGCGGTATGCTCCAGGCGAACCGCCCCGGCCGATCGTTGAACCACTGGGGGCTTACATAACAGCGCACATCGACGTCGCCGTCATCCATGGCCTGCTGCAGGCGCAGGCGGGGCAGCACATGGTATTCGGCGCGGGCGCCGACTTCGCGGGCCATGGCTTGCATCAGGTCGAACAGCAGCCCTTCAACCGGCTGCTCGTCCGCCACGCGCATCAGCGGCATGCTCCAGCTCTCGGCGACGGAAAACCGCAGCACGGGCTGGTCGGCCAGGCTTTGGGTGTTGCACAGCATCAGCAGGGCCAGCAGTCTTCGCAAGGCTCATTCTCCCTGAACGGCATGCGCCAGTTCCTTAGCTTAGCCGAACCTTGCAGGGTGCAATTTTGCCCCCGCTCCGCTAGCATTAGCGATCTTCCGCTCGATCAGGCTGCGATGGTTTTTCGATGAGTTATCAGGTTCTTGCACGTAAATGGCGTCCGCGCTCGTTCCGCGAAATGGTCGGCCAGGCCCATGTGCTCAAGGCCTTGATCAATGCCTTGGACAACCAGCGCCTGCACCATGCCTACCTGTTCACTGGTACGCGCGGCGTGGGCAAGACCACCATTGCGCGGATCATCGCCAAATGCCTCAACTGTGAGACGGGCATTACCTCCACGCCCTGCGGTACGTGTTCGGTGTGCCGGGAGATCGACGAGGGCCGCTTCGTCGACCTGATCGAGATCGACGCTGCCAGCCGGACCAAGGTCGAGGACACCCGCGAGCTGCTCGATAACGTGCAGTACGCACCGAGCCGCGGGCGCTTCAAGGTTTACCTGATCGACGAAGTGCACATGCTGTCCACGCACTCGTTCAACGCCTTGCTCAAGACGCTGGAAGAGCCACCGCCCTACGTTAAGTTCATCCTCGCCACCACCGACCCGCAGAAGCTGCCGGCCACCATCCTGTCGCGTTGCCTGCAGTTCTCGCTGAAGAACATGAGCCCGGAGCGTGTGGTCGAGCACCTGAGCCATGTACTGACGGCCGAAAACGTGCCGTTCGAACCCGACGCGCTGTGGCTGCTCGGTCGCGCTGCCGATGGGTCGATGCGCGATGCCATGAGCCTGACCGACCAGGCTATTGCCTTTGGCGAAGGCAAAGTGATGGCCGCCGACGTGCGGGCCATGCTCGGCAGCCTCGATCACGGCCAGGTCTATGGGGTGCTGCAAGCGTTGCTGGAGGGCGATGCGCGGGCGTTGCTCGAGGCCGTGCGCAACCTTGCAGAGCAAGGGCCAGACTGGAGTGGCGTACTGGCCGAGATGCTCAATGTGCTGCACCGTGTGGCTATCGCCCAGGCATTGCCTGATGCGGTGGACAATGGCCAGGGCGACCGCGACCGGGTATTGGCGCTGGCGTCCGCCCTGCCGGCCGAGGATGTACAGTTCTACTACCAGATGGGGCTGATCGGCCGCCGCGACCTGCCATTGGCACCGGACCCGCGGGGCGGCTTCGAGATGGTCCTGCTGCGCATGCTGGCGTTCCGCCCGGCCGATACCGACGATGCGCCGAAGCCGGTGCTAAAGCCGGTGGGGATCAGCCAGGCCACAGCTGATCCTGCAAACCCGGTGGCAGCGCCAGCGGCGGTCGCTGAAGCGCCGGTTGTTGCTGCCGTGCCGCCGGTCGCCGTGGCAGCCGTTGCTCCGGCGGAGGTTGTCGCAGAGGCCGAAGCGGCGGTCGAGGCTGTTCCAGAGCCAGAGCCAGAGCCAGCAGAACCTGCGCCGGAAGCGGTTGCTGAAGTAGTCGACCTGCCGTGGGAAGAGCCCATTACTGAGCCCGCGCCCGCCACTGCGAAGCCCGACCCTGCACCGGTGCCACAAGCTGCCGAACCTGCCCACGACGAGCCACCGTTCGATCCGTCCGCCTACTCCCCGGCGGGCATGGACCGTGACGATGAGCCGCCGATGGATGAGGACTATTACATCGGTGACAGCGATCCGGTGGGCTTCAGCTACCTGGACGAACTGGCCGAGCACGTGCAGGAAGAACCGCCCGTCGCCGCGCCCGAGCACTTGCCTGCCGCGAAGCCTGCCACTGGCCTGGCCCTGCAATGGCTGGAATTATTCCCACAGTTGCCTGTGTCCGGTATGACAGGCAACATCGCTGCAAACTGTACGTTGATGGCTGCAGACGGTGACGACTGGCTGCTGCACCTGGACCCGGGCCAGGGCGCGCTGTTCAACGCCACCCAGCAACGCCGCCTGAACGAAGCGCTCAACCAGCACCTGGGGCGCACGCTGAACCTGCGGATCGAGCTGATCCTCCCCGAACAGGAAACCCCGGCCCAGGCGGCAGCACGCAAGCGTGCCGAGCGTCAGCAGGACGCAGTGGCCTCGATTGAGCAGGATCCGTTGATCCAGCAAATGATCAAGCAGTTCGGTGCTACGGTGCGGCAGGATACTATTGAACCTGTAGAGGCCCTGGTCAGCCAGGGACAGTAATGCATAACCATGCGGCCGGCCCTTTGCCAGGCCGCATCACATGACCCAATCGAGGTATACCCCCATGATGAAAGGTGGCATGGCCGGCCTGATGAAGCAGGCCCAGCAGATGCAGGAAAAGATGGCCAAGATGCAGGAAGAGCTGGCCAACGCTGAAGTAACCGGCCAAGCCGGTGGCGGCCTGGTGAGCGTGGTGATGACAGGTCGTCACGACGTCAAGCGCGTCAGCATCGATCAAAGCCTGATGTCGACCGACGAAGACGACAAGGAAGTGCTCGAGGACCTGATCGCTGCGGCCCTTAACGACGCTGTTCGCAAGGTCGAGCAGAACAGCCAGGACAAGATGGGCAGCATGACCGCCGGCATGCAACTGCCGCCGGGCTTCAAAATGCCGTTCTGATCGATCCTTTGCTTCAAATGGGGAGTAACGGCCGTGTGGTCGTTGCTCCCTTGTTCATTCTGTTTCCCGAACTGGCAGGCCTGCACACATGAGCTTCAGCCCCTTGATCCGTCAACTGATCGACGCCTTGCGCACCCTCCCGGGTGTCGGTCAGAAAACCGCCCAGCGCATGGCTCTGCAACTGCTAGAGCGGGACCGCAGTGGCGGCCTGCGCCTGGCCCAGGCGCTCAGCCAGGCCATGGAGGGGGTTGGGCACTGCCGTCAGTGCCGTACCCTGACCGAGCAGGAGCTGTGCCCGCAGTGCGCCGACCCGCGGCGTGACGACACTCAGCTGTGCGTGGTGGAAGGGCCGATGGACGTGTACGCGGTGGAACAGACCGGCTACCGAGGCCGCTACTTCGTGCTCAAGGGGCATCTGTCGCCGCTGGATGGCCTAGGGCCTGAGGCGATCGGGGTGCCGCAACTGATGGCGCGGATTGACGAACAAGGCAGCTTTACCGAGGTGATCCTGGCAACCAACCCGACGGTGGAAGGGGAGGCGACGGCCCATTACATCGCTCAGTTACTGGCGCAGAAGGGCTTGGCCGCCTCGCGGATCGCCCACGGTGTACCGTTGGGTGGCGAGTTGGAGCTGGTCGATGGCGGCACCCTGGCGCATGCCTTCGCCGGGCGCAGGCCGATTTCCCTCTGATCTTGCGTCCCTGGAGCTGACTCAGTACTCGCTGAGCGAGAATTCGGTCAGGCAGAAGGTCGGCACCCCCGCCGCACGCAGCCGGCGTGAGCCGTCCAGCTCTGGCAAATCGATGATCGACGCCGCCTCGAAGACCTGGGCACCGGTGCGGCGCACCAGGTTGACCGCTGCCAGCAACGTGCCGCCCGTCGCAATCAGGTCATCGAAGATCAGCACCGAATCACCGTCGCACAGGCTGTCGGCATGCACTTCCAGGAAGGCTTCGCCGTATTCGGTCTGGTAACCCTCCGACAGCACATCGGCCGGCAGCTTGCCCTGTTTGCGGAACAGGATCAGCGGCTTGTTCAGCTGGTGAGCGATGATCGAGCCGATCAGGAACCCGCGTGCATCCATGGCGCCGATGTGGCTGAACTCAGCTTCGACATACCGCTCGATGAACTGGTCGGCGACGTAGCGCAGCCCGCGCGGCGACTGGAACAGCGGGGTGATATCGCGAAAGATCACGCCCGGTTTGGGGAAGTCCGCTACCGGGCGAATCAGGGCTTTGAGGTCGAAGGCGTCGCTGTGCATGTGGCGAGTAATCCTGGGGAAACGAATGCGCCAGTATACCTTTTCGCGCAGGCTTTCAGGCCTCCAACGCACCACCGGCCAGTGCGCACAGCTGGATGGGGTCCAGGATGTGCACTTCCTTGCCCTCGGCGCGGATCAGCCCGTTCTGTTGGAAGCGGGTGAATACTCGTGACACGGTTTCAACCGCCAGGCCCAGGTAGTTGCCGATCTCGTTGCGCGACATGCTCAAGCGGAACTGGTTGGCCGAATAGCCGCGGGCGCGGAAGCGTGCAGACAGATTGACGAGGAACGTCGCAATGCGTTCGTCGGCGGTTTTCTTCGACAGCAGCAGCATCATTTGCTGGTCATCGCGGATCTCACGGCTCATGACCCGCATCAGTTGGCGGCGCAGTTGCGGCAACTGCACCGATAGCTCGTCGAGGCGCTCGAAGGGGATTTCGCACACCGACGTGGTCTCCTGGGCCTGTGCCGATACCGGGTAGGCCTCAGTGTCCATGCCCGACAGGCCCACCAGTTCGCTGGGCAGGTGGAAGCCGGTGATCTGCTCCTCGCCGCTGTCGCTCAGGCTGAAGGTCTTGAGGGCGCCGGAGCGTACCGCGTAAACCGAGCCGAAATTGTCACCCTGGCGGAACAGGAACTCGCCTTTTTTCAGCGGCCGTCCACGTTTGACGATTTCATCCAGTGCATCCATGTCTTCCAGGTTGAGCGAAAGAGGCAGGCACAGGGGGGCCAGGCTGCAATCCTTGCAATGGGCCTGGTTGTGTGGGCGCAGTTTGACTGGCTCGGACATTTGAATCGATCCTTGTGGGAAAGCACACATAAGACGTAAGGGTAACCTACGGCATAGGGTGTAGGCCAGCGTCGCTAGGGTGGTGCGAGCTGGCCGGCCCTCAGCTAAAGGCTGCCGGGGGGCTGTTCTGGCCCATAGTGTGCCCGACAAGGACGCTTGTCCATGCGGTTTATCGACGTGCTCGGCTAGATGACACGCGAGAAGCGCTGGCGGTTGTGCATCGCCAGGTAGGCGTCGAACACCATGCACACTGAACGGGCCAGGAGGCGGCCGGCCGGCAGAATACGTATGCCCTGGTCGTCGAGCCTGATCAGGCCATCGCGTTGCATGGTCTGCAACTGTGGCCACAGGTCGTTGAAGTAACCGCGAAAATCAAGGGTGAAGGCTTCCTCGATGGGCTCGAAATCCAGCTCGAAATGGCAGATCAGCTGCTGGATCACTGCCCGTCGCAGGCGGTCGTCGTGGTTACACAGTAGGCCGCGCTGGGTTGCCAGTTGGGCGCTGGAGAGTGCGTTCTGATAGGTGTTCAGGTCGCTGCTGTTCTGGCAGTACAGGTCGCCGATCTGGCTGATGGCCGATACCCCTAGGCCAATCAGGTCGCAGTGGCCATGGGTGGTGTAACCCTGGAAGTTGCGTTGCAGGGTGCCTTCTTCCTGGGCGATGGCCAGCTCGTCATCGGGCAGGGCGAAATGGTCCATGCCGATGTAGCGGTAGCCGGCGCCCGTCAGCTGCTCGATGGTTGCGCGGAGCATGTCCAGTTTTGCAGCCGGGCCCGGCAGCTCGCTGGTGTCGATGCGCCGTTGCGGCATGAAGCGTTCGGGCAGGTGGGCGTAGTTGAACACCGACAGGCGGTCCGGTTGCAGGCGGATCACTTCTTCCACAGTGCGGGCGAAACCTTCTGGCGTCTGTTTGGGCAAGCCGTAGATCAGGTCCAGGTTGACCGAGCGGAATTGCAAGGTGCGCGCCGCTTCGATCAGGGTGCGGGTCTGCTCCAGGCTCTGCAGGCGGTTGACCGCACGTTGCACCGCCGGGTCCAGGTCCTGGACGCCGAGGCTTACGCGGTTGAAGCCCAGTTCGCGCAGCAGGCCCATGGTCGACCAGTCTGCCTCGCGCGGGTCGATTTCGATGCCGTAATCGCCAGAATCGTCGTCCAGCAGGTTGAAGTGCTGGCGCAGGGTGGCCATCAACTGGCGCAGTTCCACATGGCTGAGAAAGGTTGGCGTGCCGCCGCCGAAATGCAGCTGTTCAACACGTTGTTTGGGGTCAAGGTGGCAGGCGATGAGCTGAATTTCCTGCTCCAGGCGCTGCAGGTAAGGCGCGGCGCGGCCACGGTCCTTGGTGATGACCTTGTTGCAAGCGCAGTAGTAGCAGATGTTGGCGCAGAACGGCACGTGCACGTACAAAGACAGCGGGCGCACGGCGCGGCGGCTTTCGCGCAGGGCATGGAGCAGGTCGAACGAGCCCACTTCGCTGTGCAGTTGCACAGCGGTGGGGTAGGAGGTGTAGCGTGGGCCGGCCAGATCGTAGCGGCGGATCAGGTCGGCATCCCAGCGTAGATCTTCGAGCATGTGGGCGGTCCCCGGAAAGAGCAGCAGTGCACCGGAGTCTATGGCTGTCTGTAGGAAACTGTGTTGATTTGTATCAAGAGCAGCTTGGGCTGCGCAGCCCCTGTCAATGCCCCATCAACCAGTGCTGGTGAGGCCCGGGCAAGGTCCAGAGCCCGAACAGGATCACCAGCAGGCCACCGGCCATCCGCACGCTGCGCCGTCGCAACAGCGCATTCACGCGCTCTGCCGCCAACCCCGTGGCCAGCAACACCGGCCAGGTGCCCAGCCCGAACGCCAGCATCAGCGCTGCGCTGTACCCCGCCTGCCCTTGGCTGGCTGCCCACAGCAAGGTGCTGTAGACCAGCCCGCACGGCAGCCAGCCCCACAGCGCGCCAAGCAGCAGCGCCCGTGGCAGGCTGGAAACCGGCAACAAGCGCGAAGCCACGGGCTGGATGTGCCGCCACAGCCCCCTGCCCAGCGCCTCGATGCGCGTAAGCCCGCTCCACCAGCCCGCCAGATACAACCCCATGGCGATCAACAGCAGGGCGGCTGCCACGCGCAGCGCCAGGGCAGCCGGGCCGCTGGCCACGGCCCAGCCGGCCAGGCCCAGCAGCAGGCCGGCGCAGGCGTAGCTGAGCACTCGCCCCAGGTTGTACGCCAGCAGCAGGCGCACGCGGCGGGCGCGTTGTTCGGGCGGGATGGCCAGGGTCAGCGCGCCCATCAGCCCGCCACACATGCCCAGGCAATGGCCGCCGCCGAGCAGGCCGAGCACCAGTGCCGAGCCGAGCAGGGGCAGTAGGTCAGGCACGGGGCGGTTGTTCCTTGTGTGCGGATGGGGCGTTTTCGGAGCCTGCTTCTTCGTTCTTGACTGCGGCCTGGTGGCGTGGGTCTTGATCATCGAACAGGATGCTGTGGGCAGGGCTGTCCAGGTCGTCGTATTGGCCGCTGTCCACTGCCCAGAAGAAGATGTAGACGGCGACCCCGACAAGCAGCAGGGCGGCCGGGATCATTATATAGAGGGCGGGCATGGCGTCTTCCTTCCGTATGGCGCCAAGCCCGCCGCGGGCTTGCCTGCTTTTACGGGCAGGCGGGTCAGGCGCAAGGCGTTGAGCACCACGATCAGCGAACTGACCGACATGCCGATGGCTGCCCATACCGGGGTGATCCAGCCGAGCGCGGCGAACGGCAACATGAGGCCATTATACAGCGTCGCCCATAGCAGGTTCTCGAGGATGTTGCGGCGGGTGCGACGGGCCAGGTCAAAGGCTTGCACCAGCGCCTGCAGGCGGTTGGACAACAGCACGGCATCGGCGCAGGTCTTGGCCAGGTCGGTAGCGCTGCCCATGGCGATGCTGATGTCGGCAGCGGCCAGCACGGGCACGTCATTGACTCCATCGCCAAGCATCAGCACCTTGCGTCCGGCATTTTGCAGCGCCTTGAGCCTGTCCAGCTTATCGTCCGGACGCAGGCCGCCGATCGCCTGGTCGATACCCAGTTGTGCGGCCACTTCGGCGACCATCGGCGAACTGTCGCCCGACAGCAGCAGGGTGCGCCAGCCACGTGCCTTGCAGGCTGCGAGCAGGGCAGGCGCGTCTTCGCGCAGGCGGTCGTCCAGGCCGAACCAGGCCAATGGGCCTTGGCGGTCGCCTAGCAACAGCCACTGGCCGCGCGGCTCCGGCACGCCGGGGGTTGGCGTGCCGCTGAGGGCGCAGACGAACGTAGCCTGGCCAATGCGCAGGCGCTGGCCATCGACCACACCTTCCAGGCCCAGCCCAGGGATTGTCTGCACGTCTTCTGCGGGCGCGGCCGCGCGGCCGAAGGCACGCGCAATCGGGTGTTCAGAGCGGTTCTCGAGTGCGGCAGCCAGCGCCAGGCAACGGTCGGCGGGCAGGGCTCCGACCTGGCGGATACTGCGCAGAGCCAAGCGGCCCTCTGTGAGGGTGCCGGTCTTGTCGAAAATGACCGTGTCGATCTGGTTCAGGCCCTCCAGCACATGACCGCGGGTGACCAGCAGGCCGAGCTTGTGCAGGGTGCCCGTGGCGGCGGTCAGGGCGGTGGGGGTGGCCAGCGACAAGGCGCAAGGGCAGGTCGCCACCAACATTGCCAGGACGATCCAGAACGCCCGTGTCGGGTCCAGGTGCCACCACCACAGGCCAATGACCAGCGCCGCCAGCAGGCTGAACAACAGGAACCATTGCGATGCCCGGTCGGCGATTTCCGCCAGGCGCGGCTTCTCGGTCTGAGCGCGCTCCAGCAGACGGACGATGGCCGACAGGCGCGAATCATGGCCCAGCGCCTCGACCTGCACATGCAGGGTACTTTCCACGTTCAGTGTGCCGCCGGTCACGCGTTCGCCAACCCGGCGCGGCTGGGGCAGGTATTCACCGGTCAGCAACGATTCGTCGACGCTGGAGCGCCCTTCGACAATGCGCCCATCGGCCGGGATGACTGCGCCGGGCAGCACCTGTACGGTGTCGCCGCATTGCAGTTCGCCAAGCAGGATGCGTTCGACCTGGCCTAGGGCTCCCAGGCGCAGGCACGAGGCGGGCAGCAGGTTGACCAGTTGCGCGGTGGCCGCCGCGGTGCGCTCACGTGCGCGGCGCTCCAGGTAACGGCCCGTGAGCAGAAACAGCGCGAACATGCCCACGGTGTCGAAATACAGCTCGCCACTGCCAGTGACTGCAGTCCAGATGCCCGCGCCGAAGGCCAATGCGATGGCCAGCGAAACCGACACGTCCATTGTCAGGTGGCGGGTACGCAGGTCACGTGCGGCGCCCTTGAAGAACGGCGCGCAGCTGTAGAACACAATAGGAATGGTCAGAAACAGCGCCACCCAGCGCAGAATGGTGTGCAGCTCAGGCGACAGGTCGATGTTGAATTCCGGCCAGGTGGCCATGGTCGCCATCATGGCCTGGAACCACAGTAGCCCCGCCACCCCGAGGCGGCGCAAGGCACTGCGGTTCTCGCGGGCCAGTTGTTCGGCGGCCTGGTCAGGCTGATACGGGTGGGCGGCATAGCCTATCTGCCGTAACTCGGCCAGCAGCCTGGACAGCGGCAGTTGGTTGTCGTGCCAACTGAGCAGCAGCCGGTGGTTGGACAGGTTCAGGCGCGCGTCGGCCACGCCGGGCAGGTTACGCAGGTGCTTTTCGATCAGCCAGCCACAAGCCGCGCAGCTGATACCTTCGACCAGCAGAGTGGCCTCGGCCAGCGCGCCGGCATGGTGGACGAAGGTTTGCTGCACGTCGCTGCGGTCGTAGAGGGCCAGCTCGTCCTGCAACTGTCTGGGCAGGGCCTCAGGGTTGGCGCTGCTGTCACTGCGGTGCTGGTAGTAATGCGCCAGGCCGCCGGCCACGATGGCTTCGGCCACCGCCTGGCAACCGGGGCAGCAAAACTGCCGGGGCTCGCCAAGGACCACGGCGGTGAAGCGGCTGCCGGCGGGGACGGGCAGGGCGCAGTGGTAGCAGGGGATGGGCTGGGTCATAAGGCGAGCACGCATGGGCTGAGAGGAACGGGTCCTGTGGGAGCGGGCTTGTCCCGCGACGGGGTCAATTCAGGCAACACCCTATGTTGGTCTGGCCCCTTAGCGCGGCAAGCCGCTCCCACAGGTACGAAGGTGATGCGGCTATTGGTGCTCGGCACCTTGCAGCGCTTCATCACCCAGCTGCAAGGCCACGCCATGCTCGACCTTCTCCTCTTCGAACAGCCGCCACACTTGCCCCTGCTGGCTGCCCAGCAATTCGACGAAACGCCGCCCCTCGACCTTGTCGTCCAATTGGCCGACATACCGCCCCGCTTCGGCACGGCTCAGTTGCACCTTGCGATCCTTGTCCGGCTGGGTCGGCGAAATCAGGTTCAACTCCAGGGTTTGCGGGTCGCTGTTGCCGGTCAGGCGCAGGTCCACTTCGCCGGTCAGTTCATCAAGGTGCACGCTGGCCTTGAGGTTGAGGGTCTGGGCGAGCAGTTCGCGGTCGAGCGAACGGTTGATCCCCTTGCCGGCCTCGTAGTAGTTGTCGTTGACCAGGTTGTCCGGGTTGCGCACAGCAATGCTGACCATGGTCAGGCTCAGGCATACCGAGGTGGTCAGGATGCCGATGATGATCCAGGGCCAGAGGTGCTTGTACCAGGGGCTGGTGGCGGTGGCGGCAGTCATTGTGGGTGTTCTCTCTTAGCGGATCTGTGGGCCGATGAAGCGGCTCTTGGCTTCTACCTCGGTAGCGCTGTCGTCGGCGCTCTTGAGGATGAAGGTGATTTCGTTGGTGGTCGAGGGCAGTTTCTCCGGCGCGACCGACAGCTGTACCGGCAGGCTGACGATATCGCCGGCGGCCACGCGGATTTCGCGCTGGCCTTCCAGGCGCAGGTCCGGCAGGCCGGCGGCGTCGAGCACATAGACATGGTCGCGCTGGTCCTTGTTCATCACCTTGAGGCTGTAGACGTTCTCGATCCGGCCCTGGGCATTCTCGCGGTACAGCACTCGGTCCTTGCTCACGTCGAAACCGACCAGCGAGCGGGTGGCGAAGGCGGTGACAAGGGCGCCGATCATGACCAGCAGGACCAGTGCATAGCCGATCAGGCGTGGGCGCAGCATGTGGGTTTTCTGCCCGGACAGGTTGTGCTCGGTGGTATAGCTGATCAACCCTTTGGGGTAGTTCATCTTGTCCATGATGCTGTCGCAGGCGTCGATGCAGGCAGCGCAGCCGATGCATTCGATCTGCAGGCCGTCGCGGATGTCGATGCCGGTGGGGCAGACCTGCACACACATGGTGCAGTCGATACAGTCGCCCAGGCCCTTGGCCTTGTAGTCGAGGTCTTTCTTGCGCGGGCCACGGGTTTCGCCGCGGCGCGGGTCGTAGGACACGATCAGGGTGTCCTTGTCGAACATCACGCTCTGGAAGCGCGCATAGGGGCACATGTACACGCACACCTGCTCACGCAGCCAGCCGGCGTTGCCGTAAGTGGCCAGGGTAAAGAAGCCGACCCAGAAGTAGGCCCAGCCATCGGCCTGGCCAGTGAAGAATTCGATGACCAGTTCGCGGATCGGCGAAAAATAGCCAACGAAGGTCATGCCGGTAACGAAGCCGATCAGTAGCCATAGGCTGTGTTTGACGAACTTGCGCAGGAACTTGTTGCCGCTCATGGGCGCTCGGTCGAGCTTCATGCGCTGGTTGCGGTCGCCTTCGGTGACTTTTTCGCACCACATGAAAATCCAGGTCCACACGCTTTGCGGGCAGGTATAGCCGCACCACACGCGGCCGGCGAACACGGTGATGAAGAACAGGCCAAACGCGGCGACGATGAGAATGCCTGACAGCAGGATGAAGTCTTGTGG
The DNA here is from genome assembly GCF_021602025.1 of Pseudomonas ceruminis. GTDB lineage: Bacteria > Pseudomonadota > Gammaproteobacteria > Pseudomonadales > Pseudomonadaceae > Aquipseudomonas > Aquipseudomonas ceruminis. The sequence continues at coordinate 431,611 of NZ_BQHW01000001.1, forward strand.
CCAGATGGTGGCGCCGAAGATGTAGAACTTGCGCTCTGGCAGGTTCCACCACACGGCCTGGTGGCCGCCCCAGTTCAGCCATACGGTCCCGAAGTACAGCAGGAACAGCACAGCCCCACCCACCATCCGCAGCCTGCGGAACAAACCAGTGAACGCGCGGGTGTAGATTTTCTCGCGAGAGGCGTAGAGGTCGACGGAATCCTTCCCTTTGCTGGCAGGCGGGGTGACGTCATGTACCGGAATTTGCTTGCTCATCATCAAGTCCCACGGCGGTGGAGAAATGCCGCGGCCAGTGCGTGCCGGCCGCAGTCTCGCGCGTTCTGCACGCGCGCTGCGATCCATGATACGCCGGTGATGGCACGCTGGGGTCGCACTGCGACCTTTTGTCGCATTGGGTTCGTGGAGTGAATCGTGTTATGGCGGGTGTCAATTGATCCAGGTCAGCAGCGGGTGCATTTGCCGGCCTCTTCACGGGGCAAGCCCGCTCCCACAGGTGTTGCCCCATGACCTGTGCAGTACTGTGGGAGCGGGCTTGCCCCGCGAAGAGGCCTGGCCTGCCTTACTCAGCCTTTTCAGGCTCCTGCTGCTGATGCGACAGGCTGTACACATAGGCCGCTAGCAGATGCACCTTGTCGTTACCCTGCAGCTGCTCCTGCGCTGGCATCTGCCCTTGGCGACCATAACGGATGGTCTGCTGCAGCTGGGCGAAGCTCGACCCATAGATGAACGCCTGCGGATGGGTCAGGTTCGGCGCGCCCATTGCCGGCGTACCCTTGCCTTCCGGCCCATGGCAGGCCACGCAGTTGGCAGCGAAGATTTTCTGCCCGTTCTCGGCATCGGCCTTGGTGCCTTCAGGCAGGGTACGGCCATCGAGTTTGCTGAGCACGAAGGCCGCGACATCGGCCACGCCTTGCTCACCGATCACTTCCGACCAGGCTGGCATCACGCCATGGCGCCCGCCCATGATGGTGGTCTTGATGGTTTCCGGTTCGCCGCCCCAGCGCCAGTCGTTGTCGGTCAGGTTGGGGAAGCCATAGGCGCCCTTGGCATCGGAACCATGGCACACCGAGCAGTTGGAGGCGAACAGGCGCGCGCCCATCTTCAGGGCTTGCGGGTCCTTGGCCACCTCTTCGATGGGCATGGCGGCAAACTTGGCGAAGATCGGCCCGAAGCGGGCATCGGCCTTGGCCATCTCTTTTTCCCACTCGTGCACACCGGTCCAGCCAGACTGACCGTTGGTGAACTCGGTCTGCTTGTCGTTATCCAGGTACGAATAGCCCGGTAACATGCCTTTCCAGTTGCCCAGCCCCGGGTACAGCACCAGATAGCCCAAGGCGAAGACGATGGTGCCGACGAACAGCCAGAACCACCATTTTGGCAAGGGGTTGTCGTACTCCTCAATGCCATCGAAGGCATGCCCCACGGTTTCGTCGGTCACCTCTTCACGCTGGCCCTTGCGGGTCGACAGCAGCAGCCAGGTCAGGGCGAAGATGGTGCCCAGGGTCAGGACGGTGACGTACAGACTCCAGAAGGTTGTCATTGTTGTTTGCTCCCAGCAGCTTTTGCTTGCGCTTGCTCGACGTGCTTTTTGGCCTCGGGATCATCGGCGAAGGGCAACTGGGTCGCCTCGTCGAACTCCCGCTTGCGCCGTGGGTTGAAGACCCACAGCGCCAGGCCCACGAACGCCACCATCACCACCACGGTGCCCAGGCCGCGAATCATCCCGATATCCATCAGCGTCACCGTTTGCTCTTGATGAGGGTGCCAAGACCCTGCAGGTACGCGACGATGGCGTCCATTTCGGTCTTGCCCTTGACCGCGTCGCGGGCGCCGGCGATGTCGGCGTCGGTGTAGGGCACGCCGAGGGTGCGCAGCACTTGCATTTTCTTCGCGGTGTCTTTGCCGTCGAGCTTGTTTTCCACCAGCCACGGGTAGGACGGCATCTTCGATTCCGGTACCACGTTGCGCGGGTTGTACAGGTGCGCACGGTGCCAGTCGTCGGAGTAGCGCCCACCTACGCGGGCAAGGTCCGGCCCGGTTCGCTTGGAGCCCCACAGGAACGGGTGGTCCCACACGCTTTCACCGGCCACCGAGTAGTGGCCATAGCGCTCGGTCTCGGCGCGGAACGGGCGGATCATCTGTGAGTGGCAGCCCACGCAACCTTCGCGGATGTAGATGTCTCGGCCTTCGAGTTCCAGCGCAGTGCGCGGCTTCATGCCTTCGACAGGTTTATTGGTTACGTCCTGGAAAAACAGCGGGACGATCTGGGTCAGGCCACCGATGCTGACGGCGATGACCATGAAGAAGGCCAGCAGGCCTATGTTCTTCTCGACGACTTCATGCTTCATCAGTGCGCTCCCACGACGACGATCTTGGCCGCTTCATCTGCTTCCACGGGGTTGGCGGCGCGTACGGTGCGCAACACGTTGTAGGCCATCAGCAGCATGCCGGAGGCGAAGAACGCACCGCCCAGCGCGCGGACGATATAGCCCGGGTGGCTGGCTTGCAGCGCTTCGACGAAGGAATAGGTGAGCGTGCCGTCATCGTTGATGGCGCGCCACATCAGGCCTTGAGTAATGCCGTTGACCCACATCGAGGCGATGTACAGCACGGTGCCGATGGTTGCCAGCCAGAAGTGCGCGTTGATCAGGCCGACGCTGTGCATCTGCACGCGGCCGTACAGGCGAGGGATCATGTGGTACACAGCGCCAATCGAGATCATGGCGACCCAGCCGAGCGCGCCGGCATGCACGTGGCCAATGGTCCAGTCGGTGTAGTGCGACAGTGAGTTCACGGTCTTGATGGCCATCATCGGGCCTTCGAAGGTGGACATGCCATAGAACGCCAGCGAGACGACGAGGAAGCGCAGGATCGGGTCGGTGCGCAGCTTATGCCAGGCACCGGACAAGGTCATCATGCCGTTGATCATGCCGCCCCAGCTTGGCGCCAGGAGGATGATCGACATCACCATGCCCAGCGACTGTGCCCAGTCGGGCAGTGCGGTGTAGTGCAAGTGGTGCGGGCCGGCCCAGATGTAGAGGGTGATCAGCGCCCAGAAGTGAACGATCGACAGGCGATAGGAATAGATCGGCCGTTCGGCCTGCTTGGGCACGAAGTAGTACATCATCCCCAGGAAGCCGGTGGTGAGGAAGAAGCCCACGGCGTTGTGGCCATACCACCACTGGATCATGGCGTCGGTGGCGCCGGAATAGGCCGAGTACGATTTGAACAGGCTCACCGGCAGCGAGATGTGGTTGACGATGTGCAGCATCGCGGTGACCACGATGAAGGCACCGTAGAACCAGTTGCCGACGTAGATGTGCTTGGTCTTGCGTTTGACGATGGTGCCGAAGAACACCAGTGCGTAGGTGACCCAGACGATGGCCAGCAGGATCGCGATCGGCCATTCCAGCTCCGCGTATTCCTTGGTGGTGGTGTAGCCCATCGGCAGGGTGATCAATGCCCCGAGGATCACCGCCTGCCAGCCCCAGAAGGTGAAGGCGGCCATGCTGTCGGAGATCAGCCGGGTCTGGCAGGTTCGCTGCACCACGTAGTAGCTGGTGCCGAACAATGCACAGCCGCCGAAGGCGAAGATGACCAAGTTGGTATGCAGTGGGCGCAAGCGGCCGAAGCTGGTCCAGGGCAGGTCCAGGTTCAGTTGCGGCCACACCAGCTGCGAGGCGATGAAGACGCCGAGGCCCATGCCAAGGATCCCCCAGACCACCGTCATGATGGCGAACTGGCGGACGACCTTATAGTTATAAGCAGTCGGACTGATTGCAGTGCTCATTCTAAGGTTCCACGGTTTTGGAGTTCTTGTTGGTTGAAAAATCGGCGCCAGTATCGATAACCACCAGGGTTATGGCAACGCAGGCGTCCTGCGCCGACCCGTGTCCGGGCCCTTTTGCCGGTGTCCCGCAGCAATAGGGTTCGGGCGATTGTACACAAATAAATATTTGTAATGTGTACCGTTTTTCGTATTTTTCTGATCGAACGGTCAAGCTTTTTTGCGGGCGGCGTCAGGCTATGCGCCGCGTCTGCTTCGCTGGACTGGCAGCGAAGCCCACTGAGGCAACAAGCTTAGTTCTGTTCGGAGGGGGTGCAAGGAGGGGTGGGGCCGCGCAGCGGCCCCGGGGTGTTACTCGGCCGTTACGGTTTCAGCGCTTTGCGACAGGCTATAGACATAGGCCGCCAGCAGGTGGACCTTGTCATTGCCCTGAATGTCCGCCTGGGCCGGCATCTGCCCTTGGCGGCCGTAGCGAATGGTCTGCTGCAGCTGGGCAAAACTCGAGCCGTAGATGAACGCCTGCGGATGGTTGAGGTTGGGCGCTCCCATGGCGGGTGTGCCATTGCCCTCAGGCCCGTGGCAGGCCACGCAGTTGCCGGCGAAGATCTCCTTGCCTTTGGCCACGTCGGCTTTGACCCCTTCGGGCAGGCTGCGTCCGTCGAGGTTGGTCAGTACATAGGCCGCGACGTCCGCCACGCCTTGCTCGCCAATTACCTCGGCCCACGCGGGCATCACACCGTGGCGGCCATTCATGATCGACGCCTTGATGGTCTCGGGGTCGCCGCCCCAACGCCAGTCGTTGTCGGTCAGGTTGGGGAAGCCGTAGGCGCCCTTGGCGTCGGAGCCGTGGCATACCGAGCAGTTGGAAGCGAACAGGCGGCTGCCCATCTTCAATGCCTGAGGGTCCTTGGCCACCTCCTCGACTGGCATGGCGGCGTACTTGGCGAAGATCGGGCCGAACTTGGCGTCAGCCTTGTCCATTTCCTTCTGCCACTCGTTGGCGCCGGTCCAGCCGTTTTCGTAACCAGGCAGGATGCCTTTCCAGTTGCCCAGGCCCGGGTAAAGGATCAGGTAGCCCACCGAGAACACCAAGGTGCCGACGAACAGCCAGAACCACCACTTGGGCAATGGGTTGTCGTACTCCTCGATGCCATCGAAGCTGTGGCCCATGGTCTGGTCGGTGGTGCTGTTGCTCTGGCCCTTGCGGGTCGACAGCAGCAGCCAGGTCAGGCCGATCAGGCTGCCGATGGTCAGTACGCTGATGTAGGTACTCCAGAAGGTAGTCATTGACTTACGTTCCTCAAAACGGGCCTCTTGGCAGTGTCCTGCCCGGCAGGGGGCAGGCGGTCGTCGACGAAGGGCAGCAGGCGCGCTTCGGCGAAATCACGGTCGCGGCGGCGGTTGAACACCCAGAGCGAGAGGCCGATGAAGGCGATCATCACTACCAGGGTGCCCAGGCCGCGGATCATGCCGATGTCCAGTTCCATCGCACTTACCTCTTGTTCTTGATCGCGGTGCCGAGCACCTGCAGGTAGGCCACCAGGGCGTCCATCTCGGTCTTGCCCTTGACCGCGTCGCGGGCACCGGCAATGTCCTCGTCGGTGTAGGGCACGCCAAGGGTGCGCAAGGTGCGCATCTTGATGTCGGTGTGGCTGTTGTCGACCTGCTGGGCCACCAGCCACGGGTAGGACGGCATCTTCGACTCCGGTACCACGTTGCGCGGGTTGTACAGGTGCGCACGGTGCCAGTCGTCGGAGTAACGCCCACCTACCCGGGCAAGGTCCGGCCCGGTGCGTTTGGACCCCCACAGGAACGGGTGGTCCCACACGCTTTCACCGGCCACGGAGTAGTGGCCATAGCGCTCGGTCTCGGCGCGGAACGGTCGGATCATCTGTGAGTGGCAGCCCACGCAGCCTTCGCGGATGTAGATGTCACGGCCTTCCAGTTGCAGCGCGGTGTAAGGCTTCATGCCTTCGACCGGCTTGTTGGTCACGTCCTGGAAGAACAGCGGGACGATCTGCGTCAGGCCGCCGATGCTGACGGCAAACACCATCAGCAGGGCCAGCAGGCCGACGTTTTTCTCGATGACTTCATGTTTCATCAGGCAGGTCTCCTCAGGCCAGTTGCGCGTTGGCAGGGGCGGCATCGATGGCCGGGGCACGCACGGTGCGCCAGGTGTTCCAGGCCATCAGGAACATGCCACTGAGGAAGATCGCACCACCAACGAAGCGCACAATGAAGCCAGGGTGGCTGGCTACCAGGGTTTCCACGAACGAGTAGGTGAGCGTGCCGTCACTGTTGACCGCGCGCCACATCAGGCCCTGGGCGATGCCGTTGACCCACATCGAGGCGATGTACAGCACGGTGCCGATGGTCGCCAGCCAGAAGTGCGCGTTGATCAGGCCCAGGCTGTACATGCGCTCTTGGCCGAACACTTTCGGGATGGTGTGGTACAGCGCGCCGATGGAGATCATCGCCACCCAGCCGAGGGCGCCGGCGTGTACGTGGCCAATGGTCCAGTCGGTGTAGTGGGACAGGGCGTTGACCGTCTTGATGGCCATCATCGGGCCTTCGAACGTGGACATGCCGTAGAACGCCAGCGAGACGACGAGGAAGCGCAGGATCGGGTCGCTGCGCAACTTATGCCAGGCACCGGACAGGGTCATCATGCCGTTGATCATGCCGCCCCAGCTCGGTGCCAGCAGAATCAACGACATCACCATGCCCAGCGACTGTGCCCAGTCGGGCAGCGCGGTGTAGTGCAGGTGGTGCGGGCCGGCCCAGATGTACAGGGTGATCAGTGCCCAGAAGTGGACGATCGACAGCCGATAGGAATACACCGGGCGTTCGGCTTGCTTGGGCACGTAGTAGTACATCATCCCCAGGAAGCCAGCGGTGAGGAAGAAGCCCACCGCGTTGTGGCCGTACCACCACTGCACCATCGCATCGGTAGCCCCGGCGTAGATGGAGTACGACTTGGTCAGGCTGACCGGCAGCTCCAGGTTGTTGACGATGTGCAGCATCGCCACGGTCAGGATGAACGCGCCGAAGAACCAGTTGCCGACATAGATATGCTTGGTGTTGCGTTTCATCAGCGTGCCGAAGAACACGATGGCGTAGCAGACCCAGACGATGGTGATCAGGATGTCGATCGGCCATTCCAGCTCGGCGTATTCCTTGGAGCTGGTGTACCCCAGCGGCAGGCTGATGGCCGCGAGCAGGATCACCAGTTGCCAGCCCCAGAAGGTGAACGCGGCCAACCTCGGTGAAAACAGGGTGGTCTGGCAGGTGCGTTGCACCGAATAATAGGAGGTGGCGAACAGGGCGCAGCCGCCGAAGGCGAAGATCACCGCATTGGTATGCAGGGGTCGCAGGCGGCCGAAGCTGGTCCAGGGGAGGTCGAAGTTCAGGGAAGGCCAGGCGAGCTGGGCGGCGATGAAGACGCCGAGCCCCATCCCGACGATTCCCCACACCACCGTCATGATGGCGAATTGGCGGACCACCTTGTAGTTATAGGCGGTACTGCTGGTTGTGTTCATGTATGGGTTCCCATCCACGGTTTATTTGGCAGGCTATACAGCGAGGCAAGCATGAGTAATGGGCAATGTGCCGGTATTGACGGGGATCAATGGGCGAAGATCAGAAATGTCCCAGGCTTGCACTGCGATCTTCCACAGAATCAGGGCAGCGATGCCCCTTGCGCGTGTCTGATCCTGGCCCATGGTGCAGGCGCGCCGATGGACAGTGGGTTCATGAACGAGATGGCGCAAAGGCTGGCGGCGCTTGGGGTAGGGGTGGTTCGTTTCGAATTCCCTTACATGGCCGAACGCAGGGTCAGTGGCGGCAAGCGGCCGCCCAATCCGCAGAAGGTGCTATTGGAATGCTGGCGCGATGTGTACCGGCAGGTGCGACCTTTGGTCGCGGGCAGGCTGGCGGTGGGTGGCAAGTCGATGGGCGGACGCATGGCCAGCCTGTTGGCCGACGAACTCGGCGCCGATGCGCTGGTATGCCTGGGGTATCCCTTCTATGCAGTGGGCAAACCGGAAAAACCGCGGGTCGAGCACCTGGCAGGCTTGCAGACACCCACATTGATCGTGCAGGGCGAGCGGGATGCACTGGGGAATCGGGAGGCGGTGCAGGGGTATGCATTGTCACCGTCGATTGAGGTGAGCTGGCTGGTGTCAGGGGATCATGACCTGAAGCCGCTGAAGGCGTCGGGGTTCAGCCATGAACAGCATCTGCAGGCGGCGGCTGAGCAGGTGGCGGGTTTCCTGTTGAAATAGTGCTGCCCTCATCGCTGACAAGCCGGCGCTCACACAGGTCATGCCCTGCGGGCGCTGGCGTGCCGGCGATAGGGCCGGTGCAGGCAATCGCTTAGTCGCGGTACTCGCACAGGTAAGCGGTGTCTACCGCGACTTTGAGTTGGAACTTGCTGTCGGCGGCAACATTGAACTTGTCGCCTGCATGGAAGGTTTCCCAGTTGTCGCTGCCTGGCAGCTTCACGGTCAGTGCACCGGACACCACGTGCATGATTTCGCGCTTGGCAGTGCCGAACTCGTATTCGCCCGGTGCCATGACGCCGACGGTAGCCGGACCTTCACTGCCTTCGAAGGCGATCGACTTGACGGTGCCATCGAAGTACTCGTTGACCTTGAACATAGGGCGACTCCAGAAAAAGAGGGGGTGAAAAAGGGCTGGCCAGTATGCCCAAGCCCATCCGCCCCGTCATCTGCTTTCACGGCCCTGGGTTCACGGGCTCGGCAGGCTCAGCGGCAGCAGCCGTGCCGTATTGCGCGCATCTTCAAGGGCCCGGTGCTGCTGCCCGCAAAAGTGCATCCCGGCCAACTGCAGGGCGCCGTTGAGGCCCGCCGGGCGCTGCAAGTGGCGGGCCTTGGCAAAACGCTGCTTGAGGTTGATGTGCGGCAGCTGGCGCAACAGGCTGTCGACGTGATGGTGTTGCCATTCCTGCAGCAGTTGCTGGCGATCGTAGTCGCCCCAGCTGACCCAGGCCTGCAACTGCCCGCGGTGGTGGCCAAGCCAGCGCTCGAAGCGCGCCCACACTTCGGGGAACGCCGCGGCGCTGTCGACGTTGGCCTGGCTGATGTGCGTCAGCTCGCGACAGAATGGCGTCAGTTGTGGCCGTCGCCGGGGCCGCACGAAGCGCTGGAAGTGGTCCACTTCGCGGCCTTCGCGGGTCACCAGGCTGGCGCCGATTTCAATGATTTCCATCTCCGTGACCGGCCAGCCACCGTCATCGGTGGTGGCTTCCAGGTCGATCACCAACCAGTGGCCCATACCAGGCTCCCTCGCCATACATGCTAGAGCAGCGTAGCCAATGTGCGGGCACACGGCATCCCCTGGCAAAATGCCCTCACTTTGGCATAACCAGCGGTTGTACCCTGCCGGGAAAACGCCTAGCTTAGACGCATCCAGGTAAGAACCGTGATGAGTGTCCGTCTTGACCCCAGCGCCCGGCCTGAAGGCTCTGTCCACCTTGTTGTTGCTGGCCGCAGTATGGCTGGCGGTGCCGGCATGGGCTGGTGACGCCATCGAGGTAAAGATTGGCGCCGCGCACTTTCCACCGTACACCGTGCGCCCTGAACAAGGCGCTGATACTGGCTTGTTGCCTCAACTGGTCGAGGCATTGAACCGCTTGCAGCCCGATTACCGCTTCGTGCTGGTGCCCACGTCCATTCAGCGGCGTTTTGGCGACTTGCAGCAAGGCCGCACCGACATGGCCATCTTCGAAAACCCTGAGTGGGGCTGGCAGCACATTCCCCACCAGGCAGTGGACATGGGCCTGGAAGACGCCGAAGTGTTTGTGGCCAGGAAGATCGATGGCCGCGATCAGCACTACTTCGACGACCTGGCCGGCAAGCGGCTGGCCTTGTTCAATGGCTATCACTACGCGTTTGCCGGCTTTAATCCGGACCCGAAATACCTGCGCAGCACCTACAACGCAACGCTGACCTATTCCCATGACAGCAATTTGCTGATGGTCCAGGTCGGTCGCGCCGACATCGCGCTGGTCACCCGCTCGTACCTCAGCGACTTTCTGCTGCGCAACCCGGCCAGCCTCAACCAGTTGATCGCTTCGACGCGCATTGACCAGGTCTACCACCACTACGCGTTGTTGCGCCCTGATGCGCCCATCAGTGGCCAGCGATTTGCCGCGCTGCTACGTTACCTGCGCGATACGGGTGAGCTGAGCCGTATCTTCCAGCCCTACCGAATCACCGTCGAAGCGCCTCACGACTAAATTCCCTGGTGGCGACCACGTTTTCCGGAGTGAGCCTTTCTTTCATTTGCCGTGAGCACTGCCCATGCCGTTCGATGCCGCTTCGCAGCCCCTTTCACCGCCACGCTGGCGCAGCTTGGCTGCCGAAGAGGGCGATTGTTGGTTGAGCCTTACCCTTGAGGGCCAGCCGTTGATCCAGGTGCGCCTGGAACCTGCAGAAACCTTGGCAGTGCACCTTCAGCGCCTTTGCCCCGAGCGCCCGCAACAGGCCCTGTGGGCGGCCTGCTATTGGCTGCTGTCGCGTGACCCGGCCCGCCAGCGTCTGGCCTGGCACCTGCCAGAGGCAGTCCCTGAAACCCTCGCCAGTGGCCTGTTGCTCATCACCGAGCAGCCCGGCGTGTACCTGTGCGAGCGCACGGTGTTCTGGCAGTTGCCACAGCCCTGGCTCGGCCAGCCGGTCGGCGATGCCTATCCGCAGCAGATGCAGATCAGCAATGGCAAGCGCCACCCTCGCCGCGCGCCCAAGCCACGTGGCGAGGTGTACCGGCGCTTCGATGCACGCCTGGGTAGCTGGGTTTCGTTACGCACCCTGGAAATCGATCAGGACCTGGAGCGCTTCAACCGCTGGCAGAACAACCCGCGTGTGGAGAAGTTCTGGCAGGAGGGCGGCTCACTGGAGCAGCACCGTGAATACCTGACGAAGCTCGAGGCCGACCCGCACACCGTGACCTTGATCGGCTGCTTCGATGATCAGCCGTTCGCTTATTTCGAGGCTTATTGGGCCAAGGAAGATCGCATCGCGCCGTTTTACCCGGCAGATGACTATGACCGCGGCATCCATATGCTGGTCGGGGAAGAGATGCACCGCGGCCCGCACAAGGTCGCCAGCTGGTTGTCAGCGCTGGTGCACTACTTGTTCCTGGATGACCCTCGCACCCAGCGGGTGGTTGCCGAACCGCGTGCCGACAATGGCAAGATGATCGGCTACATGCATGACCAGTGCTTCCATTGCGACAAGGAATTCGATTTCCCGCACAAGCGTGCAGCGCTGATGATTCTGGGGCGGGAGCGGTTTTTCGACCGTTGCAGGCTGGTCTGATCTATCGAATGGGCTCCTTCGCGGGTAAACCCGCTCATCCAGGCCCGCACTGCAGCGATGCGGTGAAGGCCTGTACGAGCGGGTTTTCCCGCGAATGAAGAGGCCGTGCAGGACGATCAGGCCTGCCGGCTGGCCGTCTTGCGGCAGTGAACCAGCGCGTCACGGATCATGAAGTTGACCAGTGTCGGCGATACCCCCAGCTCCTTGGCAATGTCCTTCTGCGGCACACCGTGCAGGCGGTACATCTCGAAGGCGTAACGGGTACGCTGCGGCAGTTCGTTCAGCGCCTCGGCAATGTGCTCAAGGGCTGCCAGGTTGATGTGCGTGGCTTCGGGAGAGGCGTTCGGGATGACGACGTTCAGGCCTTCCTCCTCGCTGCCGGAGTACTTCAGCTCCATCGCCTGTTTGCGGTAATGGTCGATGGCCAGATTGCGCACGATCTGGAACAGGTAGCTGAGCTGGGCCTTGAACGACGAGGTGATCTGCGGGGCTGCGCTGAGCCGGAAGAAGGCGTCCTGCACCACATCCTCGGCACGGGAGCGGCAGCCAGTAATGCGGGCTGCGATCTTGACCAGGATGCTGCGGTTGTCGACGAATGCTTGGAGTAATGGTGAATCGCACTTACTTGTGGATAGTTGTTCCGCCATGGAAATCACCTTGTCTCGGGGGGGAATAGGAGCACCCCGGACAGGGAAGCTTCCTACGACGTGCGACAAACTATTCAGAATGATAATGATTGTCAAATACGAAAGTTAATGAGTATCCATTAGTTTCAGTTCTAAGCGGGCGCCGTCGGCTTGCCTGGGAAGAGGGGGGCGGCGGGCGATGAAGGTGCAACGCCCTTGCCTGCGGGATCACCCGGCTACACGGTAATTTCTTGCCCTGCCCATCCGTTCCCCTGTGTACATCCGGCTCCTGAACGCTGCCCGCCAACCGTGCGCGGGGCAGCCGGGCCGACTTACCCAGACACTGGCAGGAACACCCCATGACGGACGCCTTCGAACTCCCGCTCTCGCTGGTCCAGGCCTTGATGCAACGAGCCGCGCAGACCCCGGACCGCATCGCCTTGCGCTTTCTGGCCGATGCCCCCGGCGAGCAGGCGGTGCTCAGCTATCGGGACCTGGACATGCGCGCGCGCACCATCGCCGCGGCCTTGCAGGCCCGGGCTGGGTTCGGCGATCGCGCGGTGCTGCTGTTTCCCAGTGGCCCGGACTACGTGGCGGCATTCTTCGGTTGCCTGTATGCCGGTGTCATAGCCGTGCCGGCCTATCCGCCAGAGTCCTCGCGCCAGCATCACCAGGAGCGCCTGTTGTCGATCATCGACGACGCCGAACCGCGCCTGCTGCTGACGGTGTCGGCGCTGCACGACAGCTTGCAGGGCCTGGAAGCCCTGGCCCGCGAAAGCGCCCCCGAACTGCTGGCGGTCGATGGCCTTGACCTGGCGTTGGCCAGTGCCTGGCAGGAGCCTGCCCTGGCGGGCGATGACATTGCCTTCTTGCAGTACACCTCCGGCTCCACCGCGTTGCCCAAAGGCGTGCAAGTCAGCCACGGCAACCTGGTTGCCAACGAGCAGTTGATCCGGCACGGATTCGGTATCGATCTCAATCCCGATGACGTCATCGTCAGCTGGCTCCCCCTGTACCACGACATGGGGCTGATCGGCGGGCTGCTTCAGCCGATTTTCAGCGGTGTGCCGTGCGTGCTGATGTCGCCAGGCTACTTCCTCGCCCGGCCCCTGCGCTGGCTGCAGGCGATCAGCGAGTATGGCGGCACCATCAGCGGCGGGCCAGATTTTGCCTATCGCCTGTGCAGCGAGCGGGTCAGTGAGGCAGCCTTGGCGGGCCTTGATCTGAGCCACTGGCGCGTGGCCTATTCCGGCTCCGAACCGATCCGCCAGGACAGCCTCGACACCTTCGCCGAAAAATTTGCCGCCTGCGGCTTTGCACCCAGCAGTTTCTTCGCCAGCTATGGCCTGGCCGAAGCCACCCTGTTCGTCAGCGGCAGCCGCCGAGGCCAGGGCATCGGTGCGCTGGAGCTGGACGGCGAAGCCTTCGCCGCCAACCGCGCAGAAGCCGGCAAGGGCAGTGTGCTGATGAGCTGCGGCTTCCCCCAGCCGGGGCATGCGGTACGTATTGTCGAACCGCAGCATCGGCAGGTGCTGGGGGATAACCAGGTGGGCGAGATCTGGGCCGCCGGGCCGAGCATCGCCCTGGGTTACTGGCGTAACCCAGAGGCCAGCGCGCAGACGTTCGTCGAGATGGAAGGTCAGACCTGGCTGCGGACGGGGGACTTGGGCTTCATGCGCGAAGGCGAGGTGTTCGTTACCGGGCGCCTGAAGGACATGCTGATCGTGCGCGGTCAGAACCTCTACCCCCAAGACCTGGAAAAAACCCTGGAGCGTGAAGTCGAGCTGCTACGCAAAGGCCGTGTGGCAGTATTTGCTGTCGACGATCAGGGCGAGGAGGGGATTGGGGTTGCGGTGGAAATCAGCCGCAACGTGCAGAAGACGGTCCAGCCCGAGGCGCTGATCAAGACCCTGCGCCAAGTCATCGCTGATGCCTGCCGCCAGGCGCCGGCGGTAGTCCTGTTGCTCAACCCGGGCGCATTGCCCAAGACCTCCAGCGGCAAGTTGCAGCGCTCGGCCTGCCGCCTGCGGATGAACGATGGCAGCCTGGATTGCTGCGCGCGTTTTCCCACAGCCGCTGAGCCGGCCGATGCCACCGGTGTGGGCGATGGCCTGCAGGCCCGCATCGCCGCCGTCTGGCGCGAAGTACTCAAGGCCGAATCGGTTGCCGCGCACGACCACTTCCTGCTGCTGGGCGGCAACTCCATCGCCGCCACCCAGGTCACCGCACGCCTGGCAGATGAACTGGGTATCAACCTGAGCCTGCGCACCTTGTTCGAAGCACCGACCTTGGCCGAATACAGTGCCGCTGTGGCGGCAATCACCGCCCAAGGCGGGGGCCAGAGCACTGCAATCGCTTCGCTTGGCCGTGGCCAGGCGTTGCCTCAGTCGCTGGCGCAGAACCGCCTCTGGCTGCTGTGGCAACTGGAGCCGCAATCGGCGGCCTATAACATTCCTGCCGGCCTGCACCTGCGCGGCGAGCTGGACCCGGCGGCGCTGGACGCCGCGTTCCAGGCGCTGGTAGCACGCCACGAGTCGCTGCGCACGGTGTTCAGCGAAGATGACGGCCAGGCCCTGCAGCGCATTCTGCCCGCACTGCCGTTCACCCTGCACCGTCTGGACCTGGAAGGAGTGCCAGCCACCGACGTCGCCGCCCGCCGCGAAGCGCACGCACAGCAACCGTTCGACCTGACCCAAGGCCCGCTGCTGAGGGTGACCCTGGTGCGCCTGGATGACGATGACCACCAGTTGTGGGTGACGTTGCACCACATCGTGGCTGATGGCTGGTCGCTGAACATTTTGCTCGATGAGTTCGCCAAGCTATATGCCGCCCGATGCCAAGGCCTCCAGGCGTCTCTTGCGGCGCTGCCGCTGGGCTATGCCGACTATGGTGCCTGGCAGCGCCAGTGGCTGACCGAAGGCGAAAGCGCACGGCAACTGGCGTACTGGACAGGCCGCCTGGGCGATGACCTGCCGGTGCTCGACCTGCACCCTGATCACCCGCGTTCCAGCCAGCATGAAAACCGCGCCGCACGGTTGACCGTGAAAGTACCGGCCACATTGACCGAGGCCCTCAATGGCCTGGCGGGCGAGCAAAATGCCAGCCTGTTCATGGTGTTGCTGGCGGCCTGGCAAGGCTTGCTGCACCGTTACACCGGGCAGGCCGACATCCGCGTCGGTGTGCCCAACGCCAACCGCCCGCGCCAGGAAACCCAAGGCATGGTCGGTTTCTTCATCAACACCCAGGTGCTGCGTGCGCACGTCAATGGCCGCCTGCCGTTCGCGCACCTGCTGGCCCAGGTACGCCAGGCCACTCTTGAGGCCCAGGCCAACCAGGACTTGCCTTTCGAACAACTGCTCGAAGCGTTGCCCGGTGCACGCGAACAGGGCCTGTTCCAGGTCATGTTCAACCACCAGCAACGCGACCTTTCGGCCCTGCGCCGCCTGCCGGGCTTGCTCGCCGAGGAGCTGCCATGGCACAGCCGGGAAGCCAAGTTCGACCTGCAGTTGCACAGCGAAGAAGACCACCAGGGCCGCCTGAGCCTGGCGTTCGACTATGCGGCCGAGCTGTTCGAAGGCAGCACCGTCAAGCGCCTGGCCCAGCACTTGCTGGCCTTGCTCGAACAGGTGTGCGTGCAACCACAGCTGGCCCTGGGCGATGTTGATTTGCTCGATGAGCAAGGCCGTCGGCACCTGGTGGCCTGGGGGCAGGCCCCTGCGCCAAGACCGCAGCGCCTGGTGGTCGAGCAACTCAACGAACAGGCACGGCAGACGCCAGCGCGCATCGCCCTGGCATGGGACGGCGGCAGCCTCGATTACGCCGAATTGCACCAGCAGGCCAATCGCCTGGCTCATTACCTGCGAGACAAAGGTGTCGGCCCCGACACGTGCGTGGCCATCGCCGTAGAGCGCTCGCCGCAGTTGCTGATCGGCCTGCTGGCCATTCTCAAGGCCGGTGGCGCCTATGTGCCGCTGGACGTTGACTACCCGGCCGAGCGCCTGACCTATATGCTGCGCGATTGCCAAGCCGGCCTGCTGCTGAGCAACAGCAGCAACCTCGCCGCCTTGCCGCAGGTTGAGGGTGTCAGCGCCATTGCCCTTGACCAGTTGCACCTGGACAGCTGGCCCAGCCACGCACCCGGCCTGCACCTGCACGGTGACAACCTGGCCTACGTGATCTACACCTCCGGCTCTACCGGCCAGCCCAAGGGCGTGGGCAATACCCACGCGGCCCTGGCCGAGCGCCTGCAGTGGATGCAGGCCACCTATGCGCTGGATGACAGCGATGTATTGATGCAGAAGGCGCCGATCAGCTTCGACGTGTCGGTGTGGGAGTGCTTCTGGCCGTTGATCACCGGCTGTAAGCTGGTGCTGGCCGGCGCCGGCGAACACCGCGACCCGCAGCGTATCGCCGCGCTGGTGCAAGCGCATGGGGTGACCACGCTGCACTTCGTGCCGCCGCTGTTGCAGGTATTCGTGCAAGAGCCCCTTTGCGCCGGCTGCACCAGCTTGCGAAGGCTGTTCTCGGGTGGCGAGGCCCTGTCGGCCAGCCTGCGCGACCGTGTGCTGCAACGGCTGCCGCAGGTGCAGTTGCATAACCGCTATGGCCCGACCGAAACCGCCATCAACGTCACCCATTGGCACTGCCGGGCCGAGGACGGCGTGCGTTCGCCGATCGGCCGCCCGCTGGGCAACGTGACCTGTCGAGTGCTCGACACCGAGCTGGCGCTGGCCGCCCCCGGCGTGCCGGGTGAGTTGTACCTGGGCGGTGCGGGCCTGGCCCGTGGCTACCTGGGCCGCCCAGGCCTCACCGCTGAGCGCTTCGTGCCCCAGCCGGACGGTAATGGCGAACGCCTGTACCGCAGTGGCGATCGCGCGCGCTGGCACGTGCAGGCCGAAGCCCTGGAATACCTGGGTCGCCTCGACCAGCAGGTGAAAGTGCGTGGTTTCCGTGTCGAACCTGAAGAGGTCCAGGCCTGCCTGCTTGGCCAGCCGGGTGTCGAGCAGGCGCTGGTGCTGATCCACCAGGATGGCGTCGGAGCGCAACTGGTCGGCTACTACAGCGGCCCCGCGCAGGCCGATACGCTGCTGGCCAACCTGACCGAGCGGCTGCCCGCTTATATGGTACCGGCGCAGTTGATTGCTCTGGCCCACATGCCCCTGGGGCCCAGCGGCAAGGTCGATCGCAAGGCGCTGCCTGCGCCGGTCTGGCACCAGCGTGAGCATATCGAGCCACAGACTGCGCTGCAGCAGCAGGTTGCGGCCATCTGGCGGGAGGTACTCAACCTGCCGCGCGTGGGCCTGCACGACGACTTTTTCGCCTTGGGCGGCCACTCGCTGCTGGCCACCCAGATCGTTTCGCGTACCCGCCAGGCGTGCGATGTCGAGCTGCCGTTGAAGGTGCTGTTCGAGGCCAGTGAACTGGCCGCCTTCTGTGCCGAGATCGCACGCATCCGCGAGGCCGGTGAGCACAACCTGCAAGGCGAGATCGCCCGGGTCGACCGCCGCCAGGCAGTCCCCCTGTCGTATTCGCAGCAGCGCATGTGGTTCCTCTGGCAGATGGAGCCGGACAGCCCGGCCTACAATGTCGGCGGCATGGCGCGCCTGCGCGGCACGTTGCACGTGGATGCCTTCGAACGCGCGCTTCAAGCCTTGATCGTGCGCCACGAAACCCTGCGTACTACGTTCCCTGCCATCGACGGTGTGCCGTACCAGTGCGTGGCCGACGACAGTACCGTGCAGCTGGACTGGCAGGACTTCAGCGCCTTGCCAGCCGATAGCCGCCAGCAGCGCCTGCAGCAGTTGGCTGATGCGCAGGCGCACCAGCCGTTCGACCTGGAGCGCGGCCCGCTGCTGCGCGCCTGCCTGGTCAAGGCCCAGGAGCGCGAACATTACTTCGTGCTGACCCTGCACCACATTGTTACCGAAGGCTGGGCGATGGATATCTTCGCCCGCGAACTGGGGGAGCTGTACGAAGCCTTCGTCGACGACCGTGAGTCACCGTTGGCACCGCTGCCGGTGCAGTACCTGGACTACAGCGTATGGCAACGGCAGTGGTTGGAAAGCGGCGAGGGCGCGCGACAGCTGGCCTACTGGAAGGCTCGCCTGGGCGATGAACACCCGGTGCTGGCCCTGCCCGCTGACCGTCCACGCCCGGCCGTTCAGAGCCACCGGGGCGAGTTGTTCCGTTTCGACCTCGACCCGGCACTGGCCGCCCGCGTGCACGCGTTCAACAGCCAGCGCGGGCTGACCCTGTTCATGACCATGACCGCCACCCTGGCCGCGTTGCTGCACCGCTACAGCGGCCAGCGCGACCTGCGCATCGGCGCGCCGGTGGCCAACCGCATCCGCCCGGAAAGCGAAGGGCTGATCGGCGCCTTCCTCAACACCCAGGTCCTGCGCTGCGAGCTGGACGGACAGATGACCGCTGCCACCTTGCTCGAGCAGGTACGCCAGGCTGCCATCGAAGCTCAGTCGCATCAGGACCTGCCGTTCGACCAGCTGGTCGAGGCCCTGCAACCGCCCCGCAGCAGCGCTTACAACCCGTTGTTCCAGGTAATGTGCAACGTTCAGCGCTGGGCCTTCCAGCAAAGCCGTGAACTGGCCGGCATGCAGGTGGATTACCTGGTCAACGATGCCAGCGCCACCAAGTTCGACCTGTACCTGGAGGTGACCGACCTCGACGGCCGCCTGGGGTGCTGCCTGACCTACAGCCGCGACCTGTTCGACGAGCCGCGTATCGCGCGTATGGCCGAGCATTGGCAGCAGTTGCTGGCGGGCCTGCTCGACGACCCGCAGCAACGCCTGTGTGAACTGCCGATGCTGGCCGACGCCGAACAGCAGGCATTGGTCAGCCAGTTGCAGGGCGAGCACAACGTCGCCCTCGACCACACCCTGCATGGCCTGTTTGCCGCCCAGGCCGCGCGCACGCCGCACGCCGGTGCATTGACCTTTGCAGGCCAGCACCTGAGCTACGCCGAGCTTGATCAACAGGCCAACCGCCTGGCCCGTGCCTTGCGCGAGCGCGGTGTGGGCCCGCAGGTGCGGGTGGGCCTGGCCCTGGAGCGCTCGCTGGAAATGGTCGTCGGCCTGCTGGCCATTCTCAAGGCCGGTGGCGCCTACGTGCCACTGGACCCGGAATACCCACTCGATCGCCTGCGCTACATGATCGAGGACAGCCGCATCGGCCTGCTGCTTAGCCAGCGCACGTTGCTCGACACACTCGGCGAACTGCCCGAGGGAGTGGCGCGCTGGAGCCTGGAGGACGATGCCAACAGCCTGTCGGCGTACAGCGATGCACCGCTGGACAACCTCAACCTGCCGCAGCACCAGGCCTACCTGATCTATACCTCCGGGTCCACCGGCAAACCCAAGGGCGTGGTGGTCAGCCACGGTGAAATCGCCATGCATTGCCAGGCGGTGATTGCGTCCTTCGGCATGCGCAGTGACGACTGCGAACTGCATTTCTATTCGATCAACTTCGACGCTGCCAGCGAACGCTTGCTGGTGCCCTTGCTCTGTGGTGCCCGCGTGGTATTGCGTGCCCAGGGCCAATGGGGCGCCGAGGACATCTGCCAACTGGTGCGCGAGCAACGGGTGAGCATCCTGGGCTTCACCCCAAGCTACGGCAGCCAGCTGGCCCAGTACCTGGCAGGGCAAGGCCAGCAGTTGCCAGTGCGCTTGGTGATCACTGGCGGTGAAGCGCTGACGGGCGAGCACCTGCAACGGATCCGACAGGCCTTTGCCCCGCAGCAGTGCTTCAACGCCTATGGCCCGACCGAGACGGTGGTCATGCCACTGGCCTGCCAGGCCCCGGACACCTTGCCCGGCGACGCGGGCAGTGTGCCGATCGGCAGGGTGATCGGGGCGCGCAGCGCCTATATCCTCGACGACGACCTGGCCTTGCTGCCGCAAGGTGGCATCGGTGAATTGTATGTCGGCGGTGCCGGCCTGGCTCAGGGTTACCACGACCGCCCCGGGTTAAGTGCCGAACGCTTTGTCGCCGACCCGTTCAGCCACGACGGTGGGCGCCTGTACCGTACCGGCGACCTGGTGCGCCTGCGCGCCGACGGCTTGGTGGAGTACGTCGGCCGTGCCGACCAGCAGGTGAAGATCCGCGGCTTCCGCATCGAACTGGGCGAAATCGAAAGCCGCCTGCAGGAACATGCCGATGTCGACGAGGCGGTGGTGCTGGCCCTGGACCTGCCCGGTGGCAAGCAACTGGTGGGTTACCTGGTGTGCAAACAGGCCGGCGCCGACAGCCAGGCCCAGGCCCGCCTGCGTGAAGCGGTCAAGGCCGATGCCCGCCAGCACCTGCCGGACTACATGGTGCCGGCACACCTGGTGCTGTTGGGCAGCCTGCCGCTGATGGGCAACGGCAAGCTCGATCGCCGGGCCTTGCCGCTGCCGGATCTTGAGCAGGCGCGCCAACACTACCAGGCGCCGGGCAACCCCCTGGAGGTGCAACTGGCGCAGGTATGGCGCGATGTGCTCAACGTTTCCCAGGTGGGCGTGCAGGACAATTTCTTCGAGCTGGGTGGCGATTCGATTTTGTCCATCCAGGTGGTCAGCCGGGCCCGTCAGCTTGGCCTGCAGTTCACCCCACGTGACCTGTTCCAGCACCAGACCATCCAGACCCTGGCTGCCGTGGTCAGCCGTAGCGAGGCACCGAGCGCCATCGAACAAGGCCTGCGTCAGGGGCACAGCGGCCTGACGCCGATCCAGCACTGGTTCTTCGACAGTGACGTCACCCACCCCCAGCACTGGAACCAGGCTGTGCTGCTGGAGGCACGCCAGCCGCTGGCTGCAGCCACCCTGGAACCGGCTCTGGCCGCATTGGTGGCGCACCATGACAGCCTGCGCCTGCGTTTCACCCAGGCCAATGGCCGCTGGCAGGGCGACTTCGCCGCACCCGCCAGCGAGCAGTTGCTGTGGACCGCCACGGTGGCCGACCTCGATGACTGCCAGGCGCTGTACACCGACGTACAACGTAGCCTCGACCTGGAGCGCGGCCCGTTGCTGCGTGCCTTGCTGGTCAGTGACGGCGAAGGCGCCCAGCGCCTGTTGTTGGCGATTCATCACCTGGTGGTCGACGGCGTGTCCTGGCGTGTACTGCTCGAAGACCTGCAGGCGCTGTACCGTGGCCAGCCGCTGGCAGCCAAGACCCATGCCCTGGCCGACTGGGCCGCGCGCCTGGCCAGCTATGCCGGCAGCGATTCGCTGCGTGACGAGCTCAGCTGGTGGGAGGGGCAACTGGGCAACGTGCGCCACGAACTGCCCTGTGATCACACGCAAGGTGGCAACCTGCACCGGCATGCCAATACCCTGACCATCGGCCTGGACGTGGACCAGACCCGCCAGTTGCTGCAGCAGGCTCCGGCGGCCTACCACACCCAGGTCAACGATCTGCTGCTGACCGCCCTGGCGCGCACCCTGTGCCGCTGGACCGGCGACGATGAAGTGTTGGTGCAGCTCGAAGGCCATGGCCGCGACGGCCTGTTCGAGGATATGGACCTGACCCGCAGTGTCGGCTGGTTCACCAGCGCCTACCCAGTACGCTTGAGCCCGCACACGGGCCAGGACGAGGGCGCGCGTGCCACGTCTATCAAGCGGATCAAGGAACAACTGCGTCAGGTCCCCCACAAGGGGCAGGGCTATGGCGTGCTGCGCTACCTGGCTGACGAAACCGGGCGTGAACGCATGGCGGCACTGCCGCAGGCGCGGATTACCTTCAACTACCTGGGCCAGTTCGACCAGCAGTTCGACGCCGCTGCCTTGTTCCAGCCACTGGACGCACCTGCGGGCCTGGCCCATGACCTGGAAGCGCCGCTGCCAAACTGGCTCAGCGTCGACGGCCAGGTTTACGGCGGGGCGTTGCAGCTGCGCTGGACCTACAGCACCGAGCGCTTCGACGAGCAGACCATTGCACGATTGGCCGAAGCGTATCGCCAGGAGCTGCTGGCCGTGGTCGCTCACTGCCTGGTCGATGGCAACGGCAGCTTTACCCCGTCTGACTTCCCGTTGGCTCACCTGAGCCAGGAGCAGATCGACGCGCTGCCGGTTCCCGCCGCCCACATCGAGGACGTGTATCCGCTGACGCCGATGCAGGAGGGCCTGTTGTTGCACACGTTGCTGGAGCCGGGCACTGGCATCTATTACATGCAGGACCGCTACCGCATCAACAGCGCCCTTGACCCGCAGCGCTTCGCCGTGGCCTGGCAGGCCGTGGTCGCGCGCCATGAGGCGCTGCGCGCGTCGTTCTGCTGGAACGCGGGCGAAGCAATGCTGCAGATCATCCACAAACCGGGCCATACGCCGGTGGACTATCAGGACTGGCGCGGCCTTGACGAGACGACCCAGGAACAGCGCCTGCAAGCGCTGCACAAGCAGGAGCGCGAGGCCGGTTTCGAACTGCTGCGCGAAGCACCGTTCCACCTGCGCCTGGTACGGGTCGACGAGCAACGCTACTGGTTCATGATGAGCAACCACCACATCCTCATCGATGCCTGGTGCCGCTCGCTGCTGATGAACGACTTCTTCGAGATCTACCAGGCGTTGGGCGACGGGCGTCAGGCCCAGTTGCCGGTGCCACCGCGCTACCGCGACTACATCGGCTGGCTGCAACGCCAGGACCTGGATGATGCCCGTGGCTGGTGGCAGGCCAACCTCGCCGGTTTCGAACGCGCCACGGCGCTGCCCAGCGACCGCCCGTTGCGCAACGATCATGCCGGTGACGGCATGGTGGTCGGCGACTGCCACACACGCCTGGCGGTCAGCGACGGCGTACGCCTGCGCGAGCTGGCCCAGGCTCACCAGTTGACCATCAATACCTTTGCCCAGGCGGCTTGGGCGCTGGTGCTGGCGCGCTACAGCGGTGATCGCGACGTGGCCTTCGGCGTCACCGTGGCTGGGCGCCCGGTGAGCATGCCGCAGATGCAACGCACCGTGGGCCTGTTCATCAACAGTATCGCCCTGCGGGTACAACTGCCCGAACCAGGCCAGCGATGCAGTGTGCGCCAGTGGCTGCAAAGCCTGCTGGAGCGCAACATGGAGCTGCGCGAGTACGAGTACCTGCCACTGGTGACGATCCAGGCGTGCAGCGAACTGCCCAAGGGCCAGCCGCTGTTCAACAGCTTGTTCGTGTTCGAGAACGCACCGGTGGAAACCGCCGTGCTCGACCATGCCCAGCACCTGAACGCCAGCTCCGATTCGGGCCGTACCCACACTAACTTCCCGTTGACCGCGGTGTGCTACCCAGGCGACGACCTGGGGCTGCACCTGTCGTTCGACCAGCGCTACTTCGACTTCCCCACCGTCGAACGTCTGCTGGCCGAGTTCAAGCGCTTGCTGCTGGCCCTGGTGCAGGGTTTTGAAGGGCAGGTAAGCGAGCTGCCACTGCTGGGTGACGATGAACAGCGCTTCCTGCTCGAGGACTGCAACCGCACCGAGCATGCCTACGCGCTGGAGCAGAGCTACGTTGCGCAGTTCGAGGCGCAGGTGGCTGCGCACCCTGAACGCACCGTGGCCCGTTGCCTGGAGGCGAGCTACGACTACGCCGGGCTGAACCTGGCGGCCAACCGCCTGGGCCATGCGCTGGTCGCAGCGGGGGTCGCCATCGATCAGCCGGTCGCGCTGCTGGCCGAGCGCGGCCTGCCGCTGCTTGGCATGATCGTTGGCAGTTTCAAGGCGGGCGCGGGCTACCTGCCGCTGGACCCAGGCCTGCCATCGGCGCGCCTGCAGCGCATCGTCGAGCTCAGCCGCACACCCGTTCTGGTGTGCAGCGCAGCCTGTGCCGAGCAAGCCCGCCAGTTGCTCGACACACTGACGGGCGTGGCGCGGCCGCACCTGTTGGTGTGGGAGGACATCCAGGCGAGCAATAGTGCCAGCCACAACCCCGGCATCCACAGTGGGCCGGGCAACCTCGCCTATGTCATCTACACCTCAGGCTCCACCGGGTTGCCCAAAGGGGTAATGGTCGAGCAGCGCGGCATGCTCAACAACCAGCTGAGCAAGGTGCCTTACCTGGCACTGAGCGAGCATGATGTGATCGCCCAGACCGCCTCGCAGAGCTTCGATATCTCGGTATGGCAGTTCCTCGCTGCGCCCTTGTTCGGGGGCAGGGTCGAGATCGTACCCAACGCCATCGCGCACGATCCGCAGGGCTTGCTGGCCCATGTGCAGGCCACTGGCATCACTGTGCTGGAAAGCGTACCGTCGCTGATCCAGGGCATGCTGGCCAGCGATCACCAGGCGCTCGATGGCCTGCGCTGGATGCTGCCAACTGGCGAAGCCATGCCGCCGGAACTCGCTGCGCAATGGCTGCAGCGCTACCCGCACATCGGCCTGGTCAACGCCTATGGCCCGGCAGAGTGTTCCGATGATGTGGCGTTCTTCCGCGTCGACCTTGCCTCGACCCGGGGCAGCTACCTGCCGATTGGTACACCAACCGACAACAACCGCCTGTACCTCTATGGCGAGGATCAAGCGCTGGTGCCGTTGGGCGCGGTGGGCGAGCTGTGTGTTGCCGGTACCGGGGTGGGCCGTGGCTACGTCGGTGACCCGGTGCGCACTGCGCTGGCGTTCATCCCGCACCCGCACGGCGCGCCGGGCGAGCGTCTGTACCGAACCGGCGACCTGGCACGTCAGCGCCCGGACGGTGTGCTCGAATATGTCGGCCGTATCGACCACCAGGTGAAGATCCGCGGCTACCGCATCGAGCTGGGTGAAATCGAAGCCCGCCTGCACGAGCAGGTCGAAATCCGCGATGCCGCGGTTGGCGTGCAGGACGGGGTCAACGGCAAGCATCTGGTCGGTTACCTGGTCGCCCATCAGGGTGTCGTGGCTGACGCCGTGCTGCTGGAGCAGGTCAAGCAACGCCTGCGCGCCGACCTGCCGGACTACATGGTGCCGCTGCACTGGGCCTGGTTCGACAGCCTGCCGCACAATGCCAACGGCAAGCTAGACCGCAAGGCCCTGCCGGTCATTGAGATCGGCGGCCAGCACAGTCAGGCATACCTGGCGCCGCGCGACGAACTGGAGGGCGTGCTTGCCGGTATCTGGGCCGACGTGCTCAAAGCCGAGCGGGTAGGGGTGCACGACAACTTCTTCGAGCTGGGCGGGCATTCGCTTCTGGCAACGCAGATTGCCTCGCGGGTGCAGAAACAGCTGCGGCTGAACGTGCCCCTGCGGGCGATGTTCGAGTGCGGTACGGTCGAAGAGCTGGCTGAGTATGTGCGCGGGCTGCAGGGCACTGCGCTGGATGAGGGCAAGGTCGAGCGGCTGAGTGATCTGATGGCGGAGCTGGAGGGGTTGTGACGGGTACGGGGGCGCTTAGCGCCCCTTTTCGCGGTTGACGTTATCACAATGAGGCATTGACGAACGCTTCATCAAGCGACGTAGCGCGGTGGCGAGCCATGAACGCTTCTCCACTGCTGAATGCTTCGACTTGTCTGTTAGCCAGCATGTAAAAGCGGTGGCAATTGGTTGTGATCTCTTCTGTGTAATGCGAAGAAATGAGGACGCTTGCACCTTCTAGGCATGCATGGTTGATGCCCAGCCATATGTAATGTCGAAATTCAGGGTCTAAGCCCGCGGTGGGCTCATCGAGAATGATCAAGTCGTTGTTCAGAAGCAGCAATGTTAAGGCAAAAAAGCTGCGTATTTCTCCATAACTGCACGTGGAGGCTTTTTTGGGGGAGATGTCAGCATATCGCTTGGACAGTGATGGCGACCATTGATTTAATCTTGCAACTATT
This sequence comes from Pseudomonas ceruminis, assembly GCF_021602025.1. Lineage (GTDB taxonomy): Bacteria > Pseudomonadota > Gammaproteobacteria > Pseudomonadales > Pseudomonadaceae > Aquipseudomonas > Aquipseudomonas ceruminis. The sequence goes on from NZ_BQHW01000001.1 coordinate 457,114, forward strand.
TCGGAGTGAGTGGGTGGTGTGTTTGAGTTAAGGTTGCAGATGAGTTGGCCGATTTCGCCCATTCGTAGTAAAGGTGGGGGCGTAATAATTTGGGTGAGATAGGCGGGTCGCTGGGAACGGTTGATAATGTTGCCGTGCGTGGCGTTTTTTATTCCGCAAATGAGATCGAAGAGTGTTGTTTTGCCGGCACCGTTGCAACCTAATAGGCCTAGCATTTCGCCCTTTCTGATAGAGAGTGTCAGGTTGTCAATGATGGTTTTGTTGTCATGGCGAAAGCTCAGGTTTTCTATTTTTAAGAGGGTCATTTAATAGCGGCTCCATATGGGCTGGACTCTGAAATATCGTCCTGTGAGGTAGAGTGCGATCAGTGCCGACACCAGCGCTGCCGAAAAACTGTTGAGCAATGAGAGTTCGTTGTTAAATAGCTTGGTGCTCAAGTACAGCGGATTGAGCAGCGTCAGCGAGTGCGGGGTAGCCGGACCTTGCACTGCGCCTGTATATCCAGAAATCAACATAAGAAATGACATCAGCGAAAATAGTGTGCTGGAAGTGCTGAATTTAATTGGCAATGCAGCGATGCCGAGTCCGATGCAGGTAAAGAAGAGGTAGCTAGTGTAAAAAGATGCCAATAAACGCGATAGCTCGATCAGTGAGTAGTGGCCGTATAGAGGTTTGGTTGCGAGGTAGAAAAGGAAGGCATAGCCAACGCTAATTATTGAGTAGCTGCAGAAGTGTGCGATCAGGAAACGCCTAATTGCATCGCGCTGATAAATGAATGATCGAATAAAGCCACTTTCTCTTCGGCCGATCAAGTAAAAGCTGAACCCAAAAAAAGCGACGCTTGCGGAAATGTATGAAAAGAACCATGCGGCCGAGCCGGTATAAGATGGAGGGGGCGCGCCAGGCGCATGATGTTGCTGCGTTGTGATCACGAATAGTATGCACGGCGCAATGGCTGACCATAAAAGTGCTGTGGGTTCCCTTGCGTGTTCTGTGATCAATATTCTTGTGATGTTGACTACTATTCTTGGGTTGAGTGAGAGGATGGTTAAGTGCATTTTCATGGGAATGGCACCATGTGAGATAATTGGCTGGCAATAACGTCATTGCGGAAAAGCATGGAGTACCTGCTTTCCAGATTTAGATAATGTGCGTTATTCATGTGGAGGAACAGGTTGGGTGATAAATACTTGCAGATGTATAAGGGTTCTGCTTCTAAGTTGAGAGTTTCGTAGTTGCAAATTCTGACTGTTTTCATGTTGCCCCAACTGCAAGGGGCGGGCGCCCGTGAACAGATCGCCCACACGCCCGCGTTTTAGTTAAAGGGTCGCTGAAGCGTTGGAGTCAATAGCGTCACCTTCGCTACCACCGGAGCCACCACTACCCTCATTACACCCGCCTCCATGAATTTCCATGATATTTCCTTGTTTTTATAGTTGCCGAAATGTGCGGGCGTGTAGAGGTGTAGAAGGTTGGCGGACCTGTGTCAATGAGTTGTTGGGGGTGGATGAGTACTTTACGATTTTCTTGTTTGTTTAATTGAATGTATTGCTGTAGGACGGTTCTTAACTCTTTTCTTGCTTAGGTCTGAGGCTTTATTTTTGTGGTGTTATTTCTGAATTTCATGTAATAAATTTCTTTTTCTTAGATGTGAAAAAGATTTCTTTGATTTAAGAAGTTTCTTTGGTGTTTTGGTTTTGATTTTAAATGATTGCTGGGGCGAGGCGGCGTTTAATGGCAGGAGGCACAAGATGAGTGCTTCGAGATGTGTAGGAGATGCCGAGAGTTAAGAAACACGCATTTGCTGTTGCCGTGCAGATTGCATCGCGGATGCAACGATTTGCAGTTCAACGTCCCACGGCGGGCGATGTTCGAGTGCGGTACGGTCGAAGAGCTGGCTGAGTATGTGCGTGGGCTGCAGGGCACTGCGCTGGATGAGGGCAAGGTCGAGCGGCTCAGTGACCTTATGGCCGAACTCGAAGGGATGTAGGAAAACGGGGGCGCTGGGCGCCCATTTCGTCGGCAAGCCGGCCCACAGGTACAACACGGCTCATGGGCGCAGTGGAATACCTGTGGGAGCCGGCTTGCCGGCGATGAGGCCGATATAGCCGGCTGATCATTCAGCGCTTACCGAGAATCTTCCCCAACATCTCCGGCCGCGGCGCCCCTTGCTGGCTTTGCAGGTTACCTTGCTCATCCTGATAGAAGATCGCCGGCGTGGCCTGCAAGCCCATTTCTTCCATCAAGGCCAGGTTCGCCGCCAGTTTCTGCTGCACCGCCTCTGGCACTTTGTCCAGCGCTTTCAGGGTACTGGCCTTGCCGGCTTTCTCATGCTGTTCCAGCGCTTTGGCTGGGTCCTTGGCGGCCAGCAGTGCCGCCGACTTGCCCGGGCTGTCCTCGCGGATGATGCCGACCATGATATGGCGCAGCTGCACCTTGCCCGACTCTACCCACGGCCGCGCCTGCTGCCAGAACATGTTGCAGTACGGGCAGTTGGGGTCGCTGAACAGGTAGACCTTGCGCGATGCATCGGCTTTGCCGTCAGCGATCCAGCTGGTCTTTTCCAGTTTCGCCCAGATGGCCTTGGACATGGGGCCGTACACCAGCTTTTCCAGCGGCTCGGCACTGAGGTCCTGGCCTTGTTCATCGAACAGGCTGCCGACCAGCACATGTTTGCCATCAGGCGTGAGGTACAGGGCGATGCCGTTGTTCTGGTACTCGGCGGCATAGCCGCGCAGGCCGTTGGGCGCATCGAAACTGCCCTTGATCACGGCGCCCTTGGCTTGCAGTTGCTGGATCGCCTTGGGCAGCTCATCGGCTTGCACCAGCGGGGCGGCCAGCAGGGCCAGGGACAGGGGCAGCAGGGCAGTCAATCGCATGTCAGTTTCCTTGTGCGGCAGGGGCGGGCGCGGCGGCCCGTTGGAAAGGTTCCAGGGCGTGGCGCAGGCTGGCCCGGGACAGCTCGCCCAGGTGGCTGCCGATCAGCCGCCCTTCGGCGTCGTAGAACAGTGTGGTGGGCAGGGCCATCGACCCGACCCGCTGGGCCAGCAGGCCGGTACCGTCGAACAGCACATGGGTCAGGCTCAACCCGGTGGTGGCGAGGAACGTGCTCACGTTTTCAGGGGTTTCGCCCTGGTTGACGAACAGGAAGGTCACGTGCGGGTACTCGCCCTGAGCCTGTTGCAACACGGGCATTTCCCGTCGGCACGGTGGGCACCAGGTGGCCCAGATGTTGATGACCAGCGGCTTGCCCCGGTAGCTGTGCAGCGCGACCGATTGCCCGCTGGCATTGCGCAGGCTCAGCTCGGGCAGCTCGGTACCTTTGCTGTAAAGATGGCTGCCCAGGCTGGCCAGGCCCCAGAACAGGGCGCCACTGAAGAGTGCCCAGCCTAGCGGGCGGCGTAGCCCGGGGTGGCGCCAACCCTGCCACAGGGTGGCGAGCACGATGCCGACAAGGCCCGACCAGAGCAGGAAGCCACCGTCGCGGATGTCGATGACCTGCAGCAAGTCATCGCGGTACATCGACCAGTAGGCCAGGACGAAGCCCAGCCGAGCGCACAGCAGGCCGACCAGGAACAGGTTGAACAGCGCCGACTCCGGGCTTTCACCGCCACGGCGGGCAACCCACCAGCCGACCAGGCTGGCGATGCCCAGCGCGGCCAGCATCAACAGGTGATTGAGGGCCATGGTCAATGGCCCGAGGGTTACCGTCAGCATCAGCCTTGGCTCCTGGTCAGGGCCCAGTGTTGCAGGAATGCGGCCGCATCCACCTCGCCGGTGATACGCCGGGCGCGGCGTTCTTCACCCTCCGGGCCCAGCCAGATGATGCTGGGCGGGCCGGGCACCTGGTAGCGCTGCAACAGAGCGCGGCTGGCAGGCGAGTCGGCGGTCACGTCCAGGCGCAGCAGGTGCACATCAGCAAGACTGGCCTGTACCTCACTGCGGGCGAACACGTGCTTCTCCATGACCTTGCACGAGACGCACCAATCGGCATAGTAATCGAGCATCACCCACTGGCCACGGGCCTTGGCGGCGTCCAGCTCACGTTGCAGCGCTTCAGGGCTGCTGACCGTGGTGAAGGTGTCTTCGGCAGGTTGCATGGCCACCGGCGTTGCCCCGCCAGTGAACGGACGCAAGGGTTGCCAGAGGTCATCGCCACCGGCCGCCGCACCGACCAGCAGCAGGCCGCCCCACAGGGCGCCCAGCAGCGGCAGCGCTCGCAAAGCCGGCAAGCGCTGCAGCGCTGGCCAGGCAGCCCAGCCCAGGGCGATCAGCCAGGCACCGCTCAAGGCCAGCAGCAGCGGGGCGGCCAGCAGGCTGCGCACGGTGTACAGGGCCATGGCCAGGAACACGAAACCGAACACGCCCTTGACCCGGTTCATCCAGGCGCCCGGACGTGGCAGGTAGCGGTTGCCCAGGGTCACCAGCAGCAACAGTGGCAGCCCCATGCCCAGGCCCAGGCTGAACAGCACCAGCGCGCCCTGCAGCACATCGCCGCTTTGCGCGATATAGAGCAGCGCGCCGGCCAGCGGCGCGGTCATGCAAGGGCCCAGCAGCAGCCCCGAGAGTGCGCCCAGCAGCGCCGCACCATACAGGTTGCCACCGCGGGTGCCTTGCCCTGCACGGTCCAGGCGGTCACGCACGGCGGCCGGCAGTTGCAGTTCGAAGGCGCCGAACATGGGCAAGGCAAGCACCACGAACAGCCCTGCCAGGCTACCTAGCAGCCAGGGTTGCTGCAGCCAGGCCTGCAGGCTGGCGCCCAGCAGTGCGGCAACCACACCCAGCGCCGCATACACCAGTGCCATGCTCAGCACGTAGACGCCGGCCAGCAGCCAACCCCGCCGCGCGCTGGCGCCGTTACCCAGCACCAGCCCGGCCAGGATCGGCAGCATGGGGAGTGAGCAGGGCGTGAACGCCAGCAGCAGGCCGAGGCCGAAGAAGGCGACCAGGCTCCACGCCAGGCTGGTGCTTTGCAGGCCGCTGGCCAGGGCCTGGTCACTGGCCTGATCGGCGACCGGTGTGGCGCTGCCGCCCAGGTCGATGACCGTGGTCTGTGGCGGATAGCACAGGCCGGCATCGGCGCAGCCCTGCCACCCCAGGCGCAATTGCCCTTGGGCATTGGCCGGTATCAGCAGCTCGAGCTGGTCGCGGTACACCGCGCTGTCACCGAAGAATTCGTCATGGTGGTTCAGGGCAGCGGGCAGCTGCGGGTGCTGGTCGACGGCCAGGCCATCGAACTTCAGGCGTTTCTGGTACAGGTAGTAACCCTGTTTGATCTGGAAGAACAGGCGCATCTGGCCGTCGGCCTGGCGGTCCTGGGTGAGGACGAAGGCCTGGTCGACCGGCAGGAAGTCGGGTTTGACGTCGAACGGGTTGGCCTGCAACGGGCCGGCTAGCAGGAATGTCAGGAAGAGCAGGAGAACGCGCATGTCTTCGCCTTGGCAGTACGTGAAGTGCGCCCATGCTGGCGTGGGTCGATTAACCCAAGGTTAACCCGCTCCTACGCAGGCAGGTCCTACGGGTTCGGTACGGTGCTTGCCGGCGCAGGCTTGGTTTTGAAACACCGCGACATATTGTCGGCTTGACTTTGCCAAAAGCTATTTTATTGCTGTAAAGTTGACGCACGGGTCAGTTTTTTAGGCTGGCCATGTCAAGGCGCTCGCCCCTTCCGAGTTCCCCTGCATAAGAATCAAAAATGGGCAGCTAACGTGCTGCCCAGAGGATCAAGCATGTCCAACCGTGATATTTCCCGGCGCGCCTTCCTGCAAGGCGGCCTGATCGCCGGTGTCGGTGTGACGATGGCGCCGCTTGGCAGCCAGGCGTTCGCCGCGCTGATGGAGGACCGCGTCACTGCGTCGCCGCAGAAGTGGATGAACCATGATGGCAAGGCCCGTTTCCGTAACGACGCCTTGTCCAAGGTGTGCGGCAACAAGGTGTTCGCCCGTGACATCCGTGCCAAGGACATGCCGGGCTGGCCTGAACAACAAGGCCATGCCCTGTTGCTCAAGGCGACCAAGGCCGATCGCCTCTACGCCGGTTATGACCTCGACGGGCTCGGCACCGACCTGCAGCCAGACCGCATCGTCACCGCCGCCGACCTGGAGGAGGACGGCATCGCCTGGCCGGAGGCGCACTCACCGGACCCGCTGTTGCCACCCGGCAAGGTCCCGATGTTCATCGGCCACCCCGTGGCAATCCTGATCTGGCACGACTTCGAGCGTTTTCGCCAGGCCAAGCGCAAGCTGCAGTTCAATGACCAGGCCATCCGCTACGGGGAGCAGGCACCGCTGTACCAGCGTGACCCGTATGGCAGCTTCCGCTTCGTACGCGTTGGCGGAGCCACGCCGTTCGACGAAGACGAGTTCTCCAGCCTGAAGAACTCCATGCTGTTCCCCACCATCCTCAACCGTAAGCCGGTGTGGTCGAAACAGCCCAACCTGCACGGCGACCTGACCGAGCAGGGCTTGTTCTACGCCAAGCGTATCGGCGAGCAGTTGGATAACCCGCCCGAAGACTGGCTGGTGTTCGACGAGCGCTACAAGACGCCGTCCATCGAGCCGGCCGCGCTGGAGCCCGACAACGGCAATGGCTGGTACGACGCTGCAACCGGTACGTTGCATTTCGTGGTTGCTACCCAGTGCCCGTTCGAGGCCGCGCAGGAATGCGTGCACATGATCAAGCCGTCGCGCTTCGTCCTGAAAACCCTCAACATGCACCCCGGCTACACCGTGGGCTATGGCTCCAAGGACAACAACATCTTCGTCTTCTACGCGGCCGTGGCCGCGCTGTATGGCGGCGGTGTACCTATCCGCCTGGCCAACGACCGTTATGAGCAGTTTCAGAGCGGCATCAAGCGCCATGCTTTCGACATTCGCTACCAGCTGGCGGTGGACAAGAAGGACAACAGCTTCAAGATTTTCCGTGCCGACATGAGCTGCGACGGCGGTGGCCGCATCAACTACAGCCCGTCCGTCGCCGCAGTAGGGGCTACGGCAGCGCAGTCGATCTACTACATGCCGCAGAACGACCTGTCCGTCACTGCCTATCACTCCCGTGGGGTCGAGGCCGGCTCGATGCGTGGTTATGGCACCCTGCAGACCATGGCCGCCACCGAGATGATGGTCGATGAGGTTGCCGGGCGCCTAGGGGTCGACGCCATCGACCTGCGCCGGGCCAATGCGCTGAAGTCGGGCATGAAGAACACCCAGGGCGCGGTGCCTGCCGGGGCTCTGCGCCTGCATGAGATTCTCGACAAGGCTGCTGCCCATGATTGGTGGCGCAATCGCGCGGCACGCAAGCAGGACATGGACGCCAAGGACCCCGACCATTGGTACGGCGTCGGTTTTGCCATCTGCCAGAAGGATTTCGGTACCGGGTCCGAGGCGCCGATGGCCAGTATCGAGTTCACTGCTGATGGCCGCATCAGCTTGCGTCACATCGGCACTGAGCTGGGCACGGGCATGTCCACCTCCCAGGCGCTGGTGGTCAGTGATTTTCTAGGCCGCTCGGCCGATGAGGTAACAACCGCTGTCACCGAGTGGCCGGAGTTGCAACTGACCACCAGCGGCAACCCCTACCTGATGAGCCAGGCCGAGCAGGACGCGGCGCTACGCGACCCGCGCTGGGTGGGTCGGCTGGCGTCGCCCTCGTCGGCGACCAACTCGGCGTTCTATTTCAGCCACGCCACCCGCGAAGCGGCACGCGTGCTGTTCAACCACAGCCTGTGGCCAGCCGCTTTGGCGCTGTGGCGCAAGGGCCCCTACGGCGGCCAGGCCAACCCCTTGGTGGTGCGCCGCGAAAACGCCGTGTGGGTCAACGGCGAACTGACGGGCAACGGCCTGGCGCCGATCCCGTTCGTTGAGCTTGCGAAAAAAGCCCACGAAATGGGCCTGGTCACCGGTGTGAGCGTGCACGGTTTCAACCGCTGGAGCTGGGCTGAGGCTGACTTCGTGATTGACGGCGTGCGCGAGCGGTTCCCACTCGATGCCCTTGCTGTGAAGTACGGCGACGGTGCGCCGGCGGCCAAAAAGGCGCAGATGACCCGCAACGGTTTCCACTTGCTTGATCGGCAGAATGCCGCCTATCCGGCTACCCAGTTGAACAACGCCATGGTGACCTACTACAGCCCTGTGGCAACCCTCGTCGAAGTGAAGGTGAACAAGGGTACTGGCCAAACCCGGGTCCTCAACCATCACAGTTGGGTCGAGTGCGGCCGGGTACTGGTGCCGGAGCTGGTCAAGGGCCAGCTCGAAGGTGGCATCGCCATGGGGATCGGCCATGCACTGACCGAAGAAATGCCGCTGCACGAAGGCGGCCCGGGCGAGGGTGACTGGAACTTCAACCGTTACCGCCTGCCGCACGCCAGGGACGTGGCGGTGTGGCAGCAGACCAGCGAGATTCTCCCGCCGCTGTCGCCGACCGACCCGTCCAAAGGTATTGCCGAGGTCGTGATGATCCCTGTGGTAGGGGCCATCAGCAACGCTGTGGCCCACGCCATTGGCAAACGCGTGCGTGAACTACCGATTACCCCAGCCCGTATCAAGGAGGCCCTCAATGGCTAACCGTCCGCTTCAACTGACCCTCAACGGTCAACCTGTCGGTCCGGTCGAGGTCCCTGCTGACCTGGCGATGATCGACTACCTGCACGAACACCTGAACCTCACCGGCTCGCGCCTGGGTTGTGGGCAGGGCATCTGCCACGCCTGCGTAGTGATTGTCGACAACCCCGACGGTACCAGCGAGCAAGTGCGCACTTGCATCACCGGCGCCCATTACTTTGCCGGCAAGAAGGTGCGCACCATCGAGGGCCACGCAACGCAGGATGAGGCCGGCAACGTCACCCTGAACCCGATCCAGCAGAAGTTCGTCGACCTGTTCGCCTTCCAGTGCAGCTACTGTGCGCCAGGGTTCGTCAACGCGGCCACGGTGCTGGTGGAAAGCGCCCAGCGCCAGCCAGTGAACAAGAGCGAGCTTGAAGACCGCATCGAGGCGAGCCTTGGTCATCATATCTGCCGCTGTACCGGTTACGTGCGTTACTACGACGCGACCCGCGCGGTGCTCAATGAGCTCGGCCTGGTCAAGGAGGGGTGAGCATGGGGCATGTCCGTTCCGGTTTCGCCTTGGCGTTCGGGTTTGCCGTTGCGCTGGCGGCCCAGGCCGATGACCAGGCGCTGGTCAAGCGCGGCGAGTACCTGGCCCGCGCCGCTGATTGCATGGCCTGTCACACTGCCGAGGGCGGCGCGCCGTTCGCCGGCGGCCTGCCGATCCATTCGCCGTTCGGCACTATCTATGGCAGCAACATCACCCCAGACAAACAACACGGTATTGGCCGCTACACGGCCGATGAGTTCTTCGCGGCGGTCACCGAAGGCAAGCGCAAGGACGGCGCCAACCTTTACCCGGCCATGCCGTACACCTCGTACCACCTGATCACCCGGGAGGATTCCGACGCGATCCTGGCGTACCTGAAGACCGTGCCGCCCATCAACCGACAAGCCCCGCAGACCCAGCTGGACTTCCCGTTCAATGTGCGCCTGGGGCTGGCCGGCTGGAACATGCTGTACGGCAAGAGCGTCCAGTTGCAGGCCGCCGAAGGCAAGGGGCCGGCCTGGCAGCGTGGGCAGTACATGGTAGAGGTCATGGGCCACTGTGGTGAATGCCACACCCCACGCAACGCCATCGGCGCCCTGCAGCAGGACCGGCGCCTGACGGGCGGCCTGCTCAATGGCTACCTGGCGCCGAGCCTGCTCGCCCAGGACCTGGCCGAGCGGGGCTGGACCCAGCCAGACCTCACCACCTTCCTCAAGCACGGGATCAGCGCCCAGGGCAGCATGTTCAACGAGATGTACCCGGTGGTGCACCACAGCACCCAGCACCTGGAGGACGCCGACCTGGCTGCCATGGCCACGTACCTGTTGGGTGAACAGCCGCCCGCAGCGAAGGTCATAAAGGAAGTGCCCCTGGACCAGCTCAGCGACAGTGCCACGCGCGGCCATCAGCAGTACCTCAACGTCTGCGCCGGTTGCCACGGCGTCGAAGGCGAGGGCAAGCCGCACATTGCGGTGGCCATGCAGGGCAATACGGTGCTGCGCCAGGGCGACTCGCGTAACTTGGTCAAGGCTATCCTGGAAGGTATCCGTGAGCAGCAGTTCACCGGTTTCGAGCGTATGCAGCCCATGCCGGGCTTTGCCAACAAGCTCACTGATGAGCAGGTGACGGATATGGTCAATTACCTGCGCCAGGCCTGGGGCGGTTTACCCGGTGACCTGAGCGTGCAGCAGCTCGCCGAGCTGAAGGCGGAGTAAGCCGTGCAGCATCTTGATCTGCAGGTCGTACGCCAGGCGTTGCAGTGGTCATGCAGCGGCCAGCGGGTATGGTTATGCACGGTCCTCGCCACCTACGGTTCGGCGCCCCGTGCGCCGGGCTCGTTGCTGGCGGTGAACGATGCCGGGCAGTGGGTGGGGTCGTTGTCAGGTGGCTGCGTCGAGGAGGACTTCCTCGAACGTGTGGCCCGGGGCGAATTCCCCGAACCCGTTGTCATCGTGCGCTACGGCGACGGCAGCGACCCGCGCTCGAACATTCGCCTGCCCTGTGGTGGCGTGCTTGAGGTGCTGGTGGAAAATCTGGCGGCAGGCTGCGAGGTGCAGGCGCACCTGCGCGAGCTGCAGGGCGCCCTGCAGGGGCAGCGTCGGTTGCTGCGCGAGGTGAGCCTGCCGCACGGGCTGCGCCGCCTCGCCAGTGATGCTGCCCACGGCCCGCGGGTGGAACGTGAAGGCGGTTGCGTGCGCATTCGCGTGGGGGCCGCCCAGCGCTTGCTGTTGGCCGGGTATTCCAGTGTTGCGCATTTCTGCGCCGAATTTGGCAAGGGGATGGGCTTTGAAGTCATCCTTTGCGACCCACGCGACGAGGTGCTCGAAGGCGTGGTCCTGGATGGCATCGAGGTGCGCCGCGAACTGCCATCGGTATTCATCGCCAACGGCGGTTGCCATGCCGACACGGCGGTCGTTGCACTGACCCACGACCCGAAAATCGACGACCTCGCCATGCTCGAGGCGGTCCATACCGATGCGTTCTACATCGGTGTGATGGGCTCAAGGGCCACTTCCGACAAACGCCGTGAACGCCTGCACCGTATTGGCGGCCTGGGCGACGACGAACTGGCGCGCATCCATGCGCCGATTGGGCTGAACCTGGGCAGCAAGACGCCGGCGGAGATCGCCCTGGCGGTGCTGGCGGACATTTTGCGCATGCGCAATGGCATCGCCCGGGCGGCGCTGTGAGCGTGGTCGCGCTGGTGTTGGCGGCAGGCAGCAGTGTGCGTTTTGGCCGTGACAAGCGCCGTGCTACCCTGCCGGACGGCCGCAGCTTGCTGGTGCATAGCGTCGAGCGTGCCTGCACGGCGTTCGATGACGTGCGGGTGGTGTTGCGCGAAGGGGAGCAGGGCGAGGACCTGGGCTTGCCAGCGCAATGCCGAGTCATCTCCAACCCGGATTTTGCCCTGGGCTTGGGCCATAGCCTGGCGGCGGGTGCCGCCTCGCTGCTGGACAGCGAAGCGCAGGCGGTGGCGATTCTGTTGGGCGATATGCCTTGGATTGCACCCGCCACCCTTCGAAAGCTTGCCGCCGAGGCCGGCGCATCGACCATCGTCCTGCCTTGTCATGGCGGGCAACCCGGCCATCCTGTGCTGTTCGGGCGTGATTTCTGGCCCGCGCTGGCACGCCTGACGGGCGATGAAGGTGCGCGTTCGCTGGTACAGGCACACCCGGCCTGTTGCGTCAGGCTGCAGGTGGCGGATGCCGGGGTGCTGCAGGACGTCGACAGGCCTGACGCGTTACGCCCGTGAGTGTGATGCCCACTGGCGGCAAGAAAGGGCCCATAATCCCCCCTTAATCCCCCAGTAGTGCAATGCCAGCCACACCATTCCGGGAGCCCCCACCATGCACGTTCTGCTCTGCGAGGACGACGACCTGATCGCCAGCGGCATCTGCGCCGGCCTTGCCGCCCAGGGCCTGACCGTCGACCGTGTGGCCAACGCCGCCGGTGCGCGGGCCATGCTTCAGGCAGCGCAGTTCGATGTGATGATTCTCGACCTCGGCCTGCCTGATGAAGACGGCCTCAAGCTCCTGCGCCGCCTGCGTCAGCAGGGCGTGGACCTGCCGGTGCTGGTGCTCACCGCGCGCGACGCGGTCACCGATCGGGTAGATGGCCTGCAGGCCGGTGCCGACGACTATCTGCTCAAACCGTTCGACTTGCGTGAACTGGCTGCGCGCTTGCACACGTTGCTGCGTCGGGTCGCAGGGCGGGCGGTGAACGTGATCGAGCATGGCCCGCTACGCTATGACCCGAGCAGTTGCGAAGCGACCCTGGGCGGTAAGCCGGTGGACTTGTCGCGGCGTGAACAGGCCTTGCTCCAGGCCCTGCTGCAAAACCCCGGGCGGGTGCTCTCCAGCGAGCAGCTCAAGGACTGCGTGTACGGCTTCAGCGACGAAGTCGAAAGCAACGCGCTCAACGTGCATATCCACCATTTGCGCCGCAAGTTAGGCAACAGCATCGTCGAGACCGTGCGCGGCCTGGGCTATCGCCTGGGGCCGGCGCAGGCATCGGAGGAAGCGGCATCATGAGCCTGCGGGTGCGCTTGAGCCTGATCCTTGGTAGCGCCTTCGTCATCATCTGGGTGCTGGCGGCTGCGTGGATGTTGCGCGACCTGCGCCAGCAGATGATGTTCTCCCTCGACCAGCGCCTGGTGGCATCGGCGCGGATGGTCGCCGGGCTGGTTGACCAGTTGCCGCAACCGTTGACCGCCAAGGGCGAGGACGCGCACTTCTCCGCCGATCAGTTCAGCGTGCCCGACGGCATGGCCTGCCAGGTGAGTTCGCTGCGGGGTGAAATCCTCGCCAGCAACCACAAGCATGAAGGTGCCATGGATGACGAACGCAGCGGCTTTCGCGACCAGACCATCGATGGCGCGCTATGGCGCACCTTCACCTACAACCACGGTGACGTGCGCATCACCACTGCCGACCGACACATGGAGCGCGAGGCACTGAACCAGTCGATTCTGTTGGCCGCGTCGGCGCCGGTGCTGATGGCCTTGCTGGGCAGCCTCGGGTTGCTCTGGATCGGCCTGGGGAAAGGCCTGGAACCGCTCAATCGCATGCGTGACGCCCTGCGCCGAAGGCGTGCAGACAGTGTCGAGCCCTTGCAGGTGGCGGGGTTGCCCAGCGAACTGCAACCGCTGCTGGATACTCAGAACCAGCTGTTCCTGCGGATTGCCCAGACCATCGAGCGTGAGCGGCGCCTGACGGACGACGCCGCCCATGAGCTGCGCAGCCCGCTGACGGCCATCAAGACCCACCTGCAGGTGGCACGGATGACCGACGGTACCGTGCGCGAGCAGGCGCTTGAGCACGCCGAGCAGGGCGCTGATCGCATGCATCGGACCTTGGAGCAGTTGCTGATGCTGGCGCGGGTGGAGGGCAGCCTGTCGTTCGAGGACGGGGTGCAGTGCAGCGCCGAACAGGTTGCCCGCCAGGCGGTGCAGGATGCCGGTGGCGGTGACAACCGACGCATCGTTCTGCGCCTGCCCGAGGAGGCGACCCGCATCTACCTCGGCATGCCTGCGCCGCTGGCGGTGGCGGCCTTGCGCAACCTGCTGGACAACGCCCTGCGCCACGGCGGTGATACCGAGGTGGAGCTGGAGGTGCAGATGGCCGATGGTCAGGTGGGGTTCATGGTCCGTGACCATGGGCCAGGCATTGCCGAGGGCGACTTGCAGCACCTGACCGAGCGCTTCTGGCGCAATGGGCAAAGCGGTGGCTGTGGCCTGGGGCTGGCAATCGTTCAGGCCATCGTGCAGCGCTGTGCCGGGAACCTGAGGTTCGACAGCCGCAGTGATGGGTTGCGGGTGTTGCTGCAAGTGCCGGCGCGATCGGGTACCTGAGCCGCAAAAATCCAACAGCAAGCGCTAAATCCTCCCTGCGGCCAAGCGTTTTCCAAGCGATAACCACCCGCACATTCGCTTGCTTGCGAGGATTTACCCCATGTCGACCGCTTCCAGCCTTGCCCAGGTCCTGCCGGCCAACGCGCCGCAACCGTTGTACGAGTTCAACGAGTCGCCGTTGCTGCAACGCCAGCAGCACCAGGAGTCCAACGCCCGCAGCTACCCGCGGCGCATCCCGCTGGCGCTCAAGCGCGCCCGTGGCATTCATGTCGAGGATGTCGAAGGCCGTCAGTTCATCGATTGCCTGGCCGGTGCAGGGACTCTCGCCCTGGGCCATAACCACCCGGTGGTGATCGAAGCGATCCAGCGTGTGCTGGCCGATGAACTGCCGCTGCATACCCTCGACCTGACCACACCGGTCAAGGACCGCTTTGTCCAGGACCTGTTCGGTGTGCTGCCAGAAGCGCTGCGCCGTGAGGCCAAGGTGCAGTTCTGCGGCCCGACCGGCACCGACGCGGTGGAAGCGGCGCTCAAGCTGGTGCGCAGTGCCACCGGGCGCAGCACCGTGCTGGCGTTTCAGGGTGCCTACCATGGCATGAGCCAGGGCGCGCTCAGCCTGATGGGCAGCCACGGCCCCAAGCAGCCGCTGGGCGCCTTGCTCGGCAACGGTGTGCAGTTCATGCCGTACCCTTACGATTACCGTTGCCCGTTTGGCCTGGGTGGCGAGGCCGGGGTCAAGGCCAACCTGCATTACCTGGAAAACCTGCTGCTCGACCCTGAAGGCGGCGTGCCGCTGCCGGCAGCGGTGATCCTGGAAGTGGTACAGGGCGAAGGTGGGGTGATTCCCGCCGATATCCAGTGGCTCCAGGGCGTGCGCCGTATCACCGAACAAGCTGGCGTGGCGCTGATCGTCGACGAGATCCAGAGCGGTTTCGCCCGTACCGGGCGCATCTTCGCCTTCGAGCACGCGGGCATCGTGCCGGATGTGGTCACCCTGTCCAAGGCCATTGGCGGTAGCCTGCCGCTGGCGGTGGTGGTCTATCGCGACTGGCTCGACACCTGGAAGCCAGGCGCCCATGCCGGCACCTTCCGCGGCAACCAGATGGCCATGGCTGCAGGGTCTGCGGTGATCAATTACCTGGTCGAACACCGCCTGGCCGAGCATGCCGAGGCCATGGGCCAGCGCTTGCGTGGTCACCTGACTCTGCTGCAGAAGGATTACCCGCAGTTGGGCGATATCCGTGGCCGTGGCCTGATGCTCGGGGTAGAGCTGGTAGAGCCGCAAGGCCAGCCTGATGCACTGGGCCATCCACCGGCCAACCGCGAGCTGGCGCCCAGGGTGCAGCGTGAATGCCTCAAGCGTGGCCTGATTCTCGAACTGGGTGGGCGCTATGGTGCGGTGGTGCGCTTCCTGCCGCCGTTGATCATCAGCGCGCAACAGATCGACGACGTGGCGCAGCGCTTTGCCGATGCAGTGGCGGCTGCCATCGCCAACTGAAGGCAGAGGGGCCGCATGGCGGCCCCTTTACCGAATCAGTCAAGGGTGCGCCCGGCCCGCCAGTACCCCATCAATGTCAGGCAATCGCGCGGCAGCCCGCGCGCCTTGATCAGGTAGCGGCGAATGTCCATCACAGCCGCCGATTCCCCTGCCACCCAGGCATAGAAGCCACTGCTGGCGCTGCTCGCCTGCTCCCAGAGAATGCGCTTGTCGATGTCCACGTCTTCAAGCTGCAGGCCGGCCGCGTCGTGCCCCTGCGGCAGCAGTGCCAGTTCGCGTACGGCATGTTGCATGGCCTGGCCATGGCTGCAGCGCAGCAGTTCACGGGGTAACCAGTGCAGGCGGGTGGCCGCGCCGTGGCGCAGGGGCAGGCAGTCTGCCTCCAGGGGCACCTCGATGAATGCCTCGATGGCCAGCGTAGGCTGGGTGTCGGCCTGCTGTTCGAGAATGCCGGCGATGGCGGGCAGTGCCGTCTCGTCACCCACCAGCAATACAGAGCGGACCCCGGCAGGGGGCTTCCACGCGTAACCGCCTGGATCGTCATTGAAGGCCAGGTTTGGCGCGACCATCTGCAGCCTATCGCCGACCTGGGCATGGGTAGCCCAGGCCGATGCGGGGCCGCTGACGCCATGCAGAACGAAATCCACATCGACCTCCAGGGTTTCCCGCCGCAACGCACGGATGGTGTAGGTGCGCATGGGCGGGCGCTGGGCTGCTGGCAGCGCAGTGTGCGCGGCTTTCCAGTGAGCGTCCTGGGGCAGGACAGGCAACGAGCCGTCAGGGGCGGGGAAGAAAAGCTTGACCCGTTGGTCGGGCGCCAGGGTGTGCATTGCTTCGATATCCGGGCCGGTAAACACCAGGCGAGCGAGCGATGGGCTCAGGCAGATACGCCGGGCGAGCACCAGGTCGAAGACGCGGTAGGCGCTGGTGGCCGGTGAACGGCCTGAAATCAGGCGGCGTAGGCCTTGCTGGCATGCCTTTATCATGCTGGCGGAGCTGGACATGCGGAAGTCCTCTTGCAAACGGCTTTCTTGAGGAACGAGCCGGTGCCGCTGCAAATTACCTTCATGGCCTGCCACGGCTCAGTGCTCCACCTGCCAGCCTCCCCCCAGGGCCTTGTACAGCGCCACACTGCCTTGCAGGCGGGCAAGGCGCAGTTGCGCCTGCTGATCCTGTGCAAGGTATAGGGTGCGCTGCGTTTCAAGCACGCTCAACAAGGTTTCTGCACCCGCCGCGTAGCGTTGTTGAGCGAAGTCGAAGGCGGTGCGTGCGTGCTCGACCTCCTGGGCCTGCCACTGCCACTGCAATGCCACGCCGTGGAGGGCGTTGAGTGCCTTTTCGACGTCGGCGAAGCCTGCAATGATGCTGCTGCGGTAGGTTTCCAGCAGTTCGTCCTGCTCGGCTTCGGCCAAGTCCCGCGATGCGCGCAGCCGACCATTGTTGAACACCGGCGCGACAAGGCCCGCGGTAAGGGTGTAATAGGCGCTGTTGAACACCTCGGCGAAGGTGCTTGCCCCCGTGCCCACATTGGCGCCCAAGGTCAGTTTTGGTAGCAGCGCGGCCCTGGCCACTTGCACATTGGCGTTGGCCGCGGCCAGGCGTGCTTCGGCGGCGGCGATATCCGGGCGCCGGGTGAGCAGTTCGCTGGGTAGGCCGCTGCCTGTGCGTGGCCAGTGCAGCGCATCGATCGCTTCGGGGCTGGCCGGCAACGCCTGTACCGGGTCGCCCAGCAGGGTGGCCAAGGTGATGCGGTTGTCTTGGCGCTTCTGTTCGAGCAACGGCAACTGCCGTTCCTGGGCCGCCACCAGGCTGCGCTGCTGGGCCAGCTCCAGGCGAGTAGCGGAGCCTGCGCGCTGGCGGCTCTCGACCAGGCCCAGCACATCGCGTGCGTTGCGCAGGTTAAGGCGGGCGATGCGCAGTTGCTCTTCCAGGGCCAGGCCTTGCAGGTAGCTGTTGGCAACGCTGCTGACCAGGGTCAGCTCGACCGTCTGGCGCTCGAAACGGCTGGCATCAAGGCCGTGCAAGGCACTTGCCCGGGCTGCGCGCAGGCCACCCCAGAAGTCGATTTCATAGCTGGCGGTAAGTTGCAGGCCGAACGAGGTGCTCGTTCGCTCATAGGTGCTGACGTCCAGCTGATCATTGCCTTCACCATGCAGCAGGCGTTGGCGGCTACCCTCAAGGCCCAGCTGCAGTTCCGGCAACAAAGGTGCGCCGGCGATCACGGCCCGGGCCTGGGCCTGGCGCACCCGGGCGGTCGCTGCACCAAGGTCATGGGCATTGCGTTGGGCACGCGCCACCAGACGGTCCAGTTCGCGGCTGGCGAAGGCGTGCCACCACTGGGCCGAGGGTGCGCTGGCCTGGGCGGTTTCGCCTTGCCAGGTGGAGGGCGCAGTGATGCCGCTTTGCGGGGCGGTCGGCAAGCTGCAGGCGGTGAGGCCCAGGCTCAGAAACAACAGGCTGATGCGGCTTGGCAATGTCATGGGCTATTCGCTGGTGAGTGCTTTGACCGGGTCGAGTCGGGAGGCTTTGCACGCCGGCATGAAGCCGAACACGATGCCGGTGAGAACTGCGCAGGAAAAGGCGCCGAGCATGGCCGACAGGGCGAAGGCCACGGCCACGTCGGCCAGCATCAGGCCCGCGCCGATGAGCAGGGCCAAGGCGATGCCGGCCAGGCCGCCGACCATCGACAGCATGACCGCCTCGCTGAGGAACTGGCGCAGGATGTCGCGCTGCCGTGCGCCAGTGGCCATGCGTATGCCTATCTCGCGGGTACGTTCACGGACCGTCATGAGCATAATGTTCATCACGCCGATGCCGCCTACCAGCAGAGAGATGGCCGCAATTGCCCCTAGCATCAGCGACAGGCTGTTCTGGGTGCGCGCCTCGGCCTGAATCAGCGCGGCGGCGTTGGTCAGTTCGAAGTCATGGCGGCCCTGGTGGCGCTGTCGCAGCAGGTGGTCGATGGCGGCTTCGGTTTCATCGACCCTGGTCGAGTCGAGGGCCGCAACGGTGATGTAATCAGGGTCACGCTGCCCGAACAGGCGGACCGCCGCCGCCGAGTAGGGCACGACGATCCGCCCGTCGGCGTCCTGGTCACCGGAACTTGCGCCCTTACCGGCGAGGATGCCGACGACCTGGAAAGGGACGTTGCCGATCAGGATGTATTGCCCGATGGGATCGCGACCGGGCTCCAGCAACGTTTCCCGTACTTTCTGGCCGATGACCGCCACGGCTGCGCCGTTGGCTTCGTCGGTTTCGGTGAAAAACGCGCCCTCTACCGCTGGCCAGTTGAATATCTGCGGGAACCAGGTGTTGTTGCCGCCCACATAGAAGCGCTGGCTGTTGTTGCCGTGGCGCACCATGACCTTGTCACCCAGGACTGGCATGATCTGCTTGACCTGCGGTAACTGGCCAATGGCGGCGACATCGTCCAGGGTAATGGTCCCGGCGGGTTCGCCCAACGTTGCCGGCTTGCCGTTGAGGTAGAGGATGTTGGCGCCAAACGCGGCCATCTGCGCCATCACCTGGCGTTTGCTGCCTTCGCCCACGGCAAGCATGACCACCACTGATGCCACCCCGATGATGATGCCGAGCAGGGTCAGGGCGGTGCGAAAGCGGTTGACCCACATTACGCGCCAGGCTGCTTGCAGGCTTTCGAGCAGTTCTCCTTTCCACGCACCGCGCAGGGTAGCACCGCGATCCAGACGCTGGCGCAAGTCGCCGGCTTGCAAAGCCTGGCGTGGCGCGGCGGGCGCTTGGTGGGTGGGGGTGTCGCTGATCATCAGGCCATCGCGAATCTCGATCACCCGCTGCGCCCGTGCCGCCACCTGGCGATCGTGGGTGATGAGAATGATCACATGGCCCTGGCCAGCCAGTTCGTCGAGCAGGGCCATGACCTCGGTCCCGCTGTGGCTGTCGAGCGCGCCGGTGGGTTCGTCGGCAAGGATGATGTGGCCCCCGTTCATCAGCGCACGGGCGATCGAGACCCGCTGTTGCTGGCCGCCCGACAACTGGTGCGGGCGGTTGCCGCTACGGCTGGACAGCCCCAGACGTGCCAGCAGGGTGGCGGCGCGGGCATGGCGCTCGGTGGCGGGGGTGCCGGCATAGATGGCCGGCATTTCGACATTCTCCTGGGCCGAGCCTGAAGCAATCAGATGGTACCCCTGGAACACGAAGCCGAACGCTTCGCGACGTAGCCAGGCCAGTTCGTCGCTGCTCAGGTCAGCAACGTCCTTGCCGGCGAAGTGGTAGCTGCCCGAGGTAGGGCGATCCAGGCAGCCCAGGATGTTCATCAGGGTCGATTTGCCTGAGCCGGAGGCGCCAACGATGGCGACGAACTCGCCGGCATGGATGCTCAGGCTGATGCCCTGCAGCACCTCGACCTTCGGTGTGTCGACACCACCGTATGACTTGCGGATATCGACCAGTTCGATCAGCGGCGCAGTCATTCAACCTCCACTGGCGCTGGGAGCGCCGATCAGTAGCTGCTCGCCTTCGCTGAGGCCGTCGAGCACCTGAACGCGCAGGCGATCACTGAGCCCGGTGCGAACCTGGCGCTGCACCACCTTGCCGTGCTGATCGAGCACGCGTGCCACGTGCTGGCCATCGTCGCCATCCAGCGCGGCCAGAGGCACGGTCAGCACCTGGCTGGCTTGCCCGGCGACAAAGAACACCTGCGTGGTCATGTCGGCCATCAACGCACCATCGGGGTTTTCCACATCGAGCAGCACGGTGTACTGCACCACATGGCTGCCGGTGCTGCCTGCGCTGGCAGGGCTGCCGCCGCCTTGGCTGGCTTCTTCCAAAGGTTTGGGCGGGATCGGCAGGATCTGCCGCACGGTGCTGCTCCAACGCCGCTTGCCGCCGGCCAGCGTGGTGAAATAGGCGGTCATGCCGGGTTTTACCTTGCCGATGTCGGCTTCGGAGACCTGTGCCCAGACCGTCATGGGCGAGAGCCTGGCGATGCGCAGGATCAAGGGGGTGCGTTGCTGGGCGTTGAGGGTCTGGCCTTCTCGAGCATCGACGGCCACCACCGTACCGTCCATGGGGGCGTAGATGCGGGTATAGCCCAGCTCGGCCTCGTCGCTGCGCAGGCTGGCCTGGGCCTGGCGGATCTGGGCCTGGAACATGTCGATGCGTGCCTGGGTGACCTTGAGCTGTGCTTGGGCAGCTTGCACGTCCTCGTCACGCGTGGCGCCAGCGGCGGCCAGGTCACGCTGGCGCTTGAGCTGGTGACTGGCGAGTTGGAACTGCGCGCGCTGTTCGGCTAGCTGGGCCTTGAGGTTATCGATCGAGAACCGCCCGGCATCAAGCCGCGCCTGTTGGGTGGAAGGGTCGATCTCGACCAGCAGTTGGCCCTTGCGCACTGGGTCGCCCGCTTCAACATGCAGTTTGCGGATCTGCCCGGATGCCTGGGCGCCCACATCCACATAACGCCGGGGTTGCAACGTTCCCAAGGCTGTGACGCTGCTTTCGATGTCGCTTCGGGTCACCGTGACGGTGCTGGTCGGGTGCGCACCCAAGGGGAGGCGCTGCCAGGCTAGCAGGCAGCCCACGCTCAGCAGGCCCAGGCCGGCGAGAATGAACGGGCGGCGGGGATGGGTTAAACGGCTCATGGGGGCTTCCAGCCAGGGGGAACGGCCACGCGCTGCCACTCGTGGCGCGCAGGGAGGTGCCAAGTAAACGAAGGCAGGGGCGACGGATTTAGCCCCAGCGGCGTGGGGGCAACGTGTTGCTGAGAATGGTTATACTTTGTAGTATTCGACGCTGCTATCACTCTGTCCCGCCCCCGCACTGCGGGGTTGCAAGGCGATCTCAGGTGTTGTTGTGGAACGTTACTATCGCGAACTGGTGAGTTTTCTCTCCGCGCGCCTGGGCAGCCGTCAGGCGGCCGAGGACGTTGCCCACGATGCCTATGTGCGGGTGCTCGAGTGCGCCGACGACAAGCAGATCACCCACCCCCGAGCATTTTTGTACCGCACTGCGCTCAACCTGGTGGTCGACCGGCACCGGCGCCTGCTGGTGCGTCGGGCCGAGCCGCTGGACGTACTCGATGAGGATGGGCGTTTGCACAGCGCCGAGCTGCAGCAGGATCTGCAGCTTGACCAGCGCCTGGCGCTGATGACGAAAGCCCTGGACGAGCTGGCCAAACCCTGCCGCGAAAGCTTCCTGCTGCGCAAGCTCGAAGGCCTGTCGCATCAGCAGATTGCCGAGCGCCTGGGCATCTCCCGCTGTCTGGTGGAAAAGCACATCGTCAACGCCATGAAGCATTGCCGCGTGCGCATGCGCCAATGGGAATCTTGAAAAAGTGGTAAACCGCCAGTGAAAATTCTGTGTGCTGGCCACTTGATTTCTAGGTGTTTCCCGACAACTATCTAGATTGACCCCTCCAGGCACAGCCCTGGCGGTTGCCTGTTACTGGCGCAGTTTGGTCAGGGAGCGTGCCCCTATTCACCCGACTGCCCAGGTCCGACAATGCCAAACAAGACCCTGCGCATCCTGATTGCCGACGAGCATCCGTCTCAGCGCCTGCAGCTGGAGAGACTGCTCAATGGTCTGGGCTATTACCGGATCGCGCCCGTGGAGAGCTTCGAGGAGCTCCAGCGCCTGGTACATTGCGCGCTGCAACCGTTCAACCTGCTGATTGGCAATATCGAGCTGGCCAGCCATGCAGGTGTCGACCTGGCCCGTTTTTGCCGGGTCAGCACGCAGATCCAACATGCGCTGTTGTACCACTCCCGGCAGCTGAAAGTACCCACGGTGCCGCAGACCGAGCGCCAGGCCGTGAGCGTCAGCCTGCCGCAGGTGCCTGATAACGAGGCGCTGGAGTCGTTCATGGCGATCATCGATGGGCCGGTGCTGGTCGGCAAGATCGCCTTGCCCCCAGGCGTCGCGGGCAGCGGGCCGCCAGCATACCAGCGCAAGAACTTCGGCCAGACGGTGTTCAGCCGTTAGCCGGGGCAGGGCAAGGCGGCGGGTATTTGTTATCCTCTTGCCCTTTGCCGATTTGTGGGCTCTTGCATGACTGCCATCGATACCGCTCCCCCGCCCCGGTTCAGCCGTGGTGACCATCGGACCCTGGGCCTGGCGGCACTGGGTGGTGCGCTGGAAATCTACGATTTCATCATCTTCGTGTTCTTCGCCCTGACCCTCAGCCAGTTGTTCTTCCCCCCGCAAATGCCCGAATGGCTGCGCCTGTTACAGAGCTTCGGCATCTTCGTCACCGGCTACCTGGCGCGGCCTTTGGGCGGCATTCTCATGGCCCACTTCGCCGACCACCTGGGGCGCAAGCGGGTATTCAGCCTGAGCATTCTGATGATGGCCTTGCCGTGTCTGCTGATCGGCATGATGCCCACCTATGCCCAGATCGGTTACGCAGCCCCGTTGTTGCTGCTGGCGTTGCGTATCCTGCAGGGTGCTGCAGTGGGCGGTGAAGTGCCAAGCGCCTGGACCTTCGTTGCTGAGCACGCTCCGCAGGGGCGCCGTGGGTATGCCCTGGGCTTTCTGCAAGCGGGGCTGACCTTTGGGTACCTTTTGGGCGCGCTGACTGCGACGCTGCTGGCCCAGGCGTTTACCGCCCAGGAAATTCTCGATTACGCCTGGCGCTATCCGTTCCTGCTCGGGGGGGTATTTGGTGTGATTGGTGTGTGGCTGCGCCGCTGGCTGAATGAAACACCGGTGTTCCTGGCGCTGCGCCAACGTCAGGAGCAGCCTGTGGCATTCCCGCTGCGGCGGGTGCTGGGCGAGCACCGGCGGTCACTGCTCCCCGCCGCGCTGTTGACCTGCGTGCTGACGTCGGCGGTTGTGGTGCTGGTGGTCATTACCCCGACCGTGATGCAGCAACGTTTCGGCATGTCGGCCGGGCACACCTTCGCCCTGAGCAGTGTGGGGATCGTTTTTCTCAATATTGGCTGTGTGCTGGCTGGGCTGCTGGTCGACCGTCTGGGGGCCTGGCGTGCGCTGATGATCTACAGCCTGCTGCTGCCACTGGGCATTGGCGCGCTGTATGCGAGCCTGGTGGGGCAGTGGGGCCTGACCTGGCTGGCGTATGCCGTGGCAGGGTTGAGCTGTGGTGTGGTGGGGGTGGTGCCCTCGGTGATGGTGGGGTTGTTCCCGGCCGAGATCCGGGTATCGGGTATTTCCTTTACCTATAACGTCGCCTATGCACTGTGGGCCAGCACCACACCGCTGGCGTTGATTGCGCTGATGCCCTGGAGTCCTTGGGTATGTGTCGGCTTCTGCCTGATCATGGGCCTGGTGGGGCTGATGACGGCGCTGCATTATGGCCGCCGTGATGCAGGCTGCAGGGCGCAGCGCCCGGCAACCTCGGCATCCTGATGGGGCGCCCGGCAGGCCGATGCCTCCGGGCGTTGCCGCTCGACGGCGGCGTTTGCCTGGGCATGTACTCGAACGGCTTGGACACTGGCCAAGCGGTGGTTTGCTACAGGCGTCAGGTGTGGTCAACCTGATCGTGCTGCATGGCTCATGAAAAAGCCCCCGAGGTCTTGTGACCTGGGGGCTTTGTCGTTGCGCGGGGCAGGGCTTACATGTTCGGGTAGTTCGGCCCGCCGGCGCCTTCAGGGGTGACCCAAGTGATGTTCTGGGCCGGGTCCTTGATGTCGCAGGTCTTGCAGTGTACGCAGTTCTGCGCGTTGATCTGGAAGCGCTTGTTGCCATCTTCCTGGGTAACCACTTCGTACACGCCTGCCGGGCAGTAACGCTGCGCCGGCTCGTCGTAGAGCGGTAGGTTGCTGGCGATTGGCACGTTCGGGTCGGCCAGCTTCAGGTGGCAGGGTTGTTCCTCTTCGTGGTTGGTGCTGGAGAGGAACACCGAACTGAGCTTGTCGAAGCTGAGCTTGCCGTCCGGTTTCGGGTAATCGATCTTTTTCGAATCGGCCGCCAGCTTGAGGCAGGCGTAGTCCGGCTTGGTGTCATGCAGGGTGAAGGGCAGCTTGCCGGCGAACCAGTTCTGGTCGATGTAGTTGAACGCACCGCCCAGGATCGGGCCGAACTTGTGCAGCGCCGGGCCAAAGTTACGGCTGGCGAACAACTCTTCATACAGCCAGCTGGCCTTGAAGGCATCGACATAAGTGGTGAGTGCATCGCCGCCCTCGCTGCCGGCGACCAGTGCATCGGCCACGGCGTCGGCTGCCAGCATGCCGGACTTCATCGCGGTGTGGCTGCCCTTGATCTTGGAGAAGTTCAGGGTGCCAAGGTCGCAGCCAATCAGCGCGCCGCCATTGAAGACCATCTTCGGCAACGAGTTCAAGCCACCTTTGCAGATGGCCCGGGCGCCGTAACTGATGCGTTTGCCGCCTTCAAGGTACTGTTTGATCACCGGGTGGTGCTTGAGCCGCTGGAACTCGTCGAACGGCGACAGGTAGGGGTTGGTGTACGACAGGTCGACGATCAGGCCGACCACCACCTGATTGTTTTCCAGATGATAAAGGAACGAGCCGCCGGTATTGTCGGCGCTCATCACGTCCAGTGGCCAACCGGCGGTGTGTACCACCAGGCCCTGTTCGTGCTTGCTCGGGTCGATTTCCCAGATTTCCTTGAGGCCGATGCCGTAGTGCTGGGCATCGGACTCGCTGTCGAGGTTGAAACGCTTGATCAGTTGCTTGCCGATATGGCCACGGCAACCTTCGGCGAACAAGGTGTACTTGGCGCGCAGTTCCATGCCTGGCGTATACAGGCCTTGCTTGGGGTTGCCTTCACGGTCAACGCCCAGGTCGCCGGTGACGATGCCGCGGACCACACCGTTTTCGTCGAACAGCGCTTCCTGGGCGGCGAAGCCTGGGTAGATTTCCACGCCAAGGTTCTCGGCCTGCTGGGCCAGCCAGCGGCACAGGTTGCCCAGCGAGATGATGTAGTTGCCCTGGTTGTGCATGGTCTTGGGCACGAACAGGTCAGGTACCTTGGTCGCGCTACCGGCATCCTTGAGCACATAGATGTCGTCGCGCTTGACCTCGGTGTTCAGCGGCGCACCCAGTGCTTTCCAGTCGGGGAACAGTTCGTTCAGGGCGCGCGGTTCGAAGACCGCACCGGAGAGGATGTGGGCACCGACTTCGGAGCCTTTCTCGACCACGCAGACGCTGATCTCGCTACCGGCTTCGGCGGCCTTCTGCTTCAGGCGGCAGGCGGCGGACAGGCCCGCCGGGCCGGCGCCGACGATGACCACGTCGAATTCCATGTATTCGCGTTCCACTGGTTCTCTCCTACTCATCAAGGCTCATGCTGTTGCTTTGTCTTATGGGTGTGGGGTGATCCTGCGCGGCCGCCCTTCACGGGAGCGGGGCTGTAGCAGCGCAGAGGATGGACTACACCGTTTTGTCTTGGCCGCGCATTATATCTACACCACTTGGCGGGTCCAATACAAACGTTTGTTTGAATTTGCCGCAGGCCAGTAAAATCACAGGAGCGCGGCTGGAGGGTGACCGATTTGCCGTATTGACCGGATTGGGTGTTACGGTCAAGATACGAGCGGTTTACCGTTCGCCGTAGGCTTACCGCCGGGCGCAGGTACACCTCTAAAGACCAGCTGTGGAGCAGGGTTTTCGGGCCAAACCCGGGTTGTAGTGGAGTTTACACGCCACAACAGGAAATGACCCGCGGGTATTTGCCGCGATAGTCTGAACAAGACTTATCGGTCACCGTTAACTTTGCCCCTCCCGCAACGTTTTTAGAGGTGCCCTTGTACCCACGCGCATCGCCGGGCATGGCCCCAGGCGACTATCTATTCACCGGAGAGTAACGAGGAATCCATGAAGGTTCTTGTAGCTGTCAAACGAGTGGTCGACTACAACGTCAAGGTTCGCGTCAAAGCGGACAACTCCGGCGTCGACCTTGCAAACGTCAAGATGTCCATGAACCCCTTCTGCGAAATCGCTGTGGAAGAAGCTGTGCGCCTGAAAGAGAAGGGCGTGGCGAGCGAAATCGTCGTCGTCTCTGTCGGCCCGACCACTGCCCAGGAGCAGCTGCGTACTGCCCTGGCACTGGGTGCCGACCGCGCTATCCTGGTCGAAGCCGCCGATGAACTGAACTCCCTGGCCGTGGCCAAGGCGCTCAAGGCCGTTGTCGATAAAGAACAGCCGCAGCTGGTCATTCTCGGCAAGCAGGCCATCGACAGCGACAACAACCAGACCGGCCAGATGCTGGCTGCGTTGACCGGCTTCGCCCAAGGCACCTTCGCCTCGAAGGTCGAAGTCGCTGGTGACAAACTCAACGTCACGCGTGAAATCGATGGCGGCCTGCAGACCGTTGCTCTGAACCTGCCGGCGATTGTCACCACCGACCTGCGCCTGAACGAGCCGCGCTACGCGTCGCTGCCGAACATCATGAAGGCCAAGAAGAAGCCGCTGGAAACCGTTACGCCAGATGCCCTGGGCGTATCGCTCGCCTCCACCAACAAGACCCTGAAGGTCGAAGCGCCTGCTGCGCGCAGCGCCGGGATCAAGGTCAAGTCGGTGGCTGAACTGGTCGAGAAACTGAAGAACGAGGCGAAGGTAATCTAAATGACTATCCTGGTTGTCGCTGAATACGAGAACGGTGCCGTAGCCCCGGCCACCCTGAACACTGTCGCCGCAGCTGCCAAGATCGGTGGTGATATCCACGTGCTGGTCGCGGGCCAGAATGTGGGTGGCGTCGCCGAATCCGCCGCCAAGATCGCGGGTGTCGCCAAGGTGCTGGTCGCCGACAATGCGGCCTACGCGCACCTGCTGCCAGAGAACGCTGCGCCGCTGATCGTCGAGCTGGCCAAGGGTTACAGCCACGTGCTGGCCCCGGCCACCACCAACGGCAAGAACATCCTGCCGCGTGTTGCTGCGCTGCTGGACGTCGACCAGATCTCCGAGATCATCTCGGTCGAAGCTGCCGATACCTTCAAGCGCCCGATCTATGCCGGTAACGCTATTGCCACTGTGCAATCGAGCGCTGCGGTCAAGGTCATCACCGTGCGTACCACCGGCTTCGACGCTGTCGCTGCCGAAGGGGGTTCGGCTACTGTCGAAGCGGTGGGTGCAGCCCACAACACCGGTATCTCTGCCTTCGTCGGCGAAGAACTGGCCAAGTCCGACCGCCCTGAGCTGACCGCTGCCAAGATCGTCGTTTCCGGCGGCCGTGGCATGGGCAACGGTGACAACTTCAAGCACCTGTACAGCCTGGCCGACAAGCTTGGCGCTGCCGTCGGTGCCTCGCGCGCCGCGGTCGACGCAGGCTTCGTGCCCAACGACATGCAGGTCGGCCAGACCGGCAAAATCGTTGCACCGCAGCTGTACATCGCCGTCGGTATCTCCGGCGCGATCCAGCACCTGGCCGGCATGAAGGACTCCAAGGTGATCGTCGCGATCAACAAGGACGAAGAGGCGCCGATCTTCCAGGTGGCTGACTACGGCCTGGTCGCTGACCTGTTCGAAGCCGTCCCAGAGCTGGAAAAGCTGGTCTGATCCGCCTGCTTCACTTATAAAGAAGCCCGGCCCTCGTACTGAGGGCCGGGCTTTTTTGTGCGGGCAAGGAGTGAAGGATGGCGTTTCGCAAAGCGGGCAGGGTGCTGGCGTGCACGATGGCGATGTTGTCGCCGCTGACGATGGCAGCAGGCAAGTGTGAGCGTCTGGTGGCGACCGGCAGCCCGGACGCACCGCCTTACTCCTGGCAAGACCCGAAAGACCCCAAGCACCTGATCGGTGCCAATGTCGACCTGTTGCGCCAGGTGGCCGGCGAATTGGGCGTCAAGGTGGACGTGCTCAATGCCGGCAAGCGCGATCAGGCCCTGGAGGAAGTGCGTAGCGGACGCATGGACCTGTTGCTCGATACCCCGATGCAGGTGGAGCAGCTCACGGCGCTGGACTACATCCATCCGCCTTTGCAGCTCAACGAGTACCTGGTCTGGACCCGTCATGATGCCGAGCTGGATTTCGATGGCCCTGCTGACCTGGCCAGGTACCAGGGTAGCCTGTCGGAGCGGGCCCGCCTGACGCCGGCATTCAGCGCATTCGCCAAGGCGCAGCTCAAGCTGGAGCCGGCGCAGAACCTGACACAAGCTTTCCAGAAGCTGGTGCTGGGCCAGGTCGACTACGTGTTGGCTGGACGCTACTCGGGCATGGCCATGACCCAGAGCCTGGGCATGAGCAATGACCTGATCGCCCGAGGCCTGCCGGTGGATCGGCCGGGCTTGTACCTGGCCGTCTCGCATAACTCGGCATGCAATGACACCTGGTTGCGTGGGCAACTGGCGAAAAAACTGACAGAATTGCCGATCTCCGGTGCGTCCGAAGCCGTGC
This sequence comes from Pseudomonas ceruminis, assembly GCF_021602025.1. Lineage (GTDB taxonomy): Bacteria > Pseudomonadota > Gammaproteobacteria > Pseudomonadales > Pseudomonadaceae > Aquipseudomonas > Aquipseudomonas ceruminis. The sequence goes on from NZ_BQHW01000001.1 coordinate 485,828, forward strand.
TGCAACGTAATGTCGAGCGCTGGAAAGCGCAGATGCAAGTGCAGGCGGACGCCCCCAAACAGTAGGAAGAGTGCGTGAAAACCCAATCACTGATCCTTGCCGTGGCCATGCTCGGCCTGGCCGGCTGCGCCAACGACCCGGCGCCCAATGAGCAGATGCGTATTTCCGAGCAGGCGCTGGAGCAGGCCAAGGCGGTTGGCGCTACCGATCAGGTCGAGGAGCTGAAGCTTGCCGAAGACAAGCTCGCCCGGGCCAAGACCAACATGCTCACCGAAGACTACCGCGATGCCCGCATGCGTGCCGAACAGGCCGAACTGGATGCGCGCCTTGCTGAGGCGCGCGTGCTGAACCAGAAAAGTGACGAGCAGCTCGAGTTGCTGCAGTCGCGTGTCAAACGCCTGCGCAAGCAGCTGGAGGTGCAGCCATGATGCGCTTCAAGCCAATCGCCGCGCTGGCGCTGCTGACGCTGGCGGCCGGGTTGCAAGGGTGTGCCAGCCAGCGCAGCGCCTCGGCACTGGACGATGCAGCCGCCGCCTTCCAGAAGGTCAAGGATGATTCTGACGTGTTGCGCAGCGCACCGCGCGACGTAATCCGCGCCGGCGAGTCGCTGGCCCGTGCCGAACGCTTGTCCAGCTATGTCGGCACCGGCAGCGATGTGCGTCATTATGCTTACCTGAGCCAGCGTTACAGCGAAATCGCCAGTGAACACGCCAGGCTGGCGCTGAACCAGGAACGCTTGGCCAAGCTCGACCTCGAGCGCCAGCGCCTGCAGTTGGCGTTGCGCGAGGCCAAGCTTGCGAGTGTGCAGCAGCAGGGCAAGTGGGTTGAGACGCAGATCGCCGCATTGGCTTCGGAGCAGGCTGATCGCGGCCTGGTGATGACCCTGGGTGATGTGCTGTTCGATACCGGTCGTGCCGACCTGAAGAACTCGGCCAGCCGCACCGTGCTCAAGCTGGTGCAGTTCCTGCAGCTCAATCCCCGTCGTGTGGTGCGTATCGAAGGCTACACCGACAGCACGGGCACGCCGGAGGACAACCTCACGTTGTCCCGTGATCGCGCCCAGGCGGTGGCCGACATGCTGGTCGACCTTGGGATCGACGAGAAACGCCTGACGGTGGAAGGCTATGGCGACCAATACCCGATCGAGGCCAATGCCTCGGAGCGGGGCAGGGCGCAGAACCGTCGGGTCGAGATCGTCTTCTCTGACGACAAAGGCAAGCTCGCGCCGGCGCGTTGACCGATTGCAGCGGGGGCCGGCACCGCGGCCCCCGACAGCTGCCAACGCAACTGTATTGTCGACTATTCTGCAATCTGTTCCCGTACACTTTGCAACTGTTACGGTATCCTCTACCGTCAGTGAGTCGCACAAAAACAACGAGCCCCTGCGCGGGTCGAGATATCGCCATGACCAACCTGCTGCTGTACCAGCGCATCGCCCAGCAACTGGCCGATGACATCCGTCGCGGTGTCTACCAGCCAGGCGAACGTGTACCTTCCGTGCGCAAGATGAGTGCCCAGCTCAACGTCAGCCATGCCACGGTGCTGCAGGCCTATGCCAATCTCGAAGACCAAGGGCTGATCCGCGCCCGGCCGCAGTCGGGCTACTACGTGCACCAGACCCCGGCCCTGACCGCGCAGACCCCGGACATCGCCCGCGTGGAGCGCCCCGGCCTGGTCACCCGCGCCAGTATCATTCAGCAGGTGCTGACCGAGGCCCGTCGCGACGGCGTCTTCCCCTTTGGTGCCGCCGTGCCGCACGTCGATTACCTGCCGGTACGCGCCCTGCATCAGCAGATCGCCAAGGTTACGCGCTTCCATAGCCCGCGGGCCTTCAGCTACATGTTCAGCCCCGGTTTCGAGCCGCTGCGCCGGCAGATTGCAATCCGCATGCGCGATGCCGGGGTACTGGTCGATCCGCGCGAAGTGATCGTGACCCATGGCTGCGTGGACGCCTTGCAAATGTCGCTGCGGGTGTTGACCCGCCCGGGTGACCTGATCGCCGCCGAGTCACCGACGTACTACGGCCTGTTGCAGTTGGCCGATCTGCTCGGGCTGAAAGTGATCGAGATTCCCAGTGACCCGTCCACCGGCATCAGCCTCGAGGCCCTGCAGTTGGCGGCCAACCAGTGGTCGATCAAGGCGTTGGTACTGACCTCGCGTCTTAGCAACCCGTTGGGTGGCACCATCCCCGAGGAGCGGCAGAAGCAGCTGCTGCGCCTGGCTTCGGACTTCGATATTCAGATCGTTGAAGACGATATCTATGGCGAGTTGATGTTCGAGCAAGGCAAGACCAAGGCCCTCAAGGCGTTCGACCGGCTGGACCGGGTGATCTACTGCTCCAGCTTTTCCAAGACCCTGTCGCCCGGTGTGCGGGTCGGCTGGATGGTGGCTGGGCGCTATCAGGACGAGATTCAACGGTTGCAGACCTTCACCACCCACTCGGCGTGCAGCGTGACGCAGATGGGGGTGGCAGCCTATCTGGAGAATGGCGGGTATGACCGTCACCTGCGTTTTATCCGTCAGGAGTACCGCAAGAACCTCAGTGCCTATCAATTGGCCGTACAGCAGCATTTCCCGGAGGGCACCCAGATGACCCGGCCAACCGGTGGCTTCATTCTCTGGGTCAGCCTGCCGGGGCGGGTCAATACCCAGGATTTGCATGTGCGCGCGCTGGAGCAGGGCATCAGCATTGCACCGGGGCTGATCTTCAGTAATACCGAGCAGTTCAATCACTGCATTCGCCTGAACTGTGGCATCCCGTGGAACAAGGAAGCCGAGCGTGCGGTGATCACCCTTGGTTTGCTGGCCCAGCAACTGTGCAGAGAGTCTGCGCCAACACTTTTGTAAGGCTTGCCAGGCGTCGGCGGAACAGACAGCATACGCATTTTGACAACCTGTCTGCCGATGTCCATGAACCTGTTGCGTAGCTTTGCCCTGATTTTCTGCCTTGCGCCCCTGTGCATGCCCTGTCATGCGGCGCAGGCTGCACAGCCTTCAGCCCAAGCGGTACAGGGCAAATCGGCCGCCAAAAAGGCGCCGGCCAAGCAGGCAGTCAAGCCTCAGACCAAGCCCGGCGCCAAGCCAAAGGCTGTACGCAAACCGGTCAGCAAGGCGGTGGCCAAGCCAGTGCCCAAGGCGAAGCTCGACCTGAGTCTGCCGGCGGACATGGTTAAGGACCTCGAGCCGAATGTCGGTGATCCTGCCACTCGCCGCAAACCTTTGCTGCCGGCGATGTTCACCGAAAAACCGCAGAGCAACGACAGCCCGTTCCAGCTCAATGGCCGACTGATCAGCAATGAAATGCAGCTTCAACTGCGCAACGAGAGCCGTCATGACGTCGAAGGTGCGGCGATCGATTTCGAATTCCGCCAGTAGCCCAGTCCAACTGACTACTGGGTCACGGCAGATTTCATCGGGCCAGCAATTTCAAACGTATGTTTGAGCGGTTAGTATCCAGGGACGTTCGTCCCGTTTTGTTCCAGGGAGTCCTGATTTTGGTGTATTGCCATGAATTGCCGTGAAGGCTGTGGTGCCTGCTGCATCGCCCCGTCCATCAGCTCTGCAATGCCGCGCATGCCTCACGGCAAGCCTGCCGGCGAGCGCTGCCTGCACCTGACCGTCGACAACCTCTGCGACCTGTTCGGCAAGCCTGAGCGGCCGGCGGTGTGTGGTGGTTTCAAGGCAGATGTCGAGGTCTGTGGCAGTGATCGCGATGAGGCAATCAGGATTCTTGGCTGGTGGGAGCAAATGACGGCGGCGTGACAAGCTGGATCTTCGACAACAAGGATAAAGATGATGAGATCGTTCAAGCGTATTGCACTGCTGTGTGGCATGGGTGTCCTGCTGGTCCCGGCCGCCTGGGCAGAAAACTGGCAAGTGGCCAAGGACGAGGAGGGGATCAAGGTTTCCCTCAGCGAAGTGCCGGGGTCCAAGTACAAGGCCTACCGCGGCGTGACCCTGATCAAGGCCCCTTTGGCCAAGGTGCAGGCGCTGCAGGAAGATGTGGCCGGTGCATGTGCCTGGATTCATGAGTGCGAATCGCAGAAGCTGCTCAAGCATGAGGGTGATCAGAGCTGGACCTACACCCGGTTCAATACGCCTTGGCCGGTGACGCCGCGGGACTCGGTGCTGCACATCACCACGGTCAAGGGCGCCGATGGCAGCTTGACTCGGGAGCTGAAAGAAGAGCCGACCTATATCCCGGAAGAGAAGGGGTTCGTGCGGGTGGCGAAAGTCGAAGGCTTCTGGAAGCTGGTGCCCAAGGGCGACAGCACCGAAGTGACCTACCAGGTGCACACCGAGCCGGGGGGCAGTGTGCCAGCGATGGTCGCCAACAAGTTCGTGGTCGATGCACCGTTCAATACCCTGAAGGGGTTGCGCGAGCGGGCTGAGAAGAACTGAAGCCTTTTGGCTGGCGTGTGCTGGTGTTTTCGCGGGTAAGCCCGCTGCCGCAAGCATGAAAAAGGCTGCCCGAGGGCAGCCTTTTGCGTTCGGCTCTGGGAGCTTACTTGCGGTCTTTCAGCTCGACGATATCGCGCTGCAGCTCGCCGGTGTACAGCTGGCGCGGGCGGCCAATCTTGTACGGGCTGGAGAGCATTTCTTTCCAGTGCGAGATCCAGCCTACGGTACGTGCCAGGGCGAAGATCACAGTGAACATGCTGGTCGGAATGCCGATCGCCTTCAGGATGATGCCCGAGTAGAAGTCGACGTTCGGGTACAGCGAGCGCTCGATGAAGTACGGATCGGTCAGGGCGATCTCTTCCAGGCGCATCGCCAGTTCCAGCTGCGGATCGTTCTTGATGCCGAGTTCGCCCAGGACTTCGTCGCAGGTCTTCTTCATCACGGTGGCGCGCGGGTCGCGGTTCTTGTACACGCGGTGACCGAAGCCCATCAGCTTGAACGGGTCGTTCTTGTCCTTGGCCTTGGCGATGTACTTGTCGATGTTCGAGACATCGCCAATTTCATCGAGCATGGTCAGTACGGCTTCGTTCGCACCGCCGTGGGCAGGGCCCCACAGTGCGGCGATACCAGCGGCGATACAGGCGAACGGGTTGGCACCCGACGAGCCGGCCAGGCGCACGGTGGACGTGGAGGCATTCTGCTCGTGGTCGGCGTGGAGGATGAAGATCCGGTCCATTGCCTTGGCCAGTACCGGGCTGATCGGTTTGATCTCGCACGGGGTGTTGAACATCATGTGCAGGAAGTTTTCCGCGTACGACAGGTCGTTGCGCGGATACATCATTGGCTGGCCCATGGAGTACTTGTAAACCATCGCGGCCAGGGTCGGCATCTTGGCGACCAGGCGCACCGCGGAGATCTCGCGGTGTTGCGGGTTATTGATGTCCAGGGAGTCGTGGTAGAACGCCGACAGGGCGCCAACCACGCCGCACATCACCGCCATCGGGTGAGCGTCGCGGCGGAAACCGTTGAAGAAGGACTTCAGCTGCTCGTGAACCATGGTGTGGTTTTTCACGGTGCTGACGAACTGGGCCTTCTGCTCGGCATTGGGCAGTTCGCCGTTAAGCAGCAGGTAGCAGGTTTCCAGGTAGTCGGATTTCTCGGCGAGCTGTTCGATCGGGTAGCCGCGGTGCAGCAGTACGCCCTTGTCGCCATCGATGTAGGTGATCTTCGACTCGCACGAGGCGGTCGCCATGAAACCAGGGTCGAAGGTGAAGTGACCAGTGGCCCCCAACCCGCGGACGTCGATTACATCAGGACCAACGGTGCCGGTTAAAATGGGCAGCTCGACGGGGGCAGCGCCCTCGATGACCAACTGCGCTTTTTTGTCAGCCATGTGGCCTCCTATTAATGCTTGAAATCATCAGACAGACCCCCCACGCAGGGCCCGCACCACTATAGAGAAGTAAATTCGAATGTCAATTTGCCTAAAGGCTGGTTGAAACCGGCTCCGAGGCCTGATTTTTCGCGAAATTCTCGCCCATTTACGCCTTTTGCTCGCTAAAGGCAATGCGCTATTTGGGCTACCCCCTTCCGTTGTCATAAGCAGCCTAACTGTCTATACTCGGCACCCGACCGCCAGGGGCTTGCAAGCCCGAACTGCTGGGGGTCGCCGTTCCCTGGGTGGTGGGTACCTGACCAGTACACTTACCAACAACTTTGCCCTGATTCGCTAGGGGCTCTTCAGTGTGAAAAAAGCCGTGAAAAGCCAACGACCTGTAAACCTAGACCTAAGGACCATCAAGCTCCCGATCACCGCGTACACGTCCATTCTTCACCGTATCTCCGGCGTCATCCTGTTCCTCGGCCTTGCCATCATGCTTTATGCACTGGGCAAGTCGCTGGGTTCCGAGGAAGGCTTCGGTGAGGTGAAGGCGTGTCTGACCAGCCCGCTGGCCAAACTGGTGACCTGGGCCCTGCTGTCCGCCCTGCTGTATCACCTGGTGGCAGGTGTACGCCACCTGATCATGGACATGGGCATCGGTGAGACGCTGGAAGGCGGCAAGCTGGGCTCGAAAATCGTGATTGTCATCTCCGTGGTGGTGATCGTTCTGGTGGGAGTTTGGGTATGGTAACCAATGTCACGAACCTGTCGCGTTCGGGCCTCTATGACTGGATGGCGCAGCGCGTCTCGGCGGTCGTTCTCGCGGCTTACTTCCTCTTCCTGATCGGTTACGTGGTCGCCCACCCAGGCATCGACTATGCCCAGTGGCACGGTCTGTTCTCCAATAACGCGATGCGGATCTTCAGTCTGCTGGCCCTCGTTGCCCTGGGCGCTCACGCCTGGGTTGGCATGTGGACCATCGCCACCGACTACCTGACGCCGATGTCGTTCGGCAAGTCGGCGACTGCGATTCGTTTCCTGTTCCAGGCGGTATGCGGCGTTGCGATGTTCGCTTACTTCGTCTGGGGTGTGCAGATTCTCTGGGGTATCTGATCCATGGCTAGCATTCCAACCATTTCCTTCGACGCCATCATCATCGGTGGCGGCGGTGCCGGCATGCGCGCAGCGCTGCAGCTGGCCCAGGGCGGTCACAAGACTGCCGTAGTCACCAAGGTCTTCCCGACCCGTTCGCACACTGTATCCGCCCAGGGCGGCATCACCTGCGCCATCGCTTCGGCCGACCCGAACGACGACTGGCGCTGGCACATGTACGATACCGTCAAGGGTTCCGACTACATCGGTGACCAGGACGCTATCGAATACATGTGTCAGGAAGGCCCGGCTGCGGTCTTCGAGCTGGACCACATGGGCCTGCCGTTCTCGCGTACCGAAACCGGCCGTATCTACCAGCGTCCGTTCGGTGGCCAGTCCAAGGACTTCGGCAAGGGCGGCCAGGCTGCTCGTACGTGCGCCGCCTCCGACCGTACCGGTCACGCCCTGCTGCACACCCTGTATCAGGGCAACCTGAAAGCGGGCACCACCTTCCTGAACGAGTACTACGCTGTGGACCTGGTGAAAAACCAGGACGGCGCGTTCGTCGGTGTGATCGCGATCTGCATCGAAACTGGCGAAACCCTGTACATCAAGTCCAAGGCCACCGTTCTGGCCACCGGTGGTGCGGGCCGTATCTACGCCTCGACCACCAACGCCCTGATCAACACCGGTGACGGCGTCGGCATGGCCCTGCGTGCCGGCGTGCCGGTGCAGGACATCGAGATGTGGCAGTTCCACCCGACCGGCATCGCCGGCGCCGGTGTACTGGTCACTGAGGGTTGCCGCGGTGAAGGTGGTTACCTGATCAACGCCCACGGCGAACGCTTCATGGAGCGTTACGCGCCGAACGCCAAGGACCTGGCCGGTCGCGACGTCGTCGCCCGCTCCATGGTCAAGGAAATCATCGCCGGCAACGGCGTGGGCCCGAACAAGGACCACGTACTGCTGAAGCTGGACCACCTGGGCGAGGAAGTGTTGCACAGCCGCCTGCCAGGCATCTGCGAGCTGTCCAAGACCTTCGCCCACGTCGACCCTGTCGTCGCGCCGGTCCCGGTCGTACCGACCTGCCACTACATGATGGGTGGTGTCGCCACCAACATCCATGGCCAGGCCATTACCATGGACGCCGAAGGCAAGGACCAGATCATTCCGGGTCTGTTCGCTGTAGGTGAAGTAGCGTGCGTATCGGTCCACGGTGCCAACCGCCTGGGCGGCAACTCGCTGCTCGACCTGGTGGTCTTCGGCCGTGCTGCCGGCCTGCACCTGGAAAAGGCGCTGACCGAAGGCGTCGAGTACCGCGATGCCAGCGACACCGACGTGGATGTCGCCCTGAACCGCCTGAACAAGCTCAACGAGCGTACTACCGGCGAAGACGTTGCCAGCCTCAAGCGCGAGCTGCAGAGCTGCATGCAGAACTACTTCGGTGTATTCCGTACCGGCGAATACATGCAGAAGGGTATCGAGCAATTGGCGGGCCTGCGTGATCGCATCGCCAACGTCAAGATCAACGACAAGTCCCAGGCCTTCAACACCGCGCGTATCGAAGCGCTGGAGCTGCAGAACCTGCTGGAAGTCGCCGAAGCTACCGCCATTGCGGCCGAAGCCCGTAAAGAGTCCCGCGGCGCTCACGCCCGTGAAGACTTCGAAGACCGTGACGACGAAAACTGGCTGTGCCACACCCTGTACTATCCGGGTGAGAAGCGCGTCGCCAAGCGTGGTGTCAACTTTGCGCCGAAGACTGTTCCAGCCTTCGAACCAAAAGTCCGGACTTACTAAGGGTGGCTGCTATGTTGAAAGTCGAAGTTTATCGTTACAACCCGGACACCGACTCGGCGCCCAAGATGGAGTCGTTCGACGTCGATACCGGCGGCAAAGACCTGATGGTGCTGGACGTGCTGGCGCTGATCAAGGAGAAGGACGAGGGCTTCTCGTACCGTCGCTCCTGCCGTGAAGGCGTTTGCGGCTCCGATGGCATGAACATGAACGGCAAGAACGGCCTGGCCTGCATCACCCCGCTGTCGGGCGTGGTCAAGGGCAACAAGCTGGTGCTGCGCCCGCTGCCGGGCCTGCCAGTCATTCGTGACCTGGTCGTCGACATGAGCATCTTCTACAAGCAGTACGAGAAGGTGAAGCCATTCCTGCAGAACGATACGCCGGCTCCGGCCATCGAACGTCTGCAGTCGCCGGAAGACCGCGACAAGCTGGACGGCCTGTACGAGTGCATCCTGTGCGCTTGCTGCTCGACTTCCTGCCCGTCGTTCTGGTGGAACCCGGACAAGTTCCTGGGCCCCGCCGCCCTGCTGCAGGCCTACCGCTTCCTGGCCGACAGCCGTGACACCAAGACCCAGGAGCGCCTGGCGTCCCTGGATGACCCGTTCAGCGTGTTCCGCTGCCGCGGGATCATGAACTGCGTCAACGTTTGCCCGAAGGGTCTGAACCCTACCAAGGCAATCGGCCACGTACGTAACATGCTGCTGCAAAGCGGCACCTGATTCAAAGCGTTGTAACTGCAGTAAGCCGAGGTGCGGGTGGTGAGCCCGCACTGAGGTAAAACCTGAGCAAGGGCCCACAAAGCTCGCGCTCGATACCTATGAAGATATGAGACCAGCAGGGGCTTTCCGGGCTGGTACCCGGAAAATCAGCAAGATCCAAGTGGCGTGGTTCAGTCGCTGTGTTCGGACTTTTCCAGGTTTGCTGTGGCTCTCGCCGATCAGTCCCCTAACCGAGGGTGACCAAGCATGCAAGAAAGCGTGATGCAGCGCATGTGGGAAAGCGCCCACCTTTCAGGTGGTAACGCTGCATATGTGGAAGAGCTCTACGAGCTCTACCTGCACGACCCTAACGCTGTGCCAGAAGAGTGGCGCACTTACTTCCAGAAGTTGCCTGCTGATGGCAGCACCGCTACTGATGTATCGCACTCGACAATCCGCGACCATTTCGTACTGCTGGCAAAGAACCAGCGCCGCGCCCAACCGGTATCCGCCGGGAGCGTGAGCAGTGAACACGAGAAGAAGCAGGTTGAAGTTCTGCGACTGATCCAGGCCTATCGTATGCGCGGCCATCAGGCTGCCAAGCTCGACCCGTTGGGGTTGTGGCAGCGCCCTGCGCCCGTAGACCTGTCGATCAATCACTACGGCTTGACCAATGCCGATCTTGATACGACCTTCCGTGCCGGCGACCTGTTCATCGGCAAAGAGGAAGCGAGCCTACGCGAGATCTTCGAGGCGCTCCAGAAGACATATTGTCGCACCATTGGCGCCGAGTTCACCCATATCGTCGATTCCGAGCAGCGCAGCTGGTTCCAGCAGCGCCTGGAAAGCGTGCGCGGCCGCCCGGAATTCTCCGCCGACGTGCAGGCCCACCTGCTCGAGCGCGTGACGGCTGGTGAAGGCCTTGAGAAGTACCTGGGCACCAAGTACCCGGGCACCAAGCGCTTCGGTCTGGAGGGTGGCGAAAGCCTGATCCCGATGCTGGACGAAATGATCCAGCGCTCCGGCTCTTACGGCACCAAGGAAGTCGTGATCGGCATGGCCCACCGTGGTCGTCTGAACGTGCTGGTCAACACCTTCGGCAAGAACCCGCGCGAGCTGTTCGACGAGTTCGAAGGCAAGAAGATGAACGAGCTGGGCTCCGGTGACGTGAAGTATCACCAGGGCTTCTCCTCGAACGTGATGACCGCTGGTGGCGAAGTTCACCTGGCCATGGCGTTCAACCCGTCCCACCTGGAAATCGTCTCGCCGGTGGTGGAAGGTTCGGTGCGCGCCCGTCAGGACCGTCGCAACGATACCGTTGGCGACAAGGTGCTGCCGATCTCGATCCACGGTGACGCTGCGTTCGCCGGCCAGGGCGTGGTCATGGAAACCTTCCAGATGTCGCAGACCCGCGGTTTCAAGACCGGCGGTACCGTGCACATCGTGATCAACAACCAGGTTGGTTTCACCATCAGCAACCCGCTGGACTCGCGTTCCACCGAGTACGCCACCGACGTCGCCAAGATGATCCAGGCGCCGATCCTGCACGTGAACGGTGACGACCCGGAAGCAGTGCTGTTCGTGACCCAGCTGGCCATCGATTACCGCATGCAGTTCAAGCGTGACGTGGTCATCGACCTGGTCTGCTACCGCCGCCGCGGCCACAACGAGGCCGACGAGCCGAACGGTACGCAGCCGCTGATGTATCAACAGATCAGCAAGCAGCGCACCACCCGTGAACTGTATGCCGAGGCCCTGATTCAAGCGGGTCGTATCGACGCCGAGCGTGCCCAGGCCAAGATCGACGAATACCGCAATGCCCTGGACAACGGCCTGCACGTGGTCAAGAGCCTGGTCAAGGAGCCGAACCGCGAGCTGTTCGTCGACTGGCGTCCGTACCTGGGTCACGCCTGGACCGCGCGTCACGACACCCGCTTCGACCTTAAGACCCTTCAGGAGCTGTCGGCCAAGCTGCTCGAGTTGCCGGAAGGCTTCGTCGTCCAGCGCCAGGTGTCGAAGATCTACGAAGACCGCCAGAAGATGCAGGCCGGTGGCTTGCCGATCAACTGGGGTTATGCAGAGACCATGGCGTACGCCACGCTGCAGTTCGAAGGTCACCCGATCCGCATGACCGGCCAGGACATCGGCCGTGGCACCTTCTCGCACCGCCACGCGGTGCTGCACAACCAGAAGGACGCCAGCACCTACGTGCCGCTGCAGAACCTGTTCCCGGGCCAGCCGAAGTTCGAGCTGTACGACTCCTTCCTGTCGGAAGAAGCCGTGCTGGCCTTCGAATACGGTTACTCGACCACCACGCCGAACGCGTTGGTGATCTGGGAAGCCCAGTTCGGCGACTTCGCCAACGGCGCGCAAGTGGTGATCGACCAGTTCATCACCAGTGGCGAGCACAAGTGGGGCCGTCTGTGCGGCCTGACCATGCTGCTGCCGCACGGCTATGAAGGCCAGGGTCCGGAGCACTCCTCCGCACGTCTGGAGCGTTACCTGCAGCTGTGCGCCGAGCACAACATCCAGGTGTGCGTACCGACCACTCCGGCACAGATCTACCACCTGCTGCGTCGCCAGGTCATCCGTCCGCTGCGCAAGCCGCTGATCGTCCTGACGCCGAAGTCGCTGCTGCGCCACAAGCTGGCCATCTCGACCCTGGAAGACCTGGCAGAAGGCTCGTTCCAGACCGTGATCCCGGAAATCGATACCCTCGATCCGGCCAAGGTCGAGCGCCTGGTACTGTGCGGTGGCAAGGTGTACTACGACCTGCTGGAAAAACGCCGTGCCGAAGGCCGCGAAGACATCGCCATCGTGCGTATCGAGCAGCTGTATCCGTTCCCTGAGGACGACCTGGTCGAGATTCTGGCGCCGTACACCAACCTCAAGCATGCGGTGTGGTGCCAGGAAGAACCCATGAACCAGGGCGCCTGGTACAGCAGCCAGCACCACATGCGCCGTATCCTGGGCCGCCACAACAAGGCGCTGACCCTGGAATACGCCGGCCGCGACGCATCGGCCGCGCCAGCCTGTGGTTACGCATCGAAGCACGCCGAACAGCAGGAAAAACTGCTGCAAGACGCCTTCACTGTCTAACGCCTTCGCGCACCTGAAACCGAATTTAAGGAAATACTGATAATGGCTATCGAGATCAAAGCCCCAACCTTCCCGGAATCGGTCGCCGACGGCACCGTTGCCACCTGGCACAAGAAGCCGGGCGAAGCCGTCAAGCGTGACGAACTGATCGTCGACATCGAGACCGACAAGGTCGTCCTGGAAGTCCTGGCCACCGCTGATGGCGTGCTGGGTGACATCGTCAAGGGCGAGGGCGAAACTGTCCTGTCCGACGAAGTGCTGGGTTCGATCGTTGAAGGTGGCGCTGCCGCTGCTGCGCCAGCCGCTGCACCGGCCGCTTCGGCTGCCGCGCCGGCCGCTGCTGCTGCCGATGCTGGTGAAGACGACCCGGTCGCCGCTCCAGCCGCGCGCAAGCTGGCTGAAGAGAACGGCATCGACCTGGCTTCGGTTGCCGGCACGGGCAAAGGTGGCCGCGTGACCAAGGAAGACGTGGTCGCGGCAGTCGCCAACAAGAAAGCCGCTCCGGCACCGGCTGCCAAGCCTGCCGCTGCAGCTGCCGCTCCGGTTGTGGTTGCCGCTGGCGACCGTACCGAGAAGCGTGTGCCGATGACCCGCCTGCGTGCCAAGATCGCCGAGCGTCTGGTCGAAGCGCAGTCCAACATGGCCATGCTGACCACCTTCAACGAAGTCGACATGACCGAAGTCATGGCCCTGCGTTCGAAGTACAAGGACCTGTTCGAGAAGACCCACAACGGCGTGCGCCTGGGCTTCATGTCGTTCTTCGTCAAGGCAGCCACCGAAGCGCTGAAGCGTTTCCCGGCAGTCAACGCCTCGATCGACGGCAACGACATCGTCTACCACGGTTACGCCGACGTGGGTGTTGCCGTGTCCAGCGACCGCGGCCTGGTCGTACCGGTACTGCGTAACGCCGAGTCGATGAGCCTGGCAGAAATCGAGAACGGCATCGCCACCTTCGGCAAGAAGGCCCGTGACGGCAAGCTGGCCATCGAAGAGATGACTGGCGGTACCTTCACCATCACCAACGGTGGTACCTTCGGTTCGATGATGTCGACTCCGATCGTCAACCCGCCGCAGGCTGCCATTCTCGGCATGCACAACATCATCCAGCGCCCGATGGCCATCAATGGCCAAGTGGTAATCCGCCCGATGATGTACCTGGCGCTGTCGTACGATCACCGCCTGATCGACGGTAAGGAAGCGGTAACCTTCCTGGTCACCATCAAGAACCTGTTGGAAGATCCGTCTCGCCTGCTGCTGGACATCTAATCGAACAGCCACAAGTTGCAAGCTGCAAGCTTCAAGTAGAAGCGTGTAGGCTTGCAGCTTTTGGCGTGTAGCTTGTTGCTGATAAGGAATCTTTTATGACCCAGAAATTCGACGTAGTGGTGATTGGTGCAGGTCCTGGCGGCTATGTAGCTGCCATCAAGGCCGCACAACTTGGTCTGAAGACTGCCTGTATCGAGAAATACACCGACGCTGAGGGCAAGCTGGCCCTGGGCGGCACCTGCCTGAACGTAGGCTGCATTCCATCCAAGGCGCTGCTGGACAGCTCCTGGAAGTACAAGGAAGCCAAAGAGAGCTTCAACGTCCACGGCATCTCCACCGGTGAAGTGAAGATGGACGTCGCCGCGATGGTTGGCCGCAAGGCTGGCATCGTCAAGAACCTGACGGGTGGCGTCGCCACCCTGTTCAAGGCCAACGGCGTGACTTCGATCCAGGGCCACGGCAAGTTGCTGGCTGGCAAAAAGGTCGAAGTCACCAAGGCTGACGGCACCACCGAAGTGATCGAAGCGGAAAACGTGATCCTGGCTTCCGGTTCGCGTCCCATCGACATTCCGCCGGCTCCGGTCGACCAGAACGTCATCGTCGACTCCACCGGCGCTCTGGAATTCCAGTCGGTACCCAAGCGCCTGGGCGTCATCGGCGCTGGCGTCATCGGCCTGGAACTGGGCTCGGTCTGGGCTCGCCTGGGTGCTGAAGTCACCGTGCTGGAAGCCCTGGACACCTTCCTGATGGCCGCCGATGCTGCGGTCTCCAAAGAAGCCCAGAAAACCCTGACCAAGCAGGGCCTGGACATCAAGCTGGGCGCCCGCGTGACCGGTTCCAAGGTCAGCGGCGACGAAGTCGAAGTGACCTACACCGACGCCAACGGCGAGCAGAAGATTACCTTCGACAAACTGATCGTCGCGGTCGGCCGTCGTCCGGTGACCACCGACCTGCTGGCTTCCGACAGCGGCGTGAACATCGACGAGCGTGGCTACATCTTCGTCGACGATCACTGCGCCACCAGCGTGCCGGGCGTATTCGCCATCGGTGACGTGGTGCGTGGCATGATGCTGGCGCACAAGGCCTCGGAAGAGGGCATCATGGTGGTCGAGCGCATCAAGGGCCACAAAGCCCAGATGAACTACGACCTGATCCCTTCGGTCATCTACACCCACCCGGAAATCGCCTGGGTTGGCAAGACTGAACAAGCCTTGAAGGCCGAGGGTGTTGAGGTTAACGTAGGCACCTTCCCGTTCGCGGCCAGCGGCCGTGCGATGGCAGCCAACGATACCGGTGGTTTCGTCAAGGTCATCGCTGATGCCAAGACCGACCGCGTACTGGGTGTACACGTGATTGGCCCATCGGCTGCCGAACTGGTACAGCAGGGCGCAATCGCAATGGAATTCGGCACCAGTGCCGAGGATCTGGGCATGATGGTCTTCAGCCATCCGACCCTGTCCGAAGCGTTGCATGAAGCAGCGCTGGCAGTGAATGGCGGCGCCATTCACGTGGCCAACCGTAAGAAGCGTTAATTATAAGAAACCACGGCGGGCTGCCCGTCGTGAGTCTTGCGTGCATGACTCACCGCGGAACGTCCGCCGGACCGACCACATGGGAAAACCCGGGGTTAACGGTCACAGGTGGTGCGGCGCCAGCAATGGCGCAGCGCCGAAGCGCAGTACCTAACGAAGACGGTAAAAAGCATGAATCTTCACGAGTATCAGGGTAAGCAGCTGTTCGCTGAGTACGGCCTGCCAGTTTCCAAGGGTTTCGCGGTCGATACCCCTGAGCAAGCTGCAGAAGCCTGCGACAAGATTGGCGGTTCCGAGTGGGTTGTCAAAGCCCAGGTTCACGCCGGTGGTCGCGGTAAAGCGGGCGGCGTCAAGCTGGTTCGCAGCAAGGAAGACGCCAAGGCGTTCGCTGCACAGTGGTTGGGCAAAAATCTGGTTACCTACCAGACCGATGCCAACGGTCAACCCGTCTCCAAGATTCTGGTCGAATCCTGCACTGACATCGCCAAAGAGCTGTACCTGGGCGCTGTAGTGGATCGTTCGAGCCGCCGTATCGTGTTCATGGCCTCCACCGAAGGTGGCGTGGACATCGAGAAAGTTGCGCACGAAACGCCTGAGAAGATCCTCAAGGCTACTATCGACCCGCTGGTCGGCGCTCAGCCGTTCCAGGGTCGTGAACTGGCGTTCCAGCTGGGCCTGGAAGGCAAGCAAGTTCAACAGTTCGCCAAGATTTTCGTTGGTCTGGCCAAGCTGTTCAAGGATCACGATCTGGCCCTGCTGGAAGTGAACCCGCTGGTCATCAAGGCCGACGGCGACCTGCACTGCCTCGATGCCAAGATCAACATCGACGCTAACGCCATGTACCGTCAGCCAAAGCTGAAAACCTTCCACGACCCGTCCCAGGACGACGCCCGTGAAGCCCACGCTGCCAAGTTCGAACTGAACTACGTTGCCCTCGAAGGCAACATCGGCTGCATGGTCAACGGTGCTGGTCTGGCCATGGGTACCATGGACATCGTCAACCTGCACGGCGGCAAGCCAGCCAACTTCCTCGACGTGGGTGGCGGCGCTACCAAAGAGCGCGTTACCGAAGCGTTCAAGATCATTCTGTCCGACAGCAATGTCGCGGCCGTTCTGGTCAACATCTTCGGCGGCATCGTTCGTTGCGACATGATTGCCGAAGGCATCATCGGTGCAGTGAAAGAAGTCGGCGTTAAAGTTCCGGTCGTCGTTCGCCTCGAAGGCAACAACGCCGAACTGGGCGCTAAAGTACTGGCAGAAAGCGGTTTGAACATCATTGCGGCAACCAGCCTGACCGACGCTGCTCAACAAGTTGTCAAAGCTGCGGAGGGCAAGTAATGAGCGTCCTGATCAATAAAGACACCAAAGTCATCTGCCAGGGCTTCACCGGCTCGCAGGGTACTTTCCACTCCGAACAAGCCATCGCCTACGGCACCAAGATGGTCGGCGGCGTTACCCCGGGCAAGGGTGGTACCACCCACCTGGGCCTGCCGGTGTTCAACACCGTCAAGGAAGCTGTGGAAGCAACCGGCGCTGACGCTTCGGTCATTTACGTTCCAGCTCCTTTCTGCAAGGACTCGATCCTGGAAGCAGCCTTCGGCGGCATCAAGCTGATCGTCTGCATCACCGAAGGCATTCCTACCCTGGACATGCTGGATGCCAAGGTCAAGTGCGACGAACTGGGTGTTACCCTGATCGGCCCTAACTGCCCAGGTGTCATCACGCCGGGCGAGTGCAAGATCGGCATCATGCCTGGCCACATCCACCTGCCAGGCAAAGTCGGTATCGTTTCCCGTTCCGGTACCCTGACCTACGAAGCGGTCAAGCAGACCACCGACGCCGGCTTCGGCCAGTCGACCTGCGTCGGCATCGGCGGTGACCCGATCCCAGGCTCCAACTTCATCGACATCCTGAAGCTGTTCCAGGAAGACCCGAAGACCGAAGCGATCGTCATGATCGGTGAGATCGGCGGTTCGGCTGAAGAAGAAGCGGCGGCCTACATCAAGGCCAACGTCACCAAGCCTGTCGTTTCCTACATCGCCGGTGTTACTGCACCTGCGGGCAAGCGCATGGGCCACGCTGGCGCCATCATCTCCGGCGGCAAGGGTACTGCGGATGAAAAGTTCGCCGCCCTGCAGGACGCGGGTGTGAAGACCGTGCGTTCCCTGGCTGATATCGGCAAGGCCCTGGCCGAGCTGACCGGCTGGGAAGTGAAGAAGTAAGTAACACGTAACACCCCCCACGCGCACAGAGGCCACCTTCGGGTGGCCTTTGTCGTTTATGCGTTACAGGTTGGCATCAATGGCAGAGCGTTTTCGATTGGTTTGATAGGAATTTTCACACAGACGAATGTTCTTGCCCTGGGGATAATTCCTGTTGTCCTCGGTCGCACAGACGACAAACACATACGCACATCGGACAAGCAGCCCTGTGTCAGTGCGTTTGCCGGGTAAAACGGTTAATCTACGCGTTCACTCTGTGCCCGTACCCCAAAAGGGAACGACACGCTAAACGGGTCTGGCCTATCAAGCCGGGCAGCATTTCCCCCACCCATGGGGAAATCCCTTCTCGAATCCCGATTTCAGCAGTGTGGTACTACCCTAAATGAAAGTGTTAAAAGGCCAGGATATCCTGGCGCTTGGCTTTATGACGTTTGCGCTTTTCGTCGGCGCGGGCAATATCATCTTCCCGCCTATCGTTGGCCTGCAGTCCGGCCCGCATGTATGGATGGCGGCCCTGGGCTTCCTGGTCACCGCCGTGGGCCTACCGGTCATCACCGTGGTTGCCTTGGCCAAGGTCGGCGGCGGCATGGATGCCCTGAGCAGCCCGATCGGCAAGTTCTTCGGTGGCCTGCTGGCTGCGGTGTGCTACCTGTCGGTCGGCCCGCTGTTCGCCACGCCGCGTACGGCGACCGTGTCGTTCGAGGTGGGCGTAGCCCCGCTCACCGGTGAAAGTCCGCTGGCCTTGTTCATCTACAGCCTGGTGTACTTCATCGTGGTGCTGGCGGTTTCCATGTATCCGGGCAAGTTGCTCGATACCGTGGGCCGTTTCCTTGCGCCGCTGAAGATCATTGCCCTGGCGGTACTGGGCATCGCTGCGTTCGCGCTGCCGGCCGGTACTATGGGTGAGGCGCAGCCAGCGTATGCTGCCGCCGCCTTCTCCAAAGGCTTCTCCGATGGTTACCTGACCATGGACACGCTGGGGGCGCTGGTCTTCGGTATCGTCATCGTCAATGCCATCCGCTCCCGTGGCGTCGAGTCGCCCAAGCTGATCACCCGCTATGCCATCATTGCCGGCCTGATTGCCGGTGTGGGCCTGGCGTTGGTGTACATCAGCCTGTTCCGCCTGGGTGCCGGCAGCCATGAAATCGCGGCGGGCGCCACCAACGGCGCGGCGGTATTGCACGCTTATGTGCAGCACACCTTCGGCTCGCTTGGCAGCGGTTTCCTTGCCGTGCTGATCGCGCTGGCCTGCTTGGTGACCGCAGTTGGCCTGACGTGTGCGTGCGCCGAGTACTTCAGCCAGATTCTGCCGCTGTCGTACCGGGCGTTGGTGGTGATCCTGGCGGGCTTCTCGTTGCTGATCTCCAACCTGGGCCTGACCAAGCTGATCATGTTCTCGATCCCGGTGCTGACCGCTATCTACCCGCCCTGCATCGTGGTGGTGGGCCTGAGCTTCGTCAAAGAACTGTGGAACTCGCCGGCGCGCATCCTCGCGCCGGTGATGCTGGTGTCGCTGGTGTTCGGCATCGTCGATGCGATCAAGGGCAGCAGCATTGCCCATGTGTTGCCGGACGTCCTGGCGCACCTGCCGCTGAGCGATCAGGGCCTTGCCTGGTTGGTGCCTTCCGTGGTCACCCTGGCGGGTGCCGTGGCGTGCGACCGCATGCTTGGCAAGCCGCGTGAATCGCTGGCCTGATGTGTCGAAGCCTCCACGCTGGTAGCGGCCACAAGCCATAAGCGCCAGCCACGGCTGTAGACCAGAAACCCCGCATTCGAAAGGATGCGGGGTTTTTTGCTTGCACTTGGCCCATCGCTGGCAAGCTGGCGCCCATCAAGGTAGGTGGGCTCGGAAGCAACAAAAATTGTGTGCCAAGCGTGTGTCTTTCCGCGGGTGCGGGCGTCGAAACCCGGTCCGTATCCTTTATGCAACAGCCCTTCGGGAACCCTGCATGCACTTCATCCAAAACAACCTTCACAACGTGCTGGCTGTCTGTTGGTTCGCCCTTTGCTGGGGCGGCTACACCCGCTATGCCATTTGCAAAGGCCGCGATACTGCCTGCCTGGCCAGCGTCCTGCACCTGTACCGGGAAGACTGGATGCGCCGTATGCTGCTGCGCGATAACCGAATTGCCGATGCGAGCGTGATCGGTAACCTGGAGCGCAATGCGTCGTTCTTCGCCTCCAGTACCCTGATCATCCTCGCCGGTATCCTGACCGTGCTGGGTGCATCCGACCGTGCATTGTCGCTATTGGCGGATCTGCCTTTGGTGCAGCAGGCCTCGCAAGGGATGTCGGAAATCAAGCTGTTGTGCCTGGCAATGGTGTTTGTCTACGCGTTCTTCACCTTCAGTTGGTGCATGCGCCAGTACAACTTCGCAGCCGTATTGGTTGGCTCCGCCCCGATGATTGGCGAGCGTCTGGTCAATGAACAGGAACGCAAGGCATTTGCGTTGCGGGCGGCGAGGGTGTTGTCGCTGGCGGCCAACCAGTTCAACTTTGGGTTGCGCTCTTATTATTTCGGCATGGCCATGCTCACCTGGTTCATCAGCCCCTGGTTGTTCATGCTCGTGAGTGTCGGGGTCGTGCTGATTCTGTATCGCCGCGAGTTTCATTCCGACGTGCTGGAAGTGATGGTATTTACGCCAACGGAAAGTGCGTCAGAGATGAGCAGGGAAAACGCCAGTATGAATAACTGAAACGTTTAATCCTTAAATGACAGGCATAAAAAAACCCGACAGTGTCGGGTTTTTTTATGTCGCTCGATTACTGCTTGGCAGGCTCGGCTGGCGCGGTTTCTGGCGCCGGAGTCGCCGGAGCGGCTTCTTCGGCAGCCTTCTTCTCGGCTTCGGCCTGATCTTTGGCGGCTTCGGCGTTTTCCTTGGCGGCGTCGTTCATTTTATCCTGAGCTTCGCCCATCTTTTCCTGGGCTTGCTCGGCGTGTTGCTGTGCGTCCTGGGCTTTGTCTTCGCTCGCTTTATCGCAAGCAGCCAGGCCCATGGCAGCAGCCAGCATCAGAGCAAAAGCAAAAGGTTTACGCATGGGGGTATATCTCCTTGGTGGAATAAGTGACTTGTTCCTTCGAGTTCGACGGGGCGACATTAGTTCCGCTTCAGTTACAGATATATAACACCCCATTCTATATAGACTTTTTATCGTTTTTATGCCGCTGGCCCACTGATCAGGGAACGTACCGATGACCGATACACGCTTGATGGCCATGGCCGAGCGCTTCTTGTCGGCGCTGAAACATTGCCAAGTATTGCAGATGCGCGTGGCCCATGCGGACGCCGACGGCATGACGCTGCTGTTGCCCTGGTCGCCCGCCATCGTCGGGAACCCCCAGACCGGTGCAGTACATGGCGGCGCCCTGACCACCCTGATGGATACCACCTGCGGGATGGCCACGCTCTGCGTGCTGCCGAGCTTCGAGGTGTGCCCGACCCTGGACCTGCGCATCGACTACATGCACCCTGCCGAGGCGGGCAAGGCCATCTACGGCCACGCTCAGTGCTACCGCGTGACCCGGGATGTGATCTTCACCCGCGGCACTGCTTACCAGGATGACCCCCAGCAGCCAATCTGCCAGGTCGTAGGCACCTTCATGCGCCTGGGCCAGGAGATCAAGGGCGGTATCCGATTCGGCAACAGTCTGAAGGAGGGCGGAGCATGATTGCGCCGGACGTTCGTCAACGCCTGAACGCCGCCCACGCCGTGGGCGACTACCAGCCCTTGCTGGCGTTGATCCCTTATGCCGGGCTGATCGGCATCACCTGTCAGCGCCAGGGTGACGACTTGCTGTTTTGTCTGCCAGCCAGCGCGGACAACATCGGCAACCCATTGCTGCCGGCCATTCATGGCGGGGTGATCGCCGGCTTCATGGAGCTAAGCGCAGCGCTATACCTGCTGATCTATAGCGAGAGCGCCAGCATCCCGAAGATCATCGACTTCTCCATCGATTACCTGCGTGCCGGGCTTTACCGCGATACCTATGCGCAGTGTCAGCTGTGGCGTCAGGGGAGGCGGGTGACCAACGTTGCGATCACCGCATGGCAGGCGGATCGGCAGTCACCGATCGCCACTGCGCGCGCGCATTTCAAGATCGAACCGGAAAAGCCCTTGAAATCGTCCGGGCAGCCCCCATCTGCATGACATCCGCCATTAACGCAGGCCAAACCGGCCGCCGGGCGCCCACTGCCATCAGATCGGAGTTTTGAAGACCATGAGTGTGGAAACACAAAAGGAAACCCTGGGCTTCCAGACCGAGGTAAAGCAGCTGCTTCACCTCATGATTCATTCCTTGTACTCGAACAAGGAAATTTTCCTGCGTGAGCTGATTTCCAATGCCTCCGACGCGGCCGACAAGCTGCGTTTCGAAGCCCTGGCCAAACCAGAGCTGTATGAGGGCGACGCCGACCTGAAGATCCGCCTGAGCTTCGACAAGGACGCCGGGACCGTTACCCTTGAGGATAACGGCATCGGCATGAGCCGCGAAGACGTGATCACCCACCTGGGCACCATCGCCAAGTCCGGCACTGCCGACTTCATGAAGAACCTTACGGGTGACCAGAAGAAAGATTCGCACCTGATCGGCCAGTTCGGCGTGGGCTTCTATTCGGCGTTCATCGTGGCCGACAAGGTCGATGTCTTCAGCCGTCGCGCCGGCCAGCCGGCCGCCGAAGGCGTGCATTGGTCGTCCAAAGGCGAGGGCGAGTTTGAAGTCGCCACGGTCGAAAAACCACAGCGCGGCACGCGCATCGTCCTGCACCTGAAGAAGGACGAGCAGGAATTCGCCGATGGCTGGCGCCTGCGCAACGTGGTCAAGAAGTACTCCGATCATATTGCCCTGCCGATCCAGTTGCCCAAGGAGCAAGCTGCCGCCGAAGGCGAAGAGCAGCCGGCTGAAGCGTGGGAAACCGTCAACCGCGCCAGCGCCCTGTGGACCCGTCCGCGTACCGAAATCAAGGACGAGGAATACCAGGAGTTCTACAAGCACATCGGCCATGACTTCGAAAACCCGCTGGCCTGGAGCCACAACAAGGTCGAAGGCAAGCTCGAATACAGCTCGTTGCTGTATGTGCCGGCCCGCGCGCCGTTCGACCTTTACCAGCGTGAAGCGCCACGCGGCCTGAAGCTGTACGTGCAGCGCGTGTTCATCATGGACCAGGCCGAGTCGTTCCTGCCGCTGTACTTGCGGTTCATCAAAGGTGTGGTCGATTCCAACGACCTGTCGCTGAACGTTTCCCGCGAAATTCTGCAAAAAGACCCGGTCATCGATTCGATGAAGACTGCCCTCACCAAGCGTGTGTTGGACATGCTTGAGAAGCTGGCGAAAAACGAGCCGGAGCAGTACAAGGGCTTCTGGAAGAATTTCGGCCAGGTGATGAAGGAAGGCCCGGCCGAAGACTTCGCCAACAAGGAGAAGATCGCCGGCCTGCTGCGCTTCGCTTCCACCCACGATGAAAGCGGCGAGCAGAGCGTATCGCTGGCTGAGTACCTGGCACGTGCCAAGGAAGGCCAGGACAAGATCTATTACCTTACCGGCGAGTCGTACGCGCAGGTCAAGAACAGCCCGCACCTGGAAGTCTTCCGCAAGAAAGGCATCGAGGTGCTGCTGCTGACCGACCGCATCGACGAGTGGCTGATGAGCTACCTCAACGAGTTCGATGGCAAGGCCTTCGTCGACGTTGCCCGTGGCGACCTGGACCTGGGCAAGCTGGACTCCGAGGAAGACAAGAAGGCCCAGGAAGAAGTCGCCAAGGACAAAGAAGGCCTGGTCGAGCGCCTGAAGGGTGCGTTGGGTGACAGCGTCGCCGAAGTGCGCGTATCGCACCGCCTGACCGACTCGCCGGCGATTCTTGCCATCGGCGAACAGGACCTGGGCCTGCAGATGCGCCAGATCCTCGAAGCCAGCGGGCAGAAGGTGCCGGAGTCCAAACCGATCTTCGAGTTCAACCCGACTCACCCGCTGATCGAGAAACTGGACAACGAGCAGAGCGAAGACCGCTTTGCCGAACTGTCGCACATCCTCTTCGACCAGGCGGCCCTGGCGGCCGGCGACAGCTTGAAAGACCCGGCGGCTTATGTTCGCCGTCTGAACAAGCTGTTGGTCGAGCTGTCTGCTTGACTTGATGCACAGGAAAGCCCGCTTCGGCGGGCTTTTTTCATGGTGAGTACCCAAGGAGTTGCTTGATGAGCAAGGTAATCGTCGAATCGCTGGTCTATCACCTGTCCGGCAAAACCTATGAAAGCCGTCTGGTGTATGAGCCAGGTTCGCTGGGGCGTCCAGGTCTGGTGATGGCGCCGAACTGGATGGGCATTGGCGAAGGTGCCGAACGCATCGCCAAGGAGGTGGCCGAGAAAGGCTACGTGGTGCTGATTGCCGATCTGTATGGGCAATCGGTGCGTCCGTCCAATGCCGATGAGGCAGGTGCGGCGATGATGCCGTTGAAGAACGACCGTGGTGAACTGCGCAAGCGCATGAAGGAAGCGCTCTCGCAACTGTTGGCGCAGTCCAAGGCACTGCTGGAGCCTGGCAAAGTGGCCACCTTCGGTTTTTGCTTTGGGGGTTGCTGCGCTCTGGAGCTGGCCCGTACTGGCGCCGATCTGAAGGCCGCCATTTCGTTCCACGGCACGCTGGATACCCCGGACCCGCAGGATGCCAAGCATATCAAGGGTTCGGTGCTGGTGCTGCACGGGGCGTCGGACCCGTTGGTGCCGAAGGAACAACTGCCAGCGTTCGAGGACGAGATGAATGCGGCCAAGGTGGATTGGCAGCTGCTGAGCTATGGCGGTGCGGTGCATTCGTTCACCGACCCGGCGGCCAATGTGCCGGGCATGATGCAGTATGACCGTCGGACCTCAGAGCGGGCGTTCCGCTCGATGCATAACCTGCTGACCGAAGTGTTCCAGCGCTGACCGTGCATTGGGGCCGCTGCGCGGCCCCAATCAGCGAGGCAGCTCGATCCTTGAGACTTCTCCCGGCACCACCGGCCAATCGCCGGCAGCCCACTTTACCCTGGCCTGCTCGATCAATTCCGGGTCGCTTGCGACAAAATTCCAGTTCATCCGCCGCGGCCCGTCCAGAGGCTCGCCGCCAATCAGCACCAGCTGGCATTCACCTTCGGCAAACAGCGTTACCTGTTCGCCTTCCGGCAGCACCACCAAGCTGCACGGCTCGATGTCCTCATCGTCCATGAGCAGCTCGCCATCGAGCAGATACAGCGCCCGCTGTGCCTGGTCAGCAGGCACCAGCAACGTGGTGGCCGGTTGCATCCGTACATGGGCGTAAAGGGTAGGGGAGAGCACCGGCACCGGCGATTCAAGGCAAAAACCATTGCCAGCAATCATGCAGATACGCACGCCGAGGTTGTCGCTCACCGGTAGGCTGGCCGCTGGGTGATGGCTATAGCTTGGTGCACCTTGCTCGAGTGCGCGGGGTGACGCCAGCCACACCTGCAGCCCGTGCAGGCGCGAACCGTGGGCCAGGGCATCGGCGTGCGTGCGTTCGACATGTGCCACGCCGCTGCCGGCCGTCATCCAGCGGACGTCGCCTGGCAGCACGCGCTGCTCCGAGCCCAGGCTGTCCTTGTGCAGGATCGCCCCTTCGAACAAGTAAGTCAGGGTCGATAGCCCGATGTGCGGGTGCTGGCGAATATCCATGCCATGGCCCGGCGCATAGTCGGTTTCCAGCATATGGTCGAAGAATACGAATGGGCCAACACTGCGGCACTGTGCTGAAGGCAACGGGCGCAGGATTGGCTGGCCCTCGACCGACTCGGCGCGGGGGCGGATGACCAAGGGTCGGTTCATGGTGGACTCCAGGCGAGGCGTAATGCCCCCAGCATAGCGCTTTGCCCGGTATTGCTGAACCGTTGCGCCAGCCTGCCGGTCTACCTTGTTCGTATCTGCAAAAGGAAAACTGCCCATGATCGCCAGAGTGCTGGCCTGTGCGTTGTTGTCAGGATGCCTGTGCCAGGCAATACAGGCCCGTGACTATCGCTACAGTGATGCCCACCTGCACTACGTGGACTTCTTTCAGGAGAGCGAAGGCATGCCTGCGCTGATCAAGGCCATGGATGACGCCGGTGTCGAGCACTCGATGATTTCTGGTGTGTCCGTGGCCAAGAAGTGGCACGAGGACGAACCCAAGCGCCCTCGCTACTACGCCGGTGATGACGCAGATGCGTACTGGTATAGCGCCACTGACCTCTACGTGGCTGCAGCGTTGCAGAAGTTGCCCGAGGCGCAGCGTCAACGCTTCCACCCGTTCCTTGCGGGTTTCAATCCGGTGGACAAGAACGCCGTGAGCCATATCGAGCGCATGCTCGAGCTGTACCCGGGGCTGTGGCAGGGCATTGGTGAAGTGTTCACCCGCCATGATGACCTCACCGCCCTGACCAGTGGCGATACACCGCGTGCCAATAACGAGGCCATGACTCGCATCTACCACCTGGCGGCCGAACACGATATGCCAGTGCTGGTGCATTCCAACATCACCTCCAAGCGCGAGCGCAACCCGCTGTACCTGGCAGAGATCGAAGAGCCGCTGCGCAATCATCCGCATACCCGGTTTATCTGGGCGCATGCGGGCACGAGCCTGGAGATTCACCGGCATCAGACACAGATGGATTTTCTGTTGCCGGTGCTGACCCGAATGCTGGAGGACTACCCCAACTTGTACATCGATTTATCGTGGAGCGTGCTGGAGCCTTACCTGCTGGATGACAAGGGCGTGCCTCGCAAGGAGTGGGTCGCGTTGGTCGAGCGCTTCCCGGAGCGGTTCATGCTCGGCTCTGATGTGGTGGGTAGGTTTGGCAGCCTTGGTGAACAGATGCACGGCTTCAAACCGTTCCTGGATGCCTTGCCAGAGGCGGTGGCGAAGCAGGTGGCAAGGGATAACTTTCTGGCTGTATTGCCCAAGGCTGGTTAACCGTCTGCGCTTGCCCCGCGAAAATGGCCAGTGCAACCAAGCACAAATGAAAACGCCCCGAACCAGTCGGGGCGTTTTCATCGCAGCATCAAAAGGCCTTACTTGCCTTCCCAGCGCTTGAGTACCAGGGTGGCGTTGGTGCCACCAAAGCCAAAGCTGTTGCTCATGACCGTGTCGATCTTGGCGCCTTCTTCGGTTTTACGCAGGATCGGCAGGTCGGCGACCTCCGGGTCCAGCTCGTCGATGTTGGCAGAGCCGGCGATGAAGTTGTTTTCCATCATCAGCAGGCAGTAGATTGCCTCGTGCACACCTGCAGCGCCCAACGAGTGGCCAGACAGGCTCTTGGTCGAGCTGATCTTCGGTGCCTTGTCGCCGAACACTGCGCGAACACCCTTCATTTCGGCAACGTCACCGACCGGGGTCGAAGTGCCGTGGGTGTTCAGGTAGTCGATCGGGGTGTCGACGGTGGACAGCGCCTGCTGCATGCAGCGGATGGCGCCTTCGCCGCTTGGGGCAACCATGTCGTAGCCGTCGGACGTGGCGCCGTAGCCAACGATTTCGGCGTAGATCTTGGCGCCGCGGGCCAGCGCGTGCTCCAGCTCCTCGACCACCACCATGCCGCCACCGCCGGCGATGACAAAGCCATCACGGTCGGCGTCGTAGGCGCGGGAAGCCAGCTCCGGGGTTTCGTTGCGTTTGGTCGACAAGGCGCCCATGGCATCGAACAGGAACGACTGGCTCCAGTGTTCTTCTTCACCGCCACCGGCGAAGACGATGTCCTGCTTGCCCCACTGGATCTGCTCCAGCGCAGTGCCGATGCAGTGTGCAGAAGTGGCGCAGGCCGACGAGATCGAGTAGTTGATGCCCTTGATCTTGAACGGGGTGGCCAGGCACGCCGAAACGGTGCTGCCCATGGTGCGGGTGACGCGGTATGGGCCGACGCGCTTGACGCCTTTCTCGCGCAGGGTGTCCAGCGCTTCCATCTGGTTCAGGGTCGAAGCGCCGCCGGAGCCGGCTACCAGGCCGGTGCGCGGGTTCGAGACCTGTTCTTCGGTCAACCCAGCGTCCTTGATCGCGTCCTGCATTGCCAGGTAGGCATAGGCGGCGGCGTGACCAACGAAGCGGTAGACCTTACGGTCGATCAGTTCTTCGAGGTTGAGGTCGATGGAGCCGGAAACCTGGCTACGCAGCCCCTGTTCCTTGTACTCCGGGTTGTAACGGATACCCGGACGGCTGTTGCGCAGGTTTTCGGTGACGGTAGCTTTGTCATTGCCCAGGCACGATACGATGCCCAGACCAGTGATAACGACGCGGCGCATGCGAATAACCCTTAGAAATTGTCAGTGGAGGTGAACACGCCGACCCGCAGGCCTTCGGCAGTGTAGATCTCGCGGCCGTCAACGCTGACCGAGCCATCGGCGATGGCCATGTTCAGCTTGCCCTTCAGGACGCGCTTGATATGAATGTTGTAAGTGACCGTCTTGGCGGTAGGCAGCACCTGGCCAAAGAACTTCACTTCGCCCGAGCCCAGCGCGCGGCCACGGCCCGGCAGGCCCTGCCAGCCGAGGAAGAAGCCCACCAGCTGCCACATGGCATCGAGGCCCAGGCAGCCAGGCATTACCGGGTCGCCTTCGAAGTGGCAGGCGAAGAACCACAGGTCCGGGGTGATATCCAGCTCGGCGACCAATTCACCTTTGCCGTACTTGCCGCCTTCTTCGCTGATATGGGTGATGCGATCGACCATCAGCATGTTCGGCGCGGGCAGTTGCGCATTACCTGGGCCGAACAGCTCACCGCGACTGCAGCGCAGCAGGTCTTCCCGAGTAAAGGCGTGTTGTTTGGTCATGCGAGCTCCTCAATAACCCCCTGTGGCAGGGGATGAATCTTCCCGGCCGGCCCGCAATCGATGACACACAGTTCGATGACTACGGGGCGGCAGCCTACAGGTAGACTATTGCGTTGTGGTGAAAGTCACAGCGCACCTGGCGAAAGAAGTACAGGTGTGCACTGAAACGTCTATTTTCAGGGCCGACGAAGGTCCTGTCCAGTCCTTAAGACTGTCGCACTTTAGCATTTATCGCCAGTCGCGGCTGTCCGGCCAGGTAACCAGCGTTGCAATACCCGCTGCAGGTCAGTGCGGCGGAACGGTTTGCTCAGATAATCGTCCATGCCGGCGGCCATGCAGCGCTCGCGGTCGCCCTGCAGGGCATTGGCGGTCAGCGCGATGATCGGCAACTGGCCACCGTTGGGCAGCCGGCGAATGCGCCGGGTGGCCTCGTAACCATCGACCTGCGGCAGGCGACAGTCCATCAGAATGGCGGCAAAGTGCTGCTGGCTGACCTGCTCCACTGCCTGGGCACCATCGTGAGCCACGCTGACCTCCAGGCCCAGGCTGCGCAGCATGGCCTCGATGACACTTTGGTTGACCGGGTTGTCCTCGACCAGCAGCACGCGTTGGCCCTCGGCCAGCGACCCTGGGGCTGCCAGTGTGCCGGGGGCTGGCACTGGCAGGGCGCTGGCCAGGGCCAATGGCATCTCCAGGGTAAAGGTCGAACCCAGCCCCTCGCGGCTTTCACCGCGCAATTTGCCGCCCATGCGTTCGGCCAGGGTACGGGCGATGGACAGGCCCAGGCCGGTACCCCCATAGCGCCGGGAAATCGAGCTGTCCGCTTGCTGGAAGGCGACGAACATCATCTCCAGGCGCTCGCTGTCGATGCCGATGCCGGTGTCGCGCACACTGCAGGTGAATTGCAGCGTCTGGCGATCAAGTAGCTGCCAGTGGGCCTCTACCTGCACTTGGCCCCGTTCGGTGAACTTCAAGGCGTTACCTACCAGGTTGAGCAGGATCTGGCGGATACGGGTAGGGTCGCCCACCACCTGCAGGTGCTCGCGGTCCACGGGCAACTGCAGGTGCAACTGAAGGCCGCGCTGTTGCGCGCTGTGCTGGAATGACTGCACGCAACTGGTGATTAGCTCGCCCAGATGGAAGTCGATGTGCTCCAACTGCAGTGTGGTGCGTTCGATCCGCGAGAAGTCGAGGATATCGTTGATCACCTTGAGCAGGTGCCCGGTGGATTCACTGGCCACGGCTGTATAGTCGGCCTGTTCACTGGTCAACTGGGTGGTTTCCAACAATTGCAGCATGCCCAGCACGCCGTTCATGGGCGTGCGCAGTTCGTGACTCATCATTGCCAGGAATTCCGACTTGGCGCCGTTGGCCTGTTCGGCTTCCTCGCGCGCCTGGATCAACTGGGCAATGGCCTGCTTCTGTTCGGTGCTGGCCTGTTCCAGGGCGCGGGCCAGATTATTGATGTGACGCGCCAGGTGGCCCAGCTCGCTGTCGTCGACCACCGGCAGTGGGGTGTTGTAATCACCCTCCTGAATCGCCTTGACGGCGCGCCCCATGTCGCTGATCGGCTTGGCCAGGCTCACGGCCAGGCGGCGGGCGAGAAGGAAAGTGAACAGCAGGGCGAACAGGGCCAGGATGCCGGCCTTGATCACGATTTCCTGTTGGCGCTGGCTGAACGCGTCGTCCGACATACCGACGATTACCCGCCCCAGGTAGTCGTCGCCGATGGCGGTGGGCGGTGCCTTGCCCTGCTGCAGGAAGTCATTGTCCAGGCGGATTTGCTGCAGGCGGATCGGTGCCTGGAACACCTCCACGCGTTGGGCCCGGTTGGCACTTTCGTCAGCCTGCTCGACATACACCAGAATGTGGTTGCCGTTGTCCTGAACCTCGAGAAAACGTACATGGGGGATGCTCAGGGTCGCACGCATCAGGCCTTCGAGGACTTCGTTGTTACCGGAAATCACCCCGTATTCGGAGGCCGGCGCCAATTGGTTGGCAATCAGTTGGCCGGTATGGTTGAGCTCCTGGCGCAGGTCCTGGATGCGCACGAAGGTGAAGAAGCTGATCAGCAACAAGGTCAGCAGCAGCGCAGGGCCCAGGCTGATGATCTGGGTGCGGGTGTGGATGTCCCAGCTCAGGCGTTTGCTCATGGGGTGGGTTCTCCTTCGGCCAAGGCCTTGGCAGTGGCGTTCGGATCGATCGGCTCCAGGCCCAGGGCGCGCGCCACCTGCTGGTTGCCGCTGACACCAAAGCGCGACGGGTACAGGCTGCGGGGCCAGCGCGAGGGCGGATGATCAAGCATTTGATCGAGCACTGCCAGCCAGTCCTCCTGATCGCTGTAGGTGCTGGCCAGGGCGCCGGCACGGACGAAGCCGGCATTGGGGCCGATCAGTGCCATTTGCCGGCCATAGCTGCTGAGCAACAGGTTTTTCGCCGTCTTGGAGTTGTACAGCGCCGGGTCGTCCAGGCCCAGAAGCAGGTCGCTGCTGCCCAGCAGGTGCTGCAGCGGCCTGCTGTCGCGTTGATCTGGCCAGTCCTGGGCGATGATTTCCAGCCCCAGCGGGCGGGCCGCCTGGCGCAGTTCGTCGATCAGGAAGTGGCTGTGTTCGCCGTACAGCACGCCGACGCGTTGGGCCTGCGGGAGCAGGTAGCGTGCCAGGCGCAGTTGCCGGCCCAGCGGCGGATCACTCCACAGCAGCGTGAGGTAGGCGGGGCGTGACTTTCCCAGGCGTTGTTGGGCTTGCACCCGACTGATGCGCATGGCCAATGCCGGCGGACCGCTGGGTTCGCTCAGGCGCCAGTCAAGTGCTCCGCTGTCGAGCAGTATCAGGCGCAGGTCGCCCTTGAGCTGCCCGGGACGTGGCAGCTCGCTGACGGCCTTGAAACGCACCTGGTCATGGTTGCGACGGCTCTCCAGGGCGCTGACGAAGCTGCGGATGCCAGGCTGGTCCTCGCCACCGACCAGGAGGATTTCGCTGGCGGACAGCGAACCCAGTGGCCATAGGCAGAACAGCAGCAGGCGCAGCAGTCGGGACATCAGAACTCCAGCTCCGCGCTGACGCTCAGGCGGTGGCGGCTGTCATAACGGTTCTGGACCATCGTGGTCGGTTCGTCGTCCAGGCGCTGTTGCCACAACGCCGCCAGCTCCAGGTTGCTGCCCTGGATACGGAAACGTTTGGCCAGGCGCAAGTCGAGGCGTTCAAAACGGTACTGGTTGAGCGCATCGTCGCCATAATAAAACAGCGCACTCGACCAGCCGTCGCCCCACTCGCGTATCCAGCCGGCCGAACCACTGTTACGGGCAGTGTTGGCGGCGTCGGCGGGGTTACTGGCCCAGGCGTCCACGTAGGCGTACGTCAGCCGCAACCGGTCGCGCCGGGTGACGCGCCAGTCCAACTGCGCCTCGCTACCGCTGAAGCGGGCCTTGTTGGCATTGCTGGCGATGTACTGGTTGTTCTTCAGGGGCTCGCTGATCATGCCGGTGATCTCGTCATAGAACAACTTGATGTCCATGCTCAGGTCGATGTCGCTGAAGTAGCCGTTGTAGCCAAGCTCGCGTGAGCGCATGCGTTCCTGGTCAAGGTCGCCTGGCCCGCGCGTCTTGACGAAGTATTCACCGTGTTGCTGGCCGAAGGCGGTGGGGGTCAGGTTCTTGACCGTGTAGCTCCAGTTGACGTTGTTCTCGAACATGTCCGGTGAGCGCACCGCTTCGGAATACACCGCGCGCAGGCCGTGGCGCGGCGTGATCAGGTAGTTGACCGCCACGCGCGGGGTCAGGGAACTGCCCGACAGTTGCGAGTCCTCGAACATCGCGCCGCCTTGTACGATCCAGTGTTCATCGGCGCGCCACTCCAGTTGGCCGAACAGGCGCCAGGTCTGGTCGTCGACGCTGCCATTGAAGTAGGTCTGCGAGTCGGCGCGGTCATAGCGGTAGTTCATGCCGCTGAGCAGGCGCAGGCTGTCGGTGAGGCTGAGCGTGTCCTGAATCTCAAGGTCGTAACGGGTTTCGCGGGTGCTCTGGTCGACATCGCCGCACACCACGTTACTGCCGCCCTGGTGGGTCCACTGGTCCTTGATCGCATCGACCAGGGCCTGTTCTTCCGGGTTGCTGCTGTTGGGCGGGTTGTTGGCCCCGCGCGCCACCAGCTCAGCGTAGTTCGGGTTGAGCTGCCACAGCCGGGTCAGCTCCGGGCTGAAGGCCAGTGCGGCATCGCAGGCACGCCACACCTGCTGGCGGTCGAAGTGCTGTGCCGAGCCCTGCACATACAGGCTGTGCTCGGGGTTGAAATCGATGTTCCAGCGCACCGAGCCTGCGTAGTCCTTGGCGTTGACATCGGCGTTGTCACCGCTTTCGCTGACGTAGGGGAACACCGGCTGGTAGGTGTACGGGCGCTGGTTGCTGCCTTCCTTGGCCGCCAATTGCCATTCCAGGGTCTGGTTCGGTGCCAGGGTGTGGCTGACGCTGAGGTTGAAGCGGTTCAGGCGGCGGCTGTCGCGGTAGGCCTGGCCGAACTGGTTTTCATCGAAGCCATCGTCCTTCTGCCCCGACAGCGACAGGCGCAGGTCGCCGCCGTCCCAGCCTAAGCCATGGCTGAGGTAGTAGTCGTCGATGCCGTCCTGGCCACGGGTCAGCTTCATCCGGGTGCCATGGCTGTCAGCGGGGTTGCGGGTCAGGATGTTGACCACCGCCATCAGCGCGTTGGCGCCGTAACTGACGGTATTGGGGCCGCGGAAGACTTCGATGCGTTCGATGTCCTCCAGCGCCACCGGAATGTCGCTCCAGTCCACCGTGGCCAGGCCAGCCCGGTAGACCGAGCGGCCATCGATCAGCACCTGCATCCGCCGTGCTTCGTTGACGCTGGTGCCGTGGTAGTTGACGTTCGGCTGGTTGCCCGCGCTGTAGCCGATCATCATGCCGGGCACCAGGCGCAGCAGTTCGGGGATGTCGCGGGCACCGCTGGCACGGATCAGTTCGCTGTCGAGCACGGTCATGCTGCCCGGTACGGCAGCTGGGGATTGTTTCAGGCGTGTGGCGGTCAGAACCTGCGGCAGGTCTGCGTTGTCGATGAACAGGTCGTCGGCCATGGCCGGGCTACCGAGCAGGGCGGTCAATAGCAGCAGGCGAGGGTAGGGAGGCGTGCCAGAAAACACGATACGGCCTTGTATCACAGTTGAAACAGGCATGTTAACTGACCTTTGCGGTTTTGCCAGTGATCTGCGCCGAGGCTGCGGGCGCTTTCACGGGCCTGACACTGGCTCTGTTGCCTGCGCGCCGTATAATGGCTCGGTCGCCACTTAACTTATGGCTTTAACGGATTGAATATGACTGAACAGCAACCTGTTGCAGTTCTGGGAGGCGGCAGCTTCGGCACCGCCGTGGCGAACCTTCTGGCGCAGAACGGCGTGCCAGTGCGCCAATGGATGCGCGACCCCGAGCAGGCCGAAGCCATGCGGGTCAATCGCGAGAATCCGCGCTACCTCAAGGGGATTCGCCTGCACGACGGTGTCGAGCCGGTCAACGACCTGCTGGCGACCTTGCAGTACAGCGACCTGATCTTCGTCGCGCTACCCTCGAGTGCCTTGCGCAGCGTGCTGGCGCCCCATGCCGAGCTGCTGTGCGGCAAATGCCTGGTCAGCCTGACCAAGGGCATCGAAGCGCAGACCTTCAAACTGATGAGTCAGATCCTTGAAGAAATCGCGCCTCAGGCACGTATCGGAGTGCTGTCCGGGCCGAACCTTGCCCGCGAAATTGCCGAGCACGCGCTCACCGCCACCGTGGTGGCCAGCGAGGATGAAGACCTCTGCCAACGCGTGCAAAGCGTGCTGCACGGCAGCACCTTCCGCGTCTACGCCAGCAGCGACCGCTTCGGTGTCGAGCTGGGCGGTGCGCTGAAGAACGTCTACGCGATCATCGCCGGCATGGCCGTGGCATTGGGCATGGGCGAGAATACCAAAAGCATGCTGATCACCCGTGCGTTGGCCGAGATGACCCGTTTCGCCGTGAGCCAGGGTGCCAACCCAATGACCTTCCTGGGCCTGGCCGGCGTAGGCGACCTGATCGTCACCTGTTCCTCGCCCAAAAGCCGTAACTACCAGGTCGGCCACGCCCTGGGCCAGGGGCTGAGCCTGGAGCAGGCGGTCAATCGCCTGGGTGAAGTGGCCGAGGGGGTCAACACCCTCAAGGTGCTCAAGGCCAAGGCTGAAGAGGTGCAGGTGTACATGCCGCTGGTCGCTGGCTTGCACGCCATCCTGTTCGAAGGCCGCACGCTGGCCCAGGTGATCGAGCGCCTGATGCGCGCCGAGCCCAAGACCGACGTCGATTTCATTTCCACCAGCGGTTTCAATTGAGCCCTCAGCGGCGCTGAGCAGAGTAAGGAGCGAGACATGAACGATACCCCCGAGCGCGCCCAGCGTGAGTCGATCATCCTGCGCGTGGTGTGGATGCTGGTGTTTCTGGTGGTCTGGCAACTGGCCGAACTGCTGCTCGGCGGCCTGGTGCTGGTGCAGCTCATCTACCGGCTGATCTACGGCGCACCCAGCGCCAGCCTGATGAACTTCGGCGATAGCCTCAGCCAGTACCTTGCCCAGATCGGTCGCTTTGGCACTTTCCATACCGACAGCAAGCCGTGGCCGTTTGCCGACTGGCCCGCAGCGCGTGCACCGGAAGGCGAGGCGCCCCATGCCGTAGCCCCGGCCGCCCACCCGGTACGTGACGAGGAACCCAAGCTGTGAAGCTGTGGGTACTGCGCCACGGCGAAGCGGAGCCGCGGGCCAACACCGACGCCGAACGGCGCCTGACCGCCCATGGTCGCGAACAGGTGCTGCGCAGCGCCGCACGCCTGCTTGGCCAACCACTGCAGGCCATTATCGCCAGCCCCTATGTGCGCGCCCAGCAAACGGCGGCCCTGGTGCATGACACGTTGGGCTTTGCCGAGGCGGTACAGACCGTGCCGTGGCTGACCCCCGACAGCAATGTGCAACAGGCCATCGGTGAAATCGAGCGCCTGGGCCTGGAGCATGTCCTGCTGGTCAGCCATCAGCCGTTGGTGGGCTCACTGGTCGGCATGCTGGAGCACGGCCATGCCCAGCAGCCGGCGCCGCTGAGCACTGCTAGCCTGGCCGAACTGGAAGGCGACTGGCCGCTGGCCGGGCTGATGACACTGCGCGCGCTCACCTCACCGGCCTGATGTGGCAGCTGCACAGGCGCTGGCTGACCTGATCGCCCTTGGCGATGACCTTTACAAACGTTGCCGAATGTAAGGCGGATACCGACAATAGGCCATCATCCTCGACCCGGACCAGGCGCCATGTCGCAGCAGATCTTCTTCGCCCATGCCAACGGCTTCCCGTCGGCCACCTATGGCAAGCTGTTCGCTGCCCTGGCGCCGGACTACCACGTGCAGCACCTGGCCCAGCATGCCCACGATCCGCGCTTCCCGGTGGATGACAACTGGCAGAACCTGGTCGATGAACTGTTGCACCACCTGGCGCAGCAAGGTGCGCCGATATGGGGTGTCGGTCATTCCCTGGGTGGGGTGTTGCACCTGCATGCCGCCTTGCGTTGCCCGGAGTACTACCGCGGCGTGGTGATGCTTGACTCGCCCGTGCTCACCCGGGCCGATCAATGGTTGCTGCGCACCGCCAAGCGTTTCGGCTTCATCGACCGCATCACCCCGGCAGGCCGCACCCTTGGACGGCGTGAAGCGTTCACTGACCGTGACAGTGCACGTGACTACTTCGCCAGCAAACGCCTGTTTCGACATTTTGACCCCGACTGCCTGGAGGCCTATCTGGAGCACGGCCTGCAGGACGCGGAGCACGGGGTGCGCCTGCGCTTCGATCCGGCGACCGAGATTGATATCTACCGCAACATTCCGCACGCCAGCCCAGCGCCCGCACGGCAGCTTCAGGTGCCGCTGGCCATGGTGCGCGGTGATCGCAGCAATGTGATTCGCCGCCACCACACGCTGGCCGTGCGCGGCATGCCCAAGGGCGAGTACCACTGTGTGCCCGGCGGGCACATGTTCCCTCTGGAGCGTCCCACCGACACCGCCAGCCTGATCAAAGGCCTGTTCGACCGCTGGAGCGTGGCATGAACGCCCAGGTCGAGGAAGTTCGCCTGAGCCTGGGCCACATCGAATTGGCAGCCCACCTGTTCGGGCCAGCCGATGGCGTGCCTGTGATCGCCCTGCATGGCTGGCTGGACAACGCCAACAGCTTTGCCCTATTGGCGCCACGCTTGAAGGGCCTGCGTATCGTCGCCCTAGACCTGGCCGGGCATGGCTATTCGCAACACCGACCGCCAGGGGCCGGTTACGCGCTGGCCGATTATGCCCACGACGTACTGCGGGTGGCCGAACAGCTGGGCTGGCAACGTTTTGCCCTGTTGGGGCATTCGCTGGGGGCGATCATTGCCGTGCAACTGGCCGCTGCCTTGCCCGAGCGGGTCAGCCACCTGGCGCTGATCGACGGCGTCATCCCGCCAACCGGCGCCGAGCAGGATGCCGGCGAACGCCTGGGCCTGGCACTGCAGGCCCAGCTACGCCTCGATGGCAAGCGCAAGTCGGTCTACAAGACCTTGGAAGAGGGCGTGCAGGCACGCATGAAGGGTATGGTCGCGGTCAGCCTCGAAGCCGCCGAGCTGCTTGCCCAGCGTGGGCTGATGCCGGTACCCGGCGGCTACAGCTGGCGCAGTGACAGCCGCCTGACCCTGCCATCGCCGGTGCGCTTGAGCCATGCCCAGGCCATGGCCTATGTAAGCAGGGTGCGCTGCCCGGCCTGCCTGGTCGTTGCCGCAGATGGCATGCTGGCACGTCAACACGCGCTGCTGGACCAGCTACCCTTTGAGCAGACCACGCTGCCCGGCGGCCATCATCTGCACCTGAACGATGAGCAGGGCGCGACCCTTGTCGCAGACTGTATCAATCGCTTCTTTGGCTTTGCTTGACTTGCACCGGACAAGTGTCGAGGCTTGGCGGGTTGAACAGGGAGACAACCATGCAACTGCCAGACATCCTGGAGCTTCACCGCGGCGCCGATCGCCGCCAGGTTCGCCGATGAGCGCGCCCGTATCCTTCCGCACCGCCATCGCTGCCTGCCTGGTGCTGGCCAGCCCATTGCTGTGGGCCGGGAGCCTGCCGGTGCCCGTGGACGCCAAGGTGGTAGACCAGCGGCCGGCCGCCGAACAGGAACGTGTCTACCCGATGGGCCCGTTGCGCAAGATCAGTGGCCGCCTGCGGGTCGAGGACAAGGTCGAGAGCCGTGGCCAGGTCAGTTCGGTGACCTATGAGCTGCCGGTGGAGCGTACGGCCCGTGAAGCCTTCACCAGTGCCCGCGAAGCATTGCAGCGCGACGGCGGCTACCCATTGTTCTGGTGCCAGGGCCGTGATTGCGGCGAAGCCAGCATCTGGGCCAATGATGTATTCGCCAATGCCCGCCTCAATGGGGGTGACGAGCAACAGGCGTTCATCCTGCTGCGCCGCTCTGCCGAAGAAGCCGATACGCTGGTCG
Organism: Pseudomonas ceruminis; assembly: GCF_021602025.1. Taxonomy (GTDB): domain Bacteria; phylum Pseudomonadota; class Gammaproteobacteria; order Pseudomonadales; family Pseudomonadaceae; genus Aquipseudomonas; species Aquipseudomonas ceruminis. Next base: position 523,601 of record NZ_BQHW01000001.1, read on the forward strand.
CGCTGTACAGCGTCACCCGTGGCAACCGCCGTGCGTACCTGCATGTGGAGGAGTTCGTGGCCGGTAGCCCATTGGGTGAACTGTTGCCCACCGCTGCCACGGTATTGCGTGAAATGCGCGACACCGGCAAGCTCGACTACCCTGATCTGAAGGCCCCGCAAGCGGCCTGGGTAGCGCTGCTGGGGCGCAGCCTGAACCTGGACAGCACCTTGCGCGCCAGCCTCAGCGGCGCCGAGGCCGAGGCCTGGCGCGAGCAATTGGTGAAAGCCGGCGTGCGCAGCAGCCGGCTCGAAGTAGGCGATGCACCCACCGAGGGCCTGCACCTGGAACTGATTCGTTGAACGAGCGACACCATGGTCAACAATGATCGCCTGCTGATCCAGATTATCCTGCTGACATTGCTCGGCGCTGCCCTCTGGGTGATGGCACCGTTCATTTCCGCATTGCTGTGGGGCGCCATCCTGGCTTTTGCCAGCTGGCCCTTGATGCGTCTGCTCACCCGCCTGCTGGGCGGGCGGGAAACGTTGGCTGCCAGCCTGTTGACCACGGCCTGGATCTTGATCGTGGCATTGCCACTGGTATGGCTTGGCTTCAACCTGGCGGACCACATCCGCGATGCCACAGCCTTCGTGCGTGATGTCCAGGTGGACGGCCTGCCCGATGCACCGGCGTGGCTGGCGGGCATCCCCTTCGTGGGTGAGCGCATGGTCAGTTGGTGGCAGTCCCTCGACCAGCAAGGTGCGGCACTGATCGCCTCGGTCAAGCCTTACCTGGGCCAGGTCGGTAACTGGCTGTTGGCGCGCAGCGCGCAGATAGGCAGCGGTGTGCTGGAATTGACCCTGAGCCTGATCTTCGTGTTCTTTTTCTACCGCGACGGGCCGCGCCTGGCTGCGTTCGTGCTGCGCTTGCTGAACCGGCTGGTGGGCGATCGCGCCAACTATTACCTCGAGCTGGTGGCCGGTACGGTGCAGCGGGTCGTCAACGGCGTGATCGGTACCGCTGCTGCACAGGCACTGCTGGCCCTGATCGGCTTCCTGATCGCCGGTGTTCCGGGGGCCATCGTGCTGGGCCTGGTGACCTTCATGCTCAGCCTGATCCCCATGGGGCCGCCATTGGCGTGGATCCCCGCGACGGCTTGGTTGGTATGGAAAGGCGACTACGGCATGGCGGTGTTCCTGGGCATCTGGGGCACCTTCGTCATCAGTGGCGTGGACAACGTGCTCAAGCCCTACCTGATCAGCCGGGGCGGCAACCTGCCGCTGGTGATCGTGCTGCTGGGGGTGTTTGGCGGGTTGATTGCCTTCGGGTTCATTGGCCTGTTCATCGGGCCCACCTTGCTCGCAGTAGGGTACAGCCTGCTGCTGGACTGGAGCCGCAACGCAGGGCAACAGCCACCGCAGCGCTAACGGTATTACGCCATTGCCCTGAGCGCGGTGGCGGACCTTGCGCAAGGGCCCGTTCAGGCGCCTCTGAAACCTGATCTTTACGCATTCTTTATACCTACCCCCGGCCGCCGATCTCGCGCCTTTACGCCCCTCCCGCGGACAATTTCCCCAAAGCGGCCCACGCCGCACCACGGGGAGCTCCACACATGAACATGCTCGACGGGCTGTCACTGCTATTGGCAGTGGCATTGGCGGTTTACCTGCTGGTGGCGCTGCTGCGCGCCGATCGCAGCTAGGGAGCGGCCATGCACAGTTACGACTATTGGTTACTGCTGGCATTTTTTGCCATCGTGCTGCTACCGGCGCCGTGGCTCGGGCGTTTCTACTACAACGTGATGGAAGGGCGGCGCACTTGGCTGACGCCACTGCTGGGGCCACTCGAGCAGGGCTGCTATCGACTGGCCGGGGTCCGTGCCGATCAGGAGCAGAACTGGAAGCAATACACCCTGGCCTTGCTGGCCTTCAACTTCGCCGGGTTCGTGCTGCTGTTTGCCGTTCTGTTGTTGCAGGGCTACCTGCCGCTCAACCCGCAGCACTTGCCAGGGCAGGAATGGTCGTTGGCCTTCAACACCGCCGTGAGCTTCGTCACCAACACTAACTGGCAGGCCTACAGCGGTGAGGCCTCGGTGAGCTACCTGAGCCAGATGCTGGGCCTGACCGTGCAGAACTTCGTCAGCGCCGCCACCGGCCTGGCTGTGCTGGTTGCGCTGTGCCGCGGCATTGCCCGGCGCTCGGCCACGACCCTGGGCAACTTCTGGGTCGACATGACGCGCGCCACCCTCTATGGCTTGTTGCCGCTGTGCCTGCTCCTGGCGTTGCTGCTGGTCTGGCAGGGCGTGCCGCAAACCTTCGCCGACTACGCCCACGCCGTCACCTTGCAAGGCGCTGACCAGACCATTCCATTAGGCCCGGCCGCTAGCCAGATCGCCATCAAGCAGTTGGGCACCAACGGTGGCGGGTTCTTCGGCGTGAATTCGGCGCACCCGTTCGAAAACCCTACGGCCTGGAGCAACCTGTTTGAAGTCGTGTCGATCATCCTGATCCCGGTGGCCCTGGTGTTCACCTTTGGCCATTACGTCAAGGACCTGCGCCAGAGCCGGGCGATCCTGGCCTGTATGCTTGGCCTGTTCCTGCTTGGCGGTGCCACTGCGTTGTGGTCTGAGTACCAGCCCAACCCCGCGTTGGAGAGCGCGCAGGTTGTGCAAAGCGCACCTTTGGAAGGTAAGGAAAGCCGCTTCGGTACCACCGGTTCGGTGTTATGGACAGTGACCACCACCGCCGCGTCCAACGGCTCTGTCAACGCCATGCACGACAGCCTAAACCCGCTCACGGGCATGGTCGCCATGGTCAACATGATGGTAGGGGAGGTGATCTTCGGTGGGGTCGGTGCGGGGCTCTACGGCATGCTGCTGTTCGTGCTGATCGCGGTATTCCTGGCTGGCCTGATGATCGGCCGCACACCGGAATACCTGGGCAAGAAGCTGCAGGCGCGAGAGGTGCAACTGCTGGTGGCGACCTTGCTGGTCATGCCTGTGGGCGTACTGGTGCTCGGTGCCATCGCTGCCAGCCTGCCGGGTCCTGTCGGAGCGGTCAGCAACCCGGGTGCGCATGGCTTCAGCCAACTGCTGTATGCCTATACCTCCGGCACCGCCAACAACGGTTCGGCGTTCGCCGGCTTCGGCGCCAACACGGTATTTCACAACCTGATGATCGGCCTGGCCATGTTCATCGGCCGTTTTGGCTACATCCTGCCCATCCTGGCGCTGGCGGGCAGCCTGGCCGCGAAGAAGAGCGCGCCCCAGGGGCTCAATAGTTTCCCCACGCACGGTCCGCTGTTCACCGGCCTGTTGTTGGTGACCATTCTTCTGGTCGGCGGCCTGACCTTCCTGCCAACGCTGGCCCTGGGGCCAATTGCCGAACACCTGAGCCTGGGTTTCTGAGGAACTGACCATGAACATGCCCATTCCTGAAGTGAACGCCCAACCCAGCGCCAAGGACCAGACGCGCTTTGCCGCCCTGTGGCGTCCGGCGCTGGTACAAGCGTTCGTCAAGCTCGACCCACGTCAGCTAAAGCGCTCACCAGTGATGCTGGTGGTCGCCCTTACCGCAGTGTTGACGACCGTGCTGTGCCTGACGCCCGGCAGTGGCGTGAGTACCGGGGTCGCTGTGCAAATTGCGTTATGGCTGTGGTTCACCGTGCTGTTCGCCAACTTCGCCGAAGCACTGGCCGAAGGCCGTGGCAAGGCCCGTGCCGACAGCCTCAAGGCCGGCAGCCAAGGCCTGACGGCGCAACGCCGCAAGCACGACGGCGGGTTTGAAACCGTCGCCGCCGGCCAGCTGCGCAAGGACGATGTGGTGCGGGTGGTGGCGGGTGAGATGATCCCCGGCGATGGCGAAGTGCTTGAAGGCATAGCGGCGGTCAACGAAGCGGCTATCACCGGTGAATCCGCACCTGTGATCCGCGAGTCCGGCGGCGACCGCTCGGCCGTGACCGGCAATACCCGGTTGGTCTCCGACTGGCTGCTGATCCGCATCACCAGCAACCCGGGGGAGTCCACCCTGGACCGCATGATCGCCCTGGTCGAAGGTGCCAAGCGGCAGAAGACCCCCAACGAGATTGCGCTGGACATCCTGCTGATCGGCCTGACGTTGATCTTCCTGGTCGTGGTGGTGACGCTGCAGCCGTTCGCCCATTTCGTTGGTGGCAGCCTGCCGCTGATCTTTCTCGCGGCGCTGCTGGTGACGCTTATCCCGACCACCATTGGTGGGCTGTTGTCGGCCATTGGTATCGCCGGCATGGACCGCCTGGTACGCCTGAACGTGATCGCCCGCTCGGGCCGTGCCGTGGAGGCAGCCGGTGATGTGCACACGCTGATGCTCGACAAGACCGGCACCATTACCTTTGGCAACCGCCGTTGCAGTGCCCTGCACGCGGCCACCGGGGTCACCCCCAAGGAGCTGGGTGAAGGCGCCTTGCTCGCCTCGTTGGCCGATGACACTGCCGAGGGCAAGTCCATCGTCGAGTACCTGCGCCAGTTGCATGATTTCGTCGAGCCGCAGCCCGGGCAGTTCGAAGCCATTGCCTTCAGTGCCGAAACACGCTTGTCGGGCATCGACTTCCAGCAGCATCGCTACCGCAAGGGTGCGGTCGATGCGGTACTGGCCTTTGTCGGCATGCAACGCCTGGAGATGCCGGCGGCGCTGGCCCGCGAAGTCGAACGCATTGCCCAGAGTGGCGGCACGCCGCTGCTGGTCTGCGTGGACAAGCGGCTGCTGGGCGTGATTCACCTCAAGGATGTGGTCAAGCCGGGCATTCGTGAACGCTTTGCCGAACTGCGCAAGCTGGGTATCCGCACTGTGATGGTCACCGGCGACAACCCGCTTACCGCCGCGGCCATCGCGGCCGAAGCCGGGGTTGATGACGTACTGGCCGAAGCCACCCCGCAGAAGAAGCTGGCGCGTATCCGCCAGGAGCAGAACGACGGCCGCCTGGTGGCCATGTGCGGTGACGGCGCCAACGACGCGCCGGCCCTGGCCCAGGCGGACGTGGGCATGGCCATGAACGACGGCACCCAGGCCGCCCGTGAGGCCGCCAATATGGTTGACCTGGACAGCGACCCGACCAAGTTGCTGGACGTGGTGCAGGTTGGCAAGGAACTGCTGGTGACCCGTGGAGCGCTGACCACCTTCTCCATCGCCAACGACGTGGCCAAGTACTTCGCCATCTTGCCGGCACTGTTCGCTGCGATCTACCCGCAACTGGGCGTGCTGAACCTGATGCACCTGGCCAGCCCGCAGAGCGCGATCCTTTCGGCCATCGTGTTCAACGCGCTGATCATCATCGTGCTGATCCCCCTGGCCTTGCGAGGCGTACGCGTGCAGGCGGCCAGCGCTGCCCACCTGCTACGGCGCAACCTACTGATCTATGGCTTGGGCGGCATCATTGTGCCGTTCGCCGGGATCAAGCTGATCGACTTGCTGCTCAACGCACTGCACCTGGTCTGAGGAGGCCATCATGAACCCTTATGTACGCCCGGCGCTGAGCCTGATCCTACTGATGACCGTGGTCACCGGCGCGCTGTACCCGCTGGCGGTGACCGGTATTGCCCAGGTGGCTTTCCCGGAACAGGCCAATGGCAGCCTGGTGCGCGATGCGCAGGGCCAGGTGCGCGGTTCGGCGCTGATTGCCCAGGATTTTCAGGGTGATGGCTGGTTCCATTCGCGGCCTTCAGCGGGGGCCTATGCCACGGTGGCCAGTGGTGCCAGTAACCTGGCACCGAGCAACCCGGCGTTGGCCGAACGGGTGGCCGCTGATGCCGCCACGTGGTATCGGGCGGAGCAAGGGCCGGTGCCGCAGGCATTGCTGACCACGTCCGGCAGTGGACTGGACCCGCATTTGCCGCCCCAGGCGGTGGCTTATCAGATCCCTCGGGTGGCGGCGGCGCGGCAGGTACCGGTGCAGAGGTTGCAAGCCTTGCAGGAAGAGGCCACCCTCCACCCATTGATCGGGCCGCCGGTGGTCAATGTGCTGGCGCTGAACCAGGCGTTGGAGAAGTTGACGCAGTGACAGTAGGGCTGCGAATCAGGCCCAACAATCAAAGGATCGAACATGAGTAACGCAGCCCGCGCCGATGCGCTGTTGGCCAACCTCCCGCGCGAAGGCCGCGGTAGGCTCAAGGTCTTCCTCGGCGCTGCCCCTGGGGTTGGCAAGACCTACGCCATGCTCCAGGCCGCCCACGCCCAGCAGCGCCAAGGTGTGCAAGTGCTGGCGGGAGTAGTCGAAACCCACGGCCGCGCCGAAACCGAATCGCTGCTCGGCGGGCTGCTTCAGCAACCGCTGCTGCGCAGTGAATACCGCGGCGTCACCCTCGAGGAAATGGACCTCGACGGCCTACTCGACGCCGCCCCCACCCTGGCCCTGGTCGATGAGCTTGCCCACACCAACGCGCCTGGAAGTCGGCACGCCAAGCGTTGGCAGGACGTGCAGGAGCTGCTGGCCGCCGGCGTCGACGTATACACCACTGTCAACGTGCAGCACCTGGAAAGCCTCAACGACAAGGTCCGCGACATCACCGGCGTGCAGGTACGTGAAACCCTGCCGGACTGGGTGCTGCAAGAGGCCTTCGAACTGGTGCTCATCGACCTGCCCCCGCGGGAACTGCTCGAACGCTTGCGCGAGGGCAAGGTGTACGTACCCGAGCAGGCCCGCGCCGCGATCGATGCCTACTTCTCCCAGACCAACCTCACGGCGTTGCGTGAACTGGCCATGCAGACTGCCGCCGCCCAGGTGGACGCCGACCTGGCCCACGGCTACCGCCAGCGTGGGCAGGAGGCACCGGCCCTGCGTGGGCGCTTGCTGGTGGGCGTCGATGGCGACGACCAGGCCGAACGGCTGGTGCGCCATGCCTGCCGAGTGGCCCAGCGGCGGCATCTGCCCTGGAGCCTGGTGCACGTGGATAATGGCCGACTGCGCGACGAAACCGCCCGCCAGCGTTTGCAGGCCGCTCAGCAGTTGGCCGAGCGTCTGGGGGGCGAAGTGGTGCTGCTGCGCGCAGGTGAAGTGGCGCGCACGCTGATCCAGCATGCCAGCGAGCGTCGGGCCAGCCTGGTGCTGGTCGGCCAGTCCCGTGACCGCTTGCGCCGGCGGTTCTTGGGCGCCGGCGTGGCAGCGCGGCTATTGCGCGAAAGCCATGGCCTGGAAATCAACGTGCTCGACCGCGATTCCCAGGCACAGGCAATACGCGCTGCCGTCACCCGCGTATGGGTGTGGCGGCACTATCTGTTGGCACTGCTGGCCACTGGCTTGGCGGCGGGCTTGGCGTGGGCGGTATCCAGTGTGCTGGCGTTGCCCAACATCTCGCTGGTGTTTCTTGCCGCCGTGCTGCTGGTTGCCGTTCGCAGCAGCCTGGGGCCTGCCCTGGCGTGCGCTGCCATGTCGTTCCTGGCCTACGACTTCTTGTTCATTCCGCCGAATTTCTCGTTCAGTATCCAGCGCGAAGAGGATGTGCTGACCCTGGTGTTCTTCCTGCTCATGGCGGCCCTGACCGGCAACCTTGCCGCACGCCAGCGCCGCCAGTTGCAAGCCTTGCGCGAGACCCAGGCACAGACCAGTCAACTGCTCGACCTTTCACGTCGCCTGACCGTGGCCACCGATCGCCAGGCTGTGTTCAACGCTGCCGGTCAGCACCTGAACGGTTTGCAGGACGTTCAGGTATGCCTGTTGGAGCGCGACAGCGAAGGCTCACTGCACCAGGCCAGTGGCGAAGCCCCTGCGCTGAGCGACAACGAACGCGCCGCGGCCGAGTGGGCCTGGCAGCATGGCCAGGCCGCAGGCCATGGCAGTGACACGCTGCCCAATGGTCGCTGGTGGTGGTGGCCGCTGGCCGTCGATGATCACCCTCTGGCACTGCTTGGCGTGCGCCCACGTTCGGGCGATCCTCTGAGCGCACAACGCCGCCGCCTGCTGATGGCCCTGGGCCAACCATTGGCCCAGGCCCTGGCGCGGGCGCGCCTGGCCGAACAGCTCGAGGCTGCGCGCCTGCACGGCGAAACCGAGCAACTGCGCAGCGCTTTATTGGCTTCGGTGTCCCACGACCTGCGCACCCCCCTGACCGCGATGCGCGGCAGTATCGACAGCCTGCTGGCGCTGGGCGAGGCCATCCCTGCCGACGACCGCCGCGAGCTGCTGGAAGGCACCCGCAACGAAGCCGAGCGGCTTGACCGCTACATCCAAAACTTGCTGGACATGACTCGCCTCGGCCACGGCGGCCTCAAGCTGGCCCGCGACTGGGTCGCCCCCGCCGATATCGTCGGCAGCGCCCTCAACCGCCTGCGTGTAGTGCTGGCACCGCTGCGCGTGCAGACCGACGTGCCTGTCCAATTGCCGCTGCTGTTCGTGCATGCGGCACTGATCGAACAAGCGCTGATCAATGTGTTGGAGAACGCTGCACGTTTCTCGCCTGCCCAAGGCCGCCTGGAATTGCAGGTGTCGGTCAATGACCAACAACTGCGTTTTGCAGTCAGTGACCAGGGCCCCGGCATCCCCGTGGCGGAGCGCGAGAAGATTTTCGACATGTTCTACACTGCTGCCCGAGGCGACCGAGGCGGGCAGGGTACTGGCCTGGGTCTGGCGATCTGCCAGGGCATGATCGGTGCCCATGGCGGGCAGATCCTGGTAGGCGAAGGCATTGATGGCCAAGGCACGTGCATCACACTATGCTTGCCGCTGCCCCAACAACCTGAAGCCGAAAGCGAAACGCCATGAGCCAGCCCGCCACCCTCCTGGTGATCGATGACGAACCGCAGATTCGCAAGTTCTTGCGTATCAGCCTGACCTCCCAGGGCTACAAGGTGATCGAGGCCGCTACCGGGGGCGAAGGGCTGGCCCAGGCTGCGTTGGCCAAACCCGACCTGGTGGTGCTGGACCTCGGCCTGCCGGATATGGACGGCCAGCAGGTGCTGCGTGAACTGCGCGAGTGGAGTACGGTGCCAGTGATGGTGCTGTCTGTACGTGCCAGTGAGCTGCAGAAGGTCGATGCGCTGGATGGCGGCGCCAATGATTATGTGACCAAGCCGTTCGGCATTCAGGAATTTCTCGCCCGCGTGCGCGCGCTGCTGCGCCAGGTGCCGCAATCCGGTGGGGGAGAGGTGGCCGCAAGCTTCGGGCCGTTGACCGTGGACTTTGCCTTTCGCAAAGTGACGCTCGACGGCGTGGAGGTAGCGCTGACGCGCAAGGAGTACGCGCTACTGGCCCAGTTGGCCGGGCACCCCGGGCGGGTCATTACCCAGCAGCAACTGCTCAAGGACATCTGGGGCCCGACCCACGTGGAGAATACTCACTACCTGCGCATTGTGGTGGGCCACCTGCGGCAAAAGCTTGGGGATGACCCTACCGCGCCGCGGTTCATCATCACCGAGGCTGGAGTGGGGTACCGATTAGTGGCACCTGTTATCTGAACGCCCCTCATACCCGCAAGCACCGTCGATTGCTGGAAGGTGGCCGGCAGGTGCTGTTCGCGATTCCAGGTCCATGTCAGCGGGGCAGGCTACTTTGGGTGCCAGTTGCAACGCAAACTCGCACCAGAGGATATCGTTGTGGTCTTTGGGCGGGGCAGGCGGGGGT
>NZ_BQHW01000002.1 GCF_021602025.1 Pseudomonas ceruminis
CACCCGACCTCGTCAGACATTGGGCTGGAAATTCCCTGTTGAAGTGTTGACGGATCATCTGCAACTGCTGGCAACCAATCGGCTCAACATTATCAACTGACTGTTGCACTTGGAACCTGAGGCCGCCCTCCATTCCCATCTGTACCGGTCACGTTCGCCAAACATGGGCCGTGCGGAGGTTGGCAGTGACGACAATCAAAGATCTCCTCTTACCCTTGGCCAGCCGCTGGCCGACTGCCATGAGTCGATGCAAGGCAGCGGTGCAGGAGCTAGCGGCCCACCATCAAGAAATCAAACATTTGCCTGAGCTAGTCGCAGCCTGAGGCTTCAATTAAATGGGCACTTTAGTGAGAATTTGCCGTTTGGTCGGATAGACAGCCCAAATCCCTAGCGCCTTGGGTGGCGCGTCGGCAAGGTGAACAATGGTTCGATTCCTACCTGTCAGTGCCCCCGGCCAACACTTTACCAGATGCACTCAGTCTCAAACCCGAGGAACAAGATGCAAAACCACCGAAGCTGCTCAATAGCTAGGGAGCATCACTTCCTAATAAGTCTTAGCAACCACTCAGCCGCCTTGAACCCGAAATGCGTAATTACAAGCAGACCCGCAACAGCTGTCATAGCCGCTATTAGCCCCAAAATTTTTGTCCACTGATCATCGAAACTGATTCCGGCAAGCTTGGCCACCGGCTGGACTAGCTCAGGGGAGAGCGCCGCTGAAGCAATGACTCCAAAAATGATCGTTATGCGCCTAGTGAACGATTCGGACGCCATCTTTTCATCCAGCTCTAGAGACTTCTTCACAGTTTCAACTTTTTTATGAAACATCTTATTGAGCATCGAGAGATGAGCACCTTGCTGAATTTCTTCAATATAGCCAGCCACCTCACCATATTTATAGAGCGAATACAGCGACTCTTCGAACCTCAAAACTTGCAATTCAACGCGAGTAACCTCCGTCGATTTCTTGCACCCATCCAAAGCCGATGAAGCATACGCATAAAAAATTAGCATCATATGGGCAACCTCATTCAAAATCTGGATATCTGAGGTCAGATTATCAAACGTATAGCTCTCACTCTCATCTATGAATCTTGAAACCTTCAAGGACGACAAGATCAAAGACACTGGCTCTGAGTAAAAACTATTGAAATCATCAAAGCATCTTAAGTCACTAAGCTGTGTCGGCTGCCCAAACGAGCCTCCAGATAAATCAGCCCGAATCATAACGCTATTCACAAAACCCTCATGAGCAGACCAATTCTCTTCTGCGGCCTCCTTCTGATCCGTGTGCGTGAGAACGCCTATCAGAGGTTTTCCATACCAATACCTACAAACCGGCGGGTCGAATTTACGGACATGAAACCAATTCACCTTCGACTTTACACTTCCGCTGAAAATTGACCGCGCAACTACAGACAAAATATGTCTAGCAAGGTCGGTCAGAGTAAACTGATCTGTGTGAACAAGCTCATAAAGCGTCAAATTTTCATCTAAAAAATCCATTGAACATGGAGAATTTAGCGAAGAATCAATCATGCTCCTGAATTCTTTTTTCTGCGCCTTACGTTCCCCAAAAGAAAGCTGAGAAATTTGGCACTCCGTAAGCGCCGCATGCAGTGACTTAACGCAAAGCACCGAATTCAAATTAGCTAATGATTTATTCACCTCACCGAACACTACCTTGTCAGAGGTCAACTCTTCAAAGCCGAAGACAGCATCCAAAGTAACAGAGATAAATCCATCGCTCGAAATTTTCAAGTGCGGAATGAACAAGTCATACCCTTCAACAGCTTCAGCCTGAATAGCTATGGGTCGTAAGTAGATACGCACACTCTCTGACGGAAAGCCAAACATCCCATTAAATAGCTTGCGCTCCGAAAGCAAGAGACTTAATGCCTGCATGAACGAATAGCGTACTGAGTCTTGGCCATTAGCATGCATGAATGCCTTATGACCATCGACCGTCATGCCCATTCCTTGGATATCACTTTTGATGTTTAAATCCTTCGCCTTAATGCGCCCTTGATCTTTAAAAAAGATCGTCCCTCTGTTATCCAGGGCAAATGAAAAAGCGTCAGACCGCACTAGAATTTTGCATATCTCAGCAAGATTTGATGAGCAGTCCAGCTTGGAGGAGTACAGATACGAAGACTTTCCCGAATAAACGGTCTCTTCAATACCATCACCCCCATCACTTTCTGGTTCGTGAACTTCTGCCGGTTCCATATCCGTTCTCACATTATCAACTCACACAGCCCGCCGGTCAGAGCATTTCTCGGTCAAAGCAGTCCGTGACGACGCGCATATTCAGCCAGCCTGCGGTACTCTGCACTATCAGCTAAGCGCGCCTGCGCCTGAATAATCTCTTCCAAACATGGGCGAAGATCAGGAGATAGCCAAGCTTGATCGTCCACCACCGCCGCCAGCAGACGCAATGCATCCGCTGGGAACGCTGTGCATAGTCCCGACTCGCGTAGCCTATGCACGGCATAATGCATATGCTCTGTGAGGACCAGCCAATCGTAGACGGCGTCCAAGGCAGCAGGGAATTCGTTCCCAGCCGCAATGGACATTCGGATCAAAGACTCAGCGATGATAGGTGTCACTAGCTCTTGAGATTTTGGCCAAACATGTTGCCAGAAGGGCAAAATCCGATTCTGCCAGTACTCCTCCCGTTGCTCCCCTGCCCCCTCCAGCGCTTGCGAAAGGGATTGTGCAGAATCTTGTAAAGCCTTCAAAGGAAAAGCGGCAAAAGCTAGACGGAATTCCTCAGAGCTATATCCTTCAAGGGGGCCTAGTGTAGTGGTCAACTCATCCCGGACACGGTTTTGAGTTTTTCTTCAGCTTTCGCCGGAGCCAGTCCATCGTTGAAGTGATGGGGGCGGATCCAGTTGTAGTGGCCCATCAGGTACTGGCCAATGTCTCGTTGAGCTTGCTGCCCGGTCAGGTAGCCCGTGGTCGGTATCCACTCTGATTTCAAGCTGCGAAATACTCGCTCCATCGGCGCATTATCCCAGCAGTTGCCTCGGCGGCTCATGCTCTGGCGCATGCGGTAGCGCCACAGTCTCTGGCGGAACTGACGACTGCCATATTGCGATCCCTGGTCGGAGTGAAACAGTAGTCCTTGAGGCTTTCCGCGTTGTTCGTAAGCCACGTCCAGCGCTATGAGCACGAGGTCTGCGTTCGGCTTTTCTGATAAGGCCCAGCCCACCACTCTGCGTGCATAGAGATCCAGGACAACTGCCAGATAGTGCCATTTGCCCTGTGCCCAGACATAGGTAAGGTCGCCACACCAAACCTCATTTGGCGCTTCGACATCAAACGCTCGGTTCAAGATATTCGGAATATCTGGCCGCTCCACTGTGGCCTTTTTGTACGCATGTGATCCTGGCTGCTTGCTGATCAACGCCAGCTCACGCATCAGACTGCGGACCTTGAACCGCCCGATTTGTGCACCCTCTTCTTGCAGCATTGCCTTGATGCTACGGCTGCCGGGCGCACTTCGCCCTCGCGTGAACAACTCATTCACTCGACTGCGCAACCGCAGACGTTCAACGTTCGGAGTTCGCCTTCTATGACGATGTGCGTAGTAACTCGAGCGAGTGACTTCAAACATTTCGCACAAACAATCAACGGGCTCATGGTCGCTGAGCTGGCGGATCAGCGCGTACGCTCGAGATCTTCCGACATCAAGAGCGCGGTAGCCTTTTTTAGTATCGATTTCTCGCGTTCAAGGCGCGTGATCCGGGCTTCCAACTCTTGGATTTTTTGCTGCTCTGGCGTCAGCGCTTTGCTGGCCGGCGTGAGGCCGCCGCGCTCCTGCTGAAGCTGATTAACCCATCGGCGCAGGGCCGACTCGCCCAAGCCGAGCGAACGGGCCGCTTCGGCATCGCTGTAGCCTTGATCGAGCACCAGGCAGGCGGCTTCGCGCTTGAACTCAGGGGTAAACGTACGGCGTTGCTTGGTCATCGGACACCTCTCTGTGGCGAGCATTCTCGCCTAAGTGGGTGTCCGGAATCATTAGACCACTACATGCGCCGCCAGCTGTCAGGCTCACGCAGCCAAATCGTAGGTTTACGCTATTTCAACGTTTACGGTCCCCGCGAGCAGCACAAAGGTGCGATGGCGTCTGTGGCCCTTCACTGCTTCAACCAATGCCAGGCCCATGGCAAGGTGAGCCTTTTCGGCAGCTATGGGGATTACCCAAGCGGTGGCCACCTGCGTGATTTCGTCTCGGTGGATGATGTGGTCAAGGTCAATCTGTTCTTCCTCGATCGACCACACTTGAGCGGCATCTTCAATGTCGGCAGCGGCCGCGCCCAGGCCTTCAATGACGTTGCCCTTGCAGTGATCAACAGGCTACGAGAGCACCAGGGTTTACCCCAGCTGACCCTCGAAGCGGCCTTGCTTGAGGGCATACTGGAATACAGCGAGTTTCCCGATCATCTGCGCGGCAAGTACCAGTGCTACACCTGTGCTGACCTGGGGCGTTTGCGCAACGCCGGTTTCGAGGCGGCGACGTTGACCGTCGAGCAAGGTGTGGCCCGTTACTGTGATTGGCTACAGCGTATTCAAAGCCCTCCACCCAGGCATGCGGCGGCGGCCTGAGGAAGATGTAAGCGTTGTCCGCGTGGGCTTATCGCGCCCTGCCGAAACGGCTAATTATTAGCTTGATCTATAACTATGCTAAATGAATATTTAGTTTAGTTATATTCAGGCCACCTCAGACCAACCCGCCAAACCGCTTGTAAAAGCTCTCGTTGACGTCCGGTAACGGCCCATCTGCAGTTTCCAGTGCGGCGTTCAACCATGTTTCGGCTTTGGCGCATACGAGTCGATACAAGTTACGGCACAGCTGCCGCGCCGCCCTGCCTTCCCAGTCTCCGGGCAGCAGCTCGTCCGGCAGTTGCGGATCGCGCAGCAGCAGCCTGCGGTACTCGTGGATCAGCAAGGTGCGTGCAAGGAAGCAGTCCTGGGCGTCGAGCTCTTCCTGCTCTTTCAAGCCTTGCCACAACGGGCGGAACAGCTGGATGAACTCGCTGTACTGCTGCCCCAGCTCGTCGATCCGCCAGCTTTCTCGCACCTGTGCGCGCATGGCTTTGGAGGCCAGCACTTCCTGGGTATGGGTTTCGAACACGATGCTATCGTCGCCCGCTTCCAGTTCCCGCAAGGTCGCGGCCAGGTCGGCACGGTCTGCCCGTGGGCAACCGAGCACGTTCGGGGCCATGGCACCGAAGCCCTGCCATTCCAGCTCTTCACGCACCGCTTTACGCTTGCCGGCCTCAAGTTGCGACAGCAAAACCAGGGTCCAGGCGCCGTCCCAGGCCGGTTGGCTTGGGCTGTACACGCGCTTGAAGGCTTTTTCAAAGCGTCGCCGCCCGGTACCGGTCAGGCTGTAATAGCTGCGTCGGCCAACCTTTTCTGCAGTCAGCCAGCCTTCTTTGGTCAGGCGGAAAATCGATGTGCGGATCAGCCGCTCGTTGATACCGATCGGCTCCAGCAGGTTGATCAAGCTGCCGAGCCAGACCGTGCCGCCATGGGGTTCGATAGCATCCCCGTACAGGGTGATGATCAGCGAACTGGCGCGGATCGGCGTCTGCTCCTGGAAGCGGGTGATCAGGTTGTTCAGCGGGGCGAGGTTGCTCATGAAGGAACTGTGCGCGGATAAAGCCCCGACTATACCTGTGCGACGGGCCGCCTGGCCATTATGTGCGGCAGGAAGGTTCATGCGCCCTCCTCACCTTTGGGCCGCAAGCCGCCGTCCCCCATTCGTGGGCGCTGAGCCTCGGCCTCGGTCAATGGCGGGCACTCCACCATGCTGGCCATGCAGCGTTGGCTGAGGTGTTGGTATTCAGCGGTGCCGCGCTGTTTCCAACTGAGCTCCTGGTCCGTCAGCGGGCGCTTGGCCACGGCCGGGGTACCCATTACCAGGCTTTGTTCCGGGCAGTGGAAGCCAGCCTTGACGAACGCCGTGGCGCCGACGATGCAGCGTGGCGCGATGTGGGCACCGTCCATCACCACGGCATTCATGCCGATCAGCGCATCTTCGCCCACGCGACAACCGTGCAGTACCGCACCGTGCCCAACATGGCCGTTTCGCTCTATCACCGTGTCGCCTCCAGGGAAGCCATGCATCACGCAGGTGTCCTGCAGGTTGGCGCCCTCTTCCAGGACGATCCGCCCGAAGTCCCCACGCAATGACGCCAATGGGCCCACATAACAACCGGGGCCAACGATGACATCACCAATCAGCACGGCGCTAGGGTGAACATAGGCGGTCGGGTGGATGACTGGAGTCAGGCCGTCGAGGCGATAGCAAGGCATTATAAATTCCTCAATATTTTATCGTTGTGACAAATTCTGTATCGCAACATAGCACTGCGTCAAACCCCGAAAATGCTCTGCAAATCCTGAATTACTTAGCGGGTCAAGGAATCACATCCAGGGAAACAGATACCAATACTGTACATCACTATTGATTTCCCGTATCACAAAGTGCTTATACTGATCCCACCTGGGCACGGTCACCCGTTGCCTCTGCAGACAATTCCAAGAAATGCCGGCCATGTGATGTGCCGTGCGTGCAGCCTGAGGAACCCAGCATGCCTCGTTATCTAGAAGTGCAGGCGCCGGAGCACGGCGTTCGGCTCGTTACACTGCAACGGCCAGAGGCACTCAACGCCCTGTGCACTGACCTGCTGGCAGAGCTTGCCACTGCACTGGAAGACGCCGAACGCGATGAACACACCCGCGCAGTGGTCGTCACAGGTAACCGTAAAGCGTTTGCCGCCGGGGCTGATATTCGAGAAATGGCCGCGTGCGACCTGGTCGGCATCCTCAACGACCCACGCGTCGCCCATTGGCAGCGCATCGCCGCATTCTCCAAGCCCCTGATTGCTGCCGTGAACGGCTACGCCCTGGGCGGAGGGTGCGAACTGGTGATGTGCGCCGACATCGTCATCGCGGGTGAGGATGCCCGTTTTGGCCAGCCAGAGATCAATCTTGGCATCATCCCCGGCGCCGGCGGCACTCAGCGCCTGCTGCGTGCGGTAGGTAAGCCCTTGGCCATGCAGATGGTGCTGACCGGCGAAGCCATCAGCGCCCGGCATGCCCTACAGGCCGGCCTGGTCAGCGAGATCACCCAACCCGAACTGACGGTCGAGCGTGCTACCCAGGTCGCCCGCAGCATCGCTGCCAAGGCGCCACTGGCCGTGCGCCTGGCTAAAGAAGCGCTGCTCAAGGCCGGCGATACCGACCTGGCCAGCGGCCTGCGCTTCGAACGTCACGCCTTCACCCTGCTGGCCGGCACCGCCGACCGTGATGAAGGCATCCGTGCCTTCCAGGAAAAACGCCCGGCCCAGTTCAAAGGCCGCTGACCTGCCCTTCCCTTCGACTGACGGAGCGAGTCTGTCATGACTTTCGAGCACATCCTGTTTTCCATCGAGGACGGCGTTGCCCTCCTCTCGCTGAACCGACCCGAGCAGCTGAACAGCTTCAATGCATCAATGCATTTGGAGGTGCGCGAGGCACTCAAGCAAGTGCGCCAGGGCAGCGATGCCCGCGTGCTATTGCTAACCGGTGAGGGCCGCGGTTTCTGCGCAGGCCAGGATCTTTCCGACCGTAACGTGGCCCCTGGTGCGGTCATGCCTGACCTGGGCGAGTCCATTGATAAATTCTACAACCCGCTGGTGCGCACCTTGCGCGACCTGCCAATGCCAGTGATCTGCGCTGTCAATGGTGTAGCCGCAGGTGCCGGCGCGAATATCCCGCTGGCCTGCGACCTGGTACTGGCCGCTCGTTCGGCGTCGTTCATCCAGGCGTTCTGCAAGATCGGCCTGGTCCCGGATTCTGGCGGCACCTGGCAGCTACCGCGCCTGGTGGGCATGGCACGGGCCAAGGCTCTGGCATTGCTCGGCGAGCGCCTGAGCGCAGAACAGGCCGAGCGCTGGGGGCTGATCCACCGCGTGGTGGACGATGCCGAGTTGCGCGATGAAGCCCTTGCCCTCGCCCGTCACCTAGCGCGCCAGCCCACCTACGGTCTGGCCCTGATCAAACGCAGCCTCAACGCGAGCTTCGACAACAGCTTCGACCAGCAGCTGGAACTGGAGCGTGACCTGCAGCGTTTGGCCGGGCGCAGTGAGGATTATCGCGAAGGGGTGAGCGCGTTCATGGGCAAGCGTACCCCCGAATTCAAGGGGCACTGACATGGGCGCACTGGATAACAACGCGCTGGTGGCAGTGATCGGCGCGGGTGCCATGGGCGCCGGTATCGCCCAGGTGGCGGCCCAGGCCGGGCACCCGGTCAAGCTCTACGACAACCGCCCCGGTGCAGCGGCACAGGCCGTGGCGGGCATCGACCGTCAGCTCGGGCGCCTGGTGGAAAAAGGCAGGCTGCAGCCCGAGGCTCGCGAGGCTATCACTGCACGCTTGCAGCCAGTGGAGGCGATCGAGGCCCTCACCGATGCCTGCTTGGTCATCGAGGCCATCGTCGAGAACCTGCAGGTCAAGCAGGCCCTGCTGCTGCAGCTCGAAACGCTCTGCGCCCCACACTGCATTCTGGCCAGCAATACCTCGTCGCTGTCGATCACGAGCCTGGCCGCGGGCCTGCAACGGCCGCAGCAGGTGGTGGGCATGCATTTCTTCAACCCAGCCCCGTTGATGGCCCTGGTGGAAATCGTCCGCGGGCTGGCCACCGCGCCAGCCGTTGCCGCGCAGCTTTATGAAACCGCCAAGGCCTGGGGCAAGCAGCCCGTGCAGACCCGTTCCACACCAGGCTTCATTGTCAACCGCGTGGCCCGGCCGTTCTATGCCGAAAGCCTGCGCCTGCTGCAGGAAGGCGCGGCCGACTGCGCCACGCTCGATGCACTGCTGCGCGATGCCGGCGGGTTTCGCATGGGCGCCTTCGAGCTCACCGACCTCATCGGCCATGACGTCAACTACGCGGTCACCTGCTCGGTGTTCGACGCCTTCTATGGTGACTTCCGCTTCCAACCGTCACTGGTGCAAAAAGAACTGGTCGATGCCGGGCGCCTGGGCCGCAAGAGTGGCCAGGGCTTCTATAGCTACGCCGAAGGCGCGCAGCGCCCGCACGCAGATGAGCTGCAAAGCCAGGCCACAGTGGAGTGCTGCGTGGTCGAGGGCAACCTGGGCGTGCTGCAGCCGCTGGCCGAGCGCTTGCGCGACAACGGGGTAGCCGTCAGCGAGCGTGCCGGCCTGGGCCTGATCCAGGTCGGCGACGCGACCCTGGCTCTGTCCGATGGCCGCCTGGCTAGCCAGCGCGCCCGAGAGGACGGCCTGCGCAACCTGGTATTGGTCGACCTTGCCCTGGATTACCGCAGTGCTTCACGCATTGCCGTCAGTTGGTCTGCCGATACCACGAGCCTGGCTCGCGACCAGGCGGTGGCGTTGCTGCAGCGCGCCGGCCTCCGGGTGTCGGCCATCGCCGACCTGCCTGGGCTGGTTGTGTTGCGGACCGTGGCCATGCTCGCCAACGAAGCCGCTGACGCACTGTTGCAGGGTGTCGGCAGCGCTGCCGACATCGACCTGGCCATGTGTGCCGGGGTCAATTACCCGCTCGGCCCGCTCGCCTGGGCCGAACAGCTTGGGCTTGGCTACACGCTACGCGTGCTGGAAAACCTCCAGCGCAGCTACGGCGAGAGCCGCTATCGCCCTTCCCTGCTGCTGCGCCGTTGCGATGCCCAAGGAGCCCGCCTGCATGAATGACCCGCAACCTACCCCTGACGCGCTGGCCCAGGCCTGCGTCGATGCGCTGTTTTCCCGCGACCAGGCCAGCCAGGCCCTGGGCATCGAGCTGCTCGACGCCGGCGCTGGCCGGGCGCGCCTGCGCATGGCGGTGCGAGCCGACATGCTCCAAGGCCACGGTACCTGCCACGGTGGTTTTCTTTTCGCCCTGGCCGACTCTGCCTTCGCCTTTGCCTGCAACAGCTACGACCAGGCGACTGTCGCCCTGGGTTGCAGCATTGACTACGTAGCGCCCGCACTGCGCGGGGACGTGCTGACCGCACGTGCGTCCGAACTCAGCCGCAAAGGCCGTACCGGGCTCTACGACGTACGCATTGAAAACCAGCGCGGCGAGCTGATCGCCCTGTTCCACGGCAAATCCTACAAAGTGCGCGGGACGGTGCTCGCGCAGGAGACCCCAGATGACTGAACACACCCCCTTCGACGCGCTGATCATCGACGCCGTGCGAACGCCCATCGGCCGTTACGGCGGGGCCTTGAGCAGCGTGCGTGCCGACGACCTGGCGGCGGTGCCGATCAAGGCCTTGATCGAGCGCCACCCCCAACTGGACTGGCAAGCCATCGATGACGTGATCCTCGGCTGCGCCAACCAGGCCGGTGAAGACAACCGCAACGTAGCACGCATGGCCGTCTTGCTGGCCGGCCTGCCGGTCAACGTGCCGGGCACTACCCTCAATCGCTTGTGCGGTTCCGGGATGGACGCCATCGGCAATGCCGCCCGTGCGCTGCGCTGCGGCGAGGCCGGCCTGATGCTGGCAGGCGGCGTAGAGTCGATGTCGCGCGCGCCCTTTGTCATGGGCAAGTCCGAGCAGGCTTTTGGCCGCAGCGCTGAGCTGTTCGACACCACCATCGGCTGGCGTTTCGTTAATACGTTGATGCACACCGAGTACGGCACCGATTCCATGCCCGAGACCGCAGAAAACGTTGCTGAGCAATTTGCCATCTCCCGCGCTGACCAGGATGCCTTCGCCCTGCGCAGCCAGCACAAGGCTGCTGCTGCCCAGGCGCGCGGGCGGCTGGCCCGTGAAATCGTGCCGGTGACGATTGCCCAGCGTAAAGGCCCGGCCCTTCGTGTCGAGCACGATGAACACCCGCGTGCCGATACCACGCTTGAACAATTGGCCAGGCTTGGCACGCCGTTTCGCCAGGGCGGTAGCGTTACGGCAGGCAACGCCTCTGGGGTCAACGACGGTGCCTGCGCCCTGTTGCTGGCCAGCAGCCAGGCAGCACGCCGCCATGGCCTCAAGGCGCGGGGGCGGATCGTCGGCATGGCGGTGGCCGGTGTCGATCCACGCATCATGGGCATCGGCCCGGTGCCGGCGACGCACAAGGTGCTGGAGCTGACCGGCCTGGCGCTGGCAGACATGGATGTCATCGAGCTCAACGAGGCGTTCGCGGCTCAAGGCCTGGCCGTGCTGCGTGAACTGGGCCTGGCCGACGACGACCCGCGGGTCAACCCCAACGGTGGCGCCATTGCCCTGGGCCACCCGCTGGGCATGAGCGGTGCGCGGCTGGTGACCACCGCGCTGCATGAGCTGGAAGAAACGGCCGGACGCTATGCCCTGTGCACCATGTGCATCGGCGTTGGCCAAGGTATCGCCATGGTCATTGAGCGCCTCTGACCAACGGCTTGTTACTGAACGCGACGCCGCCCGTTATGCTGCGTCCATGACACTCACGACGCGCGCTTTGCACAAGCGCGTGCCGGTCTACAAGAACAATTCGAGTGAAGCCATGAACATGTACCATGATGCCGATCGTGCCCTGCTGGACCCGATGGAAACCGCCAGTATCGACGCTCTGCGCCAGCACCAACTGGAGCGTTTGCGCTGGAGCCTGAAACACGCCTACGACCACGTGCCGCTATACCGCAAGCGTTTCGACGAATGCGGCGCTCACCCGGACGACCTGAAGTCCCTCGACGACCTGGCGAGGTTCCCCTTCACTGGCAAGAACGACCTGCGCGACAACTACCCCTACGGCATGTTTGCCGTGCCCCAGCAAGAGGTTGTGCGCCTGCACGCCTCCAGCGGCACCACCGGCAAGCCGACGGTGGTCGGTTATACCCAGAACGACATCGATACCTGGGCCAATGTGGTTGCCCGCTCGATCAGGGCCGCGGGTGGACGCAAGGGCGACAAGGTGCATGTGTCCTACGGTTATGGCCTGTTCACTGGCGGTCTGGGTGCCCACTACGGTGCCGAGCGCCTGGGGTGCACGGTCATTCCCATGTCCGGCGGGCAGACCGAGAAACAGGTGCAGCTGATACGCGACTTTCAGCCGGACATCATCATGGTCACCCCGTCCTATATGCTCAACCTGGCCGACGAGATTGAGCGTCAGGGTATAGACCCACAGGACCTCAAGCTGCGCCTGGGCATCTTTGGTGCCGAGCCATGGACCGACGAGTTGCGCCGCTCCATCGAACAGCGCCTGGGCATCGATGCCCTGGATATCTACGGCCTGTCTGAAATCATGGGCCCAGGCGTGGCCATGGAATGCCTCGAGAGCAAGGATGGCCCGACCATCTGGGAGGACCACTTCTACCCCGAAATCATCGACCCGCTGACCGGCGCGGTATTGCCCGATGGGCAATTGGGCGAACTGGTGTTCACTTCGCTGAGCAAGGAGGCGCTGCCGATGGTGCGATACCGCACCCGCGATCTCACACGCCTGCTGCCGGGCACCGCGCGCCCCATGCGGCGCATCGGCAAGATCACCGGGCGCAGCGACGACATGCTGATCATCCGTGGGGTCAACGTGTTCCCGACTCAAATCGAGGAACAAGTGCTAAAAATAAAACAGCTTTCTGAGCTATACGAGATTCATCTGTATCGCAATGGCAACTTGGACAGTGTCGAGGTGCACGTGGAATTGCGGGGTGAGTGCCAAGGGCTGGACGACAGCCAGCGCAAGCTGCTCACTGGCGAATTGACCAAACAGATCAAAACCTACATCGGCATCAGCACCCAGGTGCGACTGCAGCCCTGCGGCACGCTCAAGCGCTCCGAAGGCAAGGCGTGCCACGTCTATGACAAACGGTTGGCCAGCTGACGTTTCAGCTGTTTTTAAGGCCCTGGCTTAGCCAGGGCTTTTTTTTGCCTGGGACCCGCGCTCCGTCAACACAGCATGTGATACACAAATCTTATTTGATACACATAAAACTGTTTGACGTTATGTTTTGTATCGCTTACAAATGACTCATGCCTTAGCAGGAGTCGGAACATGTACGCACAGCTAGTGGAAACCGGAGTCAAGCGCGTCAAATCGCTGGACGAGATGTCGCCCGAGGAGCGCAACTTCCAGGAAAAGATCGACGCCGAAATCAAGATCGAAGCCAAGAACTGGATGCCCGAGGCCTATCGCCAGACCCTGATCCGGCAGATCTCCCAGCACGCCCACTCGGAAATCGTCGGCATGCTGCCCGAAGGCAACTGGGTCACCCGCGCCCCCAGCCTCAAGCGCAAGCTGCAGCTGATGGCCAAGATCCAGGACGAAGCCGGCCACGGCCTGTACCTGTACAGCGCCATGGAAACCCTCGGCGCCGACCGCGACGAGGAAATCGCCAAGCTGCACAGTGGCAAGGCAAAGTATTCGAGCATCTTCAACTATCCGACCCTGAGCTGGGCCGACATGGGGGCGGTAGGCTGGCTGGTCGATGGTGCGGCCATCGTCAACCAGGTGGTGCTCCAGCGCACCTCCTATGGTCCGTACTCCCGGGCAATGATCCGTATCTGCAAGGAAGAAAGCTTCCACCAGCGCCAGGGGTACGAACTGCTTCTGACCATGATGCGCGACGGTACCCAGGCGCAGAAGGACATGGTCCAGGACGCCATCAATCGCCTCTGGTGGCCGGCCCTGATGATGTTCGGCCCAAGCGACGAACACTCCCCTAACAGCGCCCAGTCGATGGCCTGGAAGATCAAGCGCCAGACCAACGACGAGCTGCGCCAACGCTTCATCGACCAGACCGTGCCGCAGCTGGAGCTGCTTGGCTGCACTGCGCCGGACCCGCACCTGAAATGGAACGAAGCCCGCGGCCACTACGATTTCGGCGAGATCCAGTGGGAGGAGTTCTACGAAGTCATCAAGGGCAACGGCCCCTGCAACCAGGAGCGCGTCGCCACCCGGCGCAAGGCCATCGAGGATGGCGCGTGGGTCCGCGAAGCGGCCGTGGCGTATGCGCGCAAGCAACAGAACAAGAACGCCGCCTGAGCGGCGATTGATGCGGAGATCGAAAATGTCTGTCTGGACCCTTTACGAAGTGTTCGTGCGCAGCAAGCACGGCCTGAACCACAAGCATGTCGGCAGCGTGCATGCCGCCGATGCGGCAATGGCGATCGAGAACGCCCGCGAGCTATACACCCGCCGCAGCGAAGGGGTCAGCCTTTGGGTAGTGCCTTCGGCGCTGATCACCGCCTCCTCGCCTGACGAGAAAGACCCGCTGTTCGCTCCATCGGACGACAAGGTCTACCGCCACGCCAGCTTCTATGAACTCCCCGACGAAGTCGGGCACATGTGAGGTTGGCCATGCACACCCAAGCACTCATCCCTTACCTGCTGTTGCTCGGTGACAGCGCCCTGATCCAGGGCCAGCGCCTGTGTGAATGGTGCGGCCACGCGCCGGCACTGGAAGAAGAACTGGCCCTGATGAACGTCGGCCTCGACCTGGTGGGCCAGGCGCGCAATTGGCTGGAATACGCCGCCGAGTTGCTCACCGACGGCCGGGACGCCGATGCCCTGGCCTTTGGCCGCGACGAGCGAGCGTTTCGTAACCTGCTGCTGGTCGAGCAACCCAACGGTGACTTTGCCGTGACCATGGCCAAACAGTGCTTCTATGACGCCTGGCACCATGCCGTGCTGCAGCGCCTGGTCGACTCCAGCGACGCGCGTATCGCCGGTATTGCCGGCAAGGCCCTCAAGGAAGTGACCTATCACCTGCGCCGCTCCAGCGAATGGGTACAACGCCTGGGTGGCGGTACCGAAGAGAGCCGTCGGCGCATGCTGGAGGCGATACCTGCGTTGTGGCGCTTCACCGTCGAACTCACAACCGGCAGCGAAAGCGAAGCCCGGCTGGCCGAAGCTGGCATTGCTGCCGACCCTGCGCAGGTGGGAGCGGCCTGGCTCCAGCAGGTAGCCCGCATTTTCCAGTCGGTCGAGCTGCCCCTGCCAAACGCTGCCAGCCATTTCTACCTCAGTGGCCGCCAAGGGCTGCACACCGAACACTTGGGCCTGCTGCTGGCCGAGATGCAGTTCTTGCCAAGGGCCTACCCCGATGCAACCTGGTGAGCTGATTGCCGGGGACCGCGGTGCCCGGGCCCCTAGCAGCGACGACTTGAGCCGGGCCTGGGCGGTGCTTGCCCAGGTCATGGACCCGGAAGTGCCAGTGGTCAGCGTGGTCGACCTGGGGATCGTCCGTGATCTTGGCTGGCGCGCCGGTCACCTCCACTTGGTAGTCACGCCCACCTACTCCGGTTGCCCGGCCACCGAAGTGATCGAGGGCGATATCCGCCAGGCGCTGGAGCAGGCCGGGTTTCCCGAGCCGGCCCTGGAGCGCCGCTTGACCCCGGCCTGGAGCACCGACTGGATCAGCGACCTGGGCCGTGAACGCCTGCGCGCCTATGGCATCGCCCCGCCCGAAGGCAGCGCCAGCAAACGCAGCCTGCTCGGCGAAGCCCCGCAGGTGTGCTGCCCGCAATGCGGCAGCGGCCATACCGAGGTGCTCAGCCAGTTTGGCTCCACGGCGTGCAAGGCGCTTTACCGCTGCCGCGAGTGCCTGGAGCCGTTCGATTATTTCAAATGCATTTGAGCCGTGGAGACCACCATGAGCCAGTTTCACAGCCTGACCATCAAGCAACTGCGCAATGAAACCCGCGATGCGGTATCGATCGCCTTCGACGTGCCGCCACACCTGCAGGACGCCTTCCGCTTCACCCAGGGCCAGTACCTGGTGATGCGCACCCAACTGGACAACGAAGAAGTGCGCCGCTCCTACTCCATTTGCAGCGCAGTACAGGACGGCGAGTTGCGCGTGGCCGTCAAGCGCGTACCTGGGGGGCGTTTTTCGGCATATGCCAACGAAGTGCTCAAGGTGGGCCAGCAGCTCGAGGTGATGCCACCGTCGGGCAGCTTCTTCGTGCCCTTGTCCCCGACACGCCAGGGCAATTACCTGGGCGTGGCTGCCGGCAGCGGCATCACGCCGATCCTGTCGATCATTGCCACTACCCTGGCCAGCGAGCCGCACAGCCGCTTCACCCTGCTGTACGGCAACCGCTCAAGCTCCAGCGCGTTGTTCCGCGACAAGCTCGAAGACCTGAAAAACCGCTACCTCGACCGCCTGAACCTGATTTTCGTCTTCAGCCGCGAGCAGCAGGACGTCGACCTTTACAACGGCCGTATCGACGCCGACAAGTGCGGCCAATTGTTCTCCCGCTGGATAGACGTTGCCAGCCTGGATGCCGCGTTCATCTGTGGCCCACAAGCCATGACCGAAACCGTGCGCGACAGCCTTCAGGCCAATGGTCTGGCCAAGGACCGCATTCACTTCGAGCTGTTCGCCGCCGCCGGCAGCCACGCCCGCCGCGAAGCCCGCGAGGCCGCGCGTCAGGTAGATGCCGCGTTGAGCCGTGTCACCGTGATCAGTGACGGTCGCGCGCTGAGTTTCGACTTGCCGCGCAACAGCCAGAACCTGCTCGACGCCGGCAACGCCATCGGCGCCGAACTGCCCTACTCGTGCAAGGCCGGGGTGTGCTCGACCTGCAAGTGCCGGGTGATCGAGGGTGAGGTGGAAATGGACAGCAACCATGCCCTGGAAGACTACGAAGTGGCAGCCGGCTACGTGCTGTCGTGCCAGAGCTACCCGGTCAGCGACAAGGTGGTTCTGGACTTCGACCAGCTCTGAAACCGGGTTGCCCTGTTCGCCCGTAACCCCGCGAAAAGGGCCTCAGCGACACCGCAATAACCGCGTGACCTCACCAAAAACAATTACAACACCCAGAGATCGCTTGCCATGACCCCCGAACAGATCGAGAGCATCAGTAACCACCCCGATTTCCAGCACCTGGTACGGCGCAAGCGCCGCCTCAACGGCAGCCTTACCCTGGCCATGCTGGTCATCTACTACGGTTTCGTCCTTCTGGTGGCCTTTTCCCCCACTACCTTGGGCCAGTCGCTGAGCGGTGGGGTGACCACCGTCGGCATGCTGGTCGGTGTGCTGATGGTCCTGCTGTCCTTTGCCCTCACCGGCATCTACGTGCACCGCGCCAACAATGTGCTCGACCCGCTCAATGACAAGGTCAAGCAGGAGTGCGCGCAATGAACTGGACCGCCATCTCGATGTTCATGGTGTTCGTCTGCTTCACCCTGCTGGTCACTCGCTGGGCCGCCCTGCGTACCCGCTCGACCAGTGACTTCTACACCGCCGGTGGCGGCCTGACCGGGATGCAGAACGGCCTGGCCATCGCGGGCGACATGATCAGCGCGGCGTCGTTCCTGGGCATCTCGGCCATGATGTTCATGAACGGCTACGACGGCCTGCTGTATGCGCTGGGCGTGCTGGCCGGTTGGCCAATCATCCTGTTCCTGATTGCCGAGCGCCTGCGAAACCTGGGCAAGTACACCTTCGCCGACGTGGTCTCGTACCGCCTGGCGCAAACCCCGGTACGCTTGAGCTCGGCCTTCGGCACCCTGGCTGTGGCGCTGATGTACCTGGTGGCGCAGATGGTCGGCGCCGGCAAGCTGATCGAACTGCTGTTCGGCATCAGCTACCTGTACGCCGTCGTGCTGGTGGGCGTGTTGATGGTGGCCTATGTCACCTTCGGCGGCATGCTCGCCACCACCTGGGTACAGATCATCAAGGCTGTGATGCTGTTGTCGGGCACCAGCTTCATGGCGTTCATGGTCCTCAAGCATTTTGGCTTTAGCACCGAGGCGATGTTCGCCAATGCCGTCGCCGTGCACGCCAAGGGCCAGGCAATCATGGCGCCAGGAGGCTTGCTGTCCAACCCCGTGGATGCCATTTCGCTGGGCCTGGGCATGATGTTCGGCACCGCCGGGCTGCCGCACATCCTGATGCGGTTCTTCACCGTCAGCGATGCCAAGGAAGCACGCAAGAGTGTGTTCTACGCCACAGGCTTCATCGGCTACTTCTACCTGTTGCTGATCGTCATCGGGTTCGGGGCCATCGTGATGGTCGGAACCGAACCTGCCTACCGCGATGCCAGTGGCGCGATCATCGGTGGCGGCAACATGGTCGCCGTGCACCTGGCGCAGGCCGTGGGTGGCAACCTGTTCCTGGGCTTCATCTCTGCGGTAGCGTTCGCCACCATCCTCGCTGTGGTGGCCGGGCTTGCGCTGTCTGGCGCCTCGGCCGTGTCCCATGATCTTTACGCCTGCGTGGTGCGCAAGGGGCAGGCCACCGAACAGCAAGAGATGCGCGTATCGCGTATCGCCACCCTGGTGATCGGCCTGCTGGCGGTGGTGCTGGGCCTGGTGTTCGAATCACAGAACATCGCCTTCCTCTCAGGCCTGGTGCTGGCCGTGGCGGCTTCGGTCAACTTCCCTGTCCTGCTGCTTTCGATGTTCTGGAAGGGTCTGACCACCCGCGGTGCGGTATGCGGGAGCATGGCCGGGCTGGTGTCGGCGATCGTGCTGGTGGTCCTGGGGCCGGCGGTGTGGGTCAACGTGCTGCACCACGAACAGGCGCTGTTCCCCTACAGCAACCCCGCGCTGTTTTCCATGAGCCTGGCGTTCCTGGGCGCCTGGGTGTTCTCGGTGACCGATACCTGCGCGCGTGCCAGCGAAGAGCGCGGGCGCTACCTGGCGCAGTTCATCCGCTCGATGACCGGGATTGGCGCCGCCGGCGCCAGCAAGCACTGATTCTTGACTATGTCGGGTATAACAACAATGAACCGCATGCACCTCAAATCAGCTGCGTGGTTGGCGACCCTCGCCCTGCCCGCGCCGGCCCTGGCCGACTTCATCGCCGACAGCCATGCACGGCTGGACCTGCGCAACCATTACATCAACCGCGACTTTCGCCAGAGCAACGCCCCCCAGGCCAAGGCCGAGGAATGGGCCCAGGGCTTCACCGCCCGCGTGGAGTCCGGGTTCACCGAAGGGCCGGTAGGCTTCGGCGTGGACGCCATGGGCCAGTTGGGCATCAAACTCGACGCCAGCCGCGACCGGCGCAACACTGGCCTGTTGCCGTTTGGCCCCAACAGCCTCGAGCCGGTCGACGACTACAGTGAGCTGGGCCTGACCGGCAAACTGCGGGTGGCGAAAAGCACCTTGCGCCTGGGCACCCTGCAACCGATCCTGCCAGTGGTGGTGTACAACGACACCCGGCTGCTGGCCTCAACCTTCCAGGGCGGCCAATTGACCAGCCAGGACATCGACGGCCTCACCTTCAATGCCGGGCGCCTGAGCAAAGCCAACCTGCGCGATTCATCCGGCCGCGACGACATGGGCTACGGTGCCGCCACCAGCGACCACCTTGATTTTGCCGGCGGCAGCTACGCGATCACCCCGCAGACCAGCGTCAGCTACTACTACGCCAAGCTCCAGGACATCTACCGCCAGCAGTTCGTCGGCCTGGTCGACACGCGCCCGCTGGGTGAAGGCCTGAGCCTGCGCAGCGACCTGCGCTACTTCGACAGCCGCAACGACGGTGCCGAGCGCGCCGGCACTATCGACAACCGCAACTTCAACGCCCTGTTCACCCTCGGCGTGAAGGCCCATAAATTCACCGCCACCTGGCAGCAGATGTCCGGCGCCAGCGCCTTTCCATTCGTCAACGGCGGCGACCCGTTCACCGTCAACCTGGTGACCTACAACACCTTCACCCGCGCGGGGCTCGATTCGTGGCAACTGCGCTACGACTACGACTTCGTTGCCCTGGGCATCCCAGGCCTGAGCTTCATGACCCGCTACACCGATGGCCGCCATGCCGAAACCGCCATCGTCAGCAATGGCCGTGAGCGCGAGCGTGATACCGACCTCACCTACGTCATCCAGAGCGGCCCGTTCAAGGACGTGAGCCTGCGCTGGCGCAACGTCACCTTTCGCTCCGGCAACGGGCTGACCAACGCCGTGGACGAAAACCGCCTGATCATCGGTTACACCCTGGCGCTGTGGTAACAGCGCCCTTTACAGGAGAACAGCATGTCTGACGCCCCCACCCTGCAGAGCTTCATCGCCGGCCGCTGGATCGGCCAGCACGGCGCCCAGGCCCTGCGCAGTGCCCTCGACGGCCATGTATTGGCCTACAGCCATGAAGAGCGCCCGGACTTTGCCGAAGCCGTGGACTTCGCCCGGGTACGCGGCCTTGCGCAGCTGATGGCCATGGACTTCCAGCAGCGAGCCGCCCGCCTGAAGGCCCTGGCGCTGTATCTGGCTGAACGCAAGGAGCAGCTCTACACCCTGTCCCACCACAGTGGCGCTACCCGCGCCGACAGCTGGATCGACATCGAAGGCGGCAACGCCACGCTGTTTGCCTATGCCGGTATCGGTAGCCGCGAACTGCCCTCGGGCAACCTGGTGCACGAAGGCCCGGCGATCCCGCTGGGCAAGCAAGGCCATTTCGCCGGTAGTCATATCCTGGTGCCGCGCGCGGGTGTCGCCGTGCACATCAATGCCTTCAACTTCCCGATCTGGGGCATGCTGGAGAAGTTCGCCCCGACCTTCCTGGCTGGCATGCCCTGCATCGTCAAGCCTGCCACGTCAACCAGCTACCTGACCGAAGCCGTGGTGCGCCTGATGCACGCCTCAGGGCTGCTGCCCGAGGGCAGCCTGCAACTGGTGGTCGGCAGCACGGGGGACCTGCTGGACCGCTTGCAGGGCCAGGATGTGGTGACCTTCACCGGGTCTGCGGACACGGCTGCGAAGCTGCGCGTTACCCCCAACCTGATCCGCCATTCGGTGCCGTTCACCGCCGAGGCCGATTCGCTCAACTGCGCCATCCTCGGCCCTGACGTGGCCCCGGACAGCGAAGCGTTCGACCTGTACATCAAGGAGGTGGTGCGTGAAATGACCACCAAGGCCGGTCAGAAATGCACCGCCATCCGTCGCGCCATCGTCCCCGCCAAGCACCTGGACGCCGTGGCCACACGCCTGCGTGAACGCCTGAGCAACGTGGTGGTCGGGGACCCGGCGGTGGAAGGTGTGCGCATGGGTGCCCTGGCCTCCCACGACCAGCAGCGTGACGTGGGCGAGCGGGTCCGTGCCCTGCTGGAGAGTTGCGACCAGCTGTTCGGTGCCAGCGACGGCTTTGCCCCGCGCGGCGAAGGCGTTGCCGAAGGTGCTTTTTTCGCCCCGACCCTGCTTCAGGCCCGTGACCCGCATGCCGAGGGTGGTGCCCACGATATCGAGGCCTTCGGCCCAGTCAGCACGTTGATGGCCTACCATGACCTTGACGAAGCCCTGGCCCTGGCCGCGCGTGGCAAGGGCAGCCTGGTGGCGACGTTGGTCACCGCCGACCGTGCCGTGGCAGCCAAGGCGATTCCAGTTGCGGCCGCCTGGCATGGTCGCCTGTTGGTGCTGGACAGCGAAGCGGCCAAGGAGTCCACCGGCCACGGCTCGCCGCTGCCGCAGCTCAAACACGGCGGCCCTGGCCGCGCTGGGGGTGGCGAGGAGCTCGGGGGCCTGCGCGCGGTCAAGCATTACCTGCAGCGCGCCGCCGTGCAGGGTTCGCCAAGCATGCTCACCGCCGTGACCGGCGAATATGTCCGCGGCGCCGAGGTGATCGAGACCCCGGTGCACCCGTTCCGCCGTTACTTCGACGAACTGCGCGTCGGTGAATCGCTGCTGACCCACCGCCGCACGGTGACCGAAGCCGACCTGGTCAACTTCGGCTGCCTGTCGGGTGACCATTTCTACATGCACTTCGACGAGATCGCGGCCAAGGCATCGCAGTTCGGCAAACGCATCGCCCACGGCTACTTCGTGCTCTCGGCGGCGGCCGGGCTGTTCGTCTCCCCAGGTGCCGGGCCGGTGCTGGCCAACTACGGGCTGGATACCTTGCGCTTCATCAACCCGGTGGGCATTGGCGACACCATCCAGGCGCGGCTGACGTGCAAGCGCAAGATTGACCAGGGCAAGGCCAGCCCGCTCGGTCAGCCGCAGGGCGTGGTAGCGTGGGATGTCGAGGTGACCAACCAGCTGGGTGAATTGGTCGCCAGTTACGACATTCTGACCCTGGTGCTCAAGCAGCCCTGAATGATGGCTTGACGCACTCGCCCCAGCGTCGGCCAGCCATGCCGATTGGCCGGCTGGCCGACGCTGAAGCCCGCACAGGCAACCTAGGCGGCGGGCACTTCCCGCAAGCCGCGCAATGCCGCCCGCAGTTCCACCGGCCTGACCGGTTTGGACAAAATGGCGATATTGCGCCCTTGCACCAGGGCCTGGATCCTCTCCAGGTCATGCCCGGTCATGATCAGCGCCGGCACTTCCCAGCCCCGCTGCTCGCGCAAACGGTCGATACAGTCCACGCCGGTCGCTTCCTGGCCCAGGTCGTAATCGGCAACGATCACCTCACACTGGCTGCTCAGGCCAACCGGTGAACTGTGCGCCTCCACCTCGCAACCCCAACGCTGCAACAATGCCGAGGTGGCGCGCAGCACGTTATGGTCATCTTCCACCAGGCACACCCGTAAACCACCAAGCATCGCACTTTGCAGGGCCTGCTGCTCGACACTGACTGCAACCGTTTGCGCCGCCACCCGCGGCAGGCCTTGCAGGCTCACCGCCGTCCCCCGGCCGAGGCGGGACCGCAAGTACACTTGCACGCCCATCAGCCGCCCTAGCCGCTTGACGATCGACAGCCCCAGGCCGACGCCTTCGACATCCTTGTCACGTGCGTGGCGCACCCGGTAGAACTCCTCGAACACCAGCGTCTGGTGCTCTTCGCCAATACCCCGCCCCTGGTCGTAGACAACAATCGCCAGCCCTTCGCCGTGGCGCCGCACACCAATCAGCAACGGCCGATGGGCCGCATACTTGAAACTGTTGGACAGCACGTTCTGCACCATGGTCGCGAGCATCCCGCGGTCGGCGCGCGTCCAGTGGCTGCACGCGCGCAGGCGCATCTGCACCCCGCTCCAACGGGCCGCCTCGGCGTTCTGGCGCAGCAGCTCGGCAAGGAAATCCCCCAGCGCGAACGTCTCGTACTTCGGTTGCACCCGGCCATTATCCAGCGTGTACAGGTCAAGGATCGAGCGGAACAGCTGCGACACGTTGAGCAGCGAACGGTCGATACTGTCCACCAGGCGTCGCTCCTGCTCCCCCAGCGGCGCTTCGCGCAGGCACGCGGTGAACAGGCCGATGGAGTGGATCGGTTGCCGCAGGTCGTGGCTGGCCTGGGCCAGAAAACGCGATTTCTCCTGGGTGGCGGCCATCGCCCGCTCAGATGCCTGGCGCGTGCGCTCCAGCAACAGGTGGGCGTAGAACGGAATCACCGTACTGGTGGTCAATAGCATCAGCACCATGTACGGGTTGGCCTGCCAGTAGGGGTTGAGGCGATACACCACCAGCAGCGCGGTCAGTGCCAGCACCGTGGCAATGGCAAGGTACCGGGTACCGAAGCGCATACCGTTGCCCAGGTTTACCCAGACCATCACGGCATACAGCGGCAGCGCCGATTCACCGCCCAGCACCAGACCGAAGCAGGTGCCTGTGTAGTCATGCACGATGCCCAGTACCCGGCGCCAAGGGTAATGGCCTGGCCAGCGAGCGATCGCCTGGCGCAGGCCGACTGACAGCAGGATGAAACAGAGGATGTAGTAGATGACTGGCAGGTAGTCGGGCAGCGAATGGCCAGGCAGGAAACCTAGAAACACGATATAGGCCAGTGCGCAGCAGGCAACCATGATCCGCAGGTTCGCCTGGTCCAGCTCGTTGTTCTTGTTGAAATCCATGAAGACGTCCTTGTGCACGGGGTCGCATAACGGCCATCTCGTCGCGACGGCTGCCGTAGTCGGCTGTTAAATTAGCACGACCCGGAAAACGGGCGATCAAAGGGAGTTTCAGAACGTGACGTGTCGCATCATCGTGGCGGATGACCATCCGCTGTTCAGGGAGGCGATGGTCCGCACCGTGCAGCGGGTATTACCCGATGCGCAGCCGGAAGAAGCCGCAGACCTGCAGCAGGTCCTGAGCCTGGCCCGTCAGGGCGAGGCGCCAGACACACTGATTCTTGACCTTCGCTTCCCTGGCCTGACCGGTGTCGACCGGTTGGCCGAGCTGCGCCAGCAACTGCGCCGCACCACCTTGATCATCGTGTCAATGGTCGATGAGCCGGCGCTGATCGAACAGGTCATGGCCAGTGGTGTGGATGGCTTTATCGGCAAGAGCATCGCGCCCGACGAGATCGGCGCCGCGATCCTGGCCATTCGTGACGGTGAAGTGTTGGTCAAGTACGCGCCGTCAGGGCTATTGCCGAACCTGGGCTGCGACGCCGAGCTTGAACAACTGACCCATCGTCAGCACGAGGTGCTGCGCCTGATCGCTCAGGGCAAGACCAACAAGGAAATTGCCCGGGACCTGGACATCTCGCCGTTCACTGTACGCATCCATGTCTCCTCGCTGCTCAAGGCGCTCAACGTCACCACACGCACCGCCGCCGCCGTGAAATACACCGGTACCTGACACCGTTGGTCGGTATTGGCGCGCGCAGAAAGATCGCCCTGGCTACAGCGCACTCTAAT
This sequence comes from Pseudomonas ceruminis, assembly GCF_021602025.1. GTDB lineage: Bacteria > Pseudomonadota > Gammaproteobacteria > Pseudomonadales > Pseudomonadaceae > Aquipseudomonas > Aquipseudomonas ceruminis. The sequence goes on from NZ_BQHW01000002.1 coordinate 24,465, forward strand.
GTGCAAAGGACGCCAAGGAGACTGTGATGAACGAACGACTGCAAATGGGCGGCGGTAATGCCCAGGACGACTGGCCCGAGCTGGAGCCTGAACGGCGCAACGATCGGGCGGATGACCCGGATGCCGACCCGAATGTCACCGATGACGAACAGAACCGCCCTGGAGTCCCTGCCAGCGATCCCGAAGCGGGTGCGTGATGTATTGGAGCGGGCGCCTGCCCGCTCCCACACTCAGCCTATCAACGCCGAGTCGCCTACCGATTGGCTCGGTTTGCTGCCCGATGGCCGCCAATTGACGGCCGTTATTCCATAGCGCTCGGCCATGGGGCGGCTGACTTTCTTGATTTTTTCTCGGCCAAACTTGGGGATGATGCCAATCCCTGCATCACAGCTTGCCCAGTGCCAAGCCTCGGCATTATCCAGCCGCTCAAGGCGAATGATGAAGCTGCGGGGCTCGCCGTGCAGTTGGTAGTCGATGATATACAGCTGGGGGTTAGGCATCACTCGGCCCTCCTCTTCTCCATGGATGACTCAGTCATTGAGTGATGCCTGTCGAGAAGATTCAAAAAATATTGTCGAACAATTGCCCCCGGAGCTCACTGCGCCTGGCGGCCTCCCCCATGGCTGTTCTGCCCGCCCTTGCGCCCGGCCTGGGAGGCCCGCTCACGGTCGTTTGCAAAGTTGCCGCCCGATGCCTGTCCGCCCTTCTGACCCGCACGGGAGGCCCGCTCGCGGTCGTTGGCAAAGTTGCCTGGGTTGGTTTCCTTGGTGCCGCCTCGTTGCCCGGTCCGTTGTTGATCGCCAGCCATGTCGTATCTCCTTGCGATGGGATGGGTTGCGCGCATGAAACTGTGCCATGCCTTATTTCGGAGCACGTGTAACAGCGCTCTGCTCAATTCGATTGACGGGGACTGACCGGTGGCACAAAACACTGCGAGCGCAAATGCTTGTGCAGCGGTTTGCGGGCTCATCTTTTCCATAGTCAACAGAACGTTTGTTGCACCGGCGCGGACAAACCAGATAGAAATCAAGATTCGCCGCTGGAGCCCGCATGAAGCCAGTCAAACATCGCGCCACCATCATCTGCCGGCATGGCAAGAAGACCCATAAATGGCTGTGGGTGAGAAAGCCCAAGGCTGCCTGGACCTTACCGGGCGGCAAGATCGAGCCGGGTGAGACACCTCACCAGGCCGCTGCGCGCGAGTTGTGGGAAGAGACCGGCCTGCAGGCCGAGGCGCTGACCTTTCTGATGCGCTATGAGGCACCAGGGCGCATACACTATGTGTTCGAAGCCGACTTTGCCGATGCCCCCAAGCCCATCGCCCAGCATGAAATTGCCGACTGCCGCTTTGAACACCTGACGCAGGTGCCAGCCTTGAACAGCGAAATCAAGGCGCTGATCCTGTCGTTGCTTGCCTGTGACCGGGCCATGGCAGCATCAGTGCGCTGATCAGGGCTTGTGCATCATGCATGCACACTCCACTGCGTGACCTGCGCCTCGATCGGCATCTCGTCGATGGCGTGAATCATCCCGCTCGCCAACGCCTCGTCGGGCCCCAGTATCCGCGGATAAGCCATGAGGTAGCGCGGTACATCCAGGACTTCGCTGCTGCCTTGAGTACGCTCGGCAACGATTTGCGCATACAGCTGCAGGTCGTAATCCAGGCTCATTGCATATTCCGCCATGCGCGCGTGGTCCACCGAACCATGCAGCGTCCAATGGAACGGATGGAACAGGAATTTGCTGTGGGTACATGCGGTGCGATGTTCACCGGCCAGGAACAGGATATTGCCCATCGATTCGACGGTGCCCAGGTTGTGCGTATGCACCGCCACCGGCAGCGCGCGCAGGAAGTTGTAAAGGGTAAAGCCATAGCTGCATTCACCGCCCATCGTGGCGATGTTCAGCTGCAGTGCTTCGGCGCCCTGCTGCAGTGCCTTGGAACAGGTGTTGATCAGGTTGCCACAGGTCGAGGAGTTGATCGGGCCGGTGAAGTGGATGATGTGTCTGGCCATGCTTGTCTCCAGCGTAGGTTCATACCCGAGATTGAGCGGGCGTTCAGTCCGTCGTCTGGTCCTTGCTGTCGGCGCCTGTCTCACCGTGTTCGCCCATGCGCTGGTACTGCTTGCGCAAGGCATGCAGCTCGGCAGGGTCCATGTCCTCGAGGTCGAGCAGGGCCTTGTGCGCGCGGTGGGTGGTTCGCAACAGCTCGTCGATCTTGATGTGCAGCTCATCGTTGTCCCGGTTCTGGGTGTTCTGGATCAGGAACACCATGAGGAATGTAACGATGGTGGTTGAGGTGTTGATTACCAGTTGCCAGGTGTCGTTGTAATCGAACAGCGGCCCGGTGACGGCCCAGACCAGAATCAACAGCAACGCGATGGCGAAGCTCAGCGGGCGGCCACTCCAGTTGGCCAGCCATTGGGCGAAACGGTCGAATTTCATGTCGGCGTTCCTCTGCTGTTTGTCCGCTATGCGGTGGAATCGCCGGCCGCTGCAAAGTTCATTTTGCCAGCGCTGGCCACGCCGCTGGTCACTCATGCTGAACCTGCGCGAGCATTCGCCAGTCGCACATCACAAGCTTTGCTGAATCAGAAAAGGAGGCAATGTGAGCGAGATCCGCATCGGCATATCCGGATGGCGCTACGGCCCCTGGCGCAAGGACTTCTACCCCAAGGGCCTACCCCAGGACAGCGAGCTGGCCTTCGCCTCGCGGGCAGTCAACAGCATTGAGATCAATGGCTCGTTCTATAGCCTGCAGACGCCCGACCGCTACCGTGCCTGGCACGCCCAGACGCCGGAGGGTTTCCTGTTTTCGGTAAAAGGCCCGCGCTACATCACCCATGTGCGCCGGCTCAAGGACATCGAGGAGCCGTTGGCCAATTTCTTTGCGTCCGGGCCTTTGCTGCTGGGTGAAAAACTCGGGCCGTTCCTTTGGCAGTTTCCGCCGAACATGAAGTTCGACGAAGCGCGCTTTGCGCATTTTCTGCAACTGCTGCCGCGTGATCGACAGGCGGCCCGACACTGCGCCAAGGCCTGTGCAGAACGGCTCAAAGGCAATGGCGGAACGGGCATAGAAGGCAACGCTCCTTTGCGCCATGCCGTGGAAATCCGCAACGATAGTTTTCTGTGTGATGCCTTCATCAACCTCTTGCGCCAGCACCATATCGCCCTGGTGGTGGCCGACAGCGCCGGCAAATGGCCGTATGTCGAAGACGTCACTGCCGATTTTGTCTACATGCGCCTGCACGGTGACGTGGAGCTTTACAGCAGTGGTTACACGGCGCGTGCCTTGCGCCGCTGGAAGCAGCGCATCCAGTGCTGGAGCGAAGGCAGCCAGGCCGACGATGCGGCGCTGGTCATTCCCGGGCCGCCGCCGCGACGGGCCTCGCGGGATGTGTACTGCTATTTCGACAACGACCAGAAGGTCCATGCGCCCTACGATGCCCGCCGCCTGCTGGAAAAAATGAAGCTCGATTACGACCTGGTCACTGAGCCTGGCGTCGAGCCGCAGGTGCAACTGTGAACAGGACACTGCCCGCGCCCAATTGCATCATCGACAGGGTCACCACCGTGCATCGGCTCACGGTGCTGACCATCAACGTGCACAAGGGGTTTAACGTATTCAACCGGCGCTTCATTTTGCCGGAGCTGCGTGAAGCGGTGCGTACCACCGGTGCCGACCTGGTGTTTCTACAGGAGGTGCATGGCAGCCATCAGCACCACGCGATCCGCCACCCGGCCTGGCCGGATACCCCGCAATACGAGTTCCTGGCCGATAGCATGTGGCCGCAGTTCGCGTACGGGCGCAATGCGGTGTACCCCCATGGCGACCACGGCAATGCCCTGCTGTCCAAGTTCCCGATCAGCCATTACGACAACCGCGATGTGTCAATTCACGGCAATGAGCAACGCGGCCTGTTGCATTGCCGGTTGGACGTGCCGGGCCATGAGCAGGTACACGCCATCTGCGTGCACCTGGGGCTGCGCGAGGCGCACCGGCAAAACCAGGTGCGTCTGCTGCTGGAGCTGCTCGACAGCCTGCCGCCCACCGCACCGGTGATTGTTGCCGGCGACTTCAACGACTGGCGCCTGAAAGCTGACGCCGTGCTGTCCAGGCACTTGGTAGAAGCCTTTGGCAAGCGTTGCGGGGCACTGGCGCGCAGTTTCCCGGCGCGCCTACCCCTGCTCCGCCTGGACCGCATCTACCTGCGCAATGCCGTACCCGAGAAGGCCCAGGTGTTGTCGAGTTACCCGTGGTCGCACCTGTCCGACCATGCCCCCCTGGCAGCGGAGATTTCCTTGTGAACAGACCGTGGGTGCAAGGCAACAGCGTGGAGCTGTTGATCAATGGCGAAGATTTTTACCCACGGGTGTTCCAGGCCATGGCGCAGGCGCGTGAAGAAATCCTCCTGGAAACCTTCATCATTTTCGATGACAAGGTGGGCCAGCAACTGCAACAGGTGCTGATTCACGCCGCCAGCCGCGGGGTGCGGGTCGAAGTGGCGGTGGATGGTTATGGTACCGCCGACCTGCCCAATGCCTTCATTTCGGCCATGACCGATGCGGGTGTGAGTTTCCATGCTTTCGACCCACAACCCAGGGTGGTGGGCATGCGCACCAACCTGTTCCGCCGCTTGCACCGCAAGATCGTGGTGATCGATGGCCAGCGCGCCTTTATCGGCGGTATCAACTACAGCGCCGATCACCTGGGCGACTTCGGGCCCATGGCGAAGCAGGATTACGCCGTCGAGGTGACCGGGCCGGTGGTGGCTCAAGTGCATGCGGCCAGTCGGCGCCTGATGAAACCGGTGCTGGAGCCGCCCAGCGAAGTGCGCCCGCTGACGCAGCCAACCGGCACCGCCAGCGCGGTGCTGGTCGAGCGGGACAACCACCGGCGTACTACGGACATTGAAGTCCGCTACCTGGAGGCATTCCGTGCGGCACGTCAGCGCATCGTGGTGGCCAACGCCTACTTCTTCCCCGGTTATCGGCTGCTGCGTGAGCTACGCAACGCCGCCCGGCGCGGTGTACAGGTTACCCTGATCCTGCAGGGGCAGCCCGACCTGCGCTGGGTCAGGGCGCTGTCGCGGCTGCTGTACAACTACCTGCTGCGCGACGGCGTACGCATCCACGAGTACTGCAGCCGCCCGCTGCATGGCAAGGTGGCGCTGGTCGATGACCAATGGGCGACGGTGGGTTCCAGCAACCTGGACCCGTTGAGCCTGTCGTTCAACCTGGAGGCCAACCTGTTCATTCGTGATCGAGCCTTCAACCAGCAACTGCACCAGCACCTCGAGTCACTGGCTGGCGAACAGTGCAAGGTCGTCACCCTGGAGCGCATGGTCCGGGGTTACTGGTGGCGAGCGCCGCTGATCTTCGTATGCTTCCACGTCATCCGCCATTTCCCCAGAATCGCCGGCTGGTTCCCGGCACACCGCCAGCGCCTGCACTCGGTGCAGCCTGAAGTGCAGGCCCACGGTGATTTTCGCGAGGGAAAAGCCTGATGGAACAGGTGCGTTGGCAAACCTGGGGCAAACGCCTGTTCACCGGGGTCTTTCTGGTGCTGATCCCGGTCTTGCTGTACCTGCTGGCGCGCAACCTGGACTGGAATGAAGTGCGCCACTCGCTGCTGGCCTATAAGCCCGGCACGCTGTTGATCGGCCTGGCATTGGCGCTGTGCAGCTACCTGGTATTTGCCAGCTACGACCTGCTGGCGCGTGCCTACACCGGTCATACCTTGCCCGCGCGGCAGGTCCTCCCGGTAGCGTTCGTGTGCTATGCATTCAACCTCAACTTCACCACCTGGGTAGGCGGGGTCGCGCTGCGCTATCGCTTGTACGGCCGCCTGGGCCTGGATACCGCCACCATCACCCGTATTCTTACCTTGGGCTTGCTGACCAACTGGATGGGCTACATGCTGCTGGCCGGTACGGTGTTTGCGCTACGGTTGGTCGAGTTGCCAAGCGACTGGGCGGTCGGCGCCGCAGGCTTGCAGTTGATCGGCGTATTGCTGCTGGCGATTGCCGTCGGATACGTCCTTGCCTGTGGTTTTGCCAAAAAACGCACCTGGCGCTGGAGGGCGCATGAAATCACCCTGCCCTCGCTGCGCCTGGCCCTGTGCCAGATTGCGCTGGGCGCAAGCAACTGGGCGCTGATGGCGTTGTTGATCTTCTGGCTGTTGCCTGGTGAGGCATTTTACCCCTCGATTCTGGGCATTTTCCTGATCAGTTGCGTCGCCGGCGTTGTGGCCCATATCCCCGCGGGGCTGGGCGTACTCGAAGCCGTGTTCCTGGCCCTGCTGCATGGCCAGATCGGTCAAGGCACCCTGGTGGCGGCATTGCTTGGCTACCGCAGCCTGTACTATCTCATCCCGCTGCTGCTGGCGCTTATCACTTACCTGGTGCTTGAAAAGCGTGCCAAGGCGATGCGCCAGCGCAGCAAGCCGGCTTAGCTCGATAACGGGCCCCTGGCCCAGGAGGTGCACCATGCGACGCTCCCTGATACTGGCGCTCCTGGGCGCCGTTGCCAGTGGCCAGGCAATGGCCGAGGCCTGCGATGTGCAAATCCGGTCGTCCAGCGAAGCAGTGAAACCAGTCGAGCAACACACCTGCTACAGCTACAGCAACATGCCCGCCGAGGCCATCGACTGGTCCTGCAGCAACGAAAGCAAGGACATGCTCAGCACCAAAAAGCACAAGGTCGCACGCTGCGCCGATGGCAGCGTGGGCAGCTGTATTGCCCCGCTGACCCAGGAAAGCTTGGCCAACCCCAAGGCCGCCGGGCGCGACGAGCCGTCAACCAAACCTGCGCTGGCCAAGGATGCGCGGGTAATTACCTATTACTACGACGCCCCGAGCCTCGGCCAGGCCCGTGCCGACTGCGAGCGCAGCAACGGCATCTGGCAGACCCACTGACCCAACGCAGGAGTACCGCCATGCCACGTGGAGACAAAACCAAGTACACCGAAAAACAGAAGCGCAAGGCTGAACACATCGAGGAGGGCTATGAGGCCAAGGGCGTGTCCAAGGACGAAGCCCAGGCCCGTGCCTGGGCGACGGTCAACAAGCAGTCCGGCGGCGGGGAGCGCAAAGGTGGTTCGGGGCAGAAAACCAGTGCCGCCAGCAAGGAAAAAGCCCGGGCGTCATCCGGTCGCCGTGCTGCGGCAACCCGCAAGGGCGTGCCCCGGCCTGGCGAGCAACTGGAAGACATGAGCAAGGCCCAGTTGCTGGAGCGGGCTCGCCAGCAGCACATTGCTGGGCGCTCCACCATGCGCAAGGCCCAATTGGTCGAAGCGTTGCGCAAGCAGGCGTGACCAAGCAAAGGGCCGCACAGCGGCCCTTTGGGTTCAGTGCTTGGCCGCACCGTTCAGGGCGAAATCGGGTCGCTGGCCGGGAAGGTCTCTTCCAGTGCGTTGTCGACGCTGCTTTCCCCAGGTTGCGCCGCCTCGCCACACTTGCAATCGCCCATGCGGCAGGGCTCACCGTTGCGGTGGCCTGATGCACAGGCCTGGCAGCAATACGCCTTGCCGTTGTGCATCACGGCATTGTGATCCACTGAGCAGGAACAATGGGTGCAGCCACAGCGTTGTTCGGTCATGGTCATTTCCTCGGTTCGTCTTCCACTGCATCATCGGCCCACGGCTCACCGTCCAGGGGGTCGGAGCGGGCCAGTTCGGCTTCGTCCAGGCCAATCCCGCCACCAATGTCGCCCGCATCCACCTCGCTCAATTGCTGGTCGGCGGGGCCAGTTCCATCGCCTGGCTCGTACCGATCGCGCGCGCCGGTCTCATCCAGCAGGGTGTCGGGGCTCAGGTCGTCGTCGGTGACATTGTCCTCGTGCAGGCTATCGGTCAGGGCCTCGCCCCCGGTCATGCCGCTTTCGACGACGCGCTGTGGCGGAAACTCCTTTGCCACTTCCGCCGGCGGGCGTTCATCGCCTATGCGCCCCTCGCGCTCGTCCTTGCGATCGCTGAAGTCCAGCTCATGGACGCTGCCCATGCGGTCTTCGGTGTCGTCGATTTCGCGGGGTGTATAGGGCTTGGGGTCATCGGGTCGGGTCATCTCGGCTCTCCATCAGCGGGTTACTTCTGGTCGACTACGCCAAGCAGCGGAAGATTCAGAGTTTTTTCCCGTCTGGCGAACACGATTTTTTGAACTAGCGTCAGCCGCGCCGCCTCCCAAATGAGAGACCGTCAACAGCTGGAGCCGGCCATGGCTAAAGCCCTGCAGGAATACGCGCGCAAACGCGACTTCAATGCCACGCCCGAGCCCAGCGGCAAGACTGGCCGGGCCAAGCGAGCCCACGCCCTGCAGTTCTGTATCCAGAAACATGATGCCAGCCACCTGCACTATGACTTCCGCCTGGAGCTCGATGGCACGCTGAAAAGCTGGGCGATCCCCAAAGGCCCCTCGCTGGACCCGAAAGTGCGGCGCCTGGCCGTGCATGTGGAGGATCACCCGCTCGACTACGCCGACTTCGAAGGCCACATCCCAGAGGGCCACTACGGTGCCGGCGATGTCATCGTCTGGGACAAAGGGGTTTGGGAGCCCGAGGGTGATGCACGCCAGGGTTATGCCAAGGGCAAACTGCGCTTTCGCCTGCAGGGCGAGAAACTCAGCGGGGTGTGGAACCTGTTCCGCACACACCTGGCCGGCAAAAAGGAGCAATGGATGCTGGTCAAGTCCCACGATGCCCAGGCCCGCAGCGAAGCGGAGTACAGCATCGTCGAGGCGCAACCCGATAGCGTGATCAGCGACCGCACGTTACTGCCACGCGGCGCGGTAAAGGCCGCCAAGGCAACCGGTAAGCCCCGCCGCAAACGCGGGAAGAACATACCCTTGCCAGAGCAACTGCACCCTCAACTGGCAACCTTGGTCGACTCGCCCCCCAGCGGCGACTGGCGTTACGAGGTCAAGTTCGACGGTTATCGCATTCTCGCCCGCGTCGAGGGCGACGATGTTCGCCTGTTCACCCGTAACGGCCATGACTGGAGCGCCAAGATGCCCAGGCAGGTAGCCGCTTTGCGTGCACTAGGCATCGATGCGGCGTGGCTCGATGGTGAAATGGTGGTTGTTGACGAACACGGCGTAGCGGACTTCCAAGCCTTGCAGAACGCGTTCGATACCGAGCAGGACGGGCGTATCACCTACTACCTGTTCGACCTGCCATTTCTCGGTGGCGAGGATTTGCGCCAGGTGCCGTTGCAGGATCGGCGCAAGGCCTTGAGCCAACTGCTCGAACATGCCGAATCGGACGTGCTTAAGTTTTCTGCCGACTTTGACGAGCCGGTCGATTCGCTGCTCGACAGCGCCTGCAGGCTGGAACTCGAAGGCCTGATCGGCAAGCGCGCCGACAGCCCTTATATCGGGCGGCGCAGCGCTGATTGGGTCAAGCTCAAGTGCAAGCAGCGCCAAGAGTTCGTCATTGTCGGCTTTACCGACCCCAAAGGCAGCCGCAGCGGCTTCGGCGCCCTGTTGCTCGCGCTGCATGACAACGACAGTGGCGAGCTGCGTTATGCCGGCAAGGTCGGTACCGGGTTCAGCGCCACCACCTTGGCCAGCATCCACGCCCGGCTCAAACCACTGGAAATTGCCAAGCCCGCCTTGCCACGGCCGCCCACCGGCGCCGAAGCCCGGGGTGTGCACTGGCTCAAACCGCAGTTGCTGGCCGAAGTGGCCTACGCACAGATGACCCGCGACGGCGTGGTGCGCCATTCGGTGTTCCATGGCCTGCGCGACGACAAGCCCGCCAGCGCCATCGACCTGGAGCGTGCCATGCCCGCCAAGACCGTGCCCAAGCACAAGCAGGCCAAGGCGCCCGAAACACTGGGCGACCTGCGCCTGACCCACCCGGACCGCGTCATTGACGCCACCACCGGGGTGAACAAACGCCAGATTGCGCACTACTACGCCGCCGTCAGCCAGTGGCTCCTACCGCACCTGAAGGATCGCCCCGTGGCGCTGGTGCGTGCCCCGGACGGCCTGGGCGGCGAACTGTTCTTCCAGAAGAACGCCGGCCAGCTCCATATCCCTAATGTGCTCAGCTACGACAAGGCCCAAGCCGGCCAAGCGGCGATGGTCATCAACCGCCCTGACACCCTGCTCGTCGCGGTGCAGATGAACATGCTCGAGCTGCACACCTGGAACGCAACCGACAAGGACTTCGAAAAGCCCGACCGTTTCGTGCTCGACCTGGACCCCGACCCCGCCCTCCCCTGGAAGGCCATGATCGAAGCCACCCAGCTGACCTTGACCCTGCTCGACGAGCTGGGCCTGCAGGTGTTCCTGAAAACCAGTGGTGGCAAGGGGATGCACCTTGTAGTGCCGTTGACCCGTCGTGCAGGTTGGGACGAGGTGAAGGACTTCAGCCACGCCATCGTCGATTACCTGGCCAAGCTGTTCCCCGACCGGCTCAGCGCCGTGTCCGGGCCCAAGAATCGGGTCGGGCGCATCTTCATCGACTACCTGCGCAATGGCAAAGGCGCCACGACCGCCTGCGCCTATTCATTGCGCGCCCGTGAAGGCCTCCCGGTGTCGGTGCCGATCTGGCGCGAGGAATTGGCCCAGCTCAAAGGTGCAGACCAGTGGCACATCGGCAACCTGCATGAACGCCTGGCCGATCTGGACGACCCCTGGGCGGACCTGGGCAAGGTCCGCCAGTCGATCACCGCGCGCATGCGCAAGCAACTGGGGCTGGCCTGATGGAACACGGGGTCGCATTACCGCACATCGCCATGGAGCCGACTCGATGAGCATCATCCAGGATTTCGACCTGACCAACCTAGACCGGCTGTTGCGCACCTTCAGCGAGCGCCCGCAGCCCTTGAACCTCGATACTCAACTGCCGCAGCTGCTACAGGCACTGCAGGCTGACCATCTGGACCTGTTGCCACTACCCGGGCAAGGCAATACGCTGCGGCGTTGGCAGACCTTGGCGCGGGTGGCCGGCTGCGATCTGGCACTGGCCAAACTCTACGAGGGTCACACCGACGCGCTGGCCATCCTCGCCGAATGCGGCGCGGCGCACCAGGCGCTGGATGGGGTCTGGGGCGTGTGGGCGGCGGAGCCGCCGGATGCGCGTGCACGCATCGTCGCACGTGAGGGCGATCAGGTTCGCCTGAGCGGGCGCAAGGCCTGGTGCTCCGGCGCGTTGCAGATCGACCGGGCGTTGATTACCGCCTGGGCCGACGATGACCAGCCACAGCTGGTCGCCATTGAACTGTCTGAGCCTAGCCAAGGCCTGGCGATCGAGCAGTGGCAGGCCGTGGGCATGGCGACCACCTGCAGCGTGGAGGTGGAATTCAACGACACCCCCGGCATCGCCATCGGCCAGCCGGGCCAGTACCTGCGGCGGCCAGGCTTCTGGCATGGCGGCGCCGGTATCGCGGCCTGCTGGTACGGTGCAGCCCAAGCGCTGGCCGACTACCTGCGCGAGCATTGCCGCAACCCGCGCCCCGACCCCCACGCCGACGCCCACCTGGGTGCGGTCGATGCTGCCTTGTTCGGCGCCCGTGCGGCCCTGCGTGAATGTGCCGCCTGGATTGACCGCGACCCCCGTGCGGATGCCAGCTTTGTGGTACGCCGTACCCGCGCCCAGGTCGAGCACGCGGTCGAACACGTGATCAGCCATGTCGCACGGGCACTGGGCGCTACACCTTTTTGCCGCAGCGGCCACTTTGCTCGGCTCAGTGCCGACTTGCCGGTGTACGTGCGCCAAAGCCATGCCGAGCGCGACTTGGCTGCCCTGGGTCAACAGTTGGCCCACCTCCCCGCAGGAGCCTGGCAGCTATGAGCGAAAACCTGATTCAGGCCGCCAGCGGCACGCCATGGTCAGACTGGCAGCATTCGGCCCATCTGGCCCGAGCCACGTGGGTAAACCCGCAACAACTGTGCCCTCCAGGGCGTCGTCTGGTGCTCATCGCCCCCCATCCTGATGATGAAATTCTCATGGCGGGCGGGCTGCTGGCAGGGTTCGCCGGGCGCGAGCAAGACCTGGTGCTGATCTCCGCCACCGATGGTGAGGGCAGCCACCCTGGCTCTGAACGCTGGACCGAGCACAACCTGCGTCATCAGCGGCCGCTGGAAAGCCGCCAGGCGTTGCAGCACCTGGGCTTGGAGCTGAACCGGTTGGACTGGCGCCGGCTCAACCTCAGGGATGGCAGCTTGCCGCGAGAAGAAGCGTTTCTGGTCAACCACCTGAGCCAGTTACTGCAACCTGATGACCTGCTGATGGCGACCTGGCGCAACGATGGCCATTGCGACCATGAGGCGGTGGGCCGCGCCGCCGCTCAGGCGGCCCTGGCACGCAAGGCTGCGCTGCTGGAAGTCCCGGTCTGGGCCTGGCACTGGGCGCAGCCGGACGACCCTCGCCTGCCCTGGCCTCGCGCACACCGCATCCAGCTCGACGAGTCACTGGTCGCGCGCAAGCGCAAGGCCCTGGCGGCCCACGTCAGCCAGCTGGAGCCAGACCAGGGGCGCGCGCCGGTGCTGCCCTCGCACCTGCTGGAGTGTCTGCTGCAACCTTTCGAACTGGTGTTCATGTAGAACGGAGTGGTCATGAGCCTCGATGCGCAATATTTCGCTGATCTGTATGCCTGTAACGAAGACCCCTGGGCGTTTCGCACCCGCTGGTACGAGAAGCGCAAGCGCGACCTGCTGATGGCCTGCCTGCCGCGCCAGTGTTACCAGCGCGTGTTCGAACCCGCCTGTGCCAACGGCGAGCTCAGCGCGCTGCTGGCCGAGCGCTGTGCAGAGTTGCTGTGCCAGGACCTTGACCCCACCGCCGTGGGGTTGGCCCGGGATCGCCTGGCGGGCGCCCCGCACGCCTCGGTTGACCTGGCCCGGTTGCCTGGCGACTGGCCGGGCGGGCGTTTCGACCTGATCGTGCTCAGTGAACTGGGCTATTACCTGGACCCCACCGACTGGCTGCAGGTGATCGAACAATCGGTGGCCAGTCTGACCTATGACGGCGGCTTGCTGGCTTGCCATTGGAAACATCCGATTGCAGGCTGCCCGCAAGACGGCCGCGAGGTGCACCGGATGTTGGCCAAGCACCTGTCGCTGTTCCCTGTGTTCCACCATGAGGAAGCCGATTTCGTCATGGAGTACTGGTCGTGTCAGCCCAGCGTGGTCGACCTGGATGAGACCTGCCTATGATTGCCGTCGTGATTCCGGCGCACAACGAGGCGCGCCGCCTGGGGCGTTGCCTGGTGGCCATGCGCGCCGCCGTCGCCATGGCTGAACAGGCCGGCCATCAGGTCGAAGTGCTGGTGGTGCTGGACCGCTGCAGCGATGGCAGCGCCGCAGTGGCCGCTCGCCATGGCGTGCGGACGTTGGCGGTGGAGGCAGGCAGCGTCGGTATGGCGCGCCGGCTCGGCGCAGCGCAGATGCTTGAGCGTGGCGCTCGCTGGCTGGCCTGCACGGATGCCGACAGCCAGGTGCCTGCGCACTGGCTGCTGTCGCAACTGGCCTGCACGGCCGAGGTGGTGTGCGGCACCGTGCATATCGGATGCTGGCAGCCCTGGCAGCGAGCCGCACTGCGAAAGCTCTACCGCAGCAGGTACCAGGCGTGCGAGGGGCACAGGCATATCCACGGTGCCAATCTTGGCGTGTGTGCCCGTGCGTATGAGCGTGTGGGGGGCTTTCAGCCACTGGCGGCGCATGAGGATGTGCAACTGGTGAAAGACCTGGAGGCCAGTGGTGCACAGATCGTCTGGACCGCCCGGCACAGCGTGGCCACCAGTAGCCGGCGCAACAGCCGGGCGCGGGAAGGTTTTGGTGACTACCTGGCGAGCCTGCAGGCTGAGCTCCTGTAGCCTCGCCAGGGTGACCTCGACTTAGCCGAGCGACGCCTGGCCACGCACGACGCAGTGGCCGGGCTTCACGACGCTTTGCGCGTGCGCTTGGCCGGCTTCTTGTCATCCGTGGGTTTCTTGCCCCCTTTGCCACCGAGGCTGCGTTTGAGCAGCTCGGTAAGGTCGATGATGTCGGCACCTTTCTCGGTTTCGCCGCCCTCGCCTTTTTCCACCACGCTGATCTTGCCTTTGCTGGCCTTTTCCTCGACCAGGTCCATGATGGTCTGGCGAAATGCGTCGTGGTATTCCTCCGGTGCCCACGACCCGCTCATGTCCTCCACCAGCCGCTTGGCCATCTCCAGTTCACGCTTGTCGACCTTGGTGTCAGTGACGCTCTTGTCCAGTTCCAAGGTGTCCAGCCCGCGCACCTCCTCAGGCCAGCGCAAGGTAATCATGACCAGCGCATCCTCCAGCGGACGCAGCAGCGCCAGGTGTTGGCGGGTGTGCAGGACCACTGTGGCCAGCGCGACCTTGCCGGTACTCTCCAGGGTGTCGCGCAGCAGCGCATACACTTTGCCGCCACGGCGGTCAGGGCTCAGGTAGTACGGGGTATCGAACTGCTGCAGCGGGATTTCACTGGCCGCCACGAACGAGAAGATGTCGATGGTCTGGGTCGCTTCGGGCCGAGCTTTGCGGATTTCTTCTTCGCTGATCACCACATAACGGCCTTTCTCGTACTCCACCCCTTTGACGATGTTCTCTTTGTCGATTTCCTTGCCGGTCACCTTGTTGATCCGTTTGTAGCCCACAGGCTCCATGCTGCGCTTGTCGAGCCAGTCGAAATCGACCCGCTCGGTGCGCACCGCCGTATTGAGCGAGACCGGGATATGCACCAGGCCGAAACTGATCGCGCCTTTCCAGATTGCCCTGGCCATGTGGCCCTCCTAAGGGTGCTGGGGTTGAACGGGTTCGCTGTACCGCAACGCGCCACAGCGTTCGCACAGTTGACAGTGCAGCCCGGCCACGTCCGGGTTGGCCATGGCACGCCAGTGGCAGCCACGCAGCAGGCAGACGAAGCTCATCAGCCACCTCCTTGGCCTGAAAAAGGTCAGGCGCTTAATGGAAATGACTCCCCAGCCTGCAGAAGGTTTAGCCCATCTGCTCCGGTGGCAGAGTGTTCAACCTGTGCAGGTGAACAACACGCGCTTGAACGCTTCGGCGGCGAGGTGAACCTGCACCGACCAGTCGCCAGCCGCGTCGCTGCCGGCGTCATCGGAGATGTACTTGAGGCAAACAAAGGGGATACCTTCGCTGCGGGCGATCAACGCCAGTACATAAGCCTCCATGTCGACGATGTCGTAGGGCGCGTCGCCGTGGTTGATTTCGAAGCTGTCGCCGCTGCCGCACGTGCCCAGCGGCAACCCAGGCATCGCATGGCCGTGCTCAAGCAGTACCGGAATATCCGCAAACGGCGTCTCGTAGCGGGCAAAGCCCAGAGGGGTCACGTCCATGTCACGCTGCACGAACCGCGTACAACAGACCACCTCGCCCTTGTTACGGCCCTGGCCGCCGGCCGAGCCGAGGTTGACGATCAGTTTCGGTCGTCGCTGGTGGATAGCCCGGGTCAGCGCAATGGCAGCATTGACCTTGCCGATCCCAGTGAACACGGTATTCATCTCGTCAAACAGGCTGCCGGCCTCGGCTTCGAGGGCGAAGACAAAGAGGGTGTCAGCCAGAGAAATATCGGGGAATTGCTTGGTCAGCATCATGGAGCGGGCGGGTCCTAATGGCTTGCGGAAGGCGCAGCCATTGTCGGTGAACCCTGTCTAATTGCAAGCGGCCCTGCCGGACCTGGGGCTGCACGCCCTTGGGCCAGAACCAGGTCGACGACGGCGTGCAGTGCCTGGGCAGCGCTGGCGCCGTGCTCGGTGGCCTGGTGCAGGCAGGTGAGCTGGTGATCGGCGCTGGTGCCTTCACGCAAAATGCCTTGGGCATGCTGGAACGAACGCTCGGCGTCGATCGTCTCGACAGGGTACATCGCCTGCAACTGGGCCAGCCAGGCCAGGGCCGTGACCGGCTGCTGGTCATGTATTCCGATGAACTGGGCGCTGCGGCCGTACCGCAGGGCGCGCCAGTAATTTTCCTGGGTAACCCAGCGCAGTTCGCGGTTGAGTGGCGCTGCCACGTGCTGCGCCAGCAGGCAGTGCTCCACCAGGTGGCGGAACACACCGGCCACGCACACCGCGTCCTCCAGTGCGGGGCACGCGTCGCAGATGCGCAGCTCCACGGTTGGAAAGCGCCGCGAGGGCCGTATCGCCCACCAGAAGTCGCCTTCCTCGGCCAATGCCCCGGTCCGCTGCAGCAGCGCACGGTAGCGCAGGTACGCCGACCAGTCGGGCAGCGGCTCCGGCAAGCCCATGTGCGGCCATTCCCCGCAGATCACGCGGCGATAGCTGCTGTAACCGGTCACCTGCCCTGACCACAGCGGCGAGGATGTGCTGAGTGCGAGCAGCAATGGCAGCCAGTACAGCAGCCGGTTGATCAACTGCATGCGGTCGCAGCCGGGTGGGACGCCGATGTGCACGTGCAGCCCGTTGAGCAGGCTGCGCCGTGCCACGTGCTGGTAGTCGTCGAACAATTGCCGGTAGTGGACCGTGGTCCTGGCTTTTTGCCGCCGCCACGCGGCCGTGGGATGGCTACCGGCGCAATACAGGCCAACGCCTTCCTCGCTCAGGCTCTCGTTCAACTGCTGACGGGTGTCGTTGAGGAAATTACGGGCTTCGAACAGGCTGCCGAATACCGGTGAGGCGACTTCGATCTGGCTGCAGAACATCTCTTCGGCGTAGTACCTGCCCAACACTTGCCGGCACCGCTTGGTCACCGCCTGCGAAGGCTTTGCCAGCACACGTCTGCTGGCAAGGTCCACCAGCAGGTACTCTTCTTCGATGCCGAATGAGCAGGCCCGGTCCATGTCCGTCACGCGCTACGGTTTACAGTGAGCGCCACCGCCGCAATCCGTTCAACGTGTTCGTACCCCGGCTCGAGCAGTTGCTCGCCGAACACATCAGGGTCCACTTCCCGGTAGGTCCAGGCCCATTGCGGCCCGGCCAGGCGTAGGCGGACGGCTTCAAGCAAGGCGTCGCGACCCTCGACGATGGCCACCCCGGTGTACAGCAGCAAAGAGCCGCCGGGGTTCAAGCGCTCGCAGGCCTCTTCGACGATGCGCAACGACAGTTGTGCGCCCAGCGCGCCGCCGCCGTGGCGGTAAGCACGCTGGGCGGTATCGAACATATAGGGTGGATTGGCGACGATGAGGTCGAAGCTGCCGTCGACGCCATCGAGTACATCGCTGGAGGCCAGCGACAGGTTGCTCACCCCCGCCAAGGCGGCGTTGATGGCGGTGTAGCGCAAGGCCAGGGGGTTGATGTCGACAGCGCTGACCTGCGCGTGCTGCGCCGCGCGGGCGATCAGCAAGGCACCGACGCCGCTGCCGCAGCCAATGTCCACGGCGCGCTGCACCGGGGTGGCAGTACGCTGCAGATGGTCATGGATGACTTGGGCAAAGCGATAACTGTCGGGGCCGAAGAACACCGCATCACTGGCCAGGGTCGGGTAAGCGGAGTGCACCAGCAGCAGCTCGTCGAGGGTGGACCAGCGCACCGTGGCGCGCCACAGGCTGCCCTGCTCGCTCAGCACCTGGGCAACGCGCAGTTGCGCCAGCTCATCTGGCGAGAGCAGCGACGCGCCGAATGGTCGGCTCCAGCCGAACACATCGCGCAACGTCGCCGCTCGCTCGCTGCCGGGCCGGGCGTTGTTGCGCGCGTGCGTGGCCGGTGATACGCAGGTGAAGCGGTACCCCTCGGCGCGCAGGCGCCGGCCAAGCTGCAGCAAGGCTTCGTCTGGCTCGCGCATCATCAGTGGGCTGGCTCCTGATCAAGGCCGGTGGCGCGGCAGTAGGCCTGCGTGGCCAGAAGGCCCTCCGGCAAGGCATGACGGTCGCCCGCCATGCGCGCGATCAGCGCCGGCATGCCATCGGCGGCCATCGGGTTGCCGGGCACCGCGTCGAACGTGAGCTTGGCCTCCCACGTTCCGGGAGCGACGCGGCGGATCGGCGGCTGCCAGTCGGCGGCGATCCAGTCATGCCAAAGCTGCTTCTCGTAGGCTGTGAATACGCCATACATCGGCGCACTGGGCCCCTCGATCAATGCCCACCAACGGCTTTGCGCCGGGTCCAGGCCGCGCTTTATCCACCCTTGGGCTTGCAAGGCGGCAACAAAATCCGGCATGGCACCTGGCTCGGCGAGCCATTGGTTGATGGTGCGGTTCTGCACACGGCAGCGGTCGGCATGCATGAACTGCCCGAACACGCGCTTGCGTTCCAGGGCGGTGAACAACTCGGCCTGCAGGTCGAAGCGGCTGATCAGGCTAGGCGTATCCAGGCCCAGGTCGTTCAAGCGATAACCTCGGCGCACACGTTGGTAGAACGCTTGTGCACCTTCCCGGGGGCACAGCTGTTGGAACGCTGCGAGGGATTTGCGTGCGTGGCCGCTGGCAGCGTTGTCGATGGTGACGTGCAGCTGGAAATAGTGACCGTCGATGCCCAGTTCGGCGAGTTCATAGGTCGTGATCAACAAATGCACCGGCGGCTGTTCGTAGCCCAGGTTGTAACCGATCACCTCAGGTAAAAAGGCCTCGCCGTGCTGCCCCAAGGCCAGCTGCAGCGTGCCTTGCAGGTAACGCTCATCTTCCAGGGCGGCGAGCTCCAGGCAGCCGAGGCGGCTTAACAGACGCCGGTAGATCAGCACGTGGTTGCAGCGGGGGTCACCTGCGCCGAGCTCCTCCAGGTAGGTAGTGATCAGGCCGTGGTAACGCGGGTCATCCCAATGGCTCAGGGTACTGTGCAACCAGGCGCCATCGACCGCTTTGGTCGGGGCCACTTGCTGCAGGAACCACAGCGCCTGGGCGCGGTTGCTGAAATAACGCCGGGGCGCGCCTTGGCGGCGTTGTTCCAGGTAGTGGGCATACCCTTGGGCAACCTGAGCGGCGTGGTTGGCACTCCACGCCTGCAGTTGTGAAGGAGTGTCGGGCAGGTCATCGGGTAGGGATTGCGCGCGTGTCAGTTGCTCGGTAAGCCAAGCGGCACTGCTGGGGTCGTGCCCATCGAGCAGCGCCTGGTACCGCTGCTGCAGGCTATCAGGGGCGGCCTTTGCCGCTGCGTTCGCGGCGCTCTTGCAGGTCGTGACCGTCATGCCTCACTCCTCGTGCACTCATTGGCTTTGATTGGCCCGGGGCATGGGCTCAGGGTCCGGTGCAGGCTGGGGAGCCGGCTTGTCGTCGGGTTGCTGCATTTGTAACGAAGGCTTGCTTTGGTCGGCATCCTTGGCCGGATGATCGCTGTCACGGTCGAAACAACCGCCCAACAACGTCAGGCTGCCGAGCAAGGGCAAAAGGCTGATCAGGCGCATGGGTGTTCCTCTCGGTCAGTAAAGCGCCGTGCCGGGTCGCCCCTGCACGGCGCGCGTCACTTACGAACGGCCGCCCTTGCGGCTCGTGTCGCTGGTATGGCCGCCACCGGACTGCTGGCCGCCTTTACGTCCGGCTTCCGAAGCCTTCTCGCGGTCATTGGCGAAATTCCCTGGGTTCTTGGTACCGCCCTGGCTGCCTTGGCCGCCCTGACTGCCGGTACTGCCCTTCTCTTTCTTGTCCATGGTGCGAAACCTCATGTGACTTAGGGGATGCACGACGAATCTGCCGTACATAGGTTCGGAGTTCGGCGATATCGGGGGATTCGTTTTATTGCGAAGCGTTCGGACCGGCGGCATTAAATAAGCGGCCAATGTGTATTTGGTGCGCCAATGGACGGGTCATCGGTCGCGGCCGGTATCCAAGCGTTGCTGGCGAAGCCCCAGCCAGCCACCGGTCAAGCCCCACGCCAGGGCAAGCGCGGCGCCTGTCAGCATGGCCAGCTGCGGGTGTTCGACAAGCATGTCCAGGCCGCGCTTGACCCAACCGCTCAAGGCGTCGCCACCGCGGTAGACCACGGTGTCAATGAAGTTCTTGGCTTTGTACTTGGCCTCGGCTGGCAGGACTGTGAACAGCATTTCCCGCCCCGGCCGCACCAAGGCGTACTCGCCTGCGCGGCGCACCACCATCACCACCACGAACACCGCAAACACCGGGCTCAGGGCCAGCCAGACAAACCCGGCGGCCATTACCAGCGGCACCGCCACCAGCAAAATGCCGACGCCCAACCGCCTGGCCAGCCGGCCAGTGAGAAACACCTGGGTGACAATGGCCAGTGCTTGCACCACGGTGTCGATCAGGCCGAACACCTGGGTCTGTCGGGTACGGTCAGTGAACGTTTCGCTGATGATCCGCGCCTGTTCGAAATACAGGAACGTGCTGACGCTGGCCAACAGCACCACGAACAGGGCAATACCCAGCAGGTAGGACGAGCGCAGCACCGCGGTGGCGCCGGCGAACGGGTTGCCGCCCAGCGGCCGAGAAGCGGGTTGCTCGCCCACGTCAGGCAATGGGTGGCGATCACGCCAGCGCTGCAGGTACCCTGCCGCGCCAACGCTGCCCAGCAGCAACAGCGCGGCCAGCAGCACAAGCCCGGCATGCCCCAGCGGAGCGACCAACAGGGTGCCGAGAATCGGCCCGCTCAGGCCGCCCAGGCTAGCGCCGGCGGCCAGCAGGCCAAACAGGCGCTTGCCCTGGGCGGTGGAAAACAGATCGGTGAGCACGCTCCAGGCCAGCGAGATGGCCAGCAGATTGAACACAGACAGCCAGATGTAAAAGGCTCGCGCCTGCCATACACCGTCCGGGTCGCGGGCAAACACCACGGCAAACAGCACCAGGTTGGCAATGAAGAACCCGTAGGTCCACGGCAGGATATGCCGACGGCGCACGGTCGATGCCAGCCAGCCGAACAGCGGCAAGCAGGCCAGGGTGGCGATGAAGGTGCCGGTGAACAGCCATTGCAGGTTATCGACGCCACCGGCAACGCCCATGGTTTCGCGCACCGGGCGTAGCATGAAATAACCGGTGAACAGCAGGTAGAACAGTGCCAACCCGGCAACCACCGCCGGGCCTTCGCCAGGCTGGATGTTCAGTCCTTGGTCCAGCCGCTTGCGCCAACGGGCCATGGGCTCAGGCGAACTGCTCGATCAGCGCCTGTTGCTGCGCCTGGCTGAGCAAGGGCCCGTGCCCGGCCTTCAGTTGGTCGAGCTGGCGCTCGGGCCGCCCGGTCGCCGGGATGACCGTGGTCACCGCCGGGTGGCTGATGGCGAATTTGAGAAACAGCTGCGCCCAGCTGCCGATGCCTGCTTCTGCCGCCCAGGCAGGCAGGGGCTGGTCCTTGACCCTGGCGAACAGGCGGCCATCGTCGAAGGCACGGTTGATCAGTACCGCGACCCCTTTGCTCTGGCACAGCGGCAGCAGCTCGCGCGCGGCGTGCGGCGCGTTGACCGAATAGTTGATCTGGATGAAGTCCAGCGGTTCGCGGCGCACGATGCTCGCCACTTCGTCGTGCCCGTTGTTCAGGTAATGCGTGATGCCGACATAGCGCGTCTTGCCCTGCTGCTTGAGCTCGCGGGCATACGGCAGTTGGGTCTGCCAGTCACGCAGGTTGTGGATCTGCAGCAGGTCGACCCTGTCGGTGCGCAAGCGCTTGAGGCTATCGGCCCATTGCGCCTGGGCAGCGGCCCGGCTGTCGGCGGCGATCTTGGTGGCGAGGAAGCATTGCCGGTGCCAGCCGCCTTCTTCCAGCAGTTGACCAAGGATGCTGTCGGCCCCGCCATAGTTAGGCGAAGTGTCAATAACGTTGCCGCCGCCGTCGAAAAAGGCCTTGAGCACCACGTTGAGCTGCTGGTATTCGGCAGACCCCGCCTGGACCTCGAAACTGCCGGAGGTACCGGCACCGATCACGGGTAAGGCTTCACCGGTGGAGGGGACCGTACGGGTCAACAGCCCGCCGGCACTGGCCGCGTGCAGCCAGGGGCTGCAGGCCAGCAGCCCCAACGCGGCACTGGCGCGTAGGACATCGCGACGTGCATACATGGCAAAGTTCCCGTCATGAGTCGGAAACTTCCAAGGCTAGTCGCTCTACCTCACCCCCGCCGGTGAATCTGTGTCTGGATATTTAGTGATCAATCGTGCAGCAGCAGGCTAAGGTCCAGACCAGCCACGCCCATTGGCGGGCACCAGTAGTAACCACCGGTCAATGGACGGCTGAAGCGGTACAGGCCATCGATGATGCCGTCTTCCAGGCCGCTCATGCGTCGCAGCTGTACTTCGAAGGCATCGAAACTGTGGCCCAGCGCGACGAATGCCAGGCCGGCGCCGCGGCTGTCGGCCCAGGCCACCGAACGGCGCACCATGAATGCCTCTGGCGCGAAGCTCTCTTGGGCGGTGCGCTTGACGTGCGCCGACGCCGGCGCGTCATCGAGCTCTTCGTTGTCGCTCAGGCGACGGCCGATGATGTTGTCCTGATCTGCTTGGGGCAGTGACTTGAAATAGCTCAGGTCGTGTTTCCATAGCTGGAACGCGGCGAAACAGGAGCCCGCCAGGCCCGGCTGGCCATCGGCAACGATGGCGGCTTCGACGGCGTCCTGGTCCACTGGGTTTTCGGTGCCGTCCTCATAGCCCGTCAGGTCATGGCCGCCACGGTGCAGAAAACCGTCAACACTGTCGGCCAGGACCAACGCCGGAGCAACCAGCTGTTGCAGTGCATCGGCCTGCAACAGCAGGTCGCCGCGTTCGTTGCCACGCAGCCACAGCCACAGCGCGTGCTGGGTGCTCGGGTTCTCCACCACCGCGTCCAGCTGGGGGAAGGCACGCAGGCCTGGCACCTGCCGGCCCAGCGCCTTGACCAAAGGGGCGCCGAAGCCTGCGATCAGGCGCTGGCCATCCACGTGTGGCAGCAGTGCGTCCAGTACGGCGGGCAGCGCTTCAGGCGACTGCAGGGTGAAGAACAGGTGGCGGGCATGGGCCGGCACCGGGGTGGCAAGCAGACCTTGCTGGAACGGCATGACAGGCTAATCCTTGGCAAAAGCGCGAATGCTACTGCGCGCAGCGCGCCATCGCAACGCGGCATGCAGGCGCTGCGTACACAACGCCTTGACCTGCCGCGGTAACAAAAGGTTACCAAGTGCTGGCGCAATGCAATTAGCTACCCGTTGAACCATGCCTAGACTGCTTTGATCCTTCGCCCGAGTAGCCGCCAATGACCGCCTCGCCTCTACTGACTGCCTTCCTTCCCCTGGCCCTGGGCATCATCATGCTGGGCCTGGGGCTGTCGCTGACCCTGGCCGACTTCGCCCGCGTGGTGAAGTACCCCAAGCCCGTACTTGTCGGGCTGGCCTGCCAGATCCTGCTGCTGCCGTTCATTTGCTTCCTGATCGCCAACGGCTTTGGCCTGGAGTCGGCCCTGGCGGTCGGCCTGATGCTGCTGGCCGCTTCGCCAGGCGGCACCACCGCCAACCTGTTCAGCCACCTGGCCCACGGTGATGTGGCGCTGAACATCACCCTCACCGCAGTCAACTCGTTGATCGCGATCCTGACCATGCCGTTGTTGGTGAACCTGTCGCTGAGCTGGTTCATGGCGTCGGACCAGGCCATCCCGCTGCAATTTGCCAAGGTCATGCAAGTGTTCGCCATCGTCCTGCTGCCGGTCGCCCTGGGCATGCTGATACGTCACTGGGCGCCCGGTTTTGCCGCACGCATGGAGAAACCCATGAAACTGGTGGCGGCGCTGTTCCTGGCGTTCACCATTGTTCTGGCCCTGGCCAAAGACTGGCAGACCGTGGTCGAGTACGCACCGGTGGTTGGGCTGGCGGCGCTGCTGTTCAACCTGATAAGCCTGACGTTGGGTTACTGGGTGCCGCGGCTGCTTAGCATCCCCAAGCGCCAGGCAATTGCGATCGGCATGGAAATCGGCATCCACAACGGCACTTTGGCGATCGCGCTGGCGTTGAGCCCTTCGCTGTTGAACAACGCCACCATGGCGGTGCCTGCGGCGCTGTACAGCCTGATCATGTTCTTCACGGCGGCTGGGTTTGGCTGGTGGGTCAGCCGTGGGCACACTGGCGCTGCAACACAAGGCGATGGCGAACCCGTGAATTGATACCCTCAGCAGCGCCCGCGCCGGCGTTGCAACTGGCGCTTGAGCACCTTCAGCGGTGGTGCATAGAAAAAGCCGAAC
This sequence comes from Pseudomonas ceruminis, assembly GCF_021602025.1. GTDB lineage: Bacteria > Pseudomonadota > Gammaproteobacteria > Pseudomonadales > Pseudomonadaceae > Aquipseudomonas > Aquipseudomonas ceruminis. The sequence goes on from NZ_BQHW01000002.1 coordinate 48,464, forward strand.
GACACGCTGCCCGTGCGCCCCTTCACCGCGTGGTGCAGGCGGTGGGCACGGTGCAGGCGCTTGAGGTAGCGGCTGACTGGCCGTGGCTTGCGCGGCCAGTGCCGATGAAAGAAGCCATCGTGGGCCAGCACATACAGCAGGCCGTAGCCGGCCACTCCGCCGCCGACCCACTGTAGCGGCGCATGGCCGGCCTTGCCCAGTGCCACCAACGCTGCGGCGATCAAGCCCAGGGCCACCAGGTACAGGTCGTTGGTCTCGAGCATGCCCAGGTGCGGTTCATGGTGCGAACGGTGCAGCCACCAGCCCCAGCCATGCATGATGTACTTGTGCGCCAGCGTGCCGACGCCTTCCATGGCCACCAGGGTGCCGAGCAGCACGAGGAAATTGAACAGCATGTAACGGTCCGGGGGATAGCAGAGGGTCGCGCAAGGGTACCGATTGCCGGCGTTTTTTTCCATGGAGTGCCGACGGCTGTAGCGCATTTCCTTATGAAGCCATTGTCATGTTTTTACCCTTGACCCTGCGCAACCAGCGGCGTAAGGTCCACCCGCAATTTCGCATCCCTGAACAGGAGTCCTGCTTTGGACAGTAGCCCCAGTCGCGTGCGACAGGCCCACTCGGCGAGCTAGTCCGGCAGTTTCCTGCCACTGTCTCGCCATTGGCTAGACAGTGGAACGCTCCAGCCCATGCGGCTGAACCTTCCTCTTCCCCTACCCTTCGTGGTCCTGCGCATTTCTGGTTATTCAACCACGCCAGCGGTTATGGCGTTCTGGCGGGCCTGTGCCCGCGCAAGAGGTTTGCTATGGATTGGAAAGTCTTTCTGCTGCGTGTCAGCATTGCCCTGCTGCTTGGCGCCCTGATCGGGGCCGAGCGCCAACTGCGCCAGCGCCTGACCGGGCTGCGCACCAATGCGCTGGTCAGCACCGGCGCCTGCCTGTTCGTGCTGATGACCCAAGCGGTGCCTGGCATGGCCCCTAACGATGCGTCGCGGGTGGCCGCCTATGTGGTCTCGGGCATTGGTTTTCTGGGCGGCGGCGTGATCATGCGCGATGGGTTCAATGTCAGGGGCCTGAACACCGCCGCCACGCTCTGGTGCACCGCGGCAGTTGGCGTGCTGTGCAGCCTGGGTTTGCTGCTGGAGGCCGCGCTGGGTAGCTTGGTGGTGCTCTGCGCCAATATCCTGCTGCGTGATATCGCCCAGCGTCTGGATCGCCAGGACGTGTTGCCGGCCAGCGAAGTCGAGCAACGTTTCGAGGTGCGCATCGTCTGCCGTGCCGAGGATGAAATCCAGGTGCGCAGCCTGATGCTGCACAGCCTGGGCGACCCCGAGCTGCGCCTGCAGTCATTGCACAGCGAGGACCTGCCCAACCCGGCGCGCCTGGAAGTGCGTGCTGAGCTGCTGGGCAACCCACAGGCGCCCGCGCAACTGGAGCGACTGGTCAGCCGGGTGAGCCTGGAAAAAGGCGTCAGCTCGGTGCGCTGGCAGTTGCAAGCACAAGTATTGGCAGCCGATTAAGGAGCGCGCGATGGTTATACGTACTACTCGTCCCGGTGATATTGCTCATCTGGCCGGTGTCGAACGGTCCGCCGCACAGGCATTTGCCCGGGTAGCCGACCTGGCATGGCTGGCCGATGGCGACGTGCTTGACTCAGCGGCGCACCGTGGGTTCATGCTGGCCGAATGCAGCTGGGTCGCCGAGGATGCCCAGGGGCAGGTGCTGGGCTTCCTCTGTGCCAGCATGGAGGTACACGCGCTACACGTTCATGAGCTTTCGGTGCGTCTGGAGGCCCAAGGGCAAGGGGTCGGCAGGCGGCTGTTGGATCACGCCGCCTACGTGGCGCGGCGTCGGGGCTTTGAGCAACTGACCCTGACCACATTCGCCGAGGTGCCGTGGAATGCGCCTTTTTATGCACGCTATGGGTTTGAACGTATTGAGGAGGAGCACCTGAGCCCCCGTTTGCGCAGCATTCTGGCCAGCGAGGCGGCTCATGGTCTGGCCGGCAGATGCGCCATGCGCTTGCGCGTGGAATAACCCTTTGTTTGCAGCGCTACCGCTCAGCGCTGCTTGCGCGTACCCAGCTCGATCCACACCGGTGCATGGTCGCTGGCCTTGGCTTCATTACGAACCCAGGCATCCACTCCGGCGGCCTTGAGGTAGGGCGCAAGCTCAGGGTTGAGCAACAGATGATCGATGCGCAGCCCGGCATTGCGTGCCCAGTGATTGCGAAAATAGTCCCAGAAGGTATAGACGCGCGCGTCAGGATGCAGATGGCGAATGGCGTCGGTCCAGCCCTGCTCCAACAAAGCCTGGTAACACTGACGCGATTCTGGTTGCAGCAATGCATCCTTTTGCCAAGAGCGAGGGTTATAGATGTCGAAGTCGGTAGGCACGACGTTGAAGTCACCCGCCAGCACCGTTGGATGACCGCTGCCCTGCAGGCTGCGCGCATGGGCGAGCAGGCGCTCGAACCAGCGCAGCTTGTAATCGAATTTAGGGCCCGGTTGCGGGTTGCCGTTGGGCAGGTACAGACAGCCTACCAGCAAGCCGTGAACTGCCGCTTCCAGATAACGGCTCTGGCTGTCGTCTTCCATGCCCGGCAGGCCTCGGCGCACTTCCAGGGGCTGGCTATCCCTGGCCAGGATGGCGACACCGTTCCACGCGGGCTGACCGTGGTGCAAGCAGCCATACCCGGCGGCTTCAATAGCCTCCCGAGGAAACTGCTGGTCGGCGGCTTTGAGTTCCTGCAGGCAGGCAATGTCGGGCTTTTCCCGGTCCAGCCAGGCCAGCAGTGCCGGCAGCCGGCTGCGGATGCCATTGATGTTGAAGGTGGCGATGCGCAGGGCTTTCATGCGTCCGGGTCATCCACGTGGGCCTGTACGGCGTCGGGCAATGCACCCAGTTGCGCCTCATCGGCGAGCGCCTTGAGCGCCACCCAGTCATCCCATTCGATCGCGCCGTCATTGAGCAGCGCCTCGGCGGTATGGACCAGCCCTTCGTAGTAGGCATCGGGCGACTCAAGCCGATAACTGTCATCGTCGTATTGGGCATACCAGGCCTCAAGCTCAGGAATACTGCGTTCGATGCTCATGGCGCTACTCCTTTGCAAACCTTTGAATGTGTGAGCCTGTGCGCTGCGCATCGTTCCACGTGATCGTGCGACGTACGCCCGGGTGCAAAAAAAATTAAACCTATGGCCGCAGAGCGGGCTCAACCGTAAGCGACAAACGAGGTCGCGCCACGGTAGCAAGGAGAGAGACATGAGCAATCTGTTGATCAAACGCGTGGGCTTGTCAATGGTGCTGGGCATGGCGTCCTGGCAAGTGATGGCCGCCACTTCCGATGACTTTGTCGATGCCGCCACCGAGGCAGGCATTGCCGAGGTCGTTACCGGCAACCTGGCACTGGAAAAGAGCCAGAACGCCGAAATCAAGACCTTCGCCCAGCAGATGGTGACCGACCATACCAAGGCTAACCAGAAGCTCGGCGACATTGCCCGCAAGCTGGATATCAAGGTGCCGGACGATGCAGCGCTGACCGACAAGGTCAAAAAGATGATCTTGCAATGGCGTGACGAGTCGTTCGACAAGTCGTATGTCAACAACCAGGTCGATGCCCATGAAAAGGCGGTGGAACTGTTCAAGAAGGAAGCGGCTTCGTCCGACAAACCCGAGCTGAAAGCTTTCGCCAGTGACACCTTGCCTACCCTGGAACACCATCTGGAACAGGCCAAGGCGCTTCAGGCCAAACACGGCAAATAATCGACCCATTGCACGAGGCTCTCATGACTAACGATGCACTGCGTAGCGAAATCCTCACCCGCCTGCTCCACGCTCATCCCCATGGGTTGGGCAAGGAAGTACTGGACAACTACCGCGGCGAAAAGGCGGTGGCAGGCATGCTCAAGACCTTGCAGGAACATGGCCTGATCCAGGACGGCAGTGTGGCGGTGGACGAGGAACACCAACTGAGCTTGAGCTACCCGATCAAATTGTCGGCAGCCGGCGTGGACGCCGCCAAGCAGGCGGACGGTGCACAGACAGACCGTTCACAGACGTAGGCGCACCCTAAGCGCAAACCAGGTAGCAGCGGGGTTGCCCGCTGCCGCCGGTATCGATGAAGAAGGCTACTTGTGCTTCTTCTCCTCATCCCTTGGCGCTATCGCTGGCCCTGTAGGGTCTACTTGCGGGTCGTCAAGGTCTGGTGAGTCCGGGTCAAAACCCAGCTCGTGGTTCTTGCTGGCTTTATCGGAGGAATGCGGGCCCTGCCCTTTTTCCGGCTGCTGGGTTGGCTTGGTCATGTAACAGTCTCCCTTGGGTGTCTTAGGAAGAGTGTGAATGCCGCTCGAAGTTTGATTTTATTTGCCGGCTGCCAACTGCTGCCGACAGTCCTTAAGTGCTTCATCCCGCTTGACCAGCTCACCCTGCAGAAACTGCAATTGCCTGCCCTGCTCCGCACAGATACCCCGTTTGTCTTCCAGGTGCTGCTCCTGCACCTGCAATTGCCGGCGCATTTCTTCGCTGGCGCCCTGTGCCTGCGCCAGGATCGTACGCAAACCCTGGATCTGCGCGTCCCGCTGCTCCAGCAACTCATCCAGCGCCTTGCGTTCGCTGCAGGCCTGTCGATGTTCACCGAGCAAGCGCTCGTTGTCGCGGTGCAGGCGGGTCAGTTCGTCCTGTTTGACGATCATGCCTTGCTGCAACTGGCGCAACTCCACCTGCAGCTGCTGCAGCTGGGCTTCATGCCGGCGCTGGTCTTGCTCGCGTTGTTCGCGGCTGGCGCTTCGGTAGTGCTCAAGGGCATCCCGGGCGTGGCGGTGCTTGTCTTCCAGCGAGCGCACCTGCTCGTCCTTGTCGGCCAGGCGCACCTGCAATTCCCCAAGTGATTGATTCAGGCTGGCGCTGCGCAGTTGTTCGGCCTGCAACGTGCTCTGGGTGGCTACCAGGCGCTCCGATTCGGCAGCGAGTGCTGCGGCCTGTATCTGCAGTTGCTGGTGTGCGGTGGCCAATGCTTGCTGGGCCAGGTGCAACTGCGCCTCGAGCTGTTCGCGCTGTTCGTTGAAAGCCGCTTGCGCCTGCTCGACGCGAGCATCCGCCTCCTCCTGAAGCTGGTCTGCCAACTGCCCCACCAGCTTGCCCAGCGTGTCGCTCAGTGCTGGGGCACCCTGCAGCGCAGCAGGCTTGTGCTCCTCAAGCTCCTTGAGGTAACGATGGATAGTGGTTTTGGAGCCGGTGTTGCCCAGTTCGATACGTACAGCATCGATGCTCGGGTACTCACCCCGAGCGATCAATACCTGCCGTGCCTGCTGCACTACCGCTTTGTTAATACCGCCCCGGGCCATGAATGCTCCTACGATTTCGTGTCATGGTACGTACCATGTATTTACATGGGAATTCTCACCCTGCTCGCACGGAAATTCAAGCACTTACTAAGGTTTAATAATCACGGCTTATCGCATGAGATAGCACGAATTCTGGGTGTGGGAGGTGGCTGCCGTAGGAGCAGTACACAAAGCACCCGGCCAGGGTGCGGCGGCGCAAAAAGGCGCAGGCAGGTGGGGATGGATTGAAGGGGGAGCAGGTCGGCGCCGGGGCGGCGCGACCTTATAGTGCGGGGCTAAAGCGGGCAGTGAATGGGTACCGCGTGGTACCCATTTACTGTTGAGGCTGTAAAGCGCCAGGCAGCGCGTAAGCGCATCAACCTTGGCTGTCGAGGCCCATTTGCCAGAAGTCGGCCTCCAACCGCGATGCCTGGCCAAAGATCGCGGCCAGCTCGATGAAGCGCTGCTCAGTCATGCTGCGCGCCGCCAGGTCATCGAGGTGCTTGCGCGCCGACGCCGCTACGTCCTGGTAGGCCTCACCGGCATACTCCCCGATCCATTCGCGGTAAGGATGGTCACTCAGGTCACCGATCCGCTCGGCCAGCACGCGCCCGATTTCGGCGTAGCCAATTACACACGGTGCCAAGGCTGCATGCAGCTCCAGCAGGTCGCCGGCGGCGCCGCAGTCGAGCACGTAGCGGGTGTAGGCCACCGTGGCCTGATGCTCCGGAGCGGCTGCGATATCGGCTTGCGACAGCCCCCAACGCGCGCAAAGCCGCAGGTGCAGTTCGGTCTCGTCGAGAATGGCTGCCAGGCCAGCCTGGGCGGCGCGGATATCTGCGGGGGTCCTGCTTTTATAGGCCGCCAGCGCCCAGGCACGGGCGAACTGGATCAGGAACAGGTAGTCCTGAACCAGGTAGGTGCGGAATGCCTCCTCGGCCAAGGTGCCCTCACCCATCTGCCGCACAAAATCGTGGTCGACATAGCGGGCCCACTGCGGCGCGGTTGCAGCTTTGAGACGCTCGAAAATATCCATGCTCAGGCTTCCTCATCGTAAATGGCGTCGAAAAAGGCAAGCTCCAGCGCCACGGTACGTGAGTAGAAGTCGCTGCTCAGTGCTGCCTCCTGTGGCCCTACCCGGTCCAGTTCGGCCTGCAGGAAGGCAACGAATTCGGCAAATGCCGGGTTGTCGTGCAGGGTGATCCACTCGGCGTAGACGAAGTTGGCCGGCAGTGGTTTCGGCGCCTTGCTGGCCCAGTCCAGGTACAGCCCTTCTGCCACGTTCAGCACCGCCAACGCGGCCGCATAGGACCGGGTAGCCGCCGCTTCGCGCATGATGGCCTTGAAGCCGGCAGTCGGCCCGCTGTCCACGGGCTCGTTACGTTGCGCGGGGCTGACGTCCAAGGCTTCGAACGCGCGCAGGAAATAGGTGTTTTCGTCGCTCGAGATCATGCCGGCGAAGCGACCGAAGCGCAACCGAGCCTCAAAGGTGTCGGCGGTGGCGATCGCCGCACCGAGCAAGGTCAGGAAGCTGTCGATGAAGCGATGGTCCTGAACCAGGTAGCGGATCATGAACGGGTCGGCCACGCTGCCGTTGCAGAGCTCGGTGACGAAGCGATGGCCCACGGCAGCCGACCAGGTCGGTTCGCTCTGACGGCGCAGGATTTGGGTGAAACGTTCGGTCATGGTGCTGTCCTCCATTGAGGTGACAGCGAGACCGTTCGAGTGGGGCATGGAGCGGCCTCGCAGTGAGGCCGGCAAAAAGGCAGGTCGGCAGTCCCATCCCTTCGCCGGCATGATCCGGATCAGGTTCGAAGGGTCACCGCGCTGCAGTTGCCAGCGGTTTCTCAGCCCGTTGCCGGGCTCCCCTTGGTGGAGTGCAGGTATACAGCAGATCGACGGCCGTTGCCACTGGCCTGATCGACGCCCACAAGGCTAAAGGCACATCGCCACTAGTCATTATGCTGTCATCTTATTGTCGTATTTTTCCGCCTTCACCCCGGGTCGGGAATACCAGCAGTGATCCGCCGTTCTCTCTCGTCTACAGGCCTGTTGCGCCTGTTGATCCTGATGCTCTGCGCAGCCACCCTGACCTTTCTCTGGGGGGTGCATTTCGCCCAGAAGGCCGCCGCGCGCCAGGACGCGCTGTCCGCCAAGGCCGTTGAGCACCTGAACCTGGCCAGCATCGTTGCCCAGAGCCTGCGCCAACTGGTAGACCGCGCACAGGCCGTCGGCCGGGTGACCCAGGAGGATATGAAGGTGCTGCACCAGGGTAACCTCAGCCTCGCCCGGCTGCTGGCCGAGGACCCAGTGTTCAAGCGCATGGGCCTTTATGACCGGCACGGCCGCCTGCTTTCGGCCAGCCACGGCGACGAAGCCCCCGTGCTGCCAGCCCCCTGGCTGCAGCAATTGAACGTGCACGTCGCCCGCTATGGTTTCAAAGCGTTCCTGCCGCGTGTGGCCCCGTCCGACACACCGAACTGGCGGCTGCCCTTCCTGCTGCCCTTGACCAGCCTGCCAAGCCGTGAAATCGACACCATCCTCCTCGTGCAACTCGACATCGGCTACCTGGCGGTACTGTTCCAGCATATCGACCTAGGCACCACCGGGCTGATACGCCTGGTGCAGGACGACGGCCAGGAGCGGCTGCGCATCGACACCCATGGCGTGATCGGGGCCGGCGACAGCTTCGAGCCAGGCGTGCCCGACGCAGGCGTCGAATCAGGGCAGCTCACGCAATATGCCTCTGGCGAGGCCTATCAGAGCCTGTACCGCCGTGTCGCCGAACGTGGCTTCAGCATTGTCGTCAGCCAACGCTACGATGAAATTCTGGCGGCCTCTGCCCTGGCCTACTCACGCCAGTTCTGGCTCAACCTGAGCATGACCTTGATGATCCTCGCCAGCCTGGCGTGGACGTTGCGGCTGCTGCGCAAGCGCCAGGAGGCGTTCAGCGCCCTGGAGCTTGCGCAGCAGGTCAATCAGCAACTGATCGGGCGCCTGGAGGACGAACACCGACGCAGCAGCCATGCCGCCGCCACCGATCACCTCAGCGGCTTGCACAACCGTCGTCAGTTCGTCGAGGTGGCGGGCACGGTGCTGACCCGGCAGCGCGGTAAACGCCGGCTGATGGCCATCTTGTTCATCGACATGGACCGCTTCAAGTCGATCAATGACTCGCTCGGGCACAAGATCGGCGATTTGCTGCTGCAGGCCGTGGCCGGGCGCATCCAGCGCCTGCTCGAGCCGGGCGACGAAGCCTCGCGCTTTGGTGGCGACGAATTCGTCGTGCTGCTGGCCGGCGAGCGCAGCGAAGAGCAAATCAATGCCTGGGTGCGCAACCTGGTGCAGAAGTTGTCGGCTACCTACGCGCTGGATGGCCAGGAGGTCAATACCAGCCCCAGTGTCGGCGTCAGCATCTGCCCGCGTGATGGCCAGGAAATCGACAGCCTGATCCGCTGCGCCGACGCGGCGATGTACTCGGCCAAGCAGGCCGGCCGTGCCCAGTATCGCTTCTTCGACCCGTCATTGAACCTTTCCGATATCCAGGCCTTTACCCTGGAGCAAGCCTTCGGCAACGCGTTGACCGAGCGCCAGTTCGTGCTGCATTACCAGCCGCAAATACGTTTGGATACCCAGCAGGTGCTGGGCTACGAAGCCTTGGTGCGCTGGGACCACCCGGAGTTCGGCCTGCTCTACCCTGACCGTTTCATCGACCTGGCCGAACGCAGCGGTTTTATCATCGACCTGGGCTGGGAAGTGTTGCGCCTGGCCTGCGAAGAGCTGGCTCGTTGGAGCGCGCAGGGCCGGGAGAGCCGCCTGGCGGTGAATGTTTCTGCCCTGCAACTGCGCCAGGTCGACTTCAGCAACCGCTTGCTGGCCGAGCTGCAGGCCCATGGCATCGCCCCGCAGCGCCTGGAACTTGAAATCACCGAAACCACGATCCTCGACCCGGAGGGTACCGCGGTCGACCATCTGCACCGCCTGCGCGCGGCGGGCCTGGGTATCAGCCTGGACGATTTTGGCCGTGGCTATGCCGGCTTCGCCCATTTGCAGGCGCTGCCGCTGAGCAAGCTCAAGATCGATCGATCGCTGATTGCGCCACTGTCCAACAGCCATGACGACAGCCCGATTGTGTCTTCAACCATCATCCTGGCCAAGCGCCTGGGCCTGGAGGTGGTGGCCGAAGGTGTCGAAACCCGCGAGCAAGTGGTGTGCCTGAAGCTTGCCGGCTGCGATGTCGCCCAGGGCTACCACTTCAGCCGGCCCTTGTCGGCCGCGCAATTGCGTGACTACCCGCCGTTCAATGGCGCGGAATTAAAGCCCTGTGTGCTGTGAGCAAAACGGGCGGCGTGAGCGAAGTCACCGGCCACAGGGCCGGGACAGACAAGCCAATAAGCATTATGGTGTGAGGATCAACCGCCACCCCACCGACCATGACCGACATCGAGCGCTACGTCCGCGCCGCCACCCGCGACAACACTCGGCGCAGTTACCAAGCGGCCATTGAGCATTTCGAGGCCCATTGGGGCGGCTTTCTGCCGGCCACGGCCGACAGCATTGCCCGCTATCTGGCCGACCATGCCGAACAGCACGCTGTCAGCACCCTGCGCCAGCGCTTGGCAGCCCTGAGCCAGTGGCACATCAGCCAGGGCTTCCCCGACCCGACCAAGGCCCCGTTGGTCCGCCAAGTACTGCGCGGCATCCGCACCTTGCACCCGACGCCCCCCAAACAGGCCGCGCCGCTGTTGCTGCAGCACCTGCAACGTGCGGCCGAATGCTTCGAGGAAGAGGCCCGACAGGCCCGTGAACACCACGACTTGCGGGCCTTGCGCCGCGCCCGGCGCGACGCCGCGCTGTTGCTGCTGGGGTTCTGGCGTGGCTTTCGCGGGGATGAACTGGCGCGCCTGCGCGTCGAGCATGTCCAGGCCGAAGCCGGTGTCGGCATCACCCTGTTCCTGCCGCGCAGCAAAGGTGACCGGGAAGCACTTGGCGTACAGCACCGCACCCCGGCGCTGAAGGCGCTGTGCCCGGTCACCGCCTACCTGCAATGGATCGAAGTGGCTGGTATTGCCCATGGCCCGGTTTTCCGAAAGCTCGACCGCTGGGGCAACCTGAGTGATACACCGCTCAACAGCAACAGCCTGGTTGGCCTGCTGCGGCGCATGCTGGAGCGTGCCGAAGTGCCCGCGGCACTGTACACCGGCCACTCCCTGCGCCGCGGCTTCGCCACCTGGGCGACGGCCAACGGCTGGGAGCTGAAGTCGCTGATGAGTTACGTCGGTTGGAAGGATGCCAAATCGGCGCTGCGCTACATTGATGCGGCGCAGCGCTTTGGCGAACTGGCCGTATTACCGGCCAGCCAGGGGCAGGCGCTTATTCCTTGAAAGCGTGACGCGCGATACCGCCCACCTCCGGGCGTATCGCATAGAGGTCGCCGGCGTCCGGGTAGTGGCGCAGTTCCGCGGGTGACATGCCGACCCGTGCGGTGGTGATGAACAGCGTGCCCAAGCCGTCGCCACCGAAGCAGCAACTGGTCGGGCGCGGTACCGGCATCACCACCTGGTCGGTCAAGTGCCCGTCGCGGTCATAGCGCAGCACACAGCTGCCATTGAACTGACACACCCACAGCCCACCTTCGCGATCCAGGGCAATACCGTCCGGGCGCCCCAGTTCGGCGGGCGTCTCAGCGAACAGTCTCACGTCCTCCAATCTGCCATCGGCCTGGTACTCGGCGCGGTAGATCGAACGGGCAACGGAGTCGACGAAGAATACGGTGTGCCCATCTTCCGACCAGGCAAGCCCATTGGGTAACGACATGCCGTCGTGAATCACTTCATCGTGCAGCTCGCCGTCGAAGCGGAACAGCGCGCCGGTCTTGCCGCTGGGCCCCTCGTCCATCAGGCCGGTGATGAACCGCCCTTGCGGATCGCAGGCCCCGTCATTGAATCGGTAGCTCGAGCGGTGGTGCACCGGTGCCGAGTACTGGCGCACCCGGCGTGGTTCTACATCAAGAATGGCTACGCTGGCATCTTCGGTGAAGATCAGGTTGCCCTGGTTGGTGAGCGCCAGGGCACCGATACGTGCGGCCGATTCGTATAGCATCTCCACTTCGCCGTCCGGCAGCAGCCGATGGATGCGTCCGCCCGTGATATCGACAAAGTACAGCGCGCCTGTGCGGGCATCCCAGACCGGGCTTTCGCCCAGGTCGGCGCGGGTGTTGGCGACCTTGATCGGCACGTAGTGACATTCCTTGATGCGGCTCCAGCGTTCGGCCACTTCGGCAAGGCTGGACGCCTCCACTCGAGCCAGGTCACGCGGGTAGCTGACCCCGCTGTTCTCGCTGAAGCGTGTGGCGGTGAACTGGCCATTGCTGGCCCGCAAGATATAGCCAGTGTCCCTGCACAGCGGGCTGGCCAGGTACAACACACCCGGCGTGACCCACTCGGGCTTGAGCTCTTCCGGAGGCTGGGTCACCCCCCACATCCGCGTCTTGGCCACCGGCGAGATCGCGTTGACCAGAATGCCGTGCTCCAGCCCTTCCATGCTCAGTGCGTTCATGATGCCAACCTGGGCCATCTTGCCCGCCGAATAGGCCACCAGGCCTGGCTGGGCATAGCGCTGGTACATGGCGCGGTCCGAGGTGGTCAGCACAATCCGGGGTGCTTCGGCCGCCTTGAGGTGCTTCCAGGCATGCTTGGCCAGCCACACCGGGGCGTGCACGCTGATGCCCAGCGCGCGCTCGAGGAACGCCTGCTCCTGGGTTTCGATGCCTTGGTAGTCGACCCAGCCGGCATTGTGGATCAGGATATCCAGCGCGCCGAACTGGGCGATGGCCAATTCTACCAACGCCCTGCATTCGTCTTCGTTTTCCAGGTGGCCAACGTGTGCGACCACGTCGAACCCCTTGGCTTTCATGGTTGCCAGGGCAACGCTGACGGCTGCCGGGTCCTGACCTTCCCCCGATCGGTCGGTGCCCAGGTCACTGATGACCACCCGCGCACCTCGCGCCGCCAGGGCCATGGCGTAATCCAGGCCAAGCCCTTGGGCGGCACCGGTGACGATGGCGACTTTGTCTTTGAATGGGTCTGTACTTGGCATTGTGGGCCCTTCCGATTCTCCTTTTTTTACGATAACAATAAAAAAATCAATGACTTAATATTAAAAGCATGCAACTTTGATATCTCCGGGATATCACGTCCGACCCATCCCCCGCCGATTTGCCTGCACCCATGCCGCGATCCCCTACAGCAGCCGTTTGCAGCAGAGGCTTTGTCGCCGCGATGCCACGCACTATGATGGCCGCCTTGCAGGGTCGGCCGCCGGAGAATGCCTTCCTGGCACCAGTTCGACTCGATGAAGGAACGTAGAATGATCGAGACACGTTTGCTCAGGCAGTTCATTGCCGTGGCCGAGGAGCTGCACTTTCACAAGGCAGCCATCCGTCTGCACATGGCACAGCCACCGTTGAGCCAGGCGATCAACCGACTGGAAGAGAAGCTGGGCTTCAGCCTATTCCTGCGCAACAAGCGCGGCGTCAAGCTCACCGCTGCGGGCATGGCGTTCCTGGAAACTGCCTATCGCACGCTCAAGGAGCTCGAGCAAGGTATCGAGTACGCCCGCAACGTCTCCGAAGGCATCTGCGGCAAACTGACCATCACGGCCATTTCCATCGCCTACTACGAATCCTTGCTCAATACCCTGAAGAAATTCCGCGAGATCTACCCGAACGTGCGGCTGACCATTCGCGAAATGCCCTCAGCCTCCCAGGCCAAGGCGTTGATGGCCGGTGAGGCCGACATCGGCTTCATGCGCAAGCTGCCCATGCCCCCCGACACCATCGAATCGCGGCTGCTGCTGAACGAGCAGATCGTCATGGCCCTGCCCGCCAGCCACGCCAAGGCGCACCAGCCGATGGTCGATTTGCGCGATTTTGCCGAAGAAGACTTCGTATTTACCCCGCAGGCGCTGGGCAGCGGCTACCACAGCCAGTTGATCGCGCTGTGCGAATCGGCGGGTTTCTACCCCAAGGTGGTGCAGGAGGCGGCGCAGATCCACACCCTGATCGGCCTGGTTGCCTGCGGCTTTGGTGTGGCGCTGGTGCCGGAGTCGATTGCCTACTCCACGCTGCGCGACCGGGTGCAGTTCCGCCCGATCCGGCCGATCAAGGACCAGCCGACGCCCACCATGGGCCTGTACATGAACTGGAACCTCCAGAACGCCTCCCCGGCACTGGGCAGTTTCATTTCCATGCTGGACCTGGGGGCCCCCCGGCGCTTTGCCGATACCATCCAGAACCCCGTGATCCTGGATGGCAGCGACCCACGCGAACTACACCGTTAAACCGTACTCGCGCAACCAGGCATCCAGCGCCAGCGCCGTCTCCAGGTTGTTGCGCCGCAGTTGCGAGTTGAAATACCCCTCGGGCTGGCGCAGTTCACCGGCCAGGCGACCACGGTCGATGACCTGGAACACCGGGCTGCCCACCGTGTTCAACAACTGCTGGGTACGCTCGCGCAAGAACCGCTCGTAGGCCAGGTTGGCCGAGGTCGGGTACGGGCTCTTGCGCCGCTGCAGCACCGCCGGCGGCAGGATATCGGCACACGCCTGCTTGAGCAGCCACTTCTCTTGGCCGTCCTTGCCCTTGATCGCCCACGGTACGTTGTAGACGTACTCCACCAGCGCATGGTCGGTGAACGGCACTCGCACCTCAAGACTGGCCGCCATACTCAGGCGGTCCTTGCGGTCGAGCAGGATTGGCAGCCAGCGCTGCAAGTGCATGTGGCAGATCTCGCGCATGCGCCGCTCTTGCGGGCTATCGCCCGGCAAGTGCTCGACGCTGTCCAACGCCTGGTGGTAGCAACTGTCCTGATAATTGGCAAAGTCGCACAGGCGGTTGAACTCTGGATTGATCAGCTCCGGCTGCAGCAACTGCATGCGCGACAGCCACGGGAAGCGTTGCGCCGCCACCGCGTGTGGGTCACGGAACCAGGCATAACCGCCAAACACCTCATCTGCCGCCTCTCCGGAGATCGCCACGGTCGAGTGCGCACGGATCGCCTTGAACAGCAGGTACAACGAGGTGTCGACGTCGCCAAAGGTCGCTGCCGAGTCGTTGGCCCGGTACACCGCCATCCGTGCAGGGTCTGCCACCAGTTCGCGGTTGTCGATGAGAATGGTCTGGTGGTGGCTGCCAATGTACTCGGCAGCCGCCAGCGCGTAAGGCTGGTCGCGCTCGGGGCGGAACTCGTCGCTCTGAAACTGCTCGGCCTGGCCGACGAAGTCTACCGAGAACGAATTGACTCTGCCGCCCTGCTCGGTCTGCACACGTTGTTGCGCCATGGCCGTGAGGATGGTCGAGTCCAGGCCGCCCGAGAGCAGCGAGCACACAGGTACATCAGCGTACAGCTGCTCGCCAAGGGCATTGCCGAGCAGCTCACGGGTACGCGCGACGGTGCTTGGCAGGTCGTCCTCATGCTCACGCCGCTGCAACTGCCAGTAGCGGCTGATCTTAAGCCGCCCGTTGGGTCGCCATGACAGACAGTGCCCGGGCGGCAGTTCGTCGACCCCTCGCAGGGCCGTGCGCGCGGTGCCGCGCGACAGGCTCAGGGCATCGACCAGACCGACAACATCCAGTGCCCGGCTGTATTCCGGATGGGCCAGCACCGCCTTGATCTCGGAGCCGAACAGCAGCCCCTGCTGGTGGCGTGCGTAGTACAGCGGCTTGACCCCAAGCCGGTCACGCACCAGCAGAAAGTGGCCGTCGCGCGCGTCAAAGACGGCGAAGGCGAACATCCCGCTCAGGTATTGGCAGCACTGCTCGCCCCATTCCAGGTAGGCGTGCAGCACCACCTCGGTATCGCTGCGGGTATGGAACTGGTGGCCCGCCTGGCGCAGGCGCTCACGCAGTTCGTTATGGTTGTAGACCTCGCCGGTGTAGATCAGCGCCACCTCCTGGCCGTTGCTGCAGCGATAGATCATCGGCTGAACGCCGCCGCTGAGGTCGATGATCGCCAGCCGGCGGTGGCCCAACAATGCATGGCGGTGCTGCCAAGTGCCGCTGGCATCCGGCCCGCGCAGGGCCAGCGTATCGGTCATGGCGCCAAGGGCCTGGCCGGCCTGGGCCAGGTCACGGGTGTAGTCCACCCAGCCTGTGATTCCACACATAGTGTGCTCCTTACACCTGAAGACGACGGGTCGGCAGCAGGCCGATCACCGCCTGAAGACGTTTGGCGATATCCAGCAGCTGCCGTTCGCTGTCGCGCCGACCCATGACCTGCACGGCCAGCGGGGCCTTGCCATCGGCACTCAGGCAAATGGGCACGGTGATGGCCGGCAGGCCGCTGAAGCTGGCCAGCGGGGTGAAGCTGATCTTCTGCTCATAGCCCTCATCAGCCGGCGACGGGATAGTCGAATCACCCGGCTGCGGATTGCGCCGGTCGAACGGGCGGTTGGGGTCCATCGGGAATACCACGAAATCCACCTGGGCTGCGTCGAACCACGCATCGATACCGGCGCGTACGCTGTCCATGCGCTGGTGAATGCGCTGATAGTCGCTGTCGCTCACGCCCTCGCCCACCTTGAGCGCACTGAGCGTCGACCAGTGCAGTTCGCAATCGAACCGGCGCGCCCAGGCGGCGCAAGCCAACCAGGCATCCCGTGCGCACAACTGCCAGGCATCGCCACGGCAGGCCCAGAGCTCAGGCATAGCGACTTCACGGGCGGGCATGCCCAGGTCTGCCAGGGCACTGCAGGCCTGGCCAAGCATGGCCAGCATCGCCTGGCTGGTCAGCGAAGGGTCCAGTGCGTGTTCAAGTACACCGACCCGGTAGCGGTCTTTGAGCGGTTGCTGCTGGCCCAGCAAGGGCTCCAGGCCCAGCAGCGGGAACAGCAGGTCGAGATCGTCGGCGCTGCGGGTGACCCAGCCCAGGGCATCCATGCGCGGCGACAACGGGAACACTCCGGCCAAGCTCGTAGCCTTCTGGGTCATGCGCAAGCCGACCATGCCGCAGTGCGATGCCGGCCAGCGAACCGACCCCAGCACATCGGTGCCCAGGGAGATATCACACAGCCCGGCAGCCACCGACACCGCCGACCCGGTGCTGGAGCCGGACGGGTCGATGGTTGGGTAATGCGGGTTGCGGCAGCCTGCGCCAAAGGCGATGTTCAGTTCGGTGGTGGCCACCTTGCTGGTCAAGGCAATGCGCGGGTCGAGAAAGGTCAGTGCGTCGGCGCTTCGCTGCGGGTAGTGGCGGTAGCTGCGCAGGCCCAGGCGGGTCGGCAGGCCGGCGACGTCGACGGTGTCTTTGACACCTAGGCGATACCACGGCGCCTCGGCCGTGCGAGTGCTGGTCAGGCAACGGTAATGGCTGTCGGCATGCACGTGCCAGGGGGCGTACTCCGCCGCCCACTCGGCTGCCAGCGCGGGGTTGCGCTGCAGCAGTTCATGGCGTTTGCGCAGACTGAGCCCAAGGTACTCGGGCTGCACGCGGCCGCTGCTGGCATCAGGGCCGCAGTTGGAGAGGTAGTGGGCAATGGTGTCCTGCGTGTTAGCGTGGGTCATGGGTGTATTCCTTGACAGAAATGTTGGCCGCCCAAGGCTGGGGCTTGCCGGTGGCAGATAAAGGCAGGTCGGTGACATGGCGTACTGCGACGGGGCGCGGATGGCCTGGCGGCAGCGCCCTGAAGGCGTCCAGCACCGCTCGCTCCGTCAGTGTCGCGCCGCTGAACAGCACCTCGAACGCTTCGCCGCGCAGCGCATCGCGCACCGCCACGCAGGCCAGCGCCGGGCAATCGAGGCGCTGACCGAGTTCACTGGCCAGGCGTGCCAGGTCCAGGCGCACGCCATTGACCTTGATCAGGCTGCTGGACCGGCCCAGCCACTCGAACCGCCGGCTATCCAGCGCCAGCACTTGGTCATCGCAGCGGTGCGTGGCCGCAGGTAACGCCTGGCCAGGCTCACGGGCGATGCGCGGGCTGGCCACTTCAAGGCCGCACACTTGACCTACAGCGCTGAGCAGGGTGACGTCATCGAGCAGTGTCCAGGCCTGCTCGGCAGTGCTCTGTCCATCCAGTTCGCGGTAGGCCAGTGCGCCGGTCTCGGTAGAGCCGAGCAACTCGACGAACCGTACCTGTGGCCCCGCATGCTGCTGCACGGTGGCCAGCGCGCCCGGAGGCAGCAACGAGGCGCTGTGCAGCACCAGCACCGAACGCCGGGCCGCCAGCCTCGCCAGCAGCGCCGGCAGCACGCGCCAGGTGCTGGCGATGGCGAGGATCACGCACGGCCCGTCTCCATCGAGTACGGGCAGGCGCTGTTGCTCCAGCGAACAGGCCTGCAGCTGGGCGTTCATCACCCTGGCCCCGACTTCGCCCAGGATCATGCCGTAGCTATGGCTGGTGGGCGCGAACGAAAAAATCTCTCGCGCCCCAGGCGCCCAGCGGCCCAGAATCAAGGCCGCCTCGCGCTCCATCTGCGCCCTGCTGCGCAACCATTGCCGGGGCATGCCTGTGGAACCTGAGGTGGTAAACAGATGCTCGGCGTTCACTCGGCGGCCTGCAGGGTCAGTTGGTCTTCCAGTTTCTGCGCGACGAACTGCTCCATCTTTTCCAAGGTTTCAAACCAGAAACGCACGTCGTCGCTGAGGTAATCCACCTCGATGTCGAAACACCCCTCAATGGCGGTGATCACTTCCACGGCCATCAGGCTGTCGAAGCGCTCGCCGAGAAACTCCCGGAAGCTGTCACGTCTGTCGATGGTGTCGACCTCCTCGCCAAGCAGTTGGCCGAGGGTCTGACGAATACGCTGTTCAATACTGAGGTCGTTCACGAGCCGGTCTTTCCTTGTTGTTGGGCTGCGTTGATCAATTCCGCACCTGCGCTGAAAAACACATGCTCAGGCAGGATCGGGTCGAAATGCAGGTAAATGAATGCGTTCGGGTAAGGCGTGCGCAGGCACTGGTGCAGCCCCTCGGCCAGCGCCTGATGGGCCAGGTTGTCGCGCGCCGCCGAGAGGGTGATACGCACATGGAACTGCGCCGGTGCGCCGTTGCGGTCGGCAATGGGCATTGGCATGCCGGCGCTGAATACACTGGCTTCGGACAAGGTGTCGAAAAACACCAGGCAATGGGCCGTTTCGGCACCCAGCTGTTTGAGCTGGCGGGTGAAGGCCAAGGCCAGGCGCTTGCGTTGCAGGGGTTGCAGCGGCGCGCAGGAAACCGTGATGGTGGGCATGCTGGTTCCTCACGATAGCTGCAAGCTGGGCAGCCGCTGACGGCGGCCAGCGCTAACGTCTTCCAGCAGGCGGCCCAAGCAGATTGACAGTGCATCCACCCCCTGCAGGAACAACGGCGACCAGGCGTGGCCTGCTTCGCCGCGCACCTTGTCGAGGAAGAACCGCAGGTGCGGCAGGTCCAGCGGCAGGCCAAGGTCGGCCGCCAGTGCGATGGCCTGGTAAGTGCTGAGCAAGTCGGGAATACGTTGCCCCTGGTTGGCGAAGCCGCCCTGGCGGACTTTGTGCGCGGCCAGCAGCTCGGCAGTGGCCTGGTCGACCGGGTGGCCGATGTAGGCCAGGCAGCTCAAGGCTTGTAGCCCGGCACGCAAGGAAGTTTCGCCACGGGGGAACGAGGCGTAGCCCTGTGCCTGGCGGCAACTGGCCACGTAACGCTCGATGCCTGCCAGGTCCACTGCGCAGTCATCGTTCAGCTGACGCAAAATCGACACCGCTGACGCTGTGGAGACCATGTCCGAGCCACGCCCTTCCCAGAAGCCGAAGCCACCGTCGGGGTTTTGCAGCGAAGCCAGCCAGTGGCCGATCGCCTTGCGTGGCCCAGGTTGGCCGCAGAAGGCACCGGCCGCCAGGCCCCAATTGGTGCAGCGCACCTCGGCGCCGCGGCCAGGCATGTACATGATCCCCGGCTCGTTGGGCATTTGACAGCCCTCGATCCAGCGCAAGGCTGCATCGCATTGCGCCGCAGGCAAGCGCCCGCCCAGCACTGCCGCGGCGCTGCAGAGCACGTCCGCCGCAGAATCGGCTTGGCGATAGGTATAGCCGCCCTGCGGCATCGCCAAGGTAGCGATGAACGCAGCCACTGGGTCAGCCAGGTGAGCCACTGGCTCCCCGAGCGCCTTCAGCGACCCCACCGCGCAGAACGCTGCCCATACATCTTCACCGTCATAACCGGCCCAGCGCACGAAGGCGCCGGTAGGGCCACGCAGGCCGTCAATCCATGCAGCGCACTGCTGGCGGCCCAGGGGTTGCGCCTGCAATGCCGCAAGGCTGGCCGTCGCCCGATAGGTCGCCCACAGGCACGGCACATCGGCCGCTTCGCTGAAGCGAAAGCCCCCGCAGTCCATCTGCTGCGCCTGCAACCAGCCGATCAGCCGCGGCAGATCCCATTGCGGAGCCGGCAAGCCTTGACGCGTCAAGGCCCGTGCGGCCATCACGCCATAGAAGCAGGCCCGGGTATCGGCCAGGTCGCGCCGAGCGAAGTCGGCCGACCAGCTCAGGCCGCCGTTGGCGCACTGCAAGCCTTCGAGCCAGGCATACAGCGGCTGCGCATCCTGCACCTGGCCCTGGCAGACCTCGATCAATGTGCGCAGCGCATAGTGGCTGGCCCACACATCGGCGGTCTGCCCGGGGCACATGGCATAAGCCTCGCCGTCGAACAACGTATGGATCCAGGCCGCAGTCTGGTCGCAGCCCTCCACCTCAATGCCCAGGTCATTGAGCGTCTCGGTGCAGTAGAAGGTGGCCCACGCATCTGATGGCATGCCCTTGCTCCAGGCAAAGCCACCGTCGCGGTTACGCCGAGACTGGATATAGCGGTGCAGCACCGGCGCATCGACCTGATCCAGACGCTCGACCCAGGCCAGGGTGCGAATCGCGGCATAGGTGCACCACAAATCCGGTTGACCATTGCCCAGGCCGTCGCCCTGGGGGAAACGCGGCGGCCTCATTGCTGGCCTCCGACAAAACGCAGGTTGGTCTTCTTCCAGCTTTTTTGCGATGCCCCGCTCTTGTTCAGCGCCGACAAGTTGTTCACGAACAACACGCGGCTCCAGCGCAGCCCCATCTGCTGTTCGGAACGCTCCAGCAAGCGGGCCTGCAGCTGTGCTTCCTGGCTGTTGTCCCACCCCACGTCACGCTCGAGAATCAGTGCAGCGCTGTCATGCTCGCGGTCCACTTCGATCACATAACCGGTGGCGTCGCAGGTGCCGTACACCACCTCCTCCACCGCACGGATTTCAAGGCCTACCCCGGCCACGACAATGCTGTCGCTGTCGCGGCCGTTGATCAGCAGGCTTGGGCTGGCACGGCCCGGTTCCCAAGGCGCCGTGATGGTGACGCTATCGCCGGTGTCCAGGCGCAGCAACGGCCGCGCATACAGGTTCAACGGCGTGACGACCAGGCGGCCGGTCAGCCCTTGGGCCGGGGTAACAAGCCGGCCATCGGGCAGCATCAGTTCGAAATAGTTGGTGGCGGTGGCCAGGCGCATCTGCAGGTCACCTCCTACTGCCGCCAAGGTGCCGGTTTCGGTGCTGCCGTAACTGGCATCGAACACATCGCACTGCCACCAACGGGCCAGGCGCTCACGGAACGGCTGGGTGTTGACCTCGCCAAGCAACATGATCGAACGCACTGATTCGGCAAAGGCCTGCAACAACTCGCGTTGCTTGAGGTAGCGGGTCAATTGCACCAGCACCCCAGGGGCGATGAACAGCACCGTCGGCCGGTAGGTATCAAAGGTCTTGCAGACCCGCTCCCAGTCGGTGATGCCCGTGGTGAACGGGTAGAGCCGTACATGGGAAACGTCCAGGTACTCGCAGACATTGGCAATCAGGTCACCCACCGGAACGATGTCCGAAGGCATCAGGTTGGCCACCCGGGCGCCTGGGCGCAGCACCGCGCGCCAGTGGCTGGCGACACTGACCGCGTTCCAAATGATGTCCTCTTTCAAGCGCGGGGTGGGCGTTGGCTCGCCGGTAGTGCCAGTGGTGGCGTAGTACTTGGCGGCGTCGCCAAGTTCAACTGCGCAGAACTTCAGCGGGTGGCTTTTAAGCAATGCCTTGGCCGTTGGCGGCAATTGCTGGAAGGCCGTGAAACTGTAGTCGCCAATATCTGCGTACTGGGCGCTGCCTTTTGCCCGCGCCCATACAGCTTGCAACTTGCGGTCATAAAAAGCGGCGTCGGGGATATGCCCCACGTGCAGCTGAAGCTCGCGTTCTGCGTCTTTCAGCACGCCGTAATCCTGGTCGCTGTGAACTAACATCGACTCGCCCTCTCGAATAAGCAGCGCAGAGAATTGGCGAGCGACCGGCCCAAGTAAAATATTAAATTGAAACCTGCGGTGATAGTCGCTAAGTATTAATCAGCATTTTGTGCCCGAAAATTCTGATTTATGAGTAGGCATTAACTGACAACAAGCAGGATTTGCCCCCTGTTTCTGGTCAGATATCAGACAAAGATATTTATTGTATTTCCCAAGGTGTGTCCGCCCTGCGCACTATCGCCGCCACCTGCTTCTCGGGCAGATCGAGCGATGACCCTCTCAGGAGAGACACACCATGCTGACCCCCACCGCCACAGTGCCGGATGCCGAGGCACCCTGGACGACCGACTCATGGCGTAGCTGTCCCGCCTTGCAGCAGCCGGCCTATGACGACCCTCAGGCCCTGGGCCTGGCACTCGATGCACTTGGCAAGCGCCCTGCGCTGGTGGCCGCCGAACGTGTGTTACAGCTCAAGGCCTTGCTTGCCCAAGCGCAGCAAGGGCGGCGTTTTGTGCTGCAACTGGGTGATTGCGCCGAGCGTTTCGAGCACAACGACCTTGCCCACAGCACGCGGCAGGTCGCGCTGCTGCAGCAGATGAGCCAGGTACTGATGCATGGGCTGCAACTGCCCATCGTGCAGATCGGCCGCCTGGCCGGGCAATATGCAAAGCCGCGCTCCAGTGATATGGAAAACCGCAACGGGGTGAGCCTGCCGGCGTATCGGGGCGATATCGTCAACCATCATGCCTTCAGCCCCGAGGCACGGCGGGCCGATCCTCAGCGGATGCTACAGGCCCATGCCCACTCGGCCCTGACCCTCGATCACCTGCACAGCGTGCAGGCAGCGGGCATCGACAACCTCCTGCAAGCCGAGGGCTGGCCAGTCCGCTGGCTCGATCAAGCCGCCGATGCCGAGCGGTTTCGACCACTGCTGGCAGAGGTACACGGGACCCTGCGCTTCATGCGCACCTTGGCGGGTTCGCAACCGGGCGAGTTCCTGCACCGCGAGATGTACGTCTCCCATGAAGCGCTATTGCTGGAGTACGAACACGCATTGACCCGTCGGCACGCCGATGGCCGCTGGTTCAACCTGGCCACCCACTTGCCGTGGATCGGCTTGCGCACCGCCCAGCCAGAGGGCGCCCATGTCGAGTACCTGCGCGGCCTGGCCAACCCCCTGGCAGTGAAGGTGGGAATCGACACCAAGCCTGCGCAGTTGCTGCGCTTGTTGGCACGGCTTAACCCGAGCAACGAACCGGGGCGGCTGACCCTGATCCACCGCCTGGGCGCATCACACATCCAGGACCATCTGCCGCCACTGATCGAAACGGTTCGGTCTGCCGGTGCGCAGGTGCTGTGGCTGTGCGACCCGATGCACGGCAACACCCGCACCCTGCCCTGCGGTACCAAGACCCGCGCCTTCGACGACATTCTCGCAGAGGTTGCCGAGGCCTTTGCCGTGCACGGGCGCCACGGTTCAGTCCTGGGTGGCCTGCACCTGGAGGCCAGTGGTGATGCGGTCACCGAGTGCCTGGGCGGCGCTGTCGGGCTGCAGGCTGCAGACCTGGGCCGGCGCTACCTGAGCCAGGTTGACCCGCGGCTCAACCGTGACCAGTCCCTGGAGCTGGCGTTGCGCGTCAGCCTCGACGCCGGCGCCTGGCGACAGCGCCCTTGAACGTCCACTTGCACAAGACCCTGTTCAACCTATGCCAATCGTCATCTATGTGTTTTCGTTGTGCACTTTTACCTTTGGGCTCTCTGAGTTCATTGTCGCAGGCCTGGTTTCAGCCATGGCCGAAGACCTGGGGGCGTCCACCACCGCGGTAGGCTCGGCCATTGCCGCCTATGCCCTGGGCGCCGCCATCGGTGCGCCACTGCTGACCGCCGCGCTGCTCAGTTGGCGCGAGCGCACGGCATTGCTGCTGACCCTGGCGGTGCTAGCCGTAGGCAGCCTGGCGCTCGCCTGGGCCGAACAGCTCAGCGCGTTGAACCTGACCCGCTTCGTGGTCGGTCTGGCCCACGGGGTGTTCATGGCGGTAGCCGCTGACGTAGCGGTAAAGCTGGTCGAACCGCCGCGTGCCGGCCGAGCCTTATCGCTTGTCTGGCTGGGGCTGACCCTGGCGTTGGCCCTGGGTGTGCCGCTGGGGACGTTGCTCGGTAGCCTGTGGTCGTGGCGGGCCATCTTTGTCGCCCTGGGTGTGCTGGGCCTGCTCAGCCTGTTGGGGCTGCTGCGCCTGATGCCGCGCCAGGCCGCGCCGGTTTTGCCACCTGGCGGGCGCCTGGCGGGTCTTGCCGCGTTGATGCAGCGGCCTGTGCTGGCGGCCGCCGGCATCGCCGTGCTGGTAAGCGTGGCCACGTTCTCGTTCCTGACCTACGTGTCGCCCTTCGTGTTGCAGGTAACCCATGGCAGTGTGCGTTTGCTGAGCCTGGCCATGCTGGTGTTCGGCGCTGCCACTATTTTGGGCAATCTGCTTGGCGGCCAGTGCGCCGACCGCTTCGCGGCAGACACCAGCCTCAAGGTGGCGTTGGCGCTGTTGGCCACGAACCTGGGACTGCTGTTCCTGGGGCGCGAGCAGGCGTGGGCGGTGGTGCTTCTGGTGGGGGGGCTTGGCGCAGTGTTCTTTGCCATCGTCACCCTGGCGACCCTGCGCCTGCTCAACCTGGCCAAGCAAGTGGCGCCCCATGCCACGGGGGTAGCGTCGGGGTTGAGCATCGCCGCCTTTAACCTGGGTACAGCGCTGGGCGGCGGGCTGGGTGGTTGGATGATCGAGCGCATCGGCCTGATCTACCTGCCGTTGGCAGGGGGCGTGGCAGCGCTGATCGGGCTGGGTATGCTAATGCTTCAACCCCGTGCCCCCAAGCCGCTGGTAGCGCAGGGCTGACGCAGACGTTCAACACCCCTTGGCGCACCGCCATACCCGGGCGATGTCGCCGGCGCGCGCCTGCAGCAACTGGGCTGCATCGGCGCACGCCTGCTCCAGGGTCATCGGCCCATTGGCCAGGGCAAACGCGGCATCGATGCCGTGCGCATACAACTGTTGATAGCCGTCACCCAAAGTGCCGGCCAACACCACTACTGGCACCCCATGGCGCTTGGCAACCCGCGCTACGCCCATGGGGGTCTTGCCGCGCAGGGTCTGGGCATCGAAGCGGCCCTCGCCGGTGATTACCAGGTCGGCGCCTTGCACCAGCGCATCCAGGCCAGCCAGCTCCGCCACCACCTCAACCCCTGGGCGGAACTGCGCGCCCATGAACGCCCTGGCAGCAAAGCCCATCCCTCCCGCAGCGCCACACCCTGGTTGCTCACGTACATCGTGCCCCAGCAGTGTTGCGCAGAGGTCGGCAAAGTGGCCCAGGGCCTGGTCCAGCGCCTTGACCTGTTCGGGGGTGGCACCCTTTTGCGGGCCGAAAATCGCAGACGCGCCGTTAGGGCCGCACAGCGGGTTGTCGACGTCGGCGGCGACCTCTACCTGGACTTCGGCCAGGCGCGGGTCCAGATCGCTGGCATCAATGCGTGCCAGCCTGGCCAAGGCCAGACCACCCTCTTCCAGTGCCTGCCCGTCGGCGTCCAGCAGGCGCAGGCCGAGCGCCCGCAACATGCCACTCCCGGCATCGTTGGTCGCACTGCCACCAATCGCCAGGACAATACGCCGGGCACCTGCGGCCAGCGCCGCGGCGATCAGTTCGCCAGTACCCCAGGTGCTGCTTCGGCAGGCATCGCGCTGGGCGCTGGGCACCAGCTGGATGCCGCTGGCCTGGGCCATCTCGATGACTGCGGTGCGGCTGTGCGCCAGCCAGCCCCAACCGGCCTCCACGCGCTGCCCCAACGGGCCACGTACGGTCTGTCGGCGCAGCTCGCCTTGGCTGGCGGCAACAATCGCTTGCATGGTGCCTTCGCCGCCATCGGCCATGGGGCATTCGACCAGTTCGGCATCCGGCAGCGCCTCAGCCAGCCCTTTGCCGATGGCATGGGCAACACCGGCAGCGTCGAGGCTGTCCTTGAACGAGTCGGGGGCGATGACGATCTTCATGGGATTCTCCTGTCCAGATGAGCGGCATGCTGACAGCTGCATGGCGTGACGACCTCGGTCGAATGCACAAAAGGGTCCAGGCGCGGTTTGGGCAAATGCCTTTCTATACGTTCACTGTGCAGGCAATAGCTGCAACCCCAGGTACAGGCTCAGCATGCCTTCAAGCCGCAACGGGTCGACCTCACCCAGCTCGGCGATGCGCTCGAGCCGGTAGCGCAGGCTGTTGCGGTGGATGCCCAGGGCATCGGCACAGGCCTGGCTCTGGCCATCATGCGCGCACCAGGCCCGCAAGGTAGCAAGCAATTGACCGCTGACATCCCTGGCGCGGATACGTTGCAGCGGCTCGAGCAGTTCATCCAGCGCATCTTCGTTACGGTGGCGCCAAAGCAGTGCCGGCAGGCGGTAGCGCGCCAGGCTCAGCAACCGTTCGCCAGGTAGCACTTCGCGACCATAGGCAAGCAAGTCGCGAACCCGACGGTAGCCACGGCGCAACTGCTCCAGGCTCTGCGCCGGGCTGCCCAGCGCCAGGCGGTCGATCTCCCAGCCGCTGCGCTGCACGCGGTCGAACAGCCGCTCTTCGTCCAGCACCACCCCTGCGGGCCGGCACCACAGCAACGAATCCCGCGCAGGGCTTACGCACCAGCTGTCCGGGTAGCGGCTCATCAGCCAGGCAGCCAGGGCCTCACCCGTTGGCCCCGTGCGCAGCTCGAACAGACAGGGTATCCGCGGCAGTTGCGGCTTCAGGCCCAGTTGCCGGGCTTCGTCCACCAGCCGGGGCGAATCGCCTGTGCCGCCCAGCAACAACGCCAGCAAGTCATCGCAACGCTGGCGTCGCCACTGCTGCTCCACCTGCAGGTGGCGCTGCGCCAGGAGCATCTCGGCCGTCATGCGCACCAGCTCGCCGTAGGTGCGCAGTTGCAGCGGGTCGCCGGTCAGGCCGAGTACGCCGATCAGCCGCCCATCGAGCATAAGTGGCAGGTTGACCCCAGGCTGCACGCCCTTGAGGCACCTGGCGGCGTCGGCATCCAGTTCGACGATCCGGCCGTTGGCCAGGACCAGTTGGGCACCCTCGTGGCGGGTGTTGATACGCTCCGGCTCGCCACTGCCCAGGATCAGCCCCTGGCTGTCCATGACATTGACATTGCACGGCAGAATCGCCATCGCCCGGTCGACGATATCTTGCGCCAGGTCATGGTCCAGCTCGAACATGCAGTGATCCTTAAGGGTGTTAGGCTTTGTTCGCCAGCACAGCTGCGCAGGGCGATGGCTGTGCAAAAGCACAAAGACAGGCGCGTCGCACTCCCCGAGACTCATCAGGGCGAGCGCCGGCACAGGCGACGCGGCGACAACCATAACAACAGAGATCCCGATCATGGCACACAGCCCTGCCCCTGACCAAGGCACAGACATCACCCGCAACGCGCTCTACCGGCGCATTACCTTGCGGCTGATTCCGTTCATTTTCATCTGCTACCTGTTCAACTACCTGGACCGTGTCAACGTTGGCTTCGCCAAGCTGCAGATGCTCGATGCGCTCAAGTTCAGCGAAACCGTCTACGGCCTCGGCGCCGGGATTTTCTTCATCGGCTACGTGCTCTGCGGCCTGCCGAGCAACCTGGCGCTCAACCGCTTCGGCCCGCGGCGCTGGATCGCAGCGATGATGATCGCCTGGGGCACCCTTTCGACCTGCCTGCTGTTCGTCACCACCCCTACCGAGTTCTATACCCTGCGTCTGCTGACCGGTGCCGCTGAAGCCGGTTTCTTCCCCGGCGTGGTGCTGTACCTCTCGCGCTGGTTCCCGGCGGACCGCCGTGGCCGCATCATGGCCCTGTTCATGTCGGCGATCCCGGTGTCGGGCCTGCTGGGCGGGCCATTCTCCGGCTGGATCCTGGAGCATTTCGCCGCTGGCCAGCATGGCCTGGCCGGCTGGCAGTGGATGTTCCTGATCCAGGGCGTGCCTACCGTTGTGCTGGGCATCCTAGCCATTGGCCTGCTCAGCGATGGCTACCAGAAAGCCCCCTGGCTAAGCCCCGCTGAACGCCAGCTGATCGAGGCCGACCTGAAAGCCGATGCCGCCAGCAAACCGGCCACCAGCGGCGATAGCGTGTTCGCCGTGCTGACCAACCCGCTGATCTGGACCTTCGGTTTCGTCTACTTCTGCATCCAGAGCGGCGTTTACGCGATCAACTTCTGGCTGCCGTCGATCATCAAGAACATGGGGTTCGACAACCCGTTGCTGATCGGCTGGCTGAGCGCCATCCCGTACCTGTTGGCCGGGGTGTTCATGATCCTGTGCGGGCGTTCGGCAGACCTGCGCAACGAGCGCCGCTGGCACCTCGTGGTGCCGATGCTGATGGGCGCCGTCGGCCTGCTGATTGCGGTCAACTTTGCGGGTAATCCGCCCATCGCCATCCTCGGCCTGTCGATCGCCACCATGGGCGCCCTTACCGGCCTGCCGATGTTCTGGCCCATGCCCACCGCGCTGCTCAGCGCCAGTGCCGCCGTCGCGGGCCTGGCGATCATCAACTCGGTGGGGCAGATGGCAGGCTTCCTCAGCCCTTACCTGGTCGGCTTCATCAAGGACCAGACCGGTTCGACCGATGCGGCGCTGTATTCCCTGGCGGCCTTGATCGTACTCGGCAGCCTGGTGGCATTGCGGGTTTCGCGTGCCGGCGCGTTGAGCGTCGCCAAGTCCCATTGACACGCGTTCGCGGGTCACCTGTCCAGGCAGGTGGCCCGCACTGCGCCAACCCTTCCCTCCGATCGTCAGGTCAACGCAGCTCCCCTGCCCCTCCAGCGTCAAATGCTCCAAAGGCCCCTTTGGAGAAGCCCCATGACCCAGTACGCCGTGGCTCGTCTGGAACAACTCGACCCCAAACGTCCCCTGCGCGTCCAGGCTGGCAGTGAAGAACTGATCCTGATCCGCCAAGGTGACCAGGTGCACGCCTACCAGGGCAACTGCCCCCATGCCGGGGCCCCACTGGACGAAGGCCTGATCTGTGGGGGCTTGCTGGTCTGCCCTTGGCACAAGGCTGCCTTTGCCGTCGATGAGGGGGCGGTCTGTGAGCCGCCCGCGCTGGCCGACCTGCGTCGCTATCGGGCATGGGTCAAGGATGGCGAAGTGTGGGTCGATGACCTGCCGCTGCCACGGGTGGAACCACCCCGCCATAGCGATGCTCGCTGCTTTGTGGTCGTCGGTGCCGGCGCTGCAGGCGCGGCAGCCGTGGCCACCCTGTTGGCGCATGGCTTTGCTGGCAAGCTGATCTGGCTCGACCAGGAACGCCAGCCGGCCTATGACCGTACTTCGCTGAGCAAATTCGTCATTGCCGGGCAGATGCCCCCTGACGAAGTGCCGGCGCTGCTGGACGCTGGCCAACTGCGCCAGGGTCAGCTTGACCGGCGCGTAGGCAAGGTCAAGGCGCTGGATGTGAAAAAGCGCCAGATTACCCTCGCTGATGGCCACCGCATCGATTATGACGCAGCGCTGCTGGCCACCGGCGGCAAGCCGCAACGACCCGATCTGCCGGGGGTCGACCTGCCAGGGGTGATGACACTGCGCTCGCGTGAAGATGCCGCTCGCCTGCTCGATGCCGCCGAGCCTGGCCAACCGGTGGTGATCGTGGGCGACGGTTTCATAGGCCTGGAAGCCGCCGCCGCGTTGCGCAGCTATGGCGCGCAGGTGCATGTGGTCAGCCGCCACCCGGTGCCTTTGGCCAGGCAACTGGGTGAGCGCGTCGGGCGCTGCATTCGCCAATTGCATGAGGGCAAGGGCGTGGTGTTCCATAGCCCTACCGAAGTCGAACGTTTCCTTGGGGAAGGAAAGCTCGAAGCCGTGCTACTGGCCAATGGTGAGCAGCTGGAAACGCCATTGGTACTGCTGGGCACCGGGGTGAAGCCGGCGACGGGCTTCATTCAAGGGCTGCCGTTGGCCGACGA
This sequence comes from Pseudomonas ceruminis, assembly GCF_021602025.1. Lineage (GTDB taxonomy): Bacteria > Pseudomonadota > Gammaproteobacteria > Pseudomonadales > Pseudomonadaceae > Aquipseudomonas > Aquipseudomonas ceruminis. The sequence goes on from NZ_BQHW01000002.1 coordinate 78,015, forward strand.
CCGCTCGTTGACGGTGAACGCAGCGTTGCAGGCCGGGGAAGGCCTGTGGGCCGCGGGTGACATCGCCACCTTCCCCCTCGCCGGCCGCCCGGTGCGCATCGAGCACTGGCGCCTGGCCCAGCAGCATGGCGTGATCGCCGCCTGCAACATGCTGGGCGAGCAGCGCCGTTACGCAGACGTACCGTTTTTCTGGACCTATCAGCATGGGCGCACCTACGAGGTGCTGGGGCATGCACGTGACTGGAACCGGATCGAGTTTGTCGGGGCTCCGGAGAACGGCGATTTCATTGCCTTGCAGTGTGTGGCGGATCAGGTCGAAGCGGTCATCGCCATGGGGTATTCGGACGCCATGGCGCAGTTGTCTCAGCGGCTGAAACGGCCGCTGAGCCTGGCCCAGGCCCTTGAGCTGATCGGTTGAAGCGCTGCCCTGTCGCCGGCTCCCTGGCGACAGGCCGGTGCCAGAGCGGGCCCGGGCCTTTCAATGGCGGCCAGTTCTGTGTAAAACAACCCGATCACACTCCCTCAAGGATTCCCTTGCCATGATCTACCGTCCCCTCGGCCACAGTGGCCTGCAAGTCTCCGCGCTCACCTTGGGCAGCATGATGTTCGGCGAGCAGACCAGCACCGAGGACTCGCTACGGATCATCGACAAGGCCTGGGACCAGGGCATCAACTTCATCGACACAGCGGACGTGTACAACGCTGGCCGCTCCGAAGAAATCGTCGGCGAGGCAGTGGCACGCCATCGCCAGGACTGGATCGTCGCCTCGAAAGTCGGCATGGGGCCGACCGATGGCTTGCCCAACCGCAGCGGGCTGTCGCGCAAGCACATCTTCAACGGTATCGACGCAACGCTCACGCGCATGGGCCTGGACTACCTGGACATCTACTACCTGCACCGCGAGGACCACAAGGTGCCGCTGGAGGAAACCGTGCGGGCCATCGGCGACCTGTTGCAGCAAGGCAAGATCCGCTACTGGGGCGTGTCCAACTATCGCGGCTGGCGCATCGCCGAAATCTGCAACCTCGCCGAGCGCCTGGGGGTGGCCAAGCCGGTGGTCAGCCAGCCGCTGTACAACATCGTCAACCGCCAGGCCGAGCCCGAGCAACTGAGCGCTGCCGCCTACCATGGCCTGGGCGTAGTACCGTTCAGCCCCCTGGCTCGAGGCGTGCTCAGCGGCAAGTACGCGCCGGGTGCCGAGCCCCAGGCCGGCAGCCGCGCCGCGCGTCAGGACAAGCGCATCATGGAGGTGGAGTGGCGCCAGGAGTCGCTGGCCATTGCCCGGCAGATTCAGGCGTATGTCCAGGCCAAGGGCGTGGGCATGGTTGAGTTCGCGATTGCCTGGGTGCTGAACAACCGTTCGGTCAGCTCGGCAATCGTCGGGCCGCGTACCGAAGCGCAGTGGGACACCTACGGTGGTGCACTGGCGGTGAAGATCACGGCAGAAGACGAAGCCTTCATCGATTCGCTGGTGACACCGGGGCATGCGTCGACGCCTGGCTTCAATGATGTGGCGCATTTCATCAGCGGGCGGGTGGCGCGGGGTTGAATGCAACCGGGCCGGCTTACATCAGGACTTTGATCACCAGCAGATGCACCGGATAGAACAGGTAGCCCCAGCGCCGCACCGCAGGCACCCGCCAGCGCTCGATGCGCAGTATCAGGCAACCCACGGGAATGGCCAGCAACGCAGCGGCCATGGTCAGCAACGTGACGGGCGCCAACAAGTGCCCGCGCAACCAGCTGTTGGTCAGGTTCCCCGCCATCGCCAGCAGGCACGGTAACAACCAGGTGAGCCCGCCGAGCTGGCGGGCCATCAGCCAGCCCGCCGGCAGCAACACACCTGGCAGGCCGTACATCAGATGCTGGCTGTACAACGCCCCCACCAACGCGGCGACAAGCCCGGCCAGGCGAGCCCACACCTGGGCATTTCGCACGCCCCATGCCACCAGCAAGCCCAAGGCGAGGGTCGGTATCACGCTGAATGTCTGGGTGCCTGGGTCCAGCCAGCGATAAGGCCCTTCGGACAGCACCGCGAAGGCGAGCATCCACCCCAGATAGCGCGCCTGAATGCTTTGCGCACGGGCTACGTTGGCGGCAATGGCCAAGCAGAACAGCGGAAATGCCAACCGGCCGACAATGAACAGGCCATCGGCGGCTGGCCACAGGTAGCGCAAGTGGTCGGCGACCATGGTCAGTATCGCCGTCCACTTGACCAGGTCCAGGCCTGACGAGCGCATGCGTCAGCGCCCGGGCTCGGCGGTTTGGCCCAGGTACTTGGCGGTCCAGGCTGCCAGCGGGAGCGGCGGTTGCTGGGCGAGGATGCGTCGCCAGATCAACGCCAGATCGTGGCTATCGAACATCGAGCCGCCCCCCGCCCTCTGCCAGTGGCTCGGCGTGTCCGCCACCCAGCGGCCCTGGCTGTCGCGGTGGGCCATGTTGAAGCGGAAGGTGTAGTTGCCGGGGATACCCATGCGCAAGTCAGTAACCACTAATACGTCGCCGATCTGGTCATAGCGCAGCCAGTCATCGGTGAACCAGCGCAGGCGCTGCAGCAAGGGCGCTGAGCTGAGCTGCCTGGCGGTGTCAAGGTTCAGCGGCAGGCGCTGCATTTCCGGCGGGTCCCGGTCGAATGCGCTGCTGATGCCTTCGTAGTAATCACCCTCGGGGGTCTTGGCCAATACCCGCCACACCAGGCTGTTGAAGGCCATGGGCACGGCACGTACCTGGCTCACAGTAACGCCTTGCTGGTCGAGGGCCGCCTGGAAACGCTGTTCGGCCGCCATGCGCCCGGCCAGCCCGAAACCCAGGTAGGCGGTGCTCAACAGTAGCGCCAGGCTCATGTACCGCAGCGCGTTGCCGTTCATGCCCTTGATGGCGGTGTAGAGCACAGCGGCCAGTAGCGGTACGGTGTAGAGCGGGTCGATGATGAACACCGCCGCCCAACTGAGCGGCGTGGCCTGCAAGGGCCAGAACAGCTGAGTGCCGTATACCGTGAACGCGTCCAGGATCGGGTGGGTCACCAGCACCAGCCAAAACGCCAGGAACAGCCTGGGCCACGTGTAGCCTTTGCCGGGCCATCGCCTGCACGCTAGCGAGTGGACCCGCCAGGCCAGCAGCAGGGCAAGCCCGGTCAACACGAAAATGGAGTGGGAAAAACCCCGGTGGTAGGTCATCTGCGACACCGGGTCGGCGTAGCGGATGACCACATCGAGGTCTGGTACGGTGGCAAGCGCCGCGCCATAAGCCAGCGCGCGACGGCCCTGGATACGGCCGAGCACCGTGCCTTGAAGGGCGGCGCCTAGCACGGCTTGGGTGATTGAGTCCAAAGGAGGGTTTCCTGAAGGGGCAATACAGGAAACCTACCCCCCTGCAGCTCAAGGGTGCAAATGCAGGTGTGTGACAACCCGTAGCCAGCGCCCACAGGTGCGTGGCTTTCTGTGGGAGCCGGCCTGCCCGCGACAGGACCGGTGGCAGCTCAGAGAAGCTGCCAGGTGTACACCAGGATCAACCGGTTCTCATCGATATCGCTGCGGTAGTTGGAACGCGCCATGGCATTTCTCACCCGAATCCCCAATCCCTTGAACACCCCGCTCTGCACCGCATAGCCCAGGTCGATATCGCGCTCCCGGTCCTTGCCTTCAAACCCCAGGCCAGTGTCGACGTTGTTACCGGTGATGTAGCGCACGGTTGCCGTCAGCCCCGGAATTCCCATGGCGGCAAAGTTGTAGTCATAACGCAGTTGATAGGAGCGCTCGTCGGTGTAGGCGAACTCGTAGGTCGGCACCTCGTTGCCCAAGGGTGAGATATTGGCGAATACCCGCGGAAACGGGCTGTCACCATAGATACCCTGGTAGCCGACGTGGAAACTGTGGCCACCGTGCCTGGCCGTCAACAGCGAAAAGAACGCCTGGTTGTCGATGTTGCCCAGCAACGCATCGCCATCCTCCCGGGCGGTGAAAAAACCCAGGTTTGCGCCAAGCACCCACTCGCCCAGCGGCTGGCTGTGTTTCAAACCGACAAAGCCCTGCTGGTAGATGTCCTCGAGTTGCCCGTACCACAGGCTGACGCTGCTCTGGTTGGCATTGAACGCGTAGTCGCCACCCACATAATTGAAACCGTCACTCTCGGCCTGGCGCTGCGGCACGTGGCCCAGCATGGCGTTCATCCTGCCATCACCGCCCTCGTTGCGCAGGTGCGTGGACCTCAGGTGGCCCGCCTGAACGGTCAGGCCCTCACGTTCAGACGAGGTCAGGCTAACGCCCTGGTAGGTCGGCGGCAGCAGGCGAATATCGCTGAAGGTCAGCACCGGCAGGTTAGGCTGCAACTCGCCCAACCGCAGCTCGGTCTTCGACAGCCGGGCTTTGAAGGTTGGCGCCAGGCGGCTGTACTCGGCAGCGGCGCGACCATCGGCATGCACCGGCAGCAGGCCGGTGTTGACCCGATCGGGGCTGCTGTCGAGCCTGATACCCAACAAGCCCAGGGCGTCCACGCCAACGCCGACGGTGCCCGGTGTGTAACCGGACTTGAAGTCGAGGATGAAACCCTGGGCCCACTCCTCGGCCCTGGATTGCGAGTTGGCACCCACGATGTCGGCGTAGTCGCGGCTGAAGTAGTAGTTGCGGGCGCTGAGGCTGGCCTTGGCATCCTCGAAGAAGCCGCCTTCGGCAGCGAGTAACGGCTGGCTGAGCAGCGTCAGCCCGATGGCGACGCAAGGGGTTTGGTTCATTCCGAAGCTCTCTTGATCTTGTTGTTATGGGTAAAGCGTTGGGAATACGAGTGATCAGGGGTTACGACGCAAGGCCTGTGGCACGGGTGGGCGCCGCAGGCGCAGCAGTGCATGGGCCAGCAAGCCGAACAGCAGCCCCCAGAACGCGGCCGAAAGACCAAGGAAAGACACGCCAGAAGCCGTGACCAGGAAGGTGAACACGCCGGCATCACGCTCTTGTGGCTCTGCCAGGCTGCGCACCAGGGCTTCGCTGATCGCGCCGTACAACGCGAGCCCGGCCAGGGCGGCGATCAGCGCGGCGGGAAAGGCGGCGAACAGCGACATCAGCGTCGCCCCGGCGATGCCCAGCAGCAGGTACAGCGCGCTGCCCGCCACGGCTGCGACGTAGCGCCGGCGTGGGTTTTCATGGGCTTCTTGGCCTGTGCACAGGCTGGCGGTGACCGCCGCGAGGTTCAGCCCATGGCAACCGAACGGCGCCAACAACGCGCCGCCCAGGGCGCTGGCGCTGATCAACGGGCTGGCTGGCGTGGCGTAACCTGCGTTGCGCAACACAGCCATGCCCGGCATGAACTGCCCGGTCAGCGCCACCAGCACCAGGGGCAAGGCCAGGCTGAACAAGGCTGCCAGGCTGAACTGCGGGGTGATCCACTGCGGCGAAGCCAGCGCCATCACCAGCGCCTCGCTGCGAAAGGCTCCGCTGGCCACGGTCACCGCTGCGCCGACACTCAGCACTGCTGCCACCGCGTAGCGGGGGTGCAGCCGGCGCATGAGCACATAGGTGGTGAACATCGCCAGCACCAGCACAGGCTGCACTGGCAGGGCACGGAACACCTCGATGCCGAAACTGAACAGGATACCGGCCTGCATGCCGGCAGCGATCGAGCCCGGCAGTCGCGCGATGATGCGGTCGAACGCCCCGCTTATGCCGATCAGCAACAGGACCAGGTTGGCCAGCAGGTACGCACCCACCGCCTGCGCCACACCCAGCTGGGGCAAGGCGGTCACCAGCAGCGCGGAACCTGGTATCGACCAGGCGATCACCACCGGCACGCGATAGTGCAGGCTGAGCAGTGCACCCAGCACCGCACTGCCCATGGATATGGCCCATACCCAAGAAGACAACAGGCCATGGGACAGGCCCGCGGCTTCAGCCGCATGGAAGATGATGACCAGCGGGCCGGCATAGGAGATCAACGTCGCGATGCAACCGGCGACGATGGCGGACACAGAGCTGTCCTTGACCAAGGTTTGCATGGGGGCTCTCTCGACAGTGGGATGGCAAGGACATTGCCCTTGATCGCTGGCAAACCGGCTTCCACACGACACCCGCTGAACCGGGCCTGTGAGAGCCGGCTTCCCGGCGATTGGGCCTCAGCCTTCCTGCAACGCCCGAGGTCGCCCGCTGCGCTGTTCGTCCGCACCGCCCTGGGCCTTCTGCAACTGGAAGTCGAACTTCAGCAAGGCATGGCGCCCCGCAGCGTCTTCATGGAACACCACCTCCCCCACCAACCCGTCACGGGTCGCATAGGCAAAGTCGTCCCACAGGTACTTGTCGCCCGACAGGTTGATCTGCGTGGTCAGGTGGCGATGCCCAGGCGCCGAGATGAAGAAGTGCACGTGGGCCGGACGCTGGCCGTGGCGACCGAGCAGGTCCAGGCACTCCTGGGTCGGGCCCTGCGGGTCGCAGCCGTAGCCCGATGGCACGATGGAGCGGGCGCGGTAGCGGCCTTGGGCATCGGTGATGATGCGCCGGCGCAGGTTGTAGTCGGACTGGCTCGGATCGAAGAACGAATAGGTACCACGGGTGTTGGCGTGCCACAGGTCGACCGTGGCGCCGGCCAGGGGACGGCCTTGCGGGTCCAGGACCTGGCCTTGGAGGAACATCACCGTGGCCACGCCCTCCTCGCTGCCATCGTCCATGCGCACCTCACCCTGGGCAATGGGCGCGCCGGCGACGTACAGCGGGCCTTCGATGGTGCGCGGGGTGCCACCGCGTAGCCCGGCCTGCTCATCCTTGGCATCCTGCAACAGGTCGAGAAAGTGCTCGATGCCCAACCCCGCCACCAGCAGCCCGGCCTCACCGCGACTGCCCAGGCGGTTGAGGTAATCCACGGCGTGCCAGAACTCGTCCTCGCTGATGTCCAGGTCTTCGATCAGGCGTGCGGTGTCCTGCAGCACACGTTGGACGATGCGTTTCAGGCGCGGGTTGCCATCGTCGTTGCCCAGGCCTGCGGCTTGCTTGAAGAACGCCTGAATGTCGGGGGTGTGGGAAATCTTCACGGTCATGTCGGTTACCTCATCTTGTTCTTGTGCAAATGGCCTGGCTCAACGGTCGTCGGTGTGGATCGACGATGGGTGGCGGCACAGGCCGTCCACCTCGATGTCCATGTAGGGGAACAGCGGCAGCTGCAGCAGCGTGTCGTGCAGCGCCTCGACGCTGGGCACGTCGAACACGCTGTAATTGGCGTAGTGCCCAGCGATGCGCCACAGGTGGCGCCAGGTGCCCTCGCGTTGCAGGCGCTGGGCCAGTTCCTTTTCGTCAGCCTTCAGTTGCGTGGCCTTGGCCGGGTCCATGTCGGCCGGCAGTTTCACGGTCATCTTCACGTGGAACAGCATGGTGTTCTCCTAGGGTCAGCGGCGGGCAAAGCGCGCCAGGCGGTGTTCGTCGAGGGTCAAGCCAAGGCCCGGGGTGCGCGGCACGTGCAGCTGGAAGTCGCGGTACACCGGCGGCTCGTTGACGATTTCTTCGGTCAGCAGCAGTGGCCCGAACAGCTCGGTGCCCCAGGTCAGCTGGCGCAGGGTGACAAAGGCATGGGCCGAGGCCAGGGTGCCGATCGAGCCTTCGAGCATGGTCCCGCCGTACAGCGCGATGCCCGCAGCCTCAGCGATCTGCGCGGTGCGTAGCACGGCGCGGGGGCCGCCGTTCTTGGCGATTTTCAGGGCAAAGATGCTGGCGGCACCGTCCGCGGCCAGGCTGAACGCGTCCTCGACGCTTTCGATCGACTCGTCGGCCATGATCGGCGCCGGGCTGCGCTGGTTCAGGCGCACCTGGCCGCTGCGGTTGTGGCGCGCAATCGGCTGCTCGATCAAGTCGATGCCGTGGTCGCCCAGCACTTGGCAGGCGCGGATGGCCTGGGACTCGTCCCAGTACTGGTTGACGTCGACCCGCACGCTGGCACGCTGGCCCAGTGCGCGTTTGATCGCTACCACATGGTCCAGGTCCTGTTGCAGCGGGTTGGCACCAATCTTGAGTTTGAACACGCGGTGGCGGCGCACCTCCAGCATGTGCTCGGCCTCGGCGATATCGCGGGCAGTGTCGCCGCTGGCCAGGGTCCAGGCCACTTCCAGGGTGTCACGCACGCGCCCGCCCAGCAGCTCGCTGACCGGCAGGCCCAGGCGCTTGCCCTGGGCATCGAGCAAGGCGCTCTCGATGCCGGACTTGGCGAAGGTGTTGCCCTTGGCCAACGTGTCCAGCTGGAGCATGGCGGCGTTGATGTTGTCGGCCGGCAGGCCGATCAAGGCCGGCGCCAGGTGCGCGTCGATGTTGGCCTTGATGCCCTCGGGGCTTTCGTAGCCGTAGGCGAGGCCACCGATGGTGGTGGCCTCGCCGATGCCTTCCACGCCATCGCTGCAGCGCAGGCGCAGCACCACCAGGGTCTGTTGCTGCAGGGTGTGCATGGCCAGCTTGTGCGGGCGGATGGTGGGCAGGTCGACGATGATTGCGTCCAGCCGTTCGATGGTCGGGCTTTTCATGCAAAATGCTCCAGTTCAGACAACGAAGGGTCAGGCTGCCGCCACCTGGGCGTGCCGCCGGCCGCTGGCCAGGTGCACGGCCATGGCCAGCGCGGCAATCGCGCCGGGGATGGCGAAGGCGATGAAGTTGAGTTGCAGCGGCAGGTTGATGCCCATCAGTGCACCGCCGAGCAACGGGCCGACGATGGCGCCGTTGCGACCGATGCCCGAGGCCCAGCCCAGGCCGGTGGAGCGCACCGACAGGCCGTACAGCTGGGCGGCACCGGCATACAGCAGGATTTGCGTACCGATGGTGGTGGCGCCGGCAATGAAGATCAGCAAGTACAACACCGGCATCGGGCTGTTTACACCCAGCAGGCTGATCGACAACGCTGCCGCCAGGAAAAACGCCACCTTGACCTTGACCAGGTTGTAACGGTCGCCCAGCCAGCCCCCAAGAATCGCCCCGGCCATGCCGCCAAAGTTCAGGGCCAGCAGGAACGACAGGCTCGAACCCAGGCTGTAGCCGGCGTTGGCCATCAGCTTTGGCAACCACGCGCTGAGCGCATAGACCATCAGCAGGCAGCAGAAAAACGCCAGCCACAGGGCCAAGGTGCGGGTAGCCAGGCCGTTACGGAACAAATCCAGCACCGAGCCGCCTTCACCTTTGCGCTCGGCCGCTTGCAACTGGTCGCCGGGCATTACATCGCAACCTGGGGCCAGGCGCTTGAGCAGCGTGCGCGCCTGCTCAGTACGCCCTTGGCGAACCAGAAAGCCAATCGACTCAGGCAGGTAGTAAAGAATCACCGGCAACAGCAGCAGTGGTATGGCGGCGGCGAAGAACATCGATTCCCAACCGAAACGCGGCAGCATGACAATACCCACCCCGGCCGAGAGCATGCCGCCCAGCGAATAGCCACTGAACATAAGCGCCACCAGCGTACTGCGCAGGCGCTTGGGCGCGTATTCGTTCATCAGCGCCACCGCGTTGGGCATCAGGCCGCCGCAACCCAGGCCGGCGATGAAACGGTAGATACCAAACTCGCTGGGGCTGCTGGCGAAGCCGTTGAGAATGGTGGCCCCCGAAAACAAGGCGAAACAGATGGCGATGCCTTTCTTGCGCCCGATGCGGTCGGCCAGGCTGCCGAAGGCCAGGGCTCCGAACATCATGCCGAACAACGCGTAGCTGCCCAGCGCGCCGGCCTGCAAAGGGCTCAGGCCCCACTCCTTCATGATCACCGGCAATACCACGCCGTAGATGAACAGGTCATAGCCGTCGAAGATCAGCAGCAGCCCACACCAGGCCATGATCATCCAGTGAAAGGCTGAGAAGCGGGCATTGTCGATGATCGGGTGCACGTCGATTGTGCGCATGGCATCTGTCTCTCTTGTTGTTTTTGTGGAGGAAAAGCGTGCCGGGGGTGGCGGTCAGCCGAGGTCGCCGCCCCCTACCGGCAGGGTTACACCGGTGATGTACGAGGCGTCGTCAGAGGCCAGGAACAAGATGGCGCCGACCTGCTCGTCGATGCTGCCGTAGCGGTGCATCAGGCTACTGGCGATGGTCTGGTCGACGATCTGCTGGTACCAGCGCTTGTCCTGCTCGCTTTGTTCGGCGTCGTTGCGAGGCACGCGCCGGGGCGGCGCTTCGGTACCGCCGGGAGCCGTGGCGTTGACCCGGATACCACGGCCGGCGGTCTCGAAGGCCAGGCAAGCGGTAAGCGCGTTAACCCCCCCTTTGGCGGCGCCGTAGGGCACGCGGTTGACGCCGCGCGTGGCAATCGACGAGACGTTGACGATGGCGCCGCTGCCACGTTCGAGCATGTGCGGCAACGCCGCGTGGCAGCACCACAAGGTGGGGAACAGCGAGCGGCGCACTTCGGCCTCGATCTGGGCGACTTCGTAGTGCTCGAAAGGCTTGGCCCAGAGGGTACCGCCAACGTTGTTGATCAGGATGTCGAGGCGGCCGAAGGTTTCTACCGCCGTGGCCATGACCCGTGCGCAGTCGCCATGGTGTTCGAGGTCGGCGGTGAGGGTCAGCATGCCCTCCCCGGCCAGTTCGTGGACCAGCTCGGAGCGATCCACCGCCACCACCTGCGCGCCTTCGGCCTTGAGCCGCCAGCACACGCCACGACCAATGCCTTGCGCGGCACCGGTGACCAGGGCGACTTTGCCTTGGAATCTTGAATTCATCAGTCTTTCTCCATGCTGGCGCAAACGCTGGGGGAGCCAAGGAAATTCAGGCTGCCGCTGCGGCGAACTTCTCGTAGTAAAAGTTGGCCGGGGTGATGGCCTGCTCGCGCAGGTACTGGCTGACTGCCTCGACCATCGGTGGCGGCCCGCACAGGTACACATCCACATCCCCATCATTGAGGTGGCGCGGCTCGATGTGCTGGGTCACGTAGCCCTTGTGCGGGTACTGGCTGTCGGGGTTGGCCACGCAGGCACTGAAGGTGAAGTTGGCAATGCGCGCAGCCAGGGCCTGCAGGCGATCCAGCTCGACCAGGTCGAAATCGTTGGTAACGCCGTAGATCAAATGCAGCGGATGCGCGCTGCCCTGTTCGGCAATCTTCTCCAGCATGGCCGTGAACGGCGCCAGGCCTGTGCCGCCGGCCAGCAGTAACAGCGGGCGTTGGATCGGCCGCAAATAGAAGCTGCCCAGCGGCCCAGCCAGGCTCATCGGGTCACCTGCCTTGGCCAGGCCCGTGAGAAAGCGGCTCATCAGGCCGCCCGGCACGTTACGGATCAGGAAGCTGACTTCACCATCCCTGGGCAACGAGCTGAAGGAGTACGCGCGGCTCTGGTCGCTGCCCGGCACCTTGAGGTTGACGTACTGCCCCGGCAGGAACGCCAAGCGGCTCAGCGCCTCGCCCTTGATCGACAAGGCGATGGTGCTGGCGGAGAGTTGGCGCACGTCGCTGATGGCGGCCTCGAAGCTGGCCTGCTCGGTCTTGCACAGTTGCGAAGACGCCGGGATGCGCACCACGCAGTCGCTTTCGGCGCGCATCTGGCACGTCAGCACGTAGCCCTGGGCGATCTCGTCCCCGCTCAGGGCATCCTCGATGAAGTTGTCACCCAGGTCGTAGCACCCGGATTCGGCCTTGCACTTGCAGGTACCGCAGGCGCCATCGCGGCAGTCCAGCGGTATGTTGATGCCCTGGCGGTAGGCAGCGTCGGCCACGGTTTCATGGCCGCTGGCCTCGATGAAGCGGGTGACCCCGTCTTCGAAATTAAGCGCGATCTGGAAGCTCATGTTGCACCTCGCGGGCGAGCCGGGCCGTGGGTGCCAAGGGGCACCCCGGGCAGCTCGCGTTGCTGCGATTCAGATGTGGTAGATGTCGATGACCTGGCGCACGTAGTCGTTCTTGAGCACCACCTTCTTGGCCTTGATCAGCGGTTGTTCGCCGCGCAGGTCGAGGGTGTAGAAACTGCTGCCGAAGTAGCTGTCGGTGGTCTTGTAGCGAAAGCTCAGGGTGTGCCAGTTGAAACGCACCTGGCAGCTGCCCTCGTCCTGCTCGACGATCTCAATGTTGCTGATGTTGTGCGAGGTGCGGGTATCCGGCACGGTGGCACTGGAGCGCTCGGTCTTGATACGGAACACCCGGTCCTCGAGGCCGCCACGGTTGCCATACCAGATCAGTGAAATTTCGCTTTGCGGGTCTTGGGTAAGGCGATCGTTGTCATCCCAGGCGGGCATCCAGAAGCTTGCATCGCTGGCGTACAGTTCCAGCCACTGGTCCCACTGGGCATCGTCCAGGTAGCGCGCCTCGCGGTAGAGGAAGTCGCGCACGGTGTCATGAAGGCTCATTGCACCGCCTCCACGGGGATCAATTGCTGCTCCTGCTTGAGCGCCCGGATCATGGTGTCCTGCCAGTACTTGTGCTGGAGCACGAACAGGCCCTCATCCTCGGTGCGCACACCCGACAGCAGCGGCTTGAGCGCGATCTCCTGCGCCGCTTCGTCGGCACCTTCGACCCAATGGGCCGCACCCCGGGACATGTCGTTCCAGCCACTGCCGCCGCCGTAGCCGGTCTGGCAGGAGCGAAATTCCTCGAGGTCGTCGGGGGTGGCCATGCCACTGACGTTGAAGAAGTCTTCGTACTGGCGGATACGCTTGGCCCGGGCATCGGCGCTCTCGCCCTTGGGGGCGATGCAGTAGATGGTGATTTCGGTCTTGTTCACCGAAATCGGCCGGGCAATGCGGATTTGCGAGCTGAACTGGTCCATCAGGTAGACGTTGGGGTACAGGCACAGGTTGCGCGAGTTCTCGATCATCCAGTCGGCGCGGGCCTGGCCGAAATCGGCCGCCAGTTGCTCGCGGCGCTCGTAGGCCGGGCGGTCCTGGGGGTTGGCCCAACGGGTCCAGAGCAGCAGGTGGCCGTGGTCGAAGGAATAGAAGCCGCCCCCCTGCTTGGCCCAGGCGCCGGCGCTCATGGTTTTGATCTCTTCACCCGCCTCGCGCTGCTTGCGCTGATTCTGGGTGGCGGCGTAGTTCCAGTGCACAGCGCTTACGTGGTAACCGTCGGCGCCGTTCTCGGCGGTCAGCTTCCAGTTGCCTTCGTAGATATAGGAGCTGGCACCGCGCAGCACTTCCAACCCCTCGGGGGATTGGTCGACGATCATGTCGATGATCTTGGCCGACTCGCCCAGGTGCTCGATCAGCGGTTTGACGTCGGCGTTGAGGCTGCCGAACAAAAAGCCCCGGTACGACTCGAAGCGGGCGACCTTGGTCAGGTCGTGGGAGCCCTCGCAGTTGAAACTGGCGGGGTATCCGGCATTGCTGGGGTCTTTGACCTTGAGCAGTTTGCCGCTGTTGTTGAACGTCCAGCCATGGAATGGGCAGGTATAGCTGGTACGGTTGCCGCGCTTGTGCCGACACAGCATGGCGCCGCGGTGGCTGCAGGCGTTGAGGAAGGCATTGAGCACCCCGTCCTTGTTGCGCGCGATGAAGACCGGCTGGCGCCCCATGGTCAGGGTGAGGAAGTCGTTGTTCTCGGGAATCTGGCTTTCGTGCGCCAGGTAGATCCAGTTGCCCTCGAAGATGTGCTTCATCTCCAGGTCGAACAGCCGTGGGTCGGTGAACATCTCGCGCTTGCAGCGGTAGATGCCTTTTTCACGGTCGTCCTCGAGCATGGCATTGAGGTAGTCGAATCCCAGGGACATGGCCAGGGTCTCCATTGTTATTGTTCAGACCGGCTCAGGTTAGGGGCTGCCCGTGGGAGGCAATATCCGCTTCGTGCAAAGCGCTATCCGTTTTCTGCAAGGCAGGGCAAATGATCACGTCCATAGCAATTATCAATTGAATGCCTCGCCCGACCTGAAGTAAGCTCGGGCTCATTCACTGGAGAGCAACATGCCGAAACATACCTGCAACCACGCCAACCACACCGGTCGCCACCTGCGCCCAGTGCTGGCCGTTGCCGGCTGCAAGGCTGCTGCCAGCTTTTATTTTGGGTATTGGTTTAGCCACTAGGCGCCGCTGATACCCACACGGCGCCCACCTTCGAGGGGCCGCCGAACATGAGAATACTCAAACCCCCGGTCGGCTCCCCGACCGGGGGTTTTGCTTTTCAGGCCTTTGAACTTTACCGATTCACATTGAGGACACAGTCATGAACTACGCCACTGATTACTACGCAAGCACCTACGCCTGGCGATTTAGCCAATCCCGTTCGGGCCAGCCTGCCGCCTCCGATCGGTCCGTCCACGGTGGCAATGCTGCAGCCAACTTGAATTCAACGATCAGTCGAACACCTCGATAGGGGCCGATCGAGCGGGTCAGAACCCGCCGTCCGCCCAGGGAACCTACGCCATGCAAGCCTCGAACCTCGCTCTGCCCCTGACCCAGCCACACGCTGCCAACACCACCGTCAGCCGCCGCCTGCCCAGCCCGCACCTGCTCAAGCAGCAGATGCCACTTTGCGTTGAACATGCCCAGAACGTACAGGCCCACCGCCAGGCCATTCGCGCCATCCTCGAAGGCCGCGACCCACGCCTGCTGGTCATCGTCGGCCCGTGCTCGATCCACGACCCGCGCTCTGCCCTGGAATACGCCGACCGCCTCGCCGCCCTGAGCCGCGAAGTTGACGACAAGATGCTGCTGGTGATGCGCGCCTACGTGGAAAAACCACGCACCACGGTGGGCTGGAAAGGCTTGGCGTACGACCCGCACCTCGACGGCAGCGACGACATGCATGCCGGCATCGCCCTGTCCCGAGGGCTGATGCTGAACATGATCGAGCGTGGCTTGCCAATTGCCACCGAGCTGCTGCAACCAATGGCTGCGGGCTACTTCGACGACTTGCTCGGCTGGGCCGCCATCGGCGCGCGCACCACCGAGTCGCAGATTCACCGTGAGATGGTCAGCGGCCTGGCGTTGCCGGTCGGTTTCAAGAACGGCACCGACGGCGGTGTTGCCATTGCCTGCGACGCGATGCGCAGCGCTGCAGCCCCGCATCGCCACTTCGGCATGGACGCGCAGGGCTTCCCGGCGATCATCGAGACCCTGGGCAACCCGGACACTCACCTGGTCCTGCGCGGCGGGCACAAAGGCCCGAACTACGATGCCAACAGCATTGCCCTGGCCCGCCAGGGGTTGGCCAAGGCCGGGCTGCAGGCGCGGATCATGGTCGATTGCAGCCATGCCAACAGTGGCAAGGACCCGGCCCGTCAGCCAGCGGTGTTCGAAGACGTGCTGGCCCAACGCCTGGGCGGTGATACGTCGATCGTCGGGGTGATGCTCGAAGGCCACCTGTTCGATGGCTGCCAGGCCCTGGGCAAGGGCCCGCTGAAGTACGGTGTATCGATCACCGATGGCTGCCTCGGCTGGACGGCGACGCAAACCCTGCTGCGCGAGGCCGCGGCACGTATGTAGGACGCGTACGGCAAGCCTTGCGAGACAACCCCCAAGCAAGTGCGCTAGGCTTGCCCTTTTCACCCAAGGAGTAGTACCCCATGGCACGCGCCACTGCCCGTCACATCCTCGTCAACAGCGAAGAAAAATGCAACGAGCTCAAAGCCCAGATCGAAGCCGGGGCCGACTTCGCTGAAATCGCCAAAGCCAACTCCACCTGCCCATCCAGCCGCCAAGGCGGTGACCTGGGTTCGTTCGGCCCAGGCCAGATGGTCAAGGAATTCGATACCGTGGTGTTCAGCGCCCCGGTGAACACCGTGCAGGGCCCGGTCAAGACCCAGTTCGGCTACCACCTGCTAGAAGTGACCAGCCGCCAGGATTAAGTCCTCACCGGCGATGACCATCCTTGTGGGAGCGGGTTTACCCGCGAATACGCCTTTGCAGACAATCCCTTTGTCCAGACGGGCCGCTTCGCGGGCATTCCTGCTTCCACAGCTACTGTGGGGGCTTGTCCTCCTATGCCTGGGTGGTGCAGCGCATGCCGCCCCTACCCACGCACTCACCGTCTACGGCGAAGCGCCCCGCTACGCTGAAAGCTTCCGCCACTTCGATTACGTCAACGCCAACGCGCCCAAGGGCGGCATCCTGCGCCGCTCGGCCATCGAGATTGGCCAGTTCGACCACATCCTGCCGTACATCGACAAAGGCACCGGCGTCAGCCAAGTCGATGGCTGGCTGTACGCCCCGCTGGCCGTACGCTCGTTCGATGAACCCTACACCGTCTACGGCCTGATTGCCCGGCGCATGGAACGTGGCCCTGATGATGCCTGGCTGCGCTTCGAGATCGACCCGCGGGCGACCTTTGCCGACGGCACGCCAGTGCGCGCCGAGGATGTGCGCTTCACCTTCGACACCCTCATGAACAAGGGCAGCCTCAAGTACCGCACGCAGTTCGCCGATGTTGCCGGGGTCACGGTGGAAGGCCCGCGCTGGGTACGTTTCGACTTCAAGCAGCCCCACGGCCGTACCCTGCCCCTGGACCTCGCCAGCCTGCCAGTATTGCCCGAGCACGACTGGCAGGGCCGCGACTTTGCCAACGGCGCCGGCTTCGACAAGCCGGTGGGCAGCGGCCCCTACCGGATCGGCCGGCTCGACAATGGCCGCAGCATCACCTTCGAGCGGGACCCGAACTGGTGGGCCAGGGACCTGCCGGCCAGCCGCGGGCGCTTCAATTTCGAGCGGATCCGCATCGAGTATTTCGGCGACACCGAAGTGGCGCGCCAGGTGCTCAAGGGCGGTGGCTACGATTACAACCGTGAATTCTCCGCCACCGCCTACACCTTGGGCTACAACGGTGCCCAACTGGACGATGGCCGCCTGCAGCGCGCCCACCTGGGGCCGGCCAAACCACAGATCGCACAAGGCTTCGTGTTCAACCTCGACCAGGCGCCGTTCAAGGACCGCCGCGTGCGCCAGGCCCTGGGCATGCTGTGGGATTTTGAATGGAGCAACCGGCAGATGATGCGCAACCTGTACATCCGCCAGCAGAGCGTGTTCTCCAATACCCCGCTGGCTGCCCGCAACCCACCGGATGCCGGCGAGTTGCAACTGCTCGAGCCACTGCGGGGCCAGGTCCCTGACGAAGTCTTCAGCCAGGTCTTCACCGCCCCGGTGACCGACGGTTCAGGGATCATCCGCGCGCAGCAGCTGCAAGCGCTGACCCTGCTGCCGCAGGCAGGTTGGCACCCTGACGGCGACCGCCTGGTCAATGCCCAGGGCCAGCCGCTGGCGTTTACCTTCCTCAATGGCCAGTCCGGGATCGAGCGCCTGCTGCTGCCGTGGAAGCGCAACCTGGCGCAGATCGGCATCACCCTGAACATTCGCAACGTGGACGCGTCGCAGTACGTCAACCGGGTAATGGCGCGGGATTACGACATGATCGTCACCGGCTACCCGGTGACCTTGTCGCCGGGCGCCGAGCTGTACAACTACTTCGGCTCTGCAGCAGCAAACGATCCTGGCTCGAACAACCTCATGGTGCTCAAGGACCCTGCGGTAGACAGCCTGATCGACGGCCTGGTGCGCGCCAACAGCGAAGCGGACATGCTACGGCACGCCCATGCCCTGGACCGGGTGCTGCAGTGGAACTACTACTGGATCCCCAACTACTACCCCCCGGGAACCTCGACCGTGTGGTGGAACCGCTTCGGCCGGCCGAGAACCCAGCCGGCCTATGACGAAGGCCTCGACACCTGGTGGGAAGTCAGCCCCGAGGCGCTGACCAACGTACAGATGGCCGAACGCCAGAAGGCCGCACCATGACGTCTTACATTCTGCGGCGCCTACTGCTGATCATCCCAACGCTGCTGGCCATCCTGTTGGTCAACTTTGCCATTGTCCAGGCCGCCCCCGGCGGCCCGGTCGAACAGGCCGTGGCGCGGCTGCAAGGTATCGGCGCTGCTGCGCCGGGCGCCCGGGCGGAGGTGGTGCACGGCCAATCACGCGCCACCCGTGGCCTGGACCCAAAGCTGATCGAAGAGATCAAGCGCCAGTACGGCTTCGACAAATCCGCGCCTGAGCGGCTATGGCTAATGCTTGGCCAGTATGCGCGGCTGGACTTCGGCCAGAGCTTCTTTCGCGGTGCCAAGGTCACCGACCTGATCCTCGACAAGTTGCCGGTGACCTTGTCGCTGGGCTTCTGGGCCACGCTCATCACCTATTTAGTGTCGATCCCCCTGGGTATCCGTAAGGCAGTACGCCACGGCAGCCGCTTTGACACCTGGAGCAGCGCACTGATCGTGATCGGCTATGCCCTGCCCTCATTCTTGTTCGCCTTGCTGCTGATCGTACTGTTTGCCGGTGGAACGTCACTGAACTGGTTCCCGGTGCGCGGCCTGGTGTCAGACGACTTCGACCAGCTCAGCCTGCTAGGCAAGATCGCCGACTACTTCTGGCACCTGGTGCTGCCGGTAGGCTCGCTGGTGATCGGGGGCTTTGCGACCCTGACGCTGCTGACCAAGAATGCCTTTCTTGACGAGATATCCCGCCAGTACGTGGTCACGGCCCGGGCCAAGGGCCTGAGCGAGCGCCGAGTGCTATATGGCCATGTACTGCGCAACGCCATGCTGCTGGTGCTGGCCGGCCTGCCCCAGGCATTGATCACGGTGTTCTTTGCCGGTTCGCTGCTGATCGAGGTGATCTTCTCCCTCGATGGCCTTGGCCGCATGAGCTACGAGGCGGCGGTGTCGCGTGATTACCCGGTGGTGTTCGGGACGCTGTTCATCTTTACCCTGGCCGGCCTGCTGATACGCCTGATCGGCGATTTGTCCTACACCTTGCTCGACCCACGCATCGACTTCGACGCAAGGACGCACTGATGCTCTCGCCTGTTTCACGTCGCCGCCTGCAACGTTTTCGCCGCAACCGCCGTGGCTGGGTTTCGCTCTGGCTGTTCGCCGGCCTGTTGCTGCTCAGCCTCGGGGCTGAGCTGGTGGCCAACGACAAGCCCTTGCTGCTGGGCTACAAGGGCGAACTGTATGTGCCTGCGCTCAAGCGCTACAGCGAGCAGCAGTTCGGCGGCCAGTTGCCGTTCCAGCCGGATTACCGCAGCGCCTATGTGCGGCAATTGATCCAGCGCCAGGGGGGCTGGATGCTGTTCGCGCCCATCCCGTTCAGCGCCGACACGCCCAACTATGACCTGCTGGTCCCCACCCCCAGCCCACCGAGCAGCAGCAACTGGCTGGGCACCGACGACCAAGGCCGCGACGTGCTGGCACGGGTGCTGTATGGCACCCGGGTTTCACTGCTGTTCGCCTTTGCCCTGACCGTGGTCAGCGTCTTCATCGGTGTGGTCGCCGGGGCCCTGCAGGGCTACCACGGCGGCTGGGTCGATCTGCTAGGGCAACGGGTGCTGGAGGTGTGGTCCGGTTTGCCGGTGTTGTACCTGCTGATCATCCTCAGCGGCTTCGTCGAACCGGACTTCTGGTGGCTGCTGGGCATCATGGCGCTGTTCTCGTGGTTGGCCCTGGTCGATGTGGTGCGCGCCGAGTTCCTGCGTGGGCGCAACCTGGAGTACGTCAAGGCCGCCCGCGCGCTGGGCCTGCCGGACACTCAGGTAATGCTGCGGCACATCCTGCCCAACGCGATGAATGCCACGCTGACCTACGTGCCGTTCATGCTCACTGGAGCCATTACCACGCTGACAGCGCTCGACTTTCTGGGCTTTGGCATGCCCGCCGGAAGTGCTTCGCTAGGGGAACTGGTGACTCAGGGCAAGCAACACCTTGAAGCCCCTTGGCTTGGATTCACTGCGTTTTTCACCTTGGCCGTGGTGCTGTCTTTGCTAGTGTTTATCGGCGACGCCTTGCGCGAGGCATTCGACCCACGGCGTTAAGTGGGCTCCAGGCCACAGCTTGCGCACGCACCTGATGCGGTTCCCCCTCTCCGGTCCACGGCATGTCCAAGGAGCTCTCGCATGACCCTTAAAGGCAAGACTGCACTCATCACCGGCTCCACCAGCGGCATCGGCCTGGGCATCGCCCAGGTACTGGCCCGGGCAGGGGCCGATATTCTGCTCAACGGTTTCGGCGACCCGGCACCCGCCCTGGCCGAGATTGCCGGCCATGGCGTCAAGGCTGCTCACCACCCGGCCGACCTGTCCGATGTGGCGCAGATCGAAGCCCTGTTCGCCATGGCCGAGCGCGAGTTCGGCGGCGTCGACATTCTGGTCAACAACGCAGGCATCCAGCACGTGGCGCCCGTCGAGCAGTTTCCCGTCGAGAGCTGGGACAAGATCATCGCCCTCAACCTCTCCGCGGTGTTCCATGGTACCCGCCTGGCCTTGCCTGGCATGCGGGCGCGCAACTGGGGGCGGATCATCAACATTGCCTCGGTGCACGGCTTGGTGGGGTCGACCGGCAAGGCGGCATATGTGGCCGCCAAGCACGGCGTCATTGGCCTGACCAAGGTGGTGGGCCTGGAAACCGCCACGACGCCCGTCACCTGTAACGCCATCTGCCCCGGGTGGGTACTCACCCCACTGGTGCAGAAGCAGATCGACGAACGTGCTGCCCAGGGCGGCGACCTGGCGCAAGCGCAGGCGGACTTGCTGGCCGAGAAGCAACCTTCGTTGGCCTTTGTCACGCCTGAGCACCTGGGCGAGCTGGTACTATTCTTGTGCAGCGAGGCCGCAAGCCAGGTCCGTGGCGCCGCCTGGAACGTCGATGGCGGCTGGCTG
This sequence comes from Pseudomonas ceruminis, assembly GCF_021602025.1. Taxonomy (GTDB): domain Bacteria; phylum Pseudomonadota; class Gammaproteobacteria; order Pseudomonadales; family Pseudomonadaceae; genus Aquipseudomonas; species Aquipseudomonas ceruminis. The sequence continues at coordinate 98,563 of NZ_BQHW01000002.1, forward strand.
GCCCGGTAACGGGTCGCCAGGGCCTGGCGCTGGTCTTGCATTCGTTCAACTGCAAGGAGGCCCTATGCGCCCAACCCCAATGTCCGCGATCTTTGCCTTGGCCCTGGCGGTCACTGCGCCAGCCATGGCTGCCAGCCTGAAGGACGTCGCCCCCTACCCCGAGGCGGAAAAAGGCTTTACCCGCCAGGTCATCCACCTCCCAGCGCAAGCCGATGAGTCTGCCTACAAGCTCGAAATTCTGGCGGGCAAGACACTGCTGGTCGACTGCAACCTCCAGCGTCTGGGCGGCAGCCTGGAGGAGCGTACGCTCGAAGGCTGGGGCTACAGCTACTACCGACTGGACAAGGTCGGTGGCCCGGCCAGCACCCTGATGGGTTGCCTGGACGACAAGAAGACCCCCGCCTTTGTGCCGGTGGTCGGTGAAGGCTTCATGCTGCGTTATAACAGCAAGCTGCCGGTGGTGGTGTACGTGCCAGAAGATATCGAGGTGCGTTATCGCGTGTGGTCGGCATCGCAGGATGTGCAAAAGGCCAACGTGGAGTAACGCTCCGGCGACCTGCCATAACCGGGCGCAGGGTGCCTGAGCCGTTGCAGGCCCGCACGGGCGCCGCGCGATCAGGCATAATGCGCCCTTTTTTTGCCCCGAAACACAGGTGCCCCATGAAAGCGCAAGCCCGCCACATTCTGGTCAAGACCGCCGACGAAGCTGAAAAGCTCAAGCAGCGCATCGCCAACGGTGAAGCCTTCGACGTGCTGGCCAAGAAGTTCTCCACCTGCCCGTCAGGCAAGCGTGGCGGCGACTTGGGCGAGGTGCGCCCGGGGCAACTGGTGGGTGCGATCGATCAGGTGATCTTCAAAAAGGCCCTGCGTGTGGTGCACGGGCCGATCAAGAGCAAGTTCGGGTATCACCTGGTGCAGACGTTCTATCGCGATTGATTGATAGCGGCGCGCCACCTGGCATTTTTGCCAGTTGCCGTACTGCGCGTATTTAACTACAACGCATACAGGGCCGGAGCGGCGCCCATCGGCGTATCCAGGTAGTGGCCGGGTTCAAACGGACACGGAGACCTGCCAATGCGTTACACCCCTCTGATTGCTATCGCCGCCCTGCCCTTGCTCACCCTTCCATTGCCCAGCCATGGGCAGAACCTGACAGTGTCCGCCGGCGACACCTTGGGCGCTGTTTCGCAAACCCCGGCCGTCGACGACTTCACCATGACCGGGGGTACGGTCCAGTCGCTGAACCAGGGTGAGGGCTACGACACCTTCAACATGTCGGGCGGGCACATCATCGGCGCCTTCGAGGATGGCGACCGGGCCATTTTCAGCGGCGGCCGCATTGGCAGGGTGGACCTCAAGCTGGCCGACAACTACTTTGAAATGTCCCAGGACACCGCTGTCGAAACACGCATCGATGGCAACCTGGTGAGTGGTTTCGGCAATGACACCCTCATCCTTCGTGGCGGCACCATTGGGGGCAACATCAGCACCAGCGGTGGCGTGGATAACATCACCATCAGTGGCGGCAGCCTACGCGGCAATGTCCTGGCCAGCGCAGGCGATGATGTATTCAACTGGTCTGGCGGCACCCTCGGCGGCCGGGTCGACATGGGGCTGGGCAACGATCAGGCGAACATCAGCAATCTGGATACCGACACCCTCACCATTGTCCTGGACGGTGGCGACGGCAATGACAGCTTGCGCTTTGCCAACAGCCAGGTGCTCGGCGGTACCCTTTACCGCAACTGGGAGGCGATCAGCCTGGCCGACAACAGCCGCCTCACGCTCGATGACACGCTTACCCTGGGCGACAGCAACAGTGGCACCGGCACGTTGAACCTGGATGCCAGCAGCGTGCTGTTGTCCCGCCAGGGTACGGTAACGGCGTTCAACCCGTCGCAGCCTACGATGGTCATCAACGCCGGTATGCTCGACCTGAGTGGTGGTAACGATGCCCAGGGCCGCCTGGTCATCAACGGCAACTACCAAGGCAACGACGGCGTGCTACGGGTGAACAGCGTGCTGGCCGGGGACAACGCCCCTTCGGACCGTCTGGTGGTCAGCCAAGGCACGCTCAGCGGCCGCACCCAACTGCTGGTCAACAACCTGGGCGGTGCCGGCGCTGCCACGCCGCAAAACGGCATCCAGGTCGTCGAGGCCCGCGACGGCGCTACCAGCACTGCAACCGCGTTCGTCCAGACCCAGACACTGTCTGCGGGTGCCTTCGATTACCGGCTGTTCAAGGGGGGCGTGACCGCAGGCTCGGAGAACAGCTGGTTCCTGCGCTCCACCCTGGTCGCAGCCCCGCCCCCTGCAGCGCAAACGCCACCGGTTGAAGAAGGTACACCGGGGGTGGCACCGGCCATCACGCCCCCGGTGGCAGCCCCTGCGCCTGGCCAGGCCGAACTGCCTGCGCCGGTGGCCGGAGAAAGCGCGCCCCTGTATCGCCCCGAAGTGCCAGTGTACGCCGCCGCGCCGCGCGGCGCGGCGATCATCGCCCGCCAGGCGCTGGGCACTTTCCACCAGCGCCAAGGGGATCAGCAGTTGCTCAGCGGCCAGGGCGGCGTTCCTGCCGCCTGGGGGCAAGCGTACGGCGGTGGGCTGCGCCAGCAATGGAGCGGTACGGTCAGCCCGCGCCTGGAGGGCGATGTGTATGGTTTCAAGGTTGGCCAAGACCTGTATGCGCACGTCGGCGACAACGGCTACCGACAGCAGATGGGGGTGTACGTCAGCCATAGCCGCCTGGACGCTGATGTCAAAGGCTTTGCCCTGGCGGTCGAAGACCGCAGCGTGGGTGACCTCAAGCTCGACGGCGACAGCGCGGGGGCCTACTGGACGCTGGTCGGTCCGCAACAGGCATACCTTGATGCCGTGGTGCAATACACCGCGCTCGATGGCCGTGCACGCTCCGATCGCGGTGACAAGCTGAACATCGACGGCCACGCCTGGACCGCGTCGCTGGAAGCCGGCTATCCGATCCAGGTGGCCGAGCGCTGGAGCGTGGAACCGCAGGCGCAACTGGTCGCTCAGAAGGTCTCGCTGGACAGTGCCAGCGACAGTGTCTCGCGTATTTCATACGACGCCCAGGTCGAACTGACCGGGCGGCTGGGCGTGCGCCTGGAGGGCGCCTTCAGCGGCAGCGGCGGCCGCCTGCTGCAACCCTACGCCCAGCTCAACCTGTGGCATGGCGACGGCGGCAGGGACACCCTGGTGTTCGATAACGTGGACAAGGTCAAGACTGACTACCGCTACACCTCGGTACAGCTCGAAACAGGTGTGGTTGCCCAAGTGAACCAGGCCTTGAGCCTGCACGGCGGCGTGCAGTACTCAAGCAACTTGGACAGCCGCCAGCAGCAAGCCAGTGGCGTGAACCTGGGCGTACGCTGGCAGTTCTAGCGACGTGCCGCCAGCAAGCCCAGGCCTGCACAACCGAGCAACCCGGCGCTGACGCGGTTGAACAGCCGGCGCGGCGCGGGCTGGTTGAACCAGCGCTGCAGATAGGTGCCAAGGCCGGCGTAGAGGGCGATCGCCGCCCATTCCAGCAACAGGAACAGCACCCCCAGCCAGAGGAACTGCTCGCTCACCGGGGTGGCGCTGCCCACCGACACGAACTGCGGCAGGAAGGCCGTGAAAATCAGGATGGCCTTCGGGTTGCCCGCCGCCACCCAGAACTCCTGCCGGGCCAAGCGCCAGGTGCCACGCGGGTGATCGCTCGCCACCACGGCCTCGCCCACCGGGGCGCGCCACAGTTGCCAGGCGATGTAGAACAGGTACGCCGCGCCGACCACCTTGATCACCAGGAACAGGTATTCGCTGGTGTGCAGCACCACCGCCAGGCCCATCGCCGCCAGGGCGATCATGCCGCTGAAGGCGATGATGCGCCCCCCGCCAGCCACGCACGCGGTACGCAAGCCATAACGGCTGGCGTTATGCAGCGACAGCAGGTTGTTGGGCCCCGGCGCCATGTTCAGGGCAAAACAGGCGGGGATGAATAGCAACAGGCTCGACAGGTCCATTTTGTTCTCCAGGAAATCTGCCGCTACTGTCGATGCCTGAGCACGGTGCGGTCAAGGTACAGCCGCGGGTAAAAACTGTACGGTCAGGCGCCCTGCACTGCTAAGCTTGCGGCCTTGCCGAGGACTTCTGCATGCCCAGTACCCGCTCCCAACTCTGGCGTGACCCCGCATTGCCCTGGGTCGAGAGCCGGCGTGCCTGCCATAGCCGTGCCTGCTATAAAGCGCACAGCCACCCGACCTTTTCCATCGGGGCAGTGGATGCCGGGCACAGCCGCTTTAGCGGTGCAAGCGGCGGGCCGCAGCGCCTGACGCCCGGCACCTTGGTGCTGGTGCCGGCGCGTCGCGTCCACGCCTGCAACCCCGAACCCGGCCAGGCGTGGAGTTACCAGATGCTGCATGTAGGGGCCGACTGGCTGGCGCGCTTGCGGCTGGAGTCGGGGCTGAAGGCGGCCGAGCCCGGCGCCCCCGCACGTATCAGCGGCGCACCGGCGCTTTATCGGGCGTTTTGTGCGCTCAATGCACTGCTGTTTTCCGCGGCTGACAACACCGAAAAGGAAGCTGCGGTCGTGGCGTTCATGGGTGATCATGACTTTTCGGTACATCCTGCACTGGCCGCGGCCCCTGCCCCGACGCTGGCAATGCCGACGCTGCGGGGCCTGATTGAGCGCATCGAGACCGAGCAGCCCGAGCCGCTGGGCCTGGAAACCCTGGCCGAACAGGCGGGTCTGGGCCGTTATCAGTTGATCCGGGCGTTTCGCGCCGCCACCGGGCTTACACCCCATGCCTATCTGGTCAACGCCCGGGTCAATCGAGGGCGCATACTGCTGCGTGAAGGGTTGGCACTGGCTGAGGTGGCCTACCAGCTGGGCTTTGCCGACCAGAGCCATTTCCAGCGGGTGTTCAAGGCGCATGTGGGCGTGACGCCAGGGCAATACCGGCTGGGCTGACACCACTGCAATTTTCTTCAATACGTCACGTCGGGCCGCCACCACACTGCCGCTTTCCCCGTTGAGAAAGCCTACCCATGGAGCAGTTCCTGATCGTCGCCCTCGCCCACTTCCTTGCCTTGCTCTCGCCGGGTCCGGACTTCTTTCTGGTCGCCCGCACCTCGGTCAATGCCGGGTGGCGGATCGCCAGCGGTGCCTGCCTGGGCATTGCCCTGGCCAATGGCGTGTTCATCGCGGTGGCCTTCGCGGGCCTGGCCATCCTGCGTGAAGGCAGCACCTTGTTCATCAGCTTGCAACTGGCCGGTGCAGCCTACCTGCTGTACATCGGCACGCTGTTCGTACGCCATGCCGGCCAGACCGAGCTGGCCGCAGTGCATACGCACCGGGCAACCACCAGTTGGTGGCGTGGCCTGGGCATGGGGTTGGTGTCGGGTATCCTCAACCCGAAAAACGCGCTGTTCTATGCCAGCCTCGCCAGCATGGTCGCCAGCAGCAGCGCCGGCTGGAAGTGGCTGTATAGCGCGTGGATGTTCGCGGTCGTGCTGCTATGGGACTTGCTGGTCGCTGTGGCCATCGGCAACCAGCGCGTGCTGCGGCGCTTCGCGCGCGCCCTGCCCTGGCTGGAACGGGCTTCAGGGATCATGCTTGTTGCCCTGGCCGTTGCGCTGCTGGTGCATCTGCTGCGGGGCTGACCAGCGTCAGGCTGGCCAGGTCCATCAGGCTGAAACAGCCGCTGGCCCAGCCGCCGGTGTCCAGGTGCCAGACATTACCCAACTGCCTGGCCTGCAACACGGGCGTGTGCCCAACCAGCAAGGCCCTGAGCCCATCGACGGGCGTTGTGTCAGCGTCCTTGAGGCGCTGCCGTGACCACTGGCACACCTCGCGCACGTGGGGGTCGTCATCGAACAGGAGGCTATCGCGCAACGTGGGCCAGTCAGTGAACGGGCTGTCGGCATGCAGCAGGCCCACCGCACCCGCCGCTGTCTGCACCTCTATGGCAATCGGCAACTGCAAAAACTGCTCGACGAACACTTCCTGCTCCGATCGGGGTTTGTCGAGAAACCAGCCACCGCCCGCAGCACGGTACATGTCCAGGTCCAGGCGCCCGCCACGCAGGTAAGTGATCGCCAGCGCCTCATGGTTGCCCTGCACGGCGTGAAACCAGGGCTTGGCGAGCCATGTAAGCGCGTCTTCACTGTGCGGCCCGCGGTCGACCAGGTCTCCGACGCTGAACAGCCGGTCCACTTCCGGGTTGAACGCCACATCGGCCAGGTACTGCTCCAGGCGCCGAAAATGCCCGTGGATATCACCCACGGCCAGGTCACGCCCCTTGCTGTTGGCGGCTACCCGCCGAAACCGGCTCATTACAATCTTCCTCTGTCGCAGCCCCTTGGCAGGCGTAAAATGGAGCGACCGCAGCCCGCCCCGGAGGTGCATCATGCGTATCGCTCTCGTCGGTGCCGTGCTCATGGCGCTATCAGTCAACAGCATGGCACAAGGCACCCCTGCTGCGCAGGTCGAGGTGCGTTTCAACCATCCGGAAAAATTTCGCGACGCGAGCCTGGACAGCGCAGGCTACGAGCGCGGCGCCGACAGCTACGTCATGACGACGCTCACCCAGTACCTGCAGAAACTTGGCCTGCGCTATCTGCAACCCGGCCAGCAACTGGTCATCGACATCAGTGACATCGACCTGGCCGGCCGCTTCGAGCCCTGGCACAGCCGCGCCTACGACGTGCGCTTCATGCGCGATATCACCTGGCCGAGCATCGACCTGAGCTACACCCTGAGCCAGCCCGGCAAACCCGACCAGCAGGCCAAGGAGCGGGTGAGCGACAAGATGTACCTGAGCCGCCCTGGCCGCAGTGCCAGCAACAGTGACCGCCTGTACGCCGAGAAAGCCATGCTCGATGACTGGTTCCGCCAGCGTTTCGCTGCCCACCCGGCTTCGTGAATTACCCTTCACTGGTACAGGCTAACGTGCCGGTAGTATGCTCGGGCCTTCGACCTGTACCAGGGAAGGGACGCATTGATGAAACTCTGTGCCGTGCAATGGGCATCGCAAAAGGGCGATCTGGCCGCTAATCTCAGCCGCCATTTGCGCTGTATCGAGCAGGCTGCGACGCTAGGTGCCGACGTGGTGGTGTTCCCCGAACTGTCCCTGACCGGCTATGAACCTGCGCTGGCCCGAACGCTGGCATTGCCCGCCAGCACCGATCTACTCACGCCACTGCAGGCGCTCTGTGACCGGCTGGGAATCACGGCAGCCGTAGGCCTGCCGCTGTCGACCGCCGAAGGCATCCGCATCGGCATGCCGATCCTGCGCCCTGGCCTACCGCGCCTGACGTATGCCAAACAACGCCTGCATGCTGACGAACTGCCGTTCTTCACGGCGGGTGACCAGCCCATGGTGTTTGCGGTCGGGCAGCGGCAGCTGGCGCCTGCCATCTGTTATGAATCCATGTTCATGACCCATGCCGAAGCAGCACAGGCGCTGGGCGCCGAGCTTTACCTTGTCAGCGTGGCGAAGACTGCCAAGGGCATTCGTGAAGGCCATGAGCACTATCGGCAGGTCGCCTGCAGCCTGGGTATCCCGGTGCTCATGGCCAACTGCGTGGGCCCCACCGACAACTTCACAGGTGCCGGCGGCTCGGCGGCCTGGGATAACCACGGCAACCTGCTGGCCGTTCTGGACGACCGACAGGAAGGCTTGGTCCTGCTCGACATCGCGAACAACAGCGCCCTCGGCGTGCCGCTGGATGCCTCTATTGTATGAAGTACCTGCTTTTTACGTTGGCCAGTTTTGCCGCTACTTACTACCTGGTTGGCCTGTTGATCCAGGGCCAGTTGGCTGAGATCGCCGAAGGGTTGCGGCACCGGCCCGATGCGCCGACTCCCGGGCAATACCTGCGCGAAGTCAGGCCGCAGGCCCGTCGGGCGCACCGGCAGTACACGCTGATGGCGGGGTCAGTAGTGGCCTTGGTCGTTTGCCTGATTGTGTACGGGTTGAGCTGAGGGCGGCACACCCGGCTACACGTCCAGCGCCAAGCTTTGGCGGCCTTCCAGCGCCAACAGGTACTGCTTGGCCGGCAAGCCGCCGGCAAACCCGGTCAGCCCCCCGGACGCGCCAATCACCCGGTGGCACGGCGCGATGATGGAAATGGGGTTGCGTCCGTTGGCAGCGCCCACGGCCCGTACCGCGCTGGGGTTGCCAATCTGGCGGGCAATGTCGCTGTAGCTGCGCGTCTGGCCAAAGGGAATGGTCAGCAACGCCGCCCATACCTGGCGCTGGAACTCGGTGCCGGCAAAGTCCAGGGGCAGTTCGAAACACCGGCGCGAGCCTGCGAAATACTCACCCAGCTGGTGCGCGGTTTCGCGCAGCACCGGGTGCTGGTCATCGCGGTGCAACTCGCCCAGGCGCACGCGGTTTTCCCGTTCCTCTTCCCATAGCACGGCAGCCAGCCGTTCGTTGCGAGCCACCAGCGTCAGGCAGCCGACTGGGGATGGCATGAAGGTGTAGGCGCTGGACATGCGACGTTCTCGTTCTGTGGCAAAGTCAGCGCACTGTAACGCCGCCCCCTGGGCCTGCGCACCCGCTTTCTTGCGCAAGCAATTGCTCATGCGGCAATACGGCGAGCCTCTGCCAGGTTGATCCGCGGGACCAACGCCGGGGGGATGCGGGAACTGGCCGATACGTTGTACACACGAAAATGTTCATCCATCACCTGCTCGGCCATCAGGGTCAGCGCTGGCAGGATACGGCTGTGCCAATGCTGATCGAGGCCACAGGGTGAATGTTCGCCGTCATCGGTTTCATAGAAGCGGCCCACCGATTGGTCAAGGTCCACCCCGACCAGCAGCACCTGCTCGAAACCCAGGTGATAGGCCAGTTGCAAGGCCACATACACCACCGTGCGAGCATCGTAGTAGCCAATGGAAAGGTCCTTGCTGAACGCGATCGAACGGCCTCGCTTGCTCCATAACGCCCGGCTGCAGACATGGCTGGCTCCGCCTCCGCGCAGGCAGTCGAATACCCCAGGATTGGCGGCCTTGTGCAGCGGGTAGCACTCGGTACCCGGCGGGATGTCGGCCCCCGCGAACTGCTCAGGCCATAAGGCAAGGCGTTCACTGTCACGCAACGCGAGGGCAAATAGCGCAGGCTGTTGATCGCGAAAGCTCTTGTCGGTGCACACGTAGAAAAAAGGTTTCACGGCACAGGCGGCAGTGAGCGCGACGGAGCCGTTCATGGCGATGATCGGCAGGTGAGCGAACTCACCCAGCGGAAAATGCCGGGCGGAGGCGCCGGACGCAAGAATCACCACGGTACCCTGCTGGGTATTGCGACACGCCTCAAAACTGGAGAACGCCCCGCGTTCAGCATTGAGCTGCGACGGAAGTGGGTTCATCAGGTACATCTTCTGTTTTGTTTATACAAAACAGAATAACCACCCCTGAACAACCCGCGACCTTTTTTACAAAAACCTTACACGAATCGACCAGCGGGTCTCAAAACGTCTTGGCCAGTCGGCAGCAGGCCGCGCTTTTATTCATGAGTCGCCTTGATGGTTATCTGCTACCAGACTAATACTTAGGGCTCTGCCTGGGGAGGCACCAAGTATGCAACCGAGATTCGTTATCGTACCGGCTGTACCCCTCGAAAAGGAGTCCTTGCGCATCGGTAGCAGGTACTGTGCGGCTACCGTATGCGCAGGCTTCGACATCTACGACAACTATGCGAAGGAGCGGCTCAAGCCCAGCTACCCGAGCAGGACCGCGGCAGAAGTGCAGTGCCGGCGCATGAACCTGGCCGGCGAGGTGCATTGACGCTTGTGTTGGGGGTGGGTTGCCCTACCCCCGCGCAGGCTACCGAACTGGCGTGTCAGAGGGTGCTGTGGGGTACATCTTCGTCCTCGCCCGCCTGCCATCCGGCAATGAGCCGCTCGGCGTTCGCTTCGCAATCCATCCCCTGCGGCTTGCGCTCGATACCCGCGATAACCGCCAGCAACTGCGCCCGGTTCTGCGCCAGTCGCTGCTGCATGGCTTCGATTTCCGCCACTTTGCGCTTGAGGCTGGCCAGCAACAGGTCATGACGTGCGGCACCGGCACCCGATGCCTGGGTGAGCGTGCGCATTTCCTCCAAGCTGAACCCTGCCTGCTGGCCACAGGTAATGATTTCCAGCGACCGCACCACCTGTTCGGGGTAATCCCGATAGCCGTTGCCCAGGCGCCGGGCTTCGATCAGCCCACTGGCTTCATAAAAACGAATGCGTGAAGCACTCAGCCCGGTGCGCCGGGCCAGTTCGCCAATTTTCATGTTAGGTAAAATGCCCTCTTGACCTTAAGGTTTACTTTAACCTTAGCCTTCTCCAAAACCCAACCCTGCCGCGGCCCGGTCCGATGCACGGCATTTTTTGGAGAGATCACCATGCGCCCCTTCCAACCCCTGCGTCTGCCCAATGGCAGTGTCATTCCCAACCGCATTGCCAAGGCGGCCATGGAGGAAAACCTGGCCAACCCGGACCAGACCCCATCCGATCAATTGCTGCGCTTGTACCAAGCGTGGGCCGAGGGCGGCGCTGGGCTACTGCTGACCGGCAATGTCATGATCGACCCTGCCGCCATGACCGGTCCCGGCGGCGTCATGCTCGATGACAGCCAGCCATTGCAGCGTTTTCGCCAATGGGCTCAGGCTGGCCGCGCCAAGGGTGCGCAGTTCTGGATGCAGATCAACCACCCGGGGCGGCAAATGCGCGCGCACCTGGGCCAACCTACCGTGGCACCTTCGGCCATTGCCTTGGACATGGGAAGCCTGTCCAGGCTGTTCCCCCTGCCCCGGGCCTTGGATGAAGAGGAAATCGCCGCGCTGATCCACCGTTTCGCCCGCACCGCCGCCCTTGCCGAAGAGGCCGGCTTCAACGGTGTGCAGATCCATGCTGCGCATGGTTATCTGCTGAGCCAGTTTCTGTCGCCTCTGAGCAATCAGCGCCAGGACCGCTGGGGCGGCAGCCTGGAGAATCGCGCGCGCTTGCTGCTGGAGGTGGTCAAGGCCGTACGTGCAGCAGTGTCCCCAGGTTTTGCCGTGGCCGTGAAGCTCAACTCGGCAGACTTCCAGCGCGGCGGTTTCGAACCCGCCGACGCGCGCCAGGTAGTGTTATGGCTGAATGAACTGCCGGTAGACCTGGTAGAGCTGTCAGGCGGCAGTTACGAGGCACCTGCGATGCAGGGCGATACCCGTGACGGCCGTACCCTGGCCCGCGAAGCCTACTTCCTGACATTCGCCAGCGAAATTGCCAGCATTGCCAGAATGCCCGTGATGGTTACGGGCGGCATCCGCCGTCTGCCGGTGGTCGAACAGGTGCTCGACAGTGGCGTGGCCATGGCCGGAATCGCCACCGCCTTGGCCATAGACCCCACGCTGCCCAAACGCTGGCAAGGCGGCCAAGCCAGCGCGACGGCCCAACTGCAGCCCATCCGCTGGAAGCGCAAGGCGTTCGCCGCGCTCGCCTATATGGCGCTGGTGAAAATGCAAATGCGCCGGCTGGCGGCCGGAAGCCGAGCCAAGGGACAGGCTTGGCCACTGCGCGCCGTGCTGCTGGAGCAATGGTGCACCCTGCGCCGGGTGAGGCAGTACAGGCGTATGATGAATAGCCGACTGGGTTGATGCTGTGCCATGCCGGCGTTCTCTGACGGGAGCACTGCCATGAATACATCGATCTTCCCACTGATGTTGGCACTGGGCGCGTTGCCCGGCTGTTCGAGCACCGCATCCCTCTACCATGACCAGCCGCTGGTATCGAAAGTCGATAACGGCATGAGCAAGGAGCAAGTGCTGCAGATAGGCGGCAAGCCGACGGCTGAGTCCGAGCGCACCGTGGTACCCGGTTCGTGCTTTGACTACCTACTGGTCAGGTCGGGCCAGACTCAACCCTACAGCGTCAGCTTCGACGGGAATGGCAAGGTGGACAGGACCACTTTCATGACCTGCGCCGAATGGAGCGCTGCTCAGCAGAAAGCCAGGCGGCCTTCACCGAGCATGGGCGGCTTTGGCGGATCGGGCTATTGACGGGTGATCACTCGAGGCAATCCCGAGCCACCTGGCGCAGTTTATCGCCGGTCAGGAAGCTGCCCTTGTAAAACGTTGCACGGCTGCCATCGTGGTACTCGACCACTTCCAGGACCACGTCTGAAGTCACGGCACTGGGTGCAGTCAGGCGATAACCGTGGCTGATGGATTTTTGCGTGGTCTGCGGCGAGAGTGCTTGCCATTTGGGCAGCACACAGGCGGCGTAATCACTGGGCGACTTCTTGGTAAGTTTACTGGCAGTAGGCTTGCCCGGGTTGGCACAGCCGGCCAGGCCCGCAACCAGAACAGAGCAGAACAGAATACGAAGTAGAGGCATTTGCAATTGACCGATATGGACCTGGGGCATATTACCCTCACTGGCGCGCCAACACTAATCAACCAAGGTCGTGCTCTGCCCGGACGCATGAGCGCGCAAGACTTCTGTCGCATTTCACCGGCTCCCAGGCAGCCGTAGACTTCGACCCGCTGATGGATCAGCACCCATCGCAAAAAGCCCGCGCTCTACGGTGCGGGCTTTTTGTCTTGTTGCCACCGGTTTATGGGCTTGGCTAGGCTTTTGAACACATGAGCGCAGCATCGAGCAACCGCCCATGGTCATACCAGGCGTCGCGTTGATAGGCGGTGAACTGATGATGCGTACCGGTGCCGTGCACTTCGACAAGGCCGTTGGCTGTAGTGGGGTCTGTGCTGTCCACGAACAGTTGCACCGAGTCGCCGCTACCCACTTCATAGGTGGTCGCATTACGCTGAAGTTCACCTTTGACGCACCCCAGATAATCGGGCGGGCTTTTATCGGTAGTGCCAAAGGTATAATCGTGTCCTTCACGAACATCCGGGTTGTGTGCACACCCTCCCATCAAGATTGTGAAAACAGCGGATACCAGTATTGCGCCTGCGGCTGACCTGAAACTCTTCACGCGACACACTCCTGCTGCCCCCGCGGTGGTGAACCAAGGCCATCGAAACAGCAATACCCTTTTTTTCGTTCTGTGGCCTACATACTACCCCTCGTTAGTTTCAAGGTAATATGCTTGTTCGTTATATCGAACGTGTGCTGACTGAAGCGCCCTCCAGCAGAAATAGGCCTGCTACATTCGCCGCCGTCGACCCATGCGCCCGCTACTGCCGATAACTGTAAAAACCAGCCCGGGGATCCAGAAGGCAGGATTTGCGGTGGCCAACCCCAGTGCCAACATTGATACGCCTATACCGATCATGACCGGTCTTGCTCCTTGATGATGTTGAAACGTTGCGCTAGGTGTGTCAGTCCTGCTCTGTCAGTTCGCAGACGCCATTCGCACGGCCCTTACCGGTGTAGGAAACGCTCACCGTGCCATCCGGGTTGACCATCAGCGACAGGGTTACCCCACTGCCCTTGGCCTCGAAATACGTATCGCTGAACTTCTTCAGCTTGGCTTGCTTACCATTTATGTAAACGGGGCCGCCCTCATCCGCATGCACTTCGATGTTGCCCGGGCATGTGGCGTTCACGAGCGGTATTTCTGCACTGGCAATCCCCGAAACACCTAGCAAGGCCAACCCTAGCAAATGCCGCTTCATTCACACCTCCTGATTCAATACGCTCACCTAACCAGGGCAGATTAGCACTGGCACGCACGCAACTTCTGCCTTGATGCGACAAGAGCACATTTGTACGCCTGACCAGGCAAACACCTCGATACCCGCGGTTGCCGCTGGGGGTGCTAACTAGCCGACGGGTTATCGACTAGAGGCCTCCCACTATTCATGTTAAAAGCACTCTCAGGTAAAACACGCCGTTCGATGCCTAATGCTTCCTCAATCAAGTCATTACACCGCGCGCGGCAAGCGCATTGCACAGATACGTGGCAAGGTCGGGCTGTGTTTTGTGGCAGCACTTTCCTTCCTGGCCGGCATGACGGATGCGGTGGGCTTTACCGCAACGGGCGATTTCGTCTCCTTCATGAGTGGCAATACCACGCGACTGGCCGTTTCGATTGGCGAGGGCGACTCTTGCGCCATCCTCACCATCGCAACGCTGATTGTGGCGTTCGTCGTCGGCAACGCCATGGGCGTGATCGTGGCGCGCTGGGTAAATCGGCGCTCTTGGCCCTTGCTCCTGTGTGTGGGGGGCCTGCTGTGCCTGGCTGGGGTGCTGCCGACACCGCTCGTGGCACTGGTCTGTGCCGTGCTTTCCATGGGCATGATCAATGCGGTCGTGGAGGAAGTGAATGGGCTGCCCATCGGGCTGACGTATGTGACGGGCGCCCTTTCTCGCTTCGGGCGCGGCCTGGGTCGCTGGCTAATGGGTGAGCGCAAGCCTGGGTGGCGGGTGCAACTGGTACCTTGGCTTGGTATGTTGCTGGGGGCGGTAGCGGGCGCGCTGTTGCAAAGCACGTTTGGTATGACGGCGCTGGCAATCAACGGCCTACTGGCGGCACTGCTAGCCACCGCTTCGATTGTCATTCCGCATCGCTGGCAACGGGCCTACATGCCGAAGTAGCGCGAAGGCAAGGACGGAGCCTGCATGGCCTGGCCAGCGATAAGCGGCAGGACTGTCGCACAGAGCCAGGCACATTATGATGAGTGACGTTGTGATCGTTTAGGATCGAGGTCTGAGCATGGAATGTCACGTTCGTCCCGCCACGAGCAAAGATGCAGCAGCGATTAGCCACGTGGTAATTGCCGCTCTGCGTCAGTCAAATTCACAGGACTACGCGCCCGATATCATCGCTCAGGTTGAGCGCAACTTTGCTCCTGAAGCCGTCACGGTACAACTCGTCCAGCGCAAGGTTCTGGTAGCCTTGCTGGGCGATACCATCATCGGCACTGCCAGTCTCGACGGTGAGGTAGTCAGGAGCGTTTTCGTTGATCCTGCGCATCAAAAAGGCGGTATCGGTCGGCAGCTGATGGGTGCCATTCATGCCATCGCTGCCCGCGCCGGTGTTGACGCTGTGCGTGTGCCATCGTCGATTACCGCTGAACAGTTTTATGCCGCGTTGGGTTATCAGAAAATCCGCGACGAGTTCCATGGGGCTGAGCGCACCATCGTCATGGAAAAACGGCTTTAGGATGTCTCCAACTGGGCGCCAGGATTGCGCCGCTGATGGAGATATGACTAATGCTTTCTAACGAGCGTTCCCTTTGAAAGCGTTCGTTATTTGAGAACGTCGCCTGGGAGCATCTGGAATGAAGGCGCTGGCTACGTCAGGAATGAGGGTGGATCGCTGGTTGCACCAACCACAGCGAAAATCGTCAGGGTCAGCTAGAGTTTTTTATGAGTTCAAGACCGTGAGATAACGATCATGCTTAAACAAGAAGCAGACGACGTGATTGAGCGTATCCGGGACGAATTGAAAAGGCACGGGGTGCTGATCGGCTACGATCCTGAGTTTACCACGCCTGAATTCGGCTGCGACCTGGATCACCATGTGGCACAAGTAAGAGAAGATCCGGAAACCCGTGTCGTGCGTATCGTGATACATGACGAAGGCTTGTGGGCCCTGCTCAGGCAGGGGTCCGTGTACCGCTGCGTCGTCAGTGAATGCAACGGGAAGCTATTCGGCATGCCGATTACCATTGAACCTCGAACCGATGAGTCCTACACGATTCAGTACAAACTCTAATGCGTCAGCCGGGTAGCCTGGCGGCAAGACTAGCCGACCAGGCGCCTGCTCCGATCCAGTTCTGAGGGTGACCAGTGCCGTTCGAACGGGTTATTTGCCGGTTCGCTACGTAGCGGGATACGGGCGGCTGCAATCATGAGCCAGTGAGATTGGGCAATTGCTACCCAGTCAATGAATGCTTGCCTGATGAATAATGAATCGCCCCAAAGCAGAAGCTTAGGAGCGATTCACCATTACAGCCCTATCCGGGCAGGCTCAGGTGCAGCAAGGGGAAGGGACGGCCCTCGCCATCCAGCGGAGAACGACCTGTTTGAACAAACCCGTAATGTAAATAAAACCCTACCGCTTCGGGGTTCTGTTCATTCACATCAACACTCATCTGACTGCGCGAACTGCGGGCATGATCCAGCAACGCGCGGCCAATCCCTTTCCCTCGCAGATCGGGTTCGATGAAGAGCATTTCTACATGGGTTTCATTGAGCCCGATGAACCCTAGCGGGCAGTCCTCGGCATCTACCGCAACCCATACTTCAACAGCGGGTAGGTAAATATCGCGGAGCTGAGGAAGCAATGCCCCAATATCGGATTCTTGCAGGAAGTGATGGGTGGCGCGAACGGAGCGCAGCCAAATGTTGAGCAGGTGCGGATGGTCGGCGTTAGTAGCCTGACGAATGATCATAGAATCATCCTTAACACTTTATATCGGAAATGAGGGGCGCTAGTCGATCGCGACCGTATAAGTGTCGGCAACGTGTATGACCGCTTCGCGAGTTAACGCCTGGGCGGTTCACGGCAGAGGTGGCCGGAAAGGAGGGAGGAAAGAAAAGTACTGAGAGGTCTTCGGGGTGTCAATAAAAAATTACGAATAGAATGACAGAAGCAGGCTTGGGGAGTCAGGCCCGTAGGGACCTGGGAATCGCCCTGGTTTCATAGACACCCTCCAAGCTCAGAAAATACCGTTTCTCATACTCCACCGGCGACAGCTGCATAGCACTAGGGTGTTTTCCAATTCTTTATCGCTGAATGGAGCCTGATGCGCTAAATGAACTGCGACCTTTGTTCCAGCCAAACCAGAGAATGGCCAACGCTGCGGATGCCAGCCATGGCAATAGCAATGTATTGAGCATTTGCCAATCCAGTTTCTGCAGCAGGGATGCCGCGCCGAATGAACAGCTCAGCCCTACTGCAAAGATCACCATGTCGTTGATGGCCTGCGCCCGGCTTTTTTCCGCAGATGTATAGCTGGAGGTGAGCAAGGTAGTCCCACCGATGTATAGAAAGTTCCAGCCCACGCCTAGCAGGACCAGAGAGGTGGCGAAAGATTGGAAACTCGTGCCTGTCCAGGTCATCAGGACGTGCGCCATGAGCGTGACGACGCCCGCCAGCATGACCTTGAGCACGCCAAGGCGGGCAATCAGCGTGCCGGTGAAGAACGACGGCAGGAACATTCCAAGAACATGCAACTGGATCACTGTCGAGGCCGTACTGAGGTTGTGATGGTGATGCAACATGGCAAGGGGAGTGGCTGTCATGGCCAGGATCATGACCCCGTAGCCGGTGGCGGCGCCAAACAAGGCAACCAGGTACACGGGCTGAGACACGACCTTCCACCAGTGTCTGCCCAATCTGGGATCGGCGTGGTCTGCCTGGACATTCGGCATGCGCAGTGACAGTAGAACGACTGCCGCAGTTGCAGAAACCACCGCCAGGATGAGGAAGGAGCCGACATACAGCGTTGGCAGCAGAGGGCCTCCGATACGTCCTACGGTAGGCCCCAATAGGGCCGCGATTACTCCCCCCGCGAGGACCAGTGATATCGCTTTAGGTCGGAAGGCATCGTCTGCGACCTCGCTCGCCGCGAAGCGATAGAATTGGGCGAATGATTGATAGCTACCGATGAGAAAGGTGCCGACTGCCATTACCGCTAGCGATGCTTTCCAAACACCATAGGCCGCTATCAGCGATCCCAGCACGCCGAGCAGTGCGCCTAGCAGGAAGCCTGCCCGGCGACCTCGGCGAGCCATCCAGCTGGATGCAGGAAACATCGCCACGGCGGTGCCCATAAACATACTCGCGATTGGCACCGTCCCCAGGTCCGCGCGGTCGGCGATCAGCGTGCCAGCCAATCCCCCCACTGTCATCACCGCTACCGAGACCGTCTGGAAGAGTGCTTGGGCGCAGGCCAACAGGAAAACCTGTCGGTGCATTCTTGTGCCAATCATGGGGTGTCCTTTCTGGTGGTCGGAACCGTCCGACCGGTTGGTGTAGTGGATTGGCAAATTATTGGAATCGACTTAACATTATTCAACCGAATAATATTCGCCAACTGACTCAAAAAAATTAATGAACAGGATACCGATAGACGTCAGGCACTTGCAGACCCTGACGGCCCTGCGTGACAGCGGCAGCGTTTCAAAGGCGGCCACTTGGATGCGGCTGACACAGGGGGCGCTTTCCCATCACATCAAGGCGCTGGAAGATTTCTACGGCGTGCCTTTATTCATCCGCAAATCATCACCTGTCATCTTCACGCCCGCCGGAAAGCGTCTGCTAGAGACTGCCGACAAAGTCATCCCTGTTTTGCACGAGACAACGCGTGATGTTCTGAAGATTGCCCATGGGACCACCGGCACCTTGAGGATCGCCATCGAATGTCACACATGCTTCGACTGGCTTATGCCTGCCGTCGATGCCTTTCGGGCACGCTGGCCGGAGGTTGAAGTGGATCTGGTGTCCGGGTACCACGCCGACCCTGTCGGCTTGCTGCATCAAGGTGAGGCGGATCTGGCCATGGTGTCGTGTCGCGAGCCAGAAGCGGGAGTCGATTTTCACCACCTGTTCCGCTCGCGCCTGGTTGCCCTGGTGGCCAACGATCATGCTCTGGCCACCAAGGATTACTTAGATGCCGACGACTTTCGCGATGAGACGCTGATCACCTACCCGGTCGAAGAGTCTGCGCTGGACATTCTCCAGTTGTTGCTCAAGCCGGCAGGAATAAGTCCGTCACGGCGCACGACTGAACTGACCGTTGCCATCCTCATGCTAGTGGCCACCCGACGTGGAATCGCGGTGCTGCCTCGCTGGGCAGTGCAGACCTACCTGCAACGCCAGTACATCACCGCCAAGCCGATTACGCGCGATGGTCTGTTCGCTGAGATTTGGGCCGCGACCCTCACGACTGACAGCAGTAAGCCCTATATCGTGGAGTTCATCGAGCTGATCAAAGAAACCAGTGCCGCTACGCTGACGGACATAGAACCTATCGACTAATCGAGCGACGTGGGTGCTGCAGGGTCGTGTTCAGTACAGCTGACGTCGCCACCGGCAGATAGTAACGATGAGGGTTCCAATCCCCCCGACGGTGAGTTCAATAAGCTCACGTCGACTGATGGATCCCGAGTAATGTTGAGTACACCGAGGAATTTGTAATGCGAGACAAAGCCCACTGGGAACGTGTCTATACCGAAAAAAATGCTGACAGCGTCAGCTGGTATCAAGAGCATGCTGCGAGTTCCCTGGACCTTATTCATCGCACTGGGGCTAAGCCCTCAGCAGCCATCATCGATGTTGGTGGTGGTGCATCGACACTGGTCGACGACCTGCTGCAAGGGGGGTTCTCCGATATCACGGTGCTCGACTTGAGCGTCGCTGCCCTCCAAGTAGCCCAATCCAGATTAGGGGCACGGGCCAACGCCATCAAATGGTTGGAGGCAGACATCACGCGTGTAGAGCTCCCTATGCACCGCTTCGATCTTTGGCATGACCGGGCCGTTTTTCATTTTCTCACTGATTCAGCAGATCGAGAACGTTACCTTCAAGCAGTAGAGCGTGCGGTTAAACCCGGCGGATTCGTCATCGTCGGCACATTCGCCGAGGATGGCCCAGACCTCTGCAGTGGCCTTCCAGTGCAGCGCTATACTGCACAGGATTTGCACGGCACCTTCGGTGCGCAGTATGAGCTGTTGGGCCAGGCGAAAGAGGATCACCGCACCCCCTTTGGTACGGTGCAAAAGTTCATCTATTGCTATTGCCGCAAACTGATTTGACAGACCCACTCATCCGCCGGCAGGGCAAAGGGCAATTCACCGACGCCGGACCTGCACCCTCAATGGCGCCTGATCCTCAAAGGATTGGGGATCAGATACCGCCCCCCGTATAACTGCCGCCACACCTATGCGACAATATGCTCAATGTCTGGTCTCAACCCCGCATTTATCGCCCAACAGCTCGGGCATAGCGTGCAGATGCTCTTATCGACTTATGCGCGCTGGATTAACTCGTCCCACGACTGGCAAGGGCTGGAAAAGCTCCAGATTGGTCAGAAATTGGTCCGTAGCTGCGAAGAAGCCACGTAAGTTATTGATAGGTAAGCTCCTTGATCTCCACCGCTAATATCACCATGCAGTTCGGCTCCAAGCCGCTGTTCGAAAACGTTTCGGTCAAATTCAACAACGGCAACCGCTACGGCCTGATCGGCGCCAACGGCTGCGGCAAGTCGACGTTCATGAAAATCCTCGGTGGCGACTTGGAGCCGTCCGGTGGCCAGGTCATGCTCGAGCCCAACACGCGCCTGGGTAAACTGCGCCAGGACCAGTTCGCCTACGAAGACTTCACCGTCATCG
This sequence comes from Pseudomonas ceruminis, assembly GCF_021602025.1. GTDB lineage: Bacteria > Pseudomonadota > Gammaproteobacteria > Pseudomonadales > Pseudomonadaceae > Aquipseudomonas > Aquipseudomonas ceruminis. Next base: position 118,837 of record NZ_BQHW01000002.1, read on the forward strand.
ACACGGTGATCATGGGCCACGCCCAACTGTGGAAGGTCAAGGCCGAGCGTGACCGCATCTACTCGCTGCCGGAAATGACCGAAGAAGACGGCATGGCCGTCGCCGAACTGGAAACCGAATTCGCCGAAATGGACGGCTACACGGCCGAATCCCGCGCCGGCGAGCTGCTGCTCGGCCTGGGTATCCCGCTGGAACAGCACTTCGGCCCGATGAGTGAAGTGGCACCGGGCTGGAAGCTGCGCGTGTTGCTGGCCCAGGCCCTGTTCTCGGACCCGGACGTGCTGCTGCTCGACGAACCGACCAACCACCTGGACATCAACACTATCCGCTGGCTGGAGACCATCCTCACCGCGCGCAACAGCACCATGGTGATCATTTCCCACGACCGGCACTTCCTCAACAGCGTCTGCACCCACATGGCCGACCTGGACTACGGTGAGCTGCGCGTGTTCCCGGGCAACTATGACGAATACATGACTGCCGCTACCCAGGCACGCGAGCAGTTGCTGTCGGACAACGCCAAGAAGAAAGCCCAGATCGCCGAACTGCAGACATTCGTCAGCCGCTTCTCGGCCAACGCCTCCAAAGCCAAGCAGGCCACTTCGCGCGCCAAGCAGATCGACAAGATCCAGCTGGCCGAGGTCAAGCCGTCGAGCCGGGTGAGCCCGTTCATCCGCTTCGAGCAAACCAAGAAGCTGCACCGTCAGGCGGTAACCGTCGAGAAAATGGCCAAAGCCTTCGACGACAAGGTGCTGTTCAAGGACTTCAGCTTCACCATCGAAGCCGGCGAGCGTGTGGCGATCATCGGCCCGAACGGTATCGGCAAGACCACCCTGCTGCGCACCCTAGTGGGTGAAATGACGCCGGACAAGGGTGAAGTGAAATGGACCGACAGCGCCGAAGTGGGCTATTACGCCCAGGACCACGCCCACGACTTCGAGGACGACGTGAGCCTGTTCGACTGGATGGGCCAATGGACCACCGGTGAACAGGTGATCCGTGGCACGCTCGGCCGCATGCTGTTCTCCAACGACGAGATTCTGAAATCGGTCAAAGTGATTTCGGGTGGTGAACAAGGCCGCATGCTGTTCGGCAAGCTGATCCTGCAAAAACCGAACGTGCTGGTGATGGATGAACCGACCAACCACCTGGACATGGAATCGATCGAGGCGCTGAACCTGGCACTGGAAAACTACCCGGGTACCCTGCTGTTCGTCAGCCATGACCGGGAGTTCGTGTCGTCCCTGGCGACCCGCATCATCGAGCTGACAGCGGATGGTGTGGTGGACTTCAGCGGGACCTATGACGACTACCTGCGCAGCCAGGGTGTGGTGGTCTAAGGTCGCTGAGCACGCTTGGTTTCCTTGAGGGGACTGGGCTAGCCTCTTCGCGGGTGCACCCGCGAAGAGGCACTCCCCCCGAAGCACGGCATTTCCGTTAGCCTGCTTTCATTTTCTTCGCGCAACGGCCATGATGACGCCACGCCCAACCGCCCGCCCGCGAACGAGCCCATGACCGCGCAACAACCCGCCCCCGCCAGCCATACCTTCACTATCACCCTGCAGATCCTGACGATTGTCTTCTACACCTTCATAGCGTTTCTCTGCATCGGCCTGCCGATCGCGGTGTTGCCCAGCCATGTGCATGACCAGTTGGGCTTTGGTGCGGTAATCGCGGGGTTGACCATTGGCTTGCAGTACCTGGCCACCCTCCTCAGCCGCCCGTTCGCCGGGCGGGTGGCTGACACCCTCGGCGGCAAGCGCGCTGTGCGCTATGGCCTGCTGGGCATTGCCGGCTGCGGGGTGCTGACCTTGCTTTCGGCCTGGACCGTGAGCTTGCCGCTTTTGAGCTTGGCGCTTTTGCTCGTCGGGCGCCTGGCGCTGGGGCTCGCCCAAGGGCTGATCGGTGTCGCCACCCTGAGCTGGGGCATCAACCAGGTGGGGCCTGAGCACACAGCGAGGGTCATTTCCTGGAACGGCATCGCCTCGTATGGGGCCATTGCCATTGGCGCGCCGCTGGGCGTGCTGGCAGTCGATGGCCTGAACTTCAGCGTGCTGGGCCTAGCGTTGCTAGGGCTTGCCGCGCTCGCCCTGGTGGTGCTGCACAAGCGCCCGGACGTGGTGGTGGTGCGCGGTGAGCGCCTGCCGTTCTGGTCGGCATTCGGCCGCGTGGCCCCTTGCGGCCTGGGGCTTACCCTGGCATCGATCGGTTACGGCACCCTGACGACCTTCGTCACGCTGTATTACCTAGAGCGTGGCTGGGTTGGTGCGGCCTGGTGCCTGAGCGCTTTTGGGCTGTGCTTCATCATTTCGCGGTTGCTGTTCGTCAACGCGATAAACCGCTTTGGCGGCTACAACGTCGCCGTCGTTTGCATGGCCACCGAGGTGGCTGGCCTGAGCCTGCTCTGGCTCGCGCCCTCGCCTGCCTGGGCATTGATCGGCGCCGGCTTGACTGGCTTCGGGTTGTCATTGGTATACCCGGCCCTGGGGGTGGAAGCGATCAGGCAGGTGCCCAGCAGCAGCCGCGGAGCCGGGCTGGGTGCCTATGCGGTGTTCTTCGACTTGGCATTGGCCATCGCCGGCCCGCTAATGGGTGCCGTGGCGGTGCACTTGGGCTATGCCTCGATATTCTGCGTTGCGGCCCTGCTGGCGCTGGCCGGGGTTGGTTTAACGTTGCTGCTGGCCAGGCGCAGCCAGCGCGGCTGAGCGCTCAGCCTGCTCCGGGGCACCCAGCGCCTGGCTGAAAAACGCCGCGGTGTCCTGTTGCAGTGAATGGTGGATATGGCGGCGATCGACGCCGTCGGCATCTTTGCACAAGGCCGCCATGCGCACCCGCTGCTCGTCATCGCAACGGGCCATGAACACAAAGTGCCCGGCACCGGCCAGCAGGCGATAATCCGGGGTGACCGGCAGCTTGCGGGCCAGCGCTTCGGCATTGCGGTCCACTGCCAGCAGTTGGTCGTTGTCCCCGGTGTAAATCAAGGCCGGCACCTTGACCCCGGCCAAGGCGTGGCGACCGAACATCAGGCTCAAGGGTGCCATCAGCATCACGGCTCCCACGCGGGCGTCAGCCGTGGGTGTCAGCTCACTGCGGTCGGTAATCAGCACACCGTGGGTCTTGCAGGCGTCGGCGTCGGTCGGGCGCTCCAGGCAATATTGGCGAAGACGGTCGAGATCGGGCTGCGCACCCGACAGGATCAGCGCAGTCTCCCCGCCGGCCGAATAGCCGATCACGCCCACCTTGCCGTCGTTCAGATAAGGCCCGAGCAATGCGTCGTCACGGGCCGCTGTGATGGCGGCACTGACCTGCAGCGGTCGGCCATAGAGATTACTCAAGGTACCCAGGCGGCTATGGTCGCGGGCGTTGTCGCCTGGATGCACCACGGCCACCACGACAAAGCCCTGACGTGCCAGCGAGGTGGCCAGGTAGTGCAAGGCCAGCGGGCTGCCAGTGTTGCCGTGGGAGAGCACCAGCAGCGGGAACTGGCCAAGGGCGACCGGAGCCTCTTCAGCGACCTCGACCGGGTAACCGTCGATGTGCAGGCTGTGGGGAGTACCTTGGGCCGGATAAAAGGCGAGTGCCTGCATGGGGCGGGCATCGACCGGGTCATCCAAGATCATGTGGTGCAGGCCGGCCACCCAGGATGCCGCCTCGGCAGTGGGCAACAGGCCGCCAAGCAGGAGCAGTGCCAGCAAGCAAGGGGCAATGTTCATCAGCCGCTATTCCACGCGCAGCGAGGGGATAGCGTGAGGATAGAACTGCCCAGTGTGATGGCAGATGAAAAATGGATGAAAAAACCGGCTGGCGCGTCTGCGACAGCCGGTTTGTCACAAGGGCCGATCAGGCCGCCGCGAACAGCGCGTTGGCAATCTGCGCCTGGGCGGCGTCGATGGCCTTGCTGCGGTGTTCCGGGCCGTAGGCCAGGCCTTGGGCGCGAACGATCTCCAGGTCGGTGATGCCGATGAAACCCAGGAACACATTGAGGTAGTCCTCATGGCCAACCCCGGTCGGCTGGCCTGCGTGCACACCGCCGGCAGTCGATACCAGCACCACTTTCTTGTCACCGCACAGGCCCTGCGGGCCAGCTTCGGTGTAGCTGAAGGTCTTGCCGGCAACGGCGACACGGTCGATCCAGGCCTTGAGCTGGGTCGGCACGCCGAAGTTGTACATCGGCGCACCGATGACCACGGCGTCGGCGGCCAGGAATTCGTCCAGGGTTTCGGCGCTGAGCTTGGCCTCGAACGCCTGCGCGGCGTCACGCACGTCTTCTGGCGTAGCTGCAGCCACCAGGGTAGCTGCGGAGAAGTGAGCGATGGCATCGGCGGCCAGGTCGCGGTACACCACTTCGATACTCGGGTCGGCGGCTTTCCAGGCTTGGACCACTTCACGGCTCAGTTGGCGCGAGGCGGAATTGTCGCCCAGGATGCTCGAATCGATGTGCAACAGTTTCATGGGACTCTCCTGCGAATGAAGACCGCGGCGTTGGGCGATCACAATGGGGAGAATCCTACCGAGGCGCCTAATGAGTGATAAGTCAGTAAAAATGCGTTAGTTTGTCCCACAGATAGAACAGTGAGCCCCTGCGATGCAAGACCTCAACGACCTCTTTTATTTCGCCCGCGTGGTCGAAGCCGGCGGTTTCGCGGCTGCCGGGCGCCAGCTGGGCATCCCCAAGTCGCGCCTGTCGCGACGCATCGCCGAGCTTGAAGAGCGCCTGGGCACCCGCTTGCTGCAACGCACCACGCGCCAGCTCAAGCTGACCGCCGTGGGCGAACGCTACCTGCACCATTGCCAGTCCATGCTATTGGAGGCCGAGGCCGCCGACGAGGTGGTGGCAAGCATGAGCAGCGAACCCCGTGGGCGCTTGCGGGTGTCTTGCCCGGTGGCTTTGGCCCATGCGTTCCTGCCGCAGGTGATCAGCCGCTTCCTGGAACAATACCCACAAGTGCAATTGGACATGGTCTTGCTCAACCGCCGCGTCGACCTCATTTCGGAGGGCATCGACGTTGCCCTGCGGGTGCGTGACCTGGGTGACGAAGACCCGGCACTGGTCACCCGCCGGCTGCGTCAGGCACAGATGCAACTGGTCGCCGCGCCGGGCTTCGCCGACCATATCCGCGAGCCGGCCGAACTGGCCTCGTTGCCGGTGCTTGGCGCAGCAGAGGCAGACCGGCTGGTGCATTTTCGCCTGCTCGGGCCCCAGGGCCGCCAACAGGACATTGCCCTGGAGCCGCGCCTGGCAATTGATGATTTTGTGGTGCGCAACGCTGCCGTGCGCGCCGGGCTAGGCTTTACCGCCCTGCCCAGCATGTTTTGCGAAGAAGAACTGGCACGCGGCGAACTGGTGCGCCTGTTGCCCGACTGGTCGTTGCCTGGCGGCTACCTGCAGGCGGTGTACCCCCACCGGCGTGGTTTGTTGCCGGCAGTACGGGTATGGATCGACCACCTGGCGGCGTCGTTCGAGGCATGTGGAGAGCGTTATGTCTAAACACACAATGAACGAAGCGCAGGTTGCCGCCTTCTGTCTGAGCCTGCCTGGGGCGCAGGAAGACTACAAATGGGGCGGTATCCGGGTGTTTTCGGTCGCCGGCAACAAGATGTTCGCGGTACTCGATCTTGCGGGTGCGGGGTTGTCGTTCAAGGTGGCCGATGAGCTGTTTCTGGGCTACTGCGACCGGCCCGGCGTGCGCCCGGCCCCCTATCTGGCGCGGGCGCGGTGGATCAGCATGGCACCGCCCTACCCCATGGGCAGGGATGAGCTATGCGACCTGCTGCAGCGCTCGCATCAACTGGTGGTGCGACGACTGGCGAAGCGATTGCAGGTGGGTTTGCTGATGTGAATCGCCTGGGGCGCCAGGCAGCCGTTATATCAACGACGCAAGCTGCCCCAGAAACAGGTGGTCGGCCCAGAACGCTTGATGTACCAGCACAATCCCCCAGAACACGACCTGATACGACACCTTGCGGGTCTTGTGGCGAAACAACTGCTGGGCCACCAGTGCGCCCGGCCAGCCTCCCAGCAACTCACTGGCGTGCAGCACCTTTTCGGGCGTGCGCCACGCCTGGGTGCGGGCCTGGTGCTTGTCTTGCCAGTACAGCAACAGGGTGATCAGGCTCGCCGCCGGATATACCGCCAACGGCCACCATGAGCCCCCGCGCCACGCCATTTGCGCCGCACCCACTGCCGGGAGCAGGCACAGCGCAGCCAGTATCAGCAGTTTCAGGCGTACGTTGCGTACACCCTCCACTTTGCGAGCGGCGCCCTCCTTGGCCGTTTGTGTGCGCGCCATGTCAGGGGTGCGCCGTCGACCAGTCGACCCAACCAAACTGCCAGGTCGCCAGAATCAGCAGGCCAAAGACGATACGGTACCAGGCAAACGCCGCATAGCTGTGGTTGGCGATGAACTTGAGCAATGCACGCACCGCGATCATGGCGAAGATGAACGAGGTGACGAACCCCAGGGCAAACACCGGCAGGTCGTCGGGCTGGAACAGGTGGCGGTACTTGTAACCCGAGTACACCGCCGCGCCGACCATGGTCGGCATCGCCAGGAAGAACGAGAACTCGGTGGCTGCCTTGCGCGACAGGCCAAACAGCAGGCCGCCGATGATGGTCGAACCTGAACGCGAGGTACCGGGGATCATCGCCAGGCACTGGACGAAGCCGATCTTGAGGGCGTGCGACCAGCGCATTTCATCGACATGCTCGACCTGCACACGGTGCGTGCGGCGCTCGGCCCAGAGCATGATCACACCGCCGATCACCAGCGCCGTCGCCACGGTGATCGGGTTGAACAGGTATTCATGGATCAGGTCGGCAAACAACACACCCAACACCAGGGCCGGAAGGAACCCCAACAGCAGGTTGGCGCTGAAGCGCCGCGCCGTCGGCTGGCTGCGCAGGCCGAAGACCACCTCGAAAATCTTGCGCCGAAACTCCCACACCACCGCAAGGATGGCCGCCAGCTGAATGATGATGTTGAAGGCCATGGCCCGTTCGCCATCGAAGCCGATCAGGTCGGCAACGATGATCTGGTGCCCGGTGCTGGAGATCGGCAGAAACTCTGTCAGCCCTTCGACCACGCCTAAGATGATTGCCTGGAAGGCAGTCCAAAAATCCATCATTCCCCCGTTGGAGCGCTGCACGTTGCAGGCCCCTTGTTCTTGGTTTGCTTGTGTTTGCCGAATGCGGCGCGGCTTTTTACAGCGATGCTGGGACCAGCGCCAGCAGAAAAGTTCAGTCTGCCTAAAGGTTTCATCTTTCGCGGCCGAAATCCTATCAGAGCGGCTTTGCAATGGCTTGCACGGCAACCTGCAGACTAGGCGAAAAATGGCACTTAGCCATTAGTCGTGTGGGGGTCAGACACAAAGCATGCTTGGATGCACTTGAATAACAAGAACAAGGCTGGAGTGCCGTCAATGAAGAGCTTGAGGTCGATGTCGATCAGCCGCCGCCTGTGGCTGATCCTGTTGGTTGCAGTAGCGATGCTGGTCATTCTTGGCCTGCTCATGCTACGTCAGATCCATGGTGATCTGTACCAGGCCAAGGCCGAGAAAACCCGTCACGTCGTACAGACGGCCGCGGGTGTACTGGCCTACTACCAGGGCCTTGAGGCCGCCGGTACGTTGAGCCGTGAAGCGGCCCAGCAGCAAGCCCTGCAGGTAGTGCGCACGCTGCGCTACGACCACGATGACTATTTCTGGATCAATGACCTGGGGCCGACGATGATCATGCATCCGGCCAACCCCAAGCTCGATGGCCAGGATCTCTCGGCCGTTCGCGACCCTGACGGCTTTGCCGTGTTCAACGAGATGGCCGCACTCGCCCGCAGCCAGGGCGAAGGCCCGGTTAACTACCGGTGGCCCAAGCCCGGTGCCAGCGAGCCGGTTGCCAAGACGTCATACATACAACTGTTCAAGCCCTGGGGCTGGATCATCGGCTCTGGTGTCTACATCGACGACGTGCAGGCCGAGTTCGCCCGTCAGTTGCGCGACGCGTCACTGCTAGGTCTGGGCATTGCCCTGCTGATGGCCCTGGTAGTCAGGCTCATCGCCCGCAGCATCGCCCGGCCATTGCAGGAGGCGGTGCAAGCCATGGGCAACATTGCCAGTGGCGAAAGTGATCTGACCCGGCGCCTGGACGTGCATGGACGTGACGAGATCACTCATCTGGGCGAGCATTTCAACCGTTTCAACGGCAAGCTGCAGGGCGTGGTCGGCCAATTGCAGGGGGCCGCGCATGCACTGGCGCAATCAGCCGGGCACGTGGGTAGTAACGCGGGTGCCGCGCAACAGCACAGCGCCCAGCAGTCGATGCAAATGGACCAGGTAGCCACCGCCGTCAACGAAGTGACCTATGCGGTACAGGACGTGGCCAAGACCGCCGAGCAGGCCGCCGTTGAAATGCGCGCAGCGCAACAGCAGGTGGAGCATGGCCAGCAGGCCATCCACGGCAGCCTGCAGCAGATCGACTGCCTTTCGGCCACCATCGACCAGGCCGTGCAGGTGATTCGCGACCTGGCCGGGCACAGCTCGAAGATCGGTGGGGTGCTGGACGTGATCCGTTCCATCGCCGAGCAGACCAACCTGCTGGCGCTCAACGCAGCCATCGAGGCGGCCCGCGCTGGCGAGCAGGGCCGCGGCTTTGCCGTGGTGGCCGATGAGGTGCGCCTGCTGGCCCAACGCAGTGCGCAGTCGACCGCGGAGATCCACACCATGATCGAGCACCTGCAAAGCCAGTCGGACGCTGCAGTCCGGGCCATCGACACCAGCAGCGAAGCCTCGCGCCAGACCGTCGAGCAGGCCCGCGAGGCAGGCTCGAGCCTGGACGCCATCAGCCAGGCGCTGCACAACCTCACCGTGCTCAATGCCACGATCGCCAGCGCCACATTGCAGCAGTCCCATGTGGTCGAAGACATCAACCGCAGTGTGCTCGACACCGCCGGGCTGTCGCAGCAAACCGCCAATGCTGCGCGCCAGTCGAGCGATGCGGGCATGGCACTGGGCCGCTTGAGTGAAGAGCTGGAGCAACTGCTGCGCCAGTTCCGGGTGTGAGCTTATCGCGCTGATCGGCCCAACCGCCGCCAGCGCGGCGCTCATCGAGGGGCGCCGGCTTGGCCCGAAACCTCGGGCCTTCTACTCCTACCCTGCCACACACGCTACAATCGCGCCCCCTTTCCAGCCACCAAGGATTCGCCGATGTCCGGCCTCGAACTCATCGCCGCCGTGCTTGGCGTCACTGCGGTGTGGCTCACCGTGAAACAGAACGCCTGGTGTTGGCCGATCGGCCTGGTGATGGTGCTTATATATGGCTGGCTGTTTTTCGAGGTGAAGTTGTATTCGGGCATGCTCCTGCAACTGGCCTACGCCGGGCTGCAGCTGTATGGCTGGTGGCAATGGAAGCGCCCAGGGCAGGTCGAGCACGCCCGCCAGGTGTCGCGCCTGCGGACCGGCGCCCTGCTTAGCGGGCTCACGGCAGGCCTGGTGCTCAGTGGGGCATTGGGCGCGGCCATGGCGCACTGGACCGATGCGGCGCTGCCTTGGCTCGACGCTACGCTGACCGGGTTCAGCCTAGTCGCACAACTGTGGATGGCACAAAAGCGCGTGCAGTGCTGGCTGCTGTGGATCGTGGTCGACGTGGCCTATGTGGGCCAGTACCTGCACCAGCAGCTGTACTTCACCGCCGGTTTCTTCGCCGTGCTCACTGTAATTGCCGTGCGTGGCTGGCTGGAGTGGCGCCGTGACCCGGCGCTGCAAGCAGCCAAGGTGCTGCCATGAAGGTGCTGGTACTGTGCGGCCCCGAGTCCAGCGGCAAGAGCTGGCTCAGTGGCGAGATCCAGGCACATTTCGGCGGTGTGGTGGTGGGCGAATACGTGCGCCACTTCATCGACCAGCAATGCCGCGACACCTGTTATGCCGACATCACCCCCATCGCCCAGGGCCAGTTGCGCTGGGAAGACCAGGCCCGGGGGCAGGCCCCGGAGCTGCTCATTCTCGATACCCACCTGCTCAGCAACATGCTCTGGAGCCGCGCACTGTTTCACGACTGCCCGCCCTGGCTGGAGCAAGCCTTGCTTGCGCGCCACTACGACCTGCACCTTTTGCTCAGCCCGCAGGGGGTGGGTTGGGTGGCCGACGGCCAACGCAGCCAGCCGGACCTAGCAGACCGTCAGACCTTCTTTGATGACAGCCTGCAATGGCTGCAACACCATCGGCAAGCACTGCAGATCATCGAAGGTGACTGGCCCCAACGCAGTGCAGCTGCGCTGCATGCGGTACACCGCTTGCTACAGGGGCAAACACCCGCCTGCGCCACCGAGTGTTAAACCGGTGACACACTTGGAAGCGGCGTAAGCCCCGTCGTTGCGCGCTCCTGCCCCCCTTTGAGGGAACAGTGTCACACGGGTGATACATCGCCGGAAAAAGCCCTTCGAGCAACGCCCATTGCGGGCAAAACGCCATTTTGCGGAAATACTGTCTCAGCGCTGATACAGCAACTTACCGCCGCGCCCAAGCAGTCGGTGTAAGCCGCTGATTGCAAAGCATTACCAAAAAGCGGCACGGGTTCTGCTCTCCTTCCTCGCAACGCTGTATTTGGCCAGCGCTCGAAGAAGGAATTGCCGTCATGGGGAAACTGGATAAAGGCACGTGCCGCCTCCTGTTGGTCGGTTGTGCATTGGCCGCGAGCTTCAGCGTGCCCGTGCAGGCCGAGAACGGGATCATCGTCATCACCCGTGATGTGCAGCCGCGCATCGCCACCCGCGCGCCCCTGGCGCCCGACCCCTACCCGACCACCGCTAACGCCAACCCGTCCGCGTACGTGCTCAAACAGACCAACGAGTTGAGCGATGGTGACTTTGCCGGCATCAGCAGCGGTGCAGGCATCAGTTCGCTTATCACCCAGCAGACCAACAACCTGGGTGGCAACATCAATACCCAGACGCAACTGCCCAACCTTGCCGCAGGCCGTGGCACGGGCTCGGGCAGCGGCATCGCCAACATGGTCAATTCAAGCGTGCAGCGTGGCCTGGCGCCCCTGCAGATCCTGACCGGAGGCCAATGAGATGAGGCATGTGCTGTTCATCCTGGCTTCGCTCTGCTGTGCCTCGGCACTGGCCCAATCCCCGGTCCCTGTGATCAATGAGGCCTCCATCGACACGTCCGGTGCGCAGTACCAAGGCAATTTCAGCGTCAACCAGGCGGCCGGCGACCTGCAGCAGCAAGCCAACGCCCGAGCGTTCGCGATCGGCCAGGGGGCCAGCGCGACCACGCAGATCCGCCAACGCCAGAATGCCCCCGTAGACCCCAACATGGACGCCCGTTCCAGCATCCAGGGTGACGCCTTCAGCCGTGGCAGTGGCGCCCTGGGTGTGAACCAGAGCGCCGGTGCCAACACCCAACAAGCCAACGCGCTGCGTATCAGCATCGGTGCACAGCCGCAAAGTCTCGACGACAGCGTCCTCCTGCAACAGAACGTGGCGCTGGTCTACAACTCCGATGCAACTGGCTCTGCACCTGGCCATCGCCAGGTCACCACGAGTGACCAGGCCTTCACCGGTAGCCGTGGGGTGATCCAGTTGAATCAGAGCGCAGGGGTGGGAAACCGCATGGCCAACACCCTCAGCGTCCGGGTCGCGGACTGACCCAAACAGGTAAGAACAACACTTAACCTAAAGAAGACGGAGAAACACCATGAAACCCTCGATGGCAATCAAGCCTCTGGTTTTCGCAATTGCTGCGGTCATGGCTGTTGCCGCACAAGCGGATCAGAACGACCGGCGTGGTCACGGCAATAACAACAATCACACACCCCCGGCAAAAGCGGTCTACACCAGTGCCACGGCCAAGGCCACAGACGCACAAAGCAGCACCGGTAACCGCATCCACAACGAAGGCACCGTCAACGAAGCCGAGATGAGCAGTTCTGCCGCCGGCGCAAGTGGCAACGTGGGCGTCAACGTGGCAGCCGGTAACGGCAACCAACAAGACAACGCGGCGGCCATCGCCAACACCGCGTCCGACAATGCTGCGATCGACAACAGCTTCGTCTTCGGCAGCGCTACTGCCACTGCCAAAGTCGATCAATACAGTAACAACAACACGGTCAGCAACTGGTCGACCCAAAGCTCCGCCGTCATGAGCGGCTCGGCTGACGGCAGCAGCGGCAACGTGGGCATCAACATTGCTGGCGGCGACCTGAACCAGCAGAAAAATACCATGGCCATTGCCAACAACAGTGCGCCAATTGGTACCTCCACCGCTACCGCGTCTGCTAATCAGAACGGCCCGGGCCTGACCGTCAACAACTACGCAGACCGTGAATACCGCGTGGATACGCTGACCTTCACCACCTCGTCCAGCGGTTCGTCCTCACGCAATGGCACGTTCGACGCCAGCGTCGACAAGAGCTCCAGTTCCAGCTTCAACGTAGCCGGTTCCAACAGCAGCAGTGCCAGCGGCTCCCACAGCAGCAGTGCGAGTGGGTCCAACAGCGCCAATGCCAGCGGCTCCAGCAGCTGGAATGCCAGCGGCGCCAACAGTGGCAGCGCAAGCTCCTCTTCGAGTGCTTCTGTGAACGCCTCGCTGACCGCCGCCGCCACCGCTGCCGCCACTGTGACCACGGATGATGGCCGCCGCGAGCGCACCCGCAGCGCTACCTTCGATGGCTCGCTCGACGCCTCGCTCAACGCGTCGATCGACAAGTCGAATGAAAGCGCCTACGACAACTCGTACACCAAGTCCCACGATAGTTCGTTCGAAAAATCGTATGACTCTTCGTACGACAAGACCCGCCAATCCTCGTACGACAAGTCCCGCGAATCGGCGTACGAAAAATCCGGTGAGAAAGCATCGCAATCTTCGGACAGCATCTCGAAGAGCTACAGCGAGGCCAACTCGTTTGACCTGAGCAACACTGTTTCCTTCCAAGTGCTGACCCCGACCGGCTGGGCCAACCCTGTGACCAACACCGCAACCCTGAGTGGTTCGGTCAATGGTGGCAGCGGCAACCTGGGCGTCAACGTGGCAGCCGGTGTGGGCAACCAGCAAAGCAACTCGCTGGCCATCTCCAACACCTCGATGTAACCGCTGTGGCCTGGAAGGTCCCCTTCGGGGGGCCTTCTTTCAACCGTAATCATCGGGGGCATCGAACATGCGCATTATCGCCTTGGCATTGCTGCTGTGCATGGCCAGTGTGAGCGAGGCAGCCCAAATGCCGCTATCCGTCCTGCCGGGCGGCGCGGTGATCTACAAGCCTATCCAGAGCATACGCGAACGCAAGTTCGCCGACCTGGTGCAACAGAAGACCGACTTCAGTTGCGGCGCCGCGTCGCTGGCGACCATCCTGCGCCAGGCCTATTGGCTGGACGTGGACGAGCAACACGTCATCGAAGGCATGCTGGCCAACGCCGACGAGGACCTGGTGCGCACCCAAGGCTTCTCGATGCTCGACATGAAACGCTACGTGGAAAGCCTGGGCATGCGTGCACGGGGTTACCGAGTGGCTCCCGAGACCTTGCACGACATTCGCATTCCGGTGGTAGTGCTGATGGACATCCGCGGCTACAAGCACTTCGTCGTGATGCAGAAGGTCGACCGCGGCTGGGTGTACATCGGTGATCCGGTTCTGGGCCACAAACGCTTCAAGATCGACGATTTCGTCAAAGGCTGGAACGGCATCATCTTCGCCATCATCGGCCAGGGCTACGACAAGACCAACGCCCTGCTCGACCCACCGCTGCCGCTCAGCGCCAAGAACCGCATCAATAACTTCAGCCCGGTTAAGGACGCGGAATTGATGGATTTTGGCTTTATCCAAAGCGACTTCTTCTAATGACAAGGGGCATGACGCCCAAGACGTCCAGGAGCATCCCATGAAGACTGCACTGTGGCTGGCTGCCATTTGCCTGGCCGCCAGTTTGCCGACCCAGGCACAGACGTTCAAACCCATTGAACTGAAGGATCAGGAGCTGGCGAACTTGCGCGGGCGTTATGTGTTACCAGGGCGGATCGTCAGCTTTGGCATCGTCATGACCAGCACTTGGCAAAACGCCAACGGCGAAGTGATTGGCGCAACGTCCTCGATGCAGATCCAGCAAAACACCATCAAGCCGCAGTTCTATGTATCGATGATCAACGAGAAAGGCAATGGCTCCTCACAGCCGCAAAACCCCGGCACTGGCACCGTCACCGGTGGCGGCGGCCTCAATACCACCCAAGGCGTGACCCAGGCGGTACGCGCTGCCGGCGACTACAACACGGCTTACAACAACGTCGACATCAATGTCAGCAAGGGCAACGAAGCACCCGCCGTGCAGCCGCAGGGCCAGGCTCTGGCCGCAGGCTCGACCCTGGTAGGCGCCAACGGTGCCGGTTCACTGAGCGTTTCGGCTGCAGGTTCCGGCGTGCAGCTCGATATCGTTGCCAACAACAACCAGGGCAGCACCATGCAACGACTGGCCCAAGGTGGGCTGATGCAGAACGCTACCCTGCTGGGCGCCGGCAACCAGGTGCGCAACCTGACCTCGCTCAATGTGGTGCTGCGCGACGGCCCCGCCGCTGCCGGCCCGATGAACGCCAATCTTGATCAGCTCAAAGGCCTTCGCAATTCCGGATACTGATCTACGCTCAGTCTCATCGAACAAGTAGTCAGAAGGGACGGCTAATCCATGCATCGTATGTTTACGTTGAGAGCTATCGTTTGTTTGACTACCTTGGCTCCGGCTGGCCTGCTTGAAGCGGCATCCGACCCACAGGTTGAAGCACTAAAACAAGAACTTATCGCGCTGAAACAACGTTACGAAGCCCAACAGAATGCATTGATGGTACTGGAACAACGCCTGCGCCAGGTCGAAGAAGCACCGCCCGCTCCGGCGCCGAGGCGCCTGACCAAGTCGCCAAGCGAAGGGGTCAAGGGCGGCCAGACGGTGGCGTCCGGTGCGCCAGGCAGCTCGTCCAGCTCTTATGGGCAATCGCTCAAGGACGACTCAGAACCGGCGCAAAGCGTTTCCAACCTCTATGACGAGGCCAGCGGTTTCTTTGGGGGCGGCAAGTTCAGCGTAGAGACCGGCCTGACCTACACCCACTACGACACCCGTGCCCTGACGCTCAACGGCTTTCTGGCGCTCGACTCGATTTTCCTCGGCAATATCAATATCGACCGCATCAAGGCGGACAACTGGACCCTGGACCTGACTGCCCGTTACAACGTCGACCAGCGTTGGCAGTTCGATATCAACGTTCCGGTCGTCTATCGTGAGTCGACCTACTCTTCCGGCGGTGCCGGGGGGGCTGCCGGGGTGAGTTCGGACGGCACCGTCACCCGTGACCCGACCATCGGCGACATCAACGTCGGCGTGGCCTACAAGTTCATCGACGAATCGGAAAACTGGCCTGATGCGGTGGCCACGCTGCGTGTCAAAGCGCCGACCGGCAAGGACCCTTACGGCATCAAGCTCATCCAGGATCCTGGCAACGACAACCTGGCCATTCCAGAAGACTTGCCGACCGGCAACGGTGTGTGGGCGATCACGCCCGGCATCTCGCTGGTCAAGACATTCGACCCGGCCGTGCTGTTCGGTAGCCTGTCCTACACCTACAACATGCAGGATTCGTTCAGCGACATCAGCCCCACGGTCAACACCAAGGTGCCGGGCGACGTGAAACTCGGCGACTCCTGGCAGATCGGCGGCGGTATTGCATTCGCCTTGAACGAGAAGATGAGCATGTCGTTCTCGGTCACCGACCAGTTCGCCCGCAAGAGCAAGATCAAACCCGATGGCGGTGACTGGCAGTCGATCAGCAACAGCGACTACAACGCCGCCAACTTCAACATCGGCTTGACCTTCGCCGCCAGCAACAACCTGACCATCGTGCCCAACTTGTCGATCGGCCTGACCGACGACGCACCGGACTTCTCCTTCAGCCTGAAATTCCCGTATTACTTCTGACCTTGCCAGGCCGGGCCCGCGGTGCGGGCTCGGCTTTTGGTAACCAACCTTGTAGCCCCCGGCTTTCCTGACCCCAGCCTGTTATCATCGCCCACAGTTATGTGACGTTTTAACGGCAATTAAGGAAAGTTTTCGTGAAAAACCTGCTCGGCCACCCGCATACCCGGCTCGTCGCCCTGGCGTCCCTGGTGCTGGTGATACCCCTTGCTGCGCGCGCGCTTCTGGGGTGGTCCAACCCGCTCGGCTTTATCTCAGACCTGGCGCTCGGTAGCCTGCTGTTGGTGCTTTTGCACGGCCGGCCCTGGTGGCTCGCCGCGCCTGTGCTGCTGGCATGGGCCGTGCTGTGGGTGGCGTCAGCCGAACTGGTCAGTGCCGTTGGCCGGCTACCGACCAGCGCCGACCTGGGCTATCTGTTCGACCCCCAATTCATGGAGAACTCCACCGGTGGCGGGCTGGCCCACCCTTGGCTACCCGGTTTGCTGGCTGCAGGTCTGCTGAGCTGGTCGGTCAGCGTGTGGCGCAGTCGTGCACGACTGGCTGCACGCTTGCCACTGAGCACCTTGGCCGTGCCTTTGGTACTGTTCGGCCTGCATTGGGGCAGCCAGCGCCTGGCCCCCTCCGATGCCGACCAGTGGCGTCAGTACACCCTCTCCCACCAGCTACTCTCCGCTGGCGTTGCCAACCTGCAGTACCGCGCCCTTGGATGGGCCGGACAGCAACAACCAGTCACCCCACTGCCCAGCAGTGGCCTGACCCAGTCCGACCTGCATGGCCAGAAACTGCTGAGCGCCCCCGGTAGTGCCCGCAACCTGCTGGTCATCACCCTCGAAGGCATCCCGGGCGCCTATGTACGGCCCAATCGCCAGGCGCTGCACAGCCGCTTCGAAGAAGATCTGATGCCCAAGCTCAGCCGCTGGGCGGAGCGCGGTATGAACACGCCCGACTATGTCGTGCATACCCATCAGACCATTCGCGGCCTGTATGCCATGCTGTGCGGCGACTACGACAAGCTGGCCAATGGCACGCCCAAAGGTGTGGAACTGCTCACCCAGCACCAGCGCAACCAGGCCTGCTTGCCGGCGCAACTGCGCGAGGCCGGCTTTACCACCCATTACCTGCAGGGCGCGGGCCTGCGTTTCATGGCCAAGGACCGCATCATGCCGCACATCGGCTTCGACGCGGTTCATGGCCTGGAATGGTTCAGCAATGACAATTACCTGGAGTTCCCCTGGGGCAAGGATGATCGGGCGTTCTTCGAGGGTGCCCTTGACTACGTGGGCCAACTGCGGCAACAGCAGCGCCCTTGGATGCTCACCCTGCTGACCGTGGGCACCCACCAGCCCTACTCGGCGCCCGCCGACTACCTGGAGCGTTATGACACCCCCAAACAAGCGGCGGTAGCTTACCTGGACGATGCGATCGGTGGGTTCCTCGACAGCCTCGAGCGCCAGGGTGTGCTCAAGGACACCCTGGTCGTCGTGACCTCGGACGAATCACACGGCATCGACGGCGTACGCCTGGCTTCTTCCTGGGGTTTCAACCTGACCCTGGCCCCCGAACAGGCGCAATTGCCACGCATCAAGCAAGGCACCTATGGCCACATTGACCTGGCCACGTCGCTGCTC
This sequence comes from Pseudomonas ceruminis, assembly GCF_021602025.1. Lineage (GTDB taxonomy): Bacteria > Pseudomonadota > Gammaproteobacteria > Pseudomonadales > Pseudomonadaceae > Aquipseudomonas > Aquipseudomonas ceruminis. Next base: position 136,409 of record NZ_BQHW01000002.1, read on the forward strand.
GACTACTTTGCCCTGCCGATTCCAGTCGCTTTGGCGGGCCGCTCCCTGTATCGCGACTACGACAGTGGCCGGGAGATGATCTCGTACACCAACGGCATGCTGCGGTACCACGACGGCCAGGGCGTCCTCACCGAGTGCGACTTCCAGCAGCGCTGCCGTCGCTATGCCAGTGAGGGGTTCATCGCCGACCAGGCTCAATACCTCGGCCTTGGCGACAATGTCCTGGGGCAGCAGATCACCGGCCTTGCTGGTGTGCTCGACCAGTCCCTGCTGCAAACCCCGCTCAACCTGCGTTACCAGTTCGGGGGGCCGTCGCCGATCCAGCTACAGGCACGCATTCGTGATGACTGGGCAGATAACCTGATTGGCGCGCAGTACCTGGAAATGCCAGAAGGTTCGCACACCCGGGTACGGGTCAAGGTGCGTGCTCTCGACCCGCAGCACGCTGCCTATATACAGCTTAAAGCCAAGGAGCGGGAACAGGATGTAGCACTGGGTTTGCCCGAAGAGATCCGGGTAACCGCCGACGAGCCGTTGGAGATGGAGTTCGGCTTCGACAACCCGACGCTGCGCAAAGCGTTCTCCTTCCACTTGCTGGGCTATGGCGGTGGCGAGGTCGAGGTCAGTGAGTTCAGTGTGATCACGGCGCTGCCGGGCGAGGAAGAACCGCTTGAGGATCTGTCCGACGGGCATATTGCCCAATCGAGCTAATCCGCCGCCTGTGCTGCTGTAATTGCCGGGGGTTAGCGGATCTGATGCTTGTGCAGCAGGCGGTAAAAGGTCGGGCGCGATACCCCCAGCACTTTGGCAGCAATGCTCAGGTTGTTGCTGTGCCTGTCCAGTACGTCACACAGTGCTTGGCGCTCGGCCCGATGCTTGTAGTCTTCCAGGGTGCCCAGCGGCTGCTCCCCGCGCTCCAGCTCCTGCAGGCCAAGGTCCTGGGCTTCGATCTGCCGGCCTTCGGCCAACACCAGCCCCCGCCGCACACGGTTGGCCAGCTCTCGAACATTGCCCGGCCAGGTGTGGCGCCCCATGGCTGCCAGAGCGTGATCGCTGAACGAGCGCGGCCGGCGGCCTGTCTCCAGGCTGTAGAAATGCGAAAAATGGTTGGCCAGCATCGAAAGGTCACCATGCCGGTCGCGCAAGGGTGCAGTCACCACCTGCAGCACATTCAGCCGGTAGTACAAGTCCTCACGAAAACGCCCCTGCTCGATGGCTTTTTCCAAGTCGACATGGGTCGCTGCCAACACCCGTACATCAACCGGTATCGGCTGGCTGCCCCCGACCCGCTCGATATGCTTCTCCTGCAGGAACCGCAGCAGATTGGCCTGCAGCTCCAGCGGCAGGTCGCCGATCTCGTCGAGGAACAACGTGCCACCATGCGCCGCTTCGATGCGGCCCACCTTGCGCTGATGCGCACCGGTGAAGGCTCCTTTCTCATGTCCGAACAGCTCGGACTGGATCAGATGCTCCGGTATGGCCCCGCAATTGATGGCAATGAACGGCATCTCGCAACGCTGTGATTGGCGGTGCAGTGTACGCGCCACCAATTCCTTGCCCGTGCCACTTTCGCCGCGTATGAGCACCGGCGATTCGGTGGGCGCCAGTTTGCCCAGCAATTTGCGCAGTTCGATAATCGGTTGGCTGTCACCCAACAGCTCGTGCGCCAGCCCGTCGACCGGTACTGCACCCTTGCCACGCAAGCGCGCCATGCCAAAGGCGCGCCCCAGCGTTACCAATACCCGTGAAACGTCGAACGGTAGGGTATGGAAATCGAAAAACCATTCGCAGACGAAGTCACCAACGTTCTGCATCCGCAACTGCTCGGCGTTGAGCACCGCGATCCATTCGGTGTTGCTGCGTTTGATCATGTCCTTGACGGCATCCGGGTGGCGCAGGTGCGACGCGTGCAGACGCAACAGGCCGATATCGCAACGGTGCTCCAACGCCAGATCCAGGCTGCAGCTGTGGACGTCCCAGCCGGCGCTTTCCAGGCCTGGAAGCAGACGGTGACAATCGTCGCACGGGTCGACGATGAGCAAGCGGCGAAGGGAGGCGGTTTCCGGCATGACCGATCCTTGGCGCCAATTTGTGGTTTTTTTTGACAAAACAGTAAGTTGCGGCGCCTGTTTAACAGTAGCAACGAACTTGACGGCGCCCAGTACCGTTTGTCTGCCAAGTTCTCTTCTTTTTTGCGCAACGCCGGGAATTTTTCAACGTTATCAGCGTCACAGGCGGCGCAGGAAAAAAATCTTTATTGCATGAAAAAAAATACAACGCGGGTGTGACTCCACCCCTAACTTGGAGCATCAGTACAAGTAACCCCGCGCTGCAGATCGCCATCGACTGAAGCGACATTGCAGTACCGCGGACTTCATATGAATGTTTGGGACCAACAGAGAGACCGAACCATGAATGCCCCGCTCCGTGTCAACGAAGCACTGCTGATTGCTGACCACGCCTTCGAACCCTTCCAGTGCGTAGCCTGGGATGCACCCAATGGCACTGGTGAACTGAGCCTGGCAGTGATCGACCGGACCAGCACCCGCATTGGCAGCAAACAAGTCTCCTCGCGCATCTATTCTGACCCGGCCCAGTGGGCCAGCCTGATCGAAGAAGTGCGCGCCGAACTGAGCCAGAAAGGTTATGACCTGCAGCCTTGGTCGATGCCCAAGTAATAGCCGCGGTGGCTTGCAAGTGCGTACCCGGCGCGCACTTGCATCACGCGCTAATTACCCTGTGCGATAATATTCCTATTGCGACATAGTGTCGCGCCAGCTGTGTTGGTTATTACTCAGTTCTTTACCTTGAACTGCTCAAGATGCTGGTATTGGGCCTGTAATTGTTCGGCCAAAAGACGTGCACGCCCCAGGCGAACCGGCGCCAACTCCATGTCCACCAGCAGTGTGGCACAAGGCAGCGGTTGCACGGCCTGCCAACGCTGCAGGCGACCATCGGTAAAGATCAGGCAGCGCTGCGTCTCGTGAGGGTGGGCCTTGTGCCGCGCTTGTAACCAACGCTGGGCCTGTTCCAACGCGGCGATCAGCGGTGTCCCCCCTCCAGCCCCCAGTGCTTGCAGCCATGGCTGCAAAGCTGCCGAAGCCTTCAGGCCATGGCGTTGCCACTGCGGTGTACCGCCGCTGGCCGTGAGCAATGCCAAACGGGCGCGCTGGCGATACGCCTGGTCGAACAGAGTGGCCAACAGCCCTTTGCTCTGGGCCAGCGCCTGGTGACGTCGGGTCGACGCCGAGGCATCGACTATCACCAGCCATAACTCGGCAGTGCGGGCCTTGCGCTGCTGCCAGCAGAGGTCCTGGCGCAGTCGCGGGCGGCCCTTGAGCAACGTGGGAAGCCAAGCCACGGCACCTATACCGGCCGCCACTGCCCGGCCACGGGTGGCGCCAGGCTGCTTACCAAGCCGGGGCATGGCATCCGTCACCTTCAAGCCAGATGGGCGGATGCTCAGGGCTTTTTTGCCCAGTCTGGCACCTCGCGCCGGGCACCGCTGGCCACCGGTTGCGCCGGCAGCGCCCCCCAATCGCCCTGCCCGCCCTGGCTTTGTGTATCCTGGCGGCCGGCCGGAGGCGGGGTAGACGGCTGCACGGTGTCGGGGGACACGCGGCGCCGATGGCGCAATGCGAACTCCGCCACAGCGTCCACATCGCCCTGCTCAATCGTTTCACCCCCTCGCCAGGCACAATGTGCCCGGGCAGCACGCAACCAGACCAAGTCTGCACGCAGGCCATCAACCCCAGCGGCGTAGCAACGCTCGGTGATCCAGGCCAGCGCCTGGTCATCCAGGGCAATGGCCGCCAGTTGTTGTCGCGCGGCCCGACAGCGCTCGCGCAGTTGTGCCTGAGCCGCAGCCCACTGTTCGCAGAAACCTTGTGGGTCAGTGTCGAAGGCCAAACGCCGGCGAATGATCTGCTGGCGTGCCTCTGGCGCTGGCAAACCTTCGAGCACCACGTTCAGGCCAAAGCGGTCCAGCAACTGCGGACGCAGCTCGCCTTCCTCGGGGTTCATGGTACCAATCAGAACGAAACGGGCACTGTGGCGATGGGAAATACCATCACGCTCGATCCGATTGGTGCCACTTGCGGCCACGTCGAGCAGCAGATCCACCAAGGTATCGGGCAGCAGGTTGACCTCATCGACATACAGCACGCCACCGTCCGCCTGGGCCAGCACGCCGGGCGAAAACTGGGCCTTGCCCTGGCCCAGCGCGGCATCGAGGTCGAGCGTGCCTATCAGGCGCTCCTCACTGGCGCCCAGCGGCAAGGTGACGAACGGCCCCTCGCCGAGCAGGTCAGCCAAACCACGGGCCAAGGTGCTTTTCGCCATGCCACGCGGTCCCTCGATCAGCACACCACCAATCTTCGGGTCAATGGCGGTCAGGCACAGAGCCAGTTTGAGGTCGTCGGCACCGACGACGGCGGCCAGTGGAAATTGCACGGGTTCACTCATTTCAAGCCTGTTCCTCGCCATCGAGCAGTTGCTCCTCAAGGGCTTCGCGATAGTCACCGGGGGCTTCCCATAGCCCACGCTGCTGGGCTTCCAGCAGGCGCTCAGTGAGGTCGCGCAGCGCCTCGGGGTTATGCTCACGCATGAAGTCGCGGGTCGCTGGGTCAAGCACATAGGCCTCGGCCAACGCCTGGTAGTGGTGGTCGTCGATCAGGTGCGTGGTGGCATCGAAGGCAAACAGATTGTCGACCGTTGCCGCCAGCTCGAACGCACCCTTGTAGCCGTGGCGTTTCACCCCGTCGATCCACTTGGGGTTCAAGGCGCGGGCCCGAATGACGCGGTTAAGTTCCTCTTTCAGGGTACGGATGCGCGGCCTGTCGACCTGGCTGTGATCACCGTGATAGCTGGCCACCGCCGCGCCGGACAACGTCTCGGACGCCGCCAGCATGCCCCCTTGGAACTGGTAGTAGTCATTGGAATCGAGCAGGTCATGCTCATGGTTGTCCTGGTTCTGCAGTACGGCCTGGACCTGGCCCAGGCGTCGGGCAAACTGCGCCCGCGCCGGTGTGCCGTCGTCGCTGGCGCCATACGCGTAACCGCCATGGTTCAGATACACCTCGGCCAGGTCGTCTCGGCTGTGCCACAAGCGGCCATCGATGGCATTCTGCACTCCGGCACCATAGGCGCCAGGCTTGGCTCCGAATACCCGCCAGCCGGCCTGACGAGCAGCCTGCTCGGCGGCCACTCCCTGTGCTTGCAACGTCTCGCGTTCGCTACGCACCCGCGCTGCCAAGGGGTTGAACGCCTCCGGTTCGTCCAGCGCTGCCACCGCCTGCACCGCTGCATCGAACAGGCGGATCAGGTTGCCGAAGGCATCGCGGAAAAAGCCCGAGACACGCAAGGTGACGTCCACCCGAGGGCGGTCGAGCACGCTCAAGGGCAGGATTTCGAAATCGTCGACACGCTGGCTGCCGTTGGCCCATACCGGGCGCACGCCCATCAGCGCCATGGCCTGGGCAATGTCGTCACCCCCGGTGCGCATGGTCGCGGTGCCCCATACTGACAAGCCGAGCTGGCGCAGGTGGTCGCCATGGTCCTGCAAATGGCGCTCGAGGATGAGGTTCGCCGACGCGAACCCCAGCCGCCAGGCCGTGGTGGTCGGCAAGTTGCGCACATCCACGGTATAGAAATTGCGCCCTGTGGGCAGCACATCCAGGCGCCCCCGGCTGGGTGCGCCGCTGGGGCCTGCTGGCACGAAGCGCCCCGCCAGGGCCGCAAGCAGGCCGTTGAGCTCCGCGGGGCCGCAGGCATCCAGGTCAGGCGCTACCTGCTCGCGCAATGCTCGGACTACCTCGTGCACAGGCTGCCATTGCGCATCCCCAGGCAGTTGCAGGTGATCGCCCAGCGCCTGTTCGATCACCTGCAGTGCCAACAGCTCAAGGCGCTCGCGGGTGTCACCGCAGGTGCGCCATGGCGCGTCACTCAAGGCCTGCAACCGCGCGGGGCGCGGGCCTGGCCAAGGTTGCCCAAGGTCGCAGTCCAGCGGGTCGAAGCCCAGTTCCAGCGCCTTGGCGAGCATGCGCAGCAGGCTGGCATTGCCCCCGCGCCCATCAGCCCGCTCCACCCGCAGCAAAGCCAGCAACGTGTCGATGCGCAGCCGTGCCTGCGGGGATTGACCGAACACATGCAGGCCGTCGCGGATCTGCGACTCCTTGAGGTCGCACAAATAGGTGTCCAGACGCGGCAACCACACCGTGGCATCGTCGAGCTGCCCTTCAAGCTGCAGTTCGCGGTCGATGTGGTTGGCCTTGACCAATTCAAGAATATCGCGCTGCAGTTCACGGGCGCGCCGTGGATCGAGCATCTGCGCTTCATAGAACTCATCGGCCAGTTGCTCCAGATGGCGCAACGGGCCGTAGGTTTCGGCACGGGTCAATGGCGGCATCAGGTGGTCGATGATCACCGCCTGGGTGCGCCGCTTGGCCTGGGCACCCTCGCCGGGGTCGTTGACGATGAACGGGTAAATGTTGGGCAGCGGGCCAAGCAATGCATCGGGCCAACACTCGGCAGACAGACCGACACCCTTGCCAGGCAGCCACTCCAGGTTGCCATGCTTGCCTACGTGGATCACCGCATCGGCGGCAAAGGTATGGCGCAACCAGAAGTGGAAGGCCAGGTAACCATGCGGCGGCACCAGATCCGGGTCGTGGTACACGGCACTAGGGTCGACCTGATAACCACGGGCCGGCTGAATACCCACGAACGTCAGGCCAAAACGCAGGCCGGCCACCATCATGCGGCCGCTGCGGTGCATTGGGTCTTGCTCGGGCGCTCCCCAGCGCTCCAGGACGGCCCGGCGGTTGGCCTCGGGCAGGCGCTCGAACGCCGCCTGGTAGTCAACCAGGCTCAGGCTCTGGGCGCAGGGGCGCTGGTCGAGGTGATCGAGGTCGTTGGTCACTCCGCCCAGCAGTTGCTGGATCAACTGCGTGCCGCTGCTCGGCAGTCCGCCCACGGGATAGCCTTCGGCCTGCAGCGCCTTGAGGATATTCAACGCGGCCGCGGGGGTATCCAGCCCAACGCCATTGCCAATACGCCCGTCACGGGTCGGGTAGTTGGCCAGCACCAGCGCCACGCGCTTTTGCCCATGGGGCAGGCGCGCCAGTTCCACCCAGCGCCTGGCCAGTTCGGCGACGAAGTCCATGCGCTCGGGGTGGGCACGGTAGCAGACCACATCGGACTGGCTGCGCTCGCTACGCCACGCCATGTCCTTGAAACTCACTGGGCGGGTGATGATACGCCCATCCAGCTCGGGCAGGACGATGTGCATGGCCAGGTCGCGGGCACCCAGCCCCTGCTCGCTGGCCTCCCAACCGGGCTGATTGTCCTGCGCACAGATGGCCTGCAGCACCGGGATGTCACGGCGGAACGGCCGCAGATTGGGGCGCTCCGGGCTGGACAGGGCAAAACCGGTGGTGTTGATCAGCACCTCGGCACCAACCTCATCCAGCCAGCTCTCCACCTGCTCCAGGCAGGCGTGCTCCTTGAGGCTGGCGACGGCAATGGGCAGCGGGTTGAGCCCGGCCGCCTGCAGGCGTTCGCAAAATACGTCGATGAAGGCCGTATTGGCCGCCTGCAGGTGAGAGCGGTAGAACAGCAGCGGCGCCATGGGAAAGTCCGGGTGCCACTGGCCATACCAATCGTCGAGCACCGCACTGGCCTTGGCCGGGTGGTACAGGGCGGTGCGTGGCAGCGGCTGGGGCTCGTCCCACGGGTAGTCGCGGCCCAGCCATTGGTTGGCCAGGCAGTGGAACAGGTTCACGGCATTGGCCTTGCCGCCTTGGCGCAGGTAGTGCCAGAGGCGTTCGGCTGGCGCACCGGTGACGCTGCCCAACCCGGTCAGCTCCGGGTCTGGGCGGTCGTCACCGGGCACCAGAATCAGTTGCACACCCCGCGATGCGAGCGCCACCAGTTGTTCGACACCGTAACGCCAGTAGCCGACGCCGCCATGCAACGACACCAGGATGACCTTGGCATGGCGCAGCACCTGGTCGACATACAGGTCGACCGAGGCATGGTTCTGCACCTGCATCGGGTTGGCCAGGCGCAGGCTGGGGAAATCACCCGGCAACTGCTCGGCGGTTTCGGCAAGCAACGCCAGGTGTGAGTCGCCGCTGCAGAGAATCACCAGCTCGGCGGGTGTCTGGCCGAGGTCGGCGATGCTGTCGTCCGGCACGAAGCCGCCGGGCTGGGCCCGCAGCAGGTGCATGGGTCAGGCGCCCAGCGCGTTGCGCAGGCGAGCTTCCAGTTGCACGGCGTCCAGGTCCTGACCAATGAGCACCAGGCGCGTGATGCGCGGCTCGTCGGCACGCCAGGCGCGGTCGAAGTGCTTGTCGAACCGAGTGCCTACTCCTTGGATCAGCAGGCGCATCGGCTTGCCAGGGATCGCTGCAAACCCCTTGGCGCGCAGAATGCCGAACTCCACGACCAACTGAGTGAGGGCGTCGAGCAGCAGGGCCTCGTCGGCCTCGGGCAGGTCGATGGAAATGGAATCGAAGGCATCATGGTCATGGTCGTCATGATCGTCGCCGTCGTGGTGCGAATCATGGTGGGTACGGCGGCCGTCGATGTGTACCTCGGACTGCGCGCCGACCCCCAACAGCACATCCACTGGCAGGCGGCCGCTGCTGGCCTCGATCACCTTCACCGCCGGCGGCAGTTCTTCGGCAACCTCGGCGCGCACCTTGGCCAGGCCTTCGGCGTCGATCAGGTCGGCCTTGTTGAGCACCACCAGGTCGGCACTGGCCAACTGGTCGGCGAACAGTTCGTGCAGCGGTGATTCATGGTCCAGGTTGGGGTCAAGCTTGCGCTGCGCGTCGACCTGGTCCGGGAAGGCGGCGAAGGTACCGGCAGCCACGGCCGGGCTGTCGACAACGGTGATCACGGCGTCGACGGTGCAGGCATTGCGAATTTCTGGCCATTGGAAAGCTTGCACCAGGGGCTTGGGCAGGGCCAGGCCGCTGGTTTCGATCAGGATGTGGTCAAGGTCGCCACGCCGGGCAACCAGTTCCCGCATGACCGGGAAGAACTCTTCCTGCACGGTGCAGCACAGGCAGCCGTTGGCCAACTCATACACTCGGCCAGTGGCCTCTTCTTCAGTACAGCCGATGCTGCACTGCTTGAGGATCTCACCGTCGATACCGAGCTCACCGAACTCGTTGACGATCACTGCAATACGGCGGCCCTGGGCATTATCGAGCATGTGCCGAAGCAAGGTGGTCTTGCCCGAGCCGAGGAAGCCGGTAACGATGGTGACGGGGAGCTTGGCCAGTGTTTTCATGTCGCGTTGCCCTTGGCAGGATGGCGCGGGCATGCGGGACGAAAGCCGCAGGCCAGGCTGGCCGGGCTCGTTCGCCACCGGATCACCCCGCCCGGTTGAGAGTCGAAATCGTCTCGAGGCAGGTCTCCTGGCTTGCACCGTCCCGGCCTGGTCGAACAAGGCCTGGTCGGATGACGCCTTCCCGCGCCAGGGCGCAGTGGCAGTGTCGATCCGTTGTCGGTGCTTACAGTTGCGGGGGCAGCCGCGGCTTGGACCGCGTTCCCGTCTTAGCTTCGGCGTGGCCGAAGAACCTCGAAGCGGCAAGGCTACGCGGGGGGTGGCGGGTGGTCAACTGTTGGCGCGCGCTGCGATTGACGCAACCCCTCCCCCGTGCTCTCCTTACACCTTGCGTTCAGGTGCCCCCACGGGGGTGAAACGGGAAACCGGTGCGTCGCAGGCCCTCGATCAGGGCCGGACAGAGCCGGTGCTGCCCCCGCAACGGTAAGCGAGCGAAGCGTCCAGACCACTGTGCCACGTCGTCAGGCATGGGAAGGTGATGCTTTCCAAGAGCCCTGCTCTTCCTCGCAAGCCCGGAGACCGGCCTGGCGCTTATGAACACCCCGCGGTGGGCGGGCGCTGTCGCATTCCCCTGGGCCATCCGCACCCGGGGCTGCCGCGCTTGCCCGTTGCCCCTTAATAGAAGCAAGTAGAGGAACGCGACATGCCCGTCACCAGCGCCAAACACAGCATCGCCACCCCCGTCACCCTCAGCCAGCGCGTGGTTATTGCCTTCGGCGCCAGCCTGCTGGGCCTGTGCCTGATCTATTTCGCCGGCTTCTCGCACATCGAAGCGGTGCATAACGCCGCGCACGACACCCGTCACAGCGCCGCCTTCCCCTGCCACTGAGACCGCCCCATGATCAAGCGCATTGCCCGCACCGCCGGGTTCAGCGGCCTGCTTGCAGCCCTGTTGTTGACGCTGCTGCAAAGCTTCTGGGTCGCACCGTTGATCCTCCAGGCGGAAACCTATGAGTCGGCAGCCCCGGCCGCCGAGCATCACAGCCATGGCGAAGAGGCCGGTGGCCACGAGCACAACGACGAAGCCTGGTCGCCGGAAGACGGCTGGCAGCGCATCCTTTCGACCACCGGCGGTAATCTGGTCGTCGCGGTCGGCTTTGCCCTGATCCTGGCAGCCTTGTACAGCCTGCGCGAACCCAACCGCGTCACCACCGGCGCTCTCTGGGGCCTGGCCGGTTTTGCCGTGTTTTGCCTCGCGCCCACCCTTGGCCTGCCGCCGGAGTTGCCAGGCACCGCCGCCGCTGACCTCGGCCAGCGACAGAGCTGGTGGATCGGTACCGCTGCCGCGACCGCGCTCGGCCTGGCACTGTTGGTGTTCGCCCGGCATTGGTTGTTCAAGGTACTCGGTGCGGTTCTGCTGGTCGTGCCCCATGTGATCGGCGCGCCACAGCCAGACGTTCACCAAAGCCTGGCTCCCGAGGCACTGGAAACCCAGTTCAAGATCGCTTCCTGGGTCACCAACGCGGCTTTCTGGCTGGCCCTGGGCTTGCTCAGCGCCTGGCTGTATCGCCGCTCCAGCCAGGCCTGATGGCCAGCGAATGCACCCAGCCGGCGCTATACGCCGGCTTCGGATGCCGACGCGGCTGCCCGCTGGAGGTCCTCGACACAGTGCTGCGCCAGGTTTTGAATCAGCAGGGTTTACCGCTCAGTGCCTTGCGTGGCATTGCCAGCATTGCCTTGAAAGCCGATGAGCCTGGCCTGCAGCAACTGGCCAAGCTCCACGATCTGCCGCTTGTGGCATTCGAGCCCAGCCGGTTGCAAACCTTCGAGCCTATGCTCAGTCACCGTTCTGCCGTGGCCTACGCCCACACAGGTTGCTGGGGCGTTGCCGAAAGCGCCGCATTGGCCATGGCCTACCACGCGCACGGCACCGCCACGCTGCTGGTACCGCGCCAATCGCTCGGCGCCGCTACCCTCGCCCTCGCCTGCGGCGGATAATCGCTACCTCTATTTACCTGCAAGGATTTCCCATGACGGTCTACTTCATCGGGGCCGGCCCCGGCGACCCCGAACTGATCACGGTCAAGGGCCAGCGCCTGATCCGCCAATGCCCGGTGATCATCTATGCCGGGTCCCTCGTGCCTGCCGCGGTGCTTGAAGGCCATCAGGCCGAGACGGTCATCAACAGTGCCGAACTGCACCTGGAACAGATCATCGCCGCCATGCGTGCGGCCCATGAAAAAGGCCAGGATGTTGCCCGCGTCCACAGTGGTGACCCTAGCCTGTATGGCGCTATCGGCGAACAGATCCGCCACCTGCGCGAACTGGCCATCGATTATCAGATCATCCCTGGGGTTACCGCCACTGCCGCCAGCGCCGCGCTGCTCGGCTGTGAGCTGACCCTTCCGCAGGTGGCACAAACGGTCATCCTCACCCGTTACGGCGACAGCTCGCCCATGCCGGCGGGCGAGCAACTGGGCGACCTGGCCCGGCATGGTGCTACATTGGCCATTCACCTCGGGGTCAAGCACCTGGCGCGCATTGTCGATGAGTTGCTTGTCCATTACGGTCGTGACTGCCCGATCGCCGTGGTTCATCGCGCCACCTGGCCAGACCAGGACTGGGTGCGCGGCACCTTGGGCGATATCGTCGAGCGCGTCGCCACCAAGGGTTTCCGGCGCACCGCGCTGATCCTCGTGGGCCATGTACTGGGCGACGCCCCATTCGCAAACTCGGCCCTGTACCGCGCTGGCCATGCTCACCTTTATCGGCCAGCGGACTGAACACTGCCAGACCGGCAGAAGCCGCAGGCCGACTGGCCCGCCCTGCCGGGGTGGGCCTGGCGCTACCTAAGCCGCGTCGAAAATGGCCAACCTATGCCTGATTTCGGGAATTTTGTAGGACTTTTCAACAAATCCGCCGTACTTGTTCTACAGATCTATACTCGCCATTATCAAGTGACCGGAATGGACGTATCGTGCTGCCCTGCAGACGCCCTTACAGCCATTTCCTGTTTAACCGCAGGAAACTGACCCCATTCCGACAGGAGCTAGCTTCATGACAACTGTGCTGATCGTCGACGATCACCCCATCGTTCGGCTTTCCCTGCGCCTGCTTCTCGAGCGTGAGCGCTTTCAAGTCGTTGGCGAACTCGGTGATGGCAGCGAAGTGACGCAAGTCGCCTCCAAACTGCGGCCTGATGTGGTCGTACTGGATATCGGCCTGCCAGGCCTGGATGGCATGGAGGTCATCAAGCGCCTGCAGTTGCTGGAGCCGGCACCGAAAATCATGGTGCTCACCGGGCAGGCTACAGACTTGTACGTGCGCCGCTGTCTGGATGCTGGCATCGGTGCCTTCGTGACCAAGGACGAAGATCATGAAGCCCTGATCTTTGCGTTGAAGGCGCTGGTCAAGGGGTATTCCACCTTTCCCCAGATGTCGGTCAACAGCAATACCCTCGACAGCGAACCCAAGCGCCTGGAAAGCCTGTCCAATCGAGAGATGGAAGTGCTGAGGCGTCTGGCCCGCGGCGAAAACAACAAGAACATCGGCGCGTGCATGAACCTCAGCGCCAAAACCATCAGCACATACCGTGGCCGCATCATGGATAAACTCAAGACTGAGTCATTGGTGGAAATGGTTGATCTGGCCAAGCGCAACAACGTCAATTGAACGTTTAGCCATGATCACACGCGTGCCGGTAGCCGTGCTCCTGGTCATGGCCCTGGCCTGCAGCTCGCTCGCCGCGCTTGCCGACAGCGAGCCACGGCACCTGCTGGCCCGCGCCGCCAGCGCGGCGCAACCCATGCAACTGGCCCCTGAAGACCGGCAATGGCTACAGCAGCGCAACGTGTTGCTACTGGGCAGCTCGCGCCCCGATTACCCGCCCTTCGAGATCAATGTCAGCCTGGCCGACTACGAAGGCCTCAGCGCCGATTATGCTGGGCTGATTGCCGAGCAGCTGGGCATACCGATTGAGGTCAGGCGCTTTTCCAGCCGCCAGGAAGCGATTACAGCCCTGCGTGAAGGCAAGATCGACTTGCTGGGTAGCTCCAACGGCTTCGAGGCGGCCGATGCCCACATCAGCCTCAGCCTTCCCTATGCTGATGATCTGCCCGTCATTGTCACCCGCGAAGGACGGACACTGAAAAACGACGCCGACCTTGCCGGCCTGCGCCTGGCGATGGTCGATCACTACCTGCCGGGTGAGTCCGCGCGCTCGCTTTACCCCAAGGCACAACTGAGCCTCTACCGCTCCACCCTGACCGGCCTGGCCGCAGTCGAAATGGGTGAGGCCGATGCCTACCTGGGCGATGCCATCAGTACCGACTTTCTGATCGGTAAGAGCTTCCAGGGTACGTTGAAGATCGACCATTTCTGCCAAGGGCCTGCAGGCAGCTTCTCCTTCGCCATGGCCAATGACAATGTACGCTTGCACCGTCTGGTGAATGCCGCGCTGGGCAGGATCACCGAAAGCGAGCGGCTGACTATTCTGCGCCGCTGGACCAGCGGCAACACCAGCTTGTTGCTCGAGCGCCGGCTGTCAGCCCTTACCGATGAGGAGCAGGCGTGGATAGCTCGCCATCCGAACGTCACGGTGCTGGTGGACACGGCGCTGGCCCCGCTCACTTTCAATGACGCCCAGCACCGCATAAGTGGTATTACCGTCGACCTGCTCAAGCAGATCAGTTTGCGTACCGGGTTACAGTTCCGGTTCATCGAGCGCGACAGCGTGCAAACCATGGTCGAACAGGTGGCACGTGGCGAGGCGCAGATGATCGGTGCCTTGGGCTACGGCAGCGAGCGCGCCACACATCTGCGCTACACCCGGCCCTACCTGGTCAGCCCCAGAGTATTGGTAACCCGCAACCAGCCTGCCTGGCCGCTGCTGACCCGCAGCCTACCTGGCCAGCGCATCGCCCTGCTGCATGGCTCGCACCTGCGCGAAGATGTGCAGGGGCGATACCCGGATGCACAGATTGTCGAGGTGAACAATCCGCTGGGCTTGATGGAAGCGGTGGCCAATGGCGACGCAGAAGTCGCGTACAGCAGCCACATCAACGCGTCGTACTACATCAGCCACGTATTCAAGGATCGATTGCGCATCGCCCGTGTGCTCGGCGATGAACAAGCCATCGCGGCTTTCGCCGTTACCCCCGGCGAGCCGCAGTTGCAGGCCATCCTGGACAAGGCGCTGCTGAGCATCCCCCCGGAAGAGCTGGATCAGTTGATCAATCGCTGGCGCACCAGCTCATTGGTCAGCGACAGCCCCTGGCGAAACTACCGCACGCTGGTGTTGCAGGTGCTGCTGTTGTCTGCCCTGCTGTTGGCGGGTGTGGTGTTCTGGAACAGTTACCTGCGCAAGCTCATCCATCAACGTACCGAAGCACAGCGCGCGCTGCAGGTGCAGTTGGCCCTCAGCCGTGGCCTGCTCGAACAGCTGCGCCAGGCCAAAGACGACGCCGAGCTCGCCAGCCAGACCAAGAGTACGTTCCTGGCCACCATGAGCCACGAGATCCGCACGCCCATGAATGCGGTGATCGGTCTGCTCGAATTGGCCCTGGAAGACAGCCGTGCCGGCCGCTGTGACCCCCTCACCCTGCATACCGCCTACGATTCGGCCATTGGCCTGCTTGGCCTGATTGGCGACATTCTCGACATTTCACGGGTCGAATCCGGGCACATGACCCTGCAACCAGTCGCCACCGACCTGGTCGAGCTGGTGCGCGGCACGGTGCGAGTGTTCGAGGGCAACGCGAGGACCAAGGGCCTGCACCTGCAAAGCGAGCTGCCCAACGGCTCAGCCTGGGTGCTGGCCGACCCGCTGCGCATCAAGCAAATCCTCTCCAACCTGCTGAGTAATGCCATCAAGTTCACCGAGCGAGGGGAGGTACACACGAGCCTGATGCTTACCCCAGCCAACGCTGGCAACCAGGTGCAGGTCGCGCTGTGCGTCCGGGATACAGGCGTTGGCATTGCCGCGGCCGACCAGGCTCGGTTGTTCAACGCCTTCGTTCAAGCCGAAGGCCCGCGGGCGCGCCAGGGCGCCGGCCTGGGCCTGGTGATCAGCCGTACGCTGGCCGAACTGATGGGCGGCACCGTGACCCTGCAAAGCGTTCAGGGCATCGGCACCAAGGTGCAGGTGCATTTGCTGCTATCGACCTGCGAAGCACCCGCGCCCGATGAACACCACGCACCTGCCCAGGCAGGCGAACGCGGGCCGCTGGACATTCTGGTGGTCGATGACTACCCCGCCAACCTGCTGCTGCTGGAAAAACAGCTCACGACCCTGGGCCATCGCACCACCCTGGCGAAAAATGGCGAAGTAGCGCTGGCCTGCTGGCAGAATGCGGCGTTCGACCTGGTGATTACCGATTGCAGCATGCCGGTCATGGACGGTCACGAACTGACCCGCAGAATTCGCCAACTGGAGCGCGAACGCGGGTTGCCCGGCTGCCGAATCCTCGGTGTCACCGCCAACGCCCAGGCCGAGGAACGCGAGCGTTGCCTGGCCAGCGGCATGGATGATTGCCTGTTCAAGCCGATCGGCCTGAACGCCCTCAAAGCACACCTGCCACAAGCAGGCGCTGACCCCAGCGCACCGGCCGCCAGGGCCAGCGGTTTCAACCTGAACGAACTCCGTCACCTGACCCAGGACGACGAGCAATTGGCTCGACGCCTGCTTGAGCAACTTGCGCAAAGTGCCAGTGAAGACCTTGCTGCTCTGTGCGCGCTCGGCGCCACCCCGGAAGGCAACGACCTGCGCCCCGTCGTGCACCGTATCAAAGGTGGCGCCAAGATGCTCAGGGTGCGCGGCGTGGTGCGCGATTGCGAAGCCATTGAACAGGCCCACGCCCAGGGGATACCCACCGACGCCCTACGCCAGCAGCTCGAAACCAGCCTACGAACCTTGCTGCGCGAGCTGGCCGAAGCCCTCAGTGCAATTGAAGCGTCGAGTTGATCTGGCTGATGGCATCGACCACGTGCCGTGAGCCCTGCTGGATCTCCATGATCACCGTACCGGCTTCGTTGGCCAAGGCAACCCCTCGCCCGGTCCGCGACAGGCTCGACTGCATGCTGGCCACCGCGGTGAGCGAAAGGTCGTGGTTCTGCCGCACCACATCAACGATCTCCAGCGTTGCCTTGCTGGTGCGCGCAGCCAGGTTGCGCACCTCGTCGGCGACCACGGCAAAGCCGCGACCATGCTCACCCGCGCGGGCTGCCTCGATGGCGGCATTGAGGGCCAGCAGGTTGGTCTGGTCAGCGATGCCGCGAATGGTCAGCACAATCTGCCCGATCACGTCCGACTGTTTGCTGACCGCGTCGATGCTACGCGCCGCGTCGTTGAGTTCCTGGGAAATCTGCTCGATCACCTGAACGGTCTGCTGCACCACTTCGGTACCTTTGCGCGCACAGGCATCGGTCTGTACCGAGCTGGCATGAGCCGCTTCGGCAGCGCTTTGCTGAGTACTGACCTGGGCAGTGATATCACTGGCGAACTTGACCACCTTGTACAACCGGCCTTTGTTATCGAAAATCGGGTTGTAGGAAGCCTCGAGGTACACCGTCTGGCCGTGCTTGTTGACCCGTTCGAAACGGTGAGCGTGATACTCGCCCCGGTTCAGCGAAGCCCAGAACTCACGGTAGCCAGCCGATTCTCGCTCGTGTGCATGGCAAAACAGCCCATGGTGACGGCCAGCGACCTCCTCCAGGCGGTAGCCCATGGTGGTCAGAAAGTTCTGGTTGGCTTTGATCACCCGCCCCTCTGGGCTGAATTCGACGACTGCCATGGAGCGGCCGATGGCGGTGAGCAAGCTCTTGCTTTCATGCTCATCCTTTACGCGCTGGCTGATATCGGCAGCCACCTTGATCACACTGGTGACCTGCAGGTGCTCATCGAGCACTGGCATGTAGCTGGCCTCCAGCCAGACTTCGCGGCCTGCCTTGTCGACCCGTTCGAACGTGCCGCTGATAGCCTTGCCCTGCCCCAATTCGAGCCATAGCTGACGGTACTCGGCGCTTTTGCTATAGGCCGGGTCGCAAAACAGCCGATGGTGCTTTCCGCGCAATTCTTCGACGCTGTAGCCCATCGCCTGACAGAAATGGGCGTTGGCGTCGAGAATGGTACCGTCAGGTGAGAACTCGATCATTGCCATGGAACGGCTGATCGCGGCCAGCTTGGCTTGCGCGTCGGCCAAGGCTTGGCGAGTGCGTTGAATCTCGATCAAATCTGACTTGCGGTGGAAGTCGAACATGGCGCCTGGGTCCTTTATGCGCGGGGTTTCCTGAGCATAGATCGGCGTTCTCGGCATGCAAGCACATTGCTATTGCTCGGCGATCAGGAACTCTCTCGCACCACCAGTTCGAAGCCCAGGTCCTGCTGCTCGGTGGCTACACGCTTGCCGTCGAGCAACGCCAGCAAGGCCAGTGCCGCGCCTCGCCCAACGGCAGCCCTGGGCGTGCGAATCGAGGTAAGCCGCGGGACCATGTGCGCCGAGGCGGGCAAATCATTGAAACCGACCATGGCCACCCGGCGTGGCACTTCAATGCCTTGACGCAGGGCTTGTAACACAGCCCCTTGGGCAAGGTCGTCGTTACAGAAGAAGATGCCGTCCACATCCGGCGCCTGCGCCAGCAAGCGGGTGAACAGTTCACTGCCCAGCGCGATTGACGATGGTTGCGGTGCCAATACCTCCAGCTCGTTGGCAGCCAGGCCGGCCTCGGCCAGCGCCTGGCGGAAACCCTCTGCTCGCTGCATGACCCGTGGGTCGAGTTGCGCCGCGATGAACGCCAGGCGTCGCCGGCCCCGCTCGATCAGATGCCTGGCAGCAGCACGTCCGGCCTGCTGCTGGGAAAAGCCAACCGACAGCGCCCCCGCCTCGCCGCCCAGCTCCATCATGTGCACACAAGGAACACCGCTGGCCGCCAGCATCTGCCGTGCGGCGTCGCTGCGATCGAAGCCGGTCAGCAGCATGCCGCACGGCTGGTAGGCCAGATAGTTGCGAATCAGGTTTTCTTCTTCGTCGTTGTCATAGTGATAGTTGCCGATCAACACCTCGAGCCCGCGTGGGCGCATCACTTCGTGGATAGCCTCCAGGGTGTCGATGAACAGCTGGTTGGACAACGACGGGATCAGCACCACGACCGACTGGCTGCGTGCAGACGCCAGCGCCCGCGCCGCCGGGTTGGCGACGTAACCCAGGCTCGCCGCTGCGGCAATGACCTTTTCCACCAGCGCCGGGGCAACAGTGCTGACACCACGCAGGGCGCGCGAAGCAGTAATCGGGGAAACCCCGGATAACCTGGCGACTTCCGCCAGAGTGGGACGACCGGTAGTACGAGAGCCTGAGCGGGACATGAATGTTGTAATTTTACTACTTGCCAAGGGATGTGAACGGCCACTAAGGTAGCGCTGTCTCAGGACGCAGGCAATGTAATCTTTGGTAGCGGCTACCCCATGCTCCCTGCCATGCGTCCATACTGCTTAACGACAAGATCAATAACACCGGGCAGATGGCGTTTCGTTCAGCACGAGACAGCGCTATCTCACCCCGCAGGAGGTACTGATGAATTCTTCGCTGTCCGCCATCGTGGTGATGGGCGTGGCTGGTTGCGGCAAAAGCTGCGTCGGCTCCGCCATTGCCGCCCGCAGCGGTGGTCGTCTGATTGAAGGCGACGCGTTCCACCCTGCCGAAAACATCCGCAAGATGAGCGCCGGCATCCCACTGGACGACACCGACCGTGCGGGCTGGCTGGTGCGTCTGGGCGAGGAACTGCAAGCCACCGTCAATGCCGGCGAGCGCCCGATCCTCACCTGTTCTGCGCTCAAACGCCGCTACCGCGACACGCTGCGCGAAGCGATGCCGGGGCTGGCCTTCGTGTTTCTGGAGCTGACCCCCGCCGAAGCGGAAAAACGCGTGCTCGCCCGCCCAGGCCATTTCATGCCGGCCAGCTTGATCGACAGCCAGTTCGCGGCCCTGGAGCCGCCCCACGGTGAGCCCCTGACGCTCCCTCTTGACGCCACCCTGCCGATAACCGCCTTGGCCGAGAAGGTCGATGCCTGGCTAAAGCCACGCGGTGAGCGGACCCTGGCGCGGACTGCCTGAACCTGGCGGTCCTTCCGGCTCACCAAAGATAGCGCTACCTCGACGCCTGATGGCGGCAAAAGTTCAATTTAAGCAACGCCAAAAACAACGATAAGACCGAGGCATACACACCATGTTCGGACTGGCTACAGATACCTACCTGCTGCTCGACGCTCTGGTAACCATCGTCGGGCTGATCCTGCTGATCACCCATTTCAAAGTTCACCCCTTCGTCGCCCTAACCCTGGCGGCGGGCTTCCTCGGCCTGACCTCCGGCATGCCGGTGGCCAAGGTCATGAAGTCGTTCCAGGACGGGTTCGGTGGCGTGCTGGGCTTTGTCGGCATCGTCCTCGCGCTGGGTACCATGCTCGGCAAGCTGATGGCCGACTCCGGCGGCGCCGATCAGATCGCGCAAACCTTGATCCGCGCCTTTGGCAAGAAGAACGTGCACTGGGCCATGATGTTCGCCGCCTTCCTGGTTGGCATCCCGCTGTTCTTCGAAATTGGCTTTGTGCTGCTGATACCGCTGGTATTCATTGTCGCTCGACGTTCGGGCGTTTCCCTGATCAAGATCGGCATCCCGCTGCTGGCCGGGCTGTCGGTGGTGCATGGGCTGGTGCCACCGCATCCTGGGCCTTTGCTGGCGATTGGCATTTTCCACGCCGACATCGGCAAAACCATCTTTTACGGCCTGCTAATTGCGCTGCCTACGGCAATCATCGCCGGGCCGCTGTACGGCAACTTCATTGCCCGCTACATCCCCGGCAACCCGTCGCAGGCGCTGATGGACCAGATTGCCAAGGAATCCGACCAAAGCAACCTGCCCAGCTTCACCATCACGCTGGTCACCGTGCTGCTACCGGTGGCGTTGATGCTGCTCAAGACCTTTGCTGACGTAGTGCTGCCGGCCGAGCACATCATTCGCCAGTGGATGGACCTGATCGGGCACCCCATCACGGCCCTGCTCGCCGCCTTGCTGCTGGCGTTCTATACCTTCGGCTCGGCGCGGGGCTTCAACCGCCAGCAGATCATGAAAATGCTTGATCAGAGCCTGGCGCCAACAGCAGCCATCGTGCTGATTGTCGGCGCGGGGGGCGGCTTCAAGCAGATGCTGGTAGATACCGGGGTCGGCAACGTGATCGGGCAGATGGCAGTGCAGGCGGAGATCTCGCCCATCATGCTCGCCTGGCTGGTGGCGGCGGTGATCCGCATCGCCACGGGCTCGGCGACAGTGGCGACCATTACCGGCGCTGGCATTGTCGCCCCGGTAATCGACCTGGTACCCGGGGTCAACCGCGAATTGCTGGTGCTGGCCACCGGCGCCGGGTCACTGATTCTGTCCCACGTGAACGATGCTGGCTTCTGGCTGGTGAAGCAGTACTTCAACATGACCGTGGCTGAAACCTTCAAGACCTGGAGCATGATGGAGACCATTCTTTCAGTGGTCGGCATCCTCTTCATCATGTTGCTGTCGATGGTGGTGTGACCGCTGATCGGGGTAATGGCACCTTGTCGTTGCGGGTAGGGCCGAACAGTAATACCGCCCTACCTCGCAAAGGAGACTGCCCCATGACTCGATCAACCCTGCTGCTCGCCGCCCTGCTTGCTTCGCCGCTGGCCCTGGCGGTCGGCACCGGCCCGACCTACCCCGACGACCCACACAATCCGGCTCCTCAGCCGGGGGTCGACAGCACGCTCAACCCAATCGAAAAGCCTATGCCTCGGGATACTGACCCACGGATCCAGGGTAACGACCCGGAGAGTCCACCTGCCCAGCAGAATGACAACCGCGACCTGCCCGGAATGGATGGCAGTGGCTCGGAAGGCAGCGCAGGGTCGGGGGCTGGCGAGGGCGGCCGCAGCCAATAGGCATCAAGGCGCCCTAGCGCTCCAAACTCGACACGCCAGGGGCCAGCGGCACTGGCTAGTAATCGAACCGGTCCACCGCGCGCCGCCGTTCGTTGTCATCCCGCCGGTCATAACTGGCAGTGGTCTGGATATTGGCATGGTGGGCCAGCTTTTGCGCAATCGACAGGTCATGCTCCTCGATTACCCGGGTGATGAATGCCCGGCGGAAATCATGGGGCATGATCTTCACCCCGACTTGTGCCCCCCGTTGGCGTGCGATGTAGTAAATCGCATGCTTGGTGATGCGCGCGCGAGTGATGTGGTTGCCCCGGCGGATGCGGTTGAACAGGAACGGATCGTCCGTTGCGCCCTCGGGCAAGGCCTCGCGACGCAGGTCCAACCAGGCCTGAAGCTTTTCAAAAGCCCAGGCCGGGGCGTACTTGATCAACTGCCGGTTGCCCTTGCCCAGCACTTGAAGGCAGCGTGCTTCGAAGTCTACCTGGTCAAGGTCTATGTCCACTGACTCTGACTTGCGCATGCCCGTGCCGTACAGCAAGGCGATGATCGCCGCATCACGTACGCCCTGGGGACGTGGGTCAGCAGCGCACACGTCCATCAATTCACGGATCAGGCTGCGGCGCAGGTTGCGCCCAGGCGGCAGGCGGCTGCCCGTTGCCGGTTTGACTTCCCGGATACGCAGCAACTGCTCGTGGCCGATGAGGCCTTGGCGCCAGGCTTCGTTCATTACCCCGCGTACAGCGTTCACATAAAGTGATGAACTGTTGGGGGCGTAGCCGTCGGCACGCAGGGCCGCCACCAGGGCAATCACCTGACCCGGTTCCAGCCGATGCCATGGCACGTCGACCAGGTTGCAATCGACGAAACCAAGCCGGTCGGCGGCGTCCTGAAGGATATAGCGCATGGTCTGCTGGCTGGAGGGGGCCAGCCGTGCCAGGTACTGCAACAGCGGATTTTGCGAAAGGTCGGACAAAACGTGAATCCTGTAGCGAAGCCTGGCGCGAGCGATAGCCTCCAGGCGTGAAGCGAACAATGCCATTACCTTGATTTTTCAAGGGATTCGACACGGGCATGAGCCGAAATGTTATCCCATAGGCTATCGTGGTAGCCATGACTCCCTGTCGATGAGACTCCATGGCCCTTCACCGTCTGACGCGTACCCATCCCCGCCTGAGCATCGCCGCGCTGGTCGGCATCACCGGCGCCTGGCTGATCCCGGCTGCCGACATCATCCAGCATATCCTGGCCGGCTGGAACCTGGGGGTGTGGCTGTACCTGGTGCTGGTGCTATGGCTGACGTGCCGGGCGACGCCCGACCGGGTTCGTAACGTTGCTCAGGTGGAGGACGAAAACGCCGGCCTGGTGCTGTTCACCGTCAGCATTGCCGCTGTTGCCAGCCTTGCGGCGGTGACGCTGCAACTGGTGTCCAGCCGTGGCCTGCAGGGCAACGCCCTGGCGCTGCACTACCTTTACACCGGTTTGACAGTGGCGGGCTCCTGGTTGCTGATCGGCTGTATCTTCAGCCTGCACTACGCTCGGCTGTTCTATACCGGCAACGGGCGCGAACCTGTGCTGCGCTTCGCCGACGGCGAATGCAACCCCGATTACTGGGACTTCCATTACTTCTCGTTCACCATCAGCGTTGCCGTGCAAACATCCGACATTGGCGTCGCAGGCCGAGGCATGCGCCGGGTGGTGCTGGCCCATTCACTGATCGGGTTCATCTTCAATACAGCGATTATCGGGTTCACCATCAATATCGCCGCCGGCCTGCTCGGCTAGCACGCGCCGCTCGTCCGAAACTGTCGTGCGTCAAACCGGGGTTAAAAATAGCAGAGCCGAGCATCAGGATTACTGCCGCTGTGCAGAGAAAACGTTTGCCACGCCATTTGCTGCCAAACGGCGTCCAAGAGCGATGTGTGAACGGCGTCATGCATCAGTACATCGGTCTGGTTTTCACCGCAGCGCTGCCCAGCCAGGTGCTATGGTTAGTTTCCCGGCGGCCGTGCTCGCGGCCAACCAATCACCGCGTCCAGGCATGGACAAGGAGGCTGGCATGAACAAGATGACGTTCCCCAACGCCTGCCAGGTGATGCGCTGGCACTTCCACCCGCTGGGCTTCGAAGCCAGCATGGATGCGCCGCGCAGCATGATTGCCCGCCTGTTCGACAGGGCCACGGGCGAGACCTTGCTGGCCATTGCCGGTATCCCGTGCACCTCCATCATGGCAGCGGCGGATGTCGAACGCATCATCGAGGCTGTCGAGGCTGAGATGGATGCCTTTTTGCCCGCCTTCGTCCTGCGTGACGCCGGTTAAGCCAACGCGTCGGCACCGGCGTGCAACGCCTGCAATGTCCCCATGAACTGCTCGGCTGGCACCGGCTGGCCGAGTAAGTAGCCTTGCAGCGAATCGCAGCCCAAGCGGGTCAGAAAATCCTGCTGGCGGTCGGTTTCCACCCCTTCGGCCACGATACGCAGCCCCAAGGCCTGACCCAGCGCGACAATCGCCGAGACGATTGCGGCATCTCTGTCATGCTCAAGGTCACGCACGAAGCCGCGGTCGATCTTCAGTTCATTGGCGGGCAAGCGCTTGAGGTACATCAAGCTGGAATAACCAGTCCCGAAATCGTCGATCGACAGGTCCACCCCCATGTCGGACAAACGCTGCAATACCGTCAGGCTGGCATCGGCATCATGCATCGCCGTGGTTTCGGTGATTTCCAAGGTCAGGTGGTTCGCCGGCAAGCCGCTATCGTGCAATGCGCGGGCAACACTGTCGACGAGGCCGGCGTGACAGAACTGAATGGCAGACAGGTTGACCGCCATACGCCATTGCAGGTGCCCTTGGTCCAGCCACTGACGCATCTGCCGGCAGGCTTCGTCCAGTACCCACTCACCAATCGGGATGATCAGGCCGGTCTTCTCCGCCAAGCCTATGAAACGATCCGGCAACAGCAGGCCATGCTGTGGGTGCTCCCAGCGCAGCAACGCCTCGGCGCCGATCGGCTGGCACGCCTGGGCGTCGAACTTGGGTTGGTAGTGCAAGCGGAACTGGCGCTGTTCAAGGGCCATGCGCAGGTCTTGCAGCAGTTGCAGCTGCTGGCGGGCGTTACTGTTCATCGAGACATCGAAGAAACTGTAGCCGTTCTTGCCGCCGCTTTTGGCGTGGTACATGGCGGCATCGGCGTTGCGTAGCAACTCCTGCTGGTCCTGGCCGTTACCGGGGTACAGGACAATGCCCAGGCTCGCAGTCAATTGCAGGTCATGCTCGGCCACGCGGAACGCCCGCGACACCAGGTTGACCTGCTTGACGGCCACATCCATGGCGTCGTCCGGCTCCTGCAGTTCCACCAGCAATACGAACTCGTCGCCGCCAATGCGTGCCAGGGTGTCCTGACTGTGCAGGTGGCCACGCAAACGTGCAGCTACCGCCTTGAGCAGCAGATCGCCGACATGGTGACCAAACGCGTCATTGACCGGTTTGAACCCATCCAGATCGATGAACATCAGCGCAAAACAACCGCCCTGCTCTGCCACCTTGCCAATCGCCTGCTCGATGCGGTCGGACAACAGCGTGCGGTTCGGCAACCCTGTCAAGGTGTCATGCAAAGCCAGCTGGGTCAGCTCTTGGTTGGCCAGGGTAAGCGAACGGGCCAGTTCCGCAGTGCGGGCCTCCAGGCGAGCGTCCAGCACCGACGTCAGCAACGCCACCGCGAGTACCGCCAAGGTGGTGATGAGCACCAGATAGACCAGGCCCTCGCCTCGCAAGCCACCCGCCAGGGCACCGCAGAAGCTGCCCTCAGGGAAGTTCGCCGCGGCCATGCCGGTATAGTGCATGCCGACGATGGCAAGCCCCATCAGCACCGCCGCCATGCCACGGATCTGCCGGACATAGGGCGTGTGCTGGCGCAGGCGGAAGGCGATCCACAAGGCGGCCGCCGATGCACCCACGGCGATGGCCAGCGACGCCCCGAACAGTCCCGGGTCGTAATCGATCCCCGGGAGCATGCGCAGCGCCGCCATGCCGGTGTAGTGCATGCAGGCGATACCGGCGCCCATGACCAGCGCGCCAAAGGCCAGCTGCAACAGCGGCAGGCGTGGCTGACTCACCAACCATAGGGCGAACCCTGACGACAGTATGGCGATAAGTAATGAAAATGCGGTGAGGCCAATGTCGTAGCCCAGATCCACCGGCAGGCTGAAGGCGAGCATGCCGATGAAGTGCATCGACCACACCCCTATCCCCATCGCCAATGCCCCCCCGCCCATCCAGAGGTAGACGGCCCGGCCCTTGGCCGTGGCAATGCGGCCGGACAGGTCAAGGGCGGTATAGGAGGCAAGAATGGCCACGCACAGTGAAATCAACACCAGCGAAGAGGAGTAACTACCGGTCAGCATTGGAAGTTCCAGCGTCGGGACAGGGGGCCCGCGAAAAGCTGACGATTGTACTCAAGCGTTGGCGAAACGCACGGGATTTTGCGCCGGGAATGGATCCAGTAGATTGCCGCAGACGCCGCGAATCACGGCTAAGCAAGCGGGCGGAGTGCCTGCCAGCAAAAAGCTTGCAGCCGCCTTTGCGGGCAAGGCCGCGAGAACACTACCCTTTGCCACGGATGATCCAGCAAGCCAACTTCAGACGCTGCTTGAAAGAGAGCATCAAGCGCCTGCTTGGGTAGTACGGGGGGAACGGATGCTGCAACGGTTCAAGGCGATCGGCCTGTGCTGACAGGTAGGCTTGCGCGGCCGCAGCGCGGCCGTTAGCCGACAAGGTGCGATGCGAGCCCCGCTCATACTGCGGCCTCCAATTGACAGGTAACTGGCCCGGAGACACACCGCTGACAGGGACTGTCAGCCGGCCGTCGAAACTGCGGTCGATAATGACCCACTCGCCCGCCTCTACCGCAGCTTTCTCTGGGTGCCAGCTCTTGGAAGCGATAAGGTCGCTGCCCCAGAAGACATTCTCGACAGGGTGCTCGACGCTGATGGTGACAGGGTAGCCCCCATAACCGTCGCTCTCGGACCAGGAGGTCAGCAGGTTGGTATTGAGTTGGAAACTGTCCAGACCTAGATGCAAGGCGGCGCATCGCTGGCTTATCAGCCGATCAGCATACCCCTCTACAGTGTGCAGATCGTCGCGAAAGCTGCGGTGCAGGACGATGGTTTTCTGATTGCGCCGGCGAAACACAGCCTGCGTGTGCGCATAAATAAGCTGCATCTGTTTGACGCCAAGCTGTACCTGTTCTGGGGTACCAAAATGATCTCTGAGTACCGTCAGCGCCCCGGCTTTGTCTTTCCCTAGAGGCGTCATGACCTGACACTGGTCAGGGTGCCACGGATAGCGGTAAACCCCCAGAGCTTGTGCGCCAAGCCACGTTAGGATGCCGCGGGGTGGTAAACCCCAGGTATTCCAGTTGACGATAGGCAAGCGGAGGCTGCCCGGTCCCTCTTGGTCACCGTAGGTCATCATCTTGTAGATCGCTGGGTGCTCGATGACGAATCGGTCGCAAGCCATGAACCCTGATGCATCATTCCTGAACACGGACATTCGACAAGATCCTGCACGTACTGAGTTGACTGGGCTTGAGCCATTGGCAAAATCGCATCCTTCACCCTGGCATGGCACAATACCATCAGCGAACCGTTTTTTGTCAGGGAAGCCTATGCAGGATGAGTTGAAGGTCGACGCGGCACACTTTTGGGAACGCAGCCTTGTATTGATGGACCGATTCGAATCGCAAACAGACCTCGGCTATGTTTTATTCCACGCTATTGCGCCCTATTGCGAACTTGCTATCACCCATGACTTGGGCCTCTGGGGCTTCAGAGAAATACCTGAACCAGGAAACGCTTTAAAAAACGGCTTTTATCGCCAGCATGTGTGGCGCGCATTACGAGCTGCCGACTATTCAGAAGACGACTTTAACAGGATAGAGGCGCTGCTCAAGGAGCACCTTGACGCAACGCTGGAACACATTGCAAACGACCGCTCGTTCCAAGACCGCCGGGCGCGGCGCCCGATATTCGAATTTGTTTTCGAAAAAATCGTCGCCCTGCAACAGGTGGTTCACCCTCAGCACTGCTTGATTAGCACGCAGCTGAGTAAAGCGCTGCTCTCAGCATTTGAACTCGCGGACGAGTACTTCCCC
This sequence comes from Pseudomonas ceruminis, assembly GCF_021602025.1. Classification (GTDB taxonomy): domain Bacteria; phylum Pseudomonadota; class Gammaproteobacteria; order Pseudomonadales; family Pseudomonadaceae; genus Aquipseudomonas; species Aquipseudomonas ceruminis. The sequence continues at coordinate 163,801 of NZ_BQHW01000002.1, forward strand.
TACACGGGGGATTTTCAAATTGCTGCACTACACGCACGTGGTTACACGTCAGGTAAGCTTTCAACGTTCCACACAGCCCCCCATCATGGGCTGCTCCGTTTACGCCTGCTTGCGTACAAAATAAACCTCGAAACTGCCTCGACATTTCCATCCGAGCATTTCGGCATCGCCAAACGATTCCTGTTGGTCGACCAGGGAGGTCGAACTGCCCAGCAGCTGAAAAAGCAGAATATCGCTCCGCTTCCAGAAATCATCGAGCACATACTCGTCCCCCCCGCATGGTTTTATCCGCTGAGCATGGTGGTCTTGCATAATCCGCTCCCAATCACTGTATCTAGGCGCCTCATCGCCAGCCAGCAGATCCGAGCCGTCATCGATTTCGAGACGCTCAGCCCTACCGGGCGGACTAAAACCGCCACGGCTGTGATACTTGGCCGTAGCCCTTTACTGGCTGATGAAAAGGTTCTTTTCATCGACGTGACCAAGCTGACTCGCTGGAACAATGCTGCCGTGCTGACAACCGCTGCCGAATTGGCGGGCAACATTCTGGCCCTGGGGCTGAATCGAGGAAAGCCCAACCCCCTCTCTGGCGAACACCGTTACGCCACCTTGCTGAACAACTTTTTCCTGTCCAACTTCAGTGAGGGATACCAAGACGTCAGCGGCATTTGCGAACGCCTGAGCCCTGATAAGCTGAGTTATAAAGCCAACGTGATCAGAGCGGCAAATTATCTTACGCAGGTGAATGAGTCACAGATTCCAGTTGGGTTGGACGCCACCCCACTCCTTGCTGGATTACCGCCCGACACCGGCGACCGCGCGTGCCTATACGTCATAGGCAACAATGGCGTAGGTAAAAGCTTTCTACTGCGCAACCTGGTCGTTTCCCTTTCAGAACGTTGCGTTAGCACCTTTGGTATTGCCTTTGGTCTTACAGATCGATTCGGTTATGCGGCGACCCACAAGCCCGCCGCATTCCAATATCTGGGCACCGGTTGCCCGCGTAGTACCAATGCGCTGAAGCACCACTGCACCTCTCTGGCCGGTATGATGTGCCTCTTGTACCGCTCGGCGTCTCGAACCGCAGCCTTCCAATCAGCCTCCAGCGCCCTCGGCTTGTCCGGGCGTTATTATGTAATGCCCTGGAGGATGACATCGGCAGATATCGAGAACGACCGGGGGCTTTCCGATATAAACCGGATTGACAACTTAATGAGTGACTTCGACCTTCACCCCGATTACAAGCTAGGTGTGGTCGGGGATTCCGGAGGCGGCGCTATCACACCCTTCGATGAATTGAGCTCAGGCGAACAACAACTGCTGTCACTCATCATCAAAATTACCGCCAACGCCACCCCCGGCTCGGTGGTGCTGATCGACGAGCCAGAAATCAGCCTGCACGTGACCTGGCAACAAGCCCTGCCAGCGCTGCTCGACAGCCTGAGCCGCAGCCTTGAATGCAGCTTCGTCGTGGCCACCCACTCTCCCGTGATCACTGCCAACGCCTTCCATCCGTACGATCATTGCTACGCGGCCAAGCATGGCAAGCTGCACCCCATCACAACCACGCAACGACGCTCTGTCGAATCCGCGCTGTTCGACGGGTTCGATACTTACACACCCAACAACCGCCAGATCCATGAGCGCTGCGCAGCGATTGTCAGCAGTGTTATCCGCTCGATGAACCAGAGCGGCATTATTGATGCGTCCTCTATCAAGGCATTTGACGAGGAGCTGCAACAAATGCGAGCAACGGTCGAAGGCAAGGGAAACAACAGTGCAAGCCCGCATTACGAAGACGACCTTGCGTTAATCCTGAAAGCACGAATGGCTATAGAGGAACTGCGCACGGGCCTCCAGGGGCAAAGCACATGACACCGTGTGACGTGAAGGCTTCAAAAGCGCTCGCCCAGCAGTTTCGAGACTATCTCTGTTTGGTGCATGAAACCAAGAAGCACAGAACACGCTCCCGTGAACTGCTGTTGAGCTTATGGCGACGCTCTCGGCGGTGTAACGTCGATGTATGGTCGGAGCTTCATTCCATCGAGCTAACGCACGCTGGCTCGACTATAAAAGGCGCTGCGCTGACACTGGCCCTGCGCAGACACCTGGCTCAGTTACAGGACAACCGCTGCTGTTATTGCCGGCGCTGGCTGGTGAATACGGCCTATGCCCGCCCCATCGAACATGTTCTGCCCAGAAAAGGGTTTGCGAGATACTCGCTGAACTACCGAAACCTCGCATTGGCCTGCAAGGACTGCAACAGTGAAAAAAGCGACAACACGGGCTTCCGCTCCCCGCCAACGAACGGACGTTATCCGCAGGTATCGGCCTTCACCGCAATGTTTCATCCTCGCTATCACCGGTATGACGACCACGTGCGCTTTATCCGCTACGAGACCAACGGCAGCGCAATCACACTCTATCGCGGCTTGACCGCGCAGGGCCGACAACTGTGCAGCGAACTGCTGTACAAGATTGCCGGCAATGAGACGCTAATCAAAAGTAATAACGCGTTAGCACCAGCCATCGATATCATGGACCGGTACGACAAAGCAGACGGCTCGCTGCCTACCCAGGCACTCGAGGACTTCCTGGACCATCTCAAGCGCAGCGCGACGTCGGTTCTGGGAGCAACTGCGGCTGGCAGCCAATAACCGCAAGTGCCTCCTGAGACTCACCACGCGTTCGCTACCCGCCCACTACTCCTGCTGGGCGAACGCCTGCTCTGCATCCCAACCGCCGCCCAGCGCGGCGATCAGTTGCACGCTCGCCACCAACCGCCCCTGCAGCAGGTTCAGCGCACTGCGCTCGTTGCTCAGCGCCGTGGTCTGCACATTGACCACATCCAGATAGCCGATCAGCCCTGCACGGTACTGGTTCTCGGTCAGGCGCAACGATTCGCGGGCGGCATCCAGGGCTTCCTGGCGCACCACCGCCTCATCGGCATACACCTTGAGCTGAACGAGGTAGTTCTCTACCTCCTTGAAGCCATCGAGCACGGTCTGGCGGTACTGCGCCACCGTCTGGTCATAGACCGCGACAGTGCGGTCCACCTCGGCGCTGCGCTTGCCGGCATCGAACAGGGTCAGGGCCAATTGGGGGCCGACCGACCAGTAGCGGTTGGGCAGCTCGATCCAGTTGCTGAAACTGCTGCTGGAATAGCCGCCATTCATGCTCAGGCTCAAGTCCGGGAAGTAGGCGGCACGTGCCACACCGATGTTCGCGTTGGCAGCCATGACATTACGTTCTGCCGAAGCGATGTCCGGGCGCCGTTCCAGCAATTGCGACGGCAGCGTGACCGGTACCTGCGGCAAGGCGGGAATGGTCTTGCTGTCTGCCAGCGAAAATTGCGCAGGCGCCTTGCCCAGCAGCACAGCAATGGCGTTCTCGAACTGGGCACGCTGCCAGATCAGGTCGATCAGATCGGCCTGGGTGCTTTTGAGCTGGGTACGGGCCTGGGCCACGGCATCGGGACCGGCCACACCAGCGCGGTACTGGTTCTGGTTCATCCGCAACGAGCGCTCATAGGCCGCGACGGTGGCTTCCAGCAGGCGCTTCTGCTCATCGATCACGCGCAACTGCAGGTAGTTCTGCACCAATTCGGACTGCTGGCTGAGGCGGATCGCGGCCAGGTCGGCAAAACTGGCCTGGGCACTGGCCTCATTGGCATTCATGGCCTCGCGCAGCTTGCCCCACAGGTCGATTTCCCAGCTCACGCCGAGCTGCGCGTTGTAGGTGTTGCGGATACCGCTGCTGTTGTTGGACAGGCTCGAGCTGGAGCTGCCGGTGCCTTGCGCCGATCGGTTCTTGCTGGCGCTCAAATCGAGGCTGGGGAACAGCGAAGCACGGCTGCTGCGCACCAGCGCCTGGGCCTGGCGGTACTGGGCTTCGGACTGCGCCACAGTCTGGTTGCTGCGGTTGAGTTCCTCAACCAGCGCGTTAAGCCCGGCATCACCATAGACTTCCCACCAGGCACCCCGAGTGATGGCATCGGACGGGTTGGCCTGGGTCCAGCCTTCGGCCTGCTTGTACTGCGCAGGTGTGCTCAGTTCAGGACGATGGTAGTCCGGGCTCAGGGTACAGGCACTGAGCAGCGCCACACACAGCCCGGCGCCAACCAGGCGCGAACCGCGGCCACGGGTCAGCAGTTGCAGGGCACGGTGGAGTGGAGTCTGGGCAAAGTTCATAGCGGAGTTTCCAGAGCGGCATCGGTGCGCACGCCGCGCCAATGGTTGAATCGGTGACGCAAGCGGTCCAGGTACAGGTACACCACCGGCGTCGTATAAAGGGTCAGGACTTGGCTGAAGACCAGCCCGCCGATGATGGTCAAACCCAGCGGCTGGCGCATTTCTGCACCCTCGGTGCGACTGAGCAGCAACGGCAAGGCACCGAGGATGGCCGCCAGGGTGGTCATCAGGATCGGCCGCAGCCTCAGCAGGCAAGCCCGGCGGATCGACTCTTCCGGCGTCATGCCCTGGTGGCGCTCCAGTTGCAGGGCCAGGTCGATCATCAGGATGGCGTTTTTCTTCACCACGCCGATCAACAGGAACAGCCCCAGCAGCGAGATCAGGCTGAACTCGCCGCCGGTGACGTACAGCGCCAGCAAGGCACCGACCCCCGCCGAGGGCAAGGTCGAAAGGATGGTCAGCGGGTGGATGTAGCTTTCGTACAGAATGCCCAGCACCAGGTAGACCAGCACCAGCGCGCCGAGGATCATGAATGGCTGGCCTTGCTGGGTCTTGGCAAAGGCGTCGGCGGTACCGCCGAGCTTGGCGATTACTTCCTCAGGCAGGCCGAGCTTGGCCACTGCCCGCTCCACTGCGGCCATGGCCTGGTCAGGGCTGTAGCCTTCGGCAACATCGAAGGCGATGTCTTCGGAGGCGAACTGGCCCTCGTGGCTGACGCGGTCGTTGGCCAGGCTGTTCTCGTAGTGGGCGATGGTCGACAGCGGCACGCGCGCACCGTCGCTGGTGATCACCTGCACCTGCTCCAGGGTACTCGGGTCCCAGGCGTACTTGGGGTTGATCTCCAGAACCACCTGGTATTGGTTGAGGCTGTCGTAGATCGTCGAGATCTGCCGTTGGCTGTAGGCGTTGTTGAGCACCGTGGTGACCATGTCCATGTCGATGCCCAGGCGCTTGGCCTGGTCACGGTCGACCACCAGGGTCACCTGCTGGGTGCCGGAGCCGTCGCGGGCGTCGATGGCCGTGAGCTCAGGCAGCGCACGCACTGCGGCCACTACCTTGGGGAACCATTCGCGCAGGGCTGCGAGGTCGCCGCTCTGCAAGGTGTACAGGTATTGCGAGGAGGTCTGGTCACGGCCGCCACCGCCCAGTTGCAGGTCCTGGTCGGCCATCAGGTACAGCCGCCCGCCAGGCACTTTGGGCATTTCTTTGCGCAGCCGCTCGATGACCTTCTGTGCGTCGAGCTTGCGCTCGCTGATCGGCTTCAGGCGCACCAGGACCATGGCATTGTTGGTGCCGCTGTTACCGCCGATGAAGCCAGCAACGCTCTGCACGGCCGGGTCGGCCAGCAAGGCGCGGCGGTAGATCTCCATTTTCGGCTGCATCACGCTGAACGACAGGCCGTCGTCACCGCGGATAAAGCCCATCAGCTGGCCCGTGTCCTGCTGGGGGATCAGCGTTTTGGGTACCACCACGTACAGGGCGATGTTGATGCCGATGGTTGCCAGCAGGCTGATCAAGGTCAACCGCCTGTGGCGCAAGGCCCAGCCCAGGCTGCGGTCATAGCCATCCACCATGCGTTTGTGCACCCTGTCGCTCCAGCGCTGCAGCCGGGTAGGCTCGGCGCGGTGCGGCTTGAGCCAGCGGGCGCAGAGCATCGGCGTGAGGGTCAGCGATACCACCAGCGAAACGATGATCGCCGCCGCCAGGGTGATCGAGAACTCCTGGAACAGGTTGCGCACGATGCCACCCATGAACAGGATCGAAACGAACACGGCCACCAGCGAAACGTTCATCGACAGCAAGGTGAAACCGACTTCCTTGGCGCCGAGAAACGCTGCGCGCATCGGTGGCTGGCCGTCCTCGATGTGCCGGGAGATGTTCTCCAGCACCACGATGGCATCGTCCACCACCAGGCCGGTGGCGAGGATCAGCGCCATCAGCGACAGATTGTTCAGGGAAAACCCGCACAGGTACATCACCGCGAAGGTGCCCACCAGGGACACGGGCACTGCCAGGCTCGGGATCAACGAGGCGCGCAAGCTGCCCAGGAACAGGTAGACCACCAGGATCACCAGCACCACGGCGATCAGCAGGGTATGCTCGGCCTCCTTGAGGGTGGCCTTGATCACCGGTGAGCGGTCCATGGCGACGTTCAGCTGGACGCTGGCCGGCAGCAGCGACTGCAACGCCGGCAACTGCGCGTGGATCTGGTCGACCGTCTCGATGATGTTGGCGCCGGTCTGGCGATTGACCACCAGCAGCACGGCACTCTGGTCGTTGAAAAAGCCGCTGTTGTAGCGGTTCTCGACGCCGTCGGTGATGGTCGCCACGTCTCCCAGGCGCAGAATGGTGCCGTCTTGCTGGCGGATAACGATCGGCTCGTAGTCCTTGGCCTTTTCCAGCTGGTCGTTGGCGCGTACCTGCCAGCTGCGTTCGCTGTCCTCGACGAAGCCCATGGGCCGACGCTGGTTGGCGTTGGCTACCGCCGTGCGCACGTCGTCCAGCGACAGGCTGTACTGGTTCAACAGTTGTGGCTCGACGGCAATACGCACGGCCGGCAGCGAGCTGCCGCCGATCTGCACCTCGCCTACGCCACTCACCTGGGCCAGGCTCTGCGACAGAATGGTGTCGGCCAGATCGTACAGCTGGCCCTTCTGCAGCACGTCAGAGGTCAGCGACAGCACCATGATCGGCGCCTGCGCCGGGTTGATCTTCTTGTAGGTGGGCATACTGCGCATGCCACTGGGCAGCAGGTTGCGGGTGGCATTAATGGCTGCCTGCACCTCACGCGCCGCGCCATCGATGTCGCGCCCCTGCTCGAACCCGATGATTACCCGGGTCGAACCCTGGTTGGAACTGCTGGTCAGCGTGGTGACACCGGCGATGGTGCCGAGCTTGCGCTCCAGGGGTGTAGCCACCGTGGAGGCCATGACCTCGGGGCTGGCCCCCGCAAGGTTGGCCTGCACCACGATCACCGGGAAGTCCATCTGCGGCAAGGGTGCCACCGGCAACAGGCCGAAGCTGACGCCGCCGAGCAATATGATCGCAAGGCTCAGCAGCATGGTCGCCACCGGCCGGCGAATGAACGGGCCGGACAGGTTCATGCCTGGGCCTTCTGGGTATCGGGGGCCGGGCGCCAGCGGCGTGCCAGGCGGTCGAAGTACAAGTAGATGACGGGGGTGGTGAACAAGGTCAGCACCTGGCTGACCAGCAGTCCGCCGACCATCACCAGGCCCAGCGGCTGGCGCAGCTCGGCGCCCGAACCGGTGGCCAGCATCAGCGGCACGGCACCGAACAAGGCCGCCAGGGTGGTCATCAGAATCGGCCTGAAGCGCAACAGCGCCGCCTGGTAGATGGCATCCTGCGGGGTCATGCCCTGGTGACGCTCAGCCTCGAGGGCGAAGTCGATCATCATGATCGCGTTCTTCTTGACGATGCCGATCAACAGGATGATGCCGATGATGGCGATCATGCCCAGGTCGTTGCCACTGAGTATCAGCGCCAACAAGGCGCCGACCGCAGCCGACGGCAAGGTCGAGAGGATGGTCACCGGGTGAATGTAGCTTTCGTACAGCACGCCCAGCACGATGTACATGGTCACCACAGCGGCCAGAATCAGCAGCAAGGTGCTCGACAGCGATGCCTGGAAGGCTTCGGCGGCACCCTGGAACTTGGTCTGCACACCGATCGGCATGCCGATCTGCTGCTGCACCTGCTCGATCACCTGGACCGCCTCGCCCAGTGAGGCGCCATGGGCCAGGTTGAACGACATCATCACCGCCGGGAACTGGCCAATGTGCGAAATCGCCAGCTGCGCCTGGCGCTGCTCGATCCGTGCCAGTGCCGACAGGCGTACCTGGACGCCGTCGCTGGCCTTGACATGGACCGACTCCAGCGCCTGCGGGCCGATGCTCGACGCATCGCGCGACTGCAGCACCACGCGGTATTGGCTGGCCTGGGTATAGATAGTCGAGATCTGCCGTTGGCCGAAGGCGTCGTACAGGGCGTTGGTGATCTGCGCGACGTTGATGCCCAGGCGGCTGGCCATGTCCCGGTCGATCACCAGGTACACCTGCAGGCCTTTGTCCTGCAGGTCGCTGGCCACATCTTGCAACTCGGGACGCTGCTGCAGCGCCTGCACCAGCTTGCCGCTCCACTGCGCGAGCATGTCGGCGTCGGGCGACGACAGGCTGAACTGGTACTGAGTGCGGCTGACCCGGTCCTCGATGCTCAGGTCCTGTACCGGCTGCATGAACAGCCGGATACCGACCAGCTTGTCCAGCTGCGGTTGCAACCGGTTGATCACTTCACCGGCGGTGACGTCGCGCTCGCCGTGGGGTTTGAGGTTGATCAGCAGGCGGCCACTGTTCAGCGTGGCGTTGTCACCGTCCACGCCGATGTAGGAAGACAGGCTCTGCACCGCCGGGTCCTGCAGGATCACCTTGCTCAGGGCCTGCTGACGTTCGCTCATGGCGGCGAACGAGGTCGATTGCGGCGCCTCGGAAATCCCCTGGATCACCCCGGTGTCCTGCACCGGGAAGAAGCCTTTGGGCACCATCATGTACAGGATCACGGTCAGTGCCAGGCTGGCCACCGCCACCAGCAGCGTCAACGGCTGATGCTTGAGCACCCACTGCAGGCCACGGCCGTAGTGTTCGATCAACCAGTCGATCCAGGCGCCACTGGCCCGGTAGAACCGGCCCTGCTCTTCTTCCTTGGGTTCGCGCTTAAGCAGGCGCGCGCACATCATCGGCGTCAGGGTCAGCGAAACCACCAGCGAAATCAGGATAGCCACCGCCAGGGTGATGGCAAACTCACGGAACAGCCGGCCGACCACATCGGCCATGAACAGCAGCGGAATCAACACGGCAATCAGCGAGAACGTCAGCGAGATCAGGGTGAAGCCGATCTGCCGCGCACCCTTGAGCGCGGCTTGCAGGGGTGTCTCGCCTTCCTCGATATGCCGCGAGATGTTCTCCAGCATGACGATGGCATCATCGACCACGAAACCGGTGGCGATGGTCAGCGCCATGAGGGTCAGGTTGTTGATCGAAAAACCGGCCAGGTACATCACACCGAAGGTACCGACCAAGGACAGCGGTACGGCAATCGAGGGAATGATGGTGGCGCTGAAGCGGCGCAGGAAGACGAACGTGACCATCACTACCAGGGCGATGGCGATCAGCAACTCGTGCTGCACGTCCTTGACTGCAGCGCGGATGGTCTGGGTACGGTCGGTGAGCACCGACACGTCAAGCCCAGCCGGCAGGTTGTCGGTGATCGACGGCAGCAACTCCTTGATACGGTCGACCACCTCGATGACGTTGGCTCCCGGCTGGCGCTGGATGTTCAGCAGCACCGCCTGGTTCTGGTTGGCCCAGGCTGCCAGGCGTTCATTCTCTGCTCCATCGACGATTTCGGCGACGTCCTTCAGGCGCAGCGGTGCACCGTTGTTGTAGGCCAGGATAAGGTTGGCGTACTCCTCGGGGGAACGCAGCTGGTCGTTGGCGTCGAGCATCGACACACGGGTCGGGCCATCGAAGTTGCCCTTGGGCTGGTTGACGTTGGAGGCGCCGATCAGGGTGCGCACATCGTCAAGGTTGAGGCCGTTGGCGGCCAGTGCATCGACGTTGACCTTGATCCGCACGGCCTGGCGCTGGCCGCCGGCAATGCTGACCATACCTACACCGCTGATCTGGGCAAGCTTCTGCGCCACGCGGGTGTCCACCAGGTCGTTGAGTTTGGGCAACGGCATGGTCTTGGACGAGATGGCCAGGGTCAGCACCGGTGTGTCTGCCGGGTTGACCTTGTTGTACACCGGGGGTGCCGGAAGGTCGCTGGGCAGCAGATTACTGGCCGCATTGATCGCAGCCTGCACCTGTTGCTCGGCCACATCCATGTTCATGTCCAGGCTAAAGCGCAAGGTCAGTACCGAGGCCCCCCCGGAACTGGTCGAGGCCATCTGGGTGAGGCCAGGCATTTGCCCGAACTGGCGCTCCAGCGGCGCGGTGACCGCGCTGGTCATGACCTGAGGGCTGGCGCCCGGGTACAAGGTCATGACCCGGATGGTCGGGTAGTCGACCTGCGGCAGGGCCGAGACCGGCAGCAACTTATAGGCGATCAGGCCGGCCAGGACGATGGCCAGCATGCTCAGCGTGGTGGCGACCGGGCGAAGAATGAACAGGCGTGACAGGTTCATGCGCCCGCCTTACCTGCCGCTTCACCGGCCTGGGCCGAGCCCTTGGCCTCCTGGCCCTGCAGGTGCTGGCCGGGCGTGGTCGGCACTTGCGAGCTGTCTTCAACGACCTCCACCTTGGTGCCCTCGCGCAGGCGGTCGGTGCCTTCGAGCACCAGGCGGTCGCCTGCCTTGAGGCCTTCCAGAATCACACTGTTCTCACCGTCGCTGGCACCCACCTTGAGCGTGCGGATGTTGACGGTGTTCTCGGCGTTGACCACATAGGCAAAGGTGCCATCGTTGCCGAACTGGATCGCTGCCGCCGGGGCCATGACCACCTGTTTGAGGGTGTCGGCCAACAGGCGCACGTTGACGAACTGGTTGGGGAACAGGGCCAGGTCTTTGTTCTCGAAGCGGCCCTTGAACTTCAGGGTGCCGGTGGTGGTGTCGATCTGGTTGTCGATGCTGCCGAGCACGCCAGTCGACTGCAGCTTGCTATCGCTGCGGTCCCAGGCCTCAACCGGCAGAATGGCGCCGCTGCGGTAGCGTTCGAGCACGGTGCTGAGCTCAGTTTCCGGCAGGGTGAAGGCGACGTTGATCGGCTCGGTCTGGGTGATGACCACCAGCGCAGTGGTGTCATTGGCCGCCACCAGGTTGCCCAGGTCGAGCTGGCGCAGGCCCACACGCCCGCTGATCGGCGAGCGGATCTGGGTGAAATCGAGGTTCAGGCGCGCATCGTTGACCTGGGCCTGATTGGTCTTCACCAGCCCCTGGAACTGAGCCACCTGGGCTTCGGCCGTATCGAGGGTCTGCTTGGCGATACTGTCTTCGGCGTACAAGCCTTTATAGCGAGCCAGGTCGACCTGGGCGTTTTTCAATTGCGCCTGGTTCTGCGCCAGGGTGCCTTCGGCCTGCTGCAAGGCAATGCGATAGGTGCGCGGGTCGATTTCGGCCAACAAGTCGCCGGCCTTGACCTGCTGGCCTTCCTTGAAGTGGATCTTCACCAGCTCACCGGCCACCCGGCTGCGCACATTGACCGTGTTGGTCGCAGTCACTGTGCCCAGGGCCTTGTAATAAAGCGGGAAGTCGCCCACCCGCACCGGCTCGACCCGCACCGGCACCGGGTCGGTAGACCCACCGAAGCCCGGGCGCCCGCCCATGCCCATCCCTTTACCCGGGCGCCCCCCGCCTGCCTCTTTATGGGCAGGCGTTGCGGCGGGCCACAGCCACCAGGCCAGCAGGGCCACCAGCAGCAGGATCAGCAGGCCGACGAGCCAGCGACGGGGGGATCGGGAGACAGAAGCTTGCATGGGTTGAACGAACCTTGTTCGGAGTGACGACTTGGGGAGGGTGAACGATAAGCACTGGCACCGTTTTAGCAAAGGCCCTTTACCAGAGGTTTACCTTTGCCTGACGTTGTCAACAGGTTGAACTTTAAATGAAAACGGCCCGGAAAGGGTTCCGGGCCGTTACAGGGTATTGCGTGATAGGCGGGGGGCCGCGCGGCCGGCACTGAACCGCCCTGCCCTCACGGCAACCTTACTTCAGGACAGCCAGCGCTGCCTCATAGTTCGGCTCTTCAGCGATTTCGCCCACCAGCTCGCTGTGCAGCACGTTGTCGTTTTCGTCCAGTACCACTACGGCGCGGGCGGCCAGGCCGGCCAGAGGGCCGTCGGCGATGGCGACGCCATAGTTCTCGAGGAATTCACGGCCGCGCAGGGTCGAGAGGTTCTTCACGTTTTCCAGGCCTTCGGCACCGCAGAAGCGCGCTTGGGCGAATGGCAGGTCAGCGGAGATGCACAGCACCACGGTGTTGGCCACATCGTTGGCCTGGGCGTTGAACTTGCGCACGGAGGTGGCGCAGGTCGGGGTGTCGACGCTCGGGAAGATGTTCAGCACCTTGCGCTTGCCGGCGAAGTCCTTCAGCGACTTGTCGGCCAGGCCTTCGCCGACCAGGGAAAAGGCAGGTGCCTGGGCACCGGCTTTTGGCAGTTCGCCTTTGACCTGAACCGGGTTGCCTTTGAGAGTCACTTGAGCCATGGACGAAATCCTTGTATGGGGTTTGAAAAGGACCCTGAGTTAAGCATGAAGGCGGGCGGGTGCCTATGGGGTAACGTGAAATTGTTCGATTGCCGGACACTTCTTGTGGACAAAAAAATGCCCGGGTGGCGACAGCCGACCCGGACACGTCTTACCGCCAGCGCAACATCAGCCCACCAGGCCGTACACCACAGACGTCAGCGCGACCAGGCCGACCACCACGACGAACACGTTGGACAGCGCGCCGCTGTACTTGCGCATCGACGGCACGCGGCGGATGGCAAACATCGGCATGAGGAACAGCAGCACGGCGATGATCGGCCCGCCGAGCGATTCGATCATGCCGAGGATGCTTGGGTTGAGGGTGGCGACGATCCAGCACACCACCAGCATCAGCGCGGCAACCATACGGTCCAGCGCCTTGGCACCCGGGCGCGCACCCGTCTTGGCAATGATGCCCTTGAGGCCTTCGCTGGCACCGATGTAGTGGCCCAGGAACGACTTGGCGATGGCGATGAAGGCAATCAACGGCGCGGCGAAGGCGATCGTTGGGTTGCTGAAGTGGTTGGCCAGGTACGACAGGATCGACAGGTTCTGTGCCTTGGCTTCGGCCAGCTGTGTGCTGTCGAGGGTCAGCACGCAGCTGAACACGAAGAACAGCACCATGGCCACCATCAGCAGGTGGGCACGGGCCAGGATCTGCCCGCTGCGCTCGTCGGCGTGTTCACCGTAACGGCGCTTCTGGTCAACGGCAAAGGCCGAAATGATCGGCGAATGGTTGAACGAGAACACCATCACCGGGATCGCCAGCCATACCGTGTGCAGGAACGCCGAACCCGACGGCAGCTGGTTGGCGCTGTCGAGGATACCGCCGGTCCAGTGCGGTACCAGGTACAGGCCCAGCAGCGCCAGGGCGACGATGAACGGGTAGACCAGCAGGCTCATGACCTTCACCGTGGCCTGTTCGCCGCAGCGCACGATAGCCAGCAGGCCGAGGATGAGCACGAACGACAGGATGACCCGTGGTGGCGGGGCCATGTGCAGCTGGTGTTCCATGAAGCTGCTGACGGTGTTGGTCAGGGCCACACTGTAGATAAGCAGGATCGGGAAGATGGCGAAGAAGTACAGCACCGTGATCAGTGCGCCGGCCTTGATACCGAAGTGCTCTTCGACCACTTCGGTGATGTCGCCGCCATTGCGCCCGGAGAGGACAAATCGGGTCAGGCCGCGGTGGGCGTAGTAGGTCATCGGAAACGCCAGCGCGGCGAGGATCAACAGCGGCCAGAAACCGCCCAGGCCAGCGTTGATTGGCAAGAACAAGGTCCCTGCGCCGATGGCGGTGCCAAACAGACCCAGCATCCAGGTGGTGTCTTGACGCGACCAGCGGCTCAGGGCTGCCGGGCTCGATTCTTCATAGCGCCGTTCGACGCTTGGGGCCTGCTCATTCATTCCGGGTGTAGCTCCACTCGCAAGACTGCAACAGGGCTGGGAATGGCGAAACAGACACTTCGCGCAACCCAACCAAAAAGAGGGGCGCGATTGTGCACTGAAAGTGGGCGGTTGCGAAGCCCCGTCCGAGGGACGGTTGCACTGGCCTTTACTAGGAGGGTTGCACCTTGGGGCTGCTGTGCAACCCATCGCGGGCACGCCAGCGCCTACAGCGACCGCGCACAATTCAAGCCCTGCGCTGTAACTGTAGAAGCCGGCTGGCCGGCGAAAGGGCCGCAAGGCGGCCCCGTGCGGGATTACTTCTGAACGGCCGCGAATGCCTCGGCAACCCGTTGCAGGTTGGCCGGACGCAGGCCGGACATGCACACCCGGCCGCTGTCGATCAGGTACACACCAAACTCGTCACGCAGGCGACGGACCTGCTCGACGCTGAAACCGGTGTAGCTGAACATCCCACGCTGGCGCAGGAAGAACTGGAAGTCCTGGCCTGGCAGCAGAACCGCCAGCGCATCGACCAACGCCTGGCGCATGTCGAGGATACGCTTGCGCATCACCTCCACTTCAGCCGCCCACTGCGCGCTCAGGGCCTCATCGCCCAGCACGCCGGCCACCAGTTGTGCGCCGAAGTTGGGCGGGCTTGAATAGTTGCGGCGCACGGTCGCCTTGAGCTGGCCCAGTACGCTCTGGGTGGTGGTTTCGTCGTCACAGACCACCGACAGGCCCCCTACCCGCTCGCCATACAGCGAGAAGATCTTCGAGAAGGAGTTGCTGACCAGGCACGGCACGCCGGCACGGGCCATTTCGCGGATGGCGTAGGCATCTTCCACCAACCCTTCGCCAAAACCTTGATAGGCGATGTCGAGGAACGGGATCAGCTGGCGCGCCTTGACCACCTCCACCACGTGTTGCCACTGATCCTGAGTCAGGTCGGCACCGGTAGGGTTGTGGCAGCACGGGTGCAGCAGCACCACACTGTGGGCCGGGAGTACCTGCAGGGCGGCGAGCATGCCGTCGAAGTCCACGCCACGGCTGGCCTGGTCGAAGTACGGGTAGCTGTGCACCTTGAACCCGGCACCCTCGAAGATGGCGCGGTGGTTGTCCCAGGTCGGGTTGCTCACCCAGACTTCGGACTGCGGGAAGTAGCGCTTGAGGAAGTCAGCACCTACCTTGAGCGCGCCGGAGCCGCCGACGGTCTGCACGGTTGCCACGCGCTTGCCGGTCACGGCCGGGTGGTCGGCACCGAACAGCAGTGCCTGGATCGCCTGGCGGTAACTGGCCAGGCCTTCCATCGGCAGGTACAGCGAGGCCTCGTGGGCCTGGCCGGCGATGCGATTCTCCACCGCATCCACCGCCGCCAGCTGTGGCACCACGCCGGCCTCATCGTAGTACAGGCCGATACTCAGGTTGACCTTGTCAGCGCGCGGGTCGGCCTTGAAGGTTTCCATCAACGAGAGGATCGGGTCGCCGGCATAGGCATCGACATGTTTGAACACAGCGTGCAGCTCCTTGGATCAGGACAGTTCGGAAAGGCTGCCCTGAGGATACCCGGAGTCGCACCGAAGCACATCACCAAATGTGCAAGGGTGTCTATGCACGCCTGCATGACGCCCTGCGCGGTGGCGCACTATAGGGCTCGCCGTTCAGACAGCCAGCGCCTCGAGCTCCTGCAACTCCTGATCGGTCAGTGCCACCCCGTCCCGCTCGGCCACTGCCCGCTCGCGATAACGTCGCTCACCCGGCATCCGTGACAGGCCCACGGCCTGCATCTGCTCGACCAGCGCGCGGCTGCGCAAGGCAAAACGCTCGCCTTCGGCCTTGCTCGGGTCGATCACGATGATCAACTGCCCGGTCCACGGGGTCTTGGCGCCTGGGTGGTTCGACCAGTCGAACTCCCAGGAGAAGTGCCCCCCTGTCAACGCCGCTGCCAGCAACTCCACCATCATCGACAGCGCAGAGCCCTTGTGCCCGCCGAACGGCAACAACGCCCCGCCGTCGAGGATCGCCTGAGGGTCATTGGTTGGCTGGCCATCGGCCCCTACCCCCATGCCGTCAGGCAACCGCTGGCTGGCGCGGGCGGCGATCTGCACGTCACCATGGGCCATGGCGCTGGTAGCCATGTCGAACACGATCGGGGCATGTCCGGCACACGGCGCGGCGAAGGAGATCGGGTTGGTGCCGAACAACGGCTTGCGCGCACCATGGGGCACCACACAGGTCATGCTGTTGACCACGCTCAGTGCCACCAGGCCTTCATCGGCAAATGGCTCGACATCAGGCCACAACGCGGCGAAATGGTGCGAGTTGTGGATCGCCAGCACCGCGATGCCGGCACTGCGCGCCTTTTCGACCAGCAATGCACGCGCCGCCGCCAAGGCCGGCTGGGCAAAGCCACCGCCGGCGTCTACGCGCACAAACGCGGGCGCCACATCGGTGACCTGGGGTATGGCGCGGCCATTTACCCAACCACTGGCCAGGGTCGAGACATAACCCGGAACGCGGAACACGCCGTGGCTGTGGGCACCATCGCGCTGGGCGCTGGCGCAGTTGTGAGCCAGCACGCGGGCCACCGCCTCGCTGCAGCCATGACGCTGGAAAACCGTTTGCAAAAGACCCTGCAGCTCGGCAAAAGGCATGCGCATGGCCGGACGGTTGGAAGGTGCAGACATCTGAAGCTCCTTTCTTGGAATTGGAATGGCAACAGCGTTGGCAATGACAAAAACTGTCCTGCAAATGACAGCTATCTGTCAAATATTGACTTGATGACAGAAAACAGCCATTTTCTAGAACACGCCTCACTTGGAACAGCACCATGAGCCAGCCGATCAAGCAACGCCTGGAAAACAGCCTGCAAGGGGCCGCTGCTTCGGGCCGCAAGATCGCCAGCTACATGCTCGCCAACCTGCACGAACTGCCGTTCCAGACCTCGGCCAGTATCGCCGCCAAACTGGGCGTCAGCGAATCCAGTGTCGGGCGTTTCTGCCGCTCCCTGGGTTATGCCCATCTCAAGGCACTCAAGCAAGACCTGCAGAACGACCTCGGCGATGGCCCATGGCTGGTGGGGGATCGCCTGCAGGAATACCGCCAGCAGCACGACGACCGCACCCGCGCTGGCAGCCTGGAGCTGGAGATCGCCGCGCTGGTGCGGGTGCATGAGTACAGCCACAGCGAGGCCTGGCACCGCACGGCACAGCGCTTGGCAGAGCGGCCACGGGTGTTCATCGCCGGCTTTCAGACCGAGCGCGGCATCGCCCAGTGCATGGCCCACCTGCTGCACTACCTGCGCGATGGCGTGCAGGCGGTGGACGGCAGCGCCGGGCACTTCGGCGAAGTGCTGCTCGGCCGCCCGGAACACAGTGCCCTGGTGGTCTTCGAGGCGCGCCGCTATTCCCGTCATGCCCTGCTGCTGTGCCATAAGGCGCGCCAGGCGGGCATCCCGGTCACGCTGGTGACCGACACCTTCTGTGACTGGGCCGATGCCAATGCCGACGAGGTGTTCCGCATCCCCACCGAATTCAATCTGTTCTGGGAATCCACCTCGGCAATGCTGTCGTGGGTGCACCTGATGGTCAACGAGGTCTGCAAGAAACTCGGGCCTGATGTTGAAAAACGCTTGGAAGCGACTGCCGCTCTACATAACGAGTTCGTCGGCTACACGGCGGGCAAACAACAATAGCAAGAGTGCAAGAGGTGCAAGATGAACAAGACCATGGCTATGGTGGGTGCATGTGCGCTGCTGCTGGCCGGTGCGGCCAACGGCGAAACCCTGCGCTTCGCCACCGAGGGGGCCTATCCGCCCTTCAACTACGTCGACGCCAAGAACCAGTTGCACGGGTTTGACATCGACATCACCCACGCCCTGTGCGAGCAGATGAAGGTCGAGTGCACCCTGGTCGCCCAGGACTGGGAAGGCATCATCCCGGCGCTGATGGCGCGCAAGTACGATGCGGTGGTCGCCTCGATGATCGACACCGAGGAACGGCGCAAGAAGATCGCCTTCACCGACCACTATTACCGCACGCCGCTGACCGTCGCCGTGGCCAAGGACAGCAAGATCAGCGATGCCCAGAGCACCTTCAAGGGCTACACCGTGGGCGCCCAGTCGTCCTCGACTCAGGCCATCTACGCCGAGGACGTCTACGCCAAGGCAGGTGCCGACGTGAAGCTGTACCCGACCATGGACGAAGCCAACGCCGACCTTGCCGCCGGTCGCCTGGACGGGGTGATCGCCGACAAGTTCCCGCTGCACGAGTGGATGGACAAGAACGGCCAGGACTGCTGCAAGGTACTGGGTGATGTGGCCGGGACCAAGGCCGATGCCGCCATTGCCGTACGCAAGGACGACGACGCGCTGCGTCAGCGGCTGAACACTGCCTTGGCCGAGATCGTCGCCAACGGCACCTACCAGAAGATCGCCAGCAAGTACTTCGCCTTCGACATCTACAACTGACTTGCGGCTCAATCGCCGGCACGCCGGCCTCACAGGTACAGCCACTGCTCAGGTTCAGTGAGCAACCTGTGTGAGCCGGCTTGCGGGCGACCGGGCCAGACCCGTCTGCACAAGGGGTACGTCATGCTCGATCAATTGTCCTTGCTGTCCTTTGCCAGCGGCGGCTGGGGCCAGGCCCTGCTGGCCGGCGCCCTGGTGACCCTCTCCCTGGCACTCGCCTGCCTGCCCATCGGCCTGCCGCTTGGCCTGCTGGTCGCCCTGGCAGCGCGTTCGCGCAAGCGTCTGCCGCGGGCCTGGGCAACCACCTTCTCCACCGTGTTCCGCGGCCTGCCCGAACTGCTGACTCTGTTGATCATCTACTACGGCTGCCAGATCGCCGCGCAGAAGCTGCTCGCCGCATTGGGCTATCAAGGCGAGTTTCTGATCAACACCTTCCTCGCCGCCATGATCGCCTTCAGCCTGGTGTTCGCCGCGTTCTCCAGCGAGATCTGGCTGGCGGCCTTCAAGACCTTGCCCAAAGGGCAATTGGAAGCCTGCTCGGCCCTGGGCCTGAGCCAACGCACGGCGTTCTTCAAGGTGGTGCTGCCTCAACTGACGCGCATTGCCTTGCCGGGGCTTTCGAACAACTGGTTGTCGTTGCTCAAGGACACCTCCCTGGTATCGACCATTTCGCTGGTCGACCTGATGCGCCAGACCAACCTGGCCGTCAGCGTGACCAAGGAGCCGATGTTCTTCTATGGCGTCGCCTGCGTGGGTTACCTGCTGTTCTCCGCGGTGTCGGGGCGGGTGTTTGCCTATATCGAACGGCGTAGCAACCGTCACCTGCAAGGAGCACGCGCATGAGCGCCGAACAGCTATTGGGTATGGTACTGGACCTGGACCTGCTGGAACGCTACGGTCCGCGCTTCGTCGATGGCCTGCTGGTGACGGCCAAGCTGGTGGTGATTTCCTTCAGCCTGGGCGCCGTGTTAGGCCTTTTGCTGGCGCTGGCGCGCATGTCCCGCAACCTGCTGCTGCAGCGCCTGGCCGCCGGCTATATCTACTTCTTTCGCGGGTCGCCCTTGCTGGCGCAGCTGTTCCTGCTTTATTACGGCCTGGGCTCGCTCAAGGGTTTCTGGCAGGACGTGGGCCTGTGGTGGTTCTTCCGCGAAGCCTGGTTCTGCACCTTGCTGGCCTTCACCTTGAACACTGCCGCCTACCAGGCCGAGATTTTCCGCGGCAGCCTGATGGCCGTCGCGCCAGGGCAGCACGAAGCGGCACAGGCTCTGAACCTGAAGCGCTCGACCACCTTCTTCAAGGTGATCCTGCCCCAATCCTTGTTGGTGGCTATCGGCCCGTTGGGCAATGAACTGATCCTGATGATCAAGGCCAGCGCCATCGCCTCGCTGGTAACCCTCTACGACCTGATGGGTGTGACCAAGCTGGCCTTTTCGCGCAGCTTCGACTTCCAGATCTACCTGTGGGCCGCAGTGCTCTACCTGCTGATCGTCGAACTGGTACGGCGCCTGCTCAAACGCCTGGAGGCCCGCCTGGGCCGCCATTTGAACTGACCGAAGGATATTGTCATGCATTGCCAGACCCTTGTTCTTGGTGCCGGCATCGTCGGCGTCAGCACCGCGCTGCACCTGCAGGCGCGCGGGCGGCAGGTCATCCTGCTTGACCGCGACGACCCCGGCAGCGGCACCAGCCATGGCAATGCCGGGCTGATCGAGCGCTCCAGCGTGATTCCCTACGCCTTCCCTCGCCGGTTCGGTGCACTGCTGCGTTATGGCCTGAATCGCCAACCGGATGTGCGCTACAGCCTGCTGCATCTACCTAGAGCGGCGCCTTGGCTGCTGCGTTACTGGCGCCAATCGGCGCCCGGGCGCCTGGCCGGCGCTGCCGCCGACATGCTGCCACTGGTGCAGCGCTGCGTTGAAGAGCATGACGCCTTCGTCGCGGCGGCCGGCCTTGAAGGGTTGGTACAGGCCAAAGGCTGGATCGAGGTCTACCGGGACCCGGCGCTGTTCGAACAGGCCAAGGCTGAACTCAAGCACCTGGCCCGCTATGGCCTGCAGTACGAAATCCTCGAGCGTGGCCAGTTGCAGGCCCGTGAGCATCAGCTCAACAGCGCCGTGGTCGGCGGCATTCACTGGCTTGACCCGAAAACCGTGAACAACCCCGGTGCCCTCACCCGCGGCTACGCAGCGCTGTTCGTCCAGCGCGGTGGGCAGTTCCTGCATGGCGATGCGCGCAGCCTGCGCCAGGCCGGCGGCCAATGGCAGGTCGACAGCCAGCGTGGTCCTGTTACGGCCGATGAAGTGGTGGCGTGCCTTGGCCCACAATCGGCTGACCTTTATGAGCGCCTGGGCTACCGCATTCCGCTGGGCATCAAGCGTGGCTACCACATGCATTACAGCAGCCGTGAGGGCGCGCAGTTACAGCACGCGATCTGCGACACCCAGGGCGGCTACGTGCTGGCGCCCATGGCCCGGGGTGTGCGCCTGACGACGGGCATCGAGTTTGCCGACAGCCACGCGCCGGGCAACGAAATCCAGCTCAAGCGCTGTGAAGCACTGGCACGCAAGCTGTTCCCCGCGTTGGGCCAACGCCTGGATGACAGCCCCTGGCTGGGCCAACGCCCCTGCCTGCCAGACATGCGCCCGGTAATTGGCCCGGCGCCTCGGCACAAGGGGCTGTGGTTCAACTTCGGCCACGCGCACCACGGCCTGACCCTCGGCCCGGTCAGCGGTCGCCTGCTGGCGGAACTGCTCACTGGCGAGCCCCCCTTCACTGACCCTGCGCCCTACAGCGCGGCACGTTTCGACTGAAACCACGCGGGAGAACAACAACATGACCGCCCCCCTGAGCGTTGCCAGCCTTGCCCCTGAGACCGACCCGCGCCCGGTGCTGATCCGCATCGAGGGCCTGAACAAGCACTATGGCGCCTTCCATGTGCTGCGCGACATCGACCTGCAGGTGCGCGAAGGCGAGCGCATTGTCCTGTGCGGCCCGTCCGGTTCCGGCAAATCCACTCTGATTCGGTGCATCAACCGCCTGGAAATCGCGCAACAGGGCAGCATCCAGGTAGCCGGCATCGACCTGGCGGCCAACAGCCGACAGGCCACCCAGGTGCGCAGCGAAATCGGCATGGTGTTCCAGCATTTCAACCTGTTCCCGCACATGAGCGTGCTCGACAACTGCCTGCTCGCACCCACCAGCGTGCGCGGCCTGACGCGCAAGGATGCCGAGGAGCGGGCGCGGATGTACCTGAACAAGGTCGGCATCGAAAGCCAGGCGCACAAGTACCCCAGCCAGCTCTCCGGTGGCCAGCAGCAACGCGTGGCGATCGCCCGGGCGCTGTGCATGAAGCCGCGGATCATGCTGTTCGATGAGCCGACCTCGGCGCTCGACCCGGAAATGGTCGCTGAAGTGCTGGATGTGCTGGTGCAACTGGCAGGCACAGGCATGACCATGCTCTGCGTCACCCACGAGATGGGCTTCGCACGGCAGGTGGCAGAGCGGGTGCTGTTCCTGGAAGGTGGGCAGATCATCGAGGACAGCCCGCCAGGGGTGTTCTTCAATCTGCCGCGTACCGCGCGGGCCAAGGGCTTCCTGGCTCAGATCCTTCATTGAAGACCGCAGGCGCAAGGTCCCTTCATTGCAGCGCTGCAATGATCCAACTGCATCGTTAAATATAATTGACCTGCCCGCCCGCCAAACCCTTGCTGCCTCAGGCTCGCAAGGGTTTGACACCCCCAATTCTGGCGCAAATCCCCTTCCGACGCCCCCTTCGGCCGTTTGACATATCGAACGGCTCTGGCAAGCTATCTACAAGCCCCGACCGGAATCGTCGCCTCTGACGAGCCGGCAGTGCTCGGGGCTTCAGGTAGCACATCAGGCCCCGGGCCGTGCACCTGCACAACAACGACAGGTCGAACCTGTCATAAGGTGACATATGTCCAACAGCAACATTGGCAACAAGCAACCTTCCCTGCGCAAACCCGTCGTCCTGATGACCATGGGCAGCCAAGAGCGCAAAGGCCATGACTATCAGGTCATGACCCACAAATACATCACCCCGCTGGTCGACTTCGCCGATTGCGTCCCGGTTCTGGTACCCACTTGCTGCGGCACCGAAGACCTCGAGACCTATCTGGACATGGCCGACGGCGTGTACCTGACCGGTGCCGGCAGCAACATCGAGCCAAGCCTGTATGGCCAGGAAAACCAGACCCCCGGCAAAGGCCAGGACGTCAACCGCGACCTGTTCGACATCCCGCTGGTGAAGGCAGCGCTCAAGCGTGGCCTGCCGATCTTCGGCATCTGCCGCGGGATGCAGGAAATCAACGTGGCCCTGGGCGGCGACATCTACCAGAAGGTCTACGCCGAGCCTGGCTTCAACGACCACCGGGAAAACCCGGAAGATCCGGTCGAGGTGCAATACGCCCAGGTGCATAGCGTCAAGATCAAGCCGGGCAGCTGGCTGCGCGAAACCCTCGGCACTGATGAGATCCGCGTCAACTCGCTGCATGGCCAGGGCCTGCGCAACCTCGGTGCCGGCATCGAACCGATCGCCCACGCCGAAGATGGCCTGGTCGAAGCGATTCACGCCCCAAGCATCTCGCCTTTCCTGTTTGCGGTGCAGTGGCACCCAGAATGGCAGGCGGCGAAGAACCCTGATTCGATCAAGATCTTCCAGGCCTTCGGCGATGCCTGCCGCGCCCAGGTGCGCAAGTCCCAGATCAAGCGCCAACAGGCCGCCTGACCCCAGCTTCGTCAGTTTTGATCGCGGGGCGGCGCAAGGTCGCCCCCGCTTCCTCGGTCACCCTCTGCTGGTCCCAGAACATTTCCCGTGGACGCGGGCGGCGGGCTTGTGCCTGTCTCCGCGATCGTTTTCCCCTTCACCCAAGCGATAGGGCAGCGGTATTAGCCTGCCCCCGGCACTGGCAAATAGCCTGCGCATCGCCACCACCTGAATTCAAAATGCTGGCCCCCAAGCATTTGAAGCGAAGGCAAACTTCTTTTTCCGTCAAATGCTTAGGACAGCAACATGCGAGTATTTCTAGCAACGGTGGCCGGCTGCCTGCTGGCCACGACAGCCTTCGGCGCTCAGGCCAGAGCGTTGAGCCAGAACGATCGCACGGTGTGTGGATGGGGTTCGCAAATTGCCGCCGAAGCTCAGCAGGCAAAGCTGTCCGGGGTGACGCTGTACGCCACCCGCAAGAAGTTGCAGGTACGCAGGTTCGCCAAGCCGTGGATGCGCATGACCGCCTTCGGCATCACCGAACAGACTTACAACAGCCGCTCGCGGCTGCAACCGGCTGCGATTAAGCAGACCTATTATGAGCAGTGTGTACAACACGCAATTGCAAAGCGTTAACTGTTGTTTATCAGTAGGTTAGCAACTAGATCTAATGTGGATTCAGCGAATTTGAGCTCAGCGGCGGGGCCACCTTCAATAGGTCGCCTCGTGCTCAGCTTCTGGACTTAATACTTCAGAAAATATTTAGATTCTGATCTTAAGCCACTGATTTTCATGGTTTTTACATTTTAGTTTTACGAAAGCGTGCTTTCGTGCACTGCGGGCGGCATCGAACGGGTGCAGATAATTTCTGCACCCAGCTGAACCCTCTGTCAGCAACCGGTAAGCGCCACAGGCTGGCGCTCGCCAGCAAAGAACAGGGGGCGTAGGCGCACGCCGATCACATTGCCGGCATAGGCCGCAACAAGCCACAGCCAGCCATGCACGCTACCCGAGGCAATGCCGCTGAAGTAGGCGCCGATGTTGCAGCCATAAGCCAGACGCGAGCCGTAGCCCAGCAGCAGCCCGCCGATGATGGCGGCAATCAGCGACGGCAGCGGAATCTTCAGGCTTGGTGCAAAGCGACCGGCCAGGCCTGCTGCCAGCAGCGCGCCAAGCACGATGCCAAGGTCCATCACCGTGGTGATGTCCTGCCACAGTGGCGCGGCCAGGGCCTTGGCGTTGGCCGGTGCCTGCCAGAACACCCAGCTGCCCACGTCCACGCCAACGCTGGAAAGGGTCTTGGCCCCCCACAAGGCAAAGGCAGAAGTGATGCCCCAAGGGCGCCCAGCCAGGGCCAGGGTAGCGTAGTTCAGCAGGGCCAGGGCAATGGCGCCCCACAACAGCGGCCATGGGCCACGCAGGAAACGGCGCAGGCCGTGGTGGTCACTGCTTGCCGGGGCTTGCAGGGCACCATGGCGGCGCTTTTCCAGCAGCACAGTCACCCAGGCGATCAGCCCGAACAGCGCCACGCTTGCCAGCAGCGCCGGACCTACACCCCACGCCTGGACGATCGAGGTAGCCGGGAAGGACGGCAATGCGAACCACCAGTCGGCATGGTGCGTGGCGGTGACCGAACCGATGATGAAGAACAGCAGGGTCACCAGCATCCGGGCGTTGCCGCCGCCCACCGTGAACAAAGTGCCCGAAGCGCAACCACCGCCCAACTGCATGCCGATGCCGAAGATGAAGGCTCCGAGGACCACGGACACACCGGCCGGCGCCACCAGCCCGGTGACCGGGTTGCCGAACAGGGTTCCGGCCGACAAGGCCGGGAAGAACAGCAGCACGGCCAATGTCAGCATGACCATCTGGGCACGCAGGCCAGCACCGCGCCGTTCGTTGATGAACACGCGCCACGCGGAGGTGAAGCCAAAGGCAGCGTGATAAAGCGTCAAGCCCATGGCGGCGCCGACGATCAGCAGCAGCACCTGCTTGAAGCCGGCGTTCAGGTTGAGGAACCAGGCGCCGGCCAGCAACAGGGCCAAGGCAATGAGGGGCGCGCCGAGGCGGCGCGGTTCGGGTGTGGCGATGGTGGAGAGACCCATTGGAATGCTCGGATTACAGTTAAAACGGGCGGCGATTATAGCGCCGGAGGTTGATCAATGCTGCCCGCGAAAAGCCCGGCGCATCTGTTAGGCTGATACACCCCTTCGTCAGCCCACCCGACCATTCGCCCCATGGATGAATTGCGCAAGATTGACCTCAACCTGCTGCTTGCCCTGCACGCGCTATTGAGCGAGCAGCACGTGACCCGTGCCGCCGTCCGTTTGCACCGCAGCCAGCCAGCGGTGAGCCACGCCCTGGCGCAGCTGCGCAGGCATTTCGATGACCCGCTGCTGGTTCGCCACAACGGCCAGATGGCCCTCACGGCCCGCGCCCAGGCCCTGGTCAAGCCGCTGCACGATGCATTGGGCAGCCTCAACGGCCTGCTGGCCGCTCCGCGGTTTGAGCCGACCCAGACCCAGCGCCGTTTCCGGCTCTCGTTATCCGACTACGCTTCGCGCATCATCCTGCCGCCCCTGGTGCGCCACCTGCGTCAGGTGGCCCCTGGCATCGACCTGGCCATCAGCCAGGCCAGCCGCGAGACCATGCTGGCGCAGTTGCTGGACGGAGAACTGGACCTGGCGTTGGGTATCTTCCCTGAGCTGCCCCACGACATCTGCGCGCAAACCCTCTTCGAGGACAGTTTCATCAGTGTTGCCGACCGCCGTGTGCTGCCCGCCACCGGCGGCCTTGCCCTGGACGACTGGCTGGCACGCCCTCACGTGCTCATGGCCATGCGCCCGGATGCCCATGACGAGATCGAGCGCGCGCTGGCCGCGCAGGGGTTGCGCCGGCGCATAGCCCTGGCACTGCCGCACTGGAGCGCTGCCGTTGACGTACTGGAGGGCACTGACCTGATCCTCACCGTGGCCAGGCGCGCCGTAGGCCCGATGCAGCCACACAAGGCATTGCGTCAGTTCGCCCCTCCCTTGGCGATCCCTGCCCTGGCCTATCAGCAGGCGTGGCACGCCAGAAAGAACAGTGACCCCGGCCACCGTTGGCTCCGTGAAGCCGTGTGGGCGTGCAGCCAGCCGGGCAATTGATCAGCCTTCGGGCGGCTTGACGATACTCGGCGCAGTGCTGGACGTGTCGGCCGCCCAGGAGCCCTGGACCAGGAACACCCCGACCAGAATCAGGATCACCCCTGCGACCCGGGGCAGGCTCACCGGTTTGCTGGTAACGCCTAGCAAGCCGAAATGGTCCACGACCACCGAGGTCAGGATCTGCCCTGCCACCACCAGCACCAGAAAGCCCGCCGCCCCCAGCTTGGGCGTCAGCGCCGCCGCTGCGGCCACATAGAGTGCGCCCAACACACCGCCGATCCACAGCCACCAGGGCCCTTGCAGGGCCTTGCCCAGGTCTGGCATCGGCACCCGCAGGATCAGCAGTGCGGCAATGACCACCACTGAGCTAACGGTAAGCGAGGTGAACGCCCCCCATAGCCAGTGCCCCAGGGCGCGGCCTACGGCTGCGTTGCTGGCGGCCTGATAGGGCAGCACGATACCCGCGAATAGGGCGAGCAGAAGAGGAAGGAAGGCAATAATCAGGGCTTTGTTGACCATGAATGCACTCATCGAAGGACAGGATGGGCACATGATCGACAATCGACACGCCTGATGGAAATCGAACCGGTGCACCCTACTTATTCGTGGCATGGATGATACGTACAATAGGCCTTTCGCGGTGCAGTCCGCCCTAATGGGTTCAAACCGAGGGTGGCCACCGCGAAAGGCCGCACGATTAGCGCGACGTTTCTACCCGCAGCACTTCAGTGAAGATCGCATCGACCGTCTGGTCGACCTTGAGGTTCTTCATGCGTGCCTGCAGTTCAGGGTCCTCGACCTTGACCACCTGCAGCTTGCCTTCTGGCGGCAGCAGACTTACCTCGTGGGTATTGAGGTCGATCTTCTTGATCTGCGACGTGACCTTGACCTGGCGGAAGGCCTCGCCCCCAGGGTTGGGGTTGTTCTGGGTAGCGCGAATAGTGCCCGACTCCTCGGTGGCCTTAGGGGCGCCACCTACGTCGGTGTTAAGCACATAGGCCACCGCACGGGTCACATAGATATCGACTTGGTCACCCACCTTGAGGTTGGGCAGCGCCTTGGCCTTTTCCGTGAACTGGAAGGTCACATCCTTGTCATGCGGCCCTTTCACCGTTACCTGGCGACTCGCCAGATCGATGGCGGTGACCTCTGTCGTCACATGGCTTTCCAGCGCTTCGCTGGCGATGGGTATGTCGGCAGCCTGTACCGTGAAGCTGGCGGTACCCACCAGCGTGGCAAGAGCTACGGCACGAGCGAGTGTGCTAAGAACATTCATATAGGCCTGCTTCCCTGTTATCAAGACCGGATTGGCGCGCGAACGGTTCGCGCGCCGCTCCTACACCATAGCTGGACTTACTGATTGCGCGTGACCCGCC
The DNA here is from genome assembly GCF_021602025.1 of Pseudomonas ceruminis. Lineage (GTDB taxonomy): Bacteria > Pseudomonadota > Gammaproteobacteria > Pseudomonadales > Pseudomonadaceae > Aquipseudomonas > Aquipseudomonas ceruminis. The sequence continues at coordinate 191,350 of NZ_BQHW01000002.1, forward strand.
ACACGGTATTGGCCAGGTCATCGGCAATGATCAAGGCGCCGCGGGGGTCTACCGTGACACCCACTGGCCGGCCGCGGGTCTTGCCATCGTCGCCGCGAAAGCCGGTGGCGAAGTCGATGGGCTCGCCTGCCGGCTTGCCGTTGCTGAACGGGACGAAGATAACCTTGTAACCCACAGGGTTCGGCCGGTTCCAACTGCCGTGTTCGCCTACGAACACGCCCTCGGCGAAGCGCTCGCCCATGGCCGGCAGGGAAAAAGCGACGCCCAGCGCGGCGACATGGGAACCGAGGCTGTAATCAGGCTTGATGGCAGCCGCTACCTTGTCGGGGTTTTGCGGTTTCACCCGCTCATCGACGTTCTGTCCCCAGTAACTGAAGGGCCAGCCGTAGAAGGCCCCTTCACGAACCGACGTGAGGTAGTCCGGCACCAGGTCCGGGCCCAGCTCGTCACGTTCGTTGACCACGGCCCACAATTGCCCGGTGTCCGGCTGGATGGCAAGCGCAGTCGGGTTGCGCAGGCCGGTGGCGTAGGGTTTGTGCGCACCGGTGGCCGCGTCCACCTGCCACACCCTGGCGCGATCGAGTTCCGCCTCCATGCCGCGCTCGGTGATGTTGCTGTTGGAGCCGATGCCAACGTACAGGTAGCGACCATCGGGGCTGATGGTCAGCGCCTTGGTCCAGTGGTGGTTGATTTCGCCTGGCAGGTCGGTGACCTTGGTCGGCGGGCCGTCCGCCTTGGTCTGGCCGTCCTGATAGTCGAAACGCACCAGGGCATCCTGGTTGGCCACGTACAGCTTGCCATTGGCAAAGGCCAGGCCGTAGGGGGCGTTGAGGTTTTCGGCGAACACCGTCTGCAGCTCATAGGTGCCGTCGCCATCGGCATCGCGCAGCAGGGTCAAACGGTTACCGCCCTTGACCTGGGTGTTGCCCTTGGCCTTGATCTGGCTGGCGATGACGTCCTTGGGCTTGAGCTGGGCAGCGCTGCCACCACGGCCTTCGGCCACAAGGATGTCACCGTTGGGCAATACCAGGCTCTGACGGGGGATCTTCAGGTCAGTGGCAATCGCGGTAATCCGATAGCCTTCGGGCACGTTCGGGGTCTGCTGGCCCCACTGGGCAGGCTGGGCGATCTTCATGCTGGGTAGCAGACCACGCTCGGGGGTCGGCAGTTTCGGGTCAGGCCCCAGCGACTGGGTGGCTTCACCGTCACCGCCACAGGCACTCAACAGCAGCGCCACGCTCAATGCTGACAAGGCATGCAAAGGCTTCATGCTGCACCTCCCGAACGCAGATTGCTCATGCCGAGCCATGCCGCCACACAGGCCAGTATCGTCACGATCACAGACAGCACCAGGCCCGCGGGCATCACAGCCCAGGCGTCCTTGGCGTGCTCGAAGGCGTTGACCAGCCCCAGCACCCACGTCACCAGCAACAGCAGAAAGTACAACGTCGGCCGCCCGCCCTTGCGCTCGGCGCGGATCAGGTTCACCAGTGCAAACAGTAATGCAAGCCCGCAGAACAACAAGCCACCGGCGATCAGCCAGGCGGCGAAGTTGCTCCACTGGATCTGGTAACTCTTGAAGTAGGCAATGTCACTCAGCAAGGCGCCGAGAAACAGCGGTACCGTGCCGGCCAGCAGGATCGCATGCAGCGGGCTGGGCGTGCGTCGGTAGAGGATGGGGTCGGTAGCGGTCACGGTGCCTCCCTTATCATTCAGTGACCCATGGCTGAGGGATTGGCACGAAGGCCCGGTCCGTCAGGCTTGCGCGGTGTGCGCCTAGCAAAGGATCGCTTCGGTGTCCGATAAGTTCACCGTTTGGCTTGTTTGACATATCCTGAAAGCATTAACCGTCGAACGCTTCAACCAGGCAAGGAACCCAGGGCATGAGTGCTCATACCGCACGACCGTACACGCTGTGGGCCGCGCATGCCCTGCTGGCCGTTAGCCTGGCGCTGACTACCGGGTGTTCGAACAGGCACAGCCAGACGCGCTACTACGCGGCGGCGGCCGGCTCGAACTGCTTCGCCAAAGCGGTGCCCAGCCTGGGGGAAGGCGGACTGGCCTGGGGCAATACGCTGAGCATCGCCCGGCAGAAATCGATGAACAATTGCATCCGTTATGCGGGCAGGTCGGGAGGCACACCCAACACCTGCCAGGTGGTCATGGCCAAGTGCAAGAACTAGCGGCTACAGCGCCCCACATCGTGCGCCCTCCAAGGGGCGCCAGGCGCCCCTTGGCAACCGTCACACCGCCTTGGCGCGTGCAGCGTGCAGTTTCTTGTAGCTCTCGACCAGGCGCAGGTGGCGGTCCAAGCCTTCGAGCTTCATGCTGGTTGGCGTCAGGCCGTGGAAGCGCACCGTACCGTCTACCGAACCGAGCACCGCATCCATGCGTGGGTTGCCGAACATGCGCCGGAAGTTGGCCTCGTAGTCTTGCATCTCCAGCTCATCGTCCAGCACCACTTCCAGCACCACGTTCAGCGCCTGATAGAACAACCCGCGTTCGACGGTGTTGTCATTGAACTGCAGGAACGCTTCGACCCACTCCTTGGCATCCTCGAAACGGCGCAGCGCGAGGCAGATCAGCAGCTTCAGCTCAAGGATGGTCAACTGTCCCCACACCGTATTGTCGTCGAACTCCACACCGATCAGCGTGGTGATGGTGGTGTAGTCGTCCACCTCGCAGTTGTCCAGGCGCTTGAGCAGCGCCCGCAATGCCCGGTTGTCGAGGCTGTGCAGGTTGAGGATGTCGGCGCGGAACATCAGCGCGCGGTTGGTGTTGTCCCAGATCAGGTCCTCGACAGGGTAGATCTCCGAGTACCCCGGCACCAGGATGCGGCAAGCGGTGGCACCGAGGTTGTCGTACACGGCCATGTACGCCTCTTTACCCAGGCCCTCAAGAATGCCGAACAGCGTTGCGGCTTCCTGACTGTTGGAGTCATCGCCATGGCCGGAGAAGTCCCATTCGACGAACTCGAAATCGGCCTTGGCGCTGAAGAAGCGCCACGACACCACACCGCTGGAGTCGATGAAGTGCTCGACGAAGTTGTTCGGTTCGGTCAGCGCATGGCTCTCGAAGGTAGGCTGCGGAAGGTCGTTGAGGCCCTCGAAGCTGCGGCCCTGCAGCAGTTCGGTGAGGCTGCGCTCCAACGCGACCTCAAAACTTGGGTGCGCGCCGAACGAGGCGAACACGCCGCCGGTGCGCGGGTTCATCAAGGTCACACACATCACCGGGAACTCGCCGCCCAGCGAAGCATCCTTGACCAGCACCGGAAAGCCCTGCTCTTCCAGGCCCTGAATACCGGCGACGATGCCCGGGTACTTGGCCAGCACCTGCTGTGGCACATCCGGCAGGCACAGTTCACCTTCGAGAATTTCACGTTTGACCGCCCGCTCGAAGATTTCCGACAGGCACTGTACTTGCGCCTCAGCCAGGGTGTTACCGGCGCTCATGCCGTTGCTGAGGAACAGGTTTTCGATCAGGTTTGACGGGAAGTACACCACCTGCTGGTCCGACTGGCGCACAAATGGCAACGAACAGATGCCCCGTGCGGTATTGCCCGAGTTGGTGTCATACAGGTGCGAGCCACGCAGCTCACCATCGGGGTTGTAGATCTGCAGGCAGTATTGGTCGAGGATTTCGGCGGGCAGCGCATCCTGCGGGCCTGGCTTGAACCATTGCTCGTTCGGGTAATGCACGAACGGCGCGTTGGCGATGTCCTCGCCCCAGAACTGGTCGTTGTAGAAGAAGTTGCAGTTCAGGCGCTCGATGAACTCCCCCAGTGCGGAGGCCAGCGCGGCCTCCTTGGTCGAGCCCTTGCCATTGGTGAAGCACATCGGCGACTGCGCATCGCGCACGTGCAGCGACCACACGTTAGGCACGATGTTGCGCCACGAGGCGATCTCGATCTTCATGCCCAGGCCAGCGAGGATGCCGGACATGTTGGCGATGGTCTGCTCCAGCGGCAGGTCCTTGCCCGGGATATAGGTGGTGGTGTCGGCCACCGGCATCAACAGGCCCTGGGCATCGGCATCGAGGTTGTCGACCTGTTCGATGATGAACTCGGGCCCGGTCTGCACCACCTTCTTGACCGTGCAACGGTCGATGGAACGCAGAATGCCCTGACGGTCTTTCTCGGAGATGTCTTCAGGCAGCTCGACCTGGATCTTGAAGATCTGGTTGTAACGGTTCTCGGGGTCGACAATGTTGTTCTGCGACAGGCGGATGTTCTCGGTGGGGATATCCCGCGTCTGGCAGTACAGCTTGACGAAATAGGCGGCGCACAGTGCCGACGAGGCAAGGAAATAGTCGAACGGCCCCGGGGCCGAGCCATCGCCCTTGTAGCGGATCGGCTGGTCGGCGATCACCGTGAAGTCGTCGAATTTGGCTTCAAGACGAAGGTTGTCGAGAAAGTTGACCTTGATTTCCATGCGGGAACACCGTGATTTAAGCGTGCAAAACGAAATTGGCCGGCATTATCCGGTTTTTTGCCCTGGAAGTCCTGTTTGCCTTCGTGGACTGGCGCGAACCACGGCGAGTTGCGCATTCCAGCGGATTGCTTGCCTGATCCTCCGAGGCCACAGGGCCTGACGGACCGACGGTCATCGCCCTGTGCTAGCTTTTCTGAATCGGGAACGACGCATTCCCTGCATGACGACAAGACGACCACAACCGACGATCAGCAGGTGAGCCATGGAACTTCGCATCAACCAAACGACGTACCAGGTCGAGGCGGACGCCGACACGCCATTGCTGTGGGTAATCCGCGATGACCTGGGCCTTACCGGTACCAAGTACGGCTGCGGCCTGGCCCAGTGCGGCGCCTGTTCGGTGCTGGTGGACGGCAGTGTGGTGCGCGCCTGCGTCACGCCGGTGGCGGGCGTGGTTGGCCGTGAAGTGACCACCATCGAAGCCATCGAGGCCGATACGGTGGGCAAGCGCGTGGTCGCCGCCTGGGTCGAGCACCAGGTGGCGCAGTGTGGCTACTGCCAGTCTGGTCAGGTGATGGCCGCCACCGCGTTACTCAAACACACCCCCTCCCCCAGCGATGCGCAGATCGATGCGGCGATGGTCAACCTGTGCCGCTGTGGCACCTACAACGCCATTCATGCGGCCGTTCACGCGCTGGCTCAAGGGGAGAACGCCTGATGAATACGCCTGTCGAGGTGCCCACGCAGGTGCTCAGCCTGCCGCCGGGTGAAATGGTCAACCTGTCGCGGCGGCGCTTTCTCGTCGGTGCCACAGCCGGCGCGCTGGTGCTCGGCTTCGGGCTGCCGCTGGGCGCCAGCCGCGTGCACGCGGCTACGGCAACCACAGCGGAGCGCGGCACCCAGGTGCCCGCCTTCCTGGAAATACGCCCAGACGGCACGGTGCGCCTGCTGTGCCCGTTCATGGAAGGGGGTCAAGGCACCTACACCGCCATGGCGCAGATCGTCGGCGAGGAGCTCGATGCGGACCCAGCGACATTTCTGGTCGATAGCGCACCGCCTGGCGAAGCCTACGTGGTGATGGAAAACGGCCTGCGCATCACCGGGGGCAGCATGTCGGTACGCATGAGCTACCCGACCATGCGGCGTCTCGGCGCTCTGGCCCGGGCCATGTTGCTGCAAGCGGCGGCCGAGCAGCTCGGCGTACCCCTCAGCGAGCTGAGCAGCGAACCAGGCAAAGTCGTGCATGCTGCCTCAGGCCGCGCGTTGCCCTATGGAGCACTGGCCGAACGCGCCATGGACCTGCCCGTGCCAGACCCGACCCGCGTGAAACTGCGTGACCCCAGCCAGTTCCGCTGGATCGGCAAACCGGTACGGCGCCTCGATGCCTACGACAAGTCCACCGGCAAGGCGCTGTACACCATCGACATCAAGGTTGACGGCATGCTCCATGCCGCCGTCCAGCACGCGCCCCGCCTGGGCATGACGGTCGGCAGCCTGCGCAACGAGGCGCAGGTCAAGGCCATGAACGGTGTGCACTCAGTGCATCAGCTACCGGGCGCGGTAGCAGTGGTAGCCGAACGCTGGTGGCACGCCAAGCGTGCAGTCGAGGCTATCCAGGTAGACTGGCGGGAGCCTGCCGCCGACAGCAAGGTCCGGCCCATGCCTGCGGACTTCTCCAGTGACGCGTGGCGCGAACACTTGGCCGCGCAACAGGGACCGGCCCGTGACGAGGAGAACGAAGGAGATGTCGCCAACGCGCTGGCCAGTGCCACCACCACGGTCCAGGCCACGTACCACAACCAATACCTCAACCATGCCCAACTGGAGCCGCCGTCCGCGCTGGCACGTTTCAACCCCGATGGTTCGCTGGAAGTGTGGCTGCCCAACCAGGCCCCCGACATGTTCCGCGACGACATCGCCAAACGCACCGGCCTTGCACCTGCTCAAATCACCTTGCACTCGCCGCTATTGGGCGGTTTCTTTGGCCGCCACTTCCTTTATGACTCGGCCAACCCCTACCCGCAGGCCATCTTGCTGGCCAAGGCCGTCGGCCGCCCGGTGAAGCTGATCTGGAGCCGCGAAGAAGAGTTTCTGCGTGACGTATTGCGGCCCGTCGCCGTGGTCAAGTTTCGCGCCGGGCTCGATGCCGAGGGGCTGCCCGTGGCCATCGAGGCGGTGAGTGCCACCGAAGGCCCAACGGAAGCCCTGGCGGGCAAGCAGGGCGAAAAAAATGACCCGACGGCGCTCGAAGGGCTATCGGGCAAGGCCTACGCCATCGCCAACAAGCGCATCGCGCAGATTTATGTCAAAGGCCCGGCCATGCTGGGTTACTGGCGCTCGGTGGGCAATTCACTGAACGACTTTTTCTACGAAGCGTTTCTCGACGAACTGGCCGACAAGGGCGGCAAGGACCCCTTCGAACTGCGCCTGCACCTGTTGCGCGACAACCCGCGCCTGACCACCCTGCTGCAGGCGGTGGGCGAACTGTCCGGCGGTTGGAAACGCGGGCCGTTCACCGCCGAAGATGGCAGCACACGGGCACGCGGCGTGGCCATGGCCTCACCCTTTGGCTCGGAAGCGGCAGTGATCGCCGAGGTGTCGATTGAACAAGGCCAAGTGAAAGTGCACGACATCTGGGAGGCGATCGACCCTGGCAGCATCGTCAACCCGGCGATCATCGAAGCCCAGGTCAATGGCGCCGTGGCCCTCGGCCTGTCCCAGACACTGGTTGAGGAAGCCGTGTACCACGAGGGTAAGCCACGTGCGCGCAATTACGACCTGTACCCGATCCTACCGGCATCGCGCATGGCCCGGGTGCATGTACGCATTGTCGAAAGCGGGGCGAAGATGGGCGGCATCGGCGAACCCCCTTTGCCTGCGGTAGCGCCCGCAGTGGCCAACGCCGTGGCGCAGCTTACAGGCCAGCGCATCCGCAGCCTGCCGATGAGCCGTCATACCTTCAGCTGACCGGACAAGGACCGCCCCATGACCCACCGACGCTTGGCAAGAACCGCAGGCTGGCTGGCGCTGGCGTGCCTGATCACCGCAGGCCTGCTGGCCTGGTACGTCACTCGCCAACCCGCTTCGCCTTTCGAGGCTGAGCAGGCCAGCTTCGACCCGGCGCTGGTCAGCCGCGGCGAGTATGTCGCCCGCCTCGGCGACTGCATCGCCTGCCACAGCCTGCCCGATGGCAAGCCCTTCGCCGGTGGGTTGGAAATGGCCACACCGCTGGGTGCGATCCACGCCACCAACGTGACGCCCGACCCGGCAACCGGTATCGGCGCCTACAGCCTGGCGGATTTCGACCGTGCCGTACGGCATGGCGTTGCGCCGGGAGGCAGGCGGTTGTACCCGGCCATGCCCTACCCTTCGTATGCCAAACTCAGCGATGACGATGTGCGGGCGCTGTATGCCTTCTTCATGAAAGGCGTCCAGCCTGCGCAACAGGCCAACATTCCCAGCGACATCCCCTGGCCATTGAACCTGCGCTGGCCTATCGCGTTGTGGAATGGCCTGTTCACCGTTCCCACGCCCTATCTCGCCAAGGCCGGGCAGGACGCACTGTGGAACCGCGGGGCCTACATTGTCCAAGGCCCGGGCCACTGCGGCAGCTGCCACACCCCACGCGGCCTGGCGTTCAATGAAAAGGCGCTGGACGAAAGCGGCAAACCCTTCCTCGCCGGCGCACTGCTCGATGGCTGGTACGCCCCCAGCCTGCGTGACGACCCCAACACCGGCCTGGGACGCTGGAGCGAGGGCGAGATCGTGCAATTTCTCAAACACGGGCGTAACCCACACGCGGTGGTCTATGGCTCGATGACCGAAGCGTTCAACAACTCCACGCAGTTCATGAACGATGACGACCTGGCCGCGATTGCCCGCTACCTGAAAACACTGCCTGGTGACCCACAGCGCGACGGCGCGCCGTGGCAGTACCAAGCGGTATCTGCCGACGAACACCTGGGCAGTTCCGGCGGCCATACCTATGTGACCCGCTGTGCCACGTGCCATGGCCTGGACGGCAAGGGCCAGGCTGAATGGATGCCGCCCCTGGCCGGCGCCACCTCAGCGCTGGCAAAGGAAGACGCGTCGGCGATCAACATCACCCTCAATGGTTCGCAGCGGATCGTTGCCGCCGGACTACCGGATGCCTACCGCATGCCGGCGTTTCGCGAGCAGCTGTCTGACCAGGACATTGCCGACGTGCTGAGCTTCGTGCGCAGCACCTGGGGCAATCAGGGCGGTGCCGTGGATGCGCGGGCGGTGGGCAAGCTGCGCGAGCACACCGACCCGGCCAGCAGCAGCCCGATCATCCTGCATATGCGCTAGGCCAATCCACCCATGGCCTCAGGGTTGCGCGTCGGCCTGCTGCCGATGCCAACGCTCCAGGTTCTGCGCCAGCAACCGCGCTGGAAGCGGGCCGGCGACGATTTCCTTCATTTTTTGCGCCAACTGCTCACGCAGCTTGGGTTGGTTGCACGGCGAGGCGTGGGACAACGCCAGGTACAGCCCCTCGCTGGAGACCGGCGGCTCCAGGCTTCTCAATTGCGTGTCCACGCCCAATGTGCGCGCCAGTGCCATGCCGGGGTACTGCTCGTAAATCACGTAATCGTTACGCTTGTGTAGCAGCTTTTCGAAGGCCTGCCTGGCGCTTGGCACGGCTTCGAGTTTGAGATTGCCCCTGGCGTAGTCGTCGAACTGCTGGCCGTAGCTGTTGTTGACCAGCGTTCCACCGTTATGCCCCTGCAGGTCAGCCCAGGTGCGATAGGTGAAGGCTGCGTCCTGGCGTACCCAGACAACGCTTGGGGTCATCAGGAATGGCGGACTGACGAAATCCATCCGTTGCGCGCGAGCCTCGGTCAGGAAGTAGCCGGCCAGCATGTCGATACGGCCAGTACCCACCTGCTCCTGAGCCCGCGACCATGGCCCGCCGTACACCACATTCACCTGCAGCCCCAGGGCCTGGCCAAGGTGCTTGAGCAAGTCGGTATTGGCGCCGATCAGTTGTTGGGGGTTCTGCGGATCGCGCCACAGGTACGGGGGATATTCCGGATTACCAGTGGCCGTCAATTGACGACACACCTCCTGCGCCAGCGCGGCCTGGGGCAGCAGAAACAGACAAAACGACAGGAGCAAGGCCCGGCCTGAACAGCGCTCGACCATCTGGAACCCTCGGTGCCTGGGGCGCGCGGATCACTTGGGCATACGCCCCAAGGCCCGCTCAGCCGCCGCCTGGAATACACTGCGCATCGCCTCCACCTGCTCTTTGGGCAAGGCCTTGGCACAGATCAGCCCCTGCAGGAAGCCAATGCCCCAGCTCTTGACCTCAGCCATTTCCTGGCGGTTCACAGCATCAGCGATATCGCCCAGATGCAAGGCTGCGGGATGCTCGTAGCGGTCTTCCAGGCTCAGCTTGCGCAGCTCGTCCAGGGCCACCTTGAATTCAGCAGCGGCAACATCGTCCAGGCCCAGGTGCTCATACTGAAGCAGGCTCAGACGGTCGGTGGCGGTCATCTTCGAATCTCCGTTTCACAATGGGCGGCGGCGGTGTCGGTAATAGACTTGTATACCATAGGTATGGCCTCTCCCCCTAGTGGCCTGCGCCATCCGGGTACAACAGCCGACCTGACGGTATGGTTCAACGCGTCTGTCACCTAAATTAAATTTAAATTGAATTTAGGATAAAAGCCGATCACGCTCTGCCCATCCAATACCTTCAGGAGTGCAACCATGGCCACGGCCCCACGCGAGCCACGCAAGGATGGCGCAGCCACCCGCATTCGCATCCTCCAGGCTGCCGGCGAGCTGTTCGCCGCGCTGGGTTATGCCGAAGCCAGCAACAAGGCCGTCGCTGCCAAAGCAGAGGTGGACCTGGCCTCGATCAACTACCACTTCGGCAGCCGCAACGGCCTGTATCTGGCGGTGCTCGACGAAGCACGGCGGCGTTTTCTGGACATTTCCGACCTGCAGCGGATCGCCCTCGGCGATCAACCTGCAACCGAGAAGCTTCGTGCTTTGGTCGAACTGGTGGTGTACAAGGCATCGCAGGTGCGTGACAACTGGCACCTCCGGGTGCTGGCAGCCGAGCTCCTCGCCCCCAGCCCGCACGGCCAAGCGCACTTGCAGGCCGGGGCACCGCTGAAGCTGGCATTGCTAAAAAACCTGTTCAGCGAGATCACGGCAATTGCGCCGGAGCAACCGGCGCTGACTCGCTGCATCCTGTGCGTCACGGCACCGTGGGCCATGCTGCTGATTGGCCCACGCGGCTCATCTGGTGCACTGCACGAGATTCTTGGTATGCCGGCGGAGGAAGTAGCGGGCCACCTGTACCGCTTTGCGCTGGCCGGTCTGCAAGAAACCGGGCGCCATTTTGCCCAGGGCAATGGCCAATGACCGTGCTCAAACGCCACTCTCCAGTGCAAGGCAGCGCCCTGCAAACGTCCATCGACACCCCCGGCGCAGCCGCCGAAGCACCACCGCAAACCTCCATTCCCCTGCTGTTGGGCGCTTTGATGCTGGTCATGTTCCTCGCTGCGCTCGACCAGACCATCGTCTCTACGGCGTTGCCGACCATCGTCAGCGACCTCGGTGGCCTGCGCTGGTTGTCCTGGGTAGTCACGGCCTATCTGCTGGCTTCGACCGTGGTGGTACCGCTGTACGGCAAGTTCGGTGACCTGTATGGCCGAAAACGGGTGTTGCAGATCGCCATTGCCTTGTTCCTGCTGGGCTCTGCACTGTGCGGGGTGGCCCAGGACATGACCCAGCTGATCCTCTTCCGCACCTTGCAAGGCCTGGGCGGTGGCGGGCTGATGGTGGTGGCCATGGCTGCTATCGGTGACGTCATCCCCCCCGCCGAGCGCGGCCGCTACCAGGGCCTGTTCGGCGGTGTGTTCGGCCTGGCCACGGTGGTTGGGCCGCTGATCGGTGGGTTTCTGGTCGAACACCTGTCCTGGCACTGGATCTTCTTCATCAACCTGCCGCTGGGCCTGCTGGCGGTGGTGGTGATCGGCAGTGTGTTCCGCCCGCACGTAGCCCCGGTAAAACACGTGGTCGACTACATCGGCGCCTTCTACCTCACCGTGACCCTGGGCTCACTGGTGCTGGTCACCAGTTTGGGCGGTAGCTTGCTGCCGTGGGCCTCGCTCGACATCCTGTGTTTGCTGCTGTTCACAGTGATCGGCCTGGCGGGCTTCGTGTTCGAACAACGCCGTGCGCCCGAGCCGATCATGCCCCTGCACCTGTTCCGCCACCGCACCTTCGTGCTTGCCGGGCTGATCGGCCTGAACGTTGGGGTTTCGCTGTTCGGTTCGGTCACCTTCCTGCCGTTGTACATGCAGGTGGTCAAGAACGCATCGCCCACCAGCGCCGGCCTGCAGATGCTGCCGTTGATGGGCGGCCTGCTGGTGGTGTCGGCCATCACCGGGCGGCTGATCAGCCGCTGGGGGCGTTACCGCGTGTTCCCGATCGCCGGCACGCTGTTGCAGGTCATTGCCCTGGGCTTGCTGAGCCGGCTCGACCTGGACACGCCGATGTGGCAGATGAACCTGTACATGGGATTGCTCGGCGCGGGGTTGGGCATGGTGATGCAGGTCCTGATCCTGGCCGTGCAGAACAGCGTCGAACGGCGCCATATGGGCGTAGCCACCTCTGGGGCCACATTGTTCCGCTCCATTGGTGGCTCGGTTGGCGTATCGGTGTTCGGCGCCGTGTTTTCCCACGCGTTACTGAAGGGGCTACCAGGCGATTTCGCCGCCCATGCCGGTGGTGCTGCCAGCCTGTCGCCAACCGCCGTGCATGCGTTGGCAGCGCCCCTGCAGCAGGCCTACCTTGCAGCGTTCTCCGGGGCAATGCATGGGGTATTTCTGCTGGCTGCGGGGGTGACCTGCGTAGCCTTCGGGTTGTCCTGGTTGTTGCGGGAGGTGCCGCTGCGGTCAGCCCATGCCTGATGGTGACTGTTGGCAGGGCAACAGCCAATCAACAGACTGTGGCCAGCCACACATCCTGCGCATCGGCCCTGAGCCGCGAAGCCCCCAGGCACGGGGGGTATGGCCATCTGGCATGCCCCCTGCAATCGAATGTGCATACCTTCATTCGACTGGAACCTGCAATGCGCCTGACCGACCTGGCCCTCGCCTTTCCCCGTAGCCTCAAGACCTTGGCCGCCGCCGGCCTGGTTGCCCTTTGCCTGAACCCGGCCGCCCAGGCCGAAACCGCGCCCAAGGAAGTGCGCCTGGACTACGCCTACTACTCACCCGTCAGCCTGGTGCTCAAGCACTTTGGCTGGCTAGAAAAAGCCCTGCCCGACTCCAAGGTCAGCTGGGTATTCAGCCAGGGCAGCAACCGTTCGCTCGAGTACCTCAACAGCGGCGGCGTCGACTTCGGCTCCTCTGCCAGCCTCTCGGCGGTGCTAGCCCGCGCCAACGGCAGCCCGATCAAGTCGGTGTACGTCTATAGCCGCGCCGAATGGACCGCACTGGTAGTGGCCAAGGACTCGCCGCTCAAAACCCTCGAGGACCTCAAGGGCAAGAAGATCGCCGCCACCAAAGGCACCGACCCTTATCTGTTCACCTTGCGTGCCCTGGAAAAGGCCGGCCTGAAAAAAGACGACGTGGAATTGCTGCACCTGCAACACCCGGACGGCCGGACCGCACTGGAGAAAGGCGACGTCGACGCCTGGGCCGGCCTGGACCCGCACATGGCCGCCAGCGAACTGCAGGCCGGCTCGCGGCTGCTGTATCGCAACAAGGACTTCAACAGCTTCGGTGTCGTCAGCGTGACCGAGGCCTTTGCCAAACAGCACCCAGAGACCATCGCCACAGTGATCAAGGCCTACGAGCAGGCACGCCACTGGGCCGTCGCCCACCCCGAGGCGTTTGCCAAGTTGCTGGCTGACGAATCCAAGCTGCCGCTGGATGTGGCCGAGCTGCAGCTGTCGCGCACCGACCTTTCCGCGCCACAACTGAATGCCCAGGATGTCACTGCTTCCAAGGCTGCGGCCCCTATCCTGGTCTCGGAGGAACTGGTCAAGCGCGGGGTCGACGTCAACCAAGTGATCGACCAGTTGATCGATCCATCCTTCGGCAAGGCCAGCATCGAGTGATGAACACCCACAGTAACCTGCTGGCCGCAAGCCCTGGCCAGCAGCGGCAATGGCCGCGACGGCTCAAGGGCCTGGCGCTGCCACTGGGCCTCATCCTGCTGCTCGAAGCCGTGGTACGCCTGGGCTGGATCCCCTCCTACCAGATGCCCGCCCCTAGCGAAGTGGCACAAACCTTGTTGCAACTGGCTGACGGCGCCCTGTGGAAACACATCGGCGCCAGCCTCTCGCGGGTGCTTGCAGGGTTTGCCATCGGCGCGATGCTCGGCTTGCTTTTCGCTGCCTGGGTGGGTTTGAGCCGCGAAGCCGAAGCCTGGCTCGAACCGACGTTCGCGAGCCTGCGGGCGATCCCCAGCCTGGCCTGGGTGCCGTTGTTGCTGCTGTGGCTGGGTATAGGCGAAACCTCCAAGGTCACGCTGATCGCCATCGGTGCGTTCTTCCCGGTGTACCTCAATGGGGTGGCAGCGATCCGCAACATCGACCGCAAGCTGGTCGAGGTCGCGCGCATGTACGGCTTTGGCCCGCTGCGCCTGGCCCGACGCGTGCTGCTGCCGGCGGCCATCCCCGGGGTGTTCACCGGGCTGCGCAGCGCATTGAGCCTGAGCTGGATGTTCCTGGTCGCCGCCGAGCTGATCGCGGCCACGCGCGGGCTTGGCTACTTGCTCAGCGACGGACGCGAAACATCCAGGCCAGACTTGGTGCTGGCAGCAATCATCGTGCTGGCACTGCTTGGCAAGCTCAGCGACGGGCTGCTGGCCGGGCTGGAGAAACGCTGGCTGGCGTGGCGCGATACATTCGACGGCACGGACCCGAGGGGCTGAACCATGAACCAACCGCTGCATATTCACCCTCCTGCCCCGCTGGTTGACCCGCTGCTCGACCTGCAGGTTGAAAGCAAGTCGTTCGGCGATACGCCGGTGCTCGGCAACATCGCGCTGCAGTTGCAACCCGGAGAAATCGTCAGCCTGCTCGGCCCCAGCGGATGCGGCAAGAGCACCTTGCTGCGCCTGGTGGCGCAACTGGACCAGGGCTTTACCGGCCGCTTGCACCGGCGCCCGGAGCAGGTCGGTTTTGTGTTCCAGGAGCCCAGGCTGATGCCCTGGTTGAGCGTGGCCGACAACATCGGCTTCAGCGAGGACAAGGGCTACGACCGCGCGCGGGTGGCCGCGCTGATCGAAGAAGTGGGCCTGACCGGTTTCGCCGATGCACTGCCCAAGGCCTTGTCGGGCGGCATGGCCCAGCGGGTTGCCATCGCGCGTGGGTTGTATGGCCAACCGCAGTTGCTGTTGCTGGATGAGCCGTTCAGTGCGGTGGATGCCTTTACCCGGTTCAAGTTGCAGGACCTGCTGCTGGAGCTGGCGCGACGGCATGGCATTGCCCTGCTCGTGGTGACTCACGATGTGGACGAGGCGCTGTACCTGAGTGACCGGGTACTGGTGATCGGCAACCGCCCTGGTACGGTTTGCCGTGAGTTGCAGGTGGGTCTGGGTTACCCACGCGAACGGCGCGATGATCGGCTGGCGCGCCTGCGCGCAGAAGCACTGGAAGCGTTGCACAGTGCGCGGGTCATCTGATTTTCTGGGGCAAACGCGGCAGGCAGCCGTGCAACCATCACAGTTCGGCTAGCCAAGGGTTGGATACCCCGCTGGAAAACCCTATGCTTTGGCCGCCATCCGGCGGTCACGGCCTGGTGGTCTGCACGCTTACCCTCAGGAGATAAATCGACATGAACGTCTCGTTCCGGCCCCGCTGGCTGCTTGCCCTCGCCCTGCCCCTTGCCCTGGCCGCCTGCGGTGACAACGAACCTAAACAACGCGCCGCCTTCAGCGAGTTCCTGCAAACCCGCATCGTCGACAAGCCTGTGGTTCACGTGCCCAAGCTCAGCGCGGACGAAACGAAGCAATTCGGCCCCTACAGCGAGCATTATGCGGTCATCACCGACTTCAACGGTGCCATGGATGCCGCAGTGCAACCCCTGGGCAGCCTGCTGCAGAAAGGCGCAGTGCGTTCTTTGGGGGACGTGACGGCGCGCCGTGATGACCTCAAGGCGGTCCAGGCAGGCCTGAACGACATGGGTACCCAGCTCCAGGACCAGAAGGCCAAGGCCGACAGCGCCCATGCCCAGCTCAAACAGCCGCAGAACCTCAAGGTCGTCTACGACAAGGCCTACGATCGCACCGTCAGTGTGCCGGCCGATACCTTCCTGCAAGTGTTGCCGCAGATCAACGGCACGCTCGACAGCAGCCTGAAGGTGGCCGACTACGTGAACCAGCACAAGGCGCAGATCCAGATCAATGGGCCGATCGTGAAGGTGACGGACCCGAAGGTCCAGGCTGAACTGAATGCCTTGCTGGCCGACCTCAACACCCAGGCCCAGACCGTGCAGCAGGCACAGGCACGGTTGAAGTCGGTGATGCTGGGGCGCTAAAAGCCACAACAGGGGGACGAGCGCAAGGCACGCCCCCTTTCAGATTCAGTGGTTGAGCCCGTCCAGCACTTCGGCCTTGGTGGTGACGCTGCCAAAGTGATGCTGCCATAGCGCAATGCCCAGCTTCCCCGACCTATCCAGCGACGAGCCCACCGTCAAGTCGGTAATCAACGTCGGTGAAAGGCCTGCATCGAACAAGGCGAACCCAGCGGCAAGCACACAGGTTTCGGTCTGCAGCCCGCAGACCAGTACCCGTTCCACGCCCAACTGACGGATGTAGTCGAGGGTTTCACCGGTCTGCCCGTAGCCATGCTTGATGAAGACCTTGTCGGCTTCCACCAGGCTTTCGTCCTCCGCCGCGGGGTGCCAGCCGAGCTGACGCGCAAACGGGGTTACCTGCTCATCGTGCAGTTCGACCGAGGCAATGGTAGGGATCGTCGCGGACAATGCGCGTATGCCATCGACAAGCCACTCGGGCGGGCTGAAGGTGGACTGAACATCGACGATAAGCAGAACCTGCCGCATGAAGGTCTCCAGGCGTGCGCAAAGGCACGGAGTATATCGCTCCTGGCGGTCAATGGTTGCATCGGGCCAACAGCCAGCGCTGTACCACTGGCGCCACAAGTTACGGTTTTCTAGAACTTTTTCCTGATTACGGGTCTATGTGAACAGGCCCCTGGCGCGTGGCAATCGCCACCCACGCATTACCCGCTGCCCGTGGCCCAACGTCCAATTGTCTATCAGAGGTTGTCTTCGCTCATGAACATCCCTGTTCCCCGGATAGTGCTCCTTGGCCTGTTCGCGTTCGCGGCAATGGGCTCGGCATCGGCAACACAGATGAAGGCTTCACCGCCTGTTCACGCCAGTGAACTGAGCGCGCTGCAGGCCCCAGACAAAGTCGCAGCCACCCCTTGGCCAAACCTGGCTCGCGGGGCGGCGCAGCAGCCTGGCACGCTACTCGCCCATGACGACCGTTACCGGCACGACGGCCGCTGGCATGACCGGCGAGACGACTGGCGCCGGGAAAACTGGCGCCGTGAGCAGTGGCGCAGAGAGCAGGCGTGGCGAGAAGCCGAGCGCCGCCGCGATTGGCAACGTCACCATGACCGCGCCCTGCACCACCGCTATGAGGCCAATCACCACGACTACCGGCGCTGATCTGCGCCGCGCCTTGCCCAACCGCAGCCCAGGGCAGTGAGCGCCAAGGTGAGCGCGGCAGCACCACCAACATGCACAGCGCGCCAAAGCGGTCGGCCAGGCGACCGCCAAGGGGGCTGAAGCGCATCTCGCTCAGGTGACGCACCGCCATCAATACGCCCGCCGCCGCTACCCCAGTGCTCGCTTGACCCACTGAACGCTTTTGTACAACCACGGCACCGTATCGTTGTATAGTTTTGTATATTTCGCGCCACCCGTCTCAGGGGTTCTGCCGTGTACATCATGCCGTTCGACCTACCACGAGAAACGCCAAAGGCACCCACCCAGCCGCTGGCCGACCCCGTCCGCACGATCATCCTCAACGCCGCCAGCGAGGCATTTGCCCAGCAAGGGTACGCTGCGACCAAACTGTCGGTCATCGCAGCCCTGGCAAGCCTGCCCAGGTCCAACGTCCTCTACTATTTCAAATCCAAGGCCAATATCTACATCAAGGTGCTGGAGGACATTGCCCCCCGCTACCTACAAGCCTGCGCGCCCTTTCAGGGTGACGACCAACCGCTGGAGGCGCTCAGCCGCACTGTCACCTCGATGATCGGCCTGTTCGAGGGCCGCCCCTTCGCGTCGAAAGTGCTGCTGCAAGAACTCAAGGAAGGTGGCCGTCGCATCCCCGGGGACTTTCTGGAACGCTGGGCCAGCCAGGCACGGGAGAACACCGCCTGCATCCGCCAATGGATCAGTAATGGGCAATTGGCACCGGTCAATCCAGACCATGTGTTGCCGTCGGTGTGGGCAATCGCCCAGTCCTGCATCAACAGGGGTTGCTATGCCACCAGCGGCGCTGAGCAGGGCATCGACTACCAGGCTGCAACGGCAACGTCGGTACGCTTGCTGCTCAATGGCCTGGCACCGACAAGCCGCTAGCCAGCCACGTCGCTCAGGCAACCCGCTCGAGGGTTTGCAGCGGGCGCTTCCTGCGTGCCAGGGCCCACCGCACCAGCGTGTTCCAACCGTAGGCCACCGCCACCCCGCCAATGATGGCAAAGGCGACTGCAACCACCGGTTGGTCACTGACCCGCCGGGCCAGTGACTGAAACTGGAAGTGGGTCAGGTAGATGTACAGGGTCGAGGACGCGATGACCGCGCCGCCCTTGGCCACCAGGCCAGGCATAGGCACCGACCTGAGCCAGATCAGTGCCCACACAGCCGGCAGCGCCATGTCGATATGCACCGCGCTGAACCATGCGTGCCAGCCGTAACCGGCAATGGTTACCGCTTCGATCTCCCCAACCACCAGCACCGCCACCCCGGTGGCAGCCCATTTGCGACCGGTCGTATCGGCGTAGTGCATCGCCATGCCAAGCACCATGGTCGCCAGGTAATGCTGTGGCACCCGGTTGAACAGAGCCGTGGCATCGAACACCCACAGGCCCAGCAGCACATCCGCCACCAACAGTGCGCAGGCCGCCAGCAGCAGGCACCGGAACGGCTCGGCCATGATCATCAGGCGGATGCGTTTGATCGACAACACAAGGCCGATGATCAGGACCATCTGCAGCAGCACTTCGATATACCAGTAATTGAAGTGGCCGACGACGCTGGCAGGAAACCAGTTGGAAACCAGCAACAGCGATTGCCAGTGGACCCTGTCGAACAGCGATTGCACCAGCAAGGTATACAACAGCGTCGGCACGGCGATACCGGCGATGGACTTGAACAGCGAGCGCGCATCACCGCGCTCAACGATGGCATTGACCTGAAACCTGGCCAGGCCCATGCCGGACACCAGGAACAGCGCCGTCGTTTCACCCACGATCATGCCTTGCGGATACAGGCCAAGATGCCCCATCACGATCACCAGGATAGCGACCATGCGCAGGAACACCGGCACCTCCATGGCGCGCAGCGTTTGCCTTGCCTCCTTGGGTCGGCTGGCCAGTTCGGCCAGCTCCCTCACTGGCGTGGCTTCCCAACGCTGCGGCAATTGGCCAAGCAGCGCTTGCAGTACCATCGAGGCCTGGACGAACGTCAGTGAGTCCCCACCCAGCTCTACGAAGGTCAGGCGGGTATCGATGTGCGGCACTTGCAGAATCTGCGCCCACGCCTCAACCAGTTGCTGAGCCTGAGGTGTCAGGGCCAGGTCGGTATCGTCGGCCGACAGCATCCCGTGGTCGAAGGGGGGCGGCAACGCTCGCTTGTCGATCTTGCCATTGGGCGTGAGCGGGAGCGCGTCGAGGAAGACAAACAGCGCCGGCACCATGTACTCCGGTAACTGCGCTGCAATTGCCTCACGCAGCAGCGCGGGGGACACGGGCGATGCCGTCACGCAATACGCCACCAGCCGTGGCACTGCGTTGTCATGGTTGGCCACCACCACGCATTGCTCTACCTGCGGCTGGCCAGCGACCGCCCCCTCAACCTCAGCCAGCTCGATGCGATGCCCGCGGATCTTTACCTGTGCATCAGCGCGCCCCAGGAAGGCCACACTGCCATCCGCCAGATAAACGCCAAGGTCGCCGCTGCGGTAGCAGATATCGCCCAGAGCGCCAGTAAACGGGTTGATCACGAACTTTTCAGCCGTAAGCGCGGTATCCCCCCAGTAACCCAGTGACAGGTAGGGGCTGCGAATCAGGATTTCCCCGGCCTCGCCCTCGCCCGCCAACTGCTGGGCGCCATTGACCACCAGCAATTGGGCGCCGTCGATGCCCTTGCCCAGCGGAGCTCTGCCTTGCTCCAGCGGCCCGTCCAACTGGTGGAAGGCCATTGCCTGAGGGGTTTCCGTGGTGCCGTAGAAATTCACCTGGGTCGCATTGGGGGCTGCCCTACGTATCTGCTCGAACAGCACAGGGCTGAGCGCATCGCCCCCCCAGAACAGATAACGCAGCCGCTCGAACACACGCGCCTTGCTGCTCGCGCCGGCTGCCACCAGCTTGCCCAGAGGCGGCGTGAGGTGCATCGCGGTGATGCCATGGCCGTGTATCCAAGCCGCCAGGCGCGCCGGGTCGAGCAGGGTCGATTGCGGCGGGCAGACAACCTTGGCGCCAATCGACAGCGGCGTGAACACATCCCGGTAAACGGGGTCGTGTCCCAAGCCGGACAGTAACGAAAAACAATCGTCCCGGGTAAACCCGTGACGCTGCACGTGCCACTCGATGAAGTGCACCAGCGGCGCGTGATGAGTGACGACGCCCTTGGGCACCCCGGTGCTGCCGGAGGTGAAGGTGATATAGGCCGGCTGGCCGGGGTCAACGGCAGGTAGGGCTGCAGGCCTGCAGGGGAATTGCCGCAGCGCCTGGTCGGGTGCTGGCGGCACTCGTACTACCTGTGGCGACTCATCCGTTACCCCTGTTGTCGGGCGCAAAAGGTCCCGCTCAGGCAGGTGCTGACTGTCGCCGCACAGCAGGACAAAGGCAGGCGTCATGGTCTGAACAATCTGTGCAACCCGTGCTGCGGGGTAGGCAGCGTCGGCCACGGTGAACGTCAACCCGGCACGCAAGGCACCGAGCATGGCATAGACCAGGCTCGGGCAGCGGCTTGCGACAATCACTACGCGATCCGAGCCGCAACACCCGCTGGCCAGCAGCAGCGTGGCAATGCCTTGGCTGATCTGCTCCAGTTGCCAATAACTGCAGGTTAGCGCTTCGCCAATGATGGCGGGCGCCTCAGGCGTGCGCTCCGCCTGTTGCACAAAGGCACTGAAAATCGCGCGTTCGGCGCGGTATTCCAAGCCCTGGGTGGGGTCCGGTCGCAGATCCGCCATAGTAGTGGTCAACTCGCAGCGTCGGTGTGTGACTAACGTTTGAATCCCGCTAATCCAGCGCGACAACGCCACGGGCTGAATTAAATCAACGCTAGTGCACGCCGCCGGCCCGCGCCAATGTTGCTGGTCGAGGGCCAAGGTTGCCGACGAGCGGCCGGCCCCGTCACAAGGTTTCCTGTTCAACCGCGCAGCTTTGTGCTGAGGCCTGATGCAGGGGCTGTACTGCGGCTCACTGAGTCGTTGCCAAGGTACCTAGCACGAGACCTTGGCCTTTGAGCCTGCGCAGCAACGCCAGGCCATGGGACTGGACCGCAGCCTCTTGGCCACCGGTCATCTCCGCCAGCAACGCCAGGTGTTGGCGCCCCGTCAGTCGCTGCGCGTGCAGCGATTGCAGCAATGCATGGGCCAAAGGCGCCAGGCGCGAAAACTGCACCGTGTGGTCGGCGTCGCGGTGGGCCAACAGCAGTGTCGGTGCATCCGGTTCCTCCAGTGCCGGGAACCCTGGGCCAATTTGATCGACCGGCCAGGCGTAGGCCAGTGGCGCGGCAAGGTTGGACAGCAACGGCACGCCCTCGAGCAGATCGCCCTCGGGGTCATGCCCTGGCTCGGTGGCGTCGCTGAGCAACAATGCCGTCTCGATCCATTCATAATGGGCAAGTTCAGCGACCCACCCAGGCAGCTCGGCAAGGTTTTGCAGGTACTCGACCAGCTCGCCGGCCACCTCGGTGAACAGCGGCGTATGGCAACGATGGTTGGCGTAGAACCCTTCGATGAGCGCCTGCCACTGCGCGGTCGGCAGGGTAGCCTGCAGCACCGGGAAGTTGCCGGCCAACAGCGACTGTACGTTGCCGAAGAACAACTGCCGGTACACTGCCAGGCGCCGCGCTTCGATGCCGGGTGGCGGCGGGCTGGCCAGGGGGTCGCGAATGTAGCGAGCCATGCACAACTGCTGCTCGCGCAAGGTATCAGCCATGGCGCGCCTCCCGTGCCTGTGGGCCACGTTGCAGGTCACGGATGTAGCTCACTTCGGTGAGCAACTCTGGCAGCGGCGGCAGATTGAAGTCGCGTTCGAGCAGGGTCGGTAACGCGCCCAGCTGCGCGTAGGCGGCGGCCAGCAGGTGCCAGACATCGGCCTGCACGCTGGCGCCGTGGGTATCGATCTTCAGGTCCGGCGCTTCGTCGTAATGCCCAGCCACGTGCAGGCACACCACCCGCTGGGCTGGCACCTGGGCGAGAAAATCGACAGGGTCGTACCGGTGATTGCAGGCATTGACGATCACGTTGTTGATGTCCAGCAACAGGTCGCAGTCGGCCTCGTCAAGGACTGCCCGCAGGAAATCGATTTCGCTCATCGCCTGGTAGGGCGAGGCGTAGTAGGAAATGTTTTCCACGGCGATGCGCCGCCCCAGGGCGTCCTGTACCTCGCCAATACGCCCTGCGATGTGGCGCACGGCTTCGTCGGTGAAGGGCATGGGAATCAGGTCATAAAGATGGCCGTCATCGGCGCAGTAGCTCAGGTGTTCGCTGAACAGCGGCACGTGGTAACGGTCAAGGAAACCGCGGATTTGCCGCAGGAAGGCGTGGTCCAGCGGTGCCGGACCGCCAAGCGACAGCGAGAGGCCGTGGCACGCCAGCGGAAAACGTTCGGCCAGGCGTGCCAGGCCCTGGCCGTAGCTGCCGCCGACACCGATCCAGTTGTCAGGTGCGCATTCAAGAAAGTCCACAGCACCCGCGTCCAGGGTCAGTAACGCAGGCAGCAAGGCGCGGCGCAGGCCGAGGCCGGCACCTTGGAGGAGTTGGGGCGTGCTCATGGGTGTGCTCCAGGAAGCCAAGTGCCCTCCCCGGCCTGCGGCGCGGGGAGGATGCGTGCGCGGATCAGTTCTTGGCCTGGCTCAGCTTGCTGTACAGGTCGGCCGGGAACGGATTGCCGTTGGCCTCGAACTGGTGCTTGCGGTACTGGTACACCTCAGCTTCGGACAGGTAGCCATCGTGGTTGGTATCGATGGCATCGAACTCGGCATTGGCCCCCGGCGCCACGGCCAACAGCTCGGCACGGGAGACGCGGCCATCGTGATCGGTGTCGGTGCGGGCGAACGAGGCGTCGCCACACTTGCCTTCCCCGCACTTGCCTTCGGCCTGGGTGGCTTTGGCCTTGGCGCCACTACCACCGCACTTGCCCTCGCCACATTTACCTTCACCGGCCTTTTCGGCCGCCGCGAGCTGGTAGCCCTGAGGCATTGCTTCGACCGCAAACGCCGAGGAGGCCAGGTTGATACCACCGATCAGGGCAATGCTCAGCAGGCCAAGGCGGGTCTTGTTGGGGGTCGCGATACGGGTCATGGTGCTTCTCCAGATCAGGTGTGCGGCCGGGCCGCACGGTCATGCCTCAAGGGCGAAAGTGCCCGAACAACAGGCTGATGGGCTGTTCGTTCGGGCTGGCTCATTTGGCCTTAGGCATGTATCCGGGGCGTATCAAGCGGCAGAGGCATTTGTAAGCAAATCAGCCAGGCATGCGTCTCGATACAGAGTGATACATCAGCGACAACGAGGCATCGTTGTTCATCGGCGCGCGCGCAGCGAGCGGTCAGCCGCCCTGGCGGTTAGCGCTTGAGCAGCAAGATGAAGAACACCCCACCCAACGCTGCCGTTGCGATACCGATCGGCAGGTCTTCGGGTGCGATCAAGGTGCGGGCTGCCACATCCACCCAGACCAGGAAGACCGCACCCAACAACGCGCTCACAGGGAGCAGCCGCCGGTTCTGCGCACCGACCAGGGCACGTGCCATGTGCGGCACCATCAGGCCGACGAAACCAATGGCACCTGAGAGCGACACCAGCACACCGGTCAGCAGCGAGGTACAGATGAACACCTGCAGGCGCAAGCGCCGGCCACTGAAGCCCAGGCTTACAGCTGTCTGTTCACCGCACATCAGTGCATTGAGCCCACGCCCCATCATCTGCAGGGCGATCAGCCCCAGCAGCACGCACAGCGCCGGCAGCCAGATTACCGGCCAACGTGCCGAACCCAGCCCGCCCAACATCCAGAACAGCACCGACGCGCTGGCATGCTGATCGCCGGTGTACAGCAGCAGGTTCACCAGGGCCATCAGCACGAACGAAACCGCGACCCCTGCCAGCAGCAAGCGGTCGCTTTCCAGGCGGCCATTGCGTCGAGCCACCAGGATCACCAGCACCATGCTGCCCGCCGCCCCCACAAATGCCGCCAGCGGCAGGCTGAACACACCGATGAACTCGCCCAGGTACAGCATCACCAGCACCGCGCCCAACGCCGCTCCGGAGCTGACACCCAGCAGATGCGGGTCGGCCAGTGGATTGCGCGTGACGGCCTGCAACGCGGTGCCCACCAAGGCAAGCCCGGCGCCCACCAACGCACCGAGCACCACGCGCGGTGCGCGTATCAGCCAGACAATGTGTGCCTGGCTGGTGGTCCACTCACCCGGTACGGCAAAGCCCAATTGCTGGCCAACGATCCCTGCCACGCTGGCCAGCGGCACCGATGCCGGGCCGAAAGCCAGGGCGATGATGCAGGACGCCAGCAACCCGAAAGCCAGCAGAACGATGAGCCACCGATACCCGGTGACAGTGCGCACGCCGATCACCGCGCCGCGCCCTGGAACAGCGGGGGGTGCAGCGCCCCGGCGAGTTTTTCGATCGCCTGGGCATTTTCGACGGAAGGTGTGACCTGCAGGTAGCTCAGCACTATGAAGCGCTGGTCGCGAATCGCTGGCACGTCTTGCAGCGCGGGCTGATGCAACAGGAAATCACGTTTTTCCTGCCAACTGCGCGGGCCATAGTCGACGATCAGAATCACTTCTGGGTCGCGTTCCACCACGCTTTCCCAGTTCACCTGGGTCCAGCTGGCGCCGACATCATCCATCACGTTACGGCCACCCGCGGCGTCGATCAGGGCCTGGGGCATGCCCAGCCGCCCAGACGTGGTTGGCCGGTCTTCGCCACTGTCATAGAGAAACACCCGGGGCCGGGCCTGCACCTGCGCCACCCTTCGCTGGACCTCAGCGATACGGCTACGCATCCGGGCAATCAGCGTGTCGGCGCGGGACGTCACGGAAAAGATCCGCCCAAGGTTGCCCAGGTCGCGGTAGACATCATCGAGGCTGGCACGTTGCTGGGCCATGACCCATGAGCAGGACTCGCTCAGTTCATACACCGGGATGCCGAACGGCGCCAGCGCAGCGGGCGTGACCGGGCCGCCAACGTGCATGCCGTAGTTCCAGCCGGCGAAGAACAAGTCGGCATCGGCCGCCAGCAACGTTTCGACTGAGGCAGACCGACGCGCCAGTTGCGGCACACCGTCCAGTGCCTGGTCGATCCACAGGTCACGGTGCTTGTTGCGGGTGAAGCCGGTATAACCGGCGATGCGATCGCGCAGGCCCAGGTGCAGCAACATGGCCGTCATGTTGACGTCGTGCACCACTACCCGCTGCGGGGGCTTGCTGAACGACACATCGCGCTCGCAGCTGCGCACGCTCAAGGGGTAGTCACTGGGCATCGCGGGCAACGCCCACACGACTGCCAACAGACCGATCAGGGTACGAAAACTCATGGCCGGGTGATCCAGGTAATGCGTGGATAGGGATGCAGCGGATGCGGATCGACCAGCGCCTCGACGCCAAATACCTGCTTGAGCAGGCTGCTGGTCAGTACCTGCTGTGGCGTACCACTGGCGACGATGCGCCCCGCCTCGATGACGTACAGCCGGTCACAAAAGGCTGCCGCCAGGTTCAGGTCATGAAAGCTGGCCAGAATACTCAGGCCCAGGATCCTCAGGTGCTGGAGCAACGCCAGCTGGTAGCGTGGGTCAAGGTGATTGGTGGGCTCATCGAGGATCAGCAGCTCAGGCGCCTGCACCAGCGCGCGGGCCAATAGAACACGCTGCTTCTCACCCCCGGACAGCGTGGCAAAGGTGCGCTCGTGGTGTTCGCCCAAGCCGACTTGCGCAAGCGCCTGCACCACCTGCCGGGCATCTTCGGCGCTGTCGCCATCGAACAGGCCCTTGTGGGGCGTGCGCCCCATGGCAACCACGTCGCCAACACTCAAGCCGAACTCGTCGGGAAACTCCTGAAGGACCACCGCGATACGTTGTGCGCACCAGCGCGCGTTGCGTTGCCAGAGATCATCAGGGCCCA
Organism: Pseudomonas ceruminis; assembly: GCF_021602025.1. GTDB lineage: Bacteria > Pseudomonadota > Gammaproteobacteria > Pseudomonadales > Pseudomonadaceae > Aquipseudomonas > Aquipseudomonas ceruminis. The sequence goes on from NZ_BQHW01000002.1 coordinate 217,388, forward strand.
GGCTGACCCGCCCTGCAGCCGGGGCATTGGCGCGGTAGGCGCAGCGCAGCAGGCTGGTCTTGCCACTGCCGTTCGGGCCTATCAGGCCGACGAACTCGCCTCTGCTCACCTGCAGGTCAACGCCTTGCAGGAGCCGCCGCGGCTCACGACCCCGCTCATGGAGCACCCAATCCAGGCCCTCGATGCTAAGGCTGGCCATGCGGCTCATTTCCAGGGCGCCAGGGGGTACGCAGCAGCAGCGTATTGAACAGCGAGTAACGGGACATGTCGTTCCACTTGAACAGGAATGAAAGAATCCCGGAGGGAACAACGCATAGGCTCATCGCAGGCGCATTCACCGACGAAAACCAGCCTGCGCCCGCCCACCGCGGGTGTGACAAACAATACGTCAGGCCGGTCTCCGGGCTCGCGAGGGTCATGAGGCATCCACCTTCCCATGCCGTGGCACAGTGGTCTTTCGGATGCTTCGCTCGCATACCGTTGCGGGGGCAGCGCCGGACTGATCATCGATCGATGACGAACCGGCTTCCCGTTTCACCCCTTGCTCGGCGGCAAGGGACACCTGAAACAGGGGCGCAGATGACCATCAAAATGCCGCGGCGTCAACCGCTCGGTATGCGTGGGATGCCCGCGAGCAGCGCGCAGCACCTCCCGATCACAGCCATGTCGACAGCGTGCTAGTGCAGGTCGCCAGGGTGCGGATTTTGCTTGCAGGCTTTGCGTAACGTGAGCACCAGCCACCGCCACGGCGGCCATGACACAACAACGATAACCATTGCCATGAAGGCCTCGAGGGAATAAGTCATGAAGCTATCGATCACAACGGCCGCGTGTGCCGCGCTGCTCACCTTCGCCAGCGGCACCTGGGCCGCAGAGCCGGCAGCCTGTCAGACAGTACGCATGGGCGCGGTGAACTGGACCGACGTGGTCGCCAGCAGCGCGGTGGCACAAGCCCTGCTGGACGGGTTGGGCTACAAGGTCAAGCAGACCAGCGCCTCACAGCAGATCATCCTCGCCGGCATGGCCGAGAAGCGCCTCGATGTGTTCCTTGGCTACTGGCAACCGACCATGCAGGCCGTGGCCCAGCCCTACCTGGACAAACAGCAGATCGAGGTCATCAGCCCCGCGACCTTGGGTGATGCGCAGTCTACCTACGCGGTGCCCGCCTACGCCTCTGAGGGCGGCTTGAAAACCTTCGCCGACATTGCCCGCTTTCGCGACAAGCTCAACAACCGGATCTACCTGATCGAGCCGGGCAGCGGCGCCAATCGCATCACCGCGCAGATGATTGCCGATAACACGTTCGGCCTGCAGGGCTTCCAGGCGGTGGAGTCCAGCGAGGCAGGCATGCTCACCGCGGTGAAGCGCGCCATCAAGCGCGAGCAGTGGGTGGTATTCGCTGGCTGGAAGCCTCACCCGATGAACCTGCAGATCGACATGAAGTACCTCTCTGGCAGCGACGGCGTGTTCGGCCCGGACGAAGGTGCCGCCACGGTTTCCATCATGACCGCTGCCGGCTACCAGCAGCAGTGCGCAAATGTCGCCACGCTGTTGCACAATCTGCGGTTCAACAGCCTGCAAGTGAGCCAGGTGATGGCGCCAATCCTCGAGCGCAAGCCGCCGCTGGACGCCGCACGAGCGTGGCTCAAGGCCCACCCCGAGCAGGTCAGCGCCTGGCTCGCCGGGGTGACCCGCTTCGACGGCCAGCCGGCCGATGCCGCGCAGCTGGCCCTAAAGTGACGCAATGCCCCCTTCCTGCGTGGCCCGCCGCGCAGGGCATTCAGATGCCAGCAGCCAGGAAACCAACGTGAACCCCGAAGCCATGGTCACCTATCCACTGTCTGCCGGCATGGCAGCCTTCGTCGAACGCACCCGCGCGTTCAGTACGGCCGACCCGTCCCTGGATGCGCAGCGTGCGGCCTACGCGCGCATGGCGGCAGCGTTCACCCCGGCATGCCCACCAGCGCTTGAGGTCCGGGACCTGGCCCTGGCCGGGCTCACGCCACTGCGCCTGTTCTATCCTGCCCGCTCAGCACCGGCCAGCGGCTGGCCCGCGGTGCTGTTCCTGCACGGCGGCGGCTGGATGCTCGGAGGGTTGGATTCGCACCGTTTCTTCTGCGCCGAGTTGGCCGCGCACTTGGGCCTGCTGGTGGTGGCGGTGGATTATCGCCTCGCGCCGGAACACCCCTTCCCCGCGGCGCTGCAGGACAGCCTGGCCGCCTGGCGTGCAGTGCGCGACGGGGCGTTAGGCACGCCCATCGACCGCACACGCCTGGCGGTGGTGGGCGACAGCGCCGGTGGTAACCTGGCTGCAGCGCTGTGCCTGGCATTGCGCGATGCTGGCGAGGCACAGCCACGGGTACAGGCGTTGATCTACCCGGCCCTGGGCAACGACACCACCGCTTCACGGCGCGACTGCGCCGATGCCCCGCTGCTGTCCACTCAGGACCTGCTGGCGTGCCTGGACGCCTATCTGCCTGAACCCGCCCAGCAGCGCGATCCACTGGCCCTGCCGCTGTATGCCGACCCGCTTGCCGGCCTGGCTCCGGCGTTCATCGGCGTCGCCGAGTTCGACCCGCTGCGCGATGACGGCCTGCACTACGCCCAACGGCTGCGCCACGCTGGCGTGCCGGTGGATTACTTCCCGGGCCAGGGGCTGGTCCATGGGTGCCTGCGGGCGCGAGCCTTGCCCGAGGTCGAGCGGCTGTACGCGGCGCTGTTCAAGTCGCTGGCACAGCGCCTGGCATAGGCTGATTGCCAAACCGTCGCGCTATACCCTGATCGGCGCCTTTTCGGGAAGCAGCTCAGCGATGGCGAATGCGTGCGCCGGTCGCGGGTCACGCCGTGGCGGTTTGCAGGAACATCTGCGCGGTCATGATGCAGCACTTTTCCGCCTTCTTCGCGCTGAAGGCCTTATGGTCCAAGGCCCACTCCAGCCAGAAGCCGTCGATCAGGGCAGTGATGGTCAAGGCCGCCGCCTTGGCATCGATCACCACGGCGCGCTCGGCGGCGATTTCCTTGAACACCCCCTCCACTTCCTTGCGGTAATCGCTGTAGAGCTTTTTGTTCAGCGCCCGCAGCTCGTCGGACGACACTGCCGCGCCCCAGAAGCCCAGCCAGGTGGTGAGGATGAATTCGTTGAAGATCTTGCCGCGAAAGGAGGAACGGATGATCGCCAACAGCCGGTCTTCGGCCGAGCCGCCCTTGGTCTCGATGAACTTGCGGGTTTCTTCGCGCAGTTGGTTGGTGAGCTCCTGATACGTCGAGAGCATCAGTTCATCCTTGCCGGAGAAGTGATGCCCGATCAGGCCAACCGAAATGCCGGCTTCTGCGCAAATCCGCTCTACCGTGCTGCCGGCATGGCCATAGCGCGTGATGCAGCGCATGGTCGCCTCGACGATCGCCTTGCGCCGCGCCTCGGGGTCGATACGCGTCCGACGTTTCTTGGTTTCAGGCGGGTGAGCGTCGCTATTCATACATCCATTCTCGAAAGCAGGTGAAGGGGCATTCAGAGGGCGGTCAACACCAGCACCAGCTGGGACGGTTTGCCAGCGCCCTGTTCGCGGTACAGCTTGGCCTTGAGCACCGCAGCGAGTGGCGGCGCCTCTGGGCGAGGCAGCGTGACCCGGTGCTCGACGATGCCCTGCGGCGCCTGGAGGATAGCGCTCAACAGCTGAGGCCCGTCGTCGAACAGGGTGTGCAGAGGGGTGCTCGCCAATTGCTCGATGCCCTGGCCGGTAAGCCGGGTGAAGGCGTCGTTAACCATCAGCCAACGGCCTTCCAGGTCGACGAAGGCCATGGCGTCATTGGCCAGTTCGAAGACCGCCCGCAACCGCTCTTCGCTCTCGCGCAGTGTTTGTTCGGCGATTTTGCGAGCGGTGGTGTCCATACTGATGCCGATCATTTTCAGCGCCCTGCCCTGGTCATCGAGCAACGGCGTCGCCCGCGACGAGATCCAGCGGATTTCACCGGTGCGGGTCTGCATGCGGAAATCGGTATCACAGGGTTGGCCGGTGCGGATCGACTCATCGAACACCGCTTGCAGCGGCGTCACGTCCTGCGGCGGGATGTGGCTCCAGAAGTCTTCATTGTGCTTGACGGGCCAGCCGTAGACGCTCTCGACGTTGCTGGAGTAGGTCACCTCGTCGGTGAGCAGGTTCCACTCCCAGGTCACGATACGAGCATTTTCCTGGGCCAGCTTCATGCGGGCCTCGCTCTCCATGATCTGCGCGGTGTGTTTGCGCCGCACATCGGTCATGGGCAGTGATTGCGGCGCCTGGCCCTGCGCTTCCTGCTGGGCCTGTTCGCCATAACGCAACCAGATCCAGTTGACCCCCAGCAGCGTGGCCAGTTTGCGCAGCAGCTCGAAATCGATTTCGCCTCCGCGCGTCCACTTGTGCACGGCGGTGCGCGACACCCCAAGGGTGTCGGCAACGCTTTGCAGTGTCAGCTTGCGAAGCTCCAGAAGCTCCTTGAGGCGAAACGCAAAACTGTCATCACTCATCTAACCGCTCGAACAATCCATGAAGAGCGGCCAATTTAGCAACTTATCGACATACAGCGCACTACTCTCTTCACACCCCGTTCTCCAGGCCGCGGTCCAGCAGCGGCACTTGGGTCAGTTCCGCCTGGATATCCTGCGAGCGACACAGCCAGCCATAGACCAGCGCCGAAACAATCAGGCCGACGACCATGCTGATATCGGCACCGTCCAGTTGCTGGGCGACGTAGCCGGTATAAAGCCCGGTGTTGGAGAACGGCAGCATGGCCACGAAGCCTGCGAAGTATGCCCCTATGCCGCGCAGGTTCCATTTGCCATAGATGCCGTTGGGTTTGAAGATCTCCTTGATGGAAAACTGACCGTGGCGGACCTTGTAGAAGTCGACCAGGTTGATGGCCGTCCACGGTGTGAACAGGTACAGGAGGATCGCCAGGAAGTCGCCGAAGTCCTTGACGAAGTTGTCCGAGGCGGTCATGGCGATCAAGATGGCGGTACCGCCGACGATCAGCATGGCCACTACCCGCTTGAGCAAGGTAGAGGTCTGGCTCTTGATCGTGTCGGCAATACTCAGCAGGGTAATCGACGCACCATAGAAGTTCTGCGCCGCGCTGGTCAGCAAGCTGAGCACCGCCAGGATCAACAGCACCTCACCAAAGCCACTGAACAGCAGATTACCCAGCATCACCAGCCCCTTGGCGAGATTTTGCCCTGGGCTCATGGCGGCCGCCAACGCGCCGATCAGCATCATCCACACACCGCCGATCATGGCGCCCAGGTAGGTCCACCAGAACGAGGAGCGCACGCTGACATTGGGCGGCAGGTAGCGCGAGTAGTCGGAGACATAGATCGCCCAGCTCAACTGATAGGCCGCTGCCACGAAGAACTGCGCAAGGAACGGCGTGGCCTTGAACCCGGACACCGTCAACTGGTCAGCCGGCAGCTTGACGAACATGAACAGCCCGACGGTGAACACCAGCATCACCCCGATCAACACGAACGCCAGCACCCGCTGAACCTTGTGGAAGGTATTGTAGCCAGCGATGGCCATGATGATCGCAAGCAGGGAGAATGCGATCGCCGAGCCGCTTTCAGGCGCGTTGAACAGTTCATGCAGGGTCTGCCCCACCAGTACCTGGTTGAACGCGTTGTAACCGACGTAGGTGGCGATGGCAACGACGTACACCAGCAAGGCGCCGAGGTAGCCGAACTGGGGCCTGGACTGGATCAGCTGCGGCAGCCCCATTTGCGGCCCCTGGGTGGAATGCCCGGCCATGAACAACGTGCCGAATGCACAGCCCAGAAAGATCGCGACGGCGGACCAGAACAGGTTGGCGCCCATGCCGACACCGATGATACCGACCGCCAGGGTGGTCAGGTGCGCCTCACCACAGAACCAGATTGGCCACAGGTGCCAGGCCTTGCCATGCCGCTCAGCCAGCGGCACGTAGTCGATGGAGCGGGTTTCAAGATTGATGCGCCCTTTGGACGCGGAGTCACGGGGAGATGACATGGTCATTGCACCTTTTTTTATTGGTTTAGGTAGCACGTTGCAAAGGCAGAGGGATCAACGGTCAATCACGGGCACGGTCGATGGCTTGAGTGAGCAAGGCCTCCAGTTGTTCAAGCGAGCTGTCGCAGGGGTTAGTGGCGCGCGCCGGGTCTGCCAAGGCTTTGCGCGCGATGACAGGTACGTCCACGTGCTGTACGCCCAGGGCCGAAAGGGATTTGGGGATGTTGAGGCTATCGAGCTTCTGGCATATGGCGGCATAGAAGGTTTCGAAACCGCTGTCGGGCAGGTCCAGCGCTTGCGACACAGGCTTCAGGCGCGCGCTGATGGCCTGCTGATTGAAGCGCAAGACCACCGGCAGGATGATCGCGTTGGTCAGGCCATGGTGGGTGTTGTAGGTGGCGCCGACCATGTGGCTCAGCGCATGCACCAACCCCAGCCCCTTGAGGAAGGCTACGCCAGCCAGGCACGAGCCGATCAGCATCTTGCCACGGGCCTCGAGGTTGCGGCCGTCATGCACGGCGGTGTCGATGGCGTTCCACAGCAGGTCCAGCGCTTGTAGCGCCGCGCCATCGCTCAGCGGGTTGAAGCTGGGCACGAAGTACGCTTCCAGGGCATGGATGATCGCATCGAAGCCGGTCCAGGCAGTCAGGTTGGCCGGCAGGCTCTGGGTCAGTTCAGGGTCGAGAATGACCGCTGCGGGACGGGCGTGAGGGTGCCAGACGCAACCTTTGATGCCACGGCGGGTGTCGGTCACCATGGCGGTGCTTTCGGTTTCGGCACCTGTGCCCGCAGTGGTCGGGATGCTGATCACCGGCGGGAAGTCGGCCGCCACGAAACCTGCAGGCACAGGTTTGTCGAAGTCGAATGCCCACACGTTGCAGCGTTGCTGGCGAGCGATCAGGGCAATCGCCTTGGCGCCGTCCAGCCCGCTGCCGCCGCCCAGGGCGATCACGCCATCGGCTTCCCAGGCGCGATACGCTTGGGCCCCTTCGAGCACCGAGGTGTCGGTGGGGTTGGGTTCGATGCCACCGAACAACCCACAGGCCAAACCGGCGGCGTTCAGGTTTTGCTGCAGTTCTGCCACGAATGGCAGGTTGAGCGAGCCTTGGTCGGTAACGATGAATGGCCGCTGGATGTTGAAACGCCGGCACAGTTCGACCAACTTGGCGCGCGCGCCCGGGCCGTATTCAATGGGCAGTGGCACAGTCCACTGTTGGGGGTTCAAGGCTGAAAGCGTGTTTTCCACAGGGGCCACCTCAATTGCAACGAATAATGGTTGATTTCAACTCGGTGTACTTGCTCAGTGCATGGGCGGAGTTGTCCCGACCGTTGCCGGACTCCTTGTAGCCACCGAAGGGGAAGTTCATGTCCACCAGCTCGTCGTAGCAATTGACCCAGACCGTCCCGGCACGCAGTTGGCGGGTGGCACGGTGAACGGTGCCGATGTCGCTGGACCACACAGCGGCGGCCAGGCCGTATTCGGTCTGGTTGGCGATCGCGATGGCTTCGTCCAGGGTGTCGAACGGCACGATCACCAGCACCGGGCCGAAGATCTCTTCATTGGCGATACGCACGTTCGCATCCTCGGCCAGGAAGATGGTGGGCTCCAGGTAGAACCCGCCCGGGACCACCGTGGCGGGTTGGCCCCCGCACAGCAATTGCGCCTGCTGCTTGCCCAGGTCGATATAACTGCAGACGCGCTCGAATTGCGCGGCATCGATAATGGCGCCGTTCACCGTGGCAGGGTCCAACGGGTGGCCGGGTCGATAACCTCGGGTTACCTCCAGCAACTGCTCGATCAGGGCGTCGGCAATCGGGCGCTGTACCAGCAGGCGTGAACCCGCGCTGCACACCTGGCCCATGTTGAGAAAGATGGCCGCGGCAGCCGAGCGGGCGGCCTGCGCGATGTCCGGGCAGTCTGCCATGACGATGTTGGCCGACTTGCCGCCCAGCTCCAGCCAGACGCGCTTGAGGTTGGAAGCGGCGGCGTTCTTGGCGATCTCGCGCCCTACTTTGCCGGACCCGGTAAAGGCGATGCAGTCGACCTCAGGGTGCAGGCTCAGCGCACGGCCAGTCTCGCCATCACCGGGGACCACATTGAACACGCCGGCAGGGATGCCCGCCTGCAAGGCCAGGCCCGCGATACGCAAGGCGGTCAGTGGAGACTTTTCGGACGGTTTGAGCACCACGCTGTTGCCAGTCGCCAAGGCGGGGGCAAACTTCCAGGCAGCCATCAACAGGGGGTAGTTCCACGGCACGACGGCGGCGACAACGCCCAGGGCCTGATGGGTAACGGTGCCAAAAAAGGCAGGGTCGGTGGCCGGCACTTCACCGTGCACCTTGTCGATCAGTTCAGCAAACCAGCGCAGACAGTAGACGGTACCTGGCAGGTCACCTGCCGTGGTGTCGCCGATCGGCTTGCCACTGTCCAGCGACTCAAGCAACGCCAGTTCCTGGGAATGGGCTTCAAGCAGCTCAGCCCACCGCAGCAGTATGGCCTTGCGCGCCTGGGCGGAGAGGCCCGACCAGACACCCGCTGCAAAAGCCTCTCGAGCAGCCTGCACCGCCCGGTCTACATCGGCACTTGCACACTGCGCAACGGCGGCCAGTGGCCGGCCATCAATTGGGCTGTATGAACCGAACGTAGCACCGTTGGCGGCGTCGACGTAAGCGCCGTCGATAAACGCTCGCCCCTCGATCTGTAAGGTTTCACATTTATCAAGCCAATAGGCCTGGCCTTGGGAGTGGAGCACTGCATCACCTCGTTTATTGTTTTTCAGGCTGAGGTGATGCTAGCCACTAATGAAAATTCATTCAATAGAAATATTGCTCTTACTGAATTTTTATTCAATAAAAAAGCCAGCAAATGCTGGCTTTTCACGGCAGCAGAGCGTCAACCGAAACGCCCCACCAGATGGCTTGTGTGCCAATTCGCGTGTCAGAGGTCCAATACCAGGGCGCTCCCTTTGGCGCGGGAAACGCAGATCAGCAGGCTCTTTTGCGCCGCTTTTTCCTCTTCGCTGTAATACTGGTCCCGGTGGTCGGCTTCACCCTCAAGAATGAACGTTTCACAGGTACCACACACCCCTTCCCGGCACAGGCATTCGACCGTGGCCGCCTGGGCATTTTCAATCGCCTGGAGGATGCTCATACCCTCCTCCACCACCAGCTGACGACCGGATTTTGCCAGGGTCACGGTGAAGGCTCCGCCCTCGGGCGCGGCACTGGAAAACTGCTCCCAATGTACCCGTTCCGGCGCAATCCCCAGCGCCTGGGCACTGGCGATAACCGCATCGATCAGGGGCCGTGGGCCGCACACATAAGCGTGAGCGCCATCCTGCAGGCCACCGAGCAGTGCATTGAGGTCCAGCGAAGTGCCCGCGCTGTCGATGTAAAACCGGGTGTGGGCAGCGAAGGCCTCCTGGCGCAGTGTGTCCTGGAAGGCGCCGTGCTCGGGGGCCCTAAAGGCATAATGCAGCTCATACGCCGCGCCCTGGGCCTGCAACTCGTAGAGTTGCGACAGGAACGGTGTGATACCGATCCCGCCGGCAATCAACACATGCCGCTGCGCCGCGGCATCCAGTGCGAACAAATTGTTGGGGTGGGAAATCATCAACCGGGACCCGACCTGCACCTGCTGATGCATGAATGCCGAGCCGCCCTTGGACTGCTCCTCCAGGCGCACGCCAATCTGGTAGTGGCGTGTGTCGAACGGGTCGCTCATCAACGAATACGCGTTGCTGTACTGACGGCCGTCCTCGCCCTGCATCTGCACCAGAATGTGGCTGCCCCCGGTAAATGCCGGCAACGGTTCACCGTCCTCGCGGGCCAGGGTGAACCGTTTGATCAGCGGGGTAGCCTGCTCGACACCGACGACGGTGACAGGCAGAAACTCGTATTTATTGGCCATCACTCACCTCATCCTGCAGGCTGCGGGCAATCAGTTGGTGGAAATGGGCAATGCCGTGCTCGCTCAAGCCGGTACGGCCGCGGTCGGTCATGATCCGGCCTTGCCCGCGATAGCCACGGGACTTCAGCCCCAGTTGCACGCTTTCCACAAGGCGCAGGTCTTCGGGGCGGAACACATCCCGGTACCACTCGATCAGGGCGTGTTGCTCGGGGGTGATGTCCTTGTTTAGGAAATAGATGTCGTAGTGCTGGAGCGTAGTGTTGGCGTCCACCGGAAACTCGTAGATCACGGTCATGAAGTTGCCGCCTGGCGGCATGTTGAACATGCTGCAAGGCCATACCCAGTAGCCCGCGTACTTGGCCCCGCCGCTGGCCTCGTCGAACTTGAACGAGCGCTCGGACGACTTGGCCTTGCCGAACTGCAAGGTCCAGTTGCCATGCAGCGTGTGGCCATACTGGCTCACATCGACCGAGTCGGAGAAGCCGGGGTGTGCAGGTGCGCAGTGGTAGCACTCCTGATAATTGTCGACGATGGATTTCCAGTTGGCGCTGGTGTGGCTGACGAAGCGCGCCGCCAGGTGCAGGTCGTCAATCACCGGGCACGCTTCACGCATGCTGGCTTCAAGGCCTGGCAACTGCGCCTCGACGCAGTCCGCTTGCGGGTCCATGTTGATGAAGATGAAGCCTGCGTATTCCTCCACACGCAGTTGCACCAGGCTGGCGTTTTCCTTGTCGAAGTTCACCACGTTTTCGCAATTGCGCGCGTGCGCCAGTTCCCCGTCGAGCTTGAACGCCCAGGCGTGGTAGGGGCAGGTGATCACATTCTTGGCTTTGCCGCTGCCACTCAACAGTTGATGGCCGCGGTGGGGGCAGACGTTGTAGAACGCCCGCAACACGTCATCGCGCCCTCGCACCACGATGATGCTCTCACCCGTGATTTCCCGGGTGATGTACGCATTGCTCTGGGCCACTTCGCTTCGGTGGGCAACGCAGATCCAGGCCTTGGCGAAAATCGCTTCCCTTTCCACGTCGAACACCGCGCTGCGGGTGTAATACGACGCAGGCAGTGTGTAGGCCTCGTCCAGGTTCTGACAGAAATCGGCAGGCAGCTTCACGATGGCGTCCACGGCACATCCTCTTGTTGATTGTTATTTGTTAACTGCTGGTTTACCGAAAACCATCAGTTAACAAATCATCGCGAATTTTCCAACACAAAGCAATCCGCTTGGTGGGGGAAACAAAGGAAAATGTGCGGGAAACCTGGGTGGCACTGAGGCGTGCGAAGAAGGGGCGCAAGCTTTCGCGCGGTGACGAGGCGGCAGGTAGCCGCCACGCAGGAGGGTGTGTGTACGGCCTAGCGTAACTCAGCGCCTGTCCAGCACCCGCGCCAATGCAAAGGTTGCCACCACGGCCAGCACCACGGCGGCCGCGATCGCCGGTACGGTGCCCAATGCCACGATCGAAGCTTTCACCGCCAGGTAGAAACCGAGCACCCCCACCGCCCCGATCGCATTGCCGCGCACGATCGCCCCCAGTTCCTGATGCCCACCCTGAACATGGGCGAACACCGCCAGTGGCCAGGCAATCACCGGGATCGGAGCCAGCAAGCCACTGGCCACTGGCCCCAGCCACTGGGCACTGGCTGTAATCGCCAGGAGCAGAAGCGTTGCCGTCAGCATGCGCATCGGGATCACCCAACGCGGCAAGGGCACAATGTTCGCGGCGCTGCCCTGCGCCTTGGGCGAAGTCACCACGATGATCACGGTGAGCAATAGCAGGGTCACAGCGACCGACAGTGCCACCCAGGCCAGCCGGCTGATCACGAACGCTGTTGCCGCGTAAACCGCCAGGGCCATGAGGCAGCCGGCAAATGCACCAACGCGTCGGGTCACCAGAAAGTAGAACAGGTAGGTGGCCTGCACGGCGGCCAACCCCGCCAACGCGCCAGGCACTGCCTGCAAGGCAAAGCCTGGGCCTTGCTCGAGGCTGAGGAAGAGCATGACCAGCGCCGAGGTGACTGGCAGCCCGGAAAGCAAGCCACCGATTTTGCTGCCCCAGCGTTTGGAAGCCAGCGAGATGACCAGCATCAGCGTGGGGGTGATAAGAAACTTGAGGTAGAAGGCAGTCATGGGAATATAAGGCGCATCACAGGTTTTAGGGGGCCTGGCGCGTCTGGCACGCCCTGCATGGCGCGGCCCATGTTAGTTGAACCCGCCGCCGTTCAAGCAGGTTTTTTACGCCTTTGCCTTGGCCAATGGCCGGGCCTGTTCAGCGCCTGCTCAATGCCAGGCGCGCAGCGAACAACACGAAGACCAACCCTGTCGCGCGGTCCATCCACTGGATGACCGGCCCACGGCGCAGCACACCTGCCAGCGACTGCGTGGCGCCGATCAGCAGCATGGCCCAGGCCAGGCCCAACACCACGTGGATGCCCACCAGGGCAAATGTCCAGGCCACCAGAGGTTGGCCCGGCGGAATGAACTGCGGCAGGAAAGAGACGTAGAAAATCCCCACCTTGGGGTTCAGCAGGTTGCCCATCATGCCTTTGAAAAACCAGTTGGCCTCTGCCCGGCTAACGTTCGCCGCCGGCCCCAGCGCCTGCCGGGGCCGCACCAGCATGTTCGCGCCAAGCCATGCCAGATAGACAGCGCCGCAGTACTTGAGCACGTCGTAGGCCAGCGCCGACACCGCAATCAACGCCCCAAGCCCAAAGGCCACTGCAGCGCCCCAGAGCAGGCAACCGGCGTTGATCCCCAATGCGGCGCGCAACCCTTGCCGACGCCCTTCCACAGTGCAGGTTCTGAGGATCAGGGCGGTATCGAGGCCAGGGGTAATGGTCAATAACGTGGCGGCAAGGGTGAACGCGAGCAGATTGTCGGCAAAGGGCATGGCAGCTGGCCTGCAGGGGTGTGGCTGGAGGTTAGCATAGCGCTAGGCGCACACAGCATGGGTTGCGTTATAAATATGGATATGCGTATATATGCATATTCATATGTAGAGGCACCCCCATGATCACCCCTCCTGAAGTGTTCAAGAGCCTGGCAGACGAAACACGCACCCGTGCCGCGTTGCTGATCGCCAGCCAAGGCGAGCTGTGTGTCTGTGAACTGATGTGCGCGCTGGATGACAGCCAGCCAAAAATCAGCCGACACCTGGCCCAACTGCGCACCAGCGGGTTGCTGCTGGATCGGCGCCAGGGCCAGTGGGTCTATTACCGCCTCAACCCGGCACTGCCGGCCTGGGTGGGCGAAATCCTCCAGGTGACGTTGAAGGCCAATGCCCAATGGCTGCAGCAGGACTGCGCACGCTTGCGCAACATGGACGGGCGCCCGGTCCGAGAAACCACCTGCTGCTGAACTGATCGAGCGAGCCCCGTATGCTGCCTGCCCTTGCTGTCTTTGTTTTCACGCTCACGCTGGTCATCTGGCAACCGAAAGGTCTTGGCGTCGGCTGGAGCGCGGCGCTGGGGGCGATCATCGCGCTGGCCATAGGCGTGGTCTCCTTCTCCGATATTGCGACAGTCTGGGCGATCGTCTGGAACGCCACGGCTACCTTCATCGCAATCATCGTCATCAGCTTGCTGCTCGATGAGGCCGGCTTCTTCGAATGGGCTGCGCTGCACGTCGCCCGCTGGGCCAATGGCTGCGGTTATCGCCTCTACGCGTTCTGCGTGCTTCTAGGTGCGGCGGTTTGCGCCCTGTTCGCCAACGATGGCGCCGCATTGATCCTCACGCCCATCGTCATGTCGATGCTGATCGCACTGCATTTTTCGCCAGCGGCCACCTTGGCGTTCGTGATGGGCGCAGGGTTCATCGCCGACACGGCCAGCTTGCCACTGGTTGTGTCGAACTTGGTCAACATCGTTTCCACCGATTACTTCAAAATTGGCTTTGCCGAGTATGCATCGGTGATGGTGCCGGTAAACCTTGCCAGCGTTGCCGCCACCTTGCTGGTGCTGTTCCTGTTCTTCCGACGCGACCTGCCTAGGCACTATGCGCTCGAAGCGTTGCCCCAACCGCAGACGGTCATCCGCGACCACGCAACGTTCAGGGCTGGAGGATGGACACTGTTGGCGCTGCTGCTGGGCCTGTTCGCGCTGGAGCCACTGGGTGTTCCGATCAGCGCGGTGGCAGCAGCCTGCGCAGTGCTGCTGTTTACCGTGGCTGCCCGAGGCCATCGGATTTCCACGCGCCGTGTGCTGCGCGAGGCGCCCTGGCACGTGGTGGTCTTTTCCCTGGGCATGTACCTGGTGGTTTACGGCCTGAAAAATGCCGGCCTGACAGACCTGCTCACCCGTGTGCTCGACCCGTTGGCTGCGCAGGGCGTGTGGGGCGCCGCCATCGGCACCGGCCTGCTCTCGGCCTTTCTGTCGTCGGTGATGAACAACATGCCCAGCGTACTGCTCGGTGCGTTGTCGATCCAGGCAAGCGCAGCCGAGGGCCTGGTGCGAGAGGCCATGATCTACGCAAACGTCATTGGCTGCGACCTGGGCCCGAAACTCACGCCCATCGGCAGCCTGGCGACGTTGTTGTGGTTACACGTACTGACGCGCAAGGGCCTGCGCATCACCTGGGGTTACTACTTCAAGGTTGGCAGCCTGCTGACCCTGCCCGTTCTGCTGATCACCCTTTGTGCTCTGGCACTGCGCCTGAGCCTTTGAAGCCGCTCAATGGCGGCAGGAGTTATCGATGCGAGTCCTGTTCATGTGCACGGCCAACAGTTGCCGCAGCATCCTGTCGGAGGCCATGTTCAACCACCTGGCACCGGCAGGCTTCGAAGCGGTCAGTGCTGGCAGCTTTCCCAAGGGCCAGGTGTTGCCGCGCAGCCTCACCACCTTGCAGCAGGCGGGAATTGCCATCGAGGGCTTGAGCAGCAAAGGAAACGAAGCCTTCGCCCACAACCCGCCAGACCTGGTCATCACTGTCTGCGACAAAGCAGCCGGTGAAGCCTGCCCGGTGTATTTCGGCCCGGCGCTGAAAGCGCACTGGGGCCTTGCCGACCCGTCCGAGGTCGTCGGTGACGAGGTGCGGATCAACGAAGCGTTCGTCGCCACGCTGCAACGCATCGAAGCACGCTGCACCGCATTCTTCGCGCTGGCGTTCGACAAACTCGACCGCGCGCACCTCAAGCACGAGCTGGACCGCATCGGCTCACTCTGAACAGGAATATTCCCATGCACGAGCAATTGCCCAACCTCGACCTGTCCCTGTTCACGCAGGCCTCCCCCCTTACCGGCAGCAGCAGCCATAAGCCACGCATTCTGCTGCTGTATGGCTCGACGCGCGAGCGTTCGTTCAGCCGCCTGCTGGTGGAGGAAGCCGCCCGTCTGCTTGAACACTTCGGTGCCGAAACCCGCGTATTCGACCCCTCCGGCCTGCCCCTGCCCGACGATGTGCCTGTGGAGCACCCCAAAGTCCAGGCGCTACGCGACCTGGTCGAGTGGTCGGAAGGACAGGTCTGGTGTTCACCCGAGCGCCACGGCGCAATGTCTGCGGTGTTCAAGGCGCAACTCGACTGGATACCGCTGGCCCTCGGCGCCGTTCGCCCTACCCAAGGCAAAACCTTGGCGGTGATGCAGGTGTGCGGTGGCTCGCAATCGTTCAATGTGGTCAACCAGTTGCGCGTGCTCGGCCGCTGGATGCGGATGTTCACTGTCCCCAACCAGTCTTCCGTGCCCAAGGCCTACCTGGAATTCGATGAGGCCGGTCGCATGAAACCCTCGGCCTACTATGACCGGGTGGTCGATGTCATGGAAGAACTGGTGAAGTTCACGCTGCTGTTGCGCGATCGCAAGGACGTCCTGGTGGACCGCTATTCAGAACGCAAGGAAAGCGCCGAGCAATTGTCCGACCGGGTCAATCAAGGCGCCATCTGAGGCCGCCCTACAGCTCGCGCAGCGCCAGGCAGGCCGGTTTTGTTAATGCTGAGCTAACCAAATTCCCTTAGACTTGCCCGCATGATCCGCCTCTTGCGCCTGTTCACGGTATTGCTGCTGGCTATTGCGCTTCCCCTGAGCGGGATGGCGGGGGTCGACTCACCCATCGAACCGTGCCCGATGCAGGCCCAGGGCATGGCCATGATGGCAGGCATGCAACACGACTGCTGCCAGGACGAGGACTCGGGCAAGTCCTCCTCCCATCACCACACCAAGGCCTGCAAACCGGGCCAGGAATGCAAGACCGCCAGCACCTTGCAAGTCAGCCCCGGCAACCCGGTATTGGCTTTCGTCACGCCCCGTCCCTCGGACACCTACGCCCACAGCCTGCTGTCTCGGGCACCGCCGGACCGTTGGCGCCCTCCCCGCACCTGATTCCCGCCTGAACCTCACTTCATCGCCCTGCCCCTGCGGCCAGGCGATGGCATGCGCCTGTGCGCTGGTTTTTTCGAGGAATCCTCTTCATGACCCCTCAGGGTTTCAAACCCGGGCGGCCGCTTGTGGCCGCCCTGCTGACCCTGCTGCCGCTATTGCCGGCGCAGGCAGCTTCGCTTTCCCTGGACGAGGCGCTGCAACTGGCCGAGCGCAACGCCCCTTCCCTTCAGGCTCGCCAGGAGCAACTGTCGGCGGCGCGCAGCGCGGTTGTGCCCGCAGGCGAACTGCCCGATCCACGGCTTAACCTCGGCGTACAGAACCTGCCCGTGGAGGGCAGCGATCGCTGGAGCAGCAACAGCGATTTCATGACCATGCAGGTGGTCGGGCTCGCCCAGGAGGTGCCCAACCATGACAAGCGCGAGGCTCGCGAGCACACCGCACAAGCAGCAGCAGAACGCGCAGACGCCGAAGCCGTTCTGGAGGGCCTCAACGTACGGGCAGCCACGGCACAAGCCTGGATCGCGGCCTACACCGTGCAACGAAAACTTCAGGCATTCGACGCGCTCTATGGCGAAAACCGGTTGTTAGCGTCCGCAATAAAGGCCCGGCTCGCCGGCGGTGGCGGAACGTCAGCCGATGCCCTTGCCCCCCGCCAGGAAGCTGCGCAACTGGATGAACAGAAGGACCAACTGCTGAGCCAGCAGGCCCAAGCCCGGGCAGCGCTGCAGCGCTGGACCGGGCAGGCAGCCGATGCACAGGCCTCCGCCTTTCCGCAATGGTCGGTGGATGCAGGGAAGTATGTGCATACGCTGCATGAGCATCCGCAGTTGGTGGCGTACGGGGCCATGACCAGAGAAGCGCAGGCGCAGGTCGAACAGGCGCTGGCCGAGAAGAAGTCGGACTGGGGCTGGCAGGTGGACTACCAGCGTCGTGGGCCGGCGTTCAGCAACATGGTCAGTGTGCAGTTCAGTTTCCAGTTGCCCCTGTTCACCGGCTCACGACAAGACCCCATGATCGCCGCGCGGCGTGCCCAAGTGCGGCAGCTCGAAGACGAGCAGGAAGCGGCGCTGCGTGAGCATGGCGCACAGCTGGCAACGGACCTGGCGGAGTACCAGCGTCTGCAGCGCGCCGTTTCTCGCAGCCACCAGACCCTGCTGCCGTTGGCAGAAGACCGCGTGCGCCTGGCGCTCGCCGACTACCGTGCCGGTAAGTCGACGCTCAGTGACCTAATCGCCATGCGGCAACAGCGGGTGCAAGCCCGGCTGAAGGATATCGACCTACAAGGGCAATTGGCAGCAACGGCAGCCCGCTTGCACTTCGTTTACGGCGAGGTGCGGGCATGAAACAGACCACGATCGGGCTGATCACGGCGCTGGCACTGGCCGTGGGCGCTGGCGCTGGCTACTGGCTGGCGCAGCAGCCCCACACCGAGCCAACGCCGGACACAGGTGCCCAGAAAGCGCTGTACTGGTATGACCCGATGTTCCCGCAGCAACACTTCCCGGCCCCAGGCAAGTCACCGTTCATGGACATGCAACTGGTGCCCAAATACGCCGATGGCAGTACTGAACAAGCACAGCCTGCGGTACAAATCGCACCCGGCGTGCAGCAGAACCTGGGCGTACGCTTGGCGACCGTGACCCAGGGCAAACTCGAGCGTTCATTACAGGTGAGCGGCGCGTTGACCTTTGACGAGCGCGATTTCAGCGTGCTGCAGGCGCGTACCGGAGGTTTTGTCGAGCGCACCTACGGGCGCGCCACAGGGGACCGGGTGGCCAAGGGCGCCCCGCTGGCCGATGTGCTGGCGCCGGAATGGGCAGGGCTGCAGGAAGAGTATCTGGCGCTACGGCATACGGGCGATGCACAACTGCTGGCGGCAGCGCGCCAGCGCCTGGTGTTGGCGGGCATGCCTGCCAGCTTGATAGACCAGGTAGGCCGCAGCGGCAGGGTGCAGAATCTGATTACGCTGGTGGCACCGAGCGCCGGCGTGATCCAGGCGCTCGAGGTACGCCCGGGCATGACCGTGACGCCAGGCATGACGCTGGCACGGATCAACGGCGTGGCGGCTGTCTGGCTCGAAGCTGCCGTGCCGGAAGCCCAAGCCCAAGGGCTGCGCGAGGGGCAACAGGTGCAAGCACGACTCCCGGCGTTTGCCGGTGAGACGGTGTCGGGAACGCTGACCGCCCTGCTCGCCGATGCCGACCTGCAAAGCCGCACCCTGCGCCTGCGCATCGAGCTGCCCAACCGTGAGGGCCGACTGCGCCCAGGGATGAGCGCACAGGTCACCCTGCACCCGGCGGACAACGCCGACGCCAGCCTGCTGCTACCCGCCGAAGCCGTTATCCGCACCGGCAAGCGTGACCTGGTGATGCTGGCCGAAGCGCAAGGTCGCTTCCGCCCGGTGGAGGTCGTTGTGGGCCAGGAGAGCGGCGGCAAGGTCGCCATTGTGCAAGGGCTGCAGGCAGGCCAGCGCGTCGTGGCGTCGGCGCAGTTCCTGATCGACTCCGAAGCCAGCCTCAGGGGCATAGAGGCGACCACCGCCGCAGAGGGCCAGCCATGATTGCCAAACTGATTCGCTGGTCGGTGGGCAACCGCATCCTGGTGCTGCTTGCCACCCTGTTCCTGGTAGCGTGGGGCGTGTTCGCTCTGCGCAGCCTGCCCATCGACGCACTACCCGACCTGTCGGATGTGCAGGTGATCATTCGCACCGCCTACCCGGGGCAGGCACCCCAGATCGTCGAAAACCAGGTCACTTACCCGCTGACCACCACCATGCTCTCGGTACCGGGCGCCAAGACCGTACGCGGTTTCTCCGCCTATGGTGACAGCTTCGTCTATGTGTTGTTCGAAGACGGCACCGACCCCTATTGGGCGCGTTCACGGGTATTGGAGTACCTGAGCCAGGCGCAGTCACGCTTGCCGGCGTCGGCCCGACCGGTGCTCGGCCCGGATGCCACCGGGGTGGGCTGGGTCTACCAGTACGCCCTGGTCGACCGCACTGGCGGGCATGACCTGGCACAGTTGCGCAGCCTGCAGGACTGGTTCCTGCGCTTCGAGCTCAAGACACTGCCGGATGTGGCCGAGGTAGCGAGCATCGGTGGCATGGTCAAGGCGTATCAGGTGGTACTCGACCCCCTGCGCATGGCCAGCTTCGGGATCACCCAGCGCGACGTGTCGCAGGCCATCGGCCAGGCCAATCAGGAAACCGGCGGCGGTGTGCTGGAGCAGGCCGAGGCACAGTTCATGGTACGGGCGTCGGGCTACCTGAAGACCTTGGACGATTTCCGCGCCATCCCCCTGCGCATGGCCAGCAATGGCGCACCGGTAACGCTGGGCGATGTGGCCACTGTGCAGCTCGGGCCAGCGGCGCGCCAGGGTATCGGTGAGCTGGATGGCGAAGGTGAAGCCGTGGGCGGCGTGGTGATCCTGCGCAATGGCAAAAATGCACGAGAGGCCATCGCCCGCGTCAAGGACAAGCTCGGCACCCTGAAAAAAAGCCTGCCTGCCGGGGTCGACCTGGTGACCACCTATGACCGCAGCCAATTGATCGACCGCGCCGTGACCAACCTCAGCCACAAGCTGATCGAGGAGTTCATCGTGGTCGCGCTGGTGTGCCTGGCGTTTCTCTGGCACCTGCGCTCGTCGCTGGTGGCGATCGTCTCGCTGCCGGTGGGGGTATTGGTTGCACTGATTGTCATGCGCCACCAGGGCATCAACGCCAATATCATGTCGCTGGGCGGCATCGCCATCGCCATTGGGGCCATGGTCGATGCCGCCGTGGTGATGATCGAGAACGCCCACAAGCGCGTGGAGGCCTGGCACGCGCGCAACCCGGGCAAGGTGCTGAAGGGTGAACAACACTGGCAGGTCATGACCGAAGCGGCGGTCGAGGTGGGGCCTGCACTGTTCTTCAGCCTGATGATCATTACCCTGTCGTTCGTCCCGGTGTTCACCCTGCAGGCCCAGGAAGGGCGGCTGTTCGCCCCGCTGGCGTTCACCAAGACCTACGCCATGGCCGGTGCGGCAGGGCTTGCCGTCACGCTAGTGCCGGTACTGATGGGCTACTGGATTCGCGGGCCGCTACCGTCCGAGCAACGCAACCCGCTCAACCGTGGACTGATTCGGCTGTATCGGCCGGCCCTGGACGCCGTGTTGCGCCACCCGTGGGTGACGCTGCTGGGTGCGCTGGCGATCTTGCTCAGTAGCCTGTGGCCACTGAGCCAGCTGGGCGGGGAATTCCTGCCACCGCTGGACGAAGGTGACCTGCTGTACATGCCCTCGGCGCTGCCTGGGCTGTCGGTGCAAAAGGCTTCGGAGCTGTTGCAGCGCACCGACCGGCTGATCCGTACCGTACCCGAGGTCGCCAGCGTGTTCGGCAAGGCCGGCCGCGCCGACTCGGCTACCGACCCCGCGCCGCTGGAGATGTTCGAGACCACGGTGCGGCTCAAACCGAAGGCGCAGTGGCGCCCGGGCATGACCAGCGAAAAACTGATCGAGCTGCTCGACCGTACCGTGCGCGTGCCGGGCCTGACCAATATCTGGATCCCGCCCATCCGCAACCGTATCGACATGCTCGCCACCGGCATCAAGAGCCCGATCGGGGTCAAGGTTGCCGGCAGTGACCTGGCACAGATCGACCGTGTCACGCTGGCGATCGAGCAGGCGGCCAAGGGTGTGCCCGGTGTAACTTCGGCGCTGGCCGAGCGCTTGACCGGGGGCCGTTATGTCGACCTCGACATCGACCGCCAGGCAGCGGCGCGCTATGGCCTCAACATCGCCGACGTGCAGGCCATCGTCGCCGGCGCCATTGGCGGCGAAACCGTCGGCGAAACGGTGGAAGGCCTGGCGCGCTACCCGATCAACGTGCGCTACCCGCGCGAATGGCGCGATTCGGCCGAGGCCCTGCGCCAACTGCCGATCTATACCGCGCAAGGCAGCCAGATCACCCTTGGCACCGTGGCCCAGGTACGCATCACCCAAGGCCCACCGATGCTCAAGAGCGAGAACGCCCGCCCTTCCGGCTGGGTTTACATTGACGTGCGCGGGCGCGACCTGTCGTCAGTGGTGGCCGATTTGCGCCAGGCAGTGGAGCACCAGGTGAAACTTGCCCCAGGCATGAGCCTGAGCTACTCCGGGCAATTCGAGTACCTGGAGCGGGCCAACGCACGGTTGGCGTGGGTGGTCCCGGCAACCCTGGCAATCATCTTCGTGCTGCTGTACCTGGCGTTCGGCCGCCTGGGCGAGGCGCTGCTGATCATGGCCACGTTGCCGTTCGCCCTCACTGGCGCGGTGTGGCTGCTGTACCTGGCGGGTTTCAACATGTCGGTCGCCACCGGCGTCGGCTTCATCGCCCTGGCCGGTGTGGCAGCGGAGTTCGGTGTGATCATGCTGCTCTACCTCAATAACGCCTGGGACGACCGCCAGCGCAGCGGCGAACGCACGCCAGCAGCCTTGCTGGCGGCGATTCGCGAGGGTGCAGTGCAACGTATCCGGCCCAAGGCGATGACCGTGACGGTCATCGTCGCGGGGCTATTGCCGATTCTTTGGAGCAGCGGTACCGGCAGCGAGGTGATGAGCCGCATCGCCGTGCCGATGGTGGGCGGCATGCTCACCGCGCCCCTGCTCTCTCTGTTCGTGATTCCCGCAGCGTACTGGCTAACCCGGCGCCGCGATCTTGCAGCACCCCATGACCCCAAGACTGGAGAAACCCAATGAAACACCTCTACCTCAGCGCTGCCATGCTTCTCACCCTTGCCACAGGCGCGCAAGCCCAGGACAGCATGGCTGACATGGCCATGGAGGGCATGAACATGCCCACCCACCAGGTCGCCCCCAGCGCGCACGCCGAAGGAACGATCAAGGCACTGGATGAACAGAGCGGCAAGGTGACCTTGGCCCATGGGCCGGTCGCCGCGCTGCAGTGGCCGGCGATGACCATGGGCTTTCAAGCGACCCCGGCACAGCTGCAAGGCTTGCAACCAGGCGACCACGTCAGTTTCGACTTCCGCATGGACGGGAGCACGGCGCGGATCGTGAATATCGGCAAACCGTAAAACGTTGATGTGGGCGCCCCTGCCAGCCTAGGCAGGGGCGCCCACACGGCTCAACTCGCCTGACGGCGCATGGCCAGAATCGCTGCGCCAAAGCCGATGAAGGTGGTGCCCACCAACCGGCTC
Organism: Pseudomonas ceruminis; assembly: GCF_021602025.1. Lineage (GTDB taxonomy): Bacteria > Pseudomonadota > Gammaproteobacteria > Pseudomonadales > Pseudomonadaceae > Aquipseudomonas > Aquipseudomonas ceruminis. Next base: position 239,794 of record NZ_BQHW01000002.1, read on the forward strand.
ACCCAGCGCGCCAGCGCAGGCCGGGTCAACACACCTTTGGCCCGAGCGGCGGCGGCCGCGTAAAGGCTCAGGGACGTCAGCGACAAGGCCACGAAGATCCCGGTAAGGGTCAGGAACTGCGGTAGCAGCGCGGCACTCTGGTCGATGAACTGCGGAAATAGCGCAGTGAAGAACATTGTGGCCTTGGGGTTGGTGACAGCCGTGAAAAATGCCGACTTGTACAGCTTCAGCGCAGTGGGCTTGCCGCCACCGGCCTGTGCGCCATCCATCAGCATCGGGTTTTTCTTCAGCAGTTGCCGTGCGCCGAGGTAGAACAGGTAGCCCGCGCCGATGATTTTGACCGCGTTGAACAGCACCTCGGAGCTGGCAAGCAGTGCCCCCAGGCCAAGCATGGCCGCCGCCGAGAGGCAGAACAGGCCACAACCGTTACCCAGCGATGACCACACGGCGCTGCGCTGCCCGTGGGCAAGGCTGTTGTTGATGGCCATTAAGGTGGCAGGGCCAGGGCTGGCAATGGCAATTGCGGCAACCAGCGTGAAGGCAAGCAGCGAGTGCGGATCCATGTGACAGGCTCGTGAGCAATACGGAGCCGGCATCTTACACCGTGGCAGCGGGTGGGCCTTCCTTTAGTGCTCGCAAGAAGCGCTTGGCTCAGCAGCAGCCTCGGCAGCCAGCTTCAACCGGTCGGCTTTGCAGATGTACTTGGGCTTGCTTTTAGGTGCCAGCTTGGCGCTGGCCTTTTTGGCGTGTGCCTGCAGCAACTGCTTGATTTTCTTGCGACGATTCATTGATCCACCTGGTGGGCAGGATTAGGGAGGGTGCCATGGCTCAATCGCCGCCCTGGCGCTTGGCGTTCTTCTTGACGATTGCCTTCATCCGGGTGGCCGCGCGTTGCACGGTAGCCATCTTTTCCGGGCGCTTCATACCGCGCCACTTGCGGATTTCTTCCCGGGTGCGGCCACAGCTCACGCACAGCTCGCTGTTGAGCTGGCACAGCGAAACGCAGGGGTTGTCGATGTCTTTGGCCATGGGCTGCTCCGGTTGCGGGCGCGGATGATAGCGCACGCCGGACAGAATCGCTGCATATCACGTTTCACGGCGCGCATGAACACAACCCGACCGGAGTGTTCATGCGCGAAGCGTCGAGCCAGGTATCAGGCAAGCCTGGCCCTGCGCGCTACCCTGCCCCTCATTGCTCCTGGCGGGTCGCGCACACCACGATTTCACGGACGCAAACCGATTGCGGCTGGGCATAGGCGAAGCCAATCACTTCAGCAATGGTCTCGGCAGCAAGCACTCCGCCCATCTCCTGCTTCCAGTCGTTGTAACCCTCTTTGATGGCATCGTCGGTGGTGTGGCTCAGCAGTTCGGTGTCGACAGCGCCCGGCTCGATGGTGATCACCCGCACATTGCTCGGCGACAGCTCCTGGCGCAGGTTTTCGGAAAGCCCGGTGACAGCGAACTTGGTGCCGACGTACACGACGTGGTTGGGGAAGGTCTTGCGCCCGGCCACCGAGCCTACGTTGATGATGGTGCCGTGCTTGCGCTCGACCATGCCGCTGGTCACGGCGAAAATCCCATTGAGCAGGCCACGGACGTTGACGTCGAGCATGCGGTCCCACTGGCTTGGGTCCTGGGTGGCGATACTGCCCAGCAGCATCACGCCAGCGTTGTTGATGATCGCATCCACCGGGCCGAAGCGTTCTTCGGCCTGGGCCACCGCCGCAACCAGTGCCTCACGGTCGGTGATATCGACGGCCAGCGCCAGGGTGTTCGGCAGGCCGAGTTGCACCATCTTCTCCAGGCGGCGGGACAGCAGAAGCAGAGCATGCCCGCGCTGGGACAGCAGTTTGGCGGTCGCCAGGCCAATGCCAGAGCTGGCTCCGGTGATGACTACCAGCGGTTTATGAGTGCTTGTCATTGCGAGGGTCCTGTGATTCAAAAGGCCTATGGTTAAGCAGCAAAGCGATTATAGAAGCCCGCTGTCGCGGCGAAAAATGGGATATTCTTTTGGCTGCCATCGGTACAACTTATGGGTAAGTCAATGGATTATCGTCAACTCAGGGCCTTCATCGCGGTATTCGAGGAGCGCAACATCACCGCTGCCGCCCGCTCGATCCACCTGAGCCAACCTGCGCTTTCAGGCAGTATCAAGGCGCTTGAAGAAGCGCTCGGCACCACCTTGTTCGTGCGCAAGGCCCGGGGCGTCGAGGTGACCGACGATGCCCGCACGCTGTACCCCGAAGCCCAGCGCATGGTCGCGGACGCGGCGCGTTTGGTGACTCGCTTCAAACACGACCGCGTCCGCGAGCCCCTGCAGATTGGCGTCGAGCATGACGTCGGGGCGTCGGTGATCAGAAAGGTCGTGCTGGCGGCGGCGGCGATCCAGCCGGCGATCCGTCTGCACCTGGCCACCGGGTGCCTGGGGGTGGCCAGGCTGGCCAGCGAAGACCAACGTTGCGAGGACGAGCTGTTCCTGCCGCTGCACAGCGACCCGTTCGTCCTCGCCCTGCCCTTTGCTGCAGGTGACCCGCGGGTTGAGGAAACACGCTGGATCACCTGCCCCAGCCATGGCAGCCACCAGCGCCTGCTGCCGCTCTACGGCAGTGCAGGCGATGCGCCAGCGGGCGAGGCCGAAACCTTTGCCCTGGCGCTGGCCATGGTCGCCGCACAGATGGGCACCGCGATCGTGCCTCAGTCACTGGCCGCAGAACACCCTGGGGTGCGCATGCAAGCCTTGCCGCAACTGGACCTGCGCCGGCGCATTGGCCTGTGCTACAGCGCCCAGGCGCTCGAAATCGACAGCCTCGGCCAATTGCGCGATGCGCTGCAAGGCGATCACCGCTAATACAGCCCTGGCCGGGCGTGATCTCGCCCGGCCCTGCGGCTGTGCCCGCCCAGACTTTTTTCACATCCGCTTCACTCCAGCGCCACAACCACAACGCTAAGGTGCCGCCAGTTTCGGGGGGCCGACCTTTTCGGCCTTACCCGCTCAGCCTTGGAGTGGCCGCATGCTGGAACATGTCATTCACGTTCACCCGCGCCCTGTGCGTGCCTGGCGCCGGCGCCTACCCAGGCCCTTGCTGCTGGGCGTGCTGCTGGCGCTGCTGGCATTCGGCCTCTGGCATGCCTCTGGCACCCAGGTGGCAAACCTGGGCACGGTGCAGCGCATGCAGGCCAGCGGTGTCTATTCCGCCTGGGCCAAAGGCGAAGTAATAGTGCTGGTGCGCCATGCCGAGCGCTGCGACCGCTCCAGTCACCCCTGCCTGAACGACCCCGCCGGCATCACCCTGGAAGGCAGCCAGGCAGCCGCGGGCGTGGGCGATGGCATCCGTGACCTGGGGTTGGACGCGGCCGATATCCTCAGCAGCCCGGAAGTTCGCACCCGGCAGACCGCGTCGTACGTCTTCGGCAGGGCTGTCGAGACGCAAGACTGGCTGATGAGGTGCGACGGCACTTTCGCCGATGCCGCATTGGCGCGCAAGCGCGCTGGCCACAACCTGGTGCTGGTGACCCACAGTGGTTGCATCGACCAGTTCGAGCGGCAACTGGACGTACCGGGTGGCGAGCGCGACAGCGGCTATGCCAGTGCGCTGTTCGTCGCCAAAGGCCCAACGGGGCATCCCCGAATACTCGGGCAACTGAATGCCAATCAATGGCGCAAACTTGTCAGCCGTACTGGGGAATAACCATGCCAGGCCCTTCACGGACCACGTTTTACGTCAACAACCTGCTGCTGCCCCTGCTGCTGGCGGTCATGGTGTTCCTGCTGTTCGACCTCACCGCGCTGGATCGCTGGATCAGCAACCTGCTGCTCGACCCGGCCACCGGCCGATTCCCGCTGTTGCATGTGCAGTGGTTCGAGACACTGACCCACAAGTGGCCGCGCATCCTGCCGGACTGGACCGGTGAGCTGGCGGTGATCGGCACGTTACTGTCGTTTGTGTGGCCACGCCTGGCCGCCCGTCCCGAGGCAGGGATTACCCGGCTACTGCACAAAACCAGGCTCAGCCCGTTGTTGCGCTTGACGCATCGGCACCGCCGCGACTTGCTGTTCATCGTGGTCGCCTTCGCCCTGAGCACCACCGTGATCCACTACCTGAAAAGCCACACCAGCGTGTACTGCCCGGTTGAAACCACGCTGTACGGTGGCAACCAGTTGCACATGGAGTGGTATGAAAACTTCACCTGGCTGAGCAAGGCCGGTGACGGCCGCTGCTGGCCAGGCGGTCACGCTTCCAGCGGCTTCACCTTGCTCGCCCTGTACTTCGTAGCCTTGCGCCACCGCTGGCCGCACGCTCGCAAGCTGCTGGTGGCCATCCTGCTGATCGGTTTTGTCTTCGGCACTACCCGAGTGCTCCAGGGCTGGCACTACATGTCTCATACCTTCTGGGCCGGGATTTTCGTCTGGTTGACGACCTGGACCACCGCCCTGCTGTTCTATGGCCGGCCAGCCCTGCAACCGACATTGCACCAGGCCAGAGACAACCTGCCCGTGGATGCCTATGCTTGAGCTTTCCCACTGCGCTGGAGGGTGCGATGGCAAGCCGCGAAGCTGCCTTGCTGCAAAGCTGGCAATACAACGCGCAGGCCTGGATCGATGCTGTTCGCGGCGGAGCCATCGAAAGCCGTCAGCAGGTCACCAACCAGGCAATCCTGTTGGCCGTGCTTGGCCGCCAGCCTGATCGGGTGTTGGACCTTGGGTGTGGCGAGGGTTGGCTGCTGCGGATGCTGGCTGACCGGGGCATCGACGCCCACGGCGTGGATGGCGATGCCGCGTTGGTCGAAGCCGCGCGGGCCGCAGGCTCGGCGCACGTGTATCAGGCCAGCTATGAGCAATTGGCCACGGGCGTAGTGGACATCGGTACGGGCTATGACCTGGTCTGCGCCAACTTTGCCTTGCTGCAGCAGGACATCATTGCGCTGCTGGCGGCCATGAAGGCTCTGCTGGTGCCCGGCGGCGCACTGGTGATCCAGACCCTGCACCCCTGGAGCGTGGCCGATGGGGACTACCAGGATGGCTGGCGCGAGGAGTCGTTCGCCGGGTTTGCCGGGCAGTGGCAGCCGATGCCGTGGTACTTCCGCACCTTGGCCAGTTGGTTCAATGCGCTGGACATGGCCGGCTTCAGGCTGGTGAGCCTGCAAGAGCCACAACATCCGCAGCAGGCGGTGCCGCAGTCGTTGCTGCTGGTGGCGGAATAAACCGTTTACTTGCGCCACCCTTCTGGCCTGGTAGCCCGCATAGGCGCGACCCGGGCAATCAGCGTCGGTGATCGGGGCGCAAGCGCCGCCTGCCCGGCTAGCGCTGCGCTGTGTGCTGCTCTGGCGGCGGGGTCAGTTGCAGCACACGGTTGCGGCCACCTTCGGCCAACAGGTAACCGCCCTTGCCGTCGGGCACGATCGACTGCGGCGCCTTGAGGAAGGTCAGCACAGTGTGCTGCGAGCCATCGGCATCGACGCGCAGCAGGCGGGCGCGATGGGTATTGTCTTCGCTGATCCACAGGCCACGCTGATCACACATCAGGAACGTCGGGTTGCGCAGGCCTTCCACTACCACCGGATCATTACCGTCGTCAGCCAGCGCACGCACCTTGCCGGTGCGCTTCTCGGTGTACAGCAGGCGACCATCCGTGCAACGCGCCAGCCCCTCGGTTTCGGTCAGGCCCGAGCGCAGCACTTCAAGCCGGCCGCTGGCCCACTGGTAACGCATCAGCCGGCCATTGCCCTTGCGGTCTTCGATGGCGTACAGGTAATCACCATCGTTCCAGAGCCCCTGCACGCTATCGCCGTCGAACAGGTGCGACACCTGGCCATCGCGGGACAGGCTGACCGGTGCCAGCCCGCCCTCCTGGCTGAACACCCAGCCGCCCTGGGCCGCGACCATACCGTCGGGCTTGGACAGCTTGTCGATCAGTACCACACGGTCCCCCGAGGCAGTGATCTTGAGGATGCTGCCACGGCCATCATCCAGTTCGCGGCTGACCAACAGGCTGCCATCGGCCTGGGGTAGCAGCGACGCGGCCTTGGCCACATCCCGGTGCAGCACCTCGACCGCCCAGCCATCGCTGGCCTGGACGGGATAAAAGCTCTGCCAGGCGAAAAAGCCCAAGGTAGCGCTGAGTAGTGCGGCAGTGGTGGTCAGGGCGATACGGGGGCCGCGCTGGCGCAAAATGGGCATGAAAGACTGGCTCCTCGAGAATGCGAGCGATCCTAGCAAGGCAATGTGAAAAAAATGTCAATCGGCGTTGTTCCTCGCGTAAAAGCCGGCCAGCACAGGTAAATCCACTGCTTTGGATCGTTCCGTAAAAATCACAAAAGGATATAAAAAGAACAAAACAATCTAATCAAATGGAATTAAAAAATTGAAAGCCAAACGCAGTCTCCTTACGCTGGGGGCACCGTTTATCCCCCTGTTCAAGGATCGCTCCCATGCCCGCCCGTGCCTTCTCTCCCTTGCGCCGCCTGCTGGTCGGCGGCCTGCTGGCAACCGTCGCCAGCGCCCTGCTGCCCTGGTCCAACGCCATTGCCGATGAGGCAAATACCCTGCGGATCGGTTACCAGAAATTCAACAGCATCAATATCCTCAAGAGCAGCGGTGCTCTGGAAAAGGCCCTGGCACCCCAAGGGGTGAAAGTCAGCTGGTATGAATTCGCCGCCGGCCCACAACTGCTCGAAGCACTGAGTACCGGCGCTATCGACTTGGGCCATGCCGCCGACGCGCCGTCGGTCTTCGCCCAGGCAGCCGGCAAACCGGTGGTGTACCTGGCCGCCGAACAGCCCTACCCGCGTGGCATCGGCCTGGTGGTCCGTGAACAGGATCACCTCGCCGGCGTACAGGACCTCAAAGGCAAGCGCGTGGCGACGGGCCGTGGCTGGAACGCCCAGTACCTGTTGGCCGTAGCCCTCGAACAAGCCGGCCTGACCTACCAGGACATCACCCCCGCCTACGTGAACAACGCCGCCGATGCGGTGGCCGCCCTGCAGTCGGGCAGCGTGCAGGCCGCGACCCTGTGGGACCCGTTCCTTGCCGCCGCAGAAAGCCAACCTGGCCTGAAGAACCTGCGCGATGGCAGCGGCCTGTCCAACAACCGCACCTTCTACCTGTCTACCGCCAGCTTCGCCGACCAGCATCGGGACGTGCTCAAGACCTTCTTCGCCGAGCTGGGCAAGGTCAGCCAGTGGGCCAACGCCAAGCCCGCTGAAGTGGCAGCACTGCTGGCACCGCAACTGGGCATCAACGCCAATGTGCTGGAAGTGGCCAGCGAACGGCGCAACTACAACGCCGTGGCCATCACCCCGCAGATCGTCGCGGAGCAGCAGAAACTGGCTGACACCTTCCAGGGCCTGGGCTTGATCCCGCACAAGCTGCAGGTGGCCGATGCGGTTTACCCGGCTTCCGTGCTGCCTTGAACGGAGATGACGTGATGCCCCGCCACATCCGTTTCAACGCCTTCAGCATGAACGCCGCGAGCCACCAGTCGCCTGGGCTGTGGCGTCACCCGCGCAACACCAGCGTGGCCTTCAACCGCCTGGATTACTGGACCGACCTTGCGCGTCTGCTCGAGCGCGGCCTGTTCGACGCGCTGTTCATCGCCGATGTGCTGGGCATCTATGACGTCTACCAGGGTGGGCCCGATGCCGCCCTGCGCGGCGGCGTGCAGGTGCCGGTCAATGACCCGCTGCTGCTGGTGCCGGCCATGGCCGGCGTCACCGAGCATCTAGGCTTTGGCGTGACCTTCTCGCTGACCTACGAACACCCCTACCCCTTCGCCCGGCGCATGTCCACGCTCGACCACCTGAGCAACGGCCGGGTGGGCTGGAACATCGTTACCGGCTACCTGGACAGCGCCGCGCGCAACCTGGGCCTGGCGCGTCAACTGGGGCACGACCAGCGCTACGACCTGGCTGAGGAATACCTGCAGGTGCTGTACAAACTGTGGGAAAAAAGCTGGGACGACGATGCCGTGCTGCTCGAACGGGACACCGGCCGCTACATCGAACCCTCGAAAGTGCATGCCATTGGCCACGCCGGCGAGCACTTCCAGGTACCCGGCATGCACCTGTGCCAACCCTCACCGCAGCGCACCCCGGTACTGTTCCAGGCCGGCGCCTCGGCGCGCGGCCAGCAGTTTGCCGCCCGGCATGCCGAATGTGTGTTCATCAGCGGGCCAACACCGACGGTGCTGCGCCGCTACGCCGATGGCATTCGTCAGGCCAGCGAGGTGGCCGGGCGCGGCAGTGATGACGTGCTGATCTACGCCCAGGCCCTGCTGATCGTCGCGTCCACCACCGAAGAGGCCCAGGCGCGTTTTGCCGATTACCGTCGCCATGTGGACCTGGATGCCGCCCTCGCCCTGCTCTCGGGCTGGACGGGGATCGACTTCGCTGGCCTCGACCCGGACACCCACATCGAGTACGTGGAAAACGATGCTGGCCGCGCCGCCTTGGCCGCCTTCACCGCCGCCGACCCCAACCGGCGCTGGACAGTGCGCGAAGCCGCCGAGTTCATCGGCCTTGGCGGGCGTGGCCCGGTGCTGGTGGGTAACCCCAGTGAAATCGCAGATCAGTTGGAGCACTGGCTCGATCAGACCGGGATCGACGGTTTCAACCTCACCTATGCGGTGCAACCGGATGACCTGGCCAATGTGGTTGAGCTGCTGGTACCGGAGTTGCAACGCCGCGGCCGCTACCCGCTGGGTTACACCGAGGGCACCCTGCGCCACAAGCTGTTTGGCCAGGGCGATCGCTTGCCCGACGACCACGCCGGGCGCCAGGTTAGCATTCAGTAAGCAAATACCGGGTATTTCAACATTTAATTTGTGGATGCCGCGGACTGGCCCCTATGCTGTCCGTGCATCCCCTGCACGCACCGGCCGGTGTGGTCCAAGGCATGGGGAGAGAACAACAAGTCGAGACCGTTCATGTCGAATCACTCCTACTTCGCCCCCCACGGTGGGCACCCGGCTCAAACCGAGCTGCTGACTGACCGTGCCATGTTCACCGAAGCCTATGCCGTAATCCCCAAAGGCGTGATGCGTGACATCGTCACCAGCCACCTGCCGTTCTGGGACAAGATGCGCATGTGGGTCATCGCCCGCCCGCTGACCGGCTTTGCCGAAACCTTCTCCCAGTACATCGTTGAAGTGGCCCCGGAAGGCGGCAGCGAGCGCCCAGAACTGGACCCCAACGCTGAAGCAGTAGTGTTCGTCGTCGAAGGCGAACTCGACATCACCCTGGAAGGCAAGCACCACACTCTGAGCCAGGGTGGCTACGCGTTCATTGCCCCAGGCGCTGAATGGAGCCTGCGCAACCACAGCAAGGCCAATACCACCTTCCACTGGTTGCGCAAGCACTACCAGAAGGTTGAAGGCCTGGATGCTCCGGAATCCTTCGTCACCCATCGGGACAATGCCACCGTCATCGAGATGCCGGGCACCGAAGGCCGCTGGGTCACCACGCGCTTCGTCGACATGGCCGACATGCGTCACGACATGCACGTCAACATCGTGACCTTCCAGCCTGGCGGCGTGATTCCGTTTGCCGAAACCCACGTCATGGAACACGGCCTGTACGTACTGGAAGGCAAGGCGGTCTACCGCCTGAACCAGGACTGGGTCGAAGTGGAAGCCGGCGACTTCATGTGGCTGCGCGCCTTCTGCCCGCAAGCCTGCTATGCCGGCGGCCCAGGCAAATTCAGCTACCTGCTGTACAAGGATGTGAACCGCCACGTGCACCTGACGCTCAACCCACAGCGTTGAGTTCTGGTTGATGCACCAAAGCCCGCCAACTGGCGGGCTTTGTGTTTGCCGCACATACTCAAGGCCCTACCCACCACGCAGTGCGCGCCATGAACCGTAGCCTCCTGCTTGCCGCCCTGCTGCTGTGCACCTGCGCACAGGCCGCCGATGACTGGAACCTGGCCTACGACCGTGAAGGCATCCGGGTGTACCTGCGCGGGGTCGCCGACTCTCCTTATCAACAGTTCCGGGGGGTCAGCACCATCAAGGCCAGTGTGAACACCCTCATCGATATGCAGGAGAATCTGCGCGTGGCCTGTAAATGGCTGTATGCCTGCGACCAGATGCGCCTGCTGGAGGTCGACGGTGACAGCACCTGGGTGTACTTGACCACTAATCTGCCGTGGCCAACCCTGCCGCGGGACATCATCCTCAAGGTCACTACCGAACGGTTGGACGATGGCACCCTGGTACGGCACCTGAGCGCTGAACCAAAAAAACTGCCCGAAACGCCAGGGTTGATCCGCGTGCAGCACCTCAGTGGCGAATGGATCATGAAACCACTGGGTGCTCGTATGACCGAAGTGACCTACCAACTGGAGGCCGACCCGGCCGGCGATGTGCCGGGGTGGTTGGCCAACCGCTTTGTGGTGGATGCCCCGCTGGTGACGCTGCGAACGCTGAGGGCCGTAGCAGAGCGACAGCCGTGACGCTACAGCTTGGCTGAGCATGTGCTCACCACGGCGCTGGGCTACTGCACCACCCCGCAGGCCACACGTGCGCCACCGCCACCGAGCTTCTCAGGGTGGTCGCTGTGGTTGTCACCACCGGCATGCACCATCAGCGCATGCCCGGTGAAGTCCGCAGCCTTCAACCGCGGCGCCAGCACCGGATAGGTGGCCTTGCCGTCAGCGCCGACATACAGCGCCGGCAGGTCACCCCGATGGCCGCTGTCGTCATAGGGGCCTTTGTGCGCGTTGCTCGAGCCAGGGTCCCAGTGGCCACCGGCGGCACCTGCCGGTACCGGCTTACCGTTTTCCTCGGCTGGCCCGCAGGATGGGTTCTGGTGCAGGTGGAAGCCATGCACGCCGGGCGGCAGGTCCTTAAGGTCCGGGGTGAGCAGCGTGCCGTAGGTGTTCTGCTCGATGCTGATGGTACCGATCGACTTGCCGGGGCCGTCCGGCCCGGCCAGCTTGAGCTCTACCGTCTGCGCGGCTTGTGCAAGGCCCGCTGAGGCCAGCAATGCGCTGAAAACCACTGCTTTCATAGTGTGACTCCATGGCTTGGGTTGAGTGAGTGTCGTACCCGCTAACAGGTGGGACTGCACAGGTTGCCAGGCATTCCATCCGGCCACAGAATGAAACACTTGCCTCTGGAGCCCGTTCGCGTGTCCCTCAAAGCCCTGCGCACCCTCGTGACCATCGCCCGCCACGGCACCTTCGCCCGTGCCGCCGACCTGCTCAGCCTCACCCCCTCCGCGGTAAGCCTGCACATAAAGACGCTGGAGGACGAGCTACAGGTAGCGTTGTTCGACCGCAGCCGCCGCCAGGTGGTGCTGACCGAAGCCGGCCAACTGGCGGTGGCACGCGCCGAAACCATCCTGGCCGCCTACGACGAACTGGCCGATGCGCTGGCCAGCGGCCCAAGGCTGCGCGGCCGCTTGCGCCTGGGGGCCATCCATACGGTACTGGCCCGCCGCCTGCCCAGGGCCCTGGTGTGGATCAAGGCCCACCATCCTGAGTTGCACATCAGCGTGGCTTCGGGCATGTCAGCAGAGTTGGCGCGGCGCATCGAAGACGGCGACCTGGATGCGGCGATCACCACCGAACCGGTGAGCCCTTATCCGCAGAGCCTGGACTACACCCCCCTGTTCGAGGACCGCTTCTGGGCCATCGCCAGCCCCGAGCTAGCGGGCCAGAGCCTGCCACAGCTGCTGGCCAGCCAACCGTTCCTGCGCTTTGACAAACGAGCATGGGCGGGGCGGCAAATCGAACAGGAGCTGCGTCGCCAGCATTTGCAAGTGAGCGAGCAGATGGAACTGGACAGCCAGGAAGCCCTGGCACGCATGGCGGTCATGGGCCTGGGGGTGGCGATCATCCCGATGTCCGACGAAGACCTGCAGCGGCTGCCAGCGGCCACGTGCTTGCCGTTCGGTGAACCACAGCTCAAACGCCGGGTGGTGCTGCTGGAGCATGAAAAAAGCCAGCGCCGGCATTTGAGTGCGGTACTGAAAACGGCGATGGAGGCGTGACGCCCCGCGTAGGGCGAGATGAGCGTGCATTTTTTCTCAACAGTCACTGAAGAAAACAACGTTTTTAGCCATCAGTCCGCCACGCTAACCTGTGCCCGTACCCGCCGACGGACCGCCCCCATGCTCCACCTCCTGCTGACGACCCTGGTGCCCATCATCCTGCTGATCGCCCTGGGCACCTTGCTGCGCGTGCGCGGCTTTCTCGCTGACAGTTTCTGGCCAGGCGCCGAACGCCTGAGCTACTACGTGCTGCTGCCTTCGCTATTCCTTCACGGGCTGGCCACCGCCAACCTCGACGGCGTACCGGTGCTGGGCATGGTCGGCGTGTTGATGCTCTCGACGGTGCTTGGCGCCCTGCTGCTGGTGCTCTACCAAGGGGCCGTGAACCATGATGGTGCCGACTTCACCTCTGTCTTCCAGGGCGGGGTGCGGTTCAACAACTACATCGGCGCCACCCTGGCGGCAGGTATCTACGGCAGTGCCGGCATCGCCCTGGCGGCGGTGGCCAACGCTGCCATCGTGCCGCTGGTGAACCTGCTCTGCGTGCTGGTGTTCGCCCGCTTCAGTGCGCGTCACAGCTCCCCAGCCACCGTGTTACGGGCCATTTTCGCCAACCCGTTGATCGTCGGTTGCGCAGGCGGGCTGCTGCTGCGGCTGACCGGGCTGGGCCTGCCCGCTGGCCTGGAACCGACGGTGAAAGCGCTGGGCCAGGCCGCGCTACCCCTGGGCCTGCTGTGCGTAGGCGCGGCCCTGGGTGGCGCCCGCCTCGGCCAACAGGTCAAGCCGCTGCTGGCGGCTTCTGCGTTCAAGTTCGTGGTCATGCCCCTGACCACCTGGGGCCTGTGCCGCCTGCTCGGCCTGGGGGGCCAGGCTGCGGTGGTGGCCGTGCTGTTCCAGGCGTTGCCGACGGCGTCTTCATCCTACGTCATGGCTCGGCAGATGGGCGGCAACGCACCGCTGATGGCCACCATCATCGCCCTGCAGACAGTGGCCGCAGCGGTCACCTTACCCTTGGTGTTAATGCTTTCGCTGAATTGATGGCGCTTGGCTAGACTGTGAAGCAGCCCACCCTTCGGAACCCTGACCATGCGCCTGACGTGGATGGTGATCGGCCTGACCTCGGCCCTGCTTGCAGGCCCTTTGAATGCTGCCGACAGCGCCAAGGCCGCAGTTGCCGAAGACAAGGCGCAAGCGCTGGAGGAAAAGGTGGTCGATGACGCGCCACCGCCCAAGAAAACCGAAACATTGACCCCCGGCGAGGTGAAGGCTGTGGATCCGGCCGGCCAGGCTCCGATGGACGACAGTATCACCTGCCTGGCTCGCACCATCTATTGGGAGGCCAAGGGCGCCGATGACAAGGACATGAGCGCGGTGGCCAGTGTGGTGATCAACCGGCTGGGCCACGACGGTTTCCCCGATACCATCTGCGGGGTGGTGAAGCAGGGTGTGGAAAGCAAATCCTGCCAGTTTTCCTGGTGGTGTGACGGGCGTCCGGACCAGGTCGAGGAAGCGCAGCGTTACGATATCGCCAAGGAGATCGCGCGCCGGGCACTCAACCAGCAGCTCAAGGACACCACCGGCGGTGCGCTCTACTTCCATGACCGCAACGTTCACCCACAGTGGGCCAAGGCCTACCGCAAGACGGCCGAGACCCGGCACTTTCTGTTCTACAAGCCAAACCCGGCCCTGGCCCGCTGAAGCCTTGTGCGGTCCGCGACGGGCTGCGGCCGAGCCGCCGCTGGCTGGCTGTCCCGGGCACGCCATCGCACTTTCCCGTTGACCCGTGGTCTACTCCCTCTTTTGCCGCTTGCAACCCATTGCCGGCGTTTATTTTGCTTTGCACGATACCGGGCCAAAAGCCTTGGGCTTGTGTAGGATGAGCAGCGCATACCAAGACGCTGCCAGTCACAGGGAGATCCACATGCGCGTCCTGTCATCCGTTGCCGCCTTGTCGCTGGGCCTGGTCATCTCGACCGGGAGCCTGGCTGCCACCGGCGAAGAGGCGCAGCTGATCGAGTCGATCAATGCCTACCGCAGCAAGGCCCAGCCCTGCGGCGGCGAGGCATCGCTGGAACTGCCACCGCTCAACAGCGACACCCGACTGGCGCTGTCGCCGGAAGGTACCCGCGACCTGCAGCAAGCCATGACCCGCGCCGCCTACCCCATGGTCAATGTCCAGGCCATCAGCCTGTCGGGCCCGCGCGATGCCAGCGCCGCCATGCATGCCATAGAAGAGAGCTTCTGCCAGGTGGTGCTCGACCCGCAATTCGTCGACATCGGTGTCAGCCAGGAGGGCCGCGACTGGCGTATCGTGCTTGCCCGGCCGTTGCTCAGTGGGCGCTTGGGCGATTGGCAGGCCGAGGGGCAAAAAGTCCTGCAGGCAATCAACACCGCGCGCAAGGCGCCGCGCCAATGCGGCGGCCAGCCCTTCGCTGCGGCCCCTGCACTGAGCTGGAGCACTGCCCTGGCGGGCGTGGCGGCCAACCATACGCGGGCCATGGCCAACCAGAACTTCTTTGACCATATCGACCGCGACGGACGTACCCCGGGGGACCGGGCCGAGCTGGCCGGCTACCTGTACCAGCAGATTGGCGAAAACATTGCAGCCGGGCGCGACACGGCACAGAAGGTGGTGGACGGCTGGCTGGCCAGCCCAGGGCATTGCGCCACGCTGATGAACCCGGAATTTCGTGAGATGGGCGCGGCCTATGCCGTGGACCCCAAGAGCGATGCAGGTATCTACTGGACGGGGTTGTTCGGGACGCCACAGTAAACAGGTCCCTTGAAGTGGGGTCGCCTCCTGGCAGCCAGGGTCAGCTGTCGCTGAAACCCGCCCGCAACTGCAGCGCCGTGCACCCATAACGCCGGCGCACGCACTTACCCAGATGACTCGCGTCCACCAAGCCCACCTCGTCGGCAATCTGCGCCAGGCTGTGGCTGGAGTTGCGCAAGCGCCAGCGCGCCTGCTGCAGGCGCATTTCCAACCACCAGGCTTTGGCGCTCATGCCATGGCTGCCCTGGAACTGGCGGTCCAGTTGACGCCGGCTGATGCCCAGTTGTGCTGCCAACTGCTCGAGGGTGAGCGCTGTGCCCAAATGGTGACGCATCAGCGCCAAGGCACGCTGCACCTGGCGCCCCTGCCCTGGCCCGGCCTCCAGCGAACGCAAGGCATGCCGGCTGTCGCGCGACTCGTCCACCAGCATGTCGGCCAGGCCCTTGAGCGCGCGGGCCCGCCCGCAAGCGTGTGACAGCAGCTCTACCGCAAGGTCGATGGCAGCCGTGCCGCCGGCGCAGGTGATACGGGCACCATCGATGCAATACAACTGCTCGCGGAGCACCTGCAGGTGTGGAAAGGACGCGCGAAACTCGGCCTCGTGACGCCAGTGCACCACCACCGGGTGGCCGTCGAGCAGACCGCACGCCGCCAGCAGAAAGGCGGCGTTGTCGATGCCCACCAGTTTCACCCCTGCCCTGGCCGCGCGCCTGAGCAGCCGCTGGTAACGGGGCGCCAAGGCTGCGGTGGCTTCGGCATTACGGCCGCCGAACAACACCAGGTAGTCGTAATCGGCCAATGACGGTTCGCCGATGGCCTGGACCTGTATCACGGCACCGCTGCTGGACACAACGGGCTCGCCGGCCAGGCCGCCCAGGGTCCAACTGCAGTAGCGCTGGCGGCTGTAGTCTTCGTCGTCAGCACTGAAACGCAGCTTGTCGAGGAAAGCGCCAAAGGGCAGTAAAGCAAAATCGGGCAAAGGCATGATCAGCAGGCGGATATCGGGAGGCATGGAAATGTCCAAAAAGCACCATTGGATGTCCATAACATACCCTGCACTATGGCTGCTGTCCCTTAGACTGGCCACTTCGAAAAACCAAGGTTTGCACCATGGCGCTGAATACCTGGCTCATCTATCTGCTGGCGAGCATTGGCCTGTCCCTCACGCCAGGCCCGAACAGCCTGCTGGCCCTGACCCATGGCGCAGTGTATGGCGCACGCCGCACGCTGTTCACGATCGTCGGCGGAGTATTCGGCTTCAGCGCACTGATCGCGCTGGCCATGTTTGGCCTCACGGCCTTGCTACAGGCCTCGGCATCGCTGCTCAGCATACTCAAATGGGTAGGCGGGGCTTACCTGGTCTGGCTGGGGGTGCAGCTGTGGCGCAGCCCGGCGCTGCACCTGGACGTCCCCGCAGGGGCTGCGCGCCTGAGCAATGCCGGCCTGTTTCGCCAGGGCCTGCTGTCGGCCATGGCCAACCCCAAGGTGCTGCTGTTCTATGGCGCATTCCTGCCGCAATTCATCGATCCGCAGCGCGGGCTGTTCATCCAGTTCGTGATCATGGCGGCCACCTTTGCCAGTGTCGAGTTCGTGGTGGAATACCTGCTGGCGCGCCTGGCATTTCGTATACGGCCGTGGCTCGCCAAGGGCGGCAAAGGTTTCAACCGGTGCTGCGGGAGCCTGTTCGCTGTTATTGGCGTAGCGTTGCCGCTGGGGCGCTAGCGCGCTCAGCCACGCAGCGAACCCAGGGGACAGCAGCTCACGGCAGCTATAAGACAAATGTCTAACGCGCTAGGTGCCAACCGGACAAATGCTTTTAATACCCGCGCCTTTGCCTGCATGTTCTAGGCTTTTAGCGACATTATGGCAAGTTCAACCCTGCGACAATCGGCCCCACGAAATTATGTACTAACTTGTTAATTAGCTTGCTAAGGGCTTAAACTGCACGCATTCCACCTGCTGAGATCCCTGGCATGAACGAAATACCACGCACCTCGCGTGCCACACACTTCATCCTGGTCGGCTTGGGCGTGATCGTCGCCCTGCTCGGCCTCCTCCTGGCTGCTGGCGGCGTCAAGCTGGCTGGCCTGGGCGGTTCCTGGTACTTCCTGATCGGCGGACTGGCCATGGCCATCGCCGGCGTCTTGATTGCTCGTCGCAAGCGGGCCGGCGCGTGGTTGTATGCAGCCTTCCTGGTCGGCACCGCCATCTGGGCACTGATCGATGCGGGGCTGGTGTTCTGGCCGCTGTTCTCGCGCTTGTTCATGTTCGGTGCAATCGGCATGGTGGTAGCGCTGGTGTACCCGCTGCTGACGCGTGCCAATGGCGCCAGCACAGGCCGCGGCGCCTATGGCATCGCCGGCGTACTGGCCGTGGTACTGGCCATCGCCGCCGGCAACATGTTCGTCGCCCACCCCAGTGTCGCGCCGACCGGTAAAGGCCCAGGCATGACCCCGGTGGAACCCGGCAAGGAGCAGAAGGACTGGGCTCACTACGGCAACACTGAAGGTGGCAGCCGCTTTGCGGCCCTGGACCAGATCAACCGCACCAACGTCGACAAGCTCAAGGTCGCCTGGACCTACCACACCGGTGACGTGGCGCTCAGCGATGGCAATGGCGCCGAAGACCAGCTGACACCCCTGCAGGTCGGCAACAAGGTGTTCATCTGCACCCCGCATAACAACCTGATCGCCCTCGATGCCGACACCGGCAAGGAACTGTGGAAAAACCCGATCAACGCCCAGTCCAAAGTCTGGCAGCGTTGCCGTGGCATGGCTTACTTCGACGCAACCGCGCCGATCGCCCAGCCCACCCAGCCCAACAGCTCCCCGATCACCGTCGGCAGCGTACCGGCCGGCGCCAATTGCCAGCGTCGCCTGCTGACCAACACCATCGATGGCCGCCTGATCGCAGTTGATGCCGACACGGGCGAGTTTTGCCAGGGCTTCGGCAACAATGGCCAGGTCGACCTCATGGCCGGCCTGGGTGATGTACCGGACTCCTACTACCAGTTGTCCTCCGCGCCGCTGATGGCCGGTACCACCGTGGTGGTCGGCGGCCGTGTCGCCGACAACGTCCAGACCGACATGCCAGGGGGTGTGATCCGTGGTTTCGACGTGATCACCGGGGCCATGCGCTGGGCCTTCGACCCAGGCAACCCACAAGACCGAAATGCGCCAGCCGACGGCAGTACCTATGTGCGCAGTACCCCGAACAGCTGGGCACCCATGTCCTACGACCCGGCGATGAACACCGTATTCCTGCCGATGGGCTCGTCGTCCACGGACATCTATGGCGTTGAACGCAACACGCTCGACCACACTTACGGCGCTTCCGTCCTGGCCCTGGACGCCACCACCGGTAACGAGAAGTGGGTGTTTCAGACCGTGCACAACGACCTCTGGGACTTCGACCTGCCGATGCAACCAAGCCTGATCGACTTCACCAAGGATGACGGCAAGGCAGTACCTGCGGTAGTGATCGGCACCAAGGCCGGGCAGATCTACGTCCTCGACCGTGCTACCGGCAAACCGCTGACCCAGGTCGACGAAGTACCGGTCAAGCCAAGCAACATCCCCAACGAGCCGTATGCCCCAACCCAACCGAAATCGGTCGGTATGCCACAGATTGGCGCGCAGACCCTGACCGAGTCGGACATGTGGGGCGCAACCCCATACGACCAGCTGCTGTGCCGTATCGACTTCAAGAAGATGCGCTACGACGGCCTGTACACCGCGCCGGGCACCGACCTGTCGCTGAGCTTCCCGGGCTCGCTGGGCGGCATGAACTGGGGCAGCCTGTCTACCGACCCGGTACACGGTTTCATCTTCGTCAACGACATGCGCCTGGGCCTGTGGATTCAAATGATCCCTTCGCAGAATCAGGGCCAGGCAGCCTCCGGTGGTGAAGCGCTGAACACCGGTATGGGCGCCGTCCCGCTCAAGGGCACGCCATACGCGGTGAACAAGAACCGCTTCCTGTCGGTCGCCGGCATCCCGTGCCAGGCGCCACCGTTCGGCACCCTGACCGCCATCGACATGAAGACCCGTCAGGTGGCCTGGCAGGTACCGGTCGGCACCGTCGAAGACACCGGCCCCCTTGGCATCCGCATGCACCTGCCAATCAAGATCGGCCTGCCGACCCTTGGCGGTACCTTGTCGACCCAGGGCGGCCTGGTCTTCATCGCCGGCACCCAGGACTTCTATCTGCGCGCCTACGACAGCAGCAACGGTAACGAGGTCTGGAAGGCCCGCCTGCCCGTGGGTAGCCAGGGCGGCCCAATGACCTACGTTTCACCCAAGACCGGCAAGCAGTACGTGGTAATCACCGCGGGCGGCGCCCGCCAGTCGACAGACCGTGGCGACTACGTGATTTCCTACGCCCTGCCCTGAACCGAGCCGTTCTTTACGCGGGCAGGCCCGCACTCACAGGTCATGCAGCGCTTGGACAGGCTGCACCCGCTGTGGGCGCGGGCCTGGCCGGTGATTGCACTGCCCCCAAACACCCAGATTTACCAGGAAAGCCCTCGCAATGCGCTACACACCCACTGCCCTGCTCCTCGTCCTGGCCAGTACCACTGCCCTGGCCGATGGCGACCTCATGTCCCGCAGCACCCTGACCGGCGACTGGGGTGGCCTGCGCCACCAGCTCGAAGACGACGGCATCAAGTTCACCGGCGACTACAGCGGTGAAACCGCCTACAACGCCCACGGTGGCCTGCACCGCTCGGCCCGCTACTCGCAGAACCTCAAGCTGGGTGTGCAGTTCGATCTGTCGAAGCTGTACGGCCTAAACAACGGTGGCAAAGTCCAGCTCACCCTCAACGACCGCCGCGGCAACAGCGCCTCGGAAGACCTGGTGGGCAACCGCCTGCCCATCCAGGAAAACTACGGCGGCCTGTACACCCGCCTGACCGAGCTGAGCTACGAGCGCACGCTGTTTACCAAAGCGCTCAACGTCAAGATCGGCTACATGGCCATGGGCAACGACCTCGGCGGCCTGGACAGCGGCATCCTGTGCAACTTCATGAACGCCGGCTTCTGTGGCCACCCGCTGAACATGTCCGGGGGCAGTGGCTGGACCAATTACCCCAACGCTCACCTGGGTGCCCGCGTGAAGTACGACCTGTCACCGTCCTGGCAGCTACGCGTGGCAGCGTTCAACGTCGACCCGTCGAGCAACGGCAATTCAAGCCGCGCCTGGCACCTGGGGCCCAAGCACACCACCGGGACCGTTGTGCCCGTGGAGCTGGTGTACAAGCTGCAAGGTGAACTGCCGGGCGAATACAAGCTGGGCTACTACTACGACAGCTCCGACGTGAAACGCATCGGCAGCGACAAGGAGGTGTCTGGCCGTGGCGGCCATTACCTGCTGATCGACCAGGCGGTATGGGCCGATGAACGCTCGCCGGGGCGCAGCCTGCATGCGTTCGGTCAGTACTCAGCGTCGAGCAAGGCAGCCTCGCCTTTCACCAAGTGGTACGGTGCCGGCGTGGTGCTGTACAAACCGTTCGAAGGCCGCCCTCGCGATACCGTGGCGCTGGGCTATGGCCGCGCCGTGCCGAACCCGCGCAGCCGCGACGTGCTGGAAGACGCAGCCTTCGATGCCGGGCAGTCGTTCCCGGATATCGACAGCGCCGAGCAGTTGATCGAGCTGAGCTATGGCTACCAGGCCACGCCCTGGCTGAACCTGCGCCCAGATGTGCAGTACATCATCGAGCCGGGCGCATTCTCCGGGAAGGCCATCGACAACGCGCTGGTGGTGGGGCTGCAGGTCAAGGCGACCTTCTAAGCTTGAGGGCCGCCTGGCGGCCCGTTCGCGGGGGCGGTTTGCCCCGCGACGCAGCCACCGCAATCAACCTTCCCGCAGGTAATCCACCAGCCGCAATAGCATCGCGTCACACCCCTGCAACTGCTCGACACTGACGAATTCATCCGGCTTATGGCCCTGCTCCATGCTCCCAGGCCCACAGACCACGGTGGGAATACCCGCCTGATCGAACAACCCGCCTTCGGTACCAAACGCTACGGTGCCGAACGCATTCGAACCACTGAGCAAGGCCACCAGGCGTGCAGCCTCGCTGTCGGCCGGCGTGGCCAACCCAGGGTAGGCGCTCAGGGGCTGCAGGCGAATCGCACTGGCGGCGTTGACCTTGCGCATGCGGGGCAGCAACTCGGCTTCGGCATAGGCCTGCAACTGATCGGCCACCGACTGCGCCTCGAAGCCTGGTAACGCCCGCACCTCGAAGTCGAACGCACACTCCTCGGGCACAATGTTCAACGCCCTGCCGCCCTTGATCACCCCCGTCTGCACGGTGGAGAACGGCGGGTCGAAGCGCTCGTCATGGCGTTCAGGCAAGGCCAGGGCATCACCGATCTCGCCCAACTTGCCGATCAGCCGGGCGGCATACTCAATGGCATTGACCCCATACGGCGCATACGCCGAGTGGCAAGCCGCGCCGTGCACCTCGCAGCGCATCGCCAACTTACCCTTGTGGCCCAGTACCGGCTTGAGCTCTGTGGGCTCGCCAATCAGGCACAAACGTGGCTTGTGCGGGCGCTGCTCGAGCGCCGCCAGCATCGAGCGCACGCCCAGGCAGCCGACCTCTTCGTCATAGGAAAACGCCAAGTGCACCGGGATCCGCAACGGCTGCGCTAGAAACGCCGGTACGGCCGCCAGCACGGAGGCGATGAACCCCTTCATGTCCGCCGTGCCACGGCCATACAGACGCCCGTCACGCTCACTCAGGGCAAAGGGTGGGACCGTCCAGGCCTGGCCGTCCACCGGCACCACGTCGGTGTGCCCGGAGAGCACCACGCCGCCCATACCTGACGGCCCGATGGTGGCGAACAGATTCGCCTTGGTGCCTTCTGGGTTATGGAACAGCTCGCAGTCCACGCCCAGCCCGGCCAGGTAATCACGAATGAAGCCGATCAGTTGCAGGTTGGAGTCGCGGCTGACCGTGGCAAAACCGATCAGTTGCGCCAGCACGTCGCGGCTGCTGAACTCACTCATCCCCCGGCACCCCATAGCTGGGCGCCGTGGTGGGGTCCAGGGCGCGGGTGACGTAATCCTGCATCTGCGGGCGATATGCCTGCCACAAGCCATCGAGTACGCCGATCGGGTCTTCGTCGGCCCAGTCCACGCGCAGGTCCACCAGTGGCCAGGTCAGCTCGCCAGCGATCTTCAGCGCCGCCGAGTGCACCGGCCCCGCCTCACCGCCTGCTGCCATCGCCGCGTGCATGGCGGCCAGCAAGCGGTCGGCCAGGTGCCCGCCCGACTGCTCGAAGGCGTGCACCATGGCCTCGATTACCTGCACCGAGGACAGCAGGTTGCCCGCTGCCGCGCACTGTTCGCCGGCCACCGCGTTATGCACGCCCAGTGCCTCCTTGCCGGTAAACAGCGCCACCTGGCCGTTGCTGTCGATCACCGTGACCTGGCGGTACTCGCTCCAGCCATTGGCACTGAGCACCCGGTCCAGCGCCGCGGCAGGTGGCATCTGGCCCTGCTCCAGGGCATCGAGGATCTGTGGCCCGAGGGCGGGCAAGGTGATGTTCTGGGTGGACACGGCGCCGACGCCTGCACGTACCCACGGACAGCGAGCGCCCACAGCGATGCTCGAGGAGCTGATGGCGATACCGACCTGGCCGGTTTCCTGGCAGCGACCGATGATGGAGAAGGTCATGGGGAGGTTCCTGTTGTTCTGTACGGTTGCTGGCATTCTGGACAGAACCCTTTAGTGCGCGAAACCACCTTTTTCCTGTGCCTTGAGCAGGAAAAAACTAAGGCCGCGACGCGCCCCTGAAAATCCTCCCGAACCGCCCCCCACATTACGCCGCAAGCCTTTGATCACAGGGCCTTCGCCGTTTTATCGGCAAGTACTAGTTAAATACTAATTTCGCGATTTCCGGTGCATCCCTAGTCTGGCCCCAGGTAACGGCGGTCCTCCAAACCGACCTGACAAAAACCGCCTGAACAAGGGCTCGGACATGACACTGAACAACATCGAAATCGACACCCTCGTCGTCGGCGCCGGCCAGGCCGGCGTGGCCATGAGCGAACACCTGAGCAAGCTCGGGGTACCGCACCTGGTACTGGAACGCAAGCGTATCGCTGAAGCCTGGCGCACCGGCCGCTGGGACTCGCTGGTTGCCAACGGCCCGGTCTGGCATGACCGCTTCCCAGGCCTGGAATTCAACCTCGATGCCGACGCCTTCGCCGGCAAGGACCAGGTTGCCGACTACTTCGAGCAGTACGTACGCAAGTACAACCTGCCGGTGCGCACGGGCATCGAAGTGAAGCGCGTGGTGCGCAACGCCGACCGCCCAGGCTTCACCATCGAAACCAACGAAGGCGTGATCCGCGCCAACCGTGTGGTCGCCGCCACCGGCCCGTTCCAGCGCCCGGTGATCCCGGCCATCGCGCCCAAAGACGCCCACCTGCACCAGATCCACTCGGCGGCCTACTACAACCCCGAGCAGTTGCCCGAAGGCGCCGTGCTGGTGGTCGGTGCCGGCTCGTCGGGCGTGCAGATCGCCGAAGAACTGATGCGCGCCGGCCGTCAGGTTTACCTCTCAGTCGGCGCCCACGACCGCCCGCCACGTGCCTATCGCAACCGTGACTTCTGCTGGTGGCTGGGCGTGCTGGGCGAATGGGACGCGGAAATTGCCAAGCCCGGGCGGGAACACGTGACCATCGCCGTCAGTGGTGCCCGTGGTGGCCACACCGTGGACTTCCGCGCCCTCGCCCACCAGGGCATGACCCTGGTCGGCCTGACCCAGTCATTCGAAAACGGCGTGGCACGCTTTCAGGACAACCTGGCCGAAAACATCCAGCGTGGCGATGAAAACTACCTGGCACTGCTCGATGCGGCCGATGCCTACATCGAACGCAACGGCCTGGACCTGCCGCAAGAGCCCGAGGCACGCAAGCGCCTGCCGGACCCGGCGTGTGTCAGCAACCCGCTGCACGAACTGGACCTGGCCCAGGCAGGCGTGACCAGCATCATCTGGGCCACTGGCTACGGCGTGGACTTCAGCTGGCTGCAGGTCGACACCTTCGACGCCAACGGCAAACCCCAGCACCAGCGCGGCGTATCCCGTGAACCGGGCGTTTACTTCCTCGGCCTGCCCTGGTTGTCGCGCCGTGGTTCGTCGTTCATCTGGGGGGTATGGCACGACGCCAAACACGTCGCCGGCCACATCGCCACCCAGCGCACCTACCTGGCTTACCGCGATCGCGAACAGCGCGAAGCGGATGAGCAGCAAGCCCACTCGATCAGCAACGTCAGCACCCTCGGAGCCCACTGATGCCTACTCATACCCGCATCCGCATGTTCAACACCAAGGAAACCTACCCTAACCAGACCCTGGACAACGACCTGTGCCAGGCGGTGCGTGCCGGCAACACCATTTACGTGCGCGGCCAGGTCGGGACTGACTTCGAGGGCCGCCTGGTTGGCCTGGGCGATCCAAGGGCGCAGGCCGAGCAAGCGATGAAGAACGTCAAGCAACTGCTTGAAGAGGCCGGCTCCGACCTGTCGCACATCGTCAAGACCACCACCTACATCACTGACCCTCGCTTCCGTGAACCGGTGTACAAGGAAGTGGGCAAGTGGCTCAAGGGTGTCTACCCGATCTCCACCGGCCTGGTGGTGGCAGGCCTGGCTCAGCCCGAGTGGCTGATGGAAATCGACGTGATTGCAGTAGTCCCGGATCAGCAGTGATTCAGTGATACGAACTGGGGCCGCACGTGCGGCCCCAATCGATTCATAGCCTGGCCAACTCTTCCCGGCAAAAGTCCACGAACAATTGCGCCGGCTTGGTCAGTTGCACCCGCTTGAGCCGCGCCGCCGCCAGCCCCGACAATGCCACCGGTTCGGCGATGTCCACCGTCACCAGCCGCTGCCCGTCATACGTGCATTCCGAATGCGGCCGGGTCACCAGCAGCGAAAAGCCAAAGCCCTGGCCCACCATCCCGCGCACCATCTCGATCGACGGCGAACTGAAGACAATGTTCGGCGTCAGCCCCATCTCGTTGAACAGGCTGACGAAGTACGTGCGGCTGGGCGCGACGTCCAGCAGGATCATCGGCTCCGGGCACAGATCACGCAGCGACACCTGCGCCTGGCCAGCGAAGCGATGCTTTTCCGGGAGCAATACATAGGGCTTCTGCGGCGGCATCAAGGGTTCGGCTTCGATGGTACCGTCAAGGTCGTGGTCGTACAGAAACGCCAGGTCGAACGTACCGGCCGTCAAGCCCTGGATCAGGTCCTGCTGTTCCCCGTCGCGCAGGCGAATGTCCACCCCTGGGTAGCGCTCGCGAAAACCGGCGATCAGGCGTGGCAGGTACAGCGGTGCCACTGTCTCGAAGCACCCGATGTCGATCTGCCCGGCGACGGTGTCGTTGTCGGCCAGTGCGTTCTGCTCGAACTCGTGGGCCATCTGCAACAGCGACTTGGTCTTGGCGTAGAAACGCTTGCCGCTGGGGGTCAGCGACACACCCTGGGCATGGTGGCGAATGAACAGCTGCACACCGAAGCTTTCCTCCAGGCTCTTGATCGCCGTGGAGATCGACGGCTGGGCGATGTACAGCTGCCGCGAGGCCTCGGCAACGCTGCCGGCCTCGACGGTGGTGACGAAGTACTTGAGTTGTCGCAAGGTATAGGAAGCCACAGGCACCTCTCTGGCGCCAGTCAGACGCCTTTGGAATTATCCTGCCACTTTACCTTGGCGCCGCACATGCAGGCTGCCGGGTGATAAAGGATTTGCCTAAGGCTTGAGCATATTTTTGCGCGGCCCGCTCAGGCGCCGATGAAGTTCACCCCTCGCGCCCCCGCAATGCCTGGGCCACAGGCGTAGCCAGCTGGTGAATCAGGGCCAGAGCGTCTTTACTGAACACTAACGACCCGCAGGAACGGTGTGCGCCTATGAAGATCGTTGTCACCAGCATCCTCGTCGACGACCAGGCCAAGGCCCTGGCTTTCTACCATTACGTGCTCGGCTTCGAGCCCAAGGACGATATCCCCTTGGGCCAGCATCGCTGGCTCACCCTCACCTCGCCCAACGACCCCAACGGTGTGCAACTGATACTGGAACCCGATGCGCACCCCGCGGCCAAGACCTACAAGGCAGCCCTTAAGCAGGACGGCATTGCGGTGACGTCTTTCGGCGTGCGCGACATTCACGCTGAATACACGCGGCTGTGCAAGGCCGGGGTAACCTTCACCAAGCCGCCCACCGACATCGGGCCAGCCACCATCGCGGTGTTCGACGATACCTGCGGCAACCTGATCCAGCTCGCCCAGAAGCATTGAGCAAGACCTGTGGCAGGCCAGGTATGCATTCGCTACATTGGCTGCTGTTCCCCGTGCGCTACAACAAGGAAAACCAATGCGCCACGAATTCAGCGAAGTGCTCAACGACCTGATCGACTATTTCCTGGTCGGCGACATCCAGTTGCTTGATCGCTTCAAGCATGACCACCAGTTGCCTGACGACTTGGCTAGCGCATTTACCCGCACCGACATCGGCGACCAGGCAGTGCGTGAGGGCATCGTCATTCCCTTGGCCGGGGTCGACAACCTGCCCTATCACATCCTCTTCACCCTCGATGGCCATCCGCCGGCCTTGCTCGAGCCAGGCAGCCGCCTCAAGCACCGGCGCAGCGGCTATGTGCTGCAGGTCGAGCATGGTGCAGTCATGCTCTATACCTGGCGCATCCTGCAGCACTTCACCAACAAGACGCTGGGCGACCTGCTGGCCCGCTACCAGGTGCCAGGGCGGCCCATCATCGAGCTGGACAACGGCTGGTATGACGTCGAGGTATTGGCCGGCGCATTGGTGCGCGACGGGTTGTACGAGCCAGCGTTCGAGTTCGTACTGACCAGGCGCTGGAGCCGAGGTGAGGCCAGCGAAGTGGATATCAGCTACCCGTTCACCCTGCGTGGGTACTTCGACTGATCGTCCTGGCAGTACCGGCGCTCATGCCGGTACTGCCGGCCTCGGGCTCAGGTGATATCCCGGTCCTTGGTCTCGGGCAGGAAGCAGATGCCCAGCACTGCCGTCATCAGCGCAATCACGATCGGGTACCACAACCCATAGTAGATATCCCCGGTCGCCGCCACCATGGCAAACGCCACGGTCGGCAGGAAGCCGCCGAACCACCCATTGCCGATGTGATACGGCAACGACATCGAGGTGTAGCGGATGCGGGCGGGGAACAGCTCAACCAGCCAGGCGGCGATCGGCCCGTAGACCATGGTCACGTAGATCACCAGGATGGTCAGTAGCAACAGCACCATCGGGTAGTGGATTTTCGCCGGGTCGGCCTTCTCGGGGTAGCCGGCCTCCTTCAAGGCGCCGCCTAAGGTCGCGGTAAAGGCATCGTTCTGGACCTTGAAATCCGCTGCCGGCAGGCTGCTGCCGTCAAAGCTTGGCAGCACCCGCTCGCCGATACGGATCTGGGTCAACGTGCCAGGTGCGGCCTTTTCGTTCTCGTACGGGATCGCCCGCTTGGCCAGCAGGCTCTTGGCGATATCACAGGAACTGGTGAATTTGGCCTTGCCCACCGGGTCGAACTGGAAGGCGCACTGGCCAGGGTCGGCCACCACCACGACCGGGTTCTGCTCCTGGGCGACGAACACGTCAGGGTTGCCGTACTCGGTCAGCGCCTTGAAGATCGGGAAGTAGGTCAGCGCGGCAATGATGCAGCCGGCCATGATGATCTTCTTGCGCCCGATGCGGTCGGACAGGCTGCCGAAGATGATGAAGAACGGCGTGCCGATCAGCAGCGAGCCGGCAATCAGCAGGTTGGCCGTCTGCGGGTCGATCTTCAGTGTCTGCAACAGGAAGAACAGCGCATAGAACTGCCCGGTGTACCACACCACCGCCTGGCCGGCGGTGCCGCCAAGCAACGACATGATCACCACCTTGAGGTTTTCCCAGCGGGCGAACGACTCGGTCAATGGCGCTTTGGAAGACTTGCCCTCCGCCTTCATCTTCATGAATACCGGCGATTCGTTGAGTTGCATGCGGATGTACACCGAGATTGCCAGCAACAGGATCGACAGCAGGAATGGAAGACGCCAGCCCCAGGCCTCGAACGCCTCGGTACCCATTGCCGTCCGGCAGGCCAGGATCACCAGCAGCGACAGGAACAGCCCCAGTGTCGCGGTGGTCTGGATCCAGGCGGTGAAAAAGCCTCGCCGCCCTTTCGGCGCGTGCTCGGCCACGTAGGTCGCCGCGCCGCCGTATTCACCACCCAGGGCCAGCCCCTGCAGCAGGCGCAGGGTGATGAGAATGACCGGCGCCGCCACGCCAATCGTTGTGTAGCTGGGCAGCAGCCCCACCAGCGCCGTGGACAGGCCCATGATGACGATCGTGATCAGGAAGGTGTGCTTACGCCCGATCATGTCGCCCAGGCGGCCGAACACGATGGCACCGAATGGCCTTACGGCAAAGCCCGCCGCAAAGGCCAGCAGGGCAAAGATGAACGCGGTGGTGTCATTGACGCCGGCAAAGAAATGCTTGGCGATGATCGCCGCCAGCGACCCGTAGAGGTAAAAGTCATACCATTCGAACACGGTGCCCAGGGAGGAAGCAAAGATGACCTTGCGCTCCTCCTTGGTGATACCCCGTTGGGGCGCGCTACTGCCCGTGGATGCGCTGTCGAGAACCGCCATGGGTTGCCTCCGTCTTGTCGTTTTCGCAGGCCGGAGTACCTCACACCCACTTCACCGTCGCACCCCAGGCCCTAGGGCTTGCATTGGTTGCGCGAAGCACGACGAGACGGGCCGCCTCGGATCGCAGCAAG
Source organism: Pseudomonas ceruminis (assembly GCF_021602025.1). GTDB lineage: Bacteria > Pseudomonadota > Gammaproteobacteria > Pseudomonadales > Pseudomonadaceae > Aquipseudomonas > Aquipseudomonas ceruminis. The sequence goes on from NZ_BQHW01000002.1 coordinate 268,367, forward strand.
GTATTTGAAGCATAATCGGCTTTGCGCAGATATCCACCTGCCAGCACGGTGCCCCGCAAAAACCCTCACGGCACCGGCGCAGCAGCCACCGGTCCCTTGAGTTCGACCTGGTTGCCATCAGGGTCGTAGCAATACAGCGAAAGCCCCTCGCCCTCGGCGCCATACCGTTTTTCGGCAGGCTCCACGCTCACGCCTGCCCCTTGCAGGTAGGCCGTCAGCACCTGCTCATCGAAGGGCTCGATGCGCAGGCAGAAGTGATGCAGGTTACGCCCTTCAGCCCCAGGCGCAGCGCCACCCGGGCGCCCCAGTGGCCCCTCAAGGGTCACCAGGTCGATCATTGCCGTGCCCGTCGCCAGATGGACCATGCCCAGGTCCTCGCGCGTTCTACTGACCGTGCAGCCCAACAGGTCGCGGTAGAACGCCACGCTGCGCTGCAGGTCGCTGACCCGCAGGACCAGGTGGTCGATGTGCTTGATGGCGAACGGTCGCATGCCTGTGCTCCTTGAGGCCGTTACCCTGAGGGCGTTCACCACCATAGCCCACCCGCCGACAGGCTGACCACCCCCGCTATTCGTTTACCGAACGCAGCTGCAGGCCGTTCTCGTGGCGGGCGAGAATGCGCAGCACTTGATCGACCAGTGCCCGGTCCGGTGCCTCCAGGTGAAAGTGATGCCCCCCGGGGTGCCAGGACACCCGCGCGTGGCTGGGCAAAGCCGCCTCGCGCAGCCCGAAGCCCCCGGCTGCATAGGCCCCCTGCCTGCCGAACATCAGGTACAGCGGGCAGTGGATTTCGCTCAGCAGCTCGCATGCCTCGCGTTCGGTCAAGGGCATGGGCTCGGGCAATACCAGGCGCGGGTCATGCCGCCAGCAGTAGCCTTCCTCCAGGGGCAGCAGGTCGCGCAGGGCCAACAGCCGCGCAGCGGCACCCGAAAGCTCGCCATCCAGGCGCTTGCGGCGCTGTTCCAGCGCGGTTTCGAGGTTGTCGAAGCGGCTGCTTTCGGGCTCGGCAAACCCTTGCAGTTGGCTGCGCCGGACCATGCGCTTGAGCCGATAGGCGCGGGCCAGGTGCTGCACCCGGTCATCTTCGGCCACGGTGAACGGTGCCCCCATGCCGTCGAGAAAAATCATGCTGGCGATACCACTGGTCATGGCAGCCAGCAGCGAGGCAATGCCGCTGCCCATGCCATGGGCCAGCACGTGAAACCGCGCCAGCCCCAGGCTTTCGGCTACCGCGAGCATGTCTTCGGCATGCTCCCAGAGGTAGTAGCCGCTGTCCTGGCGACGGTGCTCGGAGCGCCCGTGGCCTACCAGGTCCGGGGCGACCACGAAGCAGCCGTCGAGCAGCGGCCCCAAGCGGTCGAACGACGCTGCATTGTCGAGCCAACCGTGCAACGCCAACACCGGGATGCCGTCTTCCGGCCCCCAGGTACGTATCGCTATTTCAACACCGTCTAGGTCAAGCAGATGATCCTTGGGACTGCACTGCGAGCGCATCGAAGTTCTCCCTGGCTGAAGCCTGGCGCCATGCCTGCAGTACACCATCGCCCAGCAGGCCGTGCCCTGCTGGCCTCGCACCGACCCACGCATGCACGAGACCGACCCGGGCAACGGCCTTCTGCCACCATCGCCCTGCGGTCACTGCCCTCGCTGGTCCTCGAAGAAGGCCTGCCGGCCATCCACCTGGCTGGAAGCCCGTGGCGCGGCTGCCGCCTCGCCGTTGGCGGCCTCCACATGCCAGTAGCAGTGGCTCACGGCCCGAGTCACGGCCACGTAGGCCAGGCGTTGCACCTCTTCTTTCTGTGCCGTGTCGAACGGCTGCGCATCGCCGGCACGACCCAGGCCGGCCAGGCGATAGACCTGGTTCTTGTACGGGGAACTGGTCACGTAATGGCAATCACCCAACATGAACACGGCATCGGCCTGCAGGCCTTTGGCGCTGTGGTAGGTCAGCTGGCGCAGGCGCCGCTGCTCTGCAGGCAACTGCGCCTCGGCCAGCAACACAGGCCGCAGGTGCTCATCCATCAGCGCCTTGTCGCTGCTCTTGCGGTACAGCATCATCACCGACTCACCACGCTGGTAATGCTCGACCAGGGTCTGGCCCAGGGCCGCTTCATCGCGGTCGAACACCTTGACCGGCACGCCGGGCAACTCGGCCGCGGGGCCTGCCGCGCGGGCCTTCTTGCCGGCAATCGCCGGTGCACCCTTGACCAGGTGCTCGGCGGCATCGATCACCTGTTGCTGGCAGCGGTAGTTGTCGACCAGCATGACTCGGGTATTGGCCGGTGACGGGAACGCCTTGGTGAACTCCATGAAATACGTTGGCGAACTGCCCCGCCAACCATAGATCGATTGCCAATCGTCGCCCACGCACAGCAGCGACGAATGCTGGGCGTTGCGCCCGGTGTGCATGGTCGGCCCACGCCGGCGAATCTCGGCCAGGCTGGCGCGCAGCCAACTGACGATCTGCGGCGAGACGTCCTGGAACTCATCGATCATCAGGTGGGCCAGCGGTCGCAGCAACGGATCAGGCAGCAGTTGCAGGTTTTCTGGGTTGTTCTCGCCGAACAGGGCGAACATGCGGTTGTAGCTCATCACCGGCGGCGACTGGGCCAACAGGTGCGCCTCCAGCGCTTTCCAGTACAAGGCCAGCGCCTCGAAGAACAGGGCGTCGCTGTCACCCGACGGGAAGCTCATCGCCGCCACGGCGCGGTTCACGTCCAGGCCAAGGTTCTCGATGAAGTTGGCGGCGCCGACGAAGGCGTCGAGCAGCGGTGCCGGGGCAAGCTCCCCTTTGACCTTGTATTCGAAGCCGGGGCCGGCCACCGCATCCCCTGCCAGCGACGCCGCCAGGCGCCGCGCCATGCCGTAGTTATCGAGCCAGATCAGCGGCTTGTCGCAGAACGCCTGCAACAACGTGCGCTTGACGGCCCATTCGGCGCGTACCGCCAGTTTGGCGCCTGGGCGTTGGTACTGCGCACTTTCCGAAGGGTCAAAGCCGAGCACCACCCACGCACCCAGACCTTCCAGCCGACCATGCACATGGAAGCGGCTGCCACGGATCTCCAGCGTTTCACGGCAGGGCTCGATCCCCTTGATTGGCCACGCGCCAGCCGCGAACCACAAGTCTTCGATCACATCGCACAGTTCTTCGTCACGCTGAGCCGCCAGTTGCGTCACCTGCACACGCTTCTGCACGTCAGGATGGTCCGGATCCAGAGGTTTGAGCTGCAGGGCTTCGCGGCGCAGAAGCGCGACGATTTCGGCAAAGCGAGGGTTGTCGGCCAGCAACCCGCTGTAGCAGAGATTGAGGTGCTGGCGCTGGGCGTCGTTCAGGCGCAGGTCGAACGGGTTGCTTTCAGTGTCCGCTTCGCGGCCAGCCGGCATCTCGTTACCCAGGTTCTCGAACGCACGTACCTGGGCAAAGCCCGGCAAGCTGCGCACCAGCGGTAGGATGCGCGAATGGAAGGTACGCACCAGCTCGCGGGCGCGAGCCGGTTGCAGGTCGAGTTGCCACAGCGCGAAGACCTGCACCAGGCGCTTGATGAAGTCCTTGCGTGACTCCCGGGTGAAGGTGACCACGGTCATCGCATCCAGCTCGTAGCCCAGATAATGACGCAGCAGCAGGATACGCAGCACCAGCGAGGTGGACTTGCCCGCCCCTGCGCCCGCCACCACGCAGGTCGAAGGCGTGTCGCTGAAAATCAGCTTCCACTGTGCCGGGCTGGGTTGGGCCTGGGCAGGAAGGCGCTGGGCGACGTCCGCCTTGAAGCGCTTTTTCAGCTCGGCGCTGAGCGGCAGACGCCAATCATCGAACAGCCTGTCGTCCTGGCCAGGCACGGCGGTACTGTCGGGGCGTGCGTCGCGAATCACCAGCACTTGGCGCCCCGCTTCATAACCTTCAACCCGCCCCCGTTCAAAGCCTTCGCGCAGGCCATCGGCATGGCCGCTACGCTGGCCCGTGGCATGGCCAAGGAACCAGGAGTCGCGGTGCTGCGCCTGCAGATGAGTCAAGCCTCTGCCCAGCAGGCGCGCCGCCAGGCGGCGAAACCAGGGTAACTGGGCAGGCGGGGTCAGGTCGGCGGGGGCCTGGGGTTGCTCGTGGGCCACGGTTACTCCGTTGAAAATCGAATCAGCGGCCATGTTCGCCGCATCGACAAAAAATGGCCAGCGAATGCTTGCAGATCAGCAGATTAGGCGATGAATCGCATAATTCACTTCCCATTATTAAATCGATTTAACCGATCATAATAAGCCGATATTTACGCTTATTTTCGATGTTTCTTTGCCGCATCATGGTGCCATTCCACTGATTCAAGGAGCACGACCATGCTGCAACTGCGACCCTTCGAAAGCCTTGGCCATGCCAATCACGGCTGGCTCGACGCCCACCACCATTTCTCCTTTGCCGAGTACCACGACCCTGCGCGTATGCATTGGGGCAACCTGCGGGTATGGAACGATGACCTGATCGCCGCCGGCAGCGGTTTTGCGCCGCACCCGCACCGCGACATGGAAATCATCACCTATGTGCGTGAAGGCGCCATCACCCACCAGGACAGCCTGGGCAACAAGGGCCGTACCGAAGCAGGTGATGTGCAGGTGATGAGTGCCGGCAGCGGCATCGTGCACAGCGAATACAACCTGGAGGCAATCGACACGCGCATTTTCCAGATCTGGATCGTGCCGGAGCGGGTTGGCGATGCACCGTCGTGGGGCTCGCGCCCTTTCCCCAACGGTGAACGCGGCGAAGGCTTCGTGACCCTGGCCAGTGGTCGGGCGGGTGATGAGCAGAGCTTGCAGATCCGCACCGATGCGCGCCTGGTGGCAGCTACCTTGAAGGCGGGTGAAACGGCTGAGTACCGCTTCGATGCCGGGCGCCGGGGTTATCTGGTGCCGGCCAAGGGGCTGGTGGAGGTCAACGGTTTGCGGGCCAAAGGCCGGGACGGTGTAGCGATCGAGCAGGAAGAGGTACTGCGGGTAACCGCCATCGAAGACAGCGAGATCGTGCTGGTCGATGTGGCATGAGTGTCCTGGGGCTGCCGTGCAGCCCCGGTCCACTGATCAATCAGGCAATTGCGGCATCCACCAACACTTGCGCTTCCGCCACCAGGCGCTGCAGGTGCGCTTCATCGATGAAGCTCTCGGCATAGATCTTGTAGATGTCCTCGGTGCCCGAGGGCCGCGCGGCAAACCAGCCATTGGCGGTCATTACCTTCAGCCCGCCGATGGCCTGGCCATTACCCGGCGCGTGGCTCAGGATCTGGACGATGGGCTCGCCGGCCAGTTCGGTCGACTTGACTTGCTCCGGCGCCAGCTTGCTCAACAACGCCTTCTGCCGTGGATCAGCCTTGGCTTCGACCCGCGTCGCGAATGGCTTGCCCAGTGCCGCGGTGAGGTCGGCATAGGCCTGGCTCGGGTTGCGGCCGGTACGGGCGGTCATTTCGGCAGCCAGCAACGCCGGGATCAGGCCGTCCTTGTCGGTGGCCCAGACCGAGCCGTCCTTGCGCAAGAAAGAAGCCCCCGCGCTCTCTTCACCGCCAAAGCCCAGCGAGCCGTCGAACAGGCCCTGGGCAAAGTACTTGAAGCCCACCGGCACTTCATACAATGTGCGGCCCAGACGCTCGGTGACACGGTCGATCAGGCCGCTGGACACCACGGTCTTGCCCACGGCAGCATCACTGCGCCAGTGCGGGCGGTGGCGGTACAGGTAGTCGATGGCCACCGCCAGGTAGTTGTTCGGTTGCAGCAAGCCATCGGCGGTGACGATGCCGTGGCGGTCATGGTCCGGGTCGCAGGCAAAGGCCACGTCGAAACGCTCCCGCAGGCCAATCAGGCCCTGCATGGCAAAGGGCGAGGAAGGGTCCATGCGGATCTGGCCATCCCAGTCGACGGTCATGAACCGGAAGGTCGGGTCGACCTCGGTGTTGACCACCTCCAGGTTGAGTTTGTAGTGCTCGGCGATTGCCGACCAATAGCGCACACCGGCACCGCCCAGCGGATCGACACCCAGGCGCAGGTTGGCGCTGCGGATGACGTCGAAGTCGATGACATTTTCCAAGTCAGCGACGTAGTGGCGGATGTAGTCGTGGCGGTGCGTGGTGGGCGCCTGCAACGCTTGCGCGTGGGGCATGCGCTTGACGCCAGCAAGGTCTGCAGCCAGCAGCTCGTTGGCCTTGGCCTCGACCCACTTGGTCACGTCGCTGTCTGCCGGGCCGCCATTGGGTGGGTTGTACTTGAAACCACCGCTCTGCGGCGGGTTGTGCGACGGGGTGATGACGATGCCGTCAGCCAGGCCGTTTTCACGGCCGCGGTTGTAGCACAGGATGGCGTGGGACACTGCCGGAGTCGGCGTGTACTCATCGTCCTTGGACAGCATTACCTGCACGCCGTTGGCAGCCAGTACTTCCAGTGCGCTGGCCGCAGCCGGCGTAGACAGCGCGTGGGTGTCGGCCCCCACGAACAGCGGGCCGTCGATGCCCTTCTCCTGGCGGTACAGGCAAATGGCTTGGGTAATCGCCAGCACATGGTCTTCGTTGAAGCTCAGGTCGAACGAGCTGCCCCGGTGCCCCGAAGTGCCGAAGGCCACGCGCTGGGCCGCCACGGCGGCGTCTGGGCGGCCGGTATAGTAAGCGGTGAGCAGGCGGGGAATATCGACCAGCACGCTGGCCGGAGCCGGCTTGCCTGCCAAAGGACTGAGCGTCATGCAAAAACCTCGAGTTCAACGAATGTGGGTGTTGGAACACGCAGTGTACTGGGAGTTGCAAAGCGACGCGATGACCCTGCCAAGGATTATCCGCCAGCCGTCCGCCACCAGGTGGGAAACATCTGCTGCACCCGTGGATCGGCGAAGCGTTCGTCGATCAGTACCAGCACACCCCGGTCATGGTCGCCACGAATGACCCGCCCCGCCGCCTGGATCACTTTGCGTACGCCGGGGTACAGGTAGGCGTAGTCGAAACCAGCGCCAAACTGTCGCCCCAGGCGCTGCTTGAACTGTTCGTTGACCGGGTTGACCTGGGGCAGCCCGAGGGTGGCGACGAACGCGCCGATCAGACGCGTGCCTGGCAAATCGACCCCCTCGCCAAAGGCGCCGCCGAGCACGGCAAACCCTACGCCCTGCCCGTGCGCCACGAAGCGCGCAAGAAATGCCTGGCGGGCCTCTTCGTCCATCCCCGGTGCCTGGGCCCACAGCGGCACATCAGGATGGCGCTCGGCCAAAAGACCTGCCACCTGCTGCAGGTACTCGAAGCTACTGAAGAACGCCAGGTAGTTACCAGGCTGGCGCTGGTACTGTTCGGCGATCAGCGCAACGATAGGTGTCAGCGACGCCTGGCGCTCGCGATAGCGGGTCGAGACGTCGCTGGCGATGCGCACCTCGAGCTGCTCGGCGCGAAACGGCGCCGCCACGTCGAGCCAGGCTGTATCTGCCGGCATACCAAGCAGGTCGGTATAGAAATGCCGCGGGCTCAGCGTAGCGGAAAACAGCGTTACGCTGCGTGCGGCCTGCATGCGCGGGCCAAGCAAGCGCGCCGGGGTGACGTTGCGCAGGCACAGGTTGGCCAGGCGCCGTTTGCGGGGCCCCTCGCGCACGCTCACATCGAACAGGAAATGGTCGTCGAACAGCTCGGCCACCCGGCTGAACTGCAACGCCTGGTAGAAGAACTGCAACACCTGCCCATCCACCTGTGCAGGCGCTTCGTTCAGGCGCTCCTGGATGAGCCCGATGCAGTGCTGCAACGTCCGCAAAAAGGTACCCGGCAACAGTTCACTGGCCTGGTAAGGCCCTCGCTGCTCCTTGTACAGGGCATTCCACTGGCGGTTCAACCGATCCAGCGCGCTGACCAACCCTGTCGGCTTGCTCTGGCGCAGCGCCAGCAGTTGGCCCTGATCGAGGCTGGCGCTGTACATGCCACGGCCACGCTCCACCAGGTTGTGCGCTTCGTCCACCAGCACTGCAACCCGCCACTGGTTCGCCTGGGTCAGGCCGAACAGCAGGGCGTGGGCGTCGAAGTAATAGTTGTAGTCGGCCACCAGTACATCCACCCAGCGGGCCATTTCCTGGCCGAGGTAGTACGGGCAGACCTGATGCGCCAAGGCCACGTCGCGCAGCGTGGCGCGGTCCAGCAGTGGCAATTGCGCAGCCGCTTCGCGCGCAGCGGGCAAGCGGTCGTAGAAGCCCTGTGCCAAGGGGCAGGCTTCGCCATGGCAGGCCTTGTCCGGGTGTTCACAGGCCTTGTCCCGCGCAATCAGTTCCAAGGTGCGCAAGGCCGGCTGTGGCTCGGCCTCGGTGATCTGGCGCAGCGCATCCAGGGCCAGTGCCCGGCCTGGGGTTTTGGCCGTGAGGAAGAACAACTTGTCGAGTTGTTGCGGCACCATGGCTTTAAGCAGCGGGAACAACGTGCCCAGGGTCTTGCCAATTCCCGTGCTGGCCTGGGCCATCAGGCAGCGCCCGGTGCTCACGGCTTTGTACAAGGTTTCTGCCAGTTGCCGCTGGCCTTGACGAAACTGCGGGTAGGGAAAGCCCAGTGTCTGCAGCCCACGGTTTCGCTCGGCCAGGCGCCGTTCCTGGGCCTGGGCCCAGGCCACAAAGCGTTGGCACTGGGTTTCGAAGAAAGCTTGCAGCTCGCTGGCGTCGTAGTGTTGGCTGATCAGCGTCTGGCTGTCGTTGTCCACATCCAAGTACACCAGCGCCACCTCGATGGCCGGCAACTGTCGCGCCTGGCACATCAGCCAGGCGTAGACCTTGGCCTGGGCCCAATGCAACTGGCGGTGGTTGGCCGGCTGGCGCGCGAGGTCGCCACGGTGGGTCTTGATCTCTTCCAGCCGATTGGCGGCAGGGTCATAACCATCGGCGCGCCCACGCACCAGCAGGCCCGGATAGTGGCCTTCGAGGGCGACCTCGGCCTCGTACCCAGCGGCACGCCGCGCCACGACGCGGCGATGGCCTGCTATGCCCTCCTGCGCTGTGGGCGACGGCGTAAAGCGCAGGTCCAGGTCACCGGCCTTGGCGCTGAACTCGCAGAGCGCGCGCACCGCCACCCGGTAGCTCACGCGGTTTCGTCCCAGCGCACATGGCACACCGCTACGGGCAAGCCATGCTCGGCGCAGAAGGCCAGCCAACGCAACTGGTTGTCTTGCAACCGATCACCCGGCCCCTTGACCTCGACCATGCGGTACTGGCCCTGCTCCGGCCAGAACTGAACCAGGTCCGGCATGCCTGCGCGGTTGTTGCGAATGTCCTGCAACAGGCGCAGGAAGCACTGCTTGAGGTGTGCAGGCGGCAGGCACGCCAGAGCTTGGGCAAGCAGGGCCTCGCTGAGCATCGGCCAAAACACGAAGGGCGATTGCAGGCCATGCTTGGCCGCATAGCAGTCGAGTATTGCCTGGCGATGGCTGCCGTCGTCGAGCCGACCCAGGCAGGCATCGAACTGCGCAGCGCGGCGCAACTGGAAATCGCTGTCGTGCAGGTCCTGGGGCGCCGCCTGGAAGGGGTTGAAGAATGCGCCGGGAACCGGGGCGAAAATCGCGTCCCAGCACAACAGGCCGAACAGGCTGTTGAACAGCGTATTCTCCACGTAGTGGACCTGCCCTCCCGCCTGCGCCAGGTGTTGCCGAACCGCCTCTTCCACACCCAGCGCAGCCTGCTCACGTGGCAGTTGCAGCTCGATCAGTTCAGGCACAGCGGCACGCCGCCGCCGCTGTACCGGCCCGCCCAGCTTGCGGGCCAGGCGCGGTAACATGCGCTGCAAGGCCTGCACTTCCAAGGCATTGGCAGGGGTTTCAGCCAGGTGCAGGGCCAGGGTATGGGCCTCTGCCCAGCGTTCGCTGCGCTCAAGCACACGCACCCGGCGAATACGGGCTTGCGCATGGCTGCTCTGGGCATACACCTCAAGCGCCAGTTCCCATTCGCCCGAGCGCTCGCATTGCTGCCCCAGGGCGAACAGCAGGCGCGCATGACGGCGGGCCAGCCAGGGGTTGTCGCTGCGCCACCCCGCCAGCGCGTCCAGGATCGACACCGGTGGCTCACCCCGTTCCAGACGCTCGGTACACTGATGCAACGCCATGGCCAGGTCGACCTCGATGCGCTGCTGCAGGGCCCGTGAGCCAGGGCTGAACGGCACTTGCTCGAAGCGCAGCAGGCCAAGGTCGGCAAGGACGAACTCCGACCAGTCCTGGTACAGGTTGCCAAAGAACAACAAGCGGATACGGTCGCATAACGGCTGCAGGCACCACTCTACGATTTGCACTGGGGCCTCGGCAAACCACTCGGATAACGGCCTGGGGGCCGGCGCCAGCGCCTGAAGTTGCTTGAACAGCTCGCCCTTGGCTAAACGAGGGCAGCTCAGTTGCTCGGCGAAACACCCGGCCAGCTCGTCCTTGCGCAGCAAGGCAAACAACTGCTCCAGGCTCAACTGAGCGGGCTCACGCACCCAGCCCAGCGCTTGCAGAGGCTGCAATGCGCGGTAGGTATCGCCGATTTCGGCATAGTCGAGGCGGTCGCTGCGAAACAGCTCACCCTTACGCATCACCATGCGCACCATCAACGCCTGGGCCGGTTGGGCAAGCGCTGCAAACGCATGGATGAAGGCAAGCTCCTGCGTATCCAGCAGGTCGGCGTAGCGTTGTTCGACCCACAGCAGGACCTGCCGAAAGTTATGCAGGTAGTACAGCGGGTCATCGACGGAATGGGCGATCACAAGACAAGTCGGGCGTAGAAATTAGACACTGTTTATACATACAGCCAACGACCACTGGCAAGCGCCACGCGTCGTAAACCGCTCAGAGCGTCAGAATCATTTCATGCCAGGCCATACCGCCGTGGTCCGAGGGCGAAGGCTTCACATACTGGTAGCCCATTTTTCGGTACAGCGCGACATGCTGTTCCTTGCACATCAGGTGGATGGTTTTCTTGCCCAGCGCCTTCATGCGCTCGACAAAGGCATTCATCAACAGCGTTGAGTAGCCCTTGCCCTGATGGGCCGGTTCTACCACTACCGACATGATCACAACGTTGTCGGCGGCCGGGTCATGGCCTACCAGTTCCTTGAACGCTTCATCGGCCATCACCACCTCATGGGCACAACCGCTGTTGATGAACCCGATCACCTCGCCGTCGACCTCCAGAATCAGGAAACCCTCGGGGTACTGGGCGATGCGCGTGGCGATCTTTTCAAGGGTTGCAGCCTCATCCCCCTCGTAGGCACCGGTTTCGATCTGGTAGCAACGTTGGGCGTCCTGGGAGACGGGTTGTCGCAAATGCGCGGTGCTCATGCCTGGGCTCCTGGAGATGAACAAAGCGGCCATGATAAGCCAATCACTGGCTACCTGCCCGGTCACTCCTTTCTCAGGTCCTTGATCAACGCTTTGTAGTGCTTGACTTGCTGTTGTACATAGGCTTGCAGTTCGTCACCCGTCAGCGCAAAGGGCAGCAGCCTACGCTCGGCACGCAGCCGGGCAAATTGATCCGAGGCCAGTTGCTGGTCAAACAGCGTTTTCCACCGCGCATAGTCCTCATCACTGACGTTGGGGCCCAGGTAATAGCCTCTGACAACTGGGCAGACGATATCGTAGCCCTGCTCCTTCGCGGTAGGAATGTCCTTGAGTTCACCGTCAAGCCGCTGTTCGGCAAGAACGGCAAGCAGCCTCATCTGACCTCGGCGTACATAGGGCATGGACTCAAATACATCGGTGCTGCTCACTTCGGTGTAACCACCCAGTAAGGCCGTAGCACTTTCACCCCCGCTCTCCAGAGCAATGTAGCGTAAATCAGCAATATCAATGCCCGCGGCTTTGGCGATAAGGGCTGCCTGTACCCAATCCTGTCCCCCAGCAGTTCCGCCAGAGCCGAACAGCACACGCCGAGGTTGTTTTTTCAGTGCTTTGACCAGGTCATCTAGGTTCTGGTAAGGGGAATCGCTTCTTACGGCAATAGCACCGTAACTTTTACCCACGGCGGCAACCCAGCGCACCGCACTTTCATCGAAGCGACCAAATTTCCCCTGGGCGATGTTGAGTAGTGACCCGCTCGACCACGCAATCAGTGTGTCAGGCTCTGCCGGCCGTTGAACGACGATCGTGTTGTAGGTGACCGCCCCAACCCCACCCGGCATGTAGCTGACCTGCATCGGCTCGTTGAATACCTTTGCCTCGGCCAAGGCGCTTTTTATCAGCTGGCATGTCAAGTCGCCTCCGCCCCCCGGTGAGCCAGGCACAATGCACTCCGGTGTCGCGGAATGCGCGTACTCATAGGGCGCCAACAACGAACAAGCGACCAGGCAGAAGCCGTGCATTAGAAACCTCATACCCGTTCCCTCACGCTTTCCAGCATTATGATTGTCGACACATTCTGGGCAGGGACTTTGCCGTTGTGCAAGAGCACGACGGTGAAGCGGCATCATGGCGGGCGATGAAAGTCTAAAAAACTTTTTTAAATCAGGAAATTACAAATTACATATATTTTCTGATCGAGTTCAGCGCAATCCAGGCGCTCATGCACCAAAAATAGAATGTCGACAATCAACATGAAATTCTAACCAAAGTGCCGCTTTCGAAAGCTGAGCGAAAGGTTCGAGCAGTACAGTGAAACGGCTAGCACTCCACGTTGGGTCTGAAGCATTGCTTCACCTTGGAAGCGCATCTTTGCACCGCGCCATCAAATACCGGAACTCAGTGCATTCGCCAACTTGGACAACGCCTTATCCAGTTCGTCTGCCTGGCCTCCCGCCCAGGTGAGGGCCAGATACTGTTGGAAATGTCCTTGCAAGCTGAAGCGGGCGCCCGTCAGAACCTGCAGGGCCGTTTCGCCCTCGACCGCGAGCAGGCGATCCACCTGGACGGGCTGTTGCAGGCGCACCCATACAACCTGGCCGCCGTCAGGCATGGCAAAGTCCACCTGCCTGCCCAGGCGCGTTGCAAGCTGCTGACAAAACAGCTCCATGCGCCGCTGCAGCAGCACGCGCAGCCGGCACAATTGTGCGTCGATTTCTCCCTTGGCGAACATCTGTGCCAATGCTTGCTGGCGCAAGGGTGGGAGGTGAAAGGCACGCAAGGCAAACGCTTCGGCCAATGCAGTGTGCCTGCTCAACACATAAGCGTAGGGCGCTTCGGCACCCACCGCCGCCTCCAGCGAACCGAGCACGAGCAGCCTGCCCGGGTCAACCCAGTCACGCAAACGCGAAGCGGGGGGCGTGCTGAAACAGCGTTCGCTGTCCAGGTCGTTTTCCAGCAGCCACACGGGGTAGCCGGCCAACACTTCGGCAATCTGCTGTTGGTCCTCTGCCGTCATCAGCCGCCCCAGGGGCAGGCCGAGGCAAGACGGCATGATCATCATGCGCACCGACGTTTGCCGGAGCATCCTCGCCAGGCTGCCAAGGTCCGGGGCCCCTTGCGTGTTCAACGGTAGCTCCTGTACCTGCATGCCCAGACGCTGCAATACCCCCAGCAGCCGCCAACAGCACGGCGAGGCCACCAGCACTGTGCAGCCTTGCAGCGCCAATGCTGCGAATAGCGTTTCCAGCAACGCCTGCACGTCGTGCCCCAGGTGCACGTCCTCGGCCCGCCACGTTTGGCGCGACGAGCGCGTATAACGCTCTGCCAGGGCATTACGCAGGCGCGTACCCACCATGCTCTGCGGCGCAGGCGCCAGGTTTTTACGCTGGCGCGCAAGGCGCCGCTCATGGGCAAATAGCGTGCGTTCAATCAAGAGCTGTGCCGACATCATTCGATCACCCAGGGGTGGTGCAGCCCCACGGGCCTGCACGAAATAGCCCGACTTGGGTACCGACAATACACGGCCTTCATGCTCCAGCAGACCATAGGCAGCCTGCACGGTGGCCAGTGACACACGCAGGCGCCGGGACAAGGCCCGCAATGAAGGCAAACGCGTCTGCCCTCCCCGTTCTGCTTCGTCGATCAATGCTTGCAGATAGTGATACACCGTCTGATAGGCGAACTCACGCCCCATCCGCGTGCCCCTTGCAAGCGAGCGCTCCCGTCTCAGGCGCAGGCGCCAGCCATGCCAGGTGCACATCGCGCCTGGCCAGGTTGGCCAGCAGGCGCCGGGCGCTCCGGTGTAGCCGCCCGGCATAGATCGCGCGCAACTGCACAAGTGTCAGGCCACTGGTACTGACCAGCCAGTCCTTGACAGCTTCGGGGCATGGTTTGCCTTGCAAAGCGCGATGAAGATACGGCAATGCCACCAGCATGTCCCGATGGCAACACTGCAGGAAACGCTCCAGGCCTTTGCCCTGGTCGGCAAATGGGCTGTGCAGCATGCAGGTCAGTTGAATCGGGTTGATGCCATAGGCGTTGGCGAATCGGACCTGCTGCGGGCTGTGCTGCATGCTGACGCCTTTGTGGCAAACCAAGTGCAAGGTTTGCCTGGGCGTTGCCTGCTTGCTGCACTGCGCGCGCAGCTCATGCAACTGGGCCAGGGCCAAGGGGTCGAGCAATGCCGCCAAGGGTAGGGTTTCTCGCGAGGGTTCGAAGCAGCCCATCATCTGGTCCAGCTCACCGTCGCCCAACAGCTGCGGCAGCAGGTCGTCCAGGGCTATGACTCTCAACGGGACCTGCGCAAGCGGCTCGCACCCTAACGTGCCCGGCTCATCAAGGGGGGAGCCGGCGACAGCATGCAACTGCCCCAATCGGTCGGCCAGGGTCGCCATGCAATGATGCAAAGTGGCCGAGCCCGCTTCACCTGCAAGACGCAGGCCCCGTCGCGCCCAGGCCAGGTAGCGCCGCCGCTGGCGCAAAGGCATGGCTGTGACCAGCGCATCGGCCCACGGCTGGCCCTCCAGCGCCAGGCGCAAGGCCGCAGCCAGCTCCAACTGCACGCGGCTACCCAGCACGGCCTCCGGTCGCGCATCAACCAGATGGCCGAACAGCAGCATCGCATCCCGCGACAGGTTCCAGTGTTCGGCTGCCACGGCGGCCGGTCGGCTGAAAGGCGTTATCACCCCTGCTTCGAGCGTCTGCAACTGCACCCGCACATCATCATGCATGAACAAGGCGTTGAAACTCTGTTCGTGATGCTCGATCAGTGCACTGCTGACGCCCGGCACGCAGACCACCACGACACGTAGCTGAAACGTGACCGGCGCGCGCAACGCAATGCTCAACTGGGCAGCACGCAGAATCGCCAGCAAGCGGGCGCTGCGACGATCGCCACCCTGCATCACCAGCAGCCGGAAGGTCCCGATGTACTCAGGCCCTCCGGCGGCCACCAACAAGCGCTGGATCAGCAACTGCAAGGACGCACGCTGCGCCTGGGACATATGGCTCAACAAGCGCTCTAGCACCTGTTGGTAGATGTAGTGCATCGCCTGATCGTGAACAATACTCACGCGTCACCTCACAACTTCAGTCATTCACTGCACCCATGCGTCAGTCCGATCAGAAATGCAGAAAAGTAATATTAAGAAACTTCCCAGAAATTACGGGAAACACTGAAGTGGTTGATCACTGCCGCCGGTTCATTGAAAAAAAACGTTTCTGTCGGGTACCGCCCGGTGCCCCTAATCGCATACCACTAGGCTCAAGCCTCTCCATCGCACGCTCCCTGCGCCAACTATCATTACGCCATTATCAAGCGTTACCGAACGATTAAAAGATACAGATTCAGGTAAAAAAACCATTCAGCAGCGCTGCAACTTAAAATGCGCCCCCATCGCTTCAACTCAAAGCGGAAATAGTTTCAGAAAGTTAAACCAAACCCGTCTGACAAGTGTTAACCGCGCGGGAAATGTATTAAAACGACGTAGGAATATTCTTAATCGACGCACAAAAAAAACCCGGGCTTCTGCCCGGGTCATTCGTCGTTCAAACGTTTTCAGCCTTGCGCCATATCCAGCACCACCCGGCCGCCGCACGGGCATTCATCCATGTAACGGTGGGCTTGCACCACTTGGTCGAACGGATAGACCTTGATGATCTGCGGTGTCAGCAACTGGTCGGCGGTAAACTGGTTGATATCGCGCAGGGCACGTTGCAGGGCAACCTGGTCCTGGCTGATGCCCAGCTCCGGTTTACCGGTGAAGTTGCCGATACAGTGCACATAGAACTGGATGTTCTTCTGGAACGCCGCACAAGCCGGGAAAGGCGTTTGGTTGCCACCTTGCAGGCCATAGAGCACCAGGCTGCCACGTGGGGCGAGCACATCGCCAAGCAGCGACATCTGCGGCCCACCCAGGCCGTCGAGCACCATGTCCACGCCGCGCCCGTCCGTGTACTTGCCGATCTGCATGAGCAAGTCCTGCTCTTCGGTGACGATCACCTTGTCGGCCCCCAGGCCCAGCAGGTACTCGCGCTGCTCCGGCGCCTTGGTGGCGGCGAACACTTTCAGCCCAAGGGCCTTGCCCAATTGCACGAACGCAGGCCCGGCACAGTGGCTGGCGTCGGTAACCAGTGCGGTCTGCCCCGCCTTGGCCCGGGCCAGGTCGACGTAGGCGAAATAGGCGATGAGCAACGGCGTGTAGTGCACGCTGGCTTCGATCGGCGTAAGGACAGCTGGGTAGCGGGTAATCGCGGTGCGTGGCAAAACGATCACGTCACCGTACACCGGGTGATCATTGGCGCTGGTGGCCGGGAAGCTCGCCACCCGGTCGCCCACCGCGATGTCGTCGACACCGTCGCCGACTGCAGTCACCACACCGGCCATTTCATGGCCGATCCCTGCCGGCAGGCGGGCCTGGGATGGAGCCAGGTTCTGCCGCCAAAGCACGTCGTACCAGCTCACGCCGATCGCTTCGACGCGAATCTGCACTTCGCCGACAGCAGGTGACGGTTCGGCCTGCTCCTCGCAACGGAGCACGTCGGCAGCGCCGAACTTGTGGAAACGGATCATGCGGGACATCGCATACCTCGCCTTTGTGAATCTCGTATTACCACGGACTTTATCCGGGCTTTTGCCGTTAGACCATCAGTGGCTATTAATAGTCGACATCCTTGTCATCGATTGGGCACCTCACATTCCTATGCATTGGCCCCCGGAAATCGGTGCAGGGTAACAGCCTTTGGCCTTAAGATTCACCCCTGCCCCACTTTAGGCGAAGCGCACCGATGAATCGAAACGACCTGCGTCGTGTAGACCTCAACCTACTGATCGTGTTCGAAACCCTGATGCACGAGCGTAGCGTGACCCGTGCCGCCGAGAAGCTGTTTCTCGGCCAGCCGGCGATCAGCGCCGCCCTGTCACGCCTGCGCAACCTCTTTGATGACCCATTGTTCGTGCGCACTGGCCGCAGCATGGAACCCTCCGCGCGCGCGCATGAGATCTTCGCCCTGCTCTCCCCGGCGCTGGACTCGATCTCCACCGCGGTCAGCCGCGCCGCTGAGTTCGACCCGGCCACCAGCAACGCGGTGTTCCGCATCGGCCTGTCGGACGACGCCGAGTTCGCCCTGCTGCCGCAACTGCTCAAGCGCATCCGTGCCGAAGCGCCCGGCATCGTGCTGGTGGTACGCCGCGTCAATTACCTGCTGATGCCGACCCTGCTGGCTTCGGGCGAGATCTCGGTGGGGGTGAGCTATACCAGCGAACTGCCCGCCAACGCCAAACGCAAGGTGCTGCGCCGCAGCATGCCCAAATTGCTGCGCGCCGACAGTGTGCCCGGTAGCATTACCCTCGACGACTTCTGTGCACGGCCACATGCACTGGTGTCGTTCGCCGGCGACCTTTCAGGGTTCATCGACGAAGCCCTGGAAGAAATCGGCCGCAAGCGGCATGTGGTGCTGGCCGTGCCGCAGTTCAACGGGCTGGGCAGCTTGCTGGCGGGCACCGACATCGTCGCCACGGTCCCGGACTACACCGCCGATTCGCTGACGGCCGCCGGCGGGTTGCGCGCCGAAGACCTGCCGATACCGGTGCGCAGTTTCGAACTGCACATGGCCTGGCGCGGCGCCCAGGACAACGATCCGGCGGAGCGGTGGTTACGGTCGCGGATACAGATGTTCTTCGGCGACCCTGACAGCCTCTAGGGGCTTCGCGCATGCTTGTTAGCTGATCATTTCAGCCTTTTTCTAGCCTTGAATAGCCATTTACTTCCAGCTAATTGCTAGATTTGGGGCATATTTGAGGGCATGCTTTGGATGCGTAATAGCAAGACCGGGTGACTTCAAATACCGAGCACAACAGATCAACAGGCTCTTCAGAACGAAGTTGATCAATTAACGCGAACGCTCGTGTTCCTCGGCCATCAAGAGCGCGGTGGCCTTTTTAAGATCGATTTTTCCCGTTCCAGCCTGGTTAACCCATCGACGCAGGGCCGACTCCACCAGCCCAAGTGAACGGGCGGCATCGATATGGCTATAGCCCTGGTCGAGCACCAGGCTGGCAGCTTCGCGCTTGAATTCTGGGGTAAAGGTACGACGTTGCTTGGTCATCAGACACCTCTCTATGGCGAGCATTTTCGCCTAAATGGGTGTCCGGAATCATTAGACCGCTACAATACGCCACCCCGGTATGTCGCCGCCGAGGTGGTAAGGCAGACGTAGCCCTTCTTCTCATCAGTGTCACCTCTCGCTCCTTGGCCAGAAACCGAGATTGACCGTGTAAGGATTATTCCTTACCATCTAATCAAAGCATCCGGGAGAACTCTCATGCCTGCCATCCACGAAATCGCTACGCTAACTTCAAAGGGCCAGGTCACCCTACCTAAGGCCGTTCGCCAACTATTAGGCCTAAGTACCGGTGCTAAGGTCGCGTTCGACGTCCGCGGGAGTGAGGTCGTGGTCAGCCGTGTCGAGGCCGACCACGAAGACCCTGCCATCGGCGCGTTCCTTGACCTGCTAGAGGCTGATATCCGCAGCGGGCGAAACATCACCGCACTTCCAGACGACTTGGTGCAGACCATGCTCGCAAACGCGAGCCACCATGTGAATCTGGACGAAGAGATTGACGGTGAGGTGGCGCTTTGATGCAGCGCCATGGCTGGACGCTGCTGTTCCATGAAGGTGTACTTCTACAGCTACGCAAGTTGCAAGAGGCTGCCACCCGGACCGAGCAAAACGACCCGCAAGGTTTTGATAGCAACGCCAACGTCAAGCTATTCCGGGCATTGAGCCATCTGATCATGGAGTCTGTACCAACCGACCCGGCCCGTGACGAATTTCGCCAGGGCAATACGCTGGGTACTGCCTACCGCCATTGGCGGCGGGCGAAAATCGGCAGGCGCTTTCGCCTGTTCTTTCGCTACGACTCAAGGTCCAAGGTTATCGTCTATGCATGGATCAACGACGAAAACACCCTACGGTCTGCAGGCAGCAAATCCGATCCCTACGCCGTATTCGAGAAGATGTTGGGCCGCGGCCACCCTCCTGATGACTGGGATGCGCTGATTGCAACTGCGCGTAGCGACTGGCGCGAGTCCAAGCCATAAGCTGCGCGCCTTCGCGCCTTAATGAGGGGGAACACCTACTACTCCCCCTCCTTGAGGCGTCCACTGATGTCCACTCGCAACTGCTGCAAAAACGGGTATATCTGGGGGTACAAAATCATTTTTCTATTCATAACTTATTGATTTAAAGGAATGGTCAAATGCTCTTCGGCGACCCGGATAGCCTCTAATAGATAGCGAGCGCTGTCGGAACATCTTGACTGCTAGTGATCACGTATCACCGAGCCCGGCAATATGCGGCCCAATCCGACTCAATGCTTGCGCTTGCCCTCTCCACGCGCGGTTTTCTGCGCCGTCGAATCCTGCGTGGTGCCGGTTGAGCCATCCGGGCGCCGGGCATCGTTGTCCCGTTCCTGCTCACCCGTAGTCTTGGCCTGTTCCACTGCCTTGTCCTTCTCTGATGTAGACATGCCCGCTCCTATCCCTTGCTGTGTTCAGGTGATGATGGCCCCGTGCCGCGTTTGATGCCACGCGGCCCAAAGACACCCCAGATCGCAAGGCCGACGATGGGCAGCGCCAACAGCAACAGCGCCCACATCACCTTCGTCACCTCAGCCTTGTCGCTGCGGAATACGCTGACGATGGCCCACAGGTCGAGCAGAAGAATGACCACCGCTACGGCGATCCAGAAATACGTCACAGGCTCGGTCATGAGCGCCTCTCCTCTTTGCCGTGAACAGGCCGCGCCGCCTTGGCGAACATCACAGCCCCTACTAGAGTGAAGCCATCGCACCTGGCAAAGTTCAGGCAGGTTTACTCGGCCATGATGAGCGGACGCCGTTGGCAATGAACCAACGCCGCAGTCAGCACGTCCACCGCAACACCGTCTGCGAGGGTTGCGCAATGGCTACGGATCCCGTGCTCGAGACACTTGATTACCTCAAGTCGCACAAGTTGGTACTCACCACCGCCGAATCCTGCACAGCCGGCGCGATGGTCGCCCTGCTGGCGGCATTGCCGGGCACCGGTGAAGTACTGGAGAGCGGCTATGTGGTGTATTCCCCCAGCGCCAAGAAACGGCTGCTAGGGGTCAGTCCGCAAACCATCGAACGCTACGGGCTGACCAGCGAGGCGGTCGCCTGGGAGATGGCATTGGGTGCATTGAAGGACAGCGACGCCAGCGTCGCTATTGCCAGTACGGGCATCACGGGGCCCGAACCGCAGGAGGGTATCGCACCCGGCACGCTGTGCTTCGCCTGGGCATTTGCCGGCGAACCCTTGGCGGTGTTTACCCGCAGCCAACGGTTCTTCGGTGGCCGTGCAGACATCATGCGTCAAGGAGCGCTCTATGGGCTGTCGCGCCTGGCGCACTATCACCAGCGCTGGCTACGCGGTGAGCGCGCCTGACGGAGAAGGTCGGTTAGCGTTATTGGGTCCGCTACACAGCTAATCGCCGTCTAGGGGAAGGCCCGACAACAGCTTGGGTTACCGAAAGACGGGCACGGTGACGGGCGCGCTTGCGTGTTCCAGGTGGTCACGCAACCGAGCACCGATTTCAGCAATGTTTGCTTCTCCGGCCCGCAAGGCCTGCGCAGTGGTGTGCACCGAGTAGTTTCCCAGTACCAAGTCATGGGGATGGGGCGCTGCTGAACCCATCACGAATACCGTGTCGCCATGCATCGCCGTCAGCGTCACAGCCCCACTGCCTTGTTCGAAGACGGCCATTTCGCCCGCCATGACCAGGCCAGGTGTGGCGAGCTGCCCCCGGCTGACACTGAGCCACAAAGTCTCCTGCCCCTCGGGCGGGACATAGGTCCAGGACTCACCGCCCTGCAGCGTAACCAACAGGTAATTCACTCCCGCCGGTGCGCGTACCGGGCTTTGCACACCTTGGTAAGACCCGAGAATCACCCGCGCCGGTCCCACTTCAGGCACCCTGTCCGCCTCGAGGTACTGACTATCGACACTCGCGTTTTCCAGTGCCGGTGGGAGCGCAATCCAAAGCTGAAAGCCTTGGATACGCTTCGAAGTGCCTACGGACATCTCTTTCCCGTGCCAGACCCCGCCGCCCGCCCGCATCCACTCAACACCGCCATAATCAAGCGTCCCCGTGCCTGCTTCAGGCACCTCGAAGCGCAAGTTACCTTCGGTAATGACAGTGATGGTGGCGATCCCTGAATGCGGATGCATAGGCATACCGTGAATGAAGGAACTCTCACCTTCGAACAGGTCAAGGAACACAAATGGCTTGACCAGATGCCCCAGGTCCGAAGGGCTCATCAGCCGGACGATCGGGCCGTGCCCGCTGCCGGTAGTGCGGTAGCTGATTGCGCGGTGGGTCACAGGTTCGTGTGTAGCACGCATAGGTTGTTGGACGGTCATGATGATGCTCCTGAGCGTATCAACGACGGCGAGCGTCGAGGCTGAACCGACCGGCACCGAAGGCCACAACCTGCAAGAGGCCACCGGCCATCGCAAGGTTCTTGAAGAAGTGGATGAACTGGTTCTGATCACCCAGCGCATGATGGAACGCCAGTGCGGTGACCACGCTGAACAGCGCCAGCCCTGCAGCGACGATTCGGGCGCGATAACCCGCGATCAGCGCCAGGCCACCCCCCACTTCAACAATGATCGCCACCACCAGCGCCACCTGGGGAAGCGGAAGCCCGACAGCGCTGATGTAACCGATCATCATGGCGGGCGCGGCCAGTTTCGAAACGCCCGAGAGAATGAAGATGGCGCTGAGCAACAGACGGCCGGCCAACGCGGCCGTGGCTTGAGTCACGTCGCCACGATTGTGCTCGATGTGATCCGAATGAGTGATGCTTTGAGAGGCTGACATGCGGCTTTTCCTTCACAGGTAAGCGGTTCGACCTGAACCGCTGTGGTGACGAAATGGTGCGCCTCGTCAGCTAATCTGAATAGCAGGTTAATTTAGAACATTATGTTCGATGAAATCGGCAAGCTATCCTGGCTCCCCCGACGCTTGAGGACGTACAATGCTTTCAGATCCTGGAACACCGACACTCGACCAACTGCGCGTGTTTCTGACGGTCGTGGAAGTCGGTAGTTTTGCAGCCGCCGCCAGAAAACTTCATCGCGCCACCTCTGTCATCAGCTATTCCATCACCAACCTGGAAATGCAGCTCGGCGTGTCGTTATTCGACCGCCACACAACGCGTAAACCGCAGCTCACAGATGCGGGGCGTACCGTATTGGCCGAAGCCAGAACCATCGCCAACGGTATTGACGGCCTGCGAGCCAAGGTCAAAGGGTTGCTGCAGGGGCTCGAGGCTGAAGTGCACGTTGTACTGGATGTCATGCTTCCGGCCGAGCGGGTTGTGGACGCACTCAAATCCTTTCGCGAGGCATTCCCCACGGTTTCCCTTCACCTGCACATGGAAGCGCTCGGGGCTGTCACCGATCGCGTGGTCAACCGCGGCGCGATCATCGGCGTAAGCGGCCCATTGCATGAGGGCATCAACGGGATCGAAAGAATTGCCATCGGCAGCGTCGAGTTGATTCCGGTAGCGGCGCCCAATCATCCGCTGGCGTCAAGCGACGCCAATGTTCCAGGTGCCGGGCGTGAACACATTCAACTGGTGCTGTCTGATCGCTCGCGCCTGACCCAAGACAAGGATTTCGCTGTGCTCAGTAATCGCACCTGGCGGCTGGCGGACCTGGGCGCCAAACATATGTTGCTGCGAGAAGGCATCGGCTGGGGAAACATGCCGGCTCCGATGGTCCAGGAAGACCTGCAAAGCGGCCGCCTCGTTCAATTGAACATTCCTGAATACCAAAGCGCAGCGTACGCCTTCGACGTGATCTACCGCACGGATCTCCCGCCCGGCCCTGCCGCGCAATGGTTGATCGAGCGCTTCGTTCAACAACGCGGCAGCACTGGGGCCAGCACGTCAGTGTGAGCGTCCACGATTGCCAGGCATCAGGCAGAGCGTTTTCCTGCACAAACGCGGAAAAACCGCTGAAAACGAGCAAGGCAGTGCAGCAATGTGCGCGTTATCCCACTGACCGCGGCAGTACGATGGGCTGGGCCACGCACGCCATCAAACCGGCGTGTCGTCGGCCCTGCATGTCCTTTTCTGCCAATAACAATTATCTGGAGATACAAGCATGACCAGACGCCTTCTGGCTGGCTGCATTGCACTGATGGCAATGACCCTATTTTCCAACACCCAGGCCCGCCCCCTGGCAGAGATCGAAAAGAGCGGGCAACTGATCATTGGCACCTATGGCAACTTCAAACCGTTCACCTATTTTGAAGATGGGCACTTTGTTGGTTTTGAAGTGGATATCGGCAACGAGATCGCCACACGCCTGAAGTTGAAACCTGAGTGGAAACCTATGGAGTTCGACTCTCTGCTTACCGGCCTGGCACAAGACCGCTGGGACATGGTAACGGCCTCGTTCGGGATTACCGACGAGCGCGCCAAGGCTGTGCTGTTCACCGCCCCTCATTACTGCACCGGCGGCGCGATCGTTTCGACCAGGCCCGAGGTCAAGACAGCCCAGGACCTGAATGGCAAGAAAGTTTCAGTCCAGACCGGATCGACTTACTTCATGGCACTGCAGAACGTACCCGGGGTGCAAGTGCGCAACATGTCTTCCGACAATGCACGTAATGCACTGCTCTCAGGAAAAGTCGACGCCTGGGTGACAGACAAATTCGTTGCATTGATGATGCAGCAAAAAGCCGCAGCATCGGCGGGCGCGATTCGCCCCGTTTATATCGGTGACCTGCTGTTCAGCGAACGCGTGGCAACAGCGATGAAGAAAGACAACACAGCCCTCGCCGCCCGCTACAACCAGGTACTGGACGACATGCTCAAGGACGGCACCTACGAGGCCATTTCCAGAAAATGGTTCAATGAGGATGTTCGCTGCAAGTAACCCTTGTCACCTGGGCTCTCCTGCGCGCAGAGCCTGCAAAACACTACCGCGCAGGTCGCCTTCGAACAGTGTGCTTTTTTTGCAGGAAACCTGCGCCTCTACCCGGTAGTAATGCAATTTAACGGCACGTGGGATGTTTAAACTTCCTGGGCTGGGGTGACAACCGTATCGCTCACTCGCCAGCTTTCTTGAATAACTAGCGCCCCTCCGGGCGTTATGAAAAATCATATTTACTCAACTTCCCGTGCAGGTTGCATAACCACAATACTGTGTCGGGCATTACTGCAAGCAGGAGTACGGGATGATCACCCTTCCCTTCAGCAAAGACGAGTACGCCACGCGCTTGTTTCAGGTCAGGCAACAGATGCAACGCCAGGGCCTGGATCTTCTGGTCATCAGCGATGTCGCCAACCAGCACTACCTGACTGCCTACGATGGCTGGTCGTTCTACGCCCCTCAGGTGGTCATCGTGCCAATGGAAGGTGAACCGATCTGGGTAGGCCGTTCCATCGATGTCGCCGGTGGGCGCCTGACTGTGTGGATGTCGCCGGAGCAAGTCGTGGGGTATCCGGAAACCTATATCCAGATGCCAGACCGCCACCCCATCGACTGGATTGCGGGTTACCTCAAGCAAAAGGGTTGGGGCAAGGCGCATATCGGCGTTGAGCTGGACGCCTACTATTACACCGCAAAAACCCATCAACGCCTTATTGCAGGTCTGCCGGGGGCGCGCTTTACCGACGCCAGCCTGCTGGTCTCATGGATTCGCGCCATCAAATCACCCACTGAGCTGAGCTACCTGCGCAATGGCGCCAAGCTCGCCCAGGCGGCAGTCGAATGCGCATTCGAGGTCATCGCGCCCGGTGTCCGTGAGTGTGATGCCGTAGGGAAAATCCAGGCAGTGCAAGTGGGTGGTTCTCCCGATTTCGCCGGTGACTTCCCGGGGATTCCGCCCATCATCCTGGCCGGGGAAAAAGCCGCAGCGCCGCACATCATGTGGAGCGACCGCAAATACCAACCCGGCGAGACAGTGGCGATCGAGCTCGCCGGTGCTTGCCGCCATTACACCGCCTGCCTGGCGCGCACCCTGCAACTGGGCAACAAGCCACAGAACGTTGCCGACGTTGAACAGGCCCTGCTCGAAGGCATGGACGCCGTACTGGATGCCGCCCGCCCTGGCGCATTGGGGCACGACGTGGCGGCTGCATGGCAGGATGTGATCGGCCGTTACGGCATCACCAAGACGTCCCGTATTGGCTATTCCGTCGGTCTGGGCTTCTCGCCGGATTGGGGTGAGCACACGATCTCGTTCCGCCAAGGCGACCAGACCGTGCTCACACCTGGGCACGTGGTGCATACCATGATCGGCATGTGGATGGATGGCTGGGGCATCGAACTCAGCGAAACGATCGTGATCACCGACAAGGGCTGCGACACCCTCTCGACCTTGCCACGGCAGATCCACGTGAAAGCCTGACCCTCCCCAACCGGCCTGCGCAAATTCGCCTGTGCAGGCCGCTTGGCACTGCCCCGACATTGCTATCCAGGAACTGCCATGAAACCAAGCCCGATCAAGCCTACCGTCGACTTCGAGCGCGACGGCGTTCAACACGGCTTCTTGAAGTTGCCCTACTCGCGGGACGATTCTGCCTGGGGGTCGATCATGATCCCGGTGACCGTGGTCAAACAGGGTTCAGGGCCCACCGTGCTGCTGACCGGCGGCAATCATGGTGATGAATACGAAGGCCCGGTTGCGCTCACCAAACTCGCTTCCACGCTAAACGCCGAAGACGTTCAGGGGCGGGTCATCATCATCCCGTTCATGAATTACCCTGCGTTCAAGGCCGGCACGCGTACTTCACCCATTGACCACGGCAACCTCAACCGCACGTTCCCGGGCAAGCCCGACGGCACCGTGACGCAGAAGATCGCCGATTACATTCAGCGCTTCATCCTGCCAATGGCCGATTATGTCCTGGACATCCACTCGGGTGGCAAGACCCTGGACTTCGTCCCGTTTTCTGCGGTGCACATCCTTGCCGACAAAGTTCAACAACACCGTGCCGAACAGGCCATGCGGGCCTTTGCCGCCCCCTTCAGCATGATGATGCTGGAGATCGACAGCGTGGGCATGTTCGATACGGCAGCCGAAGAGGCCGGCAAGGTCTTTGTGACCACTGAGTTGGGCGGAGGCGGCTCAAGCACTGCGACCACCATCGAGATCGCCGAGCGCGGTGTCAGGAACTTCCTTATTCACGCAGGTGTGACTGCTGGTGAACTGGGGCCTGGTGAGGCGTGCATCATGCTGGACATGCCCGATGGCGACTGCTTCATCACCAGCGAACATGCTGGCCTGATCGAGCTCTGCTTCAACCTGGGCGATTCGGTCCGTGCAGGTGACGTGGTGGCGCGGGTCTATGACGCTACCCGCACAGGAGCCCCTCCCGTCGAGTACCTGGCCAAACGTGACGGGCTGCTGGCCTGCCGCCATTTCCCCGGCCTGGTTCAATGCGGCGACACCCTCGCAGTGCTCGGCGTCGTCGTTTAACCCCGGCTGATGCTGTGCCGGCCTTCGACCTCTGCGTGTCGAGGCCGCCACAGCCCCCCTGGCACAGTACAACCCTCCCCCGTCGCGATCCTGCGCCTCCCACCTTCCAATTGCAGTTATCCCGCATTTGCCACGCGATCAACGCACGCTAACGCTCGGCAATATACGGATACTAGCTTCACGCCCCGCCACTTTTGACACGGATTCGTCGCAAGAACGACCGTGGGGCGCACCACACGAAAATGCAGCACCTCTTCTATCTCTGCCTAACAATAATTTTACCTGGAGATACATGATGCGAATGGCAATGTTCGGCATGCTCGCAGTGTTCGCAGCGACGGCGACTACCCTGGTACACGCTCGCCCCCTCGATGAAATCGAGAGAAGTGGCAAGATCATTATCGGTACCGACGGTACCTTTCCACCCTTCCAGTACTTTGAAGACGGTCAGTTGGTCGGCTTTGAAGTAGACCTCGGGAACGAAGTCGCCAAGCGCCTCAAGCTTGTTCCCGAATGGAAACCCATCGCTTTCGACACGCTCCTCGCAGGGCTGACCCAGGACCGCTGGGACATTGTGATCGCGGCGCTGGCCGCGACCAGCGAACGCGCCAAGGTCGTGAATTTCACCCAGCCCAATTTCTGCACCGGCGCGGTCATCGTGGCGACCACCCCCAAAATCAGACACAAGGACGACCTGGCCGGCAAGACTGTTTCAGTGCAGACCGGCTCGACCTATTTCGCGGCGGTGCAGAAGGTCCCGGGCATCAAGCAGATCCGCAACATCTCCTCTGACAATGACGCCCGCAACGCGATGCTGTCCGGGCGATCGGACGCGTGGGTGAGCGACAAGTTCGTGGCCAGGACCGCGCAGCACAAACTCGGCGAGAGCGGCAAGCCGCTCTACATTGGCGACATGCTTTTTGAGGAGAAAAGCGCGACTGCAGTGAACAAGAACAACAGCCTATTGCTGGCCAAATACAACAGCGTCCTCGCTGAGATGCGAAGTGACGGCACCTACGATGCCATCTCGAAAAAATGGTTTGGCGAAGACATCAGTTGCACATCGCCTGCCTCCTGAGGGCTGGCAGTCTTCATGTTTGACCGCTCAATTCGTTCAAAGCGCTCCTTCAAGCGCTTGTCAGAGGTGCATCATGACTTCCAGTGTCAAGTCGATACCCCGCAGTACTCCCCGCCCCACACTGAACGCCCCCCTAATCAAAACCGCCGTTGCCATCTGCCTGACCGTGGCTTTTGTGTTTGGCATGGGGCTCATCCTCGAACACGCGCCTGAACCCATCGGTTCCAATGCGTCGCAGATCGCGCAGGCCGCATTGGTGACGGTGCAGCTGACGCTCCTTGCCGGCATACTGGGCGTGGTGATCGGCACCTTGGCCGCGCTGGGAAAGGCCTCGTCGATTGCGCCCCTCAGATGGTTGTGCTCAGCCTACATCTGGGTCGCTCGCGGCACGCCTCTGCTGCTGCAGATTCTGTTCACCTTCTTCGCCCTGCCTGTACTGCTGCCCTCATTGGAGTTCAGTGATTTCACCTCCGCGACCATTGCCCTGGCGTTCAACGTTGGCGCCTACAACGCCGAAGCCATTCGCTCGGGCCTGCTCTCGGTGCCCAAAGGCCAGATCGAGGCGGCCGACGCCCTGGGCCTGTCGAAAACCACCCTGTTCTTTTCGGTGGTGTTCCCCCAGGCGCTGCGCATCAGCCTGCCGCCGCTGGTGAACAACGGCGTCTCCCTGCTCAAGGACTCCTCCCTGGCCTATGCCATCGGTGTGGTCGAACTCTCCAATGCCGCCAGCCGAATCCAGTCGGCAACGTTCGAGCCAGTGCCGGTTTTGCTGACGTCCGCCGCCATCTACCTGATCCTCACCACCAGCATGACGCAAGTCACCAACGCCCTTGAACAGCACCTGAGCTTCGAGAGGAAATGACCATGTCGACCAACAGCACACAACAGGCACTGATCAGGGTAGACAGGGTCTGCAAAAGTTATGGTGCAGCCAACGTTCTCAAAGGTGTGAGCGTTGAATTCAAACCCGGAGAAGTGGTGGCGATTCTGGGTGCGTCCGGGTCTGGTAAATCGACGTTCCTGCGGTTGCTGAACAGGCTGGAGCGCCATGAGCAGGGCACGATCGTGATCGACGGCATCGAAGTGATCGACAAACCTGCGAACCTTGCAACGCTGCGCCGCGAAGTCGGCATGGTCTTCCAAAGCTTCAACCTGTTCCCGCACATGACCGTGCTGGAAAACATCTGCCTGGCACCGCGCAAGGTCAAAGGCCTGAGCAAGGCCCAGGCGCAACAGAACGCCGAGAAACTGCTCAAGCGGGTGGGCATGGGCGACCATGCCCACAAGCACCCATCCATGCTTTCGGGCGGCCAACAGCAACGGGTGGCGATCGCCCGCGCGCTGGCTATGGAGCCACGCATCCTACTGTTCGATGAGCCGACTTCGGCACTGGACCCGGAAATGGTCAGCGAAGTGCTGGATGTCATGAAGACCCTGGCGGCCAGCGGTATGACCATGCTGATCGTCACTCACGAGATGGGGTTTGCCAGTGAGGTTGCCGACCGGATCATCTTCTTCAGCCAAGGCAAGATCGAAGAAGACCTGCCTCCAAAAGACTTCTTCGGCACCTGCAACAACCCCAAGGTGAAGTCGTTCCTCGGCAAGGTATTACAACCCTCTGTCGCCGGCTGATCACCGTGCGGGGCCACATTGTGGCCCCGCGTCACGTCCCCCTCCAAAAGCCTGCCACCGCACCGAAAACAGGCCTCCTGCGTCATCGTTCCCGTTCACGCAGCAATCCAGCACGGCGCGAGGATCATTGCAGCTTGAATGCGCTGACCTGGTGTTTAACGCCGTATCCCGCCCACGTGCGCTTCATAGAATTGTCCTGCAAGCAAACACCGCAATCCTTCGCTGAGGCAAACAACATGAACAACCGCGCCACGGCAGCTCTGAATAAGCTGCGCCGCCCTGATCTACTCGAAACCCGGGCCTACATCGATGGGCAATGGGTAAATGGCGAAGGACGTTTGGCCGTTACAGACCCCGCTACCGACGAAGTCATCGCTCAGGTCGCTCATTGTGACGAGCAATGGATCGACCGCGCCGTGGAGTCGGCCAACGCAGCCTTCATCAGCTGGCGTGCCCTGCTCCCTGCGCAGCGTGGCGCCCTCCTGCGCAAGTGGGCAGCGCTGACCCGGGAACATCGTGAGGACCTAGCGACGCTCATGACCGCTGAACAAGGCAAGCCTTACGCGCAGTCCCTGGGTGAAATCGACTATGGCGCCAACTTCCTGGAATGGTTTGCTGCCGAGGCCGAGCGCTGCTATGGAGAGTCGATTCCCAGCCACCTCCCAGGCAGCCAGCTCACCAGCAAATTGCAGCCCATCGGGGTAACCGCTGCAGTCACCCCCTGGAACTTTCCAAGCGCGATGATCACCCGCAAAGCCGGAGCCGCGTTGGCTGCCGGCTGCCCGATGATCATCAAGCCAGCCCCTGAAACGCCGCTCTCAGCGTTGGCACTGGCCAAACTGGCCGAAGAGGCAGGCTTCCCAGCAGGTGTATTCCAGGTTGTTACCGGCGATGCTGCGAAGCTCTCCAAGCGTTTGCTGGAGCGCACAGAGGTCAGGGCATTCAGCTTTACCGGGTCCACCGAAGTCGGCCGCATCCTGCTGCGCCAGTCAGCGGACACCGTGAAAAAAGTCTCGCTGGAGCTCGGTGGCCACGCCCCCTTCATCGTCTTTGCCGACGCCCATGTCAAAGCGGCCGCACAAGGCTGCATCGGTGCCAAGTTCGCCACCTCCGGCCAGGACTGCCTGGCAGCCAACCGTATCTATGTGCACCGCAGCCTGTACGACAGCTTCGTCGCCGAATTCACGCGCTTGACCCAACAACTGCGCGTGGGCCACGGCCTGGACGATGGCGTGGATATCGGCCCGATGACGCGTGTCACGGTAGCCAACAAATGCCGTGATCACATCGGCAATGCTGTTTCGCTGGGCGCGCGCCTGATGTGTGGCGGCCTCGACAACAACCTGGGCAGCAACTTTGTCCTGCCAACCGTGCTGGCTGACGTCACCGATGAAATGGATATCGCGTTCGAAGAAACCTTTGGCCCGGTGGCAGCGATCCTGCCTTTCGACGATGAAGAGGACGTTATCCAGCGAGCTAATAAAACTGAGTACGGTCTGGCTGCTTATGTTTACACAAATGATCTGAAGCGCGCCGTGCGTGTGTGCGACCGGCTGGAATACGGCATGGTCGCGCTCAACACCCCGAAATTTACCGGCGCGCCGATTCCCTTCGGTGGCTGGAAACAATCCGGCCTGGGCCGGGAAGGTTCGAAACATGGCCTGGCAGAGTACATGGAGCTCAAGTACGTCTGCGTTGGCGGCCTTTAATCACTGGAGAACAACAATGAACACACAAGATATTGCCCTCATCGCTGCCCAGGACCGGGGCGCCGTGCTGCATCCGTTCACCCACCTGAAGGATTTTGCCACCGGCAAGATCGGTGATCCGACCATCATTGAAACGGGCAAGGGCATCCGCATCACGGATGCCACCGGCCGCGAGTACATTGACGGTTTTGCCGGCCTGTACTGCACCAACATCGGCTACGGCCGTACTGAAGTGGCTGAGGCCATCGCCCGCCAGGCGCACAAGCTGGCTTATTACCACACCTACGCGGCGCACACGACCGACGAACTGGCGCGCCTGTCTGACCGCCTGGTGAAGATGGCGCCGGGCAGGATGAGCAAGGTCTTCTACGGCCTGTCGGGCTCCGATGCCAATGAAACCCAGGCCAAGCTGGTCTGGTACTACAACAACCTGCGCGGGTTGCCGAAAAAGAAGAAGATCATTTCCCGTGATCGCGGCTACCACGGTTGCTCAGTGGTGGCAGGCTCGATGACTGGCATGTCGTTCTATCACGACTACATGGACCTGCCCGTTTCCGGCATTCTGCGCACCGGTGCGCCGCATCACTACTGGGGTGCTGAACCAGGCGAGTCGCAGCAGCAGTTCTCCGAACGCCGCGCTCTTGAACTGGAGGCGCTGATCCTGCGCGAAGGCCCGGACACCATCGGTGCGTTCATTGCTGAGCCGGTATTGGGCACTGGCGGTATCACCCCTCCCCCTGCCGGTTACTGGGCAGCGATTCAGCCGATTCTGAAAAAGTACGACATCCTGCTGATCGCCGACGAGGTCATCACCGGCTTCGGCCGTACCGGTGCAATGTTCGGTTGCGACAAGTACGGTATCGAGCCCGATTTGATCACGGTCGCCAAGGGCCTGACCTCGGCGTATGCACCGCTTTCCGCCTCTATCGTTGGCGAGAAGGTCTACAAAGTCATGGAAGAAGGTGCAGACAAGGTGGGGGCCTTCTCCCACGGCTACACCTACTCGGGGCACCCGATCGGCGTGGCAGCGGCCAATGCTGTGCTGGATATCGTCGAGCGAGAGGATATCCCAGGCCATGTGAGCAACGTTGGCGAATACTTCCAGAAGTCCATGCAGGAAACCTTCGGCTCGCTGCCTATCGTGGGCGAAGTACGCGGGGTTGGCCTGATGGCAGCCATCGAATTCGTCGCAGACCCTGCCACCAAAAAACGCTTGGACCCTGGGCTGAAAGTCGGCGCGCGCGTTTCAAAAGCTGCACGCGATCGGGGCCTGATCGCACGTGCGATGCCACACGGCGAGATCCTGGGCTTCGCCCCACCACTGGTCACCACCCGTGCTGAAGTCGACCAGATCATCGACATCGCGCACAAGGCTGTACTCAGCGTGCTCGATGAGCTGAAGCTCTGATCCGCGTCCACTGAAGCATGCCAATGAAAGGCCTGTGCTGAACCACCGGCCTTTTCATCACGCAGCGCAAGGCCCTCGCCTGGCAAGGGCCCTGCACTTGCCCTCGCGTTCACGATCTAGCAGGTGTACAGAGCCCCTCCTTCCCCTGACTTGCGCCGTACACGTTCCCAATTGGGCGCCAGGCGCCAGCATGCCCAACCGTTGGCAGGCAACACTTCAAAAAAACGATGGAAACGCTAATGAATAACACCAAAAAGATTAGCAATGCCCAGCCTCATCTTCCCTCAGCACCCTCGTCCTCCAACCTCGATCGCGGGCTCTCGAGCAGACATATTCAGTTCCTTGGCTTTGGTGGCGCTATCGGGTCAGGCCTGTTCATGGGTGCCGGCAAGACGATCAGCATGTCCGGTACCTCGATCATCCTGACCTATCTACTCATCGGTATCGTGCTGTTTTTCGTCATGCGTGCCATGGGCGAATTGTTGCTTTCCAACCTGAACTACAAGACCTTCGCGGACTTCTGCTCCGACTACATCGGCCCCTGGGCTGGTTTTTTTATCGGCTGGTCGTACTGGCTGACTTACATCGTCGCAGGGGTGATCGACTTTCTGGTCATCGGTGCCTATCTTCAGTACTGGTATCCGCACCTCCCGGCCTGGATTCCAGCCCTCGCGCTACTGTTCTCCCTGCTGGCCCTCAACCTGATCACCGTCAAGGTATTCGGTGAAATGGAATTCTGGTTCACCCTGATCAAGGTTGTGGCGATCATCTTCATCATCGTCGGCGGCATCACCCTGATCGCAACCCATCACGTCATGCCCAACGGTGTTACCGCCTCTCTCGGTCATCTCTTCGACCCCGATGCCTTCTTGCCAAACGGCCTGGTGGGCTTCTATGCCGGCTTCCAGATCGCACTCTTTTCATTTGCCGGCATCGAGATGATCGGCACTACCGCAGGCGAAGCCGAAAACCCCGAAAAGACCTTGCCCAAAGCAATCAACTCAGTGCCCCTGCGGGTAATGGTGTTCTACGTGCTGTCGATTGCCTGCATCATCGGCGTGTGTTCCTGGAAGGAAATTTCGCCAGACAACAGCCCGTTCGTTCAGCTGTTCATCGTCTCCGGTTTGCCGATCGCTGCAGCGCTGATGAACCTGGTGCTTACCAGTTCTGCCATCTCTGCCTCAAACAGCGCGGTGTTCTGCACCAGCCGCACACTCTTTGGCCTGGCCGGCCAGAAGCAGGCACCCGGCCGTTTCGGCGTAACCACGAAATCCAGGGTGCCGGGGGTCAGCCTGTGGTTCTCCTGCGGTTGCATTGGTGCCGGCATCAGCCTGCTGATCGTCATTCCCCAGGTGATGAAAGTCTTCACGCTGGTATCGACCGTCGCTGCAGTACTGCTGATTTTCATCTGGTCGCTGATGTTGGTTGCCTACCTGATCTACCGCAAGCGCCGTCCTGACCTGCATGCAGCGTCCAGATACAAGATGCCCTTCGGCATCGTCGCGTCCGTGTGCTGCCTGGTGTTCTTCGGCTTCACGGTCTGGGTCATGACCTTGCAACCAGACACCTTGCTGGCACTGTCAGTCATGCCGCTGTGGTTCCTATGGCTGACAGCCGTCTATGCGCTGAGTTACAAGAAGACCCTGAAGGCCAAGGTGCAACGCTATCGTGGCCCAGGCACCGTAGAGCTGACCTGACGCCCCTTGTGCGCCTGCGCCCCTCGATAGGCGCGCAGGCATTGATTGCCGTCTCCGGGCCCCTGCACGATGAACACCCACCGCTACCAAACCTTCGTATTCGACCTCAACACGCTGATCGACCAGGACACCGATATCATCGATGCCTCTGCACCGCGATATGCGCACTCGTCGAAGTTGAAGACGCCACGTCTCACCAGGCGCCAGCATTACTTGTAGCGCATCAACCGCAGGCGCCTGGCCAAGTTGCGTCTGCAATTCCAGCATCAAGGGCTTTCACGAGCCAATCGCTGTATCGTTGGCGGTATGGCGCTCAGCGAGATGCACCTGCCAGCGCCTCCTGGTGCCGCCACGCAGGGTTCTACGCTATTCGCACAACAACAGGATTGCCCCGCCATGCGCTGTGGCCGCCCTGAATCTGATTGAACGGCTATCGTGCAGCCGCGGCCTAAACCTGACCATCGCCCCCCACTTGCCCGCAAACGAAAGTTGCCCCCTTTCGGAGACCACAATGCTTCGTGCCTTTGAACAACGCCTCGACCCGTTCCCGCCCGACGAGGCACCACCGCCACCCGTTGGCCTGCTGCGTTTCCTGTGGGCCTGCACACGCGGTGCCCGTGGTTACATCCTGGCCCTTGCGCTGCTCAGTGCCGGTGTGTCGGTTTATGAAGCCTGGTTGTTCTCCTTCCTGGGGCAGGTGGTGGACCTGCTCTCCACCTGGCAGGCCGGCGGCGACGCCACGGGGCAGGAAAGCCGCGTGCTGTGGGGCATCGGTATCGTACTGCTCACCAGCATCGGGCTGGTCGCCCTGCGCACGATGGTCCAGCACCAGGTACTGGCGATCAATCTGCCGCTGCGGCTGCGCTGGGACTTTCATCGCCTGATGCTGCGGCAAAGCTTGTCGTTCTTCTCCGACGAGTTTTCCGGCAGGGTCACCACCAAGGTGATGCAAACGGCGCTTGCGGTACGCGAAGTGCTGTTCACTGTCATCGAAATTGCCCCCGGCATCGGGGTCTACTTCATCGCCATCATCGCGCTGGCCGGTGGCTTCGACCTCAAGCTGATGCTGCCCTTCATTGCCTGGGTCGCGTTGTTCGGGCTGGCCATGCTGTACTTTGTGCCGCGCCTGGGCCAGGTAGGGCAGGAACAGGCACACGCGCGCTCATCGATGACCGGGCGCATTTCCGACGCCTACACCAACATCACCACCGTGAAACTGTTCTCGCACTCCAAACGCGAAGCGCACTTTGCACGGGCGGCGATGGAGGACTTCAAACTCACCGGCTTGCGCCAGATGCGCCTGGTCAGCCAGTTCGAGATCGTCAACCAGGCGCTGGTGGTCGGTCTGATCCTTGGCGCCGGCGGCTACGCCCTGTGGCTGTGGCACCAGGGCGAAGTCGGCACCGGTGCCGTGGCGGCGATTACCGCCATGGCCTTGCGCATCAACGGCATGTCGCACTGGATCATGTGGCAGATGACGTCGCTGTTCGAGAACATCGGCACCGTCCAGGACGGCATGGCCACGCTCACCCGTGGCCCCAAGGTGCAGGACGTGCCGAACGCGGGCGTGCTGAAGACCGCCGGCGGCGCGGTGGCTTTCGACAACGTGAGCTTCAACTACAACGGTGAACGCCAGGTGCTCGATGGCCTGAGCCTGACCATCCGCGCCGGCGAAAAAGTAGGGCTGGTAGGCCGTTCCGGTGCCGGCAAGTCCACGCTGATCAACTTGCTGTTGCGGTTCTACGATGTCGACAGCGGTGAAATACGCATCGACGGCCAGAACATTGCCCACGTGACGCAAGACAGCCTGCGCAGCGCCATCGGCATGGTCACCCAGGACACCTCCCTGCTGCACCGTTCCATTCGCGACAACATCGCATACGGCCGCCCTGAGGCAACCGAGGCGCAAATCCACCGCGCTGCGGCCAACGCCCAGGCCGATGGTTTCATCAGCCAGCTCAGCGACCGGCAAGGCCACAGCGGCTATGACACCTTGGTCGGTGAACGCGGTATCAAGCTTTCCGGCGGCCAACGCCAGCGCATTGCCATCGCCCGGGTCATGCTCAAGAACGCACCAATCCTGTTGTTGGACGAGGCCACCAGCGCGCTGGATTCGGAAGTCGAGGTGGCCATCCAGGAAAGCCTCAATGAGATGATGCAGGGCAAGACCGTCATCGCCATTGCTCACCGGCTGTCCACCATCGCGGCGATGGACCGGCTGATCGTCATGGATGACGGACGCATCATCGAACAAGGTACCCACGCCGAACTGCTGGCGAAAAACGGCACCTATGCGCGGCTGTGGCAGCATCAAAGTGGTGGGTTCCTGGGTGAAGACCAGGGAGTGGTTGAGGCCATGGAGTAGAACCGGTGGCGCCTCCCTCCACGGGATAACGCCGGCACCGCCTCAACCCTGCCGGGCGATGGCACGGGCCGCTTGGGCCAGGCGCTGGGTGGCGCGGCGTATTTCGTCCGTATCCAGCGACGCGAAGCCCAGCCGCAAGGCGTTCTCAGGGTGCCCGTCCGGCGAAAACAGGCGCCCACCGCGCACCACCAAGTCCAGTTCCAGCGCTTTGGCCGCCAACTGGTCGACGTCGATCGAGTCGGCAAATTTCACCCACAACGCCAGCCCTCCTTCGGGCTCCTGCACGGATACAAGGGTGCCAAAAGCCTCGTGCAGGCAGTCCAGCAAGGTTTGCCGGCGCCGGCGGTACTCCGTGGAAACCCGACGCAAGTGCTTCTTCAACTCGCCATCGTTGATCAGGTCGGCCAGCATGCGCTGCATCACCGCATCGCCTTGCCCAAGCGTCAGGACCGCCGTCCGCTCGAGCACTTCGATCACGTTCGGCGGCGCCACGATGAAGCTGCACCGGAAGGTACTGCCCAAGGACTTGGACAGCGAGCCGATATAGATCACATGCCGTTGCGACCGGTCACTGGCCAAGGGCAGGTAGGGGCGCCCGGAAAAGTGATACTCGTGGTCGTAATCTTCCTCGATCACGCAGAAATCATGCACCCTCGCCAACTCCAGCAACTGCTGCCTGCGCCCGGCATGCAGGCTCACCGTGGTGGGGAACTGGTGATGGGGGGTGAGGTACATCATGCGAACGTTGTGCTGTCGGCACAACGGGGCAATCTGATCGACCCGGCAACCTTCCTCATCCAGGTCCACAGTCACCAACCGAGCGCCCAGTTGACGGAAAATCTCCCACGCCGGGGGGTAGCTCAAGCGTTCGACCAGCACCACATCACCGGGCTTGAGCAAGACGCTGGCCGTCAGGTACAGCGACATCTGCACGCCTTGGGTCAGGCAGATATGCTCTGCGCCCACATTGAGGCTGCGGTTATGGCGCAACATGTCTGCCAGTGCGCTGCGCAGGTACTGGCTGCTGCCGTCGCAGCCATGGCGCACGGTGTTGGTGGTGAAGCTGTTGCGCAGGGCATTGCGGTAGTAGCGATGCAGCACGGCCTGGGGCAGCAGGCGATGGTCGCAGGCACCGTTATCGAAAAACAGCGCGCCTGGCTGATGTTGCAGTTCAACAGCTTGCTCGCTCGCCGTGAAATACGCGACGGCAGGTGCCTGTGGCAACGCCAGGGCAAATGACGGCAGTGCACTGCGGGCTGCGACCGCGCCGGTGGCCAGCTGGGTGCTGACGAACGTGCCGCGGCGTTGCACGCTTTCCAGCCAGCCTTTGGTCACAGCCTCCTCGTAGGCGAGGATCACCGTCTTGCGATTGACATCGAGCAGCTGCGCCATTTCCCGCGTGCCGGGCAGCAGCGTCCCGGGGCGCAGACGGCCCTCGGTGATCGCGGTGACCAGGCCTTCGACGATCTTTCTGTACGAAGCCTGCGGCTGGGCTTCGTCGAGCTTGAGCAACGGCCGCCATTTGCGAAGCTGGACCATGTGAATTATCCAGAACTGGAGGTTCTTGTGGTCCTAGTCTACCGCAACAATCACACCTCCCGAGCCTGAATCCAGCTCCCTGAGGTGTGTATGCAAAAACGCCATGTCATTGAGTTATCACCCGCCGGCAAGGCCTTCGAGGCCGCGGATGAACTGCTGCTCGATGCGATGCTCGCCAGTGACCTGCCGGTGCCGTTCTCGTGCCGCCGCGGCGCCTGCGGCT
Organism: Pseudomonas ceruminis; assembly: GCF_021602025.1. Classification (GTDB taxonomy): domain Bacteria; phylum Pseudomonadota; class Gammaproteobacteria; order Pseudomonadales; family Pseudomonadaceae; genus Aquipseudomonas; species Aquipseudomonas ceruminis. Next base: position 306,802 of record NZ_BQHW01000002.1, read on the forward strand.
CCTGCAAGGTCAAGGTCCTGTCGGGGCAGTATCGGGCAAAGCAGCGCACTGCAGACACCCCGGCGCCCTCCTACCCCCTCGCGGCCAACGAACTGCTGCTGTGCCAGAACCACGCCTGCAGCGACATGCGCCTGGAAATCCCAGGCTGGTCGCTGGACACGCCGACGCTGGGCATCACCGCCCCTGTGCTAAGCAAGCGCGCCCTGAGCGTCGATATCATCGAACTGGTGGTGCAGGCACCGCAGCCCCTCGTGGTGCGCCCTGGCCAGTACGTCAGGTTCCGCCTCGGCGACGGCGACAGCCGCTGTTTCTCCATCGCCAACCTGCCGGCCCAGGACCAGGGGCGGCTGGTGTTTCATATTCGCAAAGTCGTCGGCGGCCTGTTTTCCGAGGGCATCCTGCCGACGCTGCAAGTGGGCGACCCGGTCGACCTCGAAGGGCCGGTGGGTGCCTGCACCTGGCAGCACGAGGACCAACAGCCCGTTGTGCTGCTCGCCACCGGCACCGGCTATGCCGGCATCAAGCCGTTACTGTTGACGGCGCTGGCGCGCGATGCCGAGATCACCCTGTATTGGGGCGGCGCGACCCTTGGCGACTTCTACGACGCAGCGTTTCTCGACCAGACCAGCCATGCCACTCCACGGTTTCGCTGGCACCGGGTGCTGTCGGCGCACGCACGCGTGCAGCAGGTGGCACTGGCGCACGCCCACCCTTGGGCAGAGGCCCACGTCTACGCCTGCGGCAACAGCGCCATGATCAGCCAGGCCCGCGACCTGTGCCTGGCAGCCGGCGTGCAGCCCCACCGCTTTGTCGCCGAGGCGTTCGTTTCCAGCGGTACTCGGGAGCCCGTTGCTTCGCCCTGCCAAGCGCTGGACCCGCTGCTGGAAAAAGTCGGCCCGCGCTATTCGCTCGACGGCATGCTCGCAGCCCGCGAACAGTCCGTCCGGGCCCTGGCCGCCATCGCGAGCCAACTTAAGGTCGGCATGAGCACTGCCCAAGCCTTGCAGCTCGCCGACCAGACGTTGCAGGCGATGGGTGCATCGCACACCTGGCATCCGACCTACATTCGCTTCGGTGACGACACGGTGCGTACCCCCCGCCAAGGCATCGACCTGCAGCGCAGACTGCGCGCCACCGACATTGCCGTGGTCGACCTGGGGCCGGTGTGGGATGGCTACGAAGGCGATTATGGCGACACCTTCGTGTTCGGCGAGCACCCGCTGTATCACGCCTGCGTCAAGGCGCTGCACGAGGTGTTCGACGAGACGCGTCAAGCCTGGTACACGGGGCTGACGGGCCGTGAGCTGTATGACGTCGCCGAGCGCAGCGCCCTGGCCAAAGGCTGGTGCCTTGAGCGCAACCTGGCCGGGCATCGCATCGCCGACTTCCCCCATGCCCTGTTCGGGCAGGACAAGCTGGCCGAACTTGAAATCGTGCCGAGCGAGATGGTCTGGGTGCTGGAGATTCAGCTGTGTCATCCCACCGAGCCGGTCGGGGCGTTCTTCGAAGATATTCTGATCGGCCCCACTTCAACCCCGAGGGGCCCGGCACACCACCTTGCATCCAGCGGTCACGCCGCTTAGCCAAACACGTGCGACGGCCGGCGCAAAACCGGGTCGAACGGGTTGACCCGCTCACCAATGGCCGCCGCTTCACGCTTGAGCAGCGCCACCACGGTCGGCATCCGGTTGGGGCCTAGGCGATCGCTGATGGTTGCCACGCTCAGCGCGGCCACTGCGTGGCCGTTGCGGTCGAGGATCGGCACCGCCAGGCCTGCCATGCCGTCCAGCACGCCGGTATTGCGCCCGGCGTAGCCAAGGCTGCGCACGTTGTCGATTTCGGCGCGCAGCATCACTTCATCGTAGTGATGAAAATCCTTGAGCCGTGGCAGGTTGTAACGGATCACCTCGTCACGCTCTTCTTCCGGCAGGAACGCCAGGATGGCCAGGCTGCCCTGCCCCACCCCCAAAGCCACACGGCCCCCGATGTCTCCGGTGAAGGTGCGGATCGGATAAGGCCCCTCACTGCGGTCCAGGCACACAGCGTCGAAGCCCGAACGGGCCAGGAGGAACAGCGAGTCCCCCAGCGACGCCGACAGGCGCAGCAGGCTGGGGCGCACCACATCTCGTAAATTGCCGGCCTGCCCAGCCTTGGCGGCCAGGGCGAAGAAATCCAGGCTCAGGCGATAACGCTTACTGGTCGCACACTGGTCGACCATGCCCTCGTCAATCAGGCTGCGCAGCAGCCGGTGAGTGGTTGGTTGGGCCAGGCCGACCCGTTGCGCCAGCTGGCTGACTTTTTCGCCCTCGCCCCCACACTCACCCAGCGCCCGGAGCACGGCGAACAACCGGGACACTGCACTGACACCGACTTCCTTCACTGCGTCATTTCGATTATCGGAATCCATTTTTCGCAATACCCGCTCAAATTTCATTCAGTGGAATAATTTTAAAATATCAGTCACTCAGTGAAATTACCCTTTGTCGCCATCCTAAGCTTTGCCCTACTCTCCGGTCCATAGGGCGATATCACAACATCGGCCGCCGCCACAGAAGCGAGCGCCACCGTCCGATTAGCATTGCTTTTCGCCGCTGGCGCTCTGCCCACCCTGAAACTTCCGGTTCACCCCGGTTCCGTTTGCGATGGAGCACAGCCATGACCTTTCTGTTGATCGACAAGCTTTGCAAGCGCTATGGCGCGATGGAGGCAGTGGCCAGTTCGTCACTGGCCATCGAAAAAGGCGAGTTCGTCTCTCTGCTCGGCCCCTCCGGCTGTGGCAAGACCACCACCCTGCAAATGATTGCCGGCTTCGTCGAGGTCACCAGCGGGCGCATCGTGCTCGACGGCCGCGACATCACCCATGCCAAGCCGGCCAGCCGCGGGTTGGGTGTGGTGTTCCAGAGCTACGCGCTGTTCCCCCACATGACCGTGCGCGACAACGTTGCCTTTGGCCTGCGCATGCGCAAGGTCGCCAATGCCGAGATCGCCCGGCGCGTCAACCAGACACTGGCGCTGGTGCGTCTGGACAAGCACGCCGAGCGTTACCCCCGTGAGCTGTCCGGCGGCCAACGCCAGCGCGTCGCCCTGGCCCGCGCCCTGGTGATCGAGCCGCCCGTGTTGCTGCTCGACGAACCGCTGTCCAACCTCGATGCGCACCTGCGTGAAGAAATGCAGTTCGAGATCTGCCGTATCCAGAACGAAGTCGGCATCACCACGCTGATGGTCACCCACGATCAGGCCGAGGCCTTGTCGATCAGCGACCGCGTGGTGGTGATGGAGGCAGGACGCATCACCCAGGTCGATAACCCGTACAACCTCTACGAACACCCCGGCACGCCGTTCATTTCCGATTTCGTCGGCAAGGCCAACCGCCTGCGCGGCGTGCCAGGCCCTGGTGGGCAACCCCAGGTGGCCGCTCAAGGCCCGCTGAGCTTGAGCCTGCGCCCCGAGAAGATCACCTTCGGCGCGGCTGGCAGCGGCAAGCTCGACGGCCGCATCAGCTGCCGTTACTTCCTCGGCAGCCAGTGGCTGTATCGGGTCGATACCGCCTTGGGCAACCTGGCCGTGGTGCGGGCAAACGACGGCAGCTCACCGCTGGCAGAAGGCACACAGGTCAGCCTTGACTGGAGCGATGCGCTGGTACGCGTGCTGGATGCTGGCGAGGTAGCAGCATGAGTGATGCAAAACTGCGCAGCAGCGCCTGGGGCTACGGCCTGAGCAGCCCTGCCCTGCTACTGTTCCTGGCCTTGCTGGTGATGCCGCTTGGGCTGACCTTGCTGCTGTCGTTCAACGTGTTCGACTACACCACCGGCATCCAGGCCGGCGAGTACACCCTCAGCCATTACCTGAGCCTGGTGACCGACACCTATTACTACGAGATCTTCTTGCGCACCTTCTGGATCAGCGCCCTGGTCACCCTGCTGTGCGTACTGATCGGCATCCCCGAGGCCATGGTGCTGTGCCGCATGGCCGCGCCCTGGCGGTCGATCTTCCTGATCGTGGTACTCACCCCGCTGCTGATTTCTGTGGTGGTCCGCGCATTCGGCTGGAGCCTGCTGCTGGGGGCCGACGGGCTGATCAACCAGGCCATCACGGCCTTGGGCGGGCAACCCGTCAAGCTGCTGTACACACCGTTTGCGGTCGTCATCGGCTTGGTCCACGTGATGCTGCCGTTCATGATCATTCCGGTCTGGACCTCCCTGCAAAAGCTCGACCCGGCGGCCGAACAGGCAGCCTTGTCGCTTGGCGCCAGCCAGTGGACGGTGTTCCGCCGCATCGTGCTGCCACAGATCATGCCCGGCGTGTTGTCCGGCACCCTGATCGTGTTCGGCCTGGCGGCCAGTTCCTTCGCCATTCCCGGCCTGCTGGGCGGGCGTCGCCTGAAGATGGTCGCCACCATGATCTACGACCAATACCTGGCCGAACTGAACTGGCCGATGGGCGCTGCCATCGCCATTGCCCTGCTGTTGATCAACCTGCTGGTGATGCTCAGCTGGAACCGGCTGGTCGAACGCCGCTACAAACGCACACTTGGAGTCTGAGCCCATGACCCGCAACGGCCCTTTGGCCCTGTCCTTTCATGCTTTGGTGGTCCTGTTCATGCTCGCCCCGCTGGTGGTGGTGTGCCTGGTGGCCTTCACCCCGGAAAACACCCTGAGCCTGCCGACCAGCGGCTTCTCGCTGCGCTGGTTCACGGCAGTGTTCGAGCGTGCCGACTTCATCAAAGCGTTCTACAACAGCCTGCAGCTCGCGGCCCTGGCGGCCACGCTGGCGACCCTGATCGCCGTGCCGGCGGGCCTGGCCATGACCCGCTACAGCTTCCCGGGTCAGGGCTTTCTCAATGGCCTGCTGCTGTCACCGATCATCATTCCCCACCTGGTGCTGGGCGTGGCCATGCTGCGGCTGTTTGCCCTGCTGGGGGTCAACGGCAGCTTCGCCTGGCTGGTATTCGCCCACACGGTGGTCATCACCCCCTATGTCCTGCGCCTGGTGCTCGCCGCCGCCATTGGCATCGATCGCAGCGCCGAGCATGCCGCCCAGAGCCTGGGCGCCGGGCGCGTCACACTGTTCTGCAAGGTCACCCTGCCAATGATTCTGCCGGGAGTGGCAGGCGGCTGGCTGCTGGCGTTCATCAACAGCTTTGACGAAGTGACCCTGTCGATCTTCATCACCTCGCCAGCCACCCAGACCCTACCGGTGCGCATGTACGTCTACGCCACCGAATCCATCGACCCGATGATGGCAGCCGTTTCGGCACTGGTGATCGCCATCACCGCCCTGACCATGATCGCGCTGGACCGCGTGTATGGCCTGGACCGGGTACTGGTGGGCAAGCAATGACACGGAGTTCCTGCATGCCTTTGTTCAAACGCGTGGCCGAACACGACCGCGAGCCGTTGCCGTTCATGCTCGACGGCCAACCCGCCCAGGGCATGAACGGCGATACCTTGCTGACCGCCATCCTGACCAATGCCGACCACTTGCGGGGCAGCGACTTCAACGCCGAACCGCGCGCGGGTTTTTGCCTGATGGGCGCCTGCCAGGACTGCTGGGTACGCCTGGAGGATGGCCGCCGGGTGCGGGCCTGCTCGACCTTTCTCGAGCCGGGCCAGTGCGTGACCCGTGATCCGGGGCGCCAAGCATGAGTGAAATCGTCATCATCGGCGCCGGCCCTGCCGGCATCCGCGCCGCACAGACCTTGGTCGCCCATGGCGTACGCCCGGTACTGCTCGACGAAGCCAGCCGCGGCGGTGGCCAGATCTACCGCCAGCAACCGGCTCACTTTCGCCGCAGCGCCAAGACCCTTTATGGCTTCGAGGCCGCCAAGGCCCAGGCGCTGCACACGGCCCTTGAACAGTTGCACGGGAAGCTCGACTACCGCCCCGAGACCCTCGTGTGGAACGCCGAGCACCCCGTGCTCGACACCCTGCACCAGGGCCAGGTGGCCGACCGCCTGGCGTTTGACCGGGTAATCATCGCCACCGGTGCCACCGACCGCGTGTTGCCGATTCCCGGCTGGACGCTGCCGGGGGTCTATACCCTAGGCGCTGCGCAGATCGCCCTGAAGTTCCAGGGCTGCGCCATCGGCGAACGGGTGGTGCTGGCCGGCAGTGGTCCGCTGCTCTACTTGGTGGCTTACCAGTACGCCAAGGCCGGTGCCACCGTTGCCGCAGTGCTCGACACCTCGCCGTTCAGTGCCCAGGCCCGCGCCTTGCCAAACCTGCTGCTGCAACCGGCAACCTTCGCCAAGGGCCTGTACTACCGTGCCTGGCTGGCCCTCAAGGGCATACCGGTGCATCAAGGTGTGACCCTGCTGGGCATTGAGGGCACGCAGCGGGCCAGCGCCGTGCGCTGGTCCCAGGGTGGCCGCGCGCAGCAACTGGCGTGCGACGCCGTGGCGTTCGCCCACGCCCTGCGCAGTGAAACGCAACTGGCCGACCTGCTCGGTTGCCAATTCGCCTGGAACGCCCTCAACCGTGCGTGGCTACCGGTCCGTGACGCCCAGGGGCGGGCCAGCAGCGACGGCGTGTACCTGGCCGGTGACGGCGCCGGCATTCTCGGTGCCGATGGCGCCGAGATGGCCGGGGAGCTTGCCGCGCTGACGCTGCTGGCCGACCTGGGCAAGCCCATCGACCTGCGGCGTCAGCGCCACCTGCAACGTCGCCTGGCCACCCTGCAGCACTTTCGCCGGGGTCTGGAGCAAGCGTTTCCCTTCCCCCAGCAGTGGGCCAGGCAGACTCCGGACTCCCTCACCGTGTGCCGCTGCGAGCAAATCACCGCCGGCGAAATCCGTGACACGGTGCGCGCCGGTCACTGGGAAATCAATCGGGTCAAGGCCATGTGCCGGGTCGGCATGGGCCGTTGCCAGGGCCGCGTGTGCGGCGCCGCCGCGGCCGAACTGATTGCCTGCGAAAGTGGCCGCCCGCTGGATCAGGTCGGCCGTTTGCGTGGCCAGGCCCCGGTCAAGCCCCTGCCCTTTGGCCTGGAGATCAAGCCATGAAGCCCATTGAAGTGGACGCCATTGTCGTCGGCGGTGGCATCGTTGGCAGCAGCGCCGCATTGACCCTGGCCCGGGGCGGGCAGCAGGTGGCGCTGATCGAGCGCGACTTCTGCGGCTCGCATTCCAGCGGCGTGAATTATGGTGGGGTTCGCCGCCAGGGCCGATCGCTGGCCCAACTGCCGCTGTCGGCGCGTGCACACACCCTCTGGGGGCAATTGCGCGAGTGGATTGGCATCGACGGCGAGTATGTGCGCAGCGGCCACCTGAAGCTTGCGCGCAGCGAAGCCGACTTTGCGGCACTGAAGGCCTACGCCCAGCGCACCCAGGGTTTTGACCTGAAGTTGCAACTGCTTGAGCGCCCTGAGCTGCGCCAGCGCTTCCCGTGGGTGGGCGATATTGCCGTGGGCGCTTCGTACTGCCCCGAAGACGGCCACGCCAACCCGCGCCTGGTGTCACCCGCCTTTGCCCAGGCGGCCCGGGCCAGCGGCGCTCAGGTGCATGAGCAATGCAACGTGGTCGAGGTCAGCCACGACGGCCAACGCTTCAGCGTTCATTGCAGCAACGGCCTGAGCTTCAAGGCACCCTGGCTGCTCAACTGCGCCGGCGCCTGGTCGGCGCAACTGGCCGAGCGCTTTGGCGAGCCGGTGCCTCTTACCGCGGCCCACCCGGCCATGCTGGTGACCGAGCCATTGCCGCTGTTCATGACCGCCAGTACCGGGGTCGAAGGCGGCGGCATCTATGCCCGCCAGGTTGCGCGCGGCAATTGTGTGCTGGGCGGTGGCCGCGGTTTTGCCCTGACCCCCACTACAGCGCGCCCGGGCCAGGCCGCGGTGCTCGAAATTCTGCGCAATGCCACCGAGCTGTACCCGGCCTTGGCCGGCGCCCAGGCCATCCGCACCTGGAGCGGCACCGAAGGCTACCTGCCCGACGACGAACCGGTGCTCGGCCCCAGCCTAAGCCAACCCGGCCTGCTGCATGGCTTCGGCTTCGCCGGTGCCGGCTTCCAGATTGGCCCCGCCGCAGGCGAAGCGCTGGCCCAATGCATTCTGTCAGGCGCGCCCAGCATCTGCCTGGCGGCTTTTTCCATCAAGCGTTTCCAGTGTTCCCACCCCCATAAGGAAAACCTGTCATGACCCACAAGCAACGTTTGCTCGCCTTGTTCTGCACCCTGCCCGGCCTGTTCGCCAGCTTGCCTGCTGCGGCCGAGCCCACGCTGTACCTGGGCATGAATGGCGGCACCATGGAGCGGCTGTTCACCGACAACATCCTGCCCAAGTTCGAGAAGCCCAACGGGGTAAAAGTGGTGATCGTTCCGGGGACCTCCGCCGACATTCTCGCCAAGGTGCAAGCCACGCCGAAAAAGCCATCGATTCATGTGATGGTGCTCGATGATGGCATCATGTACCGCGCCATCGGCATGGGCCTGTGCAGCACTCTCAAGCCCAATCCAATGCTCGCCCAGTTGCCGGAAAAAGCCCTGATCAAGGACAAAGCCGCTGCGGTCAGCCTGGGCGTCACCGGGCTTGCGTACAACAGCCGGATGTTCAAGGAAAAAGGCTGGGCGGCCCCGACCTCCTGGGGCGACCTCAGCGACCCGCGCTTCAAGGACAAGGTGGTGTTCCAGTCGATGTCGTCCTCGACCTTCGGCCTGCATGGTTTTCTAATGTTCAACCGCCTGCATGGCGGCACCGAAGCCAACGTCAACCCAGGCTTCAGCGCCTGGCCGAAAAGCGTTGGCCCCAACGTGCTGGAGTACATTCCCAATTCGGCCAAGCTGTCGGAAATGGTGCAGACCGACGAAGCCGCGCTGTTCCCGCTCACGCCGACCCAGGTAACGGCGCTGAAACTCAAAGGCATTCCAGTGGAGTACGCTGCGCCCAAGGAAGGCGCTGTCGTGCTCAACCAGGCCGAGTGCGTGGTTGCCAACAACGACCAGCCGGAACTGGCACAGAAGCTCGCCGAGTTTCTGCTCAGCCCTGAAGCCCAGTCACCTGCCCTGGAGCTGGGCGACCAGATCCCATCCAACCCCAACACACCGACCAGCGACAAAACCCGCGGCCAGGTCGAAGCCATGCAGACTTACCTGCAGACGGCCGTGACCATTGACTGGGATCAGGTCAATGCCGTGCGTCCGGAATGGAACGCACGCTGGAACCGCCAGATCGAGCGCTAGGCCAAGCCAGGCAATCCCGCTGCCGGAACGCGTGTTCCGGCAGTTGCTGGCGCGTTATCGCAAACCTGCAACAACCCCTCAAGGCAAAGGCCAACCTACGTACCCACTCTGCCCTGCACCGGCGCGGACAGGGTGCGTGCACGCCAAGAAAAAGGCCTGGCCAACGATTTACATCACTCTGCCGCGCAATTAAAACAACCAAACGGAGTATGAAATGAGCACGCGTAAACTGGGTGTGAGCGCACTGTTACTGGCGTCATCCGCAAGCCCACTGCTGCACGCCAGCGAGCAGTCCGAAGCGACAGGTTTCCTCGAAGGCAGCACGTTGTCGGTCAAGGCCCGCAACATGTACATGCAGCGTGACAACCGCGCCAGCGGCGCGAAGCAGAATTACGGCGAGGAATGGGCGCAGGGGTTCATCGGTACCCTGCAGTCGGGGTTCACCCAAGGCACCGTCGGCATCGGCATCGACGTGATCGGCCAATACGCATTCAGGCTCGACACCGGCAATGGCCGCACGGGCGGCGGCACCGGCCTGCTTGAACAGAACAGTCATGGCGCCAAGCAGGACATGGCCAAGGCCGGTGCAGCGCTGAAGGTTCGGGCGTCCAACAGTGTGCTCAAGTACGGCACACAGGTGATGTCGCTACCGGTACTGGCCACCTCCGACAGCCGCCTGCTGGCGGAAACCGTCGACGGGTTTTCGCTCACCAGCAAAGCGTTCGGGCGCCTGCAACTCGACGCGGGCCACTTTACCGGGCTGACCAACCGCAACCAGTCTTCCCGTGACAGCGGGCGCATGACAACCGTGGACTACCTGGGCGGCGTGTACAGCTTCAGCGACCGGCTCTCCAGCAGCCTGTACTACGCCAAGACCGCAGAACACTTTCGCAAGTACTACGTGAACACGCGCTACCTGCTACCGCTGAGCCCTGGCCAGTCACTGAAGCTCGACTTCAATGCCTACGACACCCAGAGCATCGGCCAGGCCCGCAGTGGCGACCTGGACAACCGCATCTGGAGCCTGGGCGGAACCTGGAGCGTAGGTACCCATGCCGTCACCCTGGCCTACCAGAAGGTATCCGGGCGCGGCGACTATGTGTATGGCCCCGATGGCAATGCGGTCTACAACTTTGCCAACTCGGTGCAGTATTCGGACTTCGACTATGAGAACGAAAAGTCCTGGCAAGCTCGCTATGACCTGAACATGGCAGGTTACGGCGTGCCGGGCCTGAGCTTCATGACCCGCTATGTAAAAGGTACCGACTTCAAAAATGGTACCGGCGGCGATCTGAATGGCAAGGCGTGGGAACGCGACGTCGAAGCGCGCTATGTCGTGCAGGCCGGCGTGGCCAAGGACCTGTCGTTCAGAATTCGCCAGGCCAGCTACCGAAGCTCGGCGCGGGGCGGCCAGATTGACGAGGTGCGGGTAATTACTGAATACCCGATCAACCTGTTCTGAGCGCCGTTCGTCAAAGGTGCAGTGCCCAGGTGGCCATGGGGCCGACCAGGGCACTGCACCCCGCCGCATTCACACTTCTTCGATCGGAAGGGTGAAGCCCGCTTTGACGCGATCCATTACCACCATCGTCTTGAAACTTTTAATATCACAGTTTTCATAGAAGAAGCGGCGTGTGAAGTTCTCATAATCCTCCATGTTCCTGGACGTCACCACCAGGACGAAATCCGCATCACCGGTAATATAAAAACCGCTCATCACTTCGGGCGTATTACGAATCGACTGCTTGAACCGATCGATGATATCCGCACGCTCTCGCTCCAGCGTCACCGAGACCAGCATGGTCACGTGCCTGCCCACCTCCTTGGGCGCCACGATCGACACATCTCCTTCGATCACGCCTTCAGCGCGAAGCCGCTTGAGCCGCCGCTGACAGGCTGTCGGGGAGAGCCCTGCCAGCTCACCGATTTCCTCCGACGTCAGTCGGTTGTTGACCTGCACGGCGTTCAAAATCCGCACATCTATCCGATCGAGTTCAGCCACGCAGGACTCCTTCACTATTGCTTTATTTATGCAGTAAAACTGCAAGACCTACAGGGCGCCGTGCGGTTTCTTAATAAAGAGAGAATATATAAAACTCCCCACCATCGAGTGTCAATTCATTAGAGAGCCACCCTCAATCGGAGTGAGCGAACTTGTTTGCGCGATATCATAGTTTCACCCCCACTGGTACAACCGGTTTGCTGGGCGGACGCTTTTCAAGCAGCATCACCACGCCAGCGCCGATGAGCATTATTACGCCGATGCAGAGGAAAGCCGGTTCGAATGAACCGCTGCGGTCCTTCACCCAGCCGATCAAGTACGGCAGCAAAAAGCCTGCCGAGGCACCCAGGGCTGCGATCAGGCCGATGCCTGCCGCGGCCGCCTTGCCCGACAACAGACGACTGGGAAGCTGCCAGAACGGTGCCATCGACGAAAAGCAGGCCGCGCATCCGACCGCGAACGCCACCATGATCTGTACGGGTGACGGCAGCGACATCGCCACGCCGATAGCCACCGCGCACACCACCAGCGGCAGCGCGATATGCCAGGCGGCCACACCCGTCCTGCCGGTGAACCGCGCCCATAGCAGCATGCTCACCGTGGCGAAGCCGAAGGGCACGGCGGTAATCTTGCCTATCTCGAACACCGTGTACTGGGTCTGGAAGGCGTGCTCGAAGGACTTGATCACCAGCGGAAGGAAATACAGCAGGATGACGATGGCGGTGTTGATGGCGAAGTAGACGAACCCCAGTGCCCACACCCGCCAGCTCTGCAACGCAGCGCGAATACTGCCGTGCGCAATACTCTGGTCCCGCCCCTGCGCTTCGACCTGCAGCACCTTCTCGACCGCCGCCACGTCCTGGGCGCTCATCCATTGGGCTGTGGCAGGTGAATCGGGCAGAAAGCGGAACACGATGAACGCCAGGGCGATCGCAGGCAAGCCCTCCAGAAACAGCATCGAGCGCCAGCCTTCGAGCCCGAAAACCGAGGTGTGAGTCATCAATGCAGTGGAGATCGGCGCCCCAATCACCGCCGCCAGCGGCATGGCCGTGATGAACAGAGACATGACCCAGACCCGGTTACGGCTGGGCAACCACAGCGTCAGGTACAGCACCATGCCAGGAAACAGGCCAGACTCGGCCACGCCGAGAAAAAACCGGGTGACGTACAGCCAGTCCTTGTCAGGCACCAGCGAGGTGAGGGAAGACATGGCACCCCAAGCCAGCAGGATGATCGAGATCCACAGCCTGGCGCCGATTCTGTGCAGGATAATGTTGGCGGGGGTTTCAAAGAGAATGTAGCCCAGGTAGAAGATGCTGGTGGCAAAGCCGAACTGGGCAACGGTCAGGCCCAGGTCGGCGTTCATGGTCAGTGCGGCATAGCCGATGTTGGCCCTATCCAGGGAGCTTACGAAGTACATCAATACCATCAGCGGCACCAGCCGCCAGAAGATTTTCCTCAGTACGACGCCCTGCAGTACAGGTTCGAATGGCTTGTTCATGTTCGGTATTCTCCAGCTCGATGTATGACACGTCGCGGCAGCTCGGAGGAAATGGGCGGGCATCGCGACAGGGTCATCGGCGCACCCGCCCGCAGCTGCAACACCTGTTGTTTTTGTTGTGCGTGTTCAGCGTTCGCGCTCAGTAGCCCCGGCCCAGATCGACCGGGTGTTCGAGCGCCTGCCCGGCCTCGAGCCGGGCCACGTCCTGCAGGATCTGCCCGACCACCACATCGGGTTCGGAATCTGCGGCGACATGGGGGGTGAGCAGGACATTGGGCATCGACCACAGCGGGTCATCCGCCGGCAACGGTTCTACCCCGAACACATCGAGCACCGCGCCGGACAAGGTGCCGTCCCCCAGGGCAGCCAGCAGGTCACTGTGCACCACCGCTTCCCCGCGCCCGGCGTTGATGAACGCAGGCGCACCGGGCTTGCCGCAACGACTCAGGCTTTCGAACACCTGCCGGTCGATGACGCCGTGGGTTTCCCGGGTATTGGGCAGCAGGTTGACCAGTATGTCGGTCTGCTGGAGCAACTCGATAAGCCCTGCCCTGGCGTTGAACACGTTGAAGCCGACATCCGTGGAGGTTCGCGCCCAGCCCGCCACCTGAAAGCCCAGCTGCTGCAAGTGCAGCCCGCACGCCTTGCCCAGCACACCGGCACCCAGGATGCCAACACGCACGTCGCTGGCAGCCGCCTGCACGACCGGTGTCCAGCGGGCCGCTGCCTGCTCGCGGCGATAGTGGGCAATCTGGCGATGCAGGTAGAGCACGGCGAAGGTGACGTACTCGACCATGCGCATGGTCAGGTCGGGGTCGCGGATGCGTCCGATCGGAATGGCTGCCTGGCCCGCCAGGCAAGCAAGGTGATCCACACCCGCGCCCATCGAGAACACCGCCCTGGGCCGGTTGGGTTGCTGAAAAACCTGCGTGTCGGCCTTCCAGGCGCAAATGACATAGTTGTCCGAAGCCACAACCTCGCCATCCTGGGGCCAGAGGTGGACCTTGCGCCCTGCGCTGCGGGCTTCGAAGGCGCGACGCCAGGGTTCGGCGGCCCAGGGGCCGGGTGCAACGACGATATCAATCCTGTTCAAATCACTGTGCTCCCGCTTATAGGCCGCGTGCCGAATCGAAGCCATCCAGGACGGCCCTGAGGTTTTCGCCGAGGATCTCGCTCAGGTAACCGCCCTCCTGCACCAATGCCGTTGGCCAGCAGGTGCCGCCTAGCCGCTTGCCAGCTTCACGGAAACCCTGGGTGGTAACGGCCAAGGCACCGTTGGGGTCTTCTTCGGACGCATCCAGGCCGAGGGCGACGACCAGAGCTTCCACCCCCAGCCGTTGGCAGAATTCCAGCGCATGTTCGATGGCGGCCAGGTAAACCTCATCACCGGAGCCATGGGGCAAAGGCAGGTTGAGGTTGTAACCCAGGCCGCGGTGCTGCCCGGTTTCATCGCCGTAGCCGGCGTAGTACGGCATGAAATTCGACGGGTCGGCATGGATGGAGACCGTCACCACGTCGTCGCGGTCGTAGAACACGTGCTGGGTGCCGTTACCGTGGTGTACATCGATATCGATGACCCCCACCCGGCACTTGAGCGTGTCACCCAGGTAGGCCGCGGCGACCGCGGTATTGTTGACGAAGCAGAAGCCCCCGGCACTTTCCACCGAAGCGTGGTGCCCCGGCGGCCGGCACAGGCCATAAGCATGGCCATGGCTGGCGGCATGCCGGGCGGCGCTCAACGCCACATCGGCGCTGGCCATCACCGCCTGGTAGGTCTGGGCGTGGATGGGCGTCGACAGATCGGCCATGTGGAAGCCGACCTGGCCGATGATGTGCGTCGGGTAGTGCTGCATTTCCGGGCGTTTGAAATGCGACGGCAGGATGTGCTCCAGCCCAGGCTCGATCTCCGCTCGCCGGTCCCAGGCTGCCTTGAGAAAGTTCAGGTAGCGGCCCGAATGAACCCGCAGGATCGGCTCGACGCCGAAGGCTGAGGCCAGATCGATGTCATGACCGGCATGGCGGGCAGCGGCCAGCAACAGGTCATAACGCGCCGGTTGCTCCAGGTGGGCAATGGCCTTGCCACGCCGAAAGTAGGTAGCCGGAGCATGTAACAGGCTATCGGGGGAGTGAAACGCTTTCATTTTAGTTCTCCAGTGTCTTGGCTCATCAACCGCGTGTACTCACACCCACCGTGCCGGACATTCGCTGGGCGCGCCGGCTGCAACGCATCTGGTGGAACACCCCGAGCAGCGCCAGGCACACCCCTGCGCCACCGGTGGAAATCACCAGCACCTGATAGTCCGGCATAAACGACATCGCCCCCAGGCAAACCACGATGAACACGATCACGGCCCAGGTCAGCCAGGGGTACAGCCACATCTTCAACGGGATATCGCGCCCACTGGCTTCCAGCTTGCGGCGCATCTTGAGCTGTGAGCAGGCAATGACCAGGTACACCAGCAGTGCAATGGTGCCGGTCATGTTCATCAAGGTATCCAGCACGTCCCGAGGCCGCAGGGTGTCGCTGAAGTTGATCAGCGCCATGACCACTGCCACCACGCAGGAACCGATGATCGCGTACACCGGTACGCCGCTGTCGGCCTTGGTCAGCTTGAAGCACGCCGGGGCATCACCGCGGCTGGCCAGTGAGAACAACATGCGCGACGCGGTGTAGTGGGCGGAAATCAGGCAACTGCTGACCGAGGTGAGCACGACGAAATTCATCAGCCACTCGGCCCCCGGCACGCCCAGCAGCTCCAGGGTACGGCGGTACGAGCCGTAACCGGACTGGCCCAGCATCGGGTCGTTCCAGGGCACCAGGCAGACGATCAGGAAGATCGAGCCGACGTAGAACAGGCCCACCCGCCACACCACCGATTTAGTGGTCTTGATGATCTGCTGGGAGGGGTTCTTCGATTCGGAGGCGGCAATGGTCGCGATTTCTGCGCCAAGGAAGGCGAACATCACCCCGAGCATGGCGCCCACCACCGGCTCGATGCCATTGGGTACGAAACCGTGGGCCGTGAGGTTGCTGATGCCACTGACCTCCCCTACCTGCCAGATGTTCAGCACAGCCAGACAACTCACGGTGAGGAAGCAGACGATGGCGATGACCTTGATCAGGGCGAACCAGAACTCGAACTCACCGTAGTTCTTCACATTGAAAAAGTTGATGCTGATCAGCAGCAACGTGGTCCCGAGCACAAACGCATTGACGCTGACGGCGGGGAACCAGCCGTTGAGGATCTTGCCCGCTACATAGGCTTCCCAGGCCATCAGTGCGACCCAGTATCCCCAATACAGCCATCCGATGGTAAACCCTGCCCAGCGGCCAATGGCGCGATCGGCATAGGTGGAAAAGGAGCCGGTGTCCGGTGACGCGGTGGCCATCTCGCCAAGCATCCGCATGATCAGCATCATGAGGATGCCGCCGGTGAGAAATGCCAGCACCGCTGCGGGGCCTGCACTGTGAATCACGCTTCCGGAGCCGACGAACAACGAGCCGCCGATCACCCCGGCGATCGACATCATGGTCAGATGCCGGGATTTCAACCCGGCTTTGAGATGGCTTTCAGGCTGCGATTTCTCGGCAACTACACGCGCGTCCATCTTCAGTACCTTTGTTTTTATAGTGGTTGGGATTTTACTGAGGCTCAGGCCAAGGGCCGGTCGCCAGACGGCGACCGGCCCTTGGCCAACCCTGTCAGCGAGGTGCCAGGGCGACCGAGACGAATTTGGTATCCAGGTACTCCTGAATGCCCCACACGCCCCCTTCGCGGCCCAGGCCGCTCATCTTCACGCCACCGAACGGCGCCTGGGGGGTGGACGGTGCGCCGTCGTTGATGCCGACAATGCCGTAATCAAGGCGCTCGGAAACGCGGTGAGCAGTGTCCAGGTCACGGGTCCACAGGTAAGCGGCCAGGCCGAACGGCGTATCGTTGGCTGCAGCCACTACCTCATCGAGGGTGTCGAACGTCAGGACAGGCGCCACTGGACCGAACGTTTCCTCTTCCAGAATCCGCATGCCCGGCGCCACGTCGCACAGCAGGGTGGGCTGGTAGTACAGGCCGCCGAGCGGCTGTCCTCCCACGACCACTTTCGCTCCGCGGCCCACGGCGTCCTCGACATGCTCGCGCACCTTCTGCAGGCCCTGGGCGTCCACCAGCGGCCCGATCTGCGTATCGGCGGCCGCAGGGTCACCGACTCGCAGCGCCGCGATACGGGTGGCCAAGGCATCGAGCAGCTGCGCGCTGACCGATGTGTGCACGTAGATCCGGTTGGTGCACACGCAGGTCTGCCCAGCGTTGCGGAACTTGCAGGCCATGATTTCGTCGGCCGCCCGGGCAATATCGGCGTCGGCAAAAACGATGAACGGCGCGTGGCCGCCCAGCTCCAGCGATACCCGTTTCATGGTTTCAGCCGACTGGCGATACAGCAGCACGCCGACCTCGGTACTGCCAGTGAAGGTCAGCTTGCGAATCCGCCGATCCTGGAAGAACACCCCAGAAATCGCAGACGGGTTGCTGGAGGTAATCACCTGGAAGGTGCCCGCAGGGCCGCCGACTTCGCGCCAGTATTGCTCCAGCAACAACGCCGTCAGCGGCGATTGCTCGGCCGGTTTGACGATTACCGTGCAACCGGCCGCCAGTGCCGGGGCGACTTTGCGGGTGATCATCGCCGCTGGGAAGTTCCACGGCGTGACGGCGTATACCGGCCCAACAGGCTGACGGGTGGCGTACAGACGCTTGTTTTCGAACTGACTGGCGAAGGTCTCGCCATACAGACGCTTGGCTTCCTCGGCATACCATTCGGCAAAACCGGCGGCATACATCACCTCCCCTACGGCCTCCTTGACGGGTTTACCCATCTCGGTGGAAATCGCCTGAGCGATTTCCTCGGCGCCCGCGACCATGCGCTCGAACCACTTGCGCAGCAATTGGCTACGGTGGAACGCCGTGGTCTGCTTCCAGGCGTCGAACGCCTCGACCGAGGCATCGGCCAGTTGCCTGGCATCGGCTGCGGTGCAGTCGGGCACGGTGGCGCAGGGCTGCTGGCTGGCGGGGTTGATGACTTCATAGGTCTTGCGGTCGGCGGTGCCGGCTGGCAGTGATGCCAACTGCCAGGCTTTGACGTGTTCTGCAGGGGTATTCACGGATCTTGCTCCATCAACAGGCTTCAAAGGAACAGCGCGTAACACAGGTCAGGCCTTGGCGGCCGCCAGGGCGCGCTCGAACATGCCCAGCGCCTCTGCCACGTCGTGCTCGGAGATCACCAGCGGGCAAATGAAGCGCACGACGTTGCGGTACACACCGCACTTGATCACCAGCAGGCCTTCTTCACGGGCTGCATCGATGACACGCTGAGCCAGGGCGGCATCCGGCGCCTTGCTGGCCCTGTCGGTCACGAACTCAACCGCCGCCATGGCGCCGATGGCGCGCACATGGCCAATGCTGTTGAAACGTCCTTCCAGTGCCTTGAAGCCCTTGAGCAGTTGTTCACCAATTGCCTGGCTGCGCTCGGTGAGGTTTTCCGACTCGAAGATCTTGATCACCTCCAGCGCTGCGGCGCAGCCCAGCGGGTTACCGCCGTAGGTGCCGCCCAGGCCGCCGGGCAACGGCGCATCCATGATCGCCGCACGCCCTACCACACCGGAGATCGGCAACCCGCCGGCCAGGCTCTTGGCAACGGTCACCAGATCGGGCTGAATGCCCGCGTGCTGGAAGCCGAACAGCTTGCCGGTGCGGCCGAAACCGGTCTGGATTTCATCGCAGATCAGCACGATGCCAAGCTCTTCGGTCTTCTTGCGCAGCGCGCGCATGAAGTCCACCGGCGCCGCGATGAAGCCGCCGTCGCCCTGCACAGGTTCGATGATGATCGCCGCCACGCGGTCGGCAGCGACCTGGGTGTCGAACACTTCCTGCAAGGCCGCCAGGGCCTTTTCAGTGGTAACGCCGCGGTATTCGTTGGGGTACGGCGCGTGGTAGACATCCGGCGCCAGTGGGCCGAAGTTCTGACGATAGGGCTGGCTCATGCCGGTCAGGCTCATGCCCATCAGGGTGCGACCATGGAAGCCACCGCGAAAGGCAATCACAGCCGGGCGGTTGGTGTGGGCGCGCGCGATCTTGATCGCGTTCTCCACTGCTTCGGCCCCCGTGGTCAGGAACACCGACTTGTAGTGCTCTTGGCCGCCAACCAGGTGGTTGAGCTTGGCGGCCAGGTCGATGTACTGGTCATAGGCCGCCACCTGGAAGCAGATGTGCGAGAAGGTATCCAATTGCTTGCGCACCGCCTCGACCACCCGCGGATGGTTGTGGCCGACGTTCAGCACACCGATCCCGCCCACGAAATCCAAGTACTTCTTGCCTTGATCGTCCCAGAGATAAGCGCCGGCAGCGCGGCTCACTGTGATCGGATGGGCGACCGCGATGCCGTTGGAGACATGCTGCGTGCGGGCTGAGACGGGCAGTTTTTGTTGAGAGGACATGGCATTCACCTTTTTGTGTCAGTGGGCGAATGCTAGCCAGCGCCTCCCTGTGCAGATACGCACCCGGCACAGGATGAAATTGCAGGTGTTTCCCACGAAAAGTAGGAACCGCACACCACCGGACCGCACACAGAAAAGCCCGCGTGGCATCATTGCCAGGCGGGCTCAGGGGCAGCGGCCATGCTGCGGCGCTCACACGGTCAGAACGCCTCCGAGACCAACCGGTACAACTGTGCCGCCACTTGTAGCTTGAAGCGGTCCTGTGGGTTATCCAGGGAGATCCCGAGCAAGTGCTCGATACGCTCGACGCGGTAGCGCAAGGTGCTGATGTGAATGTCCAGTGCCTTGGCGGTATTGAGCAGTTGAAAGCCTTCACCCGCCAGGCACAGGGCGGTTTCGGTCAACGCGTTACCCCGTTTGGGATGCTCAAGCGGCTCGATCATGCGCTCCAATAGCAAGCGGCGGGCATCTGCATCACCCATCAATGCCCTGGGGAACAGCACCTCGTCGAAGTCATGCAACTTGCCAGGGCGCAGCAGGCCAAGCAGCGCCGAGACATCTTCGGCGCCTTGGGCCATACCGGTCACGCCCCGATGGACCCGGCTCACGGCAAGCGCACCCCCTTCGGTACGGATCACCTTCCAGACGGCCTCCGGCGCTACTTCGGCCGGCAACAGGAAGCTGATCTGGTTGAGCGATACCGAGATCAGCGGTGCGACATCCAGCCCCTGCATGGTCACCGCCAGGCGGTCCGTCATTTTCGAGCGGCGATTGAAGCCCTCGATGGACAAGGGAATGGGTCCGTTGAGCAGCACCAGGCAGACCCGGTACGCCCGGTTTTCACTCCAACCCGATGCCTGGGCGCGCTCGATGGCGCTGGGCGTCGCCGAAAACTTGCCCTCCAGCAGGCCGGCCACAAAGGCGTAGCCCAGACGTGTCTCCTGGTCAGAAAGTTGGCGCTGATAGCTCAGGTGCAGCGCCGCGATCACCAGCGCATGCTCCAGCGCACGCGCGTCGAGTTCCTCGAAGGGGTCGCTGTCGCTGTCCAGCCAGATCACCGCAGCCACTTCACCGCGCAATCTGATCGCCCCTCCCAGGCGGGCGCAGCCCCAGCCATGCCCGGCGTCCAGGGTAACAGCCGTGTTGGCGCCGAAGAACGCCGCCAGGCTCTGCTGGGCAATGATGCGGCGGATCAGCGCCCGCTCCTGGTCCTCACTGGCGGCGGCCAGCGAGCTGCCCAGCACGGTGCCGTCACTGGACACCACCGTGGCAGGCTTGTCCAGGGCTGCATGCAGCGCCTTGGCCAGCCCCTGGAGGTTGTTCACTTCCAGCGCGGCTTCGGTGAGCGTGCGATGGATGAGGTCCGAACGGCGGATGATTTCAGCCTGGATGTTGATGATCCGCGCCAGCACGTCGTGCATGATCTCGCTGAACTGGATCTCCCAGGGCAGCTCGAGCAACGGCAAATTGCAGCGGTTGGCTTCATCGATGGCCGCCTGGGTGAAGTGCTCACGAAAATGCGGCACCGCCAACACCACCCCTGCCAGCCCGATGTCGCTCAGCCGCCGTACCATCTCACGGCACTCGTCATCCGCAACCGGCCAGTTGTAGCCGGTGGTCAGCAGCAGCTCACCGGGTTTGAGCCAGTTGGTGATCTCGGGGTGGTCGACGATATGCACCCAGGTGATTTCGCGCGCCATGGCGTCTGCTCCGGCCACCACGGTGGCTTCGCGCAGCACCGTGTGTTGGATCGCGGCGTCGAGTTTCATTGTCGAGTTTCCTTGCTGTGTTGGCGAACCACCGGCAGCGAACGGCCAGGCCACGCGCGACATTAGCAGCCCGTGGCCGATGCGTGTATGCCGCCTGCAGCCTACCCGAGTATTTTTGCCAGGTACTCAGCCAGGTGCAGGGGTTCACGCCCGCTGACGTTGCGGATCTGCCCACGGCAGCTGAACCCGTCCGCCACCACCGCAGCCTCCTGCGGAATCTGGTCGATGCACGGCTTGAACGCCTGCTCGCCAATGACCTTGGCAATGGGCGCGGTCTTGCTGTGATAGGCATAGGCGCCTGCCACCCCGCAGCAACCGGCCTGAATCACCTGCCCTTTGCCGCCAAGCTTCTCCAGCACGCCCTGTTCTGCCGCCATCCCGCCACAGGCTTTCTGGTGGCAATGGCCGTGGATGCGCACATCCTCGTTGATCGCCGGCAGTTGCAGGCCGCGGCTGCGGATGAACTCGCTGAGGGTCATGATGGATTTTTCCAGCTGCTTGGCCCGCGGGTCGTGCGGGAACAGGCCTGGCATCTCATCGCGGAACACCGAGAGGCAACTGGGCTCGAGCACCAGCACCGGCATACCCTCTTCCAACACCGGCGCAAGCTGCTCGAGGATTTGCGTCAGGTTGGCCTTGGCTTGGTCGACCATCCCCACATCGTAATACGGGCGGCCGCAGCAAACGTGGCGCTTCATCAGTTTCACGCGCAAGCCTAACAGCTCCAGCACCTGCACGCCGGCTTCGAGCACCTTGGGCGTGAACCCGTTGTTGAAGCTGTCCACCCACAACAGCACCTCACGCCCACTGTGGCGGTCGCTTTCCTTGAGCAAGCGTTTGGCGGTGGTGCCGGCGCGGAAACTCTGCGAGGCAATCTTCGGGAACCGGGCGTGCCTGGCCAGGCCGAACCAGGCGCCCGCGGTGCGGACCAACGGGTTGCCCATGGCGTAGTTGAGCACTGGCGACAGCTTGGTGGCATGGGGCAGCCACTCGCCGATGCGGCCGATCATGGCATCCATCACCGGGCGGCGTTTATCGGCGTAATAGCGGCTGAGAAACTCGGTCTTGTAGCGCGCGATGTTCACGTTGGTCGGGCAGTCGGTCTTGCACCCCTTGCAACTCAGGCACAGGTCCAGCGAATCCTTGACCTGCTCGTTCTGCCAACCGTCCTCGATGACCTCCCCCTTGAGCAGCTCGAAGAACAGCCGGGCGCGACCACGGGTCGAGTACTTTTCTTCGCGGGTGGCGCGAAAGCTTGGGCACATGGTGCCTCCGTCCAACGAACGGCACTTGCCCATGCCGATGCAGCGCTCCGCCTCGCGTGCCAGCCCCTGGCTGCCCAGGCGGGCATCGTAGGTGAAGGCGCTCTGCACCGCTGGACGACTGTAGCCAGGCCCCATGCGCAGGTTGGCATCGACAGGCATCGCGTGGATCAACTTGCCTGGGTTCATGCGGTTAAGCGGGTCCCAGATGGCCTTGAACTCGGCAAAGGCCTGCATGATCGCCTGGGAATACATGATGGGCAGGTACTCCCCCTTGGCCTGGCCGTCGCCATGCTCGCCCGACAGCGAGCCGCCATAGCGCACCACCAGGTGCGCAGCCTCCTCGAGAAAGGCGCGCCAATTGCGTACACCGCTGTCGGACTTCAGGTCGAAGGTGATCCGTGAGTGGATGCAACCATCTCCGAAATGCCCGTAGAGGTTGGTCTTGTAGCCGTAACGCCCGACCAGTTGCTTGAACTCGCGAAGGTACTTGCCCAGGTGTTCCGGCTCGACCGCCGCGTCTTCCCAGCCCACCACCGGGTCCGGTTCGTTGGGGTCCAGGCCCAGCGAGGTCGCCGAAGCGCCGGTTTCACGAATGGTCCAGATGCGGTTCATCAGGCCTTTGTCTGTCACCAGCCGTGCACTCGGCCGCCCCGGCAATTGCGGCGCGATGGCCACGGCCCGCTGCGCCAGTGCGGTGGCCTCCTCGGTGGACAGCGCACCGAATTCGATCATCAGCCAGGCGTTGCCTGCCGGCAGCTGCGCGATATCGGCAAGCTTCATGCCGCGTGCCTTGAGCCCGCCGATGATGCCATCGTCCAACCCCTCCATGGCAATCGGGCCCAGCGGCAGCAACTGTGGCACCGAGTCGGCGGCGTAGTAGATTTCCTCATAGCCCAGCACAACCAGTACCCGGTGCGTGGGGTTCTTCACCAACAGCGTCTCGGCCTGCAGGATAGTGACACAGGTTCCCTCCACCCCCACCAGCGCCCGGGCGATGTTAAAGCCGTTTTCCGGCAGCAACTGGTCGAGGTTGTACCCTGATACGCGACGTTTGAGCTTGGGGAAACCCCGGCGGATCTCGTCTTCATGGCGGTCGACCAGGTCCTTCAAGGCCTGGACGATCTCCGCCCGCCGGCCACCGGCCTGCAGGTGCTCCTGCAGCGCCGCGTCATCCGTGGGGCCAACCCAGAAGCGCTCGCCATCGTAGGTCAGCACCTCAAGCCGCTCGACGTTCTCCACAGTTTTGCCGGCCATGACCGAGTGGGCGCCACATGAGTTGTTGCCGATCATTCCACCCAGGGTGCAGCGGCTATGGGTGGCCGGGTCCGGGCCGAAGGTCAGGCCAACCTTGGCCGCTTCATCCTTGAGCTGGTCGCAGATGACCCCGGGCTCTACCCGCGCAATACGGCGTTCGACATCGATGTGGCCGATCGCATGCAGGTATTTGGAGGCATCGATCACCACGGCAGCGTTCACCGCCTGCCCGCACATGGATGTCCCGGCCCCGCGGGGCAGGATCGGCAGGCCCGCCGCCTTGCACAGGTTGACGGTGGTGACGATGTCCTCGAGCGTCCTGGGTATCACCACGCCGATCGGCAATTGCCGATAGTTCGAAGCCTCGCAAGCGTAAAGCGCGCGCGACGCTGCGTCGAACCTGATCTCGGCGCTGGTCTGCGCTGCCAGCTTCTCGCGCAGACTGAGCAAGACGTTCAAGTCAAAGGGGATAGGCGTGTTCTGGGTCATGGAGCGAAACCTTCTCGATCATCGGCACGGTCGCGTCTTGTGTTGTCGTCCGCAGACAGACAGCGGCGCAGTGCCGGTACTGTAGGGGGCACCTGCCCTGCGCTCTACGTATGCCAAGAAGGAACAATCATGCCGTTCCACCTACGTGCGGTAGGAGGTTACCGCCCATCCTGCATGAGGGTTTAAACCGCGACGGCCTGGGCACGCGAGGCATGCCTGGCCGCTGCGGGCAGCCCGTGCAGACTGAACCCTCACCGCCCCCTCCAAGTCCCACGTCTGAACACCAACCCACGGGGCATGTTTGATGGAGTACTGGATCAAGTTGCTTGAATGGCCCGCCATGGCCTTGACCGTCCTGGCGGCATGGTGCATCGGCTCAAGCCGCCCCGGCCGGCGCAAAGTAGGTTTCTGCTGCTTCATCGCCAGCAACCTGCTGTGGTCGGTCTGGGGCTGGCAGGCCCAGGCCTGGGCCTTGATCATCCTGCAGATCTGTCTGTGCGCCATGAACCTGCGCGGTTGGAAGAAGAACACCTCGATGGAGCCCGGGCGGTAGCCGCAGCGAAGCCCGGGCTTGCTTCAGCGGCGGGCTTTCTGTTCTACATCGGCAAGCGTGCGTTCGATCTTGCGCGCTTGTGCTTCCTGCTCCTTGATCGAGGTGGGAGTGATTACCTTGTCCACGGCCTCGGTGTCCGGGTCTGGCCGCTCCAGTACCGGGTCTGGCGAAGCCTCGCCTTGCTGGGCCTGCTCCGACGAAATCGGCCGCGGGACCTTGTCTGCGGGCTTAGGGTCAGGGTGCTTCATGGTGTTCTCCTTGCGTGATTGCCTGTCTTTCAGAAGAACCTGGCGGCGCCGGAAAGTTTGATCCGATTGGGCCAATACCCCGCATGCTGAGCCTTGGCAGCCACTTGTCCCCGGCGTCAGCAGAAACGCTGAACGTTTCAAGCAAGGCTCACGTCGGAGAACAAAGACGCAGCCCACTGCGCATACCCTAACCGTGAGGACCTCCCATGAGCGCACATTCCCTCAAGGGCCACGAAGCGCATGCCATACGCCTTACACTCAACGGCCAGAACAGGTCGGTTCAGGTCCACCCCTGGACCACCTTGCTCGACCTGTTGCGTGACCAACTGGACCTGATCGGCACCAAGAAAGGCTGCGATCATGGCCAATGCGGTGCCTGCACGGTGCTGCGCGACGGCAAGCGCATCAACGCCTGCCTGACACTGGCCGTGATGTGCGACGGTGCCGCGCTGGTCACGGTCGAAGGGCTGGCCAACGGCGACGAACTGCATCCCATGCAGCGCGCCTTCATTACCCACGATGCGTTCCAGTGTGGCTACTGCACCCCCGGGCAGCTCTGTTCGGCAGTCGGACTGGCGCGTGAAGGCCGTGCCGACTGCCCACAAGCCATTCGCGAGATGATGAGCGGTAACCTGTGCCGCTGCGGTGCCTACAGCAACATTCTTGCCGCAGTGGAAGAAGCCCTGCCCCTGACGCGCGCCCAGATCGATGCCGAACGAGGACCGCGCACATGACCCCCTTCAGCTATCACAAACCTGCATCAATCACTGACGCGGTAAACCTGGCAGATCCGGCTTCGCGTTTCATCGCCGGGGGCACCAACTTGGTCGATTTGATGAAAGAGAACATCGTGCGGCCCGAGCGCCTGATCGATATCACCGGGCTTGGGTTGAACACTGTGGAGCAAACGCCCAACGGCGGGCTACTGATTGGCGCACTGGTGAGCAATGCCGACCTGGCCTGGCACCCGCTGATCGAACAGGGTTACCCGCTGCTGTCCCAGGCGATCCTGGCGGGGGCGTCACCGCAGTTGAGGAACATGGCCAGCACCGGCGGCAACCTGCTGCAGCGCACTCGCTGCTACTACTTCTATGACACCGGGGTACCCTGCAACAAGCGCGAACCCGGCAGCGGGTGCCCTGCCCGCGCAGGCCTGAATCGCATTCACGCCATTCTCGGCGCCAGCGACAGCTGCGTCGCAACCCACCCTTCGGACATGTGCGTTGCCTTGGCGGCGTTGGAGGCGGTGGTCCACGTGCAGGGTCGGGCGGGTAAACGGTGTATCCCCTTCGCCGACTTCCATCGCCTTCCCTACGACACACCGGAGCGCGACAACCAACTGGCAACTGATGAACTGATCACCGCCATCGAATTGCCGCCGCCTGAATTCGCCCAGCATTACTGCTACCTGAAAATTCGCGACCGTGCTTCCTACGCCTTCGCCTTGGTCTCGGTGGCGGCGGCCTTGAAGCTAGAGGGCGACCTGATCGTCGACGCTCGTCTGGCACTGGGCGGTGTCGCGCACAAGCCCTGGCGTGACCCGGCCGTGGAATTGACCTTGAAAGGCCAGAAGGTGGCCCCTGAGCTGTTCGCGCGGGCGGCTGAACACATGCTGAAAGGGGCGCAGCCCCTGAGCCAAAACGCTTTCAAGGTAACCCTCGGCCGTCGAGCCATCGTGCGCGCCCTGAGTGACGCCGCGTTCGGCACCCGCCCCGCAAGGACGACACCATGAGCCAGATCAACCCCGTTGTCGGCACACCGCTCGA
The DNA here is from genome assembly GCF_021602025.1 of Pseudomonas ceruminis. Taxonomy (GTDB): domain Bacteria; phylum Pseudomonadota; class Gammaproteobacteria; order Pseudomonadales; family Pseudomonadaceae; genus Aquipseudomonas; species Aquipseudomonas ceruminis. Next base: position 333,306 of record NZ_BQHW01000002.1, read on the forward strand.
CCGTGTGGACGGTGTAGCGAAGGTTACTGGTACAGCGCGATACGCCGGTGAGTACCCACAGGACGGTTTGCTTTACGCCAGCGTCGTATCGAGCACCGTTGCGTGCGGTCGTGTGCTGCGCATCGACAGCACCCGGGCGCTGCAGGTGCCCGGTGTGGTCTGTGTGCTGGACCACAACCATCGCCCGCGGATTTCCAGTTATGACGACGACTACAGCGACGCCGACTCCGCAGAAGGCGCGCCCTTTCGCCCCTTGTTCAATGACCGTGTCCTGTACAGCGGCCAGCCCTTGGCGCTGGTGGTCGCCGAAAGCCTGGAGCTGGCACGGTACGCCGGCTCGCTGATCCACATCGAATACCACACGCAGCCCCACCAGACCGACCTGCTTGCCGTGCTGGAACAGGCCTATCCGGCGCCTGCGCAGACGCCTGAACCGCGTGGCGACTTCGCGGGGCAGTTCGCCAATGCGCCAATCACGGTCGATGCGACGTATACAACGCCCAATGAGCATCACAACCCGATGGAGCCCCATGCCTCGACGGTGTTCTACAAGGTGGACGGTACCCTGGAGATTCATGACAAAACTCAGGGTACGCAGAACTGTCAGGACTACCTGCACAAGGTATTTGGCTTGCCCAAGGACAAAATCCGGGTACTGGCAGCCTTTGTCGGCGGCGCCTTCGGCTCGGGCTTGCGCCCGCAGTACCAGTTGCCGCTGGCGGTCATGGCGGCATTGCACCTGCAACGCTCGGTGCGCCTCACCCTGACCCGCCAGCAGATGTTCACCTTTGGCTACCGGCCCCACACCCAGCAACGGCTGCGCCTGGGCGCAGCTGCAGATGGCCGGCTGCTGGCCATGGCGCACGACGCCATCGGCCAGACCTCACGTTTCGAGGGTTTCACCGAGCACCTGGTGGAGTGGAGCGGCATGCTGTACCAGTGCGACAACGTTGCATTGAGCTATCGGCTGGCAGCGCTGGACGTGTATACCCCGTTGGACATGCGCGCACCGGGGGCCGCCTCCGGCGTGATTGCCCTTGAGTGCGCCATGGACGAACTGGCCATCGCGGCGAACATCGACCCCCTGCAATTGCGCCGGCGCAATTTCGCCGCCAGCAATGGCAACGAAGGCAAGCCCTACTCCAGCAAGGAACTGTTGGCTTGTTACGACCAGGGTGCCGCGCGTTTCGGCTGGAGCAGCCGTGACCCTGCGCCACGCAGCCTGCGCAAAGGCAGGCAACTGGTTGGCTGGGGCATGGCGGGCGGCGTCTGGGAAGCGATGCAGATGAAGGCCAGCGCCAAGGCCAGCATCGATCAGCAGGGTCATGTGACCGTCAGCAGCGCCACGACCGACATAGGGACCGGGACCTACACCGTCATGACCCAGATTGCCGCCGACGCTGCCGGGGTGATGCCGCAGGACGTGACCTTCGTGCTGGGCGACTCGTCCCTGCCGACCGCGCCCCTGCAGGGTGGTTCGTTCACTGTGTCCTCGGTAGGCTCTGCGGTCCGTCAGGCCTGCCTGGTGCTGCGCACGAAAGTACTGGCGTTTGCCCGTCAGCGCTACCCCGAGATCGGCGCAACAGCGGCACAGGACATCGCGTTCGGCGACGGTTACCTGCACGCTGGCGAGCACCGCTTCGCCATCGCCGACATCGTCGCCCAGGCCAGTGCAGGGGCGTTCGACGTGCAGATCGATGCAGAACCGGGTGCCAGGCGTGCGCCCTTCGCCACCGCGACCCATTCGGCGGTGTTCGTCGAAGTGCAGGTCGATGAAGACCTGGGCACGATCAAGGTTACCCGGGTGCTCAGCGCGGTGGCGGCGGGACGTGTGGTCAACCCGAAAACCGCCCGCAGTCAGATCCTTGGAGGCGTGGTCTGGGGCCTGGGCATGGCACTGCACGAACAGACGCAGACCGATCATCGGCTGGGCCGTTTCCTCAACCATAACCTGGCGGAGTACCACATACCGGTGCAGGCGGACATTGCCGATATCGAGGTGATCTTCGTCGACGAACCCGACGATATCGTCAACGACCTGGGCTCCAAGGGCGTTGGCGAAATCGGCATCGTCGGGGTGGCAGCCGCCGTGGCCAATGCCATCTACCATGCGACGGGCAAGCGGGTCAGGGAGTTTCCAATAACGCTCGACAAGGTGCTGTAGCCCGTACCAGCCATCACCCGTGTTGAACCCTTGCCCAAGCCGTCGACTCAACCCCAGGCAAGCCCAGTTCCAACCACCGCGATGAGGTGTTCCATGAATGCTATCGATCTGCTGATTCAAGACCACAAGCTGGTGAAGAAGCTGCTGGAAGAACTCTCCGCCACCACCGAGCGCGCAGTGAAACGACGCACCGAGCTGCTGCAGCGCATCGAACAGGAGTTGCAGGTGCACACCGCGTTGGAGGAAGAAATCCTCTACCCGGCCATCAAACAGGCGGGAGGCAAGGAAGAAGCGAAGATGTATTACGAGGCCAAGGAAGAGCACCGCACCGTCGATTCGCTGGTATTGCCTGACCTGCTGCACACAGAGGCCGGTACGCTTGAGTTCGCCGGGCGCGTCAAGGTCATGAAAGAGTTGCTCGAGCACCATATCGAAGAAGAGGAAGGCGAACTGTTCCCGACCGCGAAGAAGCTGCTGGGCAAAGAAGAGCTCGAACAGATGGGGCAAGCCATGCTGGCGCACAAGAAGATGCACAAGGGCGACCAGCGCGCCGCTTGACCAACACGTGCGCCCTGGGTGGCGCGCAACGCCTCCCACGGTGCTCACAATGTCACCCCGCTGCGTTCAGGCACGCCAGTGTCGCCAAGGCATTGCCCAAGGCGGCACCGGACGCCGTGTTGTCAAAGATGCACCAGGTTGGCACACCCTGCTCGGCGCTGGCGGTGAGCAGCACTGCCATTTGCTGCACAAACGCCGCTGAATAGGCACTGGCATAGGTCCGCGGCACCCCATGCAGGCGCCAATACACCAATCCCGGCCAACCTCCTGGCTGAGCATCGATGACCAAGCGTGGTGGGCTGGCGGCAACCTGGGCCACCTGCATTTGCACCAGCATCGGCTGCGCCGCCTGCCACGATGCATGGCGGGGCTCCACCGCCAACGCGCCGGTATAGCGTTGCCGTACGCTGGCAAAAAAGCGTTGCGCCCCCTCACGGTCGAACGCCAATGACGGCGGCAACTGCACCAACAGGCACCCGAGGTGGCCTTGCAGTTGGCCGCACTGGCCGAGAAAGGTATCCAGCAATGCTTCGCAACCTTGCAGGCGCAGCTCGTGGGTAATGGCCTTGGGTAGCTTGACGCTAAAGCGGAAGCCTTCGGGCACCGATGCAGCCCAGCGGGCATAGGTTTGCGGCCGGTGCGGGCGGTAGAACGAGCTGTTGATCTCAACCGCGTTCAACTGCGCGGCGTAGCGCTGCAGGTGACTGCCGCTACCGGGAAATGCGTGCACCTCGTGGCTGGACAGGCTCCAGCCGGCACAGCCGAGATGGATCATTGCAGCGCTCCTGCCGATAGCCCATTTGTTGCTATGAGTGCCGGCGGGGTACGGCGTTCCATCGCGGCGGCAGGGCCTTAATGCCGTACATCCCGTCTTGGAAACCGGCGCTGAACTTTGCACGGGGTTCAGGCTTCCCTAACCATGAGGCTCGACACGCGGGCCTGGTTGTTGCGAATTTGCAGGAGCTGTCGAATGCCCCGAATCATCACACCGAGCACACCCGAACACGAAATCGACGAGCACAATGTCAGGATGTTCGGCTCGCCGAAGGAGCGGCTGGACTTCTATCGTCGGGAGATCCAGTACGAAACCAGTATCCTTGCAAACCGTACCGACGCGTACCTGGCGGCGCAGTCGTTCCTGGTCATCGCCTTCGTGTCCTCGATGAACAACACCAACCAGGGTTGGGGCGAAATGTTCACGCTGATAGTGCCAGCGTTCCTGGCCTTGCTCGGGGTGCTGAGTTCGCTGAATGCCTGGCCGGGCATCCACGCCGCCTACACGGTCATTGACCATTGGCAGTTGAAGCAGAGCCACCTGCTGCGTAGCGAGCCGCTAATGGGCCTGGCGTATGATGAGTCGCCACTGTTCTGTGAAGCTGAAACCTCCCGCGCCGGGCACCGCAAATCGCTGTTGTTCTCCCTGCGCACGCCCTGGATCTTCCTGGTGTTCTGGATGTTGCTGGGCATCTACGCGGTCTACATCCAGCTGGCCTGACTCGGCACACTGCACGGGTAATCCCGCCCGGCAACCGCGTCCAGGTAGGCGCGATGGGCTTCGACGCGCAAGTGGCGCCACTCGCGGAAACTGATCAGGCCCAGCCGATCCATCTCATCGGCCCTGCGCGCCAGCTCGGCGTGGTAGTCATCCGGGCACTCCATGCGCAGCAGCCTGTCTTCGAGCAGGCGATACCACGCCACCAGCCCCTGCAGCCGTTCCTGTTCCGGCAACGTCAAGGACGCGTCGAAAACCCTCATGTCGCACCCCCTTCGGTGCCAGCGTTTAACCATGGAGTCGGCACGGCGACCAGGGTTCAGCTTTCAGGCATGGACGGTTGCCAGGTTCCGGCCAGCCGACCAGGGCGCACACGGTTGAAACTTTCCGCGCCGGCACTCAGTCCAGACCCTAACTACGACTGACAGGGAGACGACAATGACAGGCACGGTAGGCGACTTTCTGGTTGAGCGCTTGTACCAATGGGGCGTGCGCCGCATCTATGGCTACCCAGGCGATGGCATCAATGGTGTGTTCGGCGCACTGAGCCGGGCCAACGGCAAGATTGAGTTCATCCAGGCCCGGCACGAAGAAATGGCCGCGTTCATGGCCAGCGCCCATGCCAAGTTCACCGGCGAACTGGGCGTGTGCATCGCCACCTCCGGGCCCGGTGCTTCCCACCTGCTCACCGGCCTCTACGATGCGCGCATGGACCACATGCCAGTGCTGGCCATCGTTGGCCAGCAGGCACGCGGTGCCCTCGGCGGGCACTATCAGCAGGAACTGGACCTGGTTTCGATGTTCAAGGACGTGGCCGGTGCCTTCGTCCAACAGGCTTCCACCCCCTCGCAGGTGCGTCACCTGCTCGACCGCGCCGTGCGCACGGCCGTCGGCGAGCGCCGAGTGACGGCGGTCATTCTTCCCAACGACCTGCAGGACCTGCCCTACAACGAACCGCCACGGGCCCACGGCACCCTGCATTCGGGCATTGGCTACAGCAAGCCGAAAGTGGTGCCGTATGACGGCGATTTGCAGCGCGCCGCCGAGGTGCTCAACGCCGGGCGCAAGGTCGCCATTCTCGTCGGTGCCGGCGCCTTGCAAGCGTCAGAGGAAGTGTTCGCCATTGCCGAAAAACTCGGCGCAGGGGTGGCCAAGGCCCTGCTGGGCAAGGCAGTCCTGCCCGATGAGCTGCCCTGGGTCACGGGCTCGATCGGCCTGCTGGGCACCGAGCCCAGCTACCAGTTGATGACTGAATGCGACACCTTGCTGATGATCGGCTCCGGCTTCCCCTATGCCGAATTCCTGCCCAAGGAAGGCCAGGCCCGTGGCGTGCAGATCGACCTGCAGGCGGACATGCTCAGCCTACGCTACCCGATGGAGGTCAACCTGGTCGGCGACGCCGCTGAAACCCTGCGTGAGTTGCTCCCCCTGCTCGAACACAAGACCGAACGGCGCTGGCGCAAGAAGGTCGAGGGTTGGCGCGCGCGCTGGGACAAGACCGTGGCAAAACGCGCCATGGCCAAGGCCGACCCGATCAACCCGCAGCGTGTGGTGTACGAGCTGTCCCCGCGTCTGCCTGACGCCGCCATCGTCACCAGTGATTCCGGCTCCTGCGCCAACTGGTATGCACGCGACCTGCAGATCCGCCAAGGCATGCAATGCTCGCTGTCTGGCGGCCTGGCCTGCATGGGCGCCGCGGTGCCCTACGCCATTGCGGCCAAGTTCGCCCACCCACAGCGCACAGTGGTCGCCCTGGTGGGCGATGGTGCGATGCAGATGAACAACCTGGCCGAGCTGATTACCGTGGCCAAGTACTGGCAGCAGTGGGAAAACCCGAAATGGATCTGCGCGGTGTTCAACAACGAGGACCTAAACCAGGTCACCTGGGAACAGCGGGTCATGGAAGGTGACCCCAAGTTCGAGGCCTCACAGTCGATCCCTGACGTGCCCTACCACCTGTTCGCCTTCTCCATCGGGCTCAAGGGTATCTTCGTCGACCGCGAGGAGAACGTCGCCAGTGCATGGGAACAGGCGCTGGCCGCCGACTGCCCGGTGCTGATCGAGTTCAAGACCGACCCCAACGTGCCGCCACTGCCGCCGCACATCACCCTGGAGCAGGCGAAGGCGTTTGCCGGCACGTTGCTCAAGGGCGATCCCGACGAGGCTGGGATCATCGTACAAGCTGCAAAACAGGTGCTCGGCGCTGTGCTGCCTGGGCGAAAGTGACGGTGCCTTCAGCGTGAAGGCGCATGGCGCTTGCGGTACTCCGCCGGGGTCACGCCGACATGGCGAACGAATGTGCGGCGCAACGTATCGGCATTGGCGAACCCGCACAGCGCCGCCACCTGCTTGGGGGCGTCCCGCCCGCCCTCGAGCAGCGCACGCGCCGCATTGACCCGCGCCAGTTCCACCCAGGCAGCCGGGGTCATGCCTACATCCTGTTGAAACACCCGGGCAAAATGGCGCGGGCTCAACCCCATGCGCGATGCCAGCTGCGCAATGGTGTGGTCCAGTGCCGGGTTGGCGGCAATGTAGCGCTGCAATGACTGCAGCGCCGAACGCCCCACAGGCGACGTCGCGCCCTGCCGGCTGAATTGCAACTGGCCACCTGGGCGTTTGAAGTACATCACCAACTGGCTGGCCACCTGCTGGGCAATGGCAGGCCCCAGGTCCTCCTCTACCAGCGCCAGGGCCAAGTCCAGGCCGGCAGTGACGCCTGCGGCGGTGCGCAGGTTACCGTCATGCACTTGGATAGCGTCGGCCTCTACCTGCACGTGGGGATAGCGTGCCGCCAGCGGCGCGGCAACGGCCCAGTGGGTAGTCACGCGGCGGCCATCGAGCAAGCCGGCGGCCGCCAGGGCAAAGGCGCCAGTGCACACCGAGCCGTAACGGCGGCACGCCCCCGCCCGTATCCGCAGCCACTCCAGGATGCCGGGGCGCAGGTAGAGGTCGGCCGCTTGTGGCGTACCGGCCACCAGCAAGGTGTCGAAAGCCTCTAGCGCTTCCCCTATCCAGCCATCGGGCACCAGGCGAGTGCCGGAAGAGCTGACCAGCGGGCCAGGCTCACAAGCCAGCAGACGCAAGCGGTAGGCTTCATGACCTGCTTGCCGATTGGCTTCGGCGAACACATCCAGCGGCCCGCAGGCATCGAGCAGTTGGACACCCGGCAGGGCGAGAATGGCGAGGGTACGCGGTGCAGGCGGCATGAAGGCTCCGGGGTGCAGGCAAGCAGAGGGGTCCGGCGCAAGGCCGGATCACGCTGACAATGGCAGTATTTGACGCAACAAGTCAATTGAGGACACAGCCTCAGGGCCGCAGACTGACCACGTCATTCCCCACTGAGGTTTCAATCATGGCTACCCTTGCTGGTATTCAAGTACCCGACAGCCGCATGGCGCGGGAAATCACCGAGCGGGTTCGCGATACCGCCACGCCGTTGCTGTTCCATCATTCGAGCAGGGTCTTTTATTTTGCGGCGCTGGCCGGCCGGCGCCGCGGGCTCAACTTCGACAGCGAACTGCTATACGCCGGCTGCATGTTCCACGACATGGGCCTGACCCATCAGCACAGCAGCGCCTGCTGCCGCTTCGAGGTCGATGGCGCCAATGTCGCCCGCGACTTTTTGCAGGGTCACGGTATCGACGAGCGCGATATCGAACGCGTATGGACAGCCATCGCCCTGCACACCACACCTGGCATTCCCGAGCACATGCACCCGTTGATCGCGCTGGTCACCGCCGGCGTTGAAACGGACGTACTGGGCCTGCACCACGAAGGCCTGAGCATTGCCGAGCGCGATGCGGTCGTCCAGGCGCACCCACGCGGCGATCACTTCAAGGAGGCGATCATTCAGGCGTTTTACGAAGGTATTCGTCACAAGCCTCAAACCACCTTTGGCAACGTCAAGGCGGATGTGATTGCCGACAAGGAACCCGCGTTTCGCCCGGGCAATTTCTGCAGCATCATCCGCCAGTCCTGCTGGCCGAGCTGAGCCATACGGCTGCCGGGCTGATGGCCCGGCAGTTTATTTGCGGTGCTTGGCCTTACACGCCGAACGCGCACCGCGTGCCTGCAGTCACAGCATCATGGCCCTGGCCCAGATTCTGTGGAGGCATTGCGCACATGAGCTTCATTGTCTGGGTCGCCATGCTAGGGGCCGTGTTGCTGCTGCTGGCGCTCACCTCCTCTTACCTGCGCTGGATACCGGTCACCACCTCCGTGATGTGCCTGGGCTTGGGCATTGTCCTGGGCCCTGCCGGGTTGGGCCTGCTGCAGCTGGACCTTGGCCAGTCCAGCCGCTGGATGGAACACCTCACCGAAGTCGCCGTATTGTTCTCGCTGTTCGTCAGCGGCCTGAAGCTACGGCTGCCGCTGAGCAGCCGCAGTTGGCGAGTCGCCTTTTGCCTGGCCGGGCCGCTGATGCTGCTGTGCATTGCGGGTGTCAGCCTGCTGCTGCATTTCGGCTTGCACCTGGGCTGGGGCGTTTCGGTATTGATCGGCGCCATTCTTGCCCCAACCGACCCCGTGCTGGCCACCCTGGTGCAGGTCAACGACGCACAGGACTATGACCGGGTCCGCTTTGGCCTTTCCGGTGAGGCTGGGCTCAACGATGGCGTGGCCTTCCCCTTCGTCATTCTCGGCCTGCTGCTTGTACAGGGGGAGGCAGGCGGCCAGTGGCTCGGCCCCTGGCTGCTGCAGGATGTGCTGTGGGCCGTGCCTGCGGGGCTGCTGTGTGGCTACTGGATGGGGCGCGGGCTGGGCCACCTGACCCTGTACCTGCGCATTCAGAACGACGACAGCACCGTGTCACCTAACGATTACCTGACACTGGCCCTGATTGCCCTGGCGTATGTGGTTGCCGAGCTGATCCAAGGCTACGGTTTTCTCGCCGTGTTCGCAGCAGGCCTTGGCTTGCGCCAGGCCGAAGTGCACACCAGCCCCGACCCGCATGAACCGGCCGAGCACCTGGTGCAGCCAGTGGTCGGCCACCAGCATGTCGCGCCTGAACATGCGGTAAAGGGCGACCTGGATGCTTTGGAAGACAGCCAGGTCGCGGCGGGCATCATGCTGGGCGACATGCTGGCGTTCGGCGGCCTGGTGGAGCGGGCGATGGAGGTGTTCCTGGTGACCTTGCTCGGTGTGGTATTGATCGAACACTGGGACTGGCGAGCGCTGATCGTGGCTGGGGTGCTGTTCATGCTGATTCGTCCCTTGGGCACGTTGCTGATACCGTGGGGTAGCCTGTTGGACCTCCCACAGCGCGGTTTGCTGGGTTGGTTCGGGATCCGCGGGATCGGCAGCCTGTACTACCTGTTCTACGCCCTCAACCACGACCTGCTGCCTGCCGTTGCCTTGACCTGCACCAACCTCACCCTGTCGGTGGTGGCGCTGAGCGTGCTGGTACACGGGTTGAGTGTGCAACCGTTGCTGGCCCGTTACGAAACCGGCCGAGCGCGTCCTACCCGTTGATGCCTGCCCAACAGCCTCCACAGGTCGGCCAGAGCCTGTGGAGGCCGCAAAGCTCAGGAAGGGAAGCCCAAGCCCGAAGACAGGTCGGTATCCCCTGCCCTGTGGGCCCCGGCCGGCACCTCTTTGGCAGTCGATTCCCGGACCTTTTCCTTGACCGCCTCCTTGGCTTGCTCGCCCTTGGCCTTCAAGGTATCGGTCAACCGGTCACTGCTGGCCCCCATCAACGCGTCCTCCTTACGTGTACCGGGCAAGGCGGCGCCCAACGCTGCGCCCAAGGCGATACCCAGCGCCGCCAGCACCAAGGGTTGCTCCTTGAGCAAATGATCAAACTGCCCTTTGAGCGCCGTGGCCTGATCACCGACCTGATGGGCGGCGTCGCGCAGGCTGTCGGCAGAACCTTGCACCGACGCTCGCGCGCCCTGGCCCAGGTCACTGGCACGGTCACGTAAGTCATGGGCCTTGCCGCGCATGCTGTCGCCGGCGCCGTGCAGTGCTTCGCCGGCGTGGGCAAAAGCGCCTTTCACGCTGTCGACCGCTTCACCGAGCTTTTCACCCAGCCCTGGCCCGGTATGGGCGGGGCCAGGGTTGAATGGCCGATTCTGGTTGACACCCAACCACGCCAGGCCGAGCACTGTCAGCGCCGTGGGCACCGGGTTGTTCTTCAAGGTGGTGCCCAGATTGTGGAAGAACTCCCCGCCATTGCCTTTGCCATAGGCCAGCAACTGATCCATCAACTGGCCCGGGCTCAGGCGCTGCTCCAAGGCATCGACCAGGTCGCTGATGTGCTCGCGCTTGGCGTTGATCTCCTGCTCGAGCAGGTCGGGGTCTTTGTGCGTATCGTGTTCAAAGGAGGTACTCATGGCAGTTTCCTCTTCAACGCATCCTTGTCCTGCTGCATGGCATGCAGCGTGCGATCAGGGGTCAGCTGCGAAGGCTCGAACTGCTTTTTGCCCGACTGCAGCATGATGAAACCGATAATCATCGTGACCACGCCCACGATCAGCGCCGCCAGCCACGGCGCAACGACCAACGCCAGGGCATACACCCCCGCCATCAACAGGATGATCAAGCCCGCCAGCAGCACGATGGCGCCAGCGGCCACCGCCGCGGTACCTGCCTTCAAGGTGTTGAGGTTGTGTTGCAGTTCGGCCTTGGCCAAGGCCAGTTCCTTGCTGAACAGCTCGGGCACTTCGCGCATCAACTGGCGCAGCAGGCCACCTACACCGACCGGGTCATCCGCTGGCGTGTGCAACCCAGGGCTCACCTGCAAAGGGTCCTTGTTCATCATTCACCTCCTTTGAGCGGGTCACGCTCCAGTGGGCCGCCGCTTACCGGCGCGCCAGCGCCCATGCCGACCGGGTCGACCGGGGTATAGGGCTTGTGGGTGGAGACATCGCTGGCACGGTCTGGCTGGGGCGCGCTGCTGTGGTAGGGCTCACTGGCACCATAAGCAGGCGGTGCGGTGGATGCCCCTGCCGTGGAACTGGCGCTGGCACGCAGAAAGCGCGACAAGGCGAAGCCGATCGCCACGCTGCCCGCCAGGAACAACCCAGGGTTGTCCCGCGCCAGGCGCGAACCGCGATGCAGCAGGTCTTCTGCGCTTTCGTGGCGGATCTGCTCGGCAAAGCTGCCCACACATTCGGCCGCCTGGGTCAGGTATTGGGAAAGCCCCAGCGTGTCCTTGCCCTCCAACGCCGACGCTGCCGAGCGGGCGCCTTCCTGCAAGGAGTCGAGCTGATCGGCTGCCGTGTCGCGGTAATGCTCGTACTGCTCGGCGCCTTGAACTTTTGCTTCGTTTAGCAGGGCACCTGCTTCGTCGGTTATGGCGTGCAAGTGGTCCTGGGTGCTGCCCGGCGGCGATGCCGAGCCTTGATCGCGTTCCATGGTCGTGTCCCTCGCTGATGAAGAGCCGGCAAGTGCCGGGTTGTGTGCCTTCATTCGGGGGACGCAGGGCGCGCGCGTGGAGTTCAGTCAGAATGATCGGTAACCCCTACCCTGGGCACCAATGGCTTGCGCAAGGGTTACCGGGGCGAGGTTGGCAGGTGCGAAGTGACGGATGGCCTCACAACCTGAAGCGCACGTTGATCGTGCTCTTTTCACGGCGATCAACGCTGATCGCCGCAGTACCGTAACCCGAATAGCTCTTCACCAGGCGCATGCCCAAACCTGTGCCGGTGGGTTTGGGGTACGACGCGGGGAAGCCGTCACCCTCGTCGGTAACGGTGATCAAGGCATGGTCGCCAGCGTCCTTCACGCTCACGCCGATGGTGCCTTTGCCATACTTGAGCGCATTGGTGATCAGTTCGGAGATCACCAGGCCAAGCGGTGCCATCCGCTCGGGCGGCAGCACGAACGTGTCGGCCTGCAGCAGAATCTGCCGGTCGGCAATCGATTTGCCAAGGTCGCCCAACAGCGCAGCCAGGTAGTCGCCGGCGCGGACCGCCTGTGTTTCCGCATTCTGGTAAAGCCGCTCATGGACGCTGGCAATGGTCACCACGCGCCCGGCGGCGGTCTGTAGCTGCAGCTTGACCGCTTCGTCGGCCGCAAGGTTTGCCTGGAGCAAAAGCAGGGTGTTGACCAGGTGCAGGCTGTTCTTGACGCGGTGATGGATCTCTTCCAGGTGAAAGTCGCTTTCGGTGAGCCGGGTGTGCTGGGCATCGATCAACGACAACAGCTGGGCTTCGTAGTGATGCCGCTCGGTGATGTCCCTGGACACAGCGATGATCTTGTCCACTGTACCCTGGCCGCCAAGGATGGGCGCGACCGTGACATCCCACCATTTCGGTTCGCCCTGCAGGGTGGGGCATAGTGCCTCGAAACGCGTCGCTTCACCGCTGCCCACCTTGGCCAGGGCGGCATCCACCACGCCCTGGGACGCCTCGGGCCACAACTGTGACCACACCCGGCCTTTGACCTGAGCCAGGTCACCGATTTGCATCAGGCCTAGGCCAGCTTCGTTCATGAACTCGATTGCGCCGCCTGCTGACAGAATCTTCACGCAGTCGGGGCTCGCATTGAGCACGCTTTCCGAATAGGGGTCTGGGCGCAGGGTTTGCGCCCCCGCAGCCAACCGCTCCACCGCCATGGAAATGACGTTGGAGATACCCTCCATGAACACCAGGTCGCTTTCGATGAAATCGTCGCCGTTGCCGCTATCGGCCTCAAGCACGCCGAACGGCGCCGAAATACCACGAATAGGCACGTTTATCGCCCGCTCGATGCCGTACTTCTTGAGCAGCGAAGGGGTACGAAAACGTTGTTCCAGGCCTAAATGGTTGGACAGCACGGGCCGGTAGGTGGCCATGGCATAGCCCGCCGGGCTGGCTTCATCGCCCCCTATCCGTGCGCTGCCGATGTCGGCCGCGTCCCACCCCACACCGTGGGAAAGCAATAATTCGTCACTCTGGGCAATGGGCATGAGCACCTTGGCAAAGCGGGTTCGCATGCCCGTTGCGACGGTTGCACACGCCTGGTCGAGCAACTCATCGAGGTCGGATGCCTTGAGCGACATCACACCAAACTCGACTACCAGTTCATGTTGCTTGCGCAGGCGCGCATGGGACTTCTGCAGCGCTGCACGAATGGTTTCGTCTGGAGGGGACTGTTGCATGGGTATTTGCTGCTCACCAGGTGATAGGAGTCAGGCACTTCAACCAATCTACACAACTGTACGGGCGAAAGACAGGTGGCCCGTCGCCCCACGCTGATCGGCTCCACGCCAGGGCAACCAAGCGGAAAAACGATGACCGGCATGACTCCGTGCGGTTATCGAACAGTTGCCCGGTACGCGAATTGACGGTCACTCCCAGACTGCGCACCATTGACGGGTCGGCGAGCCCTGCCCTGCCCCAGGCAAAACCGCGACGCAGCTGCTGCCGCTCACATCAAATTCAAAAAAATGATGTCCCCATGACCCCTTCCAAGTTTGATACTGCCACCCCCCTTACAGCCCACGGCTGCGTCGGTGACAAGGTTCGCCACGCCTTGGCCGTCGGCAAGACCCGTTGGGGCATGCTCGCCCTGGTGTTCTTCGCCACCACCCTGAACTACATCGACCGCGCCGCCCTCGGCATCATGCAGCCGGTGCTCGCCAAGGACATGGGCTGGACGGCCATGGACTATGCCGACATCAACTTCTGGTTCCAGGTGGGCTATGCGATAGGTTTCCTGTTGCAGGGCAGGCTGATCGACAAGGTCGGCGTGAAACACGCGTTCTTCGTTGCGGTGCTGCTGTGGAGCCTTGCCACCGGTGCCCATGGCCTGGCCACCTCGGCGGCAGGGTTCATGGTCTGCCGCTTCATCCTCGGCCTGACCGAGGCAGCCAACTATCCGGCATGCGTGAAGACCACGCGCCTGTGGTTCCCGGCTGGCGAACGAGCCATCGCCACTGGCCTGTTCAACGCCGGCACCAATGTCGGCGCGATGGTCACCCCGGCCCTGCTGCCGCTGATCCTGGCAGCCTGGGGCTGGCAGGCGGCATTCATCGCCATGGGTAGCCTGGGGCTGGTCTGGGTGGTGCTGTGGGGCCTTTACTACTTTAATCCAGAAGACCATCCGCGCGTGGCCCCGCGTGAGCTTGACTACATCCAGCAGGAGGTAGAACCGCACGCCTCGCCGCTGCCGTTCAGGCGCATCCTGCGTCAGCGTGGCACCTGGGCGTTCGCCGTGGCGTACGCGATCACAGCGCCGGTGTTCTGGTTCTACCTGTATTGGCTGCCGCCGTTTCTCAACCAGCAGTACAATCTCGGTATCAGCGTCACGCAGATGGGCATACCGCTGATCCTGATCTGGCTCACCGCAGACTTCAGCAGCATCGGCGGCGGCATCCTGTCGTCCTGGCTGATCGGCCGGGGCGTGCGGGCGACTCGCGCCCGGCTGATTTCGATGCTGATCTTCGCCTGCACCATCCTGAGCGTGGTCTTTGCCGCCCACGCCAGTGGCTTGTGGATGGCCGTGCTGGCCATCGCCGTGGCAGTGGGCGCGCACCAGGCCTGGACAGCCAACATCTGGAGCTTGGTCATGGACTACACGCCCAAGCACCTGGTGAGCACAGTGTTCGGCTTTGGCAGCTTGTGCGCAGCCGTCGGCGGGATGTTCATGACACAGATCGTCGGCAGCGTGCTGACCCTCACCCACAACAACTATGCCGTGTTATTTACCCTGATCCCGCTGATGTATTTCCTGGGGTTGATCTGGCTGTATTTCATGGCGCCGCGCCAGATCGAAACGGCTGGAACGTCCTAATCGAGCAGCGATGTGCGTGCCAGCACGGCTCGGGCTTTGTGCAGCGCCATGCGCGCTCGCGCTTCGCCACTCACCCCCTGCTCCAGTAATTGTCGAGTCGGGATCTCAAGGCTCAACGGCACAGCCTTTGGCAGCGCACGCAACAGGCCGACCAGGTCCGCATCGCCCTCCCCCGGGAAACGCCGCTCGTTGCGGGCCTGGCGCAGGATTTCGTCCAGGTCGGCCGGCACTGGCCCGGCCACGTCGCAGAGCTGGGCGTAACGCATGCGCTGCGGCGCCAGCCGCGCCAGGTCTTCGAGCGATGACGCCGACCGGTTGAAATGGAATGCATCCACCAACACGCCGCCGGAGCCAATGACCAGAACATCGCATTCGGCTTCAATGCCATCCCCGACATGCACGGCGACACCCCTGGCGCTGCCACGGGTGGGCATCAGGTGATCGCCGCCCCCTATGATGCCCGCGAAGTGGGCGCACTGTTGCCGCGCCTGCGCAGGACGCTGCGCGAAACTTCGTTCATGGGCATGCCAATCATGGCCGGTGCCGACCTGGCTGCCTTTCTCAACATGACCCGTTCGCCGCGCGCGTTCGGGCAGGTGTGCAAGCGCCTCGGTCGCCATTTGTATCACCTGGCCCGCCATGGCCGGGCCATGCACCTGGTCAACGGCGTGGCGCTGGTGGCACGCCTGGCCAAATCAGCCGAAGACCTTGGTGTACGCCTGATCGAATCGGCCCCGGCCAAGCGCCTGCTGCTCGAAGGCGGTGAAGTGCGCGGGGCGGTGGTCGGCACCGCGCAGGGTGAATTGACGGTTCGTGCCAACGCCGTAGTGCTCGCTGCAGGCGGCTTCCCCCACGACGCTGTGCGGCGCCAGCAACTGCTTGCCGGCGGCACCGCCGCCGAGGACCTTCTCGCCCTGCCCCCGACATCGTGCTCCGGCGATGGCTTGCGCCTTGGCGAGGCCGCTGGCGGTGTCGTCGCAACCGACCTGAAGTCGGCGGTGGCGTGGGCGCCGGTGTCCAAGGTGCGACACCGTGACGGCAGCATCGGCCATTTCCCGCACATCATCGAACGCGGCAAGCCGGGCATCATCGGCGTCCTGGCCAACGGCAAGCGCTTCGTCAACGAAGCCCAGGGTTACTACGACTACGTGGCGGCGATGCTCGAGGCCGTACCGGCGGGCGAACACGCTTGTTCGTGGCTGGTCTGCGACCACCGTTTTCTGCGCCGCTATGGCCTTGGCTATGCCCGCCCGGCCCCGCTGCCGGTATGGCCGCACCTGCGCAGCGGATACCTCAAGCGCGGCGCCAGCATCGAACAACTTGCCCAGGCCTGCGGTATCGACCCGGCCGGCTTGCGCGCCACGGTGGCCGAGTTCAACAGCCATGCCCGTCATGGCCAGGACCCGGCATTCGGCCGCGGATCCACACCGTTCGCGCGCAAACAGGGTGATCCGCTGCACCAGGGGCCCAACCCCTGCGTCGCGCCAATCGAGCATGGGCCGTTCTATGCGGTGAAGGTTCAGGCGGGGTGCTTCGGCACGTTCGCCGGCCTGCGCACCGATGGCCACGCACGGGTGCTGGACGCCGATGGGCAGCCCATCAAAGGCCTGTATGCGGCAGGGACCGACATGGCCAGCGTGTTCGGCGGCTGGTACCCCTCCGGCGGCATCAACCTTGGTCCCGCGCTGACCTTTGGCTATGTGGCCGGGCGGCATATCGCCGGGGTGCAGGCCACGACCGGCGCCAGCACCCCGACACCGGCAGCGTGGTAATGGCAGGATGTTGAAATTGATGATGTTTTTTTAACGTTTTTTTGCCAAACGCTTCCTTAGTGTGGCTTGCGAGTCACACAGGTAGCTGAAAATGAAACCACCCCCGCCCGCACAGCCAAGCGACACCGCCATCACCGAAGCCTCGACGTGGTGCCTGCGTCTGCACGACGACGAATGCACCGCACAAGACCATGCCGCGTTCGAGCACTGGCTCCAGGCCGACCCGCTACATGCCTTCGAGTACGCCAAGATGCTCGAGATCTGGGCGCTCAGTGACCAGCTTCCCAACCACCTGGCCAGCGCAAAGAAGCTTCTCACCCACCCTGCGCCCCGCAAGGAAGGGACGCTGGACAGTTAGCCGCCTGGCGTAGGAGATATTGCTATATGGGCCCGGCAGCGTCGGACCCACAGGCTCAGCCTGCAGCCAGCAAACCCAGGGTCCGCCGTACCTTTTCCAGCAACTCGCCGATCTGGAACGGCTTGATCAGAATGTCCATTCCCGTGCCCAGAAACGCCTGGCGGTCCAGCGCTGGCTCGGCGTAACCGGTCATGAACAGCACGGGCAGGCCTGGCCGATAGATACGCGCCATGTCGGCCAGCTCCCGGCCACTGATGCCGGGCAGCCCGACATCGGTCAGCAACAGCGCAATGCCGGTGTCTTCGCGTAAATGATCCAACGCCTGCTCAATGGTTTCGGCCAGGGTGCAACGATAGCCCGCATCGGCCAGCACTTCGGCCACCGACAGGCGCACCGAGGCCATGTCCTCGACCACCAGCACATGCTCGCCGCTACCCTGCTCTTCGGGCTTTGGCCGGCGCTCCTCGCGGGGCACTTGGTGATTGCTGGCCGGCAGCATCAACGTTACCTCGGTGCCCAGCCCCAGTGCGCTGCGAATCGCCACGTGCCCGCCGGACTGGCGGGCAAAGCCGTAGATGGTCGACAAACCGAGCCCCGTGCCCTGCCCCACCGGTTTGGTGGTAAAGAACGGGTCGAATACCTTTTCCAGCAACGCCGGCTCGATACCACTGCCATCGTCGCGCACCGTCACTGCCACATACGGGCCGTCCTGCAGGTTCGGGTCGGCATGGGACCACGTCGCCCCGGTGTTCACCCAGATATGCCCACCCTTAGGCAACGCATCGCGGGCATTGATCACCAGGTTGAGCACCGCGCTCTCCAGCTGAATCGGGTCGACCAACGCCACCGCGGGCTGGCTGGAAAGCTCCAGCTTCAAGGCAATGCGCTCGCCGATGGTGCGGGTGATCAGCTCTTCCAGGGACCGCACCCGCTCGTTGATGTCCACCGGGCGGGTATCCAGCGGCTGCTGGCGAGCAAAGGCCAACAATCGATGGGTCAACGACGCGGCGCTCATCGCCGAGCTGAGCGCCGCGTCGGCATAGCACGGCACCTTTTCCAGGCGGTTTTGCGCCACCCGTTTGCGGATCAGCTCCAGGCTGGTGATGATGCCGGTCAACAGATTGTTGAAGTCGTGGGCAATGCCCCCGGTGAGGCTGCCGAGGGCATCCATCTTCTGCAGTTGCAGCAATTGCGCCTCAGTCTGCGCCCGCTGCGCCATTTCCTGGGCCAGCTGAGTGTTGGCGTCGTCCAGGCGCGCCAGATGCGAGCGCTCGCGATGGCGGTGCTCAGTGACATCCTCGACAAACACCAGGCACAGCCCCGGCACGCGATGGGGCGACAGTTGCCATTCGGTGTCTCTGGGCAAGCCTTCTACCGTCATCGCCAGGTTGCCGCGCCAGCGCTGGCCGCCAGCCAAGTGCTCGCGCAAGGTGGCCAGGGCACTGTGTTGCCCCTCGGCAAAGCATTCCTGCAGCGCGTGCGGGTTGCGGTTGTCCTGAATCAGCGCATAGAACGCCTGGTTGCACTCATGCACCTTGAGCCCGGCATCCAGCACCGCGATGGGGGCAGAAACGTTGGTGAAAATCTCGCGGAAACTCGCCTCGCTGTCGCGCAGCGCACGTTCGGTGTCGCGCACCCGCAGCAGCGTGCGCAACGTCGCCACCAGCACATCCGGGTCTACGGGGTGTACCAGGTAGGCATCGGCCCCAGCATCCAGGCCAGTGATGATATCGCCGGTCTGGATCGAGGCCGCCGAGACGTGGATCACTGGCAACAGCGCCGTGGCCGGGTCGGCGCGCAGCAACCGGACGATGTCGAACCCACTCATGTCGGGCAGGTTGACATCCAGTATCAACGCATCGATCTGCTCGCTGCCAATCAGCGCCAGGCCCTCGCCACCGGTGCCTGCCTCCAGCACCTGGTAATCGTGCAGCGCCAGGCGCCGACGCAGCGCATAGCGCGTCGCGGCGTTGTCGTCGACGATCAGCAGGCGGATGTCAGGGTTCATCTGCGCTCTCCTGGGCCAGCGCCAGGGGGATGATCACGAAGAACGACGAGCCCACCCCAGGCGCGCTGTCTACACCCACTTCCCCTCCCAGCAGCGCCGCAAAGCGCTTGCACAGCGACAGCCCCAGCCCCGTGCCACGCAGGCGTTTCTGCAGCGGCGAATCCACTTGGGTAAAGTCTTCGAACAACCCCTCCAGCAGCTCTGGGGCAATGCCGATGCCCGTGTCACTCACGGCAAACCGTATCTGGTCGCTGCCATGCAATTTTGCCGACACCCGCACCTCGCCCCGGGTGGTGAACTTCAGCGCATTGGAGATGAAGTTGCGCAGGATCTGCGCCAGCTTCTTGTCATCGGTATACAGCTGCGGCAAGCCCTGGGGTTCTTCGAAAATAAGGTCCACCGCCCCCGTGTCGACGATCGGCCGGAACATCCCGCGCAGGGCAGCGAACAGGTCGAGCATGTCGAACCAGGCGGGCGAGATGGTGATCCGTCCCGCTTCGATCTTGGCCAGGTCGAGCAGGTCGTCGACCATGTCGCTGAGCTCGCGGGTGGCGCTGCTGACGAACGCCACCTGCAACTGCTGCTCCTTGCTCAACGGCCCATCCACCTCGTCGGCGAGCAGGCTGGTGATGCTCAGGATCGAGCCCAGCGGCGTACGGAACTCGTGGCTCATATAGGAAAGGAAGCGGCTTTTGAGGTCCGACGCCTGGCGTAATTGTTCGGCCTGGATGTCCAGCTCCGCATAAAGCGCCAGCACACCCTGGTTGGTTTCTTCCAGTTCGGCACGCAGGGCCTGGTTCTCGGCCTGCAGGCGTGCCACGCAGGCGGCCTGTTCGGCGCCATTGTCGAGCGATGGCTCAGCCATGCACAGTCTCCAGGTCGATGACCAGCACCGTCACATCGTCCCGCCCGCGGCAGAAGTCGCGGTGCAACACGGCGGCAACGACTGCCGGGTGGCGGCGCGCAAGGCCAGGATAAGCTTGAAGGTTCCAACGGGACTGCAGGCCGTCGCTGAACATGATCAACAGATTTCCCTTCACGTGAGCGTAGTCGAACACCTGGCCTTTGCGGTATTGGCCGCCAACGATGCCCGGATGCGAGGCCAGGCCTCGTGACCGATCGCCACCGACCAGGGCCGCGCCGATATTGCCGATGCCGATGAACGCCAGGCGGTCGCCGGCGCCCTCGTACTGAGCGATGGCGGCGGCGCCGCCCCGGGTGCCGCCCATGGCGTGGTGCAGGGCGACCAGCAGGTGCTCGGGCGCACTGAAAGGGCTTTCGGCGAACGCCTGCGCCCCGGCTTTGGCGGCCCGCTCGGCTTCCACCCCATGGCCCAGGCCATCGATCACCAGGGCACTGAGGCGCTGGTCGCCGAGGGTTACGTGCCAGGTGTCGCCACAGGCGGGGTCGTCGTGCAGCGAATGCTGGCTCACCCCGACCCGCACATCCCGAGCGCTGTCGCCATGTTTGTACAGGCGCGCCAGCACCACGGCGCCGCGTGCGTCGGCATGCACGTCGAACACCTGCGCCAAGCGGCTGACCGCCCCCAGGCCAATGCCCTGCGTGCCACCGGTGGAATAGCCGTCGACCAGGCAACTGTGCACATCGAAGCCTTGCGCACGATCCACCGCCAGCAACTCGATGCCCTGCTGGGCGCCATGGACGAGCGCCCGCAGGTGCAGTTCACCGTGCTCGGCATGCTTGAGCACATTGCTGGCCAGCTCAGTGGCAACAATGGCCGCCCGTCCGGCATCGGCAGCGTCGAAACCGTGCTGTTCGGCCAGTTTCTGTACCACCCGCCGGGCATGGCCCACCTGGCTGGAATCATCAATGCGCAGGACCTGGGTCAGGCTAGCGACAAGGTTCATGTCCATCGGGTGATCGTTACCCGGGTACCTTGCCCAGGAGCGGTGTCCAGTTCGAACTCATCGACCAGGCGCCTGGCACCCGTCAGCCCCAGGCCCAAACCACCGCCTGAGGTCCAGCCGTCGGTGAGGGCCAGCTTGACGTCGGCAATACCCGGCCCTTCGTCGCGAAACACCAGGCGCAGGCCAACCCGCCCGGTCTCTTCGAGGACCTGCCAGTCCATGTCGCCGCCCCCGCCATACACCACCGTGTTGCGCGCCAGTTCGCTCACGGCCGTCACCAGTTTGGTCAGGTCGACCAAGCGCATGCCGCACTCGGTGGCAAGTTTGCGGGTCAACTGGCGAGCCAGTACCACGTCCTGTTCGATACGCACCGGTTGGCTGCCGCTCTGGCGAATGCTCATGTGCGCCCTACCCGCTGACGCAGCAGGTTCATGCCGCGATCGACGTTCAATGCGGTACTGACCCCAGGCAGGGTCAGGCCGAGCTCGACCAAGGTGATCGCCACCGCCGGCTGCATGCCAACCAGTACCGTTTCGGCGTCCATGATCCGCGACAAGCCCGAGATACTGGCAATCATGCGGCCGATGAACGAATCGACCATGTCCAGCGCCGAGATATCGATCAGCACGCCACGGGCGGAGGTCTGGTCGATACGGTCGGTCAGGTCGTCCTGCAGGCGCAGGGCCAACTGGTCATGCATGTCCACCTGGATAGTCACCAGCAGGAACTCGCCCATTTGCAGGATGGGAATACGCTCCATGCTTCACACCCGCTCGCCAAGGGCAGTGCCCAGGCGCGACAGCGCCAGCTTCAGGGCATCGGCCAGGTTGGACTTGGTTGTCAATGTGCCCAGGTCCAGGCCTAGGTGCACGATGGTCTGCGCGATCTGCGGGCGCACGCCACTGATGATGCAGTCGGCGCCCATCAGGCGGATGGCGGTGACTGTCTTGAGCAGGTGTTGGGCCACCAGGGTGTCGACCGTAGGCACACCCGTGATGTCGATGATGGCGATTTCCGACCCGGTGTCGACGATGCGCTGCAACAGCGACTCCATCACCGTCTGGCTGCGCTGGGAGTCGAGGGTGCCGATCAGGGGCAACGCCAGCACCCCCTCCCACAGCTTGACCACCGGCGTGGACAGCTCCAGCAGCTCTTCCTGCTGACGCTTGATCACCGCCTCGCGGTTTTTCTGGTAGGTGCGGATGGTATGCAGGCCGAAGGCATCGAACAGTGAAGAAATTTCCCAGAGCTGCTCGGCAAGCAGCGCCGGTTGTTCACGGTAATGAGCCTGCAACAGCGTGAACAACGGGCCTTTAAGGGCAAAGATGAAATAGGCGGTCTGGTGCGACTCCTGGCCGATTTGGGCGCGGCTGGCAGAGAGCTTTTCCAGGAAGCGACGGGTCTGCTCCCAGCCTTCGGTGGCAATGTCGCCGCCACTTTCACTGCGCAGGCCATCAACCACCAATTGCAGAAACTCCCGTGTTTCCTGGCGCAGCTCCTGTTCCCGGATGTTGCGTGTCGCGCCATTGGCTTCAAGTGCAGCAAGCCAGTCTCCCAGCAACTGGACCTGATTGCCGACAATCGCTTCCAACGTGCTGTTCTGCAGTGCTGCCATGTGACATTCGCTCCTGAAAATACGTGGCCGGTACCCCAATGAATGTACCGGCTCGCAAAACTGACAGCTGCCGGTGTGAATAGTTGTGACCGTTGGCAAATAATTGCATTGCGCCATATCACGTCCCGCTAACTCTAGGCCACGCGAGCGCCGGGTGTGGGCAACCTGGTGAATATTTTCCCCACGCCCGCAGCCGTGATTGAGCCCACTTGGCCAGTTGCAATGAACTTTGGCCCGTCTGCCGGCTTCCCCTGCATAGACCACCAAAAAACCCAGCCTGCAGGAGTTGGTCCCATGCGCGCATTGACTTACCACGGAGCAAACGACGTCAGGGTAGATACCGTCGCCGATCCCCGCATCGAACAAGCGGATGACATCATCCTCAAGGTAACTGCCACCGCCATTTGCGGTTCGGACCTGCATTTGTACCGGGGCAAGATCCCGCAAACGGAAGCGGGCGATATCTTCGGTCATGAATTCATGGGCATCGTGGAAGAAACCGGCAGCGCGGTCACCGACCTGCAGGTCGGTGACCGGGTCGTGATCCCCTTCGTGATTGCCTGCGGCAGCTGTTTCTTCTGCCAGCACGCGCTGTTCGCTGCCTGCGAAACCACCAACACCGGGCGCGGCTCGATCATCAACAAGAAAGGAATCCCGCCTGGCGCCGCGTTGTTCGGCTACAGCCATCTGTACGGCGGCATCCCCGGTGGCCAGGCCGATTATGTGAGGGTACCCAAAGCCAACGTCGGCCCCTTCAAGGTGCCGACCACCCTGGCTGACGACAAGGTGCTGTTTCTGTCCGACATCCTGCCCACCGCCTGGCAAGCCGTGATCAATGCCGAGGTTGGCCAAGGCTCGTCGGTGGCCATCTATGGCGCAGGGCCCGTGGGCCTACTCAGTGCCGCCTGTGCACGGATGCTTGGCGCCCAGACCGTTTTCATGGTCGACGACAACGACTACCGCCTGGCCTACGCACGCGACGCCTACGGCGTTATCCCTATCAATTTCGAGCGCGATGACGACCCTGCCGACAGCATCATTCGCCAGACACCCGGCATGCGTGGGGTGGACGCGGTAATCGACGCCGTCGGCTTCGAAGCCAAAGGCAGCGCCGCCGAAACGGTCATGACCGCGCTGAAAATCGAAGGCAGCAGTGGCAAGGCCTTGCGCCAGAGCATTGCCGCAGTACGCCGCGGGGGCGTGGTTAGCGTGCCTGGGGTGTATGCCGGTTTCATTCATGGGTTCATGTTCGGTGATGCCTTCGACAAGGGCCTGACCTTCAAGATGGGCCAGACCCATGTCCAGAAGTACCTGCCCGAACTGCTGGAGCATATCGAGGCAGGCCGCCTTCAGCCCGAACTGATCGTTACCCATCGCCTGGCACTGGAAGAGGCCGCCCTGGGCTACAAGCTGTTCGATCAAAAAGAGGACAACTGCCGCAAGGTCATTCTTGTGCCAGGCGCTGCCCCCGGCACCCTGGGCACGGACCACGTGTGAAGCCCGGCAGACAGGCCATGGCCCATGGCAAAGGCCAGGGCCAAAGACATCAGCACACAGAGGCTTGAACCATGATCGATCAAGCAACAGGCATGAAACCCGGCGAGCGTTACCGCGTGGAAAACGTCGAGCGGGCCCATCAGTTCCCAGGATTCTTCCTGGACGGCAAGTATTTCCTTGGCCCGGAGCTGTTGACCGCCGTGGGCTGGCTGGAAGGCACCCGGTTCATCTATGACAGCCTCGATGCCGAGGGCGAACCGGTGTTTGCCGACCGGCTGGCCGGTACCATCGAGGGGCTGACCCTGACCCTGGTGGATGGCACGGTGCTTGAGCTCGCCCGCCTGGAGGCCAGCGCTGCGCTGCCCCCCTTGGACACACTCCCCACGCACAGCGAAGAGGGCCCGCTCCCCGTCGTCGGCCCGGCAACGCCCATCAAAGGCCCATTACGCGGCAAAGTGGTGGTGATCACCGGCGCTTCCAGTGGCATAGGCCGCGCCGCAGCCCATGCCTTTGCCTGCAAAGGTGCACGCCTGGTGCTGGCTTCACGGGATGAAGAGGCGTTGTTCGAGGTGCTGGATGAGTGCACCGACTGCGGTACAGACGCTGTCGCCGTTAAAACCGATGTCTCCAGTAGCGATCAGGTCGAAGCGTTGGCAGCGCGTGCGGCAGCGTTCGGCCACGGCCGTATTGATATCTGGATCAACAACGCAGGCGTAGGCGCGGTGGGCGCGTTCGAGGAAACGCCCCTGCAGGCGCATGAGCAGGTTATCCAGACGGACTTGGTCGGTTACCTGCGCGGCGCTTACGTCGCCATGCCCTACTTCAAGGCACAAGGCAGCGGCGTGCTGATCAACACCCTGTCCCTGGGCAGTTGGGTGGCGCAACCCTATGCAGCGGCCTACTCGGCGAGCAAGTTCGGCTTGCGCGGCCTTACCGAGGCTCTCAGGGGGGAGCTGACCGAATTCCCCGACATCCACGTCTGCGACATCTACCCCGCCGTGATGGACACGCCTGGGTTCAGGGATGGCGGTAACTACACTGGCCATGCCCTGACGCCGCCGGGGCCGATCTACGACCCAGAGCGGGTCGCCAAAGCGATGGTGGCCTGCGCGATTTCACCCCGTGCTCATACCACCGTGGGCGCCACCGCACGCATTGCCCATCTGGCCAGTTACCTCATTCCTGGGCTGCCTCACCTGTCGGGCTGGCTGACCCGCCTGGGCCTGCGCCGAAGCCCCAGCGCCGCGATCTCCTCCGGCAACCTGTTCGAACCGCCCAGCGGTCGGCGCAGCGTGACCGGGGATTGGCAGCCCCCCAAAGACAGGACGCCGCTCCTGGTGGGCGCCGCCCTGGTAGGCATCCTTGCAGGCTTCGCCTTCGCCAGCACGCGACGCAGGCGCAATTAGACCTTGCACCCGAACAGCCATGACCTTCCCCACTGCAGGAGCATTCAACCATGCGTGACTACCCTACCCCGCCATTCCCCACTCAGCCGCAAAGCGTTCCAGGTTCGCAACGCAAGATGGAGCCGTACCCGGATTGCGGTGAGCAAAGCTACACCGGCCACGGTCGCCTTGAAGGCAAGATCGCCTTGATCACCGGCGCCGACAGCGGCATCGGGCGGGCTGTGGCCATCGCCTATGCACGCGAAGGTGCAGACGTTGCCATTGCCTACCTGGATGAGCACGACGACGCCCAGGAAACCGCACGCTGGGTCGAGGCCGCTGGCCGCCAGTGCCTGTTGCTGCCCGGTGACCTGGCGCACAAGCAGCACTGCTACGACATCGTCGACAAGACGGTGGCGCAGTTCGGGCGCATCGACATCCTGGTCAACAACGCGGCGTTTCAGATGTCCCACGAGACATTTGATGAAATCGACGATGACGAGTGGGTAATGACCTTCAATGTCAACATCACCGCCATGTTCCGCATCTGCCAGCGGGCGCTGCCTTCGATGCCCAAAGGCAGTTCGATCATCAACACCAGTTCGGTCAACTCCGACGACCCATCGCCCAAGCTGTTGGCCTATGCGACGACCAAAGGCGCCATTGCCAATTTCACGGCCGGCCTGGCCCAATTGCTGGGCAAAACCGGCATACGGGTCAACAGCGTGGCACCCGGCCCCATCTGGACACCGTTGATCCCGGCCACCATGCCCGATGAAGCGGTGAAGCACTTCGGTTCCAACTACCCGCTCGGGCGACCGGGGCAACCGGTCGAGGTCGCGCCGATCTACGTCTTGCTCGGCTCCGATGAAGCCAGTTACATCTCCGGTTCGCGCTATGCCGTTACCGGTGGCAAGCCCATCCTTTGAACTGCCACCCCACCCGAGGCCAGCCCCGGCTGGCTTTGGGTGGCTAAGCAGGTGAATGTAAAAAAGATGTCCGGCCTTCGCTGTGGTCTGACCTTTCAGGTCCATAGGGAGGCACACCGTGAAATTCGCAAAATTCTGCCAATGGCTGGCCAATCAGGCCGGCAAACCCAGCACGTTCCTCGTCGCAGTGGTGCTGATCGGTTTGTGGGCGATATCCGGGCCATGGTTTCACTACAACGACACCTGGCAGCTGATCATCAACACCACGACGACGATCATTACGTTCCTGATGGTTTTTCTGATTCAGAACACGCAGAACCGGGACAACGACATCATTCATGTAAAACTCGATGAGCTGATCCGTGCGACCCAATCCGCAGAGCAGTCCGTGCTTGACCTAGAAGCGTTGGACAACCGCCAGATACGTGAACTCAGGAAGGAATACCGGGCCATGGGTAGCCAGTGCGAGCGTCAAGCCGATTGCCCGCCCGCGCCGGCGAGCGACCCCGCACAGGGCCAAAACCTGCAGCGCTAGCGGCGGGCTTGATACCCTAGGTGCAGCGGGTAGCCTGAGCAGGCCCGCACATCGAACCAAGGAGCGAAGATGCTGTACGTTGTAATGCTGGGCGGTCGGCACCCCAGGGCGAATATCGAAGTGCACGATGTCGTGTTCGTCGAGGCCCCTTCGCTGGAGCAGGCTTACCCGCAACTGCGCGAAGCCTGGTTCGGCAGCCGCGCCGGGTTGCATATCGATTCCTGGCTGGCTGTAGACGGCGTCGACCACTACCGCGTCGAACTCAGCCACCTGGCCCCAGGCCCCACTGCCCAACGCCTGTTTTTCATCAACCTGGGGGGTTACGAGCCACAGCGCTTCGGCGAAGCGCACCATTACCGCCTGGTGGTCGCCAAGGACAAAGCCGAGGCCAAGCGCCTGGGCAAGCAGCACCTGTTGGCCGATTGGCTCAAGCCCCACACCGACGCGGTACTGGATATCGACGACTGCCTGCCGGTCGACCTGATCGCGGGCCGCTACGTGCACCTGGTCGAGGGCAGCCACCGCGGTATCCGGCAATACAGCGACTACATCCTGCTGTAAGCGGCTGAGGCTGACCTGAAAGGCGCGGTAGCGAATCACGCCTTTGTTCGCTAGCGCACAGACCCATCCTGGGCCAGCCGCCCAGACTGAGGGTCTGACCGGCCAGCTCACGGTACCCCAGCACACCATGGACAATCCCTGGCATCGCACCCTTGCCTTCGTTCAGCGCCTGGCTCAGCGTTGGCCTGCACCGCGGCACGCGTTCACCTACGAAAGCCTGCTGCGCTCAGAGCTCTACAGCGCCGAACAACTGGCCGATCACGGCAGTTGGCTGGCCAGCCAGCACCGTCTGAGCCAGCTGCCGGCCGACGATTCGCTGCTTGAGCGGCTGGCCGATAACGAACGCATGCTCAGCACCAGTTGCGCCGCCCTCGCCGGTGCCCTGCCCGGCTCGCGCCCGGCGCTGCCTGCCGCGCAATGGCTGCTCGACAACTTCTATTTGGTCGAGTCGCATATCCGCATCGCCAAGCGCCATTTGCCCACAGGCTACAGCCTGCAACTGCCACGGCTGGACACCGGTGCGTCCAGTGGCCTGCCACGGGTTTACGATATCGCGCTGGAAACTATCTGCCACGGTGATGGCCGGGTCGACGCCAAAAGCCTGAGCCAGCTGGTCGAAGCCTATCAGCAAACCGCCACGCTCACCCTCGGCGAGCTCTGGGCGATACCGATCATGCTACGCCTGGCGCTGATCGAGAACCTGCGCCGGGTGGCGGCCCGGGTGATGGCCAACTGGGCAGACCGCGACCTGGCCAATGGCTGGGCCGATACCCTCATCGAAACCGCCGAGCACGATGCCAAGAGCGTGGTACTGGTGGTGGCCGACATGGCCCGCTCCGAACCGCCCATGAACGCAGCGTTCGTGGCTGAGCTGGCCAGGCGCCTGCAAGGCCACAGCACCACCCTGACTCAGCCGCTGGCCTGGATCGAGCAGATGCTCAGCGAGTCGGCACTGAGCATCGAGCGCAATGTGCAGCTCGATGCGCAGCAACAGGCGATCGACCAGGTGTCCATCAGCAACAGCATCGGCAGTCTGCGCCTGCTGTCGAGCATTGACTGGCGGCTGTTCGTCGAGCACCTGAGCCATGTCGAGCACGAACTGGCCCAGGACCCGGCAGCGGTGTACCCGGCCATGGACTTCGCCAGCCGCGACCATTACCGCCACATCGTCGAACGCCTGGCGAGGCACAGCGCATTCAGCGAAGAACAGGTGGCACGCCAGGCAGTTCAGCTTGCCCAAGCCGCAGGTGCCGGGACCGACGAGCAAGCCCGGCACGTCGGCTTTTACCTGACAGGTAGCGGCCTGCACCTGCTCGAAAAGCAACTGGCGGCACGGGTCAGCCTTGCCGAGCGCTGGCAGCGTCTGTTGCACCGTGCCCCGCTGGCGTTCTACCTGGTGCCTTCTGCGCTGCTGTCGTGCGTGCTGGCCTGGGGCTTCATCGCCGGCATGGCCGCCGAAGGCTGGGCGATGTGGATTCTGGCCCTGATGGCCCTGCCGGTGGTACTGACCACCAGCCGCCTGGCCATTGGCCTGGTGAACTGGCTGGTAACCCTGACCGTGCAACCGTCGTTCCTGCCACGCCTGGACTACGCCGCCGGGATACCTGCCAGCGCCAGAACCTTGGTCGTGGTGCCCTGCATGCTGAGCACCCGCAGCGATGTGGAGGCGCTGGTCGAAGGGCTTGAGGTGCGCTTTCTGGCCAATCAGGATGCGCACCTGCACTTCGCCCTGCTGAGTGACTTCGTCGATGCCGCGCAACAAACCTGCGGCGAAGACATCCCCCTGCTCGACCTCGCCAGCGATGGCATCCGCGCCTTGAACGCCAAGTATCCAAGCGCCGACTGCGAACGCTTCTTTGTGTTGCATCGCCCCCGCGTGTGGAACGCCACCGAGCGATGCTGGATGGGCCGCGAACGCAAGCGCGGCAAGCTTGCCGAGCTCAATGCCTTGCTGCGCGGGCGCGGTGCCGAGTGCTTCCTGCGGATCGTCGGCGACCTGCGCAAGCTGGGCCGCGTGCGCTATGTGATTACCTTGGACACCGATACCCAGTTGCCACGCGATGTGGCGCAAAAATTCGTCGGCACCTTGCAGCATCCGCTGAACCGGGCACGCTTCGACGCACATACCGGCCGGATCCGCTCAGGCTACGCGATCCTGCAGCCGCGGGTTGGCATCAGCCTACCCACGGGCACACGCTCGGCCTACGCCCGCCTGTTCACCAGCGATGCGGGTATCGACCCCTACACACAGGCCGTTTCCGACGTCTATCAGGACCTGTTCCTCAGCGGGTCGTTCATTGGCAAAGGCATCTACGCAGTGGACGCGTTCGAGCGCGCACTGGATGGCCGCTTTGCCGATAACCGGGTGCTCAGCCATGACCTGATCGAAGGCTGCTACGCCCACTCCGGCCTGCTCAGCGACGTGCAACTGTTCGAAGGGTACCCGGCACGCTACAGCGCCGACGCCAAGCGCCGTCACCGCTGGATACGCGGTGACTGGCAACTGCTGCCGTGGCTTGTGCCGCGCCTGGGGAGGCCTCCGCAGGGCGATACCCATAGCCCGCTGAGCGCGCTGTCGCGCTGGAAAATCTTCGACAACCTGCGCCGCAGCCTGGAGCCGGCAGCGCTGCTGTGCACCCTGTTGTGGGGCTGGCTGGCCAGCGCCTCGGCGCCTTACTGGACCCTCGCTTTGCTGGGGCTGTTGTTGGCCCGACCGCTGCTCGACACGCTGCTGCAATTGCTGCACAAGACGGCCGAGGTCGCCCTGGGCGAACACCTGAGGGCTTCACTGCGCACCTCGGGCATCTACTTCTTGCGGGCCGGGCTGTCACTGGCCTGGTTGCCGTTCGAGACCCGCTACAGCCTGGACGCCATCGCCAGGACCCTGTGGCGCCTGGCCGTAAGCAAACGTCGGCTGTTGCAGTGGAACCCCTCACAAGCCGAGGAACGGACCAGCGCCGATACTCTTCAGGCAGTGTATACCGAGCAATGGATACAACCGGCCCTGGCCCTCAGCCTGGCGGCCCTGCTGCTGATGCGCCCGGCTGCGCTGCTGGTGGCCGCGCCGATCCTCATCCTCTGGCTGCTCGGCCCGGCGCTGGCGTGGTGGCTCAGCAGCCCGCGCGCTGGCAGTGGGTTCACACCGCTACCGGAGGATTTACGCTTTCTGCACAGGCTGGCCCGGCGTAACTGGGCGTTTTTCGACCACCATGTCGGGCCCGCCGACAACTGGCTGCCCCCGGACAACCTGCAGGAGCCGCCGTTCGCCAATATCGCGCACCGCACCTCGCCAACCAATATCGGTATGGCCGTGCTCGCACACCTGGCGGCCTATGATTTCGGCTACCTGTCGAGCGGTCGGCTGCTTGAGCGTCTGGCGCGGATGTTCGACACCCTGGATCACCTGGAGCGCTACAAGGGCCACTTCTACAACTGGTACGACACCCAGGCACTCAAACCGCTGCCACCGCTGTACGTGTCTGCGGTGGACAGCGGCAACCTGGCCGCCCTGCTGCTCACACTCAGGCCAGGGCTGCTGGCGTTGGCCGATGTGCCGGTGCCGGCCCACCGGCTGACCCAGGGTCTGCTGGACACCTTTGATATCCTGCGCGAAGCGTTTACCAACGCAGGGCGCGATAGTCGCGATGTCCAAGCCCTGCAGCAACAGGTGCTGCAAGCCCATGAGCACCCCGACCAGCCGCTGCCCCGGTTGCTCACAGTGCTTGCCGAACGGTTGCAGGACTTGATCGACCAGTGCGCACCTGAACCCGCCGACGCCTTACAGGGCGACGATTGCCTGTTCTGGCTGCATGCGCTGCGAGGCCAGTGCGAGGACCTGGGCAGCGAGCTGCAAGGGTTGCAACTGCCGCCGGACAGTGAGGTGGCAGTACCGGCAGCGTCAAGCTGGCGACAACTGGCACAGCTGCAGCCCGGCCAGTGGCCACCGGCCGAACGCGCAGCAGTCACTGCCGTACGCGCCCTGGCCTGCCAGCGCATCGCCCAGGCGCAGAGCCTGGCATTGCGCCTTGCAGCCTTGGCCAGCATGGACTTCACCTTCCTCTACGACAGCCAACGCGACCTGTTCGCCATCGGCTACAACGTCGATGAACACCGCCTGGACACGTCGTTCTACGACTTGCTGGCCTCAGAGATGCGCCTGACCAATTTCGTGGTCATCGCCCAAGGCCAGGTGCCCCAGGCCAGCTGGTTCGCCCTGGGCCGGCTGCTGACCAGCAATGCCGGTGTGCCGGTGCTGCTGTCCTGGTCCGGATCGATGTTCGAGTACCTGATGCCCCTGCTGGTCATGCCCAGCTACGAAGGCACCTTGCTTGACCAGACCTGCCAGGCCGCGGTCAACCGGCAGATCGAGCACGGCAACCTGCTGGGTATCCCCTGGGGCGTCTCCGAATCGGCATACAACGCGCTGGACACCCACTTCAACTACCAGTACCGCGCCTTTGGCGTGCCCGGCCTGGGCCTCAAGCGCGGTCTGGGCGAGGAGCGCGTGGTAGCCCCTTACGCCAGCACACTCGCCTTGCTGGTGGCGCCGAACGCAGCCTGCCACAACTTGCAGCGCCTCGCCCGCCTCGGGCTGGCTGGGCGCTATGGGCTGTATGAGGCCGTGGATTACAGCGAAGCTCGGCTCCCACCTGGGCAGCACAAGGTGGTAATCCGCTCGTTCATGGCGCACCACCAGGGCATGAGCTTTCTGGCCCTCACCGCCTTGCTGCTGGACAAGCCCATGCAACGGCGCTTCGCCTCGGACCCGCAGTTCCAGGCCAGCATGCTGCTGCTCCAGGAACGTGTGCCGAAAACCGCTGCACCGTATCTGCACACCCTGCAGGCGCCGGCCCTGGAGGGCACCGGTCGCGCAGGGGAAACACGGCTGCGCGTGTTCAGCGAACCCAACCGCCGCCACCCCGCCGTGCAACTGCTCTCCAATGGCCGCTACCACGTCATGCTCAACCACGTTGGCAGCGGCTACAGCCAGCGCAACGACTTGGCCGTCACCCGCTGGCGCGAAGACCCCACGCACGACGAGCTGGGCAACTTCTGCTACCTGCGCGACGTCGCCAGCGGTGCGTACTGGTCCACGACCTATCAACCCACCCGGCACCGCAGCCAACACCAGGAAGCGATCTTCAGCGATGGCCGAGCCGAGTTTCGCGTGCGCGAGCGTGGCTTTGACTGCCATAGCGAAATAGCCGTGTCCCCCGAGGACGACATCGAACTGCGGCGCCTGCACCTCACCCACCATGGCGAGGAGCAGCGCACTCTGGAGCTGACCAGCTACGCCGAAGTGGTCCTGGCACCGGCCCTGAGCGATGCGCTGCACCCGGCATTCAGCAAGCTGTTCGTGCAGACCGAGCTGATCCGCCCGCTGCAAGCCATCCTCTGCACCCGCCGACCCCGCTCGCTGCAGGATGCCGTGCCTTGGATGTGCCATGTACTGGCGGTGCATGGCGCCGATATCGAGGCCATCTCCTATGAAACCGACCGGGCCCGCTTCATCGGGCGCAACCGCACCCTGGCGGCCCCGGCAGCGCTGGACCGGGAAACCGAAGCGCTGTCCGGCACCGCCGGGGCGGTACTCGACCCGATCGTGGCGATCCGCTGCCGCATCGTCCTGGCGCCGGGCCAGACCGCCACGGTTGACCTGGTCAGCGGCGTGGCCGACAGCCGCGAAGCGTGCCTGCAACTGATCGCCAAATACCGCGACCGGCACTTGGCCGACCGTGTGTTCGACCTGGCCTGGCCGCACAGCCAGGTGCTGTTGCGCCAGCTCAACGGCTCGCTCAGTGATGCCCGGCTGTTCGAGCAGATGGCCGCCTCGGTCATCTACCCCAACGCCGCCCTGCGTGCCAGCGCCAACCTGCTGGCCAGCAACCGCCGCAGCCAGTCCGGCCTGTGGGGCCAGGGCCTGTCTGGGGACTTGCCCATCGTGCTGGTGCAGATCGGTGACCCGGCCAACATCCAGCTGGTCAAGCAACTGGTGCTGGCCCATGCCTACTGGCGGCAGAAAGGCCTGGTGCTCGACCTGGTGATCTGGAACGAAGACCAGGCCGGTTACCGCCAGCAGTTGCAGGAGCTGATCATGGGCATCGTCACCTCCGGCAGCGAAGCCGCCCTGCTCGATCGCCCCGGCGGGATCTTCGTGCGCCCTGCGCAGCAGCTGTGCGAAGAAGACCGTTGCCTGACCCTTTCCGTGGCCCGCCTTGTGCTCAGCGACAGCCGCGGTACCCTGGCCGAGCAGTTGCATCATCGCCGCCCGCCAGCCTCGCCGGCGGCCTTCGAGCCCACGCCCGCGATGGCGCGGGTGCAAGCCGACAACCCAGCGGTGACGGCACCACCTGCCCTGAGGCTTGCCAACCCGTATGGCGGGTTCAGCGCCGATGGCCGCGAGTACATCATCGGCCATACCCCTGGCAAACCACCACCGGCGCCCTGGGTCAACATCCTGGCCAATGCACGGTTCGGCAGCGTGGTGTCCGAAACCGGCAGTGCCTATACCTGGCACGAAAACGCCCACGAGTACCGTTTGACGCCCTGGCATAACGACCCGGTCATCGACCCCAGCGGCGAGGCCTTTTACCTGCGTGACGAGGACAGCGGGCAGTACTGGTCGCCGACCCCGCAGCCATGCCCCGGCCCCGGCCGCTACCGCACACGTCATGGGTTCGGCTACAGCGTGTTCGAGTATGCCGAGGACGAGCTGTGCAGCGAATTGTGGGTACATGTGGCGTTGGATGCACCGGTCAAGTTCAACCGGCTCAAGCTGCACAACCGTTCGGCCCGTGCGCGCCGGTTGAGTGTGACCTGCTTCGTCGAGTGGGTGCTGGGCGACCTGCGCAGCAAGGCGGCCATGCACGTGGTCAGCGAGACTGACCCGGTCAGCGGCGCGCTGTTTGCCCGCAACAGCTACAGCCTGGAGTTTTCCGGGTATGTGGCCTTTGTCGACTGCGACTTGCCGGTGCAGGGCATCACCTGTGACCGCAGCGAGTTCCTCGGCCGCAACGGCACCTGCCAGGCGCCGGCCGGGTTGCGCCAGGCGCGCCTGTCCGGGCGTACCGGCGCGGGGCTCGACCCCTGCGCAGCGCTGCAGGTCAGCCTGCTGCTGCAGCCTGGCGAACGGGGCGAGGTGGTGTTCCGCCTCGGCGCCGAACAGGGCGCCAAGGCCGCCAGCCGCTGCGTGCAACACTACCGCGGGCTGCGCGCGGCCATGGAAGAGTTCGACAAAGTGCGCGCCTACTGGCGCAAGACCCTGGACACGGTGCAGATCGAAACCCCTGAACCGGCGCTGGATGTGCTGGCCAACGGCTGGTTGCTGTACCAGGTGATGGCCTGCCGATTCCTCGCGCGCAGCGGCTTCTACCAGTCCGGGGGGGCGATTGGCTATCGGGACCAATTGCAGGACAGCATGGCGATGGTCCACGCCGCGCCGGCGCTGGTACGCCAGCACCTGCTGACCTGTGCCGCCCACCAGTATCCCGAGGGTGACGTGCAGCACTGGTGGCACCCCCCTCTGCTGCGCGGCGTACGCACCCGCTGCTCGGACGACCTGCTATGGCTGCCGCTGGCCACCAGCCGTTATGTGGCGATCACTGGTGACTACAGCGTGCTGGACGAACCCGCAGGCTACCTCGAGGGCCGTGCGCTCAATGCCGGTGAAGAGTCCTATTACGACTTGCCCGCCCATTCCCCGTTGGTCGAGACCTTGTACCAGCATTGCCGGCGCGCGCTGGGCCATGCCCTGCAATGCGGCGAGCACGGCCTGCCCTTGATGGGCAGCGGTGACTGGAACGACGGCATGAACCGGGTCGGTGAACAGGGCCGCGGCGAAAGCGTATGGCTGGGCTTCTTCGGCCACGAGGTGTTACGCGCATTTGCCAGCGTTGCCCTGCGCCACGGCGACGGCGCTTTCGCCGTACAGTGCACGCGCCAGGCTGGCGCCCTGGCCGAACACCTTGAGCAGCATGCCTGGGACGGCGGCTGGTACCGTCGCGCCTGGTTCGATGATGGGCAACTGCTGGGATCGGCGAGCAACCAGGAGTGCCGCATCGACTCCCTGGCGCAGAGCTGGGCGGTGCTGTCCGGGGTTGCTTCGCCGGAACGTGCGCGTACTGCGATGGCCGCGCTGGACCAGTACCTGGTGCGCCGCGATATCGGCATCGTCAAGCTGCTCGAGCCGCCCTTCGACCAGGGCAGCCTCGACCCCGGCTACATCAAGGGGTACCTGCCCGGCGTACGCGAGAACGGCGGGCAATATACCCACGCGGCAATCTGGGCTGGCATGGCCTACGCCCAGCTGGGGGACGCCGAAAAGGCCTGGGCGCTGCTGCGCATGATCAACCCGGTGCGCCAAGGGTGCAGCGCGCTGATCGACACCTACAAGATCGAGCCATACGTCATGGCCGCCGACGTCTATGCGCTGGCCCCCCATGCAGGCCGGGGTGGCTGGAGCTGGTACACCGGTTCGGCAGGCTGGATGTACCGGTTGATCATCGAAAGCCTGCTGGGCCTGCACCGCAGTGGTGACACCCTGCGTATCCAGCCGCTGCTGCCCAGGGGCTGGCCGGGGTATACCGTGCATTACCGTTTTGGTAACACCCCGTACCGCATCGAAGTGCATAACAGCGCCGACACCGCGCTGACCCTGACACTGGACGGCCATCTGCTTACCCAGCCCACACTGCCATTGACGGATGACGGCACACTGCACCGGGTAATTGCCCAATGCCAGCCCTCCCCCTTGCCCATGGACTGAACCGCCTGCTGGTCTACGCTTGTTGCGACAATCGCTGCCTTCCGGGTCCCGAGCATGCAACCTGCCAGCAAACTCCAACAAAATCACTTGCTGGCGGCCTTGTCGGCGCAAACGCTCAGCCGCCTGGAGGCGGACCTGGAACGGGTGAGCCTGGCCTTGGGCGAGGCGATCTACGAGTCGGGTGACACCCTGCGCCATGTCTATTTCCCGACCGATGCGATCGTCTCATTGCTGTATGTGATGGAGAATGGCGCCTCGGCGGAAATCTCGGTGGTGGGCAATGAAGGGCTGGTGGGCATTGCGGTGTTCATGGGCGGCGAAAGCACACCCAGCCGTGCGATCGTGCAAAGCGCCGGGCACGCCTATCGCCTGCCCACCCAAGCCCTGAAGGATGAGTTCAACCGCCATGGCGAGCTGATGATGCTGATGCTGCGCTACACCCAGGCGCTGATCACCCAGATGGCGCAGACCGCAGTGTGCAACCGGCACCATTCCATCGACCAGCAACTGTGTCGCTGGCTGCTGCTGTCACTGGATCGCCTGCCTGGCGACCAGCTGCGCATGACCCAGGAACTGATCGCCAACATGCTCGGCGTGCGCCGTGAGGGTGTGACCGATGCCGCCGGCAAACTGCAGCGATTGGGAGTGATCGAGTACAGCCGCGGCCACATCAAGGTATTGGACAGGGCCCACCTGGAACAGCTCAGTTGCGAATGCTATGCGGTGGTCAAGAAAGAAACCGAGCGCCTGCTGCCCTACTTGCCGCCGGCGCGCCCTGCCCGTTCCTGAACCCTGCGAGGGGCTGCCGTGCAGCCCCGAAACGTTGACGCCAACGCCTTATGGCCGCATTTTCTGCCAGGGCTGATAGCTGTACCGCTCCGCCTCAGACGCCCGCGACGGGTCGGGGTGGCCAGAGCCACGTTCGCTCTCTCTGCTCAGTGTGTCGTCTACATGATCGTCGCGGTCTTCTGCCTGGGGGCGTTGGTCTTCCTCGCTATCGTCTTCCCCGGTTGGCCAGTCTTCGTCCTCACCCGGTTTGGCGACTGGGGGCTCGATCTCTGTGAAGCTCTTGCCAGTGGTCATACGCACCTCTCAATGCCCAGAAGTCCTGAGCTCCTAGAGTGTGCGCCTTGTCCACCGCGGTAGGTTTTATATCGGACCAACTGACCTGCCCCGGCCCGGGCTATACCACGCGGCGGGCATCCCGGCGCACCGCTTGCGGCGGCACGCCAAAGCCCCGCATGAACACCTCGCGCATATGCCGACGGTCTCTGAAGCCGGTTTCTCTGGCCACGGTATCCAGGCTGTGACGGCTCTGCTCGATCATCAGGCGGGCCGCTTCCAGGCGCAGGCTTTCCACGGCCCTGGCAGGCGACTGCCCGGTTTCGGCGGTGAACACCCGAGCGAACTGTCGTGGGCTCAGGTGCACGACCTGGGCCAGTTCTTCGACGCTCAGCGGCCGGTTCAGGTGCCTGCGGGCGTAATCCAAGGCGCGTTGGATCCGGTCGGACTTCGGCGCCAGGGCCAACAACTCCGAATGCTGCGACTGCCCACCGGAGCGCCGCTGGTGCATGACCATCTTGTGCGCGACCGAACGGGCAAGCTCCACGCCCAAGTCCGTTTCGAGCATGCCCAGGGCCATGTCCAACGCTGCGGTCATGCCTGCCGAGGTCCATACCGGTCCGTCGACGATGAAGATGCGGTCTTCTTCCACCACCACCCTGGGGTGCGCCTGCTGCATCGCCTTGGCATACGCCCAGTGCGTGGTTGCGCGGCGGTTGTCCAGGACCCCGGCCTGGGCCAGCACGAAGGTGCCGGTGCAAAGCCCGGCGGTACGCCGGGCACTGTCGACGAAGCCGCGCACCTGGTGCAGCACCTCATCGCTGGGTGGCGTCAGCGGCGTGAGCGTGCCGGCCACCATCCAGGTATCGGCAAGGCCAGCAGCGGTGAGCGGCAATGTGTCGATGTGCATCCCTAGGGAGGAACGCACCGGCCCACCGTGCAAGGAATAGTTCTCGACCCGGTATACCCCTGCGCCAGCGGCAATGTTGGCAAGCTCGAAAACGGTCTGGGTCGCCAGTGACATGATCTGGAAACCCTCGGGGATCAGATAGCCGACTCGGTGCATGCCTGGGCTCCCACTTCAAATGTCCTGAAACACTACCTTATGCGTCATTCAAGACATTCGCAATGCCCGGCATCATGGCTTCAACCCCAACAACGGAGCTTGACCATGACGCAGACTCACACAGGCACCGCGCTGATCACCGGCGCATCCACCGGCATCGGTTCGGTCTATGCCCAAGCCCTGGCACGCCGCGGTTATGATCTGGTGTTAGTCGCTCGCAACCGCGACCGCCTCAACGCACTTGCCACTCGCATCACCAACGACACCCAGCAACACGTCGAAGTGTTCCCTGCCGACCTGAGCCATGCCCAGGACCTGGCCCGCCTGGAGCGCAAACTGCGCGAAGATGCCAGCATCACCTTGTTGGTGAACAATGCCGGTATCGGCACCCACACCCCGCTGCTGGACAGCGATGTCGAGCGCATGGCCCAGATGATCGGCCTCAACATCACTGCCCTCACCCGCCTGACCTACGCGGCGGTACCTGGGTTTGTCGCCCGGCAACAGGGCGCGGTGATCAACATTTCTTCCGTTGTCAGCCTGGCGCCCGAGCTGCTCAATGGCGTGTATGGCGCCAGCAAGGCCTACGTCACTGCGTTCAGCCAGTCGCTGCACAAGGAGTTGGCCGGGTTGGGCATCCAGGTGCAGGCGGTTCTGCCCGGTGCGACCGCCACGGACTTCTGGCAGATCGGTGGCCTGCCGGTGGAAAACCTCGACCCGGCGATCGTGATGTCGGCCACGGACTTGGTTGACGGAGCGCTCCAAGACTTCGATGAGCGTGTGCTGATTTCCATCCCCTCCTTGCATGACCTGCAAGCGTTCAATACCTACGAAGCGAGCCGCCAGGCCTTGATCGGCCAGCTTTCCAACAACCAGTTGGCACCGCGCTACAACGGTAAGTGAACAGCCACCGTTGCCAGGGAAGGCCGCCGGCCAATTTTCACTCCAATACTGAAAGTCTTTCTCTGATTCCCCTGTTTTTGCGATAGACCAAGGCGATTAGGCTGACAACATCCCTGCTGTGTAAAGGATCTAGCCCCATGAAAGCCATTGTATTCGAGCAACCCGGCTTGCCAATCGACGACCCGAAGGCCCTGTACGAAGTGGACGTGCCGCAACCGAAGCCCGGTGCCCGCGACCTGTTGGTCGAAGTGCACGCCATCGCCGTCAACCCGGTCGATACCAAGGTGCGCGCACGCAGCAGCGCTGGCCAGCCCCAGGTGCTGGGCTGGGACACGGTCGGTGTCGTGCGCCAGGTCGGCAGTGAAGTGGCGTTGTTCCAGCCGGGTGATGAAGTGTTCTACGCCGGGGCTATCGATCGCCCGGGCAGCTACAGCGAGTTCCACCTGGTCGATGAGCGCATCGTTGGGCACAAGCCGCGCACGCTGGACAACGCCAGCGCTGCTGCCCTGCCCCTGACCTCGATCACCGCCTGGGAACTGCTGTTCGACCGGCTGGGTGTGGAGGAAGGCGGTGGGAAAGGGCAGCACCTGCTGGTCATTGGCGCGGGCGGTGGCGTGGGTTCCATTCTGGTCCAGTTGGCTCGCCAGCTTACCCAGCTGACGGTGATCGGCACAGCGTCGCGGCCAGAAACCCAAGCCTGGGTGCGCGAACTCGGCGCCCATCATGTGATCGATCACAGCGCCTTGCTGGCACCGCAGCTGCAGGCGCTGC
Organism: Pseudomonas ceruminis; assembly: GCF_021602025.1. Classification (GTDB taxonomy): domain Bacteria; phylum Pseudomonadota; class Gammaproteobacteria; order Pseudomonadales; family Pseudomonadaceae; genus Aquipseudomonas; species Aquipseudomonas ceruminis. The sequence continues at coordinate 373,327 of NZ_BQHW01000002.1, forward strand.
AGCTGGACACAGTTGACCATGTCATCAGCCTGACCCACACCGACACCTACCTGCCGCAGATCGTCGAGGTGCTTCGCCCCCAAGGGCAACTGGCCCTGATCGATGACCCGGCGCAGCTGGATGTGATGCCGCTCAAGCGCAAATCGTTGTCGCTGCACTGGGAGCTGATGTTCACCCGTTCGCTGTACAAGACCGAGGACATGATCGAACAGCACCGCCTGCTGGAACGGGTCGCCGCGCTGGTGGACGACGGCGTGCTCAAGACCACCCTGGGTGAGCACTTGGGCACCATCAATGCCGCAAACCTCAAGCGCGCCCACGCCGTGATCGAAAGCGGGAAAGCCAAGGGCAAGATCGTGCTGGAAGGTTTCTGACCCCCCAGCGGCGTGCCCTTTGAGAGGTTCGGCGCGCCGCTGAGCTCGCTTCAGATTCATCGTATACAAAACAAGGTAATTCTGTTTACATTATGCCGCGCCTACGACAACGGTAATCGCCGTTGCGTATAGCGACAGGCACAAGCCATGCACTTCCCCAACCTGCTCGCCCCCTTTGAGCACCGTGCGCCAATCGCCGCATTCGCCGTTGCCCCATTCTCCTGCCTCACCCACCGCCGCCTTGCACCGAGCTTGTGTGCTTCGGCGCCGCCGCGCGCTCGGCGGCTCTGACCGGCCCGGCTGCCCATGCCGTGTTTACACACAGCGCCTGGTTTCCAGGGTTTGGCTCCAAATCGAAAACCGGGCGTCTGCACAGACGAATTGCAACCCGTCCCATCACGGGAAAGGAACACCAATGCCCAAGACTTTGCTGATAAAAAACGCCGAACTGCTGGTGACGATGGACGGCGAACGCCGCGAGATCAAACACGGTGGCGTGTACATCGAGGACAACCTGATCAAGCAGGTCGGCCCCAGCGACGAACTGCCACAACAGGCCGACGAGGTACTGGACATGACCGGGAAAGTGGTCATTCCAGGCCTGGTCAACACCCACCACCACATGTACCAGAGCCTCACCCGCGTGGTGCCGGCCGCGCAGGACGGCGAGCTATTCAACTGGCTCACCAACCTGTACCCGATCTGGGCCCGGCTGACCCCTGACATGATCGCCGTGTCGACCCAGACGGCAATGGCCGAGCTGATGCTGTCGGGCTGTACCACCTCCAGTGACCACCTGTACATCTACCCCAACGGCTGCAAGCTCGACGACAGCATCCATGCCGCCGCGCAAATCGGGATGCGCTTCCATGCCGCCCGCGGCAGCATGAGCGTGGGGCGCAGCCAGGGTGGCTTGCCGCCGGACTCGGTGGTGGAAACGGAAAGCGCGATCCTCAAGGAGTCGCAGCGCCTGATCGAGGATTACCACGACGCCAGCCATGGCTCGATGCTGCGTGTGGTCGTCGCGCCCTGCTCGCCCTTCTCGGTCAGCCGTGACCTGATGCGCGAGGCCGCAGTCCTGGCTCGCAGCTACGGGGTGTCGTTGCACACCCACCTGGCCGAAAACGTCAATGACATCGCCTACAGCCGCGAAAAATTCGGCATGACCCCGGCCGAGTACGCCGAGGACCTGGGCTGGGTCGGCCACGACGTCTGGCACGCCCACTGCGTGCAACTTGACCAGCACGGCATCGAGCTGTTCGCCCGGACCGGGACCGGTGTGGCCCACTGCCCCTGCTCGAACATGCGCCTGGCCTCGGGCATCGCGCCGGTGCGCAAGATGCGCGACCACGGTGTACCGGTGGGCCTGGGGGTCGACGGTTCGGCGTCCAACGATGGCGCCAGCATGATCGGTGAAGTGCGCCAGGCCCTGCTGCTGCAGCGGGTAGGCTTCGGCCCTGATGCGATGACCGCGCGCGAGGCGCTGGAAATCGCCACCCTCGGCGGTGCCAAGGTACTCAACCGCAATGACATCGGTGCCCTGGCCCCGGGCATGGTCGCCGACCTGGTGGCCTTCGACCTCGGCCATGTGGCCTATGCCGGCGCCCTGCACGACCCACTCGCTGCCCTGGTGTTCTGTACCCCGACCCACGTCGACACCAGCGTGATCAACGGCCGCGTGGTGGTCAGAGGTGGCCGCATCACCACGGTTGACCTGCCCGTGGTGCTGGAGCGCCACAACCGCCTGGCTCGGCAACTGGTTACCGGCGAGTGACCGGTGCGGGCCGGTGCGCGCCACCACGGGCGCAACGGCCCGCAGCCGATTGTGTACACACCGTTCCACAACCGCGACTGAAACCGTGCTGCTAGACGCATTACAAAAACAAAAGCGAGCTATCCACCATGACTTCTCCCGCTACACCTCGTCCGGAAGACGAGAACCTCGGCGCCAGCGCCAACCTGGCCTATGGGCTGCAGCATGTGCTGACCATGTATGGCGGCATCGTCGCCGTGCCGCTGATCCTCGGCCAGGCAGCCGGCATCGCTGCGGCAGACATCGGCCTGCTGATCGCTGCCTCACTGTTCGCCGGCGGCCTGGCGACCTTGCTGCAGACGCTGGGCATCCCCTTCTTCGGCTGCCAGCTGCCGTTGGTTCAAGGGGTGTCCTTCGCCGGCGTGGCGACCATGCTCGCGATCATCGGCAGTAACGGCTCGGTCGGCCTGTCGGTGGTGTTCGGTGCGGTAATCACGGCGTCGTTGATCGGGCTGCTGATCACGCCGTTATTCTCGCGCATCATCCAGTTTTTCCCACCGCTGGTAACGGGCATCGTCATTACCATCATCGGCTTGACGCTGATGCCGGTCACCGCGCGCTGGGCCATGGGCGGCAACAGCCAGGCCGCCGACTTCGGCAGCACGTCGAACATCGCCCTGGCGGCGTTCACCCTGGCCACCGTGCTGTTGCTCAGCAAGTTGGGCAGCGCCAGCATTTCGCGGTTGTCGATCCTCCTGGCGATGGTCATCGGCACCTTGGTAGCGACGGCGTTCGGCATGACTGATTTCTCCCGCGTGCTCGATGGCCCACTGGTTGCGCTGCCGCAAGTCCTGCCGCTGGGCGCACCGCAGTTCCAGATCGCGGCGATCATCTCGATGCTGATCGTGATCATCGTGACCATGGTCGAAACCTCCGCCGACATCCTTGCCGTAGGCGAGATCATCGGCACCAAGGTGGACGCCAAACGCCTGGGCAACGGCCTACGGGCAGACATGATTTCCAGCGTCCTGGCGCCGTTGTTCGGCTCCTTTACACAGAGCGCCTTTGCGCAGAACGTAGGGCTGGTCGCCGTGACCGGCGTGAAAAGCCGTTATGTGGTCGCCAGCACAGGGTTGATCCTGGTAACGCTCGGGCTGCTGCCAGTGATGGGCCGGCTGATTGCCGCAGTGCCTACCGCCGTGCTCGGGGGTGCCGGCGTGGTGCTGTTCGGCACCGTCGCGGCCAGTGGCATCCGCACCCTGGCGCAGGTGGACTACCGCAACAACATGAACCTGATCATCGTCGCCACCTCGATCGGCTTCGGCATGATCCCGATCGCGGCACCGGGCTTCTATCACCACTTCCCGACCTGGGTCGAGACCATTTTCCACTCGGGTATCAGCTCGGCAGCGATCATGGCCATCTTGCTCAACCTGCTGTTCAACCACCTGCGGGCCGGCAATTCCGACCAGCAGTCGGTGTTCGTCGCCGCCAGTGAACGCACCCTGCGCTACCGCGACATCGCCGGGCTCAACGAAGGTGATTTCTTCCGCGATGGCAAATTGTTCGACTGCGACGGTAACGAGGTGCCGATCCTGGAGGCCGATGATGACCATCCAGAGACCGCGACGCCGCGCAGGAAGCGCCCCGAGCAGGTGCACTGAACGAAAAAAGCGACGCACAAGCGTCGCTTTTCTACCACCGCTGCAACCTCCAGGGGATCAGCCCGCTTCCACCCGCGCGGCGCTGGCGGCCTTGCGCAGGCTCCAGGTGCCCCATGCCAGGCCAAGCACCGCTGCGGTCACAGACCCCGACAACACGCCAAGCTTGGCGGCGCCCAAGGCGCCTGGGTCAGCGAAGGCCAGGTTGGCGATGAAGATCGACATGGTGAAGCCGATACCCGCCAACAGGCCGATCAGGGTGATACCGCGCCAGGTCACCCCTGCCGGCAATGCGCACCAGCCCAGGCGCACCATCAGCCAGCTGACCGTGATGATGCCCAGCGGCTTGCCGGCGATCAGCGCCACGGCCACAGCAACCATTACCCAGAACGGGCCGTCGGCACTCAGGTCGACACCCGAGAGCCCCACGCCGGCGTTGGCCAGGGCAAACACCGGCATGATCACGTAGGCCACCCACGGGTGCAGGCTGCCCTGCACGCGAATGACCGGCGGTACCATTTCACGCTGCGCCAGGCGCAGGTGCTTCAACGGGCTCAACAGGTCGCCGGCATCGGCCTGTGGGGCTTTCGCGTGGCCAAGCAGCTCGTTGGTGAATCGGTTGACGGCATCCAGTGGGCGCTCGCCCAACGGCATGGCCCTGACCGGTGTCATGAGGCCGAGAATCACACCGGCCAAGGTCGGGTGGGCGCCGGTCATCAACATCCCCACCCAGGTGATGGCGCCTGGAATGACATAGGCATAGGCCGAACCAATGCCGACCTTCTGCATGCCGACCACCAGCAGCAGGCCGATGGCGGCCACGCCAAAGCCGCTGTAATCAAGGCCACCTGAGTAGAAGAAGGCGATGATCAGCACGGCGATGATGTCATCGATGATCGCCAGGGCCAGCAGGAATACCCGCACATTCGAAGGGATCGACTTGCCCAGCAAGGCCAGCACACCCACCGCAAAGGCGATGTCGGTGGCCGTGGGCACTGCCCAGCCTTGCTGCTCGGCAGGTGCATGGCTGAACGCCAGGTAGATCAGCGCCGGTACAGCCACACCGCCGACGGCCGCCGCCATGGGCAGCGTGGCCTGACGCAGGCTGGACAGCGCACCTTCATGAATCTCGCGACGGATTTCCATCCCCACCACCAGGAAGAAGATGGTCATCAGGCCATCGTTGATCCAAAAATGCAGGGACTGGGAGAACACCAGGGAACCGACACCCAGGGTCACCGGTGTATGCCAGAGGGCGTCGTAGCTGTGGGCGGCTGGCGAGTTGGCCCAGATCAGCGCGGCCACGGCAGCGATCAGCAGCACGATGCCACTGACGGCCTCGATGTGCAGAAAACGCTGAAAGTTGGCCAACGCGCGTTGGGCGATTCGCTGGGCACGGGGCATTACATGTTTTTGCATGGGCGCAAGCACTCCCGCATGGCGGCCCGACCTGCGTAGTTATTTAACCTGCATCACTGCATCATGCAGCTAGCACCCGCGGGCATTCTAGCGGATAACCTGCCCTTTCTCCAACAGACGCCCGCTCGGCTCACGGCCCCGGGCACCCCGCTGCGCTGGCCCGCACGGCGCTGGCCAGCTTCTGCAGGTTGACCTGCTGGGCGTCGACGAGGCTGGCGATGCTGTTCTGCGCCGGGGTCTGCACCGAGGTCCGGCAGGTCAGTTCGTCCTGGCCCTGGCGCTTGAGCCGCCATACCGCATCCAGCAGCGCGTACTGGCCAGGCACGGTGTCGAAACGCTGCACATCCACGCGCAACACAGCCCGCGGCAGGCCGCCTACCGGCCCGCCCAGCTGGTCTTGCAGGGCGCTGCGAAACTCATCCACCAGGTTGGCGCCCCACCATTCGGTTTCAAGGATTACCAGGCTGCTTGCGCCCTGGCGTATCACCAGTTGCGGGCGGTCCACCTGGGGCGGCAGGCTGACGCGCTCGACCTGGAACTTTTCCCCCGTTGCACGGCTCGGCTGCGCTGCGACCAAGGTGTGGTAGTTGTTGGGCGCACTGCTGCAGCCCGCGGTCAGCACCACCAGCAGGGCCAGCAACAGGGTTGGCAGCGTGCGCATCGGCTCTCTCCTTGGGCGTGGTCAGGGTTTCACATCGTCCGCGCCTGCCGCCTTCGGCCGGCCACGGATGATCGATTCGGGGTGGCGGCCGAGGTAATCCGCCAAGTCGCGCAGCGAACGTGACATGCGCTCCAGTTCCTGCAGCGTGTCGCCCAGTTTTTCGCGTTGCGGCGAGTCGTCGGCGATCGCCGAATTGGCTGTGCGCAGGGTTTTCTGCAGCTCGTCCAAGGTGCGGGTGACCCCCGGCAGGGTCTGCCCATCGACGCGCTTGACGGTACGGCGCAGCTCGCGCAAGGTGCCGTCCAGGTTACTGGCAATGCTCTCCAGCGGCAGCTTGGCGATGCGATCGAGCACACCCTGCAGTTGCTCTTGCAGTTTTTCCAGGCTGCCGGGCACGGTAGGGATGACGATGGGGTCGGCGCCCCTGTCGAAGGCGACCTTCGGCACGTCCGGATAAAAGTCCAGGGAGATGAACATCTGCCCGGTGATCAGGTTGCCACTGCGGGCCTGGGCACGCAGGCCATGCTCGACGAAGGTACCGATCAATCGCCGGGCCCCGGCGGTGTCACCCTCGGTATGGTTGAACACCTTGAGCATTTTCTGGTGCACCGGGCCCAACCGCTGGGGGTAAACGGCCGCATCGACCACCACCGGGAATATTTGCTTTTTCGGATCGTAGTCCAGCGTGATCGACGTCACCCGGCCGAACTCCACCCCCTTGAACTCCACCGGCGCGCCCACCGACAGCCCGCGCATCGACTGGTCGAAACGCAGGCGCAGGTACTGGGCCTTGCCAGAGGGCGGTGCGAGGGCCGTGTCGCGGTCGGCGAACAGTTCGAACGCCTGCTGGTCGGCCGCAGGCGCGGCGGTGGCGGCGTAGTCGGGCGTACCGAAGGCCAGGCCCCCCATCAGGATCGAGGAAAACGACTGAGTCTCGACCTTCAAGCCGTTGGCGCCGATCTGCATGTCGATGCCACTGGCATTCCAGAACCGCGTATCGAGCGTGACGAACGCGTCGTAGGGCGACTGCACGAAGACATCGATGTCCACCCCACGGCCGTCCTCTTGCAGGGCATAGGACACCACCTCGCCCACCGGGATCCTGCGGTAATAGAGCGACGAGCCGATATCCAGCGACCCCAGGTCGCTGGCGCGGAGCACGAAGCGCTTGCCCTTCTCGCCGTAGGTGATGGGCGGCGGCGATTCGAGGCCGGTGAAGTGTTTCTCGGGGGCTTTCGACTCGCCAGCATCGGCGCCAATAAAGCTCCCTGACAGCAGGGTATCGATCCCCGATACGCCCCCCGCGCCAATTCGCGGGCGCACCACCCAGAAGCGCGCACCTTCGGTGGCGAACGATTCCGCCTCCTTCGACAGCTCGACCTTGGCCACTACGCCCTTGCGATCGGGGGCCAGCTCCACCGAGCTGACCTCGCCAATCACTACGCTGCGGTAGCGCACTTGGGTCTTGTGTGCCACCAGGCCCTCACCGGTGCGAAACGAGATTGAAATCACCGGCCCCTGTTCCATCCAGTTGCGCACCACCAGCGAGGCCCCTACCAGCAGCGCCAGGACCGGCACGATCCACACCAGTGACACGTTCAAGCGCCGCGTGCGCACCTGCGCCTGGCCGGGCTCGGCGCCCCTCTCAGTTTCCAGCGCCATCACCGTGCTCCCTGTCGTGTGGGTGTTCGTCCCAGATCAGGCGTGGGTCGAAGCTCATGGCAGCCAGCATGGTCAGCACCACCACCAGGCCGAAGAACAGAATACCCGGCCGCGGTTCGATGGTGCCCAGGCCACGCAATTGCACCAATGCAGCTACCAGCGCCACCACCATGACGTCGAGCATCGACCAGTAGCCAATCAGCTCGACGAAACGAAACAGCTTCGAGCGCTGGCGACGCGCCCATTGACTGCGCCGCTGGGCGGTGAACAGCAACAGCCCCAGGGAAACGAACTTGATTGCCGGTACGCCGATGCTGGCGATGAAGATGATCAGGGCAATGTCCCAGGCACCGGCTTCCCAGAACTCCAGTACCCCGCCCACGATGGTGCTGTCACTGCCCTGCCCGAGCATCTCGGTGCGCATCACCGGCAACGCATTGGCTGGCACGTAGAAAATCAATGCCGCGATCAGGAAGGCCCAGCCCCGGGCAATGGGGTTGGCCTTGCGCCGGTGCAACGGTGCGCCGCAACGCCCGCACTGCTGAATGCCCGCATGCAGCTTGCAGGCCTGGCCACACCCATGACACAGGCACAGGTGCAGCGCCTCGGCCAGCGCCGGCGCGCTCATACCTGCACCCACAGGTCACGGATATCACGACCGGCGATGAAGATCAGCAGCAGGCTCAGGGCCGCCAGGGCAACCAGCCCTATGCCGGGAATCACATCGAGCAACCCCGCCAACTTGATCACCGCCACCATCGCACCCAGCAGGCACACCTCAAGCATGCTCCACGGGCGCAGGCCTTCCAGCGCGCGCATGCAGCTGGCAAAGCCCGGTGCGCGGCGCCCCTTGAGCGCAAAACAGAGCACCCAGCACAACAGGGTTATCTGCAGCACCGGCGCGAAAATGATTGCCAGCGCCAGCACCAGGGCGATGAAGGTGATGCTGCCGTGGCTGAGGATCATCACCGAATCCCACAAGGTGGCCGAATTGCTCAAGCCCCCCATGCTGATGGTCATCACTGGGTAGGCATTGGCGAACACCAGCAGCACGCCCCCAGTCAAGCACAGCGCCAGGCGCTGCTGCACATTCAGCGGGTTGTGCCGGTACAGCACGCCGCCACAGCGCAGGCACAGCGCGCTTTGGTGCCGTTGCAAAGGCGCACGCTGGTACACCGCGTCGCAGTATTCGCAAATGATCAAGTCATCCGCCTGGGCCATATCCAGTCCTGGCAGGCACCCCGGCCCATGCGAGCAGCACATGGCAGCGCAAATGCCTGCATTCACCAATGAGTCCATCAAGAAGACAGCTACATGGCAGGCAAGACTAGTCAATTTCCAGGCTTCATGCCTGTATTGGCCCCATCAGGCTTTGCTGAGCTCGCCAATCTTCTCCAGCCGCGCCCGCACGATGTTGCGGCTGATGTTCAACAGGCGCCCGGTCTGCAGCTGGTTCCCGTGGCAATAGCGGTAGGCCTCACGAAACACCGTTTCCTCGATGTGCTCGTAGAGGTTGGCGATGTTCTGCTCGAACAGGGCGTGCAGCGCGCTTTGCAGGCTGGGCGGCACGGCGCTCGCCGCGGGCAGCCCGGCGGGCACGGCCGCCGCCTGGGGTAGCGCTTGCGGACGCATGTCCACCAGGTGCAGATCGCCCGGTGCCACCACCTGCTGCCGGCACACCAGCAGGGCATGGTGGATGGCGTTTTCCAGCTCGCGGATGTTGCCCGGCCAGCTGTGCGCCAGCAGCTTGCGTTCCGCCTCAAGGCTCAGTGATGCGCGGTCATAGCCCAGGCGACGGCAGTGCTCCTCGATGAAGAACTCCGCCAGCGGCAGAATGTCGCCAGGCCGCTCGCGCAGCGGCGGCAGGCGAATGGTCGCGACGTGCAGGCGGTAGAACAGGTCTTCGCGAAAATGCCCGGCCACCACCGCATCGGCCAGGTTCACGTTGGTCGCCGCCACCAGGCGCACATTGATCGGGATCGGCGTGCGCGAGCCTAGCCGCACCACTTCGCGCTCCTGCAACACCCGCAGCAGCTTGACCTGCATGTTCAGTGGCAGGTCGCCGATCTCATCGAGGAACAAGGTGCCGCCGTTGGCCGCTTCGAACCAGCCAGCCTTGTTCGAGGTGGCACCGGTGAACGCGCCTTTCTCATGGCCGAACAGCTCGCTCTCGACCAGGGTTTCGGCGAACGCGCCGCAGTTGACCGCAACGAACGGCTCGCGCCCCCGGCGGCTCAGGTGGTGGATATGACGGGCCACCAGCTCCTTGCCGGTACCGGTCTCACCGATGATCAGGGTGTTGGCTTCGCTTGGCGCCAGGCGCTCGATGCGGCTGAGCAGTTCCTGGGAGCGTGGGTCCTTGAACACAAGCACGGTGGCACGCACCGACTTGGTCAGCTCGCGGGCATTGGGATGGGTGATCAGCGACATGGGGGGCTTTCCTGGCAGTTGAAGCGCGCCCTCATAGTGCATGAAACAAATTAGATCAAAAACGTATTAATTAATATTTGAATATTCCATTCAGAACTATTCGAATTTTCAACACCGGGTTGCTGCCAGAGCAGCAATCGAGCAGCAGTGCCTTGCCTGCCGATCAGCAACCCAGCGTCCCGCCATCGCACCGCCCGCCCTACTGCAAGCCTCGCCACACAAGGGCTACAGCCTTATTTGCGCGACATGGCATGTATTTCGCTCCAGGCCCTGCAAATGCCTGGGGCGCTCAAACATGCGGCCTGGGCCTGTTGAACCCCTGCCTGGAGCTGCACATGATCAAACCCTGGCGTCACGGCCTTGCCCTGCTGGGCGGCCTGTTCCTGAGCCTGAGCGCACTGGCCGCCGATTCACCGGCCGCAGTACGCATTGCCATCGTCGCCTTCACCCAGGGCGGGGCGCCGGTGTTCGGCGGCATTCCCGGCCGCGTGATTGAGGACGGCTGGCTGGAGCAACAACTGGCGGCCCGCGGTGTGAAACTGCAATGGACCGCCCTGCCCCATGCCGGCGCCGGGCCGCAGATCAACGAAGGCTTCAGCAACAACAGCCTCGACTTCGCCGTACGCGGCGATTTGCCCTCGGTCATCGCCGGGGCCGGCCACGTGCCGGGCAAGCTGATCGTGCCCGGTGGCAGCGGCAACAACATCTACCTGGTGGTACCCGCCGGCGCCTCCGTGCACAGCATCCAGGACCTCAAAGGCAAGCGCCTGGCGCTGCACCGCGGTCGCCCATGGGAATTTGCCTTCAGCAATTACCTTGCAAGCCAAGGGCTGAAGCTCGACGACTTCAAGATCGCCAACCTCAACCCGCAAGTGGGCGCAGCGGCCGTAGCGGCCGGCAAGGTCGATGCGGCAGTGCTGCTCAACGAGGCCTACGCCCTGGAAGACAAAGGCGTGGCACGCATTCTCTGGTCCACCAAGCAGGGCGCCACCGACTGGCGACTGGTTTCGGACCTGTGGGGCACCGACACGTTCGTCGAACAGTACCCGCAGCTCACGCAACTGGTGGCCACGGCCTGGGTTCGTGCCGCCTGGTGGATCTCTCAGGAGCAGAACCGCGATGGCTATTACGCGCTGTCCTCCCGTGCCGGTGTCAGCGAAAGCGTGCTGCGCCGTGACGACCAGGACGACCCGATCGCCTGGAAGACCCGCTGGGCTCCCAAGAGCGACGCCCAGCTCAAGGCCCACTACGACGCCCTGGGCCAGTACGCCCTGGACAACCGCCTGATTCGCGCGCCCTACGACATCAGCAACGACCTGGCCACCGGCTTCACCCGCCAGGCGCTGGTCGACTTGCAACTCACTCATTACTGGCCGTCGCTGGACGCCCAACTCAGCCAACAACCTTAAGAGTATTCCCCATGAAACTGCCTGCTTCTCTCGCCTTCAGCCTTAGCGCCCTGGCCTTTTCCATCGGCGCGATGGCCGCCGACACCTTTGCCCCCAAGCCGGACCCGCAACAAGGCGACGGCCGTGTGTCGAGCTTCTACACCTGGTCCAAGGCCATCCCTGCAACGCCTGGCAAGCTGCTGCGCAGCGAACCGCTGGAGCAGGCGCTGAGCCTGCCGAACGCAGCCAGTGCCCAGCGCATCCTCTACACCTCCCTGGACGGTATCGACGGCAAGACGCCAATCGTGGTGTCCGGGGCACTGTTCATACCCAAGGGCAAGGCGCCTGCCGGTGGCTGGCCGGTCGCCAGCTGGGGCCACGGCACCGTGGGCGTGGCAGACATCTGCGCACCGTCCTGGGCCGGCCGCTCCTACCGCGATGTGCAGTACCTCAACCGCTGGCTTGAGGAGGGCTATGCCATCGTCGCCACGGACTACCAGGGCCTGGGCGTGCCCGGTGGCCACCCGCTGCTGAACAACCGCATGGCGGCCTACGGCATCCTCGACGCCGCCAAGGCTGTGGTTGCAGGTGTGCCGGGGCTGGCCGACAAAGTGCTGATCATCGGTCAGTCCCAGGGCGGTGCCGGCGCCTTCGCCGCCGGTGCCTATGCTGCCACCTATGCTCCCGACCTCGTCGTCAAGGGCAGCATCGGCACCGGCGTGATCTATACCGTGGGGTCGAAGAACGTCGGTGAGCAGGACCCGAACAAGGTCGACCCGGCGCTGGCCTACGGCTTCTACACCCTGCTCGCCGCACAACAGTACGACCCCAGCATCGACCCCCGCGACTTCTATACCGACAAGGCCCTGCCGCTGTTCGAGCAGGCCCGCACGACCTGCCTGTCGTCGCTGGTCAGCGACGTGGTCGGTACTGGCCTCACCCCGGCCAACGCCAAGAAGGACTACCAGGGCGACAAGCTCAAGCCCTGGCTGGCCCAGGTCTCGTACCCCACGCTCAAGCTGGCACAACCGATCTTCATCGGCACCGGGGCTGAGGATAAGACGCCTGCCGCCGCCACCCAGGTTGCCCTGATGCAGGACGCCTGCAAGGCCGGCTCGGTGGTCCAGGGCCACCTCTACAAGGGCCTTGGCCACAGCGAAACGGTCAATGCCTCGCTGAAGGACTCGATCCCCTTCGCCCGCCAGGTAATAAACGGCCTGCCGGTCACGCCCAACTGCAGCCCAACCGTCCAGTAAGGAGCCCAGGCCATGAGTATCGAATTCTTCACCCGTCTGCCGCTGCATGGCGAAACCCAGTTCCTGCCCGGCGACCCGCGCAACCGCGGCGACTGGCACGCCGGCGGCCCGAGCACCGGTGCGGTGTCAGGCTTCACTGTCGGCGATCACTTCACTTATATCGACTACCTCGGGCAGATCGCCCGGGCGGCGGAAATCAACGGTTTCGGCGGTGCATTGATGGTCAACGCGCCCAGCGGCGAGGAGCCCTGGACGGTCTGCTCGCTGCTTGCCCGGGAAACCCGCACGCTGAAGTTCGTCACCGCGTTCCAGCCCTATCACTACACGCCCTGGGTGGCGGTGCAACAGGCCGCGACGTACCAGCGCGCCACCGGCAACCGCCTGGTGTGGAACATCATCAACGGCGGCTCCGACGCCATCCAGCGCCAGGTCGGTGATTTCGAAGACCATGACCAGCGCTATGCCCGCGCCACAGAGTTCATGGACGTGGTGCGCGGCTACTGGCACAACGAGCAGTTCCATTACCAGGGCACTTACTACAGTGCCGAGGGCGGCGGCCTACGGGGCCCGCTGAAAAAGGCCGAGCTGCCGCTGATCTGCACTGCCGGCTCATCGGTGGCGGCACGCGAGTTCGCCGCCAAGCATGCCGACTTCTACCTGATGCGCGCCGAACACCCGGATGAGATCGCCGCATTGATCGCGGACATCCGCGCCCGTGCGCTGAAATGGGGGCGCACCGATATCCGCTTCGGCCTGTCCATCGATGTGATTGCCCGCGAGAGCGAAGACGCCGCACGGGCCGAGGCTAAACGCTTCTTCGACGAAGGCGTGGCCAAAGGCACGGTCAAGGCGCGCGTCGCGCATGCCGGCCTGCGCACGGCGCGCAAACTGAGCTACGAGCATGGCTACAGCGACCAGGACGACGCGCAATCGTTCGACGACTTCTTCATCCATCCCAATGTGTGGACCGGTTTCGGCTATATCGGCATCCCGCCAGGCTGCGCGCTGGTCGGCAGTTACAGCAACGTGGTGGCGCGCATCCGTGAATACCACGCCATCGGCATCGACCTGTTCTTCCTCGCCGGTTACCCGCACCTGGAGGAAGCCTACCGCATCGGCGAGCACATTCTGCCGCACTTTCGCAGCGAACGCGCCGCCCTCGCCCGGGCGGCCGTTTCCCCCGTGCAACTGCACGCCAGCAACGGAGGCTGAGCCCATGGCCAGGGACGGTTACCCATTGAGCCGGCGCAGCTTCCTCGGCCACGCCGGGGTGCTGGCCGGCGGGCTGCTGGCCGGCTGCGGCCCCAGCGACAGCCCTGGCAGCGCAGTTGCCGACCAGCCGCGCCAGGGCGGGCGGCTGCGCCTGGGCATCATCGATGGCAACCAGAGCGGTAACCTGGACGCCCACAAACCGGTCGGCAGCGGCATCGTGCGAGGCTTTGCGCTGTACAGCAAGCTGTGGGAGTGGGACGAGCAGATGCAACCGCGCCTGGCGCTGGCCGAGTTCGCCGAACCCAACGCCGATGCCAGCGGCTGGACCCTGCGGCTCAAGCCGGGGTTGGAATTCCACCACGGCAAGACCATCGATGCCGACGACCTGATCTTCTCCATCCGGCGCCTCACCGACCCGCAGCTGGCCTCGCCGTATGCCGCGCTGCTGCACTGGGTGGACCGCGACAACCTGGTCAAGCTCGATGAACGCACTGTACGGCTGGGCTTTCGCGATGGCCGCAGCTACTTGCCGCTGCCCGAAACCTGGGTCAACTTCGGTGGCATCGTGCCGGTGGACTACCACCCGGTGACCAACCCAGTCGGTGCCGGCCCCTACAAGCTCAAGAGTTTTACCCCCGGCCAGCGCTCGCTGTTCACCCGTTTCGACAACTACTACAAAGCCGGCAAGCCGTATGCCGATGAACTGGAGATCATCGACTTCAAGGACCAGACCGGGCGCCTGGCAGCCTTGCGCGCCGGGCAGATCGACATGGCCAACGTGATGTCCACCGAACATCTGCAGGTGCTCCAGGCCGACCCGCGCCTGCAGTTGCTCAAATCGGTGAGCGGCAACTGGCTGTCGTTCGACATGAACACCGCCAAGGCGCCGTTCGACGACCCACGGGTTCGCCAGGCGTTTCGCCTGCTGGCCGATCGCGAGGAGCTGGTGCGCCGGGCGCTCAATGGCCAGGGCCGGGTCGCCAACGACCTGTATGCGCCGTTCGATCCAACCTTCGATCACAGCCTGGGCCCACGCCCGCACGACCCGCAACGGGCTGCGCAGTTGCTCAAGGAGGCAGGCCAGGAAGGCCTGCAGGTGGAATTGGTGACCACGCCTGGGCCGGGGCTTGCCTCTGCGTTGGTGCTGGCCGAACAGGCGCGGCGCATTGGCGTCACGATCACGGTGCGTCAGGTGGACCTGGCGACCTTCCAGGGCCCGCAGCGCGACGACTGGACACTGAGCACCGGCGGCAGCATCGGCGCGCCTTTTCTGGCCAGCGCCATCCATACCGATGCGCCGTTCGCCGTGGCCAACAAGACCCACTTCCACGACCCCGAGTTCAGCGAAGCATTCCTCGCGGCCATGGCCCAGCCGGACCTGGCCAAGCGCACGGCGCTGGTCCACCGCGCGCAGCGTATCCAGTACGACCGCGGCGGCATGCTGATCTGGGGTTACGCCGATTTGCTCGACAGCGTCAGCACCCGGGTCGGCGGGGCGCAGGCGGAGCAGTCACTGTTCAGTACCTGGAGGTTCGAGCGCCTGTGGCTCAGGAGTTGATCTACAGACGGTCTACTGCCTGCTCCCGCCCTAAAGCCGGACGGGCGCCAGGGCCGGTACAGACGCCCCCCTAAATCAACACCAACCGCAGGCGCGGCTGCGCCCTCGCTGTTCCCATTTCCCTGAATCGAACGAGGCCCAGCCCCCATGCTCCCCGTTGCCTTGCTGCACCCGAAATTCAAGCCTAGCGCACTGGCACTGGCCATCCTGGCGGCCAGCACACCCCTGGCTCACGCCCAGGACACTCAACTGCAGACAGTGACCGTGCAGGCCAAGCAGGTCGATGACGACGCCCTGCCCACGCGCCCACCCGCCTCGATCTATGGCGGCCTCGAAGCGAAGGTGCTCGACACCCCACGCTCGGTCACCCAGATCAACGCCGAGCAGCTGGCCCGCGACCCAATCCGCAGCGCCGACGACCTGGTCAAGTACGCGCCTGGCATTACCCGTGGCGGTGGCCAGAACGCCGGCATCGCCCCGCAGATGCGTGGGCAGAACACCGAGGTGTTCCAGGACGGCCAGCGCGCTTATGGGGTCCGTCACCCGGCCAACTTCAACGCCTACGAAGGCGCCGACATCGTCGCCGGCCCCTCCTCGGTCAGCTATGGCTCGGTCAGCGGCAGCGGCGGCTACGTCAACTACCTGAGCAAGAAGCCCGACTTCAACCGCTTTCGTACCCAGCTCAGCGGTGAAATCGGCAGTTGGATCCCCGATGGCCAGTCGCGCGATGCCACCAAGTTCAGCGTCGACAACACCGGCCCGCTCAGCGACAGCCTGGCCTACCGGGTCAGCATCACCCGCCAGCGCCAGCAAGACTTCTACGACAACGTCGAAAACAACTTCGACGCGTTCTACGGCGCCCTGGCCTGGCGCAACGACAACCTGCGGGTGGACTGGAACGCCGCCTACGACAACTACTACGACTACAACATCACCCACGGCTGGAACCGTGCCAGCCAGGACCTGGTCGACCATGGCAAGTACTACGCCGGGCGTGCCACACCGATCATCCAGAACGGCAACACGTTATGGTCGCCGGTACTGTCCTCCGGCGCCGCCGACGCCCAGGTACTGGGCTGGGTACAGCGCCAGCGCAATGCCCAGGGCCAGTACCCGGTGGTCAACGGCAGCTTCCAGGGCACTTCACCCAACACCCAGGCCAGCCCCGGCAGCCTGCGTGGCTGGGTCTATGACCCTTCGCTGGCAGGCAATGGCCTGACCTCACTGTCGTCGCAGACCGGGCAGCGTGCCGAGGACCAGAACCGCTCCCGGCGCTTTACCACGCAACTGCGGGTCGAAGGCGAGCTGACCCCGTCGATCACCCTGGCCAACAGCACCTTCTACCAGCATTCCACCGACACCACCGACGCGGTGGGCGCCTTCCAGGTGCAGGGCAAGGACGACATCTTCGACAACCGCTTCGAGTTCCGCGCCCGCGGCCAATGGCAATTGGGCAACCTGACGTTGGTCGATGACAGCAACACCGGCCTCATCTACCGCCGCGAGTCCAACGAGTCGATCGCCGCCAACAACAACTTCGGTTCCACCATCAACGCCTACGACCTCACGCTCGACCCCAGCCTGAAGAACCCCGGCGACCTGCTGGGCCTGGCCGGGCGCAACCCGGCCGGCGGCAATGCGGCCTGGATCGGGCAGCCGGGCGTGCCGCAGTTTTCCAGCTATTACGGCTGGCTCAACCTGCCGGCCATGTACCCGGCAGGCCACGGCCTGTATGCCGAATCGGTGGCCCCCTACACCGCCGACAGCACCTGGACCACCAAGACCCTGTTCAGCCAGCACAACCTGCGCCTGGGTGAACGGTTTGGCCTGAACGTCGGCGCCAGCCGCAGCTGGATCGACGCCCGCATCGAGAACCCCTTCGTCCTTGCCGGCGGCAACCCGCGCAAGGATGCCAACAACTACCGGCTTTTTTCGGTGCAGGTCAGCCCCTACGTCAAACCCACCGAAAACAGCACCCTGTACTACACCTTCGACCGCTCGTTGGCGGTCAACACCGGCTTCTTCACCAACGGCCTGGGCTGGGGCAGCGGCGCCGGCGCCAACCAGCTCAACCCCCTGGCCTTCGAGAGCCTGAGCGTGCTGCATGAAGTGGGCCTGAAAGTCGAGGCGGTGCCCGACCAGCTGTTCCTCACCTTGGCCGCCTACCGACAAGCCCGCGACCAGGCCCCAGACAGCAACAACTCTATCGCCCGGCTGATCGTCAAAGGCTGGGAGGCAACGTTGCGCTATCAGGATGACCACCTGCGCGGCGGCCTCAACCTCAGCCGTATCAGCGCCTATAACGAGTTCACCAGCCAGGCCGGATTCGCCTCGGCCGGCTTCATCCCCGACAACGGCACCGTGTTTGGCGACAACAACAGCCTCAATCAGCGCCCTTCTGGCAAGTTCGATGCCGTGCAGATTCCCGAATACAACGCCGGCGGCTATGTCGACTACCGCTTCGACTCAGGCTTCGGTGTGGCGCTGTCCGGTTGGTGGACCAGCAGCTGGTACCTGAACCTGAGCAAGACGGTGAAGGTGCCGGACGAATACAACCTCGACCTCGCCGTGTATTACCGCCAGCCCCAGTGGGGGGCCACCCTGCGCATGCTCAACGTCACCGACGAGCTGAACTTCGTCAGTGGCCTGGCCGGTTCGACCAATACCTTCCTGCAACCGATGCCTGGCCGCACCCTGCTGGCACAGGTCGATTATCAGTTCTGACCCTGACCCTCACCTGAAAGGCTCCGCCAATGCCCATTGAATTCGTCGGTATGATCTTCCCCCGTCAATGGTCCGAGACCCGCGGCGTGCGCACGCCCGACTTCGACCTGCCGTTCATCCGCCACCATGCCCGCGCCCATGAGCACGCCGGGTTCGACCGGGTACTGATCGCCAGTGGTCCCGGCAGCGCCGACAGCCTGCAGATTGCCGCGTATGCCGCCGCGCACACCGAGCGCCTGGGCTTCATGATTGCCCACCGCCCCGCCCTGACCGCGCCCACGGTGGCGGCGCGAGCCTTCGCTACCCTCGACCACACCACCGGCGGCGGGCGTATCCGCCTGCACGCGATCACCGGGATCAGCGCCGAGCCACAGGAGGGCGACACCCTGCTGGACAAGACCGAGCGCTACCGCCGCACCGACGAGTACCTGGAGATCGTCCGGCGCACCTGGACAGCCGAGGAGCCGTTCGACTTCCAGGGCCGCTACTTCAACGTCAAAGGTGCATTCTCACCGGTAAAACCCTTGCAACAGCCACACATCCCGATCTCCTTCGGTGGCTCTTCCGACATCGCCTACCAGATCGCCGTCAAGCACGCCGACCTGTATGCCTTGTGGGGTGAGCCGCTGAAGGGGGTGGCCGAACAGATAGCCAAGCTCAAGGCCGCCGCCAGCGCCGCTGGCGTGGCGCCACCGCGGGTCAGCCTGTCGGTGCGGCTGATCCTGGGGGCCACCGAAGAGCTGGCCTGGCAGCGTGCCGAACAGATTCTTGCGCAAATCAAGGCCAACCCCCAGTACGCGGCGGACAGCCCCTGGCACAAGCGCATCAAGGGCACCGGTTCTGAACGCCTGCTCGCCGCAGCCGCCCGCGCCGATCGGCATGACCGTGCGCTGTGGATGCCCACGGCAACGGCGGTAGGCGCCTACGGTGATACCACGGCACTGGTAGGCACCCCGGAAACGGTGGCCCAGGCGTTGCTCGATTATGTCGACCTGGGGGTGACCACTTTCCTCAACCGAGGCTATGACCCACTGTATGACACGGTGGACTATGGGCGCTGGGTGATACCGGCCGTACGTGAGGAAATCCGGCGCCGTCAGGCCCGAATTGCTGGGTGACCTCGCCGTTGCGCCTGCACCGTCCTCATCACCGGTTCGCTGGCGATGAGGACGCCAAGCGCACTACAGGTTCAGCCTGGGCGAATGCTCTACCAAGGTCCGGGTATAGGGATCGACCGGCTGGCCCAGTACCTGCTCAGCGGTCCCCTGCTCCACCACCTTGCCCTGGCGCAACACCAGCACGCGGTCAGCAATAGCCCGCACCACACCCAAGTCATGGGTCACGAACAGCAGCGTCAGGCCCTGTTCCTGCAAGCGTCGCAACAACGCCAGGATCGACGCCTGCACCGAGACATCCAGCGCCGACGTGATCTCATCGCACACCAGCAGGCGCGGTTCGCAAATCAACGCTCGGGCAATCGCCACCCGCTGCCGCTCGCCGCCCGACAGGCTATTGGGATACAGGTCGGCAACCCGCGCCGGCAGCGACACACGCTGCAGCACCGCCTCGACCCGGCCACGTGCCTCGGCGCCGCGTATGCCAAAGAAATGCGCCAGGGGTGCGCTCAAGGTTTGCGCGATGGTCTGGCGTGGGTTCAGCGCCCGGTACGGGTTCTGAAACACATACTGTATCTGGTGGCGCAGCCTTGCATCGCGCTGCCGCGCAGCGAAGGGCAACGGCTCGCCCGCGTAGCGCAACTGCCCCTGAAGGTTCTCGCCAAGCCCGGCAATCGCCCGGGCCAGGCTGGTCTTGCCCGAGCCGGACTCGCCTACCAGCGCCAGGCATTCACCCTGCCTCAGGGCGAATGAAACATCGAAAAGCACCTGCCGGTCATAGGCGACGTCCAGGCCCTGCACCTCCAGCAAACGCGCCTGGCTGTGCAGCGCCGGGGCCGCCCCAGGGTTTTCGCCCACGGTCATCGCCTCGCGATACGGCAGCAGGCAGGCAACCTGTTGGTGATGGGCATGGTCAAGCAAGGCTGGCTCGATGACCACACACTCGGCACGGCGCCTGCTACACCGGGGCGCGAACGCACACCCTGGCGGGCGCTGGCCCGGCGCCGGTGCATGCCCGGCAATCGCCTGCAGCGGCTGGCGCCGGCCGACATCGGGAATGGCCGAGAGCAGCGCGCGGGTATAGGGGTGGGCCGGTGCCTGGAAGAGAACGTCGCGCCCGGCGATTTCCACCAGCCGCCCGGCGTACATGACCATCACTCGGTCCACCAAGTCGCGGACCACAGCCAGGTCATGGGTCACGTACAGGGCCGCCACGCCATGGCTGCGGCACAGACGCTTCAAGGTGTCCAGCACATGCGCCTGGGTGGTGACGTCAAGCGCCGTGGTGGGCTCATCCAGCACGATCAACCTGGGCCGCAGCACAAACGCCAGCGCCAGCATCACCCGTTGCTGCTGCCCACCAGACAACTGGTGCGGGAAACGCTGCACAAACGCCTCGTCATCGGGCAAGCCAACGTCGAGCAAGGTTGCCCCTACGCGCTGGCGCACCACGCTGCGGGCAAGACCCGGATGATGCGCCAACACGGTCTCGCGCAGCAGCGCACCGATGCGCAACGCGGGGTTCAAGGCGGTGGCCGGGTCCTGGGCGACGTAGCCGATCAACCCGCCACGGGCCTGGCGCAGGGCCTCACCCTGCAGGTCGAGCACAGCTTGCCCGGCCACGGCGATGTGCCCGCCGACGATCCTTGCGCCCTGCCGGGCATGACGCAGCAAGGCGGTGGCCAAGGTGGTCTTGCCCGAACCGGACTCCCCCACCAGCCCGACGATCTCCCCTGCTGCCAGGCTGAACGAAACGTTGGCCAGCACATCCACCTGCGACGCCAGCTCCACACGCAGGTCGCTGACCCTCAGCACCTCGGTATCTATCCTCAACGCGGTCGTCACGGCTGTTTCTCCCCAATCCTGGCACTGACCCGGCCGATACCTTCGGCCAGGATATTGGTGCCATAGGCAAATACCGCGATCAGCAGCGCCGGTGCCAGCACTGCCCAGGGTTGTACCAACAGCCCGGCCTGGTTCTCGTTGATCATCAGGCCCCAGTCGGCCGCCGGTGGCGCCACGCCATAGCCCAGGAAGCTCAAGCCCGAGAGCATGCCCACCGCCCAGGTCAGCATGTTGCCAAAGTGCACCAGCAGCGGCGTGAGGATATTCGGCAGGATCTCGTTGAGCAGAATCCGCCAGCGCGGGTAGCCCATCATCTGCGCCGCCTCGACGAACTCCTGCCCGGCCACCGCCACCGCGGCGCCCCGTGCCAGGCGCACCACGCCCGGGGTAAAGGCAATGGCCACGGTCAGCACGATCAGCCATGGCGCGCGGCCAAGCATCGACACGATCAGCAGCACCAGGATAAGGTCCGGAAAGGCCAGCGAAACATCCGCCGCCCAGCTGATCGCCTGATCCAGGCGTCGGCGCGAGAAGCCCGCCAGCAAGCCGAGGCCGCTGCCCACCAGCAAGGCGATGGAAGCCGCCGCCAGCGACATCCACAACACCGACAGGCCACCGCTGAGCAGCCGCGAGAGCAAGTCGTGCCCCAGGAAGTCATGCCCAAGCGGTGCGTCGGCACTGGGCCCGCCATACACCGGGCCGACCATGGCAGTGGGTGCGTGTGGCGCCAGCGCTGGGCCGAGTAAGGCCAGCAAAGCCACCAGAACGGTGATCACAGTGCCCCGCCGCACCTGCGGGTCGGCCCACCAGCGTGCGTCAATCATGGTTGGCCTCCTGGGCAGGTGTGCTGCGCACGCGCCGCCACCAGGGGCGGATACCGCGCCGGTTGCGTCGGATCATCCGCACCCGGCGGGCGGTGCGCAGTTTGGGCGTGAGCAGAACGGTCAGCAGATCGGCCAGCAGGTTGATCAGCACTACGGCCAGGGTAATGACCAGCACCACACCCTGGATCATCGGCAAGTCGCGCATCTGGATCGCCGCGTTCAGGGCCGTGCCGATGCCCGGGTAGCTGAAGATCACTTCGGCCAGCAGCGCGCCACCGACCAGCGTGCGCAGGGTCAGGGCCACGCCCTGGATCGCCGGGGTCAGCGCATTGGGCAAGGTATGGCGCCAGACGATACGCCGCTCGGGGATGCCGCGCAGGCGGGCGGCGATGACATAGTCGGATTCCAGCGCCTCGATCATCGAAGCGCGCACCATCCGCGTCAGGTACGGCAGTGCGGACAAGCTCAGGGCAATCACTGGCAGCACCAGAAACGGCAGTTGCCGCCACAAGGGCTGTTGCGGATCGAGGATCGACACCGCCGGCAACCAGCCCATGCCGGGCATGGAAAACAGCAGCACCAGGCCAATGGCCAACAGAAAACCCGGGGTCGCCTTGAACAGGATCAACACCGAGAGCCCCCAGCGGTCCAGCGGCCGGTCACGCCGCAACGCCAGGCTCACCCCCAGCACCAGGGCCAACGGCACCACCAGCGCCAGCACCCCGGCGAGCAAGGCCAGCGTATGGCCCAGCCTGCCGAACAACAGCTGCGCCACCGGCACTTGCGAGTCCAGCGAAATGCCCAGATCACCCTTGAGCAAGGCGCCGAGCCAGCGCAGGTACTGCACCAGGATCGGCTGGTCGAGCCCCAGTTGCCGTTGCAGGGTCAGGATGCTTTCCAGGGGCGCGTCCGGGCCGAGAATGACCCGCGCCGGGTCCGAGGGCAGCGCCTGGGTGGCGATGAACACCACCAGGCTGATCACCCAGGCCGTCAACAGGCCATAGCCCAGACGGCCGATGAACCAGGCCAGCCAGGCGGGGGTACGGGGGGAGCGGTCATTACGGTCAGGCATGGTTCAACCACAGCTCGTCAAAGCGCCAGGAGGCGAAAGTGGTCTGTTCCGGGACGAGCCCGCCGACCTTGGCAGACGCAGCATCAAGCACGTCCGAAAAACCCCAGATCAACAACCCACCGCGCGCGTGCTGAATGACCTGCGCTTCATGCACCAAGGCCTTGCGCCGCTCCAGGTCGGGCTGAGCGAGGGCCTGGCGGAACAGCTCGGTGAAGCGCGGGTCATGGAAATTGCTGCGGTTGTAGATGGCCTGGGGGGCGTCGTTGTGCAGCCCCGAGGCGAGAAAACCACGGGCTGGGGTCGAGCCGGGGGACAGTTGCCATTGCTCGCGCTGCGGGCCGTTGAACACGGAGCCATCGACCTGGTTGACCTTGACCTGCACCCCTGCCTTTTGCGCCTGCTGGGCGAACACCAGTGCCGCGTTCACCCCTGGGCCAGGCGTGGTGGTCAACACCACGCGCAGATCGTCCTGCCCCGCCTGGCGCAACAGCGAGCGGGCCTGATCGAGGTCATAGGGACGCTGGGCGATGGCGTGGTTGAAGGTCGGGTCATGGGGCGCATAGAGGTCGTTGGCGATCCGGCCAAAGCCATTGAGCCCCCGGGTTACCAGCTCCTGGCGGTCGGCCAGCAGGCGAAACGCCTGGCGCACGCGTGGGTCTTGGAACGGAGCCTTGGCCAGGTTCAGGTTGAACCCCGTGAACGAGGTGGTCGGCGAGGCATACAGGCGCAGGCGCGGGTCGGCCTTGAGCAAGGCACTGTGTTCGGCCTGCACACCGCTGGCCACGTCGATCTGCCCGGCGCGCAGGGCGGCGGCGCGCGAAACCTGATCCTTGAATTCGATGATTTCCAGCTCGTCGGCGTAGGGCTGGTTGGCTTTGTAGTAGTTTTCAAAGCGGGTGTAGAGCGAACGCTGGCCGGGCAGGAAGCTTTTCAGTCGGTAAGGGCCCGCGCCGACCGGGTTGGTCAACGGGTGGTAATCGGTAGGCACGATACCGCCGAAGCTGATCAGCGTTTCATCCAGCGGATAGAAGCTCTGCCCCTGCCTGAAACGGACCTCGATGGTACGCGCGTCCAGCTTGCGCAAGGCCTGGCGGTCGATTGCCCCGACCAGCCCGGCGAAGGGCGATGCCAACTGCGGGTCGGTCAGGCGCAGGATGGAGAACAGCATGTCGTCGGCGGTGATGGACTTGCCATGGTGAAACTCCAGGCCCGGCTTGATGCGGATGGTCCAGGCACTGGCATCGGCGTTCGGCTCGGCGAACTCGGCCAGCGCCAGGCGCGTGCTGACGTCGGGGTTCCACTCCCAGAACTTGGCGTACAACGCCCAGCCCCGGATGATGCCGCCGCCCACAGGCTTGTGCGCATCAAGGTTGCCGGCCTGGTCACCGTCGATGATGCCCACCCGCAGGCGGCCACCGCGCACCGGCGTGTTGGACAGCGGCTGTGACGCCGTCGCAGGCGCACCGGCGTCACAGCCGCTGAGCAGCCCGCCACCGAGCAGCAAGCCGCCCCCGACCGCCAGGCTGTTGCCGAGAAACACCCGGCGCGAAAACAGCTCGCTCATCACCCTCTCCTTACACCGGCTCGGCCACGGCCGGCTTGACTGCAGCACCGAGTTGCGGCACGTCGAAACCGTGATCGAGCTCCAGCAACGGGAACAGCAGATCGGCCACCCGGTGCGCTTCGTCGATCAGCGGAAAACCCGAGAGGATGAACGCCGACGTACCCTGGGCTTCGTACTCACGCAGGCGCTCGGCGACCTGTTGAGCGCTGCCCACCAGGTAGGTACCGGCGGCCGGGCCGAGGATGTTGAAACCGAACAGGCTCGGGCCAAGCCAGACGTTGGGGTAAATCTCCAGCTCACGGGCGGTGGGCAGGCGCCCGGCGCGGATGCTGTCGAGGTTGCGCTGGATGCGAGGGTCCTCACTGACGTAGCTGTCCAGGGTCTGACCCGCCGGTAGCTGTCGCTCGATGGCGGCCCGTGCAGTGGCCAGCGAGGTGCGCTGCAGCAGGCGCTCGGCGTGGGCCCAGGCCTCCTCTTCGGTTTCGCGCACGATCACCTGCAGGCGCGTGCCGTAGGTCAGCTCGCGGCCGATCTTCGCCGCCTCGGCGGCCACCCGGCGGAACTTGTCACCGAGCTTTTGTGGGGTATCGGCAAAGCTCAGGTACACGTCGAGCAACTGCACCGAATGGGCCACGCCCGGCGCCGAGGTGCCTGCCCCCCACAGCGGGATGCCAGGCTTCTGCCGCGGTGGGTGCCAGCCGCCCAGCGGATGGCTGGCCGCCGCCGGTACGCGCGGTGAGAGTTTCACGTAGCGGCCGTCGTAGCCGCCGGTTTCACCTGCGTAGAAGCCCTGGAAGGCGCGCCAGTACTCGAGGCTGAAGTCATACCGTTCATCGTGCGGGTAGTGCACGCCGAGGGTCGCAAGACCGGCATCGTTGCCGTTGACCACATTGAACAGCAGGCGCCCGTTGGAAAACTGGTCGAAGGTCAAAGCCCACTTGGCCAGTACCGCTGGCGACACCTCGCCGGGGTGCTGGGCCACCAGGAAGCGCAGGCGCGTGGTGGCGTCAATCAGCGCGGCAGAGACTGCCAGGCTTTCGTTGGGGCTGGAGCCAAGCAGCGAACCGTAGTAACCCAGGCGATCCGCAGCCACGGCCAGTTGCTTGAGGTGCTGGAAATCGGTTTTCCAGCGCCCTTCGGGTTCCCAGGGATAGGGGCCGTCGGGGGTGGTGAGGTACCAGAGGATCTTTACCGCCATGTGCGTGGTCCTTGCTTCGATGAGAGGTTGGCCTGTGGGGCTGCTACGCAGCCCCAGCATGCGAATCAGCTACGCCGGTCGATACCGGGCACCAGGCCCAGTTCGGACGCACGTTCGTACAGCCCGCTCATCTTCCATTGCTGGGTGAGTACACCTGGGCCATAGGGCCGCGAACCGCCTAGGGCATCGGCGAGCAACTGGATCTGAGCCCCCTCCTCCAGCAACAGGATGAATTCGGCCGTGGCGCGCAGGCCCTGCTTGCCCCACACGGTAGAACCGCCATTGGCTTCGAGAATCGCCAGGTTGAACGGGTTTTCGGCAATCTTGTCCAGAATGAAGTCCACCTCCGCCTGACGCCGGTCGATGTACACCGGCAGTTCGCGCGCCAGCTGGTAGCGCTGCACCGGCACGTAGTGGAACGGCAAGGTGCGATGCGTCTGCGCCCAGGCGCCCAGGTACGGGCTGTGCACGTGGGACACGGTGGTGATGTCGGCGTGGGTCTGGAACAACTTGGTGTAACGGCCCAAGCCGCCTTTGCCCTTGCCCACCAGCACGTTGCCGGCAAAGTCGGTGACGGTGGCCTGCAACGGCTTGCGGTGGTTCCAGGGGCCGCCGTAGTTCACCGACACCAGCAGTTCCTCGCCAGGCACACGCTCGATGAAGCCCACCGTGCCATTGGCGGTGATGGTGTTGGTTTCACGAAAGACGGTGAACGCTGCCTCGGCCTCGGCCAGCACTTGGTCGATGAAGGTTTGCAGCTCGGCGGTGATGGGGCGTTCGTTGATCAATACGGTCATGTCGGTTCTCCTGGTGACGATGCGAAGTCAGGCGCGGCGCTGGGCCAGCAGTTGATGGGCAGCTTGCAGGGGGCGTGGGTCGACCCAGTCGGCAATGTCGAAATCGCCTTCGAGGAAGCCGTGCAGGTAGAGGAAGTTCTTTTGCGTGCTCAAAAACGCCAGGCGCTGAGCGGACAGGTCAGGCGCCAGGGTGGTATGGAAGTCCCCCCGGTAGGCTTCGGCCACGCCCTGGCTGCCGGCACGGGTTTCGTCTTCGAGGAAGCTGTTGAGCCCAGCGCGGTTACCGGCCGCCCACTCGGCGGCACGCAAGGTTTGCGCGAGGAAGCGCACCACCAGGTCGAAATGGTTGTCGAGCAGGCTCTGGTGCACGGTGATTGGCCGGGGCGTGCCGTTGTTGATGCGATGCCGTGGGTCCGCCAGCAGGTCAAGGTCGACCCCGACCACCAGGCCCAGGCGCCGTGCCGCATCGGCAGCGGCCGCGCCTTTGACGTAGACGGCATCCACCTCGCCGCGGGCCAGGTACTCAAGGCCTGACCACAGGCGTTGCAGCCCCAATTGCGGCGTGGTGGCCCCGGCCTGGTCGAGCAGCGCCACCTCCACCAGTTGCACATCGTCCAGGTGCAGGCCGGGCCGAGGCCAGCGCGCCTTTGTAGCCGTGCAGGCTCATGGCCCTGGCGATGCTGCCTGGGCGGCTGTCACCCCAGGCCGGCAGGGCCAGGCGCTTGCCGCGCAGGTCGGCGGCGCTGCGAATGTTCGAGTCGGGGCGAACCAGGATGGTTTGCCATTCTTCGATCCAGGTCAGGCCGATCAGCCGGCTCGGCGAACCTGCCGCCCGTGCGGCCAGGGCGGGAACGTTGCCCCCTTCGCGAAACAGCCCTGGCAGTTGGTGATCGTAATGGTGATGGCCCAGTTGGCGGGCTTCCTGGAGGGTCGAGACCGGCAGACCATCGCCAGCAAATTCTTCGTCCAGCCAGCCAAGCTTGTAGGCAATGCCCGAGGCGGTCGGGACTGGGCAGCGGGTGAACCAGATGCGGTCCAGGGTGGGTGTGTCGTTGGCGTGGGGCACGGGAGTAGCGAGGGTCATGGGGTGGCTCCTTGGGCGTCGTGTAGGCCCTGTTGCAGTGTGCGTGCCAACCGCTGGAAGGCTTGATTTACCTGGGGTCTGCAGGTGCTGCCCAAAGGCGGTTGCTGGGCTGGGAGCAAGATTGCGGGCCCACTGCTGCCACAGCAGCAAGGCACGTGACGACAGGTGTTGCTGGGGCAGCAGGCTCTCGGGCCAAGCCCTGTGGGAATGGGGCATTGCGGGGAATGGCAAAGAACTTGCTCAAGGGTGACTGACCGCGGTGTCGCCATTGGCGGGCAAGCCCGCTGCCTCAGGAGTGCTGCCGTCCCTCAGACGGCTGACGCACCTGTCAGCGGGTTTGTCCGCCAAACCGGCGCACTGGCCCTTGAAGACAATTGCGAGACAGCCCATGAGCGCCATCGAACCCAACCCCATCCACCGCCTGACCAGCGAAGCCGAAGCCATCGCGGCCGCCCGCGAAGTTGCAGCGCAGATCGCCGAGCTCGCCGCCGACCCAGGCAACAATGGCCAGCTTCCACGCCGTCAGGCTGAGCTGTTGTCGCGCAGCGGCCTGACCGCCATCGGCGTGCCGGCCCAGTTCGGCGGCCTGGGCGCCTCGGTGCAGACCCTCGTTGAAACCGTGCGGCTGATCTCCACCGCCGACGGCGGGGTGGGCCAGTTGTTGCAGATTCACAACGTCATGCTGCGGGGCATTTTCACCGGTTACGCCGATGATGTTCGCGACCGCCTGGTCGCCGACGTGCTGGCCGGCAAACGCTTGGGCAATGCCCTGGCCGAAGTCGGCGGCAAGAACAAGTTCGCCCTCAAGACCCGAGTCGAGCGCCGCGCCGATGGCTCGCTGGTGCTCAACGGCAGCAAGTTCTACTCCACAGGTGCCTACCTGGCGGACTGGATCTCGCTGACCGCGGCCAGCGAGGACGGCGGCGTCGGCGTGCTGCTGCACCGCGATACCCCGGGGCTGACCCTGGTGGACGACTGGCAGGCCTTTGGCCAACAGAACTCGGTGAGCGGCACGGTCAACTTCGACGACATCGTCCTCGATGAACGCTACCTGTCGCGCCGCAGCGGCCCGATGAAACGCACCGGCCTGACTTTCCCGCAGATCCTCCACGCCGCCATCGACACCGGCATCGCCGCCGGTGCGTTGCAGGCAGGCGTCGACTACCTGCGCGAGCATGCGCGGGCCTGGGTAGAAAGCGGCGTGGAGCGGGCGAGCGACGAGCCCCACGTCATTCGCCAGGTCGGCGAATACGCCGTGGCTCTGCGCGGCGCCGAGTCGGTGCTGCGCGAGGCCGCACGGGTGTTCGACGACCATGAACGCGACCCCGAGAACAAAGCCCTGCAGGATGAACTGATCCTCTCGGTGGCCACCGCCCGTGCGCACTCCGACGCGGCATCGCTGAAAATTTCCAGCGACCTGTTCTCGCTGCTGGGGGCCAGTGCGTCGTTGAGCAAGTGGAACCTGGACCGCTTCTGGCGCAATGCCCGCGTGCACACGACCCACGACCCGATCCGCTGGCGCCTGCACAACGTCGGCAACTACTACCTCAATGGCGCCGACCCAGGCGAGTACACCGCAGTACTCAATGCCAAGGAAACCCAGGGCGCCACGCGCCGTTAACGCCCATGTGGGGCCGCGTCGCGGTCCCGGTTTCGAGTCTCTACATGAACCATCCGCTTCTACGCGCCCTGGCCATCTACCGGGAAATGCCCTGGCGCTTCGCCCTCGTCACCACCTTGTACATTGCCGGCAACCTGGGCCTGGTCTGGCAACAATGGCTGATCGGTCACGCCGTCAACGATGTCAGCGCCGGCCGCGCCGTGGTGCGACTGCCCGAAGGTGGCCTGGACGCGTCCGTGGCCTGGCACTGGCTGTGGCTGTTGCTGGCCATCGCCTTTGCCAGGGGGGCGTTGCAATACGCCGCCGCCGTGCTGTCGCTGGTGCTCAGCCAGGCCCTGCTCACGCGCCTGCGCGAGCGCATCCTGACCCAGGTCCAGCGCCTGCACCTGGGCTACCACTGGCGTCACGGCATGGGCGAGCTGGTGACCCGCACCACCCGGGACGCCGACAAGGTCCGCGACGCGCTGATCACCTTCTGGCGGCAGATCATTGAAACACCCCTTGTGGTCATGGCCGGCGTGGGCCTGCTGTGCTGGTACGACCCGCTGCTGGGCCTGGTGCCGCTGCTGCTGACAGGCGCCGGGGTGTGGCTGTTCGTCGTGCAGACCGACCGCCTGGTGGCCCTCGACCGCGCGGTCGGCGCCGCCTACGACCAGGTCAGCCAGGACCTGGCCGAAGGCATCGGCGGCGTGCGGGTGATCAAGGCGTTCGGCCTGGAACGCCAGCGCATCGCCCGGTTCGCCCAGCAGGTCGGTGTATTCACTGGCCATGCCCGCGCCGCCCTGGCCTACGCCAGCTCGCGGATTCCACTGCCGCAGGCGGTGGTCGCGCTGGGGCACGTGTGGATCCTCGTCTACGGCGCCCATCGCGTGGCTGCCGGGGGGCTGGGGGTCGGCGAACTGGTCACTTCGTTGCTGGTGGCCACCACCCTGGTGTTTCGCATAGAAGGCATCGGCCGGGTCATGCAGACCTTCGCCGACGCCCGCGCCAGTGCCGAGCGCATCTGGCAACTGCTGGACGAGCGCCCGGCGATCGTCGGCGGCCTGGCCACGCTGCCGGCAGGGCCTCTGGGGCTTAAGCTGCACCAGGTGGGTGTCAGCGCACCTGACGGCGGCCGCGCCATCCTGAGTGACTGCTCGCTGACCTTGCAGCCTGGCGAGGTGGTGGCGCTGGTCGGTGCCACTGGCACCGGCAAGAGCCTGCTGGCCAGCTTGCTGCCGCGCCTGGCCGACGTACAGCACGGCGCCGTACAGGTGGGCAGCGACCACAGCGGTTGGCACGATGTACGCGACCTCGACCTGGCCGAGCTGCGCCGGCGGGTGCAGGTTTTGCCGCAGGAAAGTTTTCTGTTCTCCGACAGCCTGGCCGCCAACCTGCGCCTCGCCGCGCCGGACGCCAGCGCTGCGCAGTTGCACGAAGGCCTGCGCCTGGCCGCCGCCGAAGATGTGCTCGAACGCCTGCCCCATGGCCTGGACACGCCGTTGGGTGACCGCGGCGTGACCCTGTCAGGTGGCCAACGCCAGCGCCTGTGTCTGGCGCGAGCGCTGCTCGGGGCACCGGACATTCTCTGCCTGGACGACGCCACCAGCGCCCTGGACGCCCTGGCTGAGCAACGGGTGCTGGACAACATGCGGCGCCTGCGTGGCGAACCGGGGCAGGGCCCGACCCTGCTGCTGATTACCAGCCGCCTGTCCACCCTGCTGCTGGCTGACCGTGTACTGGTCCTGGAAAACGGCCGCATCAGCGCCAGCGGCAGCCATGCCGAGTTGAGCGCGAACAACCCCACTTACCGTGACCTGCTGGGGATCGACCATGAGTGAAGCACGCCACACGGCCCCCAGCGATATCGACGTAGAGCAGCGCCTGGCGCGCCTGACCCTGGACCGGAGCATGTTCCATCGCCTGCTGCCGCTGCTGCGACCGATTCGCGGGCAGATCCTGGCGGTGATCGGTATCGAGCTGCTGCTGGTCTTCACCGTATTCTTGCGGCCCTGGTTCGTCCGCGAGTTGCTGGACAATGGCCTGGTGGCCAGTGCTGGCCACTGGCTGCTGGATGAGCGTCTGGTGCTGTGGCTCGGCGTGGGCCTGGCGGCCAGCTGGCTGGGGCGCTTTTTACTTGCCGGGGTGTCGCAGTGGATCGCCGGGGGGGCCGCGATTCGTGTGCTCAACGAATTGCGGATCACAGTGTTCGCCCACGTCCAGGCGCTGTCAGTGAGCTATTTCGACCAGACCCGCGCCGGGCGCATCATCTCCCGTGCCGACCGCGATGTGGACAGCCTTGAGCCGCTGCTGGTCCAAGGCCCGCCGGAACTGCTCGGTGCCCTGCTGCGCTGTGGCCTGGCGGCGCTGATGCTGTGGCGCATCGAGCCAAGCTTTTTCTACAGCCTGGCCGCCACCGTGCCGTTGCTGGCGGTGGCCACCTGGCGCTTCAAACGGGTGTCACAACGCAACTGGGCCAAGGTCGCCGAACACCGCAGCCGCTTTACCGCACACCTGGTCGAGAGCGTCAGCGGCGTGCGGCTGATCCAGCAGTGCGGCCACGAGCAGAAGAACCAGGCGCGCTACCGCGGCCTGCTGGAAGACTTCAACCAGGCACTGGTACGCGGCAGCCTGCGCGCGGGCTGGTTTGCACCGTTCACGGCATTACTGAGCACTGCTGGCATGGCCGTGCTGTTGCTGGTGGGGGGCTACGGCTTGGCGCAAGGCAAGGTCAGTGTCGGCCAGGTCGCCGAGAGCCTGTTCTACGTGTTCCTGTTCCTAGGGCCGTTGCAAGAGCTGTCCGACCTGTTCGAACGGTATGCCACCGGCAGCGCCTCGGCGCAGCGGATCTT
Organism: Pseudomonas ceruminis; assembly: GCF_021602025.1. GTDB lineage: Bacteria > Pseudomonadota > Gammaproteobacteria > Pseudomonadales > Pseudomonadaceae > Aquipseudomonas > Aquipseudomonas ceruminis. The sequence continues at coordinate 405,376 of NZ_BQHW01000002.1, forward strand.
CCTGCTGCTCGATACCCGCCCGCAGGTACTCGACCCGCACACCCCGCAGCCGCTTGCCCGGGCACAAGGCAAGGTGGACTTCGAACACGTCGGCTTTGCCTACACCGCCAACGCTGCGCGGCCAGTGATCGACGGCCTCGACCTGCACCTTCACGCAGGCGAGGTGGTCGCCATCGTTGGGCCGTCGGGCCATGGTAAAAGCACCCTGGTGCAGCTGCTAACGCGTTTTTATGAGGTGCAAAGCGGCGCCGTGAAGCTGGACGGCATCGACCTGCGCGAGCTGGCCCAGCACGACCTGCGGCGCAATGTGGGGGTGGTGTTGCAAGACAATGTGCTGTTCAGTGGCAGCATTCTCGACAACCTGCGCCTGGCCGCCCCGGGGGCCGACGATGCCCGGCTGGTGGCCGCAGCGCGCGAGCTGGGCGCCGACGAGGTGCTCGAACGCCTGCCCCAGGGTTACCACAGCGAAGTCGGCCCGCTGGGCACTCACCTGAGCCACGGCCAGCGGCAACTGGTGTGCCTGGTACGCGCCTACCTGGCAGACCCTGCGGTCCTGGTGCTGGACGAAGCCACCTCGGCGGTGGACGTACACACGGAGCGGCGTATCCAGCGCGCCCTGCGCCGGCTGTGCCAGGGCCGTACAGCGATCATCATCGCCCATCGCCTGGCGACCATCCGCGATGCCGACCGGATAGCCGTGGTCCGGCATGGGCGGGTGGTGGAACAAGGGCCACATGCGCAGTTGATGGACAGGGGCGGGGCGTATGCCGCGCTGTATGCGGCTTACCTGCGCAGTGCGGGCGAGCGCTTGCCCGATTTGACCAAAGCCTGACCTCACCGGCCTCTTCGCCGGCCTGTGCCGCGAAGAGGCCCTGTTCATGCTGCTCTCCCAGCATCCATTGCTTCTCGATTGCTGCCACAGCAGCACCTGGCCCTCCCCC
>NZ_BQHW01000003.1 GCF_021602025.1 Pseudomonas ceruminis
GCGCTGTGAGGCGTTGAGCTAACCAATACTAATTGCCCGTGAGGCTTGACCATATAACACCCAAGCAATTTGCTAGCGCAGATTGCGGTGGTGAAGACGAAACGAACCGAAAGTTCGCAACATCACAAATATCGCATATCCGAATTCGCTAGGCTGTCCAGCTGGACATTCTGGCAACAGAATTTCTTGACGACCATAGAGCATTGGAACCACCTGATCCCATCCCGAACTCAGTAGTGAAACGATGCATCGCCAATGGTAGTGTGGGGTTTCCCCATGTGAGAGTAGGTCATCGTCAAGATTCATTTCGCAAAACCCCTATCTGCGCGAGCAGGTAGGGGTTTTGTCTTTTCCGACGTTGTCGCTTCTAGCCCCGGGCCAGCTCGGCCAAGTGCGCGGTAGCCTCTTCACTCTTGAGCACCAATACATCACCCTCGAGTGTGTCGAGCACCACTTCGGCGGTATTGCCAATCAATGCCCCGGAAATGCCGGTGCGTGCGACCGTACCAATCACAGTGACCACTGCATTGAGTTTCTTCTCGGTATGGGGTATCAGCACGTCTGCAGGCCCTTCAGCAACATGCAGCCGGTCTTCGCTGATATCGTACTCAGCCTGAAACGCACTGCAGGCCTCTCGGTACCGTTTTTCAATGGTTTCGCTGAGCTGATAGACCGGGTCCGACGCCGACAGCATGGGGGAGGGGTGGGCACTGATGACATGCAGGCTGCCCTTGGCCAACCCGGCAATAGCGTAACCGTGGTCGATGATGCTGGCATGCAGTCTACGATGGTCTTCGTCCTGATTGCCGACATCGACGGCGGCCAGAATCACACCGCCTGTCCAGGGGCGCTCACTCTTGACCATAAGGACTGCACAAGGGCATTGGCGTAAGAGTTTCCAGTCGCTGGGCGTCAGCAAGGCCTTCTTCAATGGGTTGTCCGGCCGGTGTTCCTTGATCACCAACTCGCACCCTTCTGCCTGCTGCACATTGATGATTGATTCGTGGAGCGTGTCATGCCAGGCCTGCTCATGCGTGACCTTGTCATAGCCGTCATCGTGCAGTTGGCTGCTCAACAGGCTGAGCAGGGCGCTATGATCGTGCTTCTTGTCGCACATCAGCAGATGCAAGCGGGCACCTGTCACGCCTGCAATCAGTTTTGCCCGTGTCAACGCACGGCTATGGGCATGTTCCGGGTCCAGGACGACAAGGATGCTACGGACAGCTTGCATGGGTAAGAACTCCATTCAAAGGGGGCGACCACTGTCTGACTATAGTTGGCGTGCGTGGCGTCGCCGTTTGATGTACATCAAGCATAGCCACTGGCGTAGCCAGTCGTCGTGGGTATAATCGCCGGTCCTGCCTGCCTGTGTGGTTGTACGTTATGTCCCTGATCCCTGAAATCGATGCCTTTCTAGGCTGTCCGACTCCAGACGCCTGGATCGAAGCGGCGCTCGCCGACCAGGAAACTTTGCTCATCGACCATAAGAATTGTGAGTTCAAGGCTGCAAGCACGGCCTTGAGCCTGATCGCCAAGTACAATACCCACCTGGACCTGATCAACATGATGTCGCGCCTGGCCCGTGAGGAGTTGGTGCATCACGAGCAGGTGTTGCGCCTGATGAAGCGGCGCGGCGTGCCGTTGCGGCCAGTTTCAGCGGGGCGTTATGCCTCTGGCCTGCGTCGCCTGGTGCGCGCTCATGAGCCGGTCAAGCTGGTAGACACGCTGGTGGTAGGGGCATTCATTGAAGCGCGCAGTTGTGAGCGTTTTGCCGCTTTGGTCCCTCATCTGGATGAAGAACTCGGCACTTTCTATCACGGCTTGCTCAAGAGCGAAGCACGTCACTACCAAGGCTATCTGAAGCTCGCCCATCAATATGGGGACGAAGCGGACATTGCCCGCCGCGTGGTGCTGGTACGCGAAGCAGAAGCCGAGCTGATCCAGTCGCCGGATCAGGAGCTACGCTTCCACAGTGGTATTCCGCTGGCGCAGGCCGCCTGAGGCGTACAGGCGGCGCGCCAAGCACTGTTTACTGGCGTCGTCCCAGCAGCAGGCCTATGACCAGGCCGAAGCCCGCCGATACAGCAACGGTCTGCCACGGATGGCCGCCAATGTAATCCTGGGTAGCGTCGACCACTGGCTGCGCCTTGGCGCGTACATTGCCTGCGGCCTCTCTGGCCTGACGAAGTTTCAGGCTTACCTGGGCGCGCAGACTGTCGGCTTCCTCGCCAACCATGGAAGCGCTGTCGTTGAGCAGCTTTTCTGATTCTTCGATCAATGCCTGCAGCTCACTGAACACCTGATCCTTGATCTGATCGCTATCAATCAATTTGGCTGTTTTACGGGCCATGAACACGTCCTCGTCGATGGTGGGGTTAAGCAATGGATGCTTGCGCGCCGCGAAAGTTGCGATAGCTTACCGAAGCGGCTGCGCTACGGTGTAAGATAGCGGCCATTTTCAAAAGGCAGGTACCTTCATGAGTTTCAATCTGGCCAATAAAAGCTTCGAGGAACGGGCGCAGATCGAGGCAGAGAAGGCCCGGCTGTTCGAAATGTGGAAGAACAACCTGGGCAAGGCCAAGGGTGAGGCCGCCCGGCTGATTTCCGAGAAACCGCGCCGCAAGGGCAAATGGGCCGAATGGGTACGTGCCGAGCTGGACGGTATGTCGCCGCCCGAATACGCCAACATGGTGCGCAGCGAGGTCAACAAGATGATGGCCGCCGCCAGTGCCAGCCGTTAATGTAACCGCGCCTGTCACCAATAGAAGCTGTCGCCCTTGGGTAGCTCAAGCGTGCCTTCATCGGTGAAGCGCACGGTGCCCAATGGCCCTCCGGCCAGCTTTCCGCGCAGCACATACGGCATCCCCTGCAGCGAGTCGAGCTTGCTCATACCGTAGGCTTGGCGCAGAAATGAGAAAGCCGTGATGCTCACCGGCACAACGATTACCGCCTCGCCATAACGGCCAATATGCCCAGGTTGATCGCTGACGCCGGAGGCCAGGGGCTGGCCATTGACCTCCAGGTTCAGCGCGATGCCGCTGTAATCGACGGTTGCTTCATTGGGGTTCTGCACACGCATCTTCACTGCCATGCGCATTTCCAGCTCCTGCCCGGCGAGTGGTTCAATGCCGATCACGCTGATGTTCAGCGGGTCACGGGCCTGGAACAATGCACAGGCATTGAGCCCGCCGGCCATCAGTAGAACCAGTAACAGACGAAGGTAAGGGTACAGACGGGCAGACATGGGTAGCGGCCTTGCGCGGGGAATCGAAGCTGCAGTGTGGCAAATGCACGGCAGCGTTGAAAGTATCGGGTCGAATGAAAGATACTGTTTCTCATTAACGCCCGATAATTTCTCCTACTGGCAGTTTCTTCACCCAATGCTGACGTCCCCCGTGTCTGGTCTGCTGGCGAGTTTCCAGGAGCACTACGACGATCTTCTGCAGTTTCTGACCCGGCGCATGAGCGATCGGCAGCGTGCCGCCGATGTGGCACAGGAAACTTATCTCAAGTTGGTGAAGGTCGACGCACAGGCGGTTCCGGTATTGCATGCGCGTAGTTTTATCTTCCGCGTTGCGGGCAATTTGGCCATTGATGCCCTGCGCCGAGAGCAGCGCCTCGCCTCGAGCCATGATGACAGCGACGGAGCGGGCGAGGTCGTATGCCCGGCACCGGCTCCTGAAGCAGCACTGCTGGCCCGGGAGCGCTTGCAGATCCTTGACGAAGCCTTGCTGCAATTGTCCACCAACGCCCGCCAGGCGCTATTGCTCAACCGGGTGGAAGGCCTGACCCAGGCACAGATCGCACAACGGCTGGGCGTTTCCGAGAGCATGGTGGCAAAATACATAGGCCAGGCGCTGCGTCACTGCCGTGACTGGCTCAAACACAACCATGACTGACACCTTGAACATGCACGCGCCGCAACCGATCAGTGATTTGTCCGATGATGCGCTCGATTGGCAGGTGCTCCTGCACTCGGGCAATGCCAGTGCGGCGGATAAGGCGCGCTACCGACGCTGGTGCCAGCTAAGCTCGGCCCATGCCGAAGCAGCGGGCGAAGCTGAAGCGCTCTGGCGCGATATTGGTCACGCAGCGGCTGCCCAAGTGAGCCAAGTGCCGCCAGTACGAAATAAACGGCGCTGGCTTGCCGGGGTGGCCGCCTCGTTGGCCTTGCTGATGGCCGGATACAGCAGTTGGCAGCAAGTGCCGGTGTGGCTGGCTGACTACCACACCGGTATGGGCGAGCGGCAAACCATCATTCTTGCCGATGGCTCTCGGGTCGTCCTCAACAGTGGCAGCGCTCTGAAGGTGGACTTCAGTGCGAAAGAACGCAAGGTGTCGTTGCAGGCCGGTGAGGCGTTTTTCGAGACTGCCACAGACCCACGCCCGTTCGTGGTCGAGAGTGCGGGCAAGCCTGTGCGCGGCGACGCGGCGGCGTTCAGTGTGCGCCGCGACGGCCGTGTGGTGCTGGCCCAGGGTCAAGCCCAAGTCGGCAATCACAGTGTCAACGTATCAGCCGACGCCAGCGCGCAGACGGCCTGGCAGCGCGGCAAGCTGATCTTCAACGGCAAACCGTTAGGGCAGGTGCTGGCTGAGCTCGAGCGCTACCAGCATGGTCGCATCCTGTTGCCCAACAGCAAGCTGGCAGCGCTTGAGGTCAGTGGAGTTTTCGACCTGAACGAGCCCGAGGCGCTGCTGCACACCCTCGAACAGCGCTATGGCCTCAAGGTCACCTACCTGCCATGGCTGGCGGTGGTCTATTAGCCGCTAAAAAATAATCGAAATATTTTTCATTTGGCACTGCAAGTTCGTGCGCGCCAGATCGTCGTAGTGGGACTGATCAGCAACCCATTCTCATTTACGACTTGTCTGGAAGCTCCTTCGTGCCTCTCATGCCCAAGCCTTCGTACCGTCGCGGCGGTCGTTTGAACCATGTTCTGCTGTCCTGTAGCGCCCTGGCCATGTTCGCCGGCCCCCTACAGGTGCTGGCCGCCACTCAAGCCGGGCAGGCGCCGATGGAGGCGCGGCAGGTGCAGCTGGATCTGCCTGCGCAACCCCTGGACCAAGCCCTGACCGCATTTGCCGACCAAGCCGGTCTGCATCTGCTGTACACCACCAGCGACGTTGCAGGCTTCACCAGCCCCTCCTTGCAGGGCAGCTACAGCGTTGAGCAGGCATTGCAGCAACTGCTCGCCGGCAGCGAGATGGCGTGGCATTTCACCGATTCCCGCACCGTTACCCTGCGCAGGGCCCTTGCAGCACCCCAGGCGGTCAACCTCAAACCCATTGAAGTCAGCGTAGCCTCGCGTACCAGCACGGCCATCAGCGAGATCCCCGGTACCGTCTGGGTGGTCGACCAACAGCAACTGCGCGAACAGCTCGACAGCGGGGTGAGCCTCAAGGAGGCCATCGGCAAGTTGGTACCGGGCTTAGACCTTGCACCTGAAGGCCGAACCAACTATGGCCAGAACATGCGCGGGCGCAACGTACTGGTGATGATCGATGGGGTTAGCCAGAACAGCTCACGTGGCCTCTCGCGCCAGTTCGATAGCATCTCACCGTTCAACGTCGAGCGTGTCGAAGTGCTGTCCGGCGCCAGTGCTATTTATGGCGGTGGCGCCACCGGTGGCATCATCAACATCGTGACCAAGAAGGGCGAACCAGGCCCGGCGCGCTTCGAGACCCAGCTCGGTGCCAGCAGCGGCTTCAATAACAGCGACGACCTCGCCACCCGCTTCGCCCAGTCGATCAGTGGCGGCAATGACCGGATCAGTGCGCGCCTGGGTGTCTCCGGCGAACAGAACGAAGCCTTTTACGATGGCGCGGGCGACCAGATCTTCATCGACAACACCCAGACCGACCTGCAATACAACCGCACCATCGATCTGCTCGGCACGGTGGGCGTGAAACTTACCGATGAGCAAAGCATCGACCTGCTGGCTCAGTACTATGACTCAGGCAACCACGGCAGCACGGGCATCTACTTCCCCAACCTGAACTACAACGCTCCCTCCGATCTGGAAGATGCCGAGCTGCGCAGCGGCTATTCCTCGGATCTCGAACCACGTACCCGGCGCTTGCTGCTGAATGCCAACTACCACCACACCGATGTGTTGGGCCAGGACTTCTACCTGCAGGCCTCGTACCGCAAGGAAGACGACAACTTCTACCCGTTCCCTTACTACAACCGTGCAACGCCAACCGGTTCGCGTGGGGTGTACTTCGCCGCCTCGCAGCAGAACTTCGAGGTCACCAGCCTCAAAGGGCTGTTCGCCAAGCAGTGGGATACGCTCAAGCTGACCTATGGGGTGGACCTCGATCGGGAGCGCTTCAACGCCGAGCAGACTACGTTCAATGCCCTGACCTCGTCGCAAAGCGGCGGCCTGGACATGGAGAAAGACAGCAAGGCGCCGCGCTATCCCAGCTATCGGGTCGATGGTGTCTCGGTCTACGCGCAGTTGGACTGGCATGCCACCGACAACCTGACCTTCTCGGGCGGAGCCCGGCGCCAGCAGATGGACGTCGACGTCAGCGATTTCAAGGGCGTACCTGGCGGCAGCAACGATTACCAGGTCAACCTGTACAACGTCGGTGCAATCTACGACTTCAAAAATGGCCACCAGGTCTGGACCAACTACGGTGAGGGCTTCGACCTGCCGGACCCGGCAAAGTACTACGGCAAGCCGGGCTTGAGCGTTGCGGACAACCCGTTGGCTGGTATCAAGAGCCGCCAGGTCGAGGTGGGCTGGCGTTACGCCGATCTGGACTGGGATGCTCAGGCCGCGCTGTACTACATCTGGTCGGACAAGATCATCAATGTCGACTCACAAACGTTGACCATCAACGTCGAAGAGCAGAAAAGCCGTGATTTTGGCTTCGAAGGCGCGCTGACCCGGCACTTCCAGAATGGCTGGGAAGCCGGTGGTACCTTGCACCTGACCCGTTCCGAGGAGGAAGCCGCCGACGGCGGTTGGATCAAGCGCGACGCCCGCTATGCCTCGCTGTCCAAATCCACTGCCTTCGTCGGCTGGAAGGGTGATGGGCGCAGCGCGCGATTGCAGGCCAACCATGCCTTCAGCCTGAAGGATGACGCCGACCACGAAATCGACGGGTACACCACCTTTGATTTGCTTGGCAGCCAGGACACTGGCTTCGGCACCTTCAGCGCAGGTATTCAGAACCTGCTGGACAAGCAATACAGTACGGTCTGGGGGCAGCGGGCGACGCTGTTCTACGCGCCCACCTACGGCCCGGCTTACCTGTACGACTACCAGGGCAGGGGCCGGACCTACACCCTGACCTGGAGCATGGCTTACTGATTGTTCGGTGTAAGTGCCGGCCCTGGCCGGCATGGCTGCCCCGCCAGGTGCAGGCTGAAACATCAGGAATCGCATTCATACTTTTGCCGCGAACCGATCGCGCCTTAGGCTATCCAACGCACAAGGCGCGCTATTTCGTACAAGAGGTGAAGCATGAATCTGACATTGCCAACCCTGGCCATCGGCCTGTTGCTGTGCCTGCCGGTACAGGCCGCGCCCGTGCAGCCGCTGCAGCTTGCGGCGGGCAACAACAACCCGTACAACAGCCCCATTCAACGTGCCAACCCCAACAGCCGCCAGGGCAGCATGCCGGCTACCCCGCCGGTGCGTGGCCCCTCGACCGCGCCCATTGAGCGTACGCCCACCCTGGACAATCGCGGCATTGGCAATGGCGATAACCTGCGGCGTCAGCAGCAGGTCCCGAACCTGGAACCTACCCGGCCGCCGCGTGACACCCAGCGCGCACCATGAGCCCCCATCGAAAGGAATCCTGCATGACCAGAGTCACCTGGCTGACCACGCTTGCCGCTGCCGCGGCGTTTGCGCTGCTGGCGCAGGCCGCCACCGAGCAGCAGTTCCAAAGCGAGGAGGGGCAGATCACCGTCAGTACTGTGGCCGACGGCCTACGCAACCCGTGGGCGCTGGCCTTCCTGCCAGGCGGCAAGGAAATGCTCGTCACCGAACGCCCCGGCAACCTGCGGGTGGTCAACGCCGAAGGCAAGGTCGGCCCGGCCATCAGCGGTGTGCCGAAGGTCTGGGCCGAGGGCCAGGGAGGTCTGCTGGATGTCGCCCTGTCGCCGACGTTTGCCAAGGACCGAACCGTCTACCTGTCGTATGCCGAGGAGGGGAGCGATGGCAAGGCCGGCACCACGGTCGGGCGCGGGCAACTGTCCGAGGACCAAGCACGGCTGGAAAACTTTACCGTGATCTTCCGTCAGCAGCCCAAGCTTTCGGTCGGCAATCACTTTGGTTCGCGGCTGGTATTTGACCGCGACGGCTACCTGTTCATCGCCCTGGGCGAGAACAACCAGCGCTCGACCGCACAGGACCTGGACAAGCTGCAGGGCAAGATCGTGCGCATCCTGCCCGATGGCGAAGTGCCCAAGGACAACCCCTTCGTTGGCAGGGACAACGTACGCCCCGAGATCTGGTCGTTCGGCCATCGCAATCAGCAGGGAGCAGCGCTCAACCCCTGGACCGGCAAGCTCTGGACCCACGAACATGGGCCGCGCGGTGGTGACGAGATCAACATTGTGCAAGCGGGCAAGAACTACGGTTGGCCGATTGCCACGCACGGCATCAATTACTCGCTCCTGCCAATCCCCGAGGCCAAGGGCAAGCATGTCGACGGTATGGTCGACCCTCACCATGTCTGGGAGCAATCGCCTGGCATCAGCGGCATGGCCTTCTATGACAGCCCCACGTTCAAGCCTTGGGATCACAACGTGTTCATTGGTGCGCTGGCCGCCCAGGAGTTGATCCGCCTGCAACTGGACGGTGACAAGGTCGTGCATGAAGAGCGTTTGCTGGCGGATTTGAAAGCGCGCATCCGCGATGTACGGGTAGGGCCGGATGGGTACCTGTACGTGCTGACCGATGACAAGGACGGGCGGTTGCTGAAGGTTGGCCTGAGCGAGGATTAAAGCGGGTTGCTGGTGTCATGGCCTTTGAAGATAATGCGCCATGGCGCTCGATCCCCGCTTTCTCTACCACAAAGCTCTAGCTGAGCAAGGCTACGCTGCCGATCCGGCTCAAGCCCGGGCCGTCTGCGCCCTGCAAGCCTGTTTCGAGGCCGTCGAGCATGGCGGCCCCGCCCGGGGGCTCTACCTGTGGGGCCCGGTCGGTCGGGGCAAGACCTGGCTCATGGACCTGTTCCACCGCAGCCTGAGCATTCCGGCCCAGCGCCAGCACTTCCACCATTTCATGGCCTGGGTCCATCAGCGTCTGTTCCAGCTCAACGGCACCGCCGACCCGCTGCAAGCCCTTGCCCGTGAGCTGGCCGGGCGAATCCGGGTGTTGTGCTTTGACGAACTGTTCGTCAGCGATATTGGCGATGCGATCATCCTTGGCCGTCTGTTCCAGGTACTGTTCGAGCAGGGCGTGGTGGTCGTTGCCACCTCCAACCAGCCGCCGCAGCAGCTGTACCGCGACGGTTTCAATCGCGAGCGTTTCCTGCCGGCCATCCGCGCCATCGAACGTCACATGCAGGTGCTTGCCGTGGCTGGCGAACAAGACCATCGCTTGCATCCCGGTGCTGCCTGCCAGCGTTATTGGGTAGCGCAGGCGGGTAAGGCAGGGGCACTTGAAGCGGTGTTCCAGCAGCTAAGCCCGGGGGACCCCGGCAGCGTCCAGCCGCTGGTGATCGGCTCACGGCAGGTCCGGGTTATCCGGTACAGCGCTCAGGCGATCTGGTGCCGCTTTACGGATCTTTGCGAGCAACCCCTGGCGGCTATGGATTTCATGGCCCTGTGCGACCGATTTCCGGCGATCCTGGTGGAGGGCATACCGGCGCTGGGCGGTGAGCAGCGGGCCGGGCGTATCGCCCGTGGCACCGAGGATGGCGCCTCGCGGGTCATGGCCGGGGACCGTGAGCTGCCGGCGTTGTCACCCAAGGATGACGCCGTGCGCCGCTTCATTGCCCTGGTCGACGAATGCTACGACCGTAGGGTAGCGCTGTATCTTGAAGCGCAGGTACCGCTCGATGCGCTCTACACTCAAGGGTATCTGGCATTTCCGTACCAAAGGACCTTGAGCCGGCTACGGGAGATGCAACTGCAACGCTTCGCCTGAAGGAGCCGAACCATGGAGCCTTTGTCCCATCACCTGCTGACCCAGGCCTACAACAATGGCTGGGCCAACCACCGGTTATACAAGGCCTGCCTGCAATTGACCCAGGACGAGTTCGTCGCCCCTCGCTGCAGCTTTTTCCCGTCGATCAAGGCCACCCTCAATCATCTGCTGACAGTGGACTGGTTCTACCTGCACATGCTCGAGTGCGAGCAGCGTGGGGAGGCGCCGGGCCAGGACGGCGAGCGTTTTTTCCGGCCCGAGCAGCCGTTCGCCACCTGTACCGACCTGTATGCCGAACAGGCCCAGGCCGACCATCGGCTAATCGCTTATTGCAGTGGGTTACTCGACAACCAGTTGGCTCGCTACGTCAGCATAGTGCGGCCCGATCGGGTGCAGCGCGAGCAGCGTCTGCGCTTGCTGGCGCATCTGTTCGAGCACCAGATCCATCACCGCGGGCAGGTGCACGCGATGCTCAGCGACACAATGGTGCGGCCGCCGCAGCTGGATGAATTCTTCTGCGAGGAAGAGGCCGGGTTGCGTGAGGTGGATTTTGCCGAGCTGGGGTGGAGCGAAGCGCACATCTGGCAGTGCTAGGGGCGCGAGGCGCCCCTTCGCCGCATCAGTGGCCAAGCCACTCGATCAGTGTCTTGTTGAAGCGCCGCGGCTCCTCGATCTGCGGCGCATGCCCCATGCCTTCGAAGGTGACCAGCTCACCGTTCGGGATCAACTTGGCCACTTCTGGCCCGAGCACCTTGTAGTTACCCAGCTTGGCCTTGACCTGCGGCGGCGCGATATCGCTGCCAATCGCCGTGGTGTCCTGGTCGCCGATCAGCAGCAGGGTGGGCATCTTCAAGTCCTTGAACTCGTGGTACACCGGCTGGGTGAAAATCATGTCGTAGATAAGCGCCGAGTTCCACGCCACCGCTTCGTGCCCCGGCCCTTTGTTCAGGCCCACCAGCATCTGCACCCAGCGTTCGTATTCAGGTTTCCAGCGTCCCGCGTAGTACGTCTTGCGTTCATACTCGCGTACCCCCTCGGCATCGAGTTTAAGCTCGCGGGCATACCATTGGTCCACCGTACGGTAGGGTACGCCCAGCGCTTTCCAGTCCTCCAGACCGATCGGGTTGACCATCGCCAGGCGTTCGACTTGTTGCGGGTACATCAGGGCGTAGCGGGTGGCGAGCATGCCACCGGTGGAGTGGCCGAGGATGATCGCTTGCTTGATGCCCAGTTGCTCCAGCAAGGCATGGGTGTTGATGGCCAACTGCTGGAAGCTGTATTGGTAAGCCGCCGGTTTGCTCGCGGTGCAGAAACCGACCTGGTCTGGCGCGATGACCCGGTAGCCGGCCTGGCTCAGTGCATCGATGGTGGTTTCCCAGGTGGCGGCGCAGAAGTTCTTGCCGTGCATCAGCACCACGCTATGGCCATTGGCCTGGCCTTTGGCGGGGACGTCCATATAACCCATTTGCAAGTTCTGGCCCTGGGACTGGAAATCGAAATGCCGGAGTGGGTGAGGGTAGCTGAAACCTTCGAGCTGTTTACCGTAGGTGGGCGATTCGGCGGCGATGGCCGGTGCGCCGACAAGGCAGGCCAGGGCCAGGGCGGTTGCGCGCAGCATGGGTGCACTCCGTGTAGGACCATGTAGGAATTGGCGACTTTAGCAGCCGGTAGCACACCTTAAACGTTAAAGGTGTTACCAGGGATGAAACCAGCCGAGGGTAACCATTGCCACTACGGCATATCGCCCGCCCTTGGCCAAGGTCACCAGCAGCAGGAACCGCCAGAATGGCTCGCGCATGATCCCCGCGATCAGGGTCAACGGGTCGCCGATTACCGGCATCCAGCTCAGCAGCAGTGACCATTGCCCCCAGCGCTGGTAACGCTGCTGGGCGCGTTCCAGCTGGGCGGCGTTGAATGGAAACCAGCGTTTGTCGCGCAGGTGCTCGATGGCTCGGCCCAGCAACCAGTTGACCACCGAACCGAGCACATTGCCCAGGGTGGCGACCAGCAGCAAGGTCAGCCAGGCATCGGGCTGCCGGAGAAGCAGGCCCACCAGCACTGCTTCCGATTGCATTGGCAACAGGGTGGCGGCCCCGAAGGCGCTGAGGAACAGTGCCCAAAGGCTGAGCATCAGTAGTTGGCGACTACGGTGTCCTGGCCATCCTGGGTCACCCCGATGACCTGGTAGGCGTCCTTGTGGTCCCCCATTTCCATGCCTGGCGAGCCCATCGGCATGCCTGGCACGGCCAGGCCTTTGAGATCATTGCGCTTGGCCAGCAGGCGCACTTGCTCGGCAGGCACATGGCCCTCGACGAACTTGCCGTCGATCACGCCGGTGTGGCACGACGCCAGGCGCGGCGCCACGCCCAGGCGCTGTTTGACGGCGCTCATGTTCGGTTCGACATGGTCGTTCACGGTAAAACCATTATCGCGCAGATGGCTGATCCAGGCTTTGCAGCAGCCACAGTTGGGGTCGCGGTAGACATCGATGGTGTCGGCCGCTTGGGCCAGGCCGCTGATGGCCAGCAGACCAAAGGTGATCAGGTGTTTACGCAGCATGGTCAAACAACTCCTTGAAAATGCACAGGCATACCGATCGTGTTCGCCAGGATACTTGCCTGCCGGGCCTGTCAGGTGGCTTAGGCAAACATTACAACCTTGTCAGGCAGCCTGCTCGTCAGGGTCCAGATCGCGCATCAGCAAACCATACTCCAGCGCGACCTGCTCTGGAATCGGCAAATACACGGTGTGGCCGTCGCCGGGCGCCACGTCGATGGCCTGCTGTTGGCCGTTGCACAAACGGTGCAGGTCGAAGTGATAGTTGCCGCGCGGGGTCATCAGCTCCAGGTGGTCCCCTATTGCGAAGCGATTCTTCACCTTGACCTCGGCCAGGCCGTTCACACGTACGCCGGTGAGTTCGCCCACGAACTGCTGGCGTTCTGACAGAGAATTGCCGCGCAGGTAGTTCTGGTATTCGTCGTGCACATGACGGCGCAGGAAACCTTCGGTATAGCCCCGTTGAGCCAGCGACTCGAGGTTGCCCATCAGGGTCACGTCGAAGGGCCGCCCCGCCGCAGCGTCGTCGATGGCCTGGCGGTAGGACTGTACGGCGCGAGCGCAGTAGAAGTGCGACTTGGTACGGCCCTCGATTTTCAGCGAATGCACGCCCATGGCTGCCAGGCGCTCGACGTGCTGGATGGCGCGCAAATCCTTGGCGTTCATGATGTAGGTACCGTGCTCATCCTCGAAGGCCGGCATTTCGGTACCCGGGCGGTTGCTCTCTTGCAGCAGGAACACGTGCTCGGTTGGTGCACCCAGGCCCAGCGTCGGCTCGACTTCACGCACGATTTCGCCAGCAATGTTTTCGGTCGCCGGTGTGGCCTCGTACTTCCAGCGGCAGGCGTTGGTGCAGGCACCCTGGTTGGCATCGCGCTTGTTGAGGTAGCCCGATAACAGGCAGCGCCCGGAATAGGCCATGCACAGGGCACCGTGGACGAACACTTCGAGTTCCATGCCCGGCACCTGCTGGCGGATCTCCTCGATTTCTTCCAGCGACAGCTCGCGTGACAGGATCACCCGGCTCAGGCCCAGTTGCTGCCAGAACTGCACACTCGCCCAGTTGACGGTATTGGCCTGCACCGACAGGTGTACCGGCATGTGCGGGAAGTGCTGGCGCACCAGCATGATCAGGCCGGGGTCGGACATGATCAGGGCGTCGGGGGCCATCGCGACCACAGGAGCCAGGTCCTTGAGAAAGGTCTTCAGCTTGGCATTGTGCGGGGCGATGTTGACCACCACGTAGAAGCGCTTGCCCAGTGCATGCGCCTGCTCGATGCCCAACGCCAGGTTTGCGTGATCGAAGGCGTTGTTACGCACGCGCAAACTGTAGCGTGGCTGGCCTGCGTAGACCGCATCGGCACCGTAGGCGAATGCGTAGCGCATGGTCTTGAGGGTACCGGCAGGGGCCAGCAGTTCGGGCTTGGCGGGAAGGGTCATAGGCGCACCGGGGCAAAAGGCGCGGATGCTAAGCCATGGCAGCGTTGGCGATATTGATTTGAATCAAGGCAGGCATGGCG
The DNA here is from genome assembly GCF_021602025.1 of Pseudomonas ceruminis. Classification (GTDB taxonomy): domain Bacteria; phylum Pseudomonadota; class Gammaproteobacteria; order Pseudomonadales; family Pseudomonadaceae; genus Aquipseudomonas; species Aquipseudomonas ceruminis. The sequence goes on from NZ_BQHW01000003.1 coordinate 14,186, forward strand.
CTGCTCGGGGGTATCAATTTTTAGGACAACACACGCAATCGGGTACGCCCCAAAATCTGTTAACCGCTGTAGCATCGTACGCCTCAGTCCAATGGTTCATGCCGGCCAGTACCCTGTACAAAATGAACCGCTCGTTCACTGTGCAGCCTGTCAGCTCCCAGAAAAACTAAAAGGTGACGGCGGCCCACAGGGTCGCCACGCTTGAAGAATCGAACACCGAGGTTAGCGATGATGGATGAGGTGAAAAACCATAGCGGCCGTAGCTTGGTTGGCGGAGCAGCGCAGGGCGAGCTGCTGTTTGCGGACGTGGGGCTCAGCTTCTGGGGTGGGGTCAATTCATGCACAGGGGAGGTGATTGACCAGCACCACCCCCTTGCAGGCCAGTATCTGGCGGGGCGGGTGCTGGCCATTCCTTCGGGTCGAGGCTCGTGCACCGGAAGCAGCGTCATGATGGAGTTGATCAGCTCCGGCCATGCACCTGCAGCATTGATCCTTGCTGAAGTCGATGAAATCCTGACCCTTGGTGTGTTGTTGGCCGAAATGATCTATGACCGCTCACTGCCGGTGATCAGTATCGGCAAGGAGGCGTTTGCCGCGCTGAGCGATTGCCGCTATGCCCGGGTGAGCGATCAGGGCGTGCAAGCAGCGGTGCACGCCCTGGCGGGTGATTTCATCCCCGCCAAGCCCACGCCTGTCTCGGACTTTACACAAAGCCCGGTCATCTTGACTGAGCAAGATCGCAGACTGCTTGAGGGTGTGCGAGGCAAGGCGGCCCAGGTGGCGATGCAGGTGGTGTTGCGCATGGCTGAGTTGCAGGGGGCCAAGGCACTGATTGATGTCACCCAGGCACATATCGATGGCTGCATCTACACCGGCCCCGCCAGCCTTCGCTTCGCTGAGCAGTTGGTCGCGTGGGGCGCCCAGGTCGTCGTGCCTACCACCTTGAACTCGATTTCAGTCGACCAGCGCCGTTGGCGCGACCTGGGTGTCGACCCACAATTCGGCGAGCCTGCCAGCGCATTGGGCAGTGCCTACATGGCAATGGGGGCACGCTTGAGCTACACGTGCGCCCCCTACCTGCTAGACACCGCGCCAAAGGCGGGAGAGCAGATCGTGTGGGCCGAGTCCAACGCTGTGGTCTATGCCAACAGTGTTCTGGCGGCGCGGACGTTGAAGTATCCAGACTACTTGGACATCTGCATTGCGATCTGTGGCCGCGCGCCGCTGTCCGGGTGCCACCTGGACGCAAACAGAAGGGCTCAGCTACGCATCGACGTGGCCATGCCGGGCCAGGTTGATGATGCGTTCTATCCACTGCTTGGCTACCACGTCGGCTTGCTTGCCGGTAAGCGAATCCCGATCGTGTTCGGTCTGGAAAATGCGGCTCCAACCCTGGACCACCTCAAGGCCTTTTCAGCTGCCTTCGGCACCACCTCAGGGGCACCGCTTTTCCACATCGCGGGCGTCACGCCTGAAGCGCTGGTGCCTGAACAGGCCCTGGCACCAGGGGTAAGCCTCGAAACGCTGTCCATAACCCCCACCGACCTCATGGCCAGCTGGAAGCGCCTCAACAGTGCCCGCTCAGCGAACGTGGACATCGTTTCGCTGGGCAATCCCCATTTCTCGCTCACGGAGTTCCAAGCCTTGGCTGCGTTGTGCAAAGGCCTGCAGAAGGCATCGTCCACGGCACTGGTCATCACGTGCGGCCGTTCGGTTTACGAACAGGCAATCAAAGCCGGTTATGTAGCGCAGATTGAGCGTTTTGGTGCGCAGATCGTGAACGATACCTGCTGGTGCATGCTCGCGGAGCCAGTGATCCCCCCAGCCGCCAAAACCGTGATGACCAACTCTGCGAAATTTGCCCACTACGCACCGGGCCTGGTTGGGCGTCCCGTGCATTTCGCCAGCTTGGCGGGGTGCGTCGCGGCGGCAACGCAAGGCCATACCGACAGTGCTTACCCCGCCTGGTTAGGCTGACCGTTTTGAGGTGAATCACAGGTCAGGGCACTTTTCCGGTTGTGGCATGCACTAATATCCATGACACGCGAGGAGTGCACATGAACCAAACCGCCTTACAGAACAAAGCCCTGGCAGTGCTGCTGGGCTTGGTGACCCTAGCCTTCGGCTGGATCCTGCTGCCGTACTATGGGGCCATTTTCTGGGCGGTGATTCTTGCCATTCTTTTCGCGCCCCTGCAGCGCAACCTGGTGATGCGTTTTGGCAGGCGCCGCAATCTTGCCGCGGCCACCACCTTGCTGATCTGCCTATTGGTGGCCGTGCTGCCGGTGATCATTACCAGTGCCTTGCTGGTGCAGGAGGGCGCGACGCTGTACAAGCGCATAGAAAGCGGGCAGTTGGATATTGCAGGTTACGTGGAGCACGGTTTCGACCTGTTACCGCAGTTCGTGCAGCACGGCCTGGACGGGATGGGCATAGGCAACCTGGACAGCCTGCGCGACAAGATCACCAAGTGGGCCAGCCAGGGTAGCCAGGTGCTAGCCAGCCAGGCATTCAGTTTCGGCCAGGGAACATTCGAGTTCGTGGTGAGCTTCGGCATCATGGTGTACTTGTTGTTCTTCTTCCTGCGCGAGGGCGCTGAGGTGGCGCGGCGCGTACGCCTGGCGGTGCCGCTGCCAGAGCACCAGAAGCGGCGGCTGCAACTGAAGTTCAACCGCGTGGTAAGGGCCACGGTCAAAGGCAACGTACTGGTGGCCATCACCCAAGGCGCGCTGGGTGGTTTCATCTTCTGGGTGCTGGATATTCCCAGTGCCTTGGTCTGGGCGGTGATGATGGCGTTTCTTTCGTTATTGCCAGCCGTTGGCGCCGGTATCATCTGGGCCCCGGTAGCGGCGTATTTTCTGCTGACCGGGGCGATCTTGCAGGGGGTGATCCTGACCGCCTTTGGGGTACTGGTCATTGGCCTGGTGGACAACGTGCTGAGGCCTATCCTGGTGGGCAAGGATACGCGAATGCCCGACTACCTGATCCTCGTCTCCACGTTGGGTGGGCTGGCGGTATTCGGGCTCAACGGTTTTGTCATCGGGCCATTGATTGCGGCATTGTTCATGTCCAGCTGGGCTATCTTTGCGGCGACCAAGCCGCAGGTGCAGTTGCCCCAGTAAGGACCGGCATGCCGCCCAATCGCGCTAGCGCAAGCTGTACGAAACGCCTGCATAAACACCGAACCCTTCGCCAGGCGTCGAGCGGGCGATGTCTTGCCCGCCATCGTCATAGCCTGGGGTCACCGTGGCCGCGTAGCGCTTGTTGGTCAGGTTGCGCAGGTCCAGCCAGGTCTGCCAGTCCTGTTTCGGTGAGTCCCAGCCCAGGCGCGCGCCGAGCAGCGCGTAGGCGTCGGCATGCTCACTGTTGGCGTAGTCAATCTGTACCTTCGAGGCCATCTGCGTATTGACCCCGGCGTAGAATCCTCCAGGCCAGTCGAAGCGCACTTCGGCCTGGTAATAGTGCATCGGGATGCCCGGCAACCGGTTGTCGTCGAACCTGTCATCGTCCCGGTAGTGGAAATCACTGAAGGTATAGGCCTGGCGCACGCTCAGCTTACCCGTGCCTGGGCGCTCCCAGAGCGTGCTTTCAAGCGCCGCTTCAACCCCCTGGTGCACGGTGGGGCTGGCGTTGAACTCCTTGGGTAGGGCCCCCGGCACGATCTCGACCGCCAGCAGTTCATGGCGTACCTGCGCGTAATACCAGGCCAGGTCCCAGTGCCCGAGCGTCGAGTCGCCGCGTGCGCCAAGCTCCAGGGTGGTAGCGGTCTGGTTCTGCATCTTGATCGGTTGGGTGGCCACCGTGGAGCTCCAGAGCAGCGCCCATGGGTGCGGCGGCTCGACGGACCGGCTCAGGTTGCCATAGACCTGCAACTGCGGGCTGATGTCGTAGCGCAGCCCCAGGCGCGGAGCATAGTCCCAATCATGCTGGCTGACCCTGCCGCCTGTGGCAGGGTAGGTGACGTCACTTTCGCGGCGGGTGTAGATCATTGCCAGGCCTGTGGTCAGCCACAGGTCTGGGATCAGTTCCAGGTCATTGCCAAGGTGCAGCACGCTGTCCGACCCCTGGTAACTGAAGTCGCGGCTGTGTGCCCCGGTCACGTCACGGTCACGGGCGAACTGTGAGGCACCACTGTTGGGCAGGTGCTTGGTGGTGCGCCAGCCCAAGGTGGTCCTGCTTTCACGGCCGAACAGGGTATCGCGGCGCAGATAATTCAATGTTCCGCTTACATCGGTGTAGGCGACCTTCAGCCGCATCGGGCCTTCGCGCAGGTCCATCGGGTAGTCGTGATAGACCAACCCCGCTTCCAGGCGGGCATCGTCGTCAAGGTAGAAGGTGGTCTTGTTGCCTACCCAGGTGCTGCCCGGTTGCGGACGGCTGTCGTCGCGCGCCAGGTAAGCCGCATTGGCGGCTCGAGGGTCGTGCTTGATCTGCTGCTTGGTCAGGCGCCCGGCCAGGTCGTTTTCAGTTTCCCGATAGCGCAGGTAGAAGCGTGTCTCAAGATTGGGGTTGAACCGATAGCCGACGTTGGCGGCAATGCCCTTGGCGCTGCCGCTGCTGTGCTGCTGGTAGCCGTCGTATTCGGTGTCGGTCAGGGCGATGTAATAGTCGAGGTTGCCCAGCACCTGGCCCGAACTGATGTGCCGATGCTGATAGCCGCGGCTGCCGGCTTCGTAGCGTACCTGCAACGGCGCCGCATCGTAGCCGGTGTGGGTGACATAGTTGATCGCTCCCCCCAGCGCCAGTGCGCCCTGGTCGAACCCATTGGCCCCGCGCAGCACTTCGGCGCGGCTCAACCACAGCGGTTCGAACAACTCATAGGGAGTACCGCCTGGGCCGGTCAAGGGCAGGCCGTCGAACATCGTGTAGACCCCAGAGCCATGGGCTCCCGGCGCTCGGTTGATGCCCGAACCACGGATCGACAGCTTGATGCCGTCGTTACCCGCCGACTGGGCAAACACCCCTGGTTGGTAGGCCAGCACATCCTGGTTGCTGGCGACCCGGCCCTGGCCAACGCGCTGCATGTCAACCAGATTGCTGGCGCCAGGCACCGCATTGAGCCGATCACGGGCATCTTCCAGTTCGCTTCGTTCCTCGTCGCTGATCAGCACTTGCCCCAGTTCGATCGCAGCGGCCGCCGTGGCTTGCTGGCCAACAGTGAAAAGGGCCAGGAGGCCAAGGCAAGACGAGAGGGGCAAAACGGGACGCATCGTACAACTCCAGACGAAAGACGACAGGCAACGGGGTTGTGACGTGCGAAATGGCGGCCAGAGCACGCGGAATTCCGGTTAATCGTATGCAGCCATTTGAGGACGTTTGTGTAGGACGCCGATTTACAAGCCCCATCGGTGGAGTGTGCAGGCCTGCCTTCGTAAGGTTGGGTTCTACCACGGCAGCTGCAGCGGTTGCCGAAACATGGCGATGACTTGTGGAGTTCGATGATGAAAGCCAACACGCGACCGATGGAAGACAGCCCCTATACGCCTGTATATCTGACACCTCGCGAGCAGCAGGTACTACTGTGGTGTGCCTATGGCAAGAGCTCGTGGGAAATCGGCCAGATCCTGCAGTGCAAAGAGTCGACGGTGAACTTTCATGTGGCCAACATCCTGCGGAAGTTCGATGTCTCAACGCGGGTTGCTGCCGTGATCAAGGCGATTCGCTACGGCATGCTCGTTGAGCAATGAGAGGCGCCCATGACTGAAGTCGATCTGATTGGCAGTAATGCGCCCGGTATTACCGAGTGGCTGGGCAGTGATGGTCGAGTCCTGTTCGGTGCGTTGCTGGGGGCACTGTTGGTCAGTGCCGCGCGCGACCGGCTGATCATCGTTTCGCGCAAGCGGCTCTCCTTCGGCAAGCAGGTGTTGCTGGTGTTTCTGACCCTGGGGGTCGGTTACCTGTTCGAGCCTCTGTTACAAACCTTGGCGCCGATGCTCTCGCGGGGCATGGCCGCCTTTGTGGCGGCGGTCGTGGTAATCCCCATCAGCCTCAAGGTGATGGTTTGGCTGGACTCGGTGGACGTGCGTGAAATCCTCCAGCGCTGGCGTCGTCGCAACTAGCCTTGAGTTGCCATGGGAAACCGTTCGCAAAGCTCGTCCAGGCGCTGTTGCAGCTCCTGGATCCGCTGTTTGTCCTTGATGTACAGCAGCGTGGCCTGGCGGTCGGCAAGCGAAAGGCTGCGCAGGCGCTGGAGAATGTCGCCTTCCAAGCCATCGCCTGGCTGACTGTCACGCTCTGCACGCTCACCCAATAGCAGCCAATCCAGGGAGCAGGCATGTTGACGAGCCATGTCTACGCATAATGAGTACGGCACACTGTTGCGTATCTTCCAGCTGCTCAGCGTCTGCGGACTTATCCCAAGGGCTCTGGCCAACTGGACGTCGGTGTCCGACCCGGTCAATAACTTGAGGCGTGCGAGCACCGACGCGAACAAGTGGCTACTCATGTTGAATATCCATGGCTGGTTTAATGGCATTCTCTGGGCTTAAACTACTTGATATGAATATTAGCCCTGCAATTTGAGGAACTTTATTGGCATGAACAGCAGCTTGATGAAAAGCCTTTCCGGTACCGTAGTCAATACTGACACCAGTGGTCGATCATTCTTACAGCGTATCCCGTTGTTGAGCGTTTGCAGGTACTTAGTGTGAGTACTTATAAACTGGTCTGCCCTCATTGCAACAGCCGTATGCGCATACGGACCAGCGAAGGGCGTCATATTTTCCTGAGGGTGGCCTATTTACAATGCACCACCGAGGCCTGTGGCTGGTCGGTGAGGGCCGAGTTTGAAATGACCCATGAGTTATCACCCAGCGGCATGCCCAACCCCCACGTGCATTTGCCATCGGCCAGCAGTGAACTGCGCAAGACGGCACTTCAGCGCACTGACAGCCCTTCAGGTGCATCCCAAGAGAGATAGCGTCTGCGGCCTGCGATCCGGCGCAGATAAAAAAACACCCCGCATGAGCGGGGTGTTTGTTGTTGCAGGCCTGATCAGCCGATCAGTTGCAGACCCGCTTGCTGGACCAGTTCCAGCAGCGGCTGCGGGTACACGCCCAGGACGAAGGCGAGGATGGCGATGGCCAGCAGCATGACACCACCGGTGCGCTGTTCCCACTTCAGCGGGGCGTCGTGGCGACGCAGGTTCGGCTCGACCAGGTAGAGGGTGACCATGACGCGCAGGTAGTAGTAAACGCCGATGGCGCTACCGATCACCAGGGCGCCGACCAGCCACCACAGGTGCGACTCGACGCCGGTGGCGATGATGTAGAACTTGCCGATGAAACCGGCGGTCAGCGGGATGCCCGCCAGCGACAGCATCATCACGGTCAGTACTGCGGTCAGGTACGGACGGCGCCAGAACAGGCCGCGGTACTCGTACAGCGCGTCGGCATCACGGCCGCCGTAAGGCGAGGACATCAGGGTGATGACACCGAAGGCGCCCAGGCTGGTGATCACGTAGGTGACCAGGTACACGCCCATCGCTTCCAGCGCCAGGCCCTTGCTGGCGACCAGCGCGATCACCAGGTAGCCGAAGTGGGCGATGGACGAGTAACCGAGCAGACGCTTGAGGTTGCTCTGGGTCAGTGCCAGCAGGTTACCGATCAGGATCGAGGCGACCGCGATCACGGCCAGTACGGTGCTCAGCACGCCGCTGCTGGCAGCAGGGGAGAGCATGAACAGGCGCACCACCACGGCGAACACTGCAACCTTGCTGGCGGTGGCCAGGAAGGCGGCGACTGGCGCCGGCGCGCCTTCGTATACGTCCGGGGTCCACAGGTGGAACGGTACCAGCGACAGCTTGAAGGCCAGGCCGACCAGCATCATGCCCAGGCCCAGTTGGGCGACCAGGCTTGGCATGCTGGTGGTAGCCAGGGCTTTACCGATCTGGTCGAAGCTCAGGCTGCCGGCGTCGGCGTAAAGCAGTGCCATGCCGAACAGCAGGAAGGCCGAACCCGCAGCCGACAGCACCATGTACTTGATGCCGGCTTCCAGCGATCGCTTGTTGAAGAATGCGTACGCCACCAGCCCGTAGACCGGTACCGACAGCAGCTCCAGGCCGATGAACAGGCCGGCCAGGTGGTTGGCACTGACCAGGACCAGGCCACCAAGGGCCGACATCAGCAGCAGCAGATACAGTTCTTCACGGTTGCCCGGGAAACCCTTGGACCCTTCGCCGAGGTAGGCGTGGGCGAGGGTAACGCAGGCCAGCGTCGCCACCAGGATGATCGCCATGTACAGGCAGGCGAACTTGTCGATGGTGATCAGCGGGGTGACCGCCAGTGGCGCAACCTTCAGCGCTGGCAGGATCGACAGCAAGGCCAGGTTCAGGCCCACGGTGGACAGCAGGAAGGTTTGCGAGTGGTTGCGCTTCCAGGCGATCGCCAGCATCACCACCACCGTGGTGATGGTGGTGATCAGCATCGGCGCCAATGCGATGAAGTGTTGAGTGGTGAATTCCATAGCGCTCTTACCGGGCCGAAGCGAGTTGAGTGAAAGCGGAACCGAGCCACTGCTGCACACCACTCATGGTGGCGGCAGAGGTGTCGAGGAACGGCTGCGGATACACGCCCAGCAGGATCAGCAGCACCGCCAGGCCCAGGACCATGACCAGCTCGCGACCGTCCATGCCGGCCAGCACGGTGTCAGCCTTGCTCGGGCCGAAGTAGGCACGGTGGATCATGATCAGCGAGTAGACCGAACCGAACACCAGGCCGGTGGTGGCGATCACGGTGATCCATGGCACGCTGGCGAAGCTGCCGATCAGGATCAGGAACTCGCCGACGAAGTTACCGGTACCTGGCAGGCCCAGGGAGGCGGCGGCGAAGAACAGGCTGATGGCGGGCAGGTAGGCGATACGGTGCCACAGGCCGCCCATCTGGCGCATGTCACGGGTATGCAGGCGCTCATACAACTGGCCGGACAGGATGAACAGCGCGGCGGCTGACAGACCGTGGGCCAGCATCTGGATCACGGCACCTTGCAGGGCCTGTTGGCTGCCGGAGTAGATGCCGATCAGCACGAAGCCCATGTGCGAGACGCTGGAGAACGCAATCAGACGCTTGATGTCGGTTTGCGCGAAGGCCAGGAACGCACCGTAGAAGATACCGATCAGGCCCAGGGTCATGGCGATCGGCGCGAACTCGGCCGAGGCATTCGGGAACAGCGGCAGGGCGAAGCGCAGCAGGCCGTAGGCCGCAGTCTTCAGCAAGATACCGGCAAGGTCCACCGAGCCTGCGGTGGGGGCCTGGGCGTGGGCATCAGGCAGCCAGGAGTGGAACGGCACGACCGGCAGTTTGACCGCGAAGGCGATGAAGAAGCCCAGCATCAGCACGTATTCGACACCGGCCGGCAGTTCGGCCTTGAGCAAGTCGCTGTAGTTGAAGGTGAGCACGCCGGTGGTGTTGTAGTTGACCAGCACCAAGCCAAGGATCGCCACCAGCATGATCAGGCCGCTGGCCTGAGTGAAGATGAAGAACTTGGTCGCGGCGTAGATCCGGGTCTTCTTGCCATCTGCGGAGCTGTGACCCCAGAGCGCGATGAGGAAATACATCGGCACCAGCATCATTTCCCAGAAGAAGAAGAACAGGAACAGGTCCAGGGCCAGGAACACACCGACCACGCCACCGAGGATCCACATCAGGTTGAGGTGGAAGAAGCCGACGTGGCGCTGGATTTCTTTCCAGGAGCACAGCACCGAGAGCACACCGAGCAGGCCGGTGAGCAGGATCATCAGCAACGACAGGCCGTCGAGAGCCAGGTGGATGCTGATGCCGAAACGCTTGATCCACTCGACCTTGTATTCGAGTGCCCAAGCAGGCTCAACGCCTGGTGCAGGTGCCAGGGTGTAGTCGCCGGTGCCCCACAGCCATAGGCCGATTCCGAGCAGCAGGGACATGGTCAGCAGCGCGATCCAGCGCGGCAGGGTGGCGCCGAAGCGCTCACCCAGCCAGCACAGGAAGCCGCCGATGAAGGGGATCAGGATCAGCCAAGGCAAAATCATGACGGGTTGGTTTCCTTTGGCAAAGTCGCAAGATTCATAGTCATACCGCAGCCACTACCACAGCACCGAGTACCAGCACGGCGCCCACGGCGATAGAGGCGGTGTACCAGCGCAGCTGGCCGGTCTCGGTCTTGCTCATGGCGACGTGGCCGCCACGCGCCATCCGAGGAATCAGGCCGATGCTGCGGTCAACCGGGTCCTTGCGCAGGAGATGGCTGATCAGCAGGTAAGGTTTGACGAAGAGCTTGTCGTAGATCCAGTCGAAGCCCCAGGCGGCGAACCACCAGGCCGACAGGACACGGCCGATACTGCTGTTGGCGATGGCGCTGACGAAGCGGCGCTTGCCCAGGAACAGCAGGGCCGACAGCAGGATACCGGCCACGGCGATGGCGCCAGAGGCGATTTCCAGCGAGTGCTTGGCCTCGCCACCGGCATGGCCGGCGCTTTCAGGCAGCACGCCTGCCAGTGGCGGGTGGATCCAGGCGCCGATGAAGGTCGACAGCACGATCAGCACGCCCAGTGGCAGCCAGTGGCTGATGCCGTGGCCGGCATGGGCTTCGGTCTTGGCTTCGCCGTGGAAGGCGATGAAGATCAGGCGGAAGGTGTAGAGCGAGGTCATGAAGGCACCGACCAGGCCAGCATACAGCAGGCCGGTGTTGCCGCTGGCGAAGGCTTCCCAGAGGATCTCGTCCTTGGAGTAGAAGCCCACGGTCAGGATCGGCAAGGCCGCCAGGGCGGCGCCACCGACCACGAAGCTGGCATAGGCCAGTGGCAGTTTCTTCCACAGGCCGCCCATCTTGAAGATGTTCTGCTCGTGATGGCAGGCCACGATCACCGCACCCGAAGCAAGGAACAGCAGGGCCTTGAAGAAGGCGTGGGTCATCAGGTGGAAGATCGCCGCGTCCCAGGCACCGACGCCCAGGGCCAGGAACATGTAGCCGATCTGGCTCATGGTTGAGTAGGCGAGGATACGCTTGATGTCGGTCTGAACCAGGGCGGCGAAGCCGGCCAGTACCAGGGTCACGCCGCCAACCACACCCACCAGGTGCAGGATGTCCGGCGCCAGCAGGAACAGGCCGTTGGTACGGGCAATCAGGTACACACCTGCGGTGACCATGGTCGCCGCGTGGATCAGTGCCGAAACCGGGGTCGGGCCAGCCATCGCATCGGCCAGCCAGGTCTGCAGCGGCAGCTGGGCCGACTTGCCAACCGCACCACCGAGCAGCATCAGGGTGGCCAGGACCATCCAGGTGTCGCCTGCCTGGAATTTCTGCGGTGCCAGCACCAGCAGTTCCTGCACGTTCAAGGTACCCAGCTGGGCGAACAGGATGAACAGGCCGATGGCCATGAACACGTCGCCGATACGGGTGACGATGAATGCCTTGAGTGCTGCGTTACCGTTGTTGCGGTTGCTGTAGTAGAAACCGATCAACAGATAGGAGCACAGGCCCACGCCTTCCCAGCCGAAGTAGATGAACAGCAGGTTGTCGCCCAGGATCAGGAACAGCATGCTGGCGATGAACAGGTTGGTGTACGAGAAGAAGCGCGAGTAGCCGGCTTCGCCACGCATGTACCAGGACGCGAACAGGTGGATCAGGAAGCCGACACCGGTGACCACGCCGAGCATGGTGACCGAAAGGCCGTCCAGGTAGAGGGTGAAGTTCGGCGCGAAGCCGTCCACCGACATCCACTGCCACAACAGCTGGCTGTATGCGCCACCTTCAGGCGGTGCAACGTTGAATTGCCAGATGACATAGGCGGCGACCGCAGCCGAGAGGCCGACAGAGCCCACGCCGATCAGGGCGGACAGGTTCTCCGAGAACCGCCCGCGCGAGAACGACAGCAGCAGGAAGCCGATCAGGGGGAAGACGAAAGTCAGGAAGAGAAGGTTCATCCGCGCATCTCACTGGCAGCATCGATGTCGAGAGTGTGGAAGCGGCGATACAGCTGCAGCAGGATCGCCAGGCCAATGCTGGCCTCGGCGGCTGCCAGGCTGATCACCAGAATGAACATCACCTGGCCGTCGGGCTGGACCCAACGGGCACCGGCGACGATGAACGCCAGGGCAGAGGCGTTCATCATGACTTCCAGGCTCATGAGCACGAAGAGGATGTTGCGGCGGACCATCAGGCCAACCAGACCTAAGCAGAACAGGATGCCGGCGACCGCCAGACCGTGTTCAAGAGGGATAGCACCCATGATTTACTCCTTCGCCTCGTTGCGGCCCAGGTGGAAGGCGGTGACGGCTGCAGCGAGCAGCAGCATCGAGGCCAGTTCGACCACCAGCAGGTAGGGGCCGAACAGGCTGATGCCCACGGCCTTGGCGTCCACGGTGGTACCGCTGATGGCCGCGCCGCTCGGGGCGACGAACAGCACGTACAGCAGCTCCAGCAGCAGCAGGGCGGCCAGCAGCACCGGCCCGGCCCAGATGCCGGGCTTGAGCCAACCCCGTTCCTGAGCGACCGAGGCCGGCCCGAGGTTGAGCATCATTACCACGAAGACGAACAGCACCATGATTGCGCCGGCGTAGGCGATCACTTCCAGGGCGCCGGCGAACGGCGCACCCAGAGCGAAGAAGATCATTGCCACGGAAATCAGCGAAATGATCAGGTAGAGCAGGGCGTGCACAGGGTTGGTGCCGGTCACCACTCGAAGGGTGGAGACCACGGCGATCCCGGATGCGAAGTAGAAAGCGAATTCCATCTTTCTGTCCTTATGGGAGCAAGCTCTTCACGTTGATCGGCTCGGCTTCGTTCTGAGCAGCGCCTTTCGGCTTGCCAGCGATCGCCATACCCGCAACACGGTAGAAGTTGTAGTCAGGGTTCTTGCCGGGGCCGGAGATCAACAGATCTTCCTTCTCGTACACCAGGTCCTGACGCTTGAACTCGGCCATTTCGAAATCCGGAGTCAGCTGGATCGCGGTGGTCGGGCACGCTTCCTCGCACAGGCCGCAGAAGATGCAGCGCGAGAAGTTGATGCGGAAGAACTCCGGGTACCAGCGGCCGTCTTCGGTCTCGGCCTTCTGCAGCGAGATGCAGCCGACCGGGCAGGCCACCGCGCAGAGGTTGCACGCTACGCAGCGCTCCTCGCCATCGGGGTCGCGGGTGAGGACGATACGGCCGCGGTAGCGCGGCGGCAGGTACACGGGCTCTTCGGGGTACTGCAGGGTGTCGCGCTTGCGGAACCCGTGGGAAAACACCATTGCCAGGCTGCGCAGCTGAGTGCCGGTACCCTTAACGATGTCGCCGATATACTTGAACATGGGTCAAATCCTCACTGGGCCGCGACGGCTGGCGTGTTGTAAAGCACGATCGCAGCGGTCACCAGCAAATTGATCAGGGTCAGCGGCAGGCAGAACTTCCAGCTGAAGTCCATCACCTGGTCATAGCGCGGGCGCGGGATCGAAGCGCGCAGCAGGATGAACAGCATGATGAAGAACGCGGTTTTCAGCGCGAACCACAGGAACGACAGTTGCGGCAGGATGCCGAACGGGCCGTGCCAGCCGCCGAAGAACAGGGTCACCAGCAGCGCCGAGATGAGGATGATGCCGATGTACTCACCGACGAAGAACATGCCCCACTTCATGCCGGCATACTCGATGTGGTAGCCGTCGGCCAGTTCCTGCTCCGCTTCCGGCTGGTCGAACGGGTGACGGTGGGTCACGGCGACGCCAGCGATGAAGAAGGTGCAGAAGCCGAAGAACTGCGGAATGATGAACCACAGGTTCTGGGCCTGGTATTCAACGATGTCGCGCATGTTGAACGAGCCCACCTGCACCACCACGCCCATCAGCGCCAGGCCCAGGAACACTTCGTACGACACGGTCTGGGCCGAGGCTCGCAAGCTGCCCAGCAGGGCGTACTTGTTGTTCGACGACCAGCCGGCGAAGAGCACGGCATAGACCGAGAGACCGGCCATGGCGAAGAAGAACAGCAGGCCGATGTTCAGGTCGGCAACGCCCCAGGTCGGGGTGATCGGGATGACCACGAAGGCGATCAGCAGGGCGCTCATGGCCACTACCGGTGCCAGGGTGAAGATCACGCGGTCGACGAAGGGCGGGTTCCAGTCTTCCTTGAAGAACATCTTCAGCATGTCGGCGGCGATCTGGAACATGCCGAACGGGCCGACACGGTTCGGACCGTAGCGGTCCTGCCACCAGCCCAGCAGGCGGCGCTCGACGAAGCTGAGCAGCGCGCCGCACACCACCACCGCGAGCAGGACCACGATGGCCCGGATCACGGTGAGGATCACATCGATCACTTCGGGGGTGAACCAGCTCATTGTGCTGCCTCCTGCAGACCTTCGACGGATGCACCGAAGATGGCAGGTGGGATACCGGCCAGGCCTTTCGGCAACGCGACCAGGCCAGCGCCCAGCTCTTCATTGATGCGCAGTGGCAGGCGCAGGGACACGCCAGCGACGTTCAGGCTCAACAGCGCGCCGTCGTTGACGCCCAAGCGGTCAGCCTCGGACTTGGCCAATGCCACGTAGGCGGCAGGAATGCGTTCCTGAACCGGCGCGGCGCGCGAGGAGCTTTCTTCGCTGCCGAACAGGTGGAAGAACGGTACTGCGGTCCAGGTGCCACGGGCCGGGTTGAAGGCGCCCGGAATGGCGTTGAACCAGTTCAGACGGTCGCCTTGCGATTCGATCAAGCGAACACCCGGGTCACCGGCACGCAGGTGGCCACCGACCTCGTCCTGGAACTTGTTCCAGGCTTGCGGCGAGTTCCAGCCCGGCGACCAGGCGAACGGCACCTGCTGGCGCGGCTCGGCCGACCCCGAGTAGCCTTCCATGGAGAAGGCGAACGCGGTGTCCTTGTCTTGCGGGGTGCGTGGTTCGTGCACGCTGATGTTGGCGCGCATCGCGGTACGGCCAGAGTAACGCAGCGGCTCACGGGCCAGCTTCATGCCCTTGATACGGAATGCGGCGCTTGGTGCGGCATTGACGATGCCGGCCAGTTGCGGCGCGGCTTCGGCGCAGGCGCTGGTGACGTGGTCCAGCTGGGTCCAGTCGACCGGCTTGTTCAGCAACGTGGCACGCAGGGCATGCATCCAGCGCCAGCCTTCGTGAACCAGGATGCTGCTGTCCAGGTACTGCGGGTCAAACACCTGGAAGAAGCGCTGGGCACGGCCTTCCTGGCTGACCAGGGTGCCGTCGCCTTCGGCGAACGAAGCTGCTGGCAGCACCAGGTGGGCGCGGTCGAGCGTCGGGGTCTTGGAATGGTCGGCAACGATCACCACCTTGGCCGCGGCCAGAGCAGCGTCCACCTTGGCGGCCGGTACGCGGGCGTACAGGTCGTTCTCCAGCACGACGATGGCGTCGGCCTTGCCGCTGATGACCGCGTCCAGCGCGGCATCCACCGATTCACCACCAAGCATGGCCAGACCCAGACTGTTGGCCTCAGGCACTACCAGGCTCAGCGAACCATCTTTCTCGCGCAACTTCAGGGCCTTGGCGATGTTGGCGGCGGCTTCGATCAGGGCTGGGTCGGCCAGGGAGGTACCGGCGATTACCAGCGGGCGCTTGGCGGCGATCAGGGCATCGGCGATGCGCTGGGCCAGGGCCTTGGCCTCGTCGTCCAGGCCGGCAACGGCAGGGGCGCTCGGGTCGATGGCGTGGGCCACGGCGAAACCGATGCGAGCCAGGTCTGCCGGGGCCGCGTGTACGCACTCTTCGGCCACATCATCGAGCTTGGTTTCGGCCAGGCTGGCAATGAACAGCGGGTACAGCGCGTGCTGGCCGATGTTTTTCACGGCTGCATCGAGCCAAGGCTGCACTTTCATGGCCTCGGCCATGGCTTCGGCCTTGCCTTTGGTGGCCTGGCGCACGGCCAGGGCAACGCGGGCGGCAGTCTGGGTCAGGTCTTCACCCAGCACGAACACTGCGTCGTGATCTTCGATGTCACGCAGGGTTGGCACTGGCAGCGGGCTGTTGTTCAGCACGTTCAGGGCCAGGCGCACGCGGGCCAGTTCACCGGCTTCCATACCGCAGTAGAAGTAGTCGGCACCGACCAGTTCACGCAGGCCGTAGTTGCTTTCGAGGCTGGCGCGAGGCGAGCCGATACCGACGATGGTGCGGCCACGCAGCAGGTCGGCGGCCTTGTCCAGGGCGGCATCCAGGCCCAGCTTGGTGCCATCGGCCAGCAACGGCTGGCGTGGGCGGTCGGTGCGGTTGACGTAGCCATAGCCGAAGCGGCCGCGGTCGCACAGGAAGTACTGGTTGACCGAGCCGTTGAAGCGGTTCTCGATCCGACGCAGCTCGCCGTAGCGCTCGCCCGGGCTGATGTTGCAGCCGCTGGAGCAGCCGTGGCAGATGCTTGGGGCGAACTGCATGTCCCACTTGCGGTTGTAGCGCTCGGAGTGGGTCTTGTCGGTGAATACGCCAGTCGGGCAGACCTCGGTCAGGTTGCCGGAGAACTCGCTTTCCAGCACGCCATCTTCAACGCGCCCAAAGTACACGTTGTCGTGGGCGCCATAGACGCCCAGGTCGGTGCCGCCAGCGTAGTCCTTGTAGTAGCGCACGCAACGGTAGCAGGCGATGCAACGGTTCATCTCGTGTGCGATGAACGGGCCAAGGTCCTGGTTCTGGTGGGTACGCTTGGTGAAACGGTAGCGGCGCTCGTTGTGGCCGGTCATTACCGTCATGTCCTGCAGGTGGCAGTGACCGCCTTCCTCGCAGACCGGGCAGTCGTGCGGGTGGTTGGTCATCAGCCATTCGACGACGCTGGCGCGGAACGCCTTGGACTCGTCATCGTCGATGGAGATCCAGGTGCCGTCGGAGGCTGGGGTCATGCAGGACATGACGATACGACCGCGGGTGTCGTTCTCGTCGGTGTACTGCTTGACCGCACACTGCCGGCAGGCACCAACGCTACCAAGCGCCGGGTGCCAGCAGAAATAAGGGATATCGAGGCCGAGTGACAGACAGGCCTGTAACAGGTTGTCTGCACCGTTGACTTCGAGCGCTTTGCCGTCTACGTGGATAGTGGCCATTGTTCAAAGTTCTTCGTTGGCCCGCGTGAGCGGGCGTGGCTAATGGAAATCGGTGAGCCTGCGGCCGGCCTCGAGTCGTTCGGGCCGGCCTGCGGGCTGGCGGGTGGCACGGACCACCCGTCGTCTATCTTTTTATGCGCCGACTACAATCGGCTTGGCCAGATTCGGGCGCAGGGTGTCGCCAGCGCTTGCAGGCGCGACACCGGCCTCGAATTCGGACCTGAAGTATTTGATGGCACTGCCCAATGGCTCGACGGCACCCGGCGCGTGAGCACAGAAGGTACGGCCCGGGCCGAGGAAGTTGACCAGGCCCAGCAGCGTCTCGATGTCTTCGGCGCGGCCCTGGCCTTTTTCCAGTGCGCGCAGCATCTTCACGCTCCATGGCAGGCCGTCACGGCATGGGGTGCACCAGCCGCACGACTCGCGGGCAAAGAACTCTTCCATGTTGCGCAGCAGCGAGACCATGTTGACGCTGTCGTCCACCGCCATGGCCAGGCCCGTGCCCATACGGGTGCCGACCTTGGCGATGCCACCGGCGTACATCTGCGCGTCGAGGTGCTCGGGCAGTAGGAAACCGGTACCGGCACCGCCTGGCTGCCAGCACTTGAGCTTGTAGCCGTCACGCATACCGCCGGCATAGTCCTCGAACAACTCACGGGCGGTCACGCCAAACGGCAATTCCCACAGGCCCGGGTTCTTCACCTTGCCGGAGAAGCCCATCAGCTTGGTGCCGTGGTCTTCGCTGCCTTCGCGGGCCAGCGACTTGTACCAGTCGTTGCCGTTGGCGACGATGGCGGGCACGTTGCACAGGGTTTCGACGTTGTTCACGCAGGTCGGCTTGCCCCACACGCCAACGGCGGCGGGGAAGGGCGGCTTGGAGCGCGGGTTGGCGCGGCGGCCTTCGAGCGAGTTGATCAGTGCGGTTTCTTCACCGCAGATGTAACGGCCGGCACCGGTGTGCACGAACAGCTCGAAATCGAAGCCCGAACCGAGGATGTTCTTGCCCAGCAGGCCTGCGGCCTTGGCTTCGTCGATGGCGCGGTTGAGGTGCTTCGCTGCGGTGGTGTATTCGCCACGCAGGAAGATGTAGCCACGGTAGGCCTTCAGGGCGCGGGCACTGATCAGCATGCCCTCGACCAGCAGATGGGGCTGTTGCTCCATCAGCATGCGGTCCTTCCAGGTGTTCGGTTCCATTTCGTCCGCGTTGCACAGCAGGTAGCGGATGTTCATGGATTCGTCTTTGGGCATCAGGCCCCACTTCACGCCCGTGGGGAAGCCCGCACCGCCGCGGCCCTTGAGGCCGGAGTCCTTGACGGTCTGGACGATGTCGTCCTGCGACATCTGCGCCAGCGCCTTGCGGGCGGCGGCATAACCGTTCTTGGCCTGGTACTCGTCGAGCCAGACAGGCTCGCCGTCGTCACGCAGGCGCCAGGTCAGCGGATGGGTTTCGGCCGAACGCGCAATGCGGTTGGCCGGGCCGAAGGAAGTGATGGTCATACGTAACCCTCCAGCAGCTTGGAGACGCCAGCAGGCTGTACGTCGCCAAAGGTGTCGTCGTCGATCATCAGCGCCGGGGCCTTGTCGCAATTGCCCAGGCAGCAGACCGGCAGCAGGGTGAAGCGCCCGTCGGCAGTGGTCTGGCCCAGGCCGATGCCCAGCTCGCTCTGGATCTGGCTGACCACGGACTCGTGGCCACCGATGTAGCAGACCATGCTGTCGCACACGCGGATGATGTGGCGACCGACCGGCTGACGGAAGATCTGGCTGTAGAAGGTGGCCACGCCCTCGACGTCGCTGGCAGGAATGCCCAGCACTTCGCCAATGGCGTGAATGGCACCGTCCGGTACCCAGCCACGTTCTTTCTGGACGATCTTCAAGGCTTCGATGGACGCCGCGCGCGGGTCCTCGTAGTGGTGCATCTCGTGCTCGATGGCCGAGCGCTCGGTTTCGCTCAGGGCGAAACGGTCAGTCTGGATAAGCGTGCTGTTCATGCTTAGCGGTCCACGTCAGCCATAACGAAGTCGATACTGCCCAGGTACGCAATGAGGTCGGCGACCATGCTGCCCTTGATCACCGAAGGGATCTGCTGCAGGTGCGGGTAGCTCGGGGTGCGAATCCGGGTGCGGTAGCTCATGGTGCCGCCATCGCTCGTCAGGTAGTAACTGTTGATGCCCTTGGTCGCCTCAATCATCTGGAACGACTCGTTGGCCGGCATGACCGGGCCCCACGAAACTTGCAGGAAGTGCGTGATCAAGGTCTCGATGTGCTGCAGGGTGCGCTCTTTCGGTGGCGGCGTGGTCAGCGGGTGGTCCGCCTTGTACGGGCCTTCCGGCATGTTGCGCAGGCACTGGTCGATGATGCGGATACTCTGACGCATCTCCTCGACACGGACCATGCAGCGATCGTAGGCATCGCCGTTGTGGGCCAGCGGCACTTCGAACTCGAAGTTCTCGTAGCCGGAGTAGGGGCGGGCTTTACGCAGGTCGAAGTCGCAACCGGTGGCACGCAGGCCGGCGCCGGTGGTACCCCACTCCAGAGCTTCCTTGGTGTTGTACGCGGCCACGCCGATGGTACGGCCCTTGAGGATGCTGTTCTGCAGGGCGGCCTTGGTGTATTCGTCGAGGCGCTTGGGCAGCCATTCGACGAAGTCCTTGACCAGCTTGTCCCAGCCGCGCGGCAGGTCGTGGGCGACGCCACCAATGCGGTACCAGGCCGGGTGCAGGCGGAAACCGGTGATCGCTTCGATCACGGTGTAGGCGCGCTGACGGTCGGTGAAGGTGAAGAACACCGGGGTCATGGCGCCCACGTCCTGGATGTACGTACCCAGGAACAGCAGGTGGCTGGTGATCCGGAAGAATTCGGCGAGCATGATGCGAATCACGTCGACCTTCTGCGGTACCTGGATGCCCGCCAGCTTTTCCACCGCCAGTACGTACGGCAGGTTGTTCATCACCCCGCCGAGATAGTCGATGCGGTCGGTGTAGGGGATGAAGCTGTGCCAGGACTGACGTTCGGCCATCTTCTCGGCACCACGGTGGTGGTAACCGATGTCCGGTACGCAGTCGACGATCTCTTCACCGTCCAGTTGCAGCACGATACGGAAGGCACCGTGCGCCGAAGGGTGGTTGGGGCCGAGGTTGAGGAACATGTAGTCCTCGTTGGCGCCCTGACGCTTCATGCCCCAGGCTTCCGGGTTGAAGCGCGCCGATTCCTCTTCAAGCTGTTGCTTGGCCAGGGTCAGGCTGTAGGGGTCGAACTCGGTAGCACGGGCTGGGTAGTCCTTGCGCAGCGGGTGACCTTCCCAGGTGGGCGGCATCATGATGCGGCTCAGGTGAGGGTGGCCGGCAAAGTCGATGCCGAACATGTCCCACACTTCGCGTTCGTACCAGTTGGCGTTTGGCCAGATGCCGGTCACGGTCGGCAGGTTCAGGTCGCCTTCGCTGAGCGACACCTTGATCATTACGTCGCTGTTACGCTCGATCGACAGCAGGTGGTAGAAGACGCTGAAGTCGGCGGCGGGCAGGCCACGGCGCTGGGTGCGCAGGCGCTCGTCGACGCCGTGCAGGTCATACAGCATGCTGTACGGTTTGGCGACGCCGCGCAGGAAGCTGAGCACCTCCTTGAGCTGGGCGCGCTTGACCCACAGCACGGGCATGCCGGTGCGGGTTTCCTGGGCGACGAATGCTTCGGCGCCAAAACGGTTGTTCAGTTCGACGACCACATCCTGGTCGTCAGCCTTGTAGGGCGGAATGAAAATAGCGTTGTCCGCTGTCATGGTCTCGGTCGCTTTGGGTCAACGTTAAGAATGAAGCCAGGCCGCCGGCTCCGGAGGAGCGGGCGGCAGGTCGCTGGATCAGACTTCGTCGGGGCTGCGCAGATTGGTTACTGCAATGCGCTGCTCACGACGCAGGTCTTTCTGGGCTGGCATCTCGGCACGATAAATACCTTGATCACCAACAACCCAGGAAAGCGGGCGTCGTTCTTGGCCAATCGACTCCTGCAGCAGCATCAAGCCTTGCAGGAAAGCCTCAGGGCGTGGCGGGCAGCCGGGCACATAGACGTCCACGGGGAGGAACTTGTCGACCCCCTGAACGACCGAGTAGATGTCGTACATGCCACCGGAGTTGGCGCACGAGCCCATGGAGATGACCCATTTGGGCTCGAGCATCTGCTCGTACAGGCGCTGAATGATCGGCGCCATTTTGACGAAGCAGGTACCGGCAATGACCATGAAGTCGGCCTGACGCGGCGAGGCCCGGATGACTTCGGCGCCGAAGCGGGCGATGTCGTGGGGAGCCGTGAAAGCCGTGGTCATTTCCACGTAGCAGCAGGACAGGCCGAAGTTGTACGGCCAGAGGGAGTTCTTGCGACCCCAGTTGACCGCGCCACGTAGCACATCTTCAAGTTTGCCCATGAAGATGTTCTTGTGGACCTGGTCCTCTAACAGCTGATCGGTGACGGTTTCCCGTTCACCGACCGGGTACTGCTCGTTGGGCGCATCCGGATCGATTCTGGTCAGATTGTATTGCATGCCAAAGCCTCATTGTTTCAGCTTCGCTTGCCGCTTGCGGCGACCTTCGGGAGCCCAATCAAGTGCCCCGACGCGCCATAGGTAGACAAGACCTGCCAACAGAATTGCTATGAAAACGAGTGCTTCGACGAATCCGGTCCAGCCGCTTTCGCGGACGGACACAGACCAGGCAAAGAGAAAGAGGGCTTCGATATCGAAGATCACGAACAGCATCGCGACCAGATAGAATTTGGCGGACAGGCGCAGGCGGGCGCTGCCGACGGGCAGCATGCCGGATTCGAAGGGTTCGTTCTTGGCGCGGCCCCAGGCCTTGCTACCGAGCAGGCTGGACAGGCCGAGCATGAAGGCACACAGGCCGACGACACCCAGGAGGAAGATGGCAAAGCCCCAGTTGTGGGCGATGAGTCCTGCCGAATCGGACATGCTAGAGATCCTTATACAGAGACCCAGCTCTGCAGTCTGAAATAAGTAGAGCGGCGACGTGGTGTCGCAGGTGCAGTGACCAAATGTCGCAGCTGAATCAATCGCGCTGATTTTATGGGTAAACCCGTAGCAAGTAAAATTTCTGTCGCAAATTTATTCGTAGGATTAAGAACAAAAGGCACTCGTAAATGGCTGAAAGCCTTGATATTCGGGCATTGCGTACGGTTTTGTTAATTATGTTTCTTGCGACTGGTAACGAATTACAATTTTCGGAATGATAATTAATATCATTTGACCTGATGCTATGTAATTTGGCTGTTCTGTGCCTTGTAAAGTTCATCTGGCCACTCCAGCTACTTACAAATGCGAAAGACTCCTGTTGTAACAGCTTCCGAAGCTGCGCGCACCGCTCTGCGTCAATATCAGTGCGGGCAGGGCGGGGCGCAGGGTAATGCCGCAATAGCCGCGCAGGTAAGCCAGGTGGGCACAGAGGAAGGCGGCCAGGCCGAACACGAACAGGTCGGCGGGTGCGGCCAGCAGGGCGAGCAGGGTATTGTCGCTGGCCAGCGCATATATATAGAGGGCGGCGGCCAGGGCCAGAATCATCAGGTGGCTTGGACGAGGCATGGGCGGTCCTTGCTGCTGTGCTGCCTCAAGCATAGACCTGATCCTGGGTTTTGCCGGTGATGCCTTTGGATTGTGTTAGGGCTGGCATGGGCTTGGCGAAAGGAATGCGAGGCCTGTGAGATCGAGCGCCGCCCGCGCGGCGCTTCGCGGCACAAGGCCGCTCCTACATCTGTTTCGGGCCAGTCACGCCTGTGAGGCTACCGCTGCCCGCCTTGTCTGTCCCCTTCGATATTGAAGGTTGCATCACTGCTCTACCTAGGGCGCGCGCCTATGGCACAGGAATAATTGGCCCGAAACAAATGTGGGAGCGGCCTTGTGCCGCGAAGCGCCGCGCGGGCGGCGCTCGATTTGAGCAGCACCGCAACAATCAAGCCGGGCGCCTCGCCGCCCTGATGCTATCGGGCGCAGAACACCTGAAATGTCGGATTTAAAATGATGACCTCGATGCATGAGTTGGAGGCGCTACGGGCTTTGCTTGAGTCGGCATTGATTCAGGTGCAGATACCCGCTGAACCTCGGCCGTTGCACTAAGGCTTGAGCGATGTATCGCCTGGATGGGCCTCTTCGCGGGTAAACCCGCTCCCACAGGATCACCACGGGCTCCAAGACTTGCGCAGTACCTGTGGGAGCGGGTTTGCCCGCGAAAGGGCCTGTCCTGGCAGTCGAGACTTATCAGGGGAACAGACAAATGATCACAGAAGACCACTTTCTATCAGGGCGAAAACGGCACCCATCCACTGTTCCGCATCGAGCCAGGCATTCCTTGTCGGGACGCCCGCGAGCAATCGTCGGAGTTGATGGACTATGTCCGTGAGCTGACCATCATCGGCCTGATGGCGAGAAACCGATGATGATCTGGGCCGCTCACTACCTGAGCGCGATGGCCAAGGCACTGATGGATGATGCAGAGCTTGGCATGAAGCACTGACATACCGCAGGCCTGCACGATCACCTCCTACAGGTTCCGTGCATTTCTAGCCGGTCTGGTATCGGCAAAAAGAAAGGCCCAGGGCTTTCGCAGCCTTGGGCCTTTCTTCAGTGGCAAGCCGCTATCAGTGGAACTGTTCTTCCTCGGTCGAGCCGGTCAGCGCGGTCACCGACGAAGCGCCACCCTGGATCACGGTGGTCATGTCGTCGAAGTAGCCAGTGCCCACCTCCTGCTGGTGCGCCACGAAGGTGTAGCCCTTGCTGGCGTCGGCGAATTCCTGCTCCTGCAGCTTCACGTAGGCGGTCATGTCGTTGCGGGCGTAGTCGTGCGCCAGGTTGAACATGCCGTGCCACATGTTGTGGATACCCGCCAGGGTGATGAACTGGTGCTTGTAGCCCATGGCCGACAGTTCGCGCTGGAACTTGGCGATGGTGGCATCGTCCAGGTTCTTCTTCCAGTTGAAGGAAGGCGAGCAGTTGTAGGACAGGATCTGGTCCGGGTATTCCTTCTTGATCGCCTCGGCGAAGCGGCGGGCTTCGTCCAGGTCGGGCTTGGCGGTTTCGCACCAGATCAAGTCGGCGTATGGCGCATAGGCCAGGCCGCGAGCGATAGCCTGGTCGAGGCCGGCGCGAACCTTGTAGAAGCCTTCACGGGTGCGTTCGCCAATCACGAATGGCTGGTCATACGGATCGCAGTCGCTGGTCAGCAGGTCGGCGGCGTTTGCGTCGGTACGGGCCAGGATGATCGTTGGCACGCCCGAGACGTCAGCCGCCAGGCGCGCGGCCACCAGCTTCTGTACAGCTTCCTGGGTTGGTACCAGGACCTTGCCACCCATGTGGCCGCATTTTTTCACCGAGGCCAGCTGGTCTTCGAAGTGCACGCCGGCAGCGCCTGCTTCGATCATGTTCTTCATCAGCTCGTAGGCGTTCAATACGCCGCCGAAACCGGCTTCAGCGTCCGCCACGATGGGGGCGAAATAGTCGATGTAGCCCTCGTCGCCTGGGTTCTTGCCCGCTTTCCACTGGATCTGGTCGGCGCGACGGAACGAGTTGTTGATGCGCTTGACCACGGTCGGTACCGAGTCCACTGGGTACAGCGACTGGTCAGGGTACATCGACTCGGCCGAGTTGTTGTCGGCGGCGACTTGCCAGCCGGACAGGTAGATGGCCTGGATGCCGGCTTTGACCTGCTGCACTGCCTGGCCGCCGGTGAGGGCGCCCATGCAGTTGACGAAATCTTTTTCAGGGCGGAAGGATGGGTGGGCACCTTGGGTGACCAGCTTCCACAGTTTTTCTGCACCCTGACGGGCCAGGGTGTGCTCCGGCTGCAGGGAACCACGCAGGCGAACGACATCGGCGGCGGTGTAGGTACGGGTCACGCCTTTCCAGCGCGGGTTCTCGGCCCAGTCTTTCTCGAGGGCTGCAATTTGCTGTTCGCGTGTCAGTGCCATGGAAATAAACCTCGTCGCATCGATCTTGGGGTAATTGTGCTGATGCTCACGAAGCGAATCAGGGGTGTGGCGGCTGTCTTGTTCAGGGGATAAGCGGCGGCGAACGCGAAGGCTCGAAGGGGAAGGGAGAGCAGGCCAGGCGAAGGTGTGCGCCGGCAGGTCGGCTCGTGGTTGCCTTGCTGCGGTGCTACGCGATTGCCAGTACTGCGGTGATGCGCTTCCGTCCCTCGGGACAACTTCTTCGTTGCAGTCGCAATCCCGTCGAACCGCCTTGTGGGCCGTATAGACACGAGGTGCCTCCAAGGGTGGGAGGAGTGCATCTCGAAGGCCCTTGCCAGGGCCCCTGATTAGCGGGAGCGAGGCCATCATGCCCTTGGGAAAAAGTGCCTGTCAAATGTTTTGTAGTGGTTTTTTTCGCTTACTACATCTTTGGTCTAATGCGACTTGCTGGTCAGTTTCAAGGCCTTTGGTCGAGGCCTTGAATTACCTGGGATCAGTCAATCAGGTCGACTTTGACACGCAAAGTCATGTTTTCCCCCCGTTGAGTGCTGTATGTGAGGGTTGACGCGTTGCGGTCAGCCTGGCTCTGCTGGTTGAAACCCGCCAGCGTGATCCACTCCCCAAGCTTGCCCGTGACCGTCGTGTCGGTGCTTTGCACTTTCACTACATCAGCACGTTCCTGGCTCATTCGGTCATTATTGGTGCTGATTTGCAGACGAACAGTCTCACCGCTCAGGCTGGGCGTTACATAGAAACCTTGGGTCACGTTGCGGTATTCGGTGTTGCTCTGGATGCGCCCGTAACCGTCGGTGCTGCTGCTGGTGACAGGGATACTCTGGCCCACCTGAATCAGCGCTGGCTGACCCTCGCTGGCCTGGACCTGTTGCAGGCCGCCGTCACGGTTACTGGTGCCGTACTGAATGATGCGCGCATTGCCCCGGTTGTCCTGGTAGTTGCTGTCGGTGTTATCGACGCTGATCAGCAGGCGCTTGGGTGCTGTGTCCAATTGCTGCAGCAGCGCGCGCAGGTCGTCAATGCGCTCGGGGCTGGCGTTTACGATCAGTTTGTTCTCAAAGGTGCTGACACTGCCGTCCTTGCCGATGAGCGATTGAGCGGCGGGCAACAGTTCGGCGCTGCTGCGGTGTTGTAGCGGCAGCACTTCGGTGGCAGCGTGGGCAGTCAGGCTCGCTGCCAGCAGCAGCGAGGCGAAAAAGGGGCGTAGCGGCATGTCCATGATCTCCGCAGGTGGAACCCACATGATGGCAAAATTGTGGGCATTGTGCCGGGCACACATCAAAGCCCGTCGTTTATCCTGGATTTATTTTTTAAGCTATAAACTATAGTAACAGTGATAATTAAGGATAATGGCATGCAGCCTTCCCGCCCAATCTTTCGCCGCGAACAATTGGCACAAGCGCTGGCCCGGGACCTGGCCGGCGAATCGTTTGTCGACTACAGCTCTGGCATGTTCCTCGCCGCACCGCGCCGTACAGGCAAAAGCACCTTCCTCAACAACGATTTCATTCCTGAATGCGTGCGGCGTGGTTGGCTGCCGGTCTATGTCGACCTCTGGTCTGACCGTGATACCGACCCTGCGCAGTTGATCAGCGGTGCCATCGGCACAGCCCTGGCCAGTTTTGAAAGCGCCTTGACCCGGACCGCGAAGAAGGCCGGTATCGATAAAATCAATCTGCTACGCACCCTGAGTTGGGATTTCACCCGGCCCCAACTTCCCGCCGGTACCACACTGGCCCAGGCCCTGACGGTGCTGCATCAAGTGTCCGGGCAGATGGTGGTGCTGGTGGTCGACGAGGCGCAGCATGCCTTGAACAGCGAGGGCGGGCTCAATGCCATGTTCGCGCTTAAGGCTGCGCGGGACCAGCTCAACCGTGGCGACCGTCCTGACGGCCTGCGCCTGGTCTTCACCGGCTCCAGCCGTGACAAACTGGCCAATCTGGTGCTCAAGAGTAAGCAGCCGTTCTACGGAGCCAGCATCACACCGTTTCCGCTGCTGGGGCTGGACTTCGTCGAGTTCGTCACCCGCACGTGGAACGGTCGCTTGGCGGCCAGCAATCAGTTCAAGGCAGAGGACCTGGAATACGCCTTCGAGCGGGTCGGCAGGCGCCCGGAAATGCTCGGCAAGCTACTCACCGAGGTGAGCATCGGCCTGGGCGAAGCGGGCAACCTGGGCGAGCTTTTGCGTACCGGCGCGCTGAACCATCAGGCCGGGGTCTGGAGCGACTACGAAAGCGCCTGGAACGCGCTTTCCGACTTGCAACAGGCGGTACTGGCAGTCATGGCCGAATGCGCACTCGGCAAGCGGGCGTTCTCTCCCTTCACTGAACAAACGTTTACCCAGGTCAACCGTAAGTTGGAGCAGACCGGCGCAACGGCCAATGCCACTACGCCCAATGTGCAAAAAGCGCTGGATGCCTTGCGCGATAAGGAGTTGGTGTGGAAGGCCAATCGCGGTGAGTACGCCCTGGAGGATGTGGCGATGGCTCAATGGCTGACGCGACAGGGCGCCGCTGCCAGCAACGGGTGAACCTTTGATTTACCCCGGTAGTCGCAACCACAGTAGACACGGGGTCGATCGCATGAAGCGTTACATCATCTTGCTGTGTTGCCTGTTGGGGGCGCCTGTCCAATCGGCCGAGGATACGCTGCGCATCAAGGCGTTGCAGCGTTGCGGCGACCTGCTCGGCGATGGCAGCCAGCAGTGGTGCCTGCGCAGCGAGGGCCTGGGACCACGCATGCCGGCGCTTTGGCTGGGCGGTCACCGCCTTGCGCAGAATGGCATCGAAAGGCAGGGGGACACGCTGCGGTTCACGCTGCAGCGAGCCGAGCAACGGAGCGCGCCGTTGTGGCTCGAAACCGATGGCCGAACCAGCAACCCGGTCTGGCTTACCCGACAGCGCAGCCATGTGGTAGCCGCGGGCCCGCGCGAGGTGGCAAGAAACATGGACGGCCTGACCACCTACCTTGACCTGGTCAGCCTGCTGATCGAAGAAAAACACGACGGCCTTGAGGAAGCAGGGCGTATTGCCGACAAGTATGGCGCCAAGGTCGTGGGTGCGATCCCTGCACTGAATGTCTATCAGTTGCGCCTGCCCGTGACGGATCTGGTACAGCGCGATGCGATGATCCTGCGTATGGGGGCTGAAGTCAGTGTCGATGCGGTCATTGTCGAAGAGTCTGCACCCGAGCGCGGTGAGGAGGGGGGCGCGCGTAGCACCCAGGTCATTGACCAGGCAGACGAATGGGCTGCCAACCGCTTCATCGATGCATTGTATTTCTACCAGCGGCGCATTCCGGCGTCGAAGGTGCCTGTACAGCCCATTCGCGTGGGTGTCATCGAACGGGAAGTGGATTTCGATGCGCCGGCATTCAAGGGCTATCGCGGCGGCTGCGAACAGGGCCGGGCGTGCCTCTATGCGCGCGATGGCGGTAGCGCCGAAAGCCATGGCACACATGTGGCCGGCATTCTGGCTGCGCAAGGGGAAGGCGTTGCCGGTGGCTTCCTGTCCGGGCTGGGCCAGCCCAGTCCAGGGTTCGAGGTGATCGTCGAGCGCAACTCGGATGCCGGCATCACTGCCAACATCGCTGCGTCGGTCAACCTGGTGGAGGATGGTGTGCGGGTGCTCAACTGGAGCTGGGGGATCCACCGTACTGGCGCGCGTAACATCCAGGGCGACGAGGTGGATTCGCTGGTGAGGTCGGGGTTGGCCATGAGTGG
Organism: Pseudomonas ceruminis; assembly: GCF_021602025.1. Taxonomy (GTDB): domain Bacteria; phylum Pseudomonadota; class Gammaproteobacteria; order Pseudomonadales; family Pseudomonadaceae; genus Aquipseudomonas; species Aquipseudomonas ceruminis. The sequence goes on from NZ_BQHW01000003.1 coordinate 42,876, forward strand.
CTACGAAGAGCTGCTCGAGGAGTTCTTCCTGTGGCTACGCGCCAAGCACCCGGACGTCGTGGTGGTCAATTCGGCGGGCAATGGTGCGTCATGGTCCGGCACCGACGAATACCGCCTGCCTTCATCGTTCGTCACCGAACAGCTGCTGGTGGTCGGCGGCCACCAGCGTGGCGACAAGGCCGTGGCGGTGGAAAGCCCCGAGCATGTGCGCAAGCGGCACAGCTCCAATATCGACAGGCGCGTCGATGTCAGCGCCGCTGCCTGTATCCGCCCTGCGGCTTCGAGTGAGGCGCACTGCGGCACGTCTTATGCCACGCCCCTGGTAACAGCGACGGTGGCAGCGATGCTCTCGATCAACCCAGCCCTGACCCCGGAACAGGTGCGCATGCTACTGCGGCGCAGTGCCTTGACGCTGGGCCATGAACAGGACTTCGAAGCCATGGATGCCGAGGACCTGACTGCGCCTATTCTGCCCTCCGAGCGCGATGCCACGCTCAACCATCCAGACCTGGGACGCTCGGCACGGCTGGACATGCAACGGGCGCTGGACCTGGCGGTACAGAGCCGTGATCGGGTGCGCTAAGCGGTGGCTGCTGTTTGACAAATTCCGTAACATCGCGCCCCTCGATTGCTTTAGTACCGGCCGCCCGGGCCGTATCACAGGACCTTCATGAAACTCGCCCGACTCCGCGCCGACGTGCTCGCCGGCCTCACCACTTCGTTCGCCCTGGTGCCCGAGTGCATCGCCTTCGCGCTGGTGGCCCACCTCAACCCGCTGATGGGTTTGTATGGCGCCTTCATCATTTGCACCCTGACTGCACTGTTTGGTGGACGCCCAGGCATGATTTCTGGCGCCGCAGGCTCGATGGCGGTGGTGATTGTCGCCCTGGTGGTGCAACACGGCGCGCAATACCTGCTGGCAACGGTGCTGCTGGGCGGGGTGGTAATGATCCTCTTCGGGGTGCTGCGCCTGGGCAAGCTGGTGCGCCTGGTGCCCTACCCGGTGATGCTCGGCTTTGTGAACGGCTTGGCGATCGTCATCGCCCTGGCCCAGCTGGAACATTTCAAGGACGCCGGGCACTGGCTCAGCGGCGCGCCGCTGTACCTGATGGTGGGCCTGGTGGCGCTGACGATGCTCGTGGTCTATGGCCTGCCGAAGCTCACGCGCGCGGTGCCGCCGGCACTGGTGGCCATTCTGGGCGTGGGCCTGTTGGTGTACCTGCTTGGCTTGCCAACGCGCACCCTCGGTGACATGGCGCACATCGCCGGGGGCCTGCCGCACCTGGCCCTGCCCGATGTGCCATGGAACCTGGAGACCCTGAAGATCATCGCCCCCTATGCGGTGTTGATGGCGATGGTCGGTCTGCTGGAAACCCTGCTGACCCTCAACCTCACCGATGAAATCACCGAGAGCCGCGGCTACCCGGACCGTGAATGTGTGGCCCTGGGCGCGGCCAACATGGTATCGGGCCTGTGCGGTGGTATGGGCGGTTGCGCGATGATCGGCCAGACCGTGATCAACCTCAGTTCCAATGGCCGTGGCCGGCTCTCGGGCGTGGTTGCGGGGGTGATGATCCTGTTGTTCGTGCTGTTCCTGTCGCCGCTGATCGAGCGTATTCCCCTGGCGGCGCTGGTGGGGGTGATGTTCGTGGTAGCTCAGCAGACGTTCGCCTGGGCCTCCTTGCGGGTTCTGCACAAGGTGCCGGTGAGCGATGTGCTGGCGATCATTGCTGTCACGGTGGTGACAGTGTTCACCGATCTTGCCACTGCCGTGCTGTTCGGCATCATCATCGCTGCGGTGAATTTCGCCTGGCAGCATGCGCGGGAGCTCTATGCCGACCGCTATGAGGACGGGGAGGGCACCCGGCATTACCAAGTGCACGGCACGCTGTTCTTTGCCTCGACCACGCCGTTTCTGAACCAGTTCGACCCCGCCAATGACCCGGCCAAGGTCGTTCTGGACTGCCAGCACTTGAGCTTCGTCGATTACTCGGCGGTTGCCGCGTTGAAAACCTTGCGTGAGCGGTATGCCAAGGCCGGCAAGCAGCTGCGCGTGGTACACCTTTCAGAGCGGTGCAAGACGCTGCTGAAGCGAGCCGGCGAACAGCACTGAGCGCGTGACCCTCTGTTTCGCGGGCGAAGGAATCATTCCCCGCGATTTTTCTTCACGATGCCATCGGCAATGCTTGCCGGCGCTTCGGCATAACGTATGAACTCCATGGTGTAGCTGGCCCGCCCCTGGGTCATCGAGCGCATCGAGGTGGCATAGCCGAACATCTCACCCAACGGCACTTCGGCGCGGATCACCTTGCCGGCGGGTGTCTCGTCGCCGTCCTGGATCATCCCGCGGCGCCGGCTGAGGTCACCCATGATGTCGCCCTGGTACTCCTCGGGCGTGACCACTTCGACCTTCATCACCGGTTCCAGCAGCACCGCACCGCCTTTGTGTGACAACTGCTTGGTGGCCATGGACGCGGCGATCTTGTAGGCCATCTCGTTGGAGTCGACGTCATGGTAGGAGCCGTCGAACACGGCCGCCTTCAGGCTGATCAGCGGGTAGCCGGCCAACACGCCGTTCTTCATCTGCTCCTCGATGCCTTTCTGGATGGCCGGGATGTACTCACGCGGCACTACGCCACCGACGATTTCGTTGATGAACTCCAGGCCCTCCTTGCCCTCGTCACCCGGCGCAAAGCGTATCCAGCAATGGCCGTACTGGCCGCGCCCACCCGACTGGCGAACGAAGCGGCCTTCGATTTCGCAGGTGTTGCGAATCTTCTCGCGGTAGGCCACTTGCGGCTTGCCGATGTTGGCCTCGACATTGAACTCGCGCCGCATTCGATCGACGATGATGTCCAGGTGCAGCTCCCCCATGCCCGAGATGATGGTTTGGCCAGTCTCCTCGTCGGTACGCACGCGGAACGAAGGGTCTTCCTGGGCCAGCTTGCCCAGGGCGATGCCCATTTTCTCCTGGTCGGCCTTGGTCTTGGGCTCCACAGCAACGGAAATCACCGGGTCGGGGAAGTCCATGCGTTCGAGGATGATCGGTTTGTCGATGTCGCACAGGGTGTCGCCAGTCGTCACGTCCTTCATGCCGATCAGGGCAGCGATGTCGCCGGCGCACACGTCCTTGATCTCGGCGCGCTGGTTGGCATGCATTTGTACCATGCGGCCGATGCGCTCTTTCTTGCCTTTCACCGAGTTGAGCACCGCATGGCCGGAGCTCAGTACGCCGGAATACACCCGGGCGAAGGTCAGTGTGCCGACGAACGGGTCGGTGGCAATCTTGAAGGCCAGTGCCGAGAACGGTTCGTTGTCGTCGGCATGGCGTTCCAGGTGTTTGGCGTCGTCGTCCGGGTGGGTGCCTTTGATGGGCGGGATTTCTGATGGGGCGGGCAGGTAGTCGATCACCGCATCGAGCATCAGCGGTACGCCCTTGTTCTTGAACGACGAACCCAGGATGGTCGGCACGATTTCGTTGGCAATGGTGCGCTGGCGCAGGGCGGCCTTGATCTCGTCGATGCTCAGCTCCTCGCCATCGAGGAACTTCAAGGTCAGTTCGTCGTTGGCTTCCGCTGCAGCTTCGATCATGTGCGCGCGCCATTCGTCAGCCAGTGCCTTGAGCTGCGCAGGGATCTCTTCTTCGCGGTAGGTGGTGCCGTGGTCGGCATCATTCCAGTAGATGGCTTTCATCTTCACCAGGTCGATCTGGCCAATGAAGTTTTCTTCGCTGCCGATCGCCAGCTGGATGGGCACCGGGTGGTGCCCCAGGCGCTTATCGATCTGTTTGACCACGCGCAGGAAGTCGGCGCCCTGGCGGTCCATCTTGTTGATATAGGCCAGGCGCGGCACATGGTATTTGTTGGCCTGGCGCCAGACGGTCTCCGATTGCGGCTCGACGCCGTCGGCGCCGCTGAATACCACCACAGCGCCGTCGAGCACGCGCAGCGAACGCTCCACTTCGATGGTGAAGTCGACGTGGCCGGGGGTGTCGATGATGTTGAAGCGGTATTTGTTGGCGAACTGCTTGGTCGAGCCCTGCCAGAAGGCTGTGGTGGCTGCAGAGGTGATGGTGATGCCGCGTTCCTGTTCCTGCGCCATCCAGTCCATGGTCGCAGCGCCATCGTGGACCTCGCCCATCTTGTGGTTGACCCCGGTATAGAACAGGATGCGCTCGGTGGTCGTGGTCTTGCCGGCATCCACATGAGCAACGATGCCGATGTTGCGGTACAGCTCGATGGGCGTTGTACGGGCCATGGCGGACTACCTGTGGATGAGCGGATTCTCCCACGTTAGCAGACCGGGAGAATCCTGCTGTACCGCCGGGCTGTCAGTCGGCCAGGGCCTGCAGCATCCACTGGCCATCCACTTCGCGGGCCAGGCCGCTGGCGGGCAGCAGGGCCAGCAGGCGCTCGTGCAGAGTGGCTTCGGTGAAAGTCTTGAGGGTGGTCAGGTCCAGCGCGCCGACCAGGTTCAGGTCGGTCTTGGTGTACGACAACCAGGCTTTTTTCAGCACCTGTGCCACATCGCTGCCAGCGGTGCTGGCGAACCGGCGGTGCCACTGGCGGCCATCGAACGTGAAGCTGTGGGCGTGGCTGTAGGTGCTCTCGTCGCCACCTTCGGCGCAGCGGTGGCAGCGGCACGGGCCTTCGCCGAAGGCATTGCGCAGGTAACTGTTGAAGTCCACGACGGGCTTGAGGGTCAGGCGTTTGTCGACCTCGAACAGGTCGGCGATCAGGGGTTCTTCGGCGCTCACTCGGTGTCCTCGTGTGGTGTGGCGTGCATCGGCGGGCACCCTAACAGATCAAGGCGGGGGAGGCCATGTGGTTTTCCACCTGCAGGCACGGCCTGACGGTCGGCTTGCCGGCGAGGAGGCCGGTAGAGACAACCGAGCGCCGCTGCCGTACTCTACGCGCCCGCAAGCCTACATCTGATACCGAGGTAATCTCGCTTGAGCACCAAGTACCCGTACACCGCCACCGTGACCATCAGCGCCGAAGACCGTGGGGGCGACACCGAGGCCTCGGAAAACCCGAGCATGCGCGTAGGTCTCGAAGCGGTAACCGAAACACTGAAGAAGGTGCATTTCGTCGGTACGCTCGCAGCCCCGGAGAAGTCGGCCACGCACATTTGCGTCACGCTGGAGAACGGCCTGACCTACTACGGCCCGATCGTCAATGGCCATGCCGAACTGGAAGGCGGCTGGATCGCGTTCGAGTCCGACATGCTCACCCCTGATGAATTGGGCCTTTAACCTCAGTTCAGCGCTGCCAGGCACTGCTCGAGGAGGTCCAGGCCTTCTTCGAGCACCTCGGCCTCGATGGTCAAGGGTGCCAGCAGCCGAATGATGTGCCGCGCCTTGCCGCTAGGCATCAGCAACAAGCCCTTGTTCCGCGCAGCTTCCAGCACCTTGGCCAGATACGCAGGTGCCGGGCTGCCGTCAGTATTGACGAACTCGATGCCGCGCATCGCACCGACACCGGTCAGGCGCCCGATAAACGGGTACTGAGCTTTCCAGCGCTCAACGCGGCTGACGATTGCTTGGGCCTGGCGCTCGCCCCAGGTGGCGAGGTTTTCATCGCTCATTTGCGCCAGGCTGGCCAGCGCCGCCGCACAGGCAATTGGGTTGCCTGAATAGGTGCCGCCCAGGCCGCCTTTGGGCAGCGCCGCCATCAGGTCCTGTCGCCCCACCACCGCCCCCAACGGCATGCCGCCGGCGATGCTCTTGGCCAGCAGCAGCAGGTCTGGTTCGATGCCCAGGCGTGGGAAGGCGAAGCGCTGGCCGGTGCGGCCGAAGCCGGACTGAATCTCGTCGATGATGATCAGGATGCCGCGTTCGTCGCAGAAGCGGCGCAGTGCCTGGGCGAACGCCGGGTCGAGGGCGAGAAAGCCGCCTTCGCCTTGCACTGGCTCGAAGATGAAGGCAGCCACATCCTCTACTGCCAGCTCGACGCTGAACAGGCGGTCCATCGCCTTGAGGGCTTGTTCGCAGGTGACACCGGTGTCGGCGCTGGGGTAGGGCAGGTGGTACACCGGGCCTGGCAATTCACCTACCCGTTGCTTGTAGGGGGCCACCTTGCCGTTGAGGTTCAGGGTTGCCAGGGTACGGCCATGGAAGCCGCCATCGAAGGCGATGATGGCACGCTTGCCAGTGGCGCCGCGGGCAACTTTCAAGGCGTTCTCTGCCGCTTCGGCGCCACTGTTGGTGAGCATGCCGGCCACGGGGTAGCTGACCGGTACGAACGCACTCAGGCGCTCCATCAATTCCAGGTACGGGCCGTGAGGGGCCGCATTGAAAGCATAGTGGGTCAGGCGTGTGGCTTGAGCCTGAATCGCCTCGACCACTGCCGGGTTGCAATGGCCCAAATTGAGTACGCCGATACCGCCGACGAAGTCGATATAACGTTTGCCGTCGGTGTCCCAGACTTCGGCATTGCGGCCATGGGAAAGTGTGATCGGATGAACGATGGCGATGGACTGGCTGATACTTTCCTGGTTCATGGGGCACGCGGACCTTGTTCGATTTTCTTATTATCGAAGCGCGCCGAAGTGGTGTTCCGCAAACGAATTATTCGATTGCGATCATTCCATGGATTCTCGAACATGCGCTGAGGGCCACTTCGAGAGCGGCGCTCAGCTCCCCTCGGCCACCCGCTCACGAATCCACTGCACGAAGGCCCTGATCTTGGGCACCTCTGCCGCATGTTCGGCATGGGCGATGAAATGCCGGCCATTACTCGCCACCGGGTGGTCCCAGGCCACTACCAGCTTGCCCTCGCTCAGCTCTTCGGCCACCAAGTACCGCGGAATCAGGGCGATGCCACACCCGGCGATGGCGGCACGGATGCACAAGTAGAAGGTATCGAACCGTGGCCCGTGGTAGCTGTTCTGGCTGTGCAACCCGAGCCCCAGAAACCACTCGTGCCAGGCTTCCGGCCGAGAGGCGCACTGCAGCAGGCGGTGCTCGGTGAGCGTTTCGGCGCTATCGAAACGGTGTTGGGCCAGCAACTGCGGCGCGCACACAGGTACCACTTCCTCGCTGAACAGTTCGATGCAGGTGGCGCCCGGCCAGGTGCCCTGGCCGAAGAAAAAGGCGATGTCAGCCTTGGCCTGCACCAGGTCGAACGGCTCCAGTTCGTTACGGATGTCCAGGTGAATGCGTGGGTAGCGGTCACCGAACCCCTTGAGCCTGGGTACCAGCCAGCGCGCGCCGAAGGTTGGCTGGGTGGCGATGCGCAGCACCTCGGTTTCGTCGCCGTAGCTGAGGATGTAGCGGCTGGAAATGTCGATCTGGGTGAGGATCTTGTTCACCTCGGTCAGGTAAAGCGCACCCGCTGGGGTCAGGTGCAGGCGCCGACGAATACGCTGGAACAGCGAGTGCGAGAGCATCTCCTCAAGCTGCGCGACCTGTTTGCTCACGGCGCTCTGGGTCAGGTGCAGCTCCTGCGCCGCGCGGGTGAAGCTCAGGTGGCGGGCGGCGGCTTCGAAGCACTGCAGGGCGGTGGTCGAGGGCATCAAGCGTTTGGACATGGCAGCGGCATACCGAGCAAAAAAGGAAGAAGTTCATTCCTGATAGGAATCATGTGCTTCGAAAAGGTCGTTTGTTGACCTCGCCCTATAGATTAATACTGACCTGTATCAACGATTACAACCGGTGATGCGAAGAGGAGGGAACTGCACGGCCGGCGACTTAACAAGAACAACAACGCGCAACACGACCTACAAGAATTCTGCTCCAACTTTCAGCCGTCCCAGCGGCGGCCGACCCATTCGAGGGTTCTCCATGGCTTCGCTAGAAAACAAGAAACAGCGTTCCCTGCAGCACGGTCTGACGTCCCGTCAGGTGTCGATGATTTCCATTGCGGGCATCATTGGTGCCGGCCTGTTCATTGGCTCATCCAACGCCATTGCCACGGCTGGCCCGGCCATTCTCATCTCCTACGCCATGACCGGCCTGCTGGTGTTGCTGGTCATGCGCATGTTGGGTGAAATGGCCATTGCCAACCCCAACAGCGGGTCGTTTTCCACCTATGCCTCCGAGGCGATCGGCCCATGGGCCGGCTTTACCATTGGCTGGCTGTACTGGTGGTTCTGGGTACTGATCATTCCGGTCGAAGCCATCGCTGGCGCCGATATCCTGCATGCCTATTTCCCAGGCGTGCCGTCCTGGCTGTTCGCCTTTTTGATCATGATCGTGCTGTCGGGCACCAACCTGGTGAGCGTGAAGAACTTTGGTGCGTTCGAGTATTGGTTTGCCCTGATCAAGGTAATTGCCATCATCGCCTTCATCGTGGTCTGCAGCCTGGCGGTGTTCGGCTTCTGGCCGCTGGCAGAGGTGTCCGGTGTCAGCCGCCTGTGGGAGAACGGCGGGTTCATGCCCAATGGCTTTGGCACTGTACTTGGCGGTGTGCTGATCACCATCTTCTCGTTCTTCGGGGCCGAGATCGTCACCATTGCTGCCGACGAGACCGCCAACCCGAAAGACAAGATCCGCCGTGCGACCAACCTGGTGGTGTACCGTATTGCGATCTTCTATCTGGCCTCGATCTTCCTCGTGGTGTCCCTGGTCGCCTGGAACGACCCGGGGCTGAAGGCCGTGGGCTCGTTCCAGCGCGTGCTGGAAGTGCTCAACGTGCCAGGCGCCAAACTGCTGGTCGACCTGGTGGTCCTGGTGGCCGTCACCAGTTGCATGAACTCCGGCCTCTACACCGCCTCGCGGATGCTGTATTCCCTGGGGGCACGGGGCCAGGCGCTGAGCATGACCAAGCGTATCTCCGGAGCTGGCGTACCCACCGTGGCAGTTATTCTTTCGACCTTGGCAGGCTTTGCCGGTTGCTTCGTCAACTATGTCTTCCCAGGCAAGGTGTTTGGCTTCCTGCTGTCCACCACTGGCGCGATTGCCTTGCTGGTGTACCTGGTGATTGCCGTTTCGCAGTTGCGCATGCGTGCCCGTGCCGACCGAGAAGGCCGCCCGCTGGAGCTGAAAATGTGGCTGTTCCCTTGGCTGACCTGGCTGGTGATCGGCACCATCGTGATGGTGCTGGGCTACATGTTGTTCAGTGACGCCTACCGTTACGAGACGCTGATGACCGCCGGGGTGACCGCGTTCATTCTGCTGGTTTCGCTGACCCAGCGGCGCGGCAAGACGCTCGCACAGACCGCTTGAACAAACGGGGGCGCACTGTGCGCCCCCGACATTTTCATTGGCGTCGCCAAACCTGGGCGCTACCCTCGCAGCTTGCATCCCTTCCCATTCCAACAAGCACAGGAAGCGCATGAACGATCAAGCTCTCTCTCTTCAGGCCCTGGCGGCCCCCGAAGGCACCTGCTACGGCTGCGGCTGCGCCCATCCCAGCGGCCTGCACCTGCAAAGCTACTGGGACGCCGAAGGTGTCCACCTACTGTGCCGGCACACGCCCGACAGTACCTTCATCGGCTGGCCAGGGCTGGTCTATGGCGGTTTGCTGGCGATGTTGGTCGACTGCCATTCCAACTGGACTGCAATGGCCCACCACTACCGTGCCGAGCGACGCGAACCTGGCAGCCTGCCACGCATCGATTGCGTTACCGGCAGCCTTGGCCTGAACTACCTAAAGCCCACCCCCATGGGCGTGGAGCTGTTGCTCAAGGCACGAATCGAAGGCGAAGTAGGGCGCAAGACCCGCGTGCTGTGCGAGGTATGGGCCGGTGATGTGCTGACTGTCAGCGCCGACTCGGTGTTCGTGCGTGTCGACACCGAGCAGCTCAAGCTGAGGGCGCATGGCCAAGCGAGCTGAGGGCAACGGACGAATGACGTACAGGTGATGGTCAGCCAAACGGGATGGCACTACAGTGATAGGCCCAATCCCCTGGCACAGGTTGACCATGACCGATCTCAGCGCATTCCCCATCACCCGCAAATGGCCCGCGCAACACCCCGAGCGCCTGCAGCTGTACTCCTTGCCCACGCCCAACGGCGTGAAGGTATCGATCATGCTGGAGGAGATCGGCCTGGCGTACGAGCCGCACAAGGTCAGCTTCGACACCGATGACCAGCTGAGCCCCGAGTTCATCTCCCTTAGCGCCAACAACAAGATCCCGGCGATCCTCGACCCCAACGGCCCTGGCGGCAAGCCGTTACCGCTGTTCGAGTCTGGGGCGATCCTGCAGTACCTGGCGGAAAAGAGCGGGCAGTTGCTCAGCCAGGACCCGGCAACCCGTTACCAGACCCTTCAGTGGCTGATGTTCCAGATGGGCGGCATCGGGCCGATGTTCGGCCAGGTGGGGTTCTTCCATTTCTTCGCAGGCAAGGAATACGAAGACAAGCGCCCACGGGACCGTTACGTCAACGAATCGAAACGCCTGCTGGGTGTGCTCGACCGGCATCTGCAGGGGCGCGAGTGGATGGTCGATGAGTACAGCATCGCCGACATCGCCATCTTCCCCTGGGTGCGCAACCTGGTGGAGCGCTACAACGCCCGTGACCTGGTGGGGTTCGACGCATTCAAGGACGTGCAACGGGTGCTGGCCACCTTCCTTGAGCGGCCAGCGGTACAGCGCGGCCTGAAAGTCCCCGCGTGATGTTGGCAGGCCTGGCCCCTGTCGTCGGTGAGCCAGGCCGTTTGATTCAGAACACGTGGGTCAACAGCCAGTAAAGGCACCCGGCCAACAGCATTGCCGCTGGCAAGGTCAGTACCCATGCCATCAGCAGGTTGATCAACGTGCGTCTCTGGATGCCCGAGCCGTTGGCGACCATGGTGCCAGCTACCCCTGAGCTCAGCACATGGGTCGTCGAAACGGGCAGCCCGAACATATCCGCGGCACCGATGGTACACATTGCAACCACCTCTGCCGATGCGCCCTGGGCATAGCTCAAGTGCGTCTTGCCGATCTTCTCGCCGACCGTGACCACGATACGCCGCCAACCGACCATGGTGCCCAGGCCCAAGGCGATGGCCACGGCGACCTTGACCCACAGCGGGATGTAGCGGGTGGCGTCGTCCAGTTGCGTCTTGAACAGTTGCACATGGCTGCGGGTGTCGGCGTCGAAGGCTACCAGCTGGTTTTTCTCGATCAGGCGGATGGCTTCGCTGGTCAGGTACATGTCATTGCGCACGTTGGCCATGGCTTCGGCAGGTACACGCTTGAGCGACCCGTAACCTTTCACCTCCTCGCCGATCATGCCGGTCAGGGCAGCGAGTGCGGGTACCAATTGAGGGTTGGCCTTGGGTTCGGTGATGAACGTGGTCAGTACCTGTCGCGGATCTGCCGGGGTTGGCTGAGGGTTGCTGCGCACCAGCGCCTGGCGGGTTACCTCGGCGACGGCGGAGAACTGCAGTGCCTGTTCGCTGGGCATGGTTTTGTTCAGCGCATAGGCCATCGGCAGGGTGCCCACCAGAATCAGCATGATCAGGCCCATGCCCTTTTGCCCGTCGTTGGAGCCATGGGCGAATGAGACGCCGGTGCAGGTCAGGATCAACACGCCGCGGATCCACCAGGGCGGCGGTGTCTGGCCTTCGGGCGCCTGGTACAGCTCCTTGCGCTTGACCAGCGCACGCAGGGCCAGCAGCAACAAGGCCGCACAGGCAAAGCCGATCAGTGGCGAGAACAGCAGGGCGTAGCCGACCTTGCTGGCTTGGCCCCAATCCACCCCACTGGTACCGTCACGTCCGTGCATCAGTGCGTTGGCCACACCAACGCCGATGATTGAGCCAATCAGCGTATGCGACGAGGACGCCGGCAGGCCTAACCACCAGGTGCCCAGGTTCCAGATAATCGCAGCCAGCAGCAACGCGAAAACCATGGCGAAGCCTGCCGTCGAGCCCACTTGCAGAATCAGTTCTACCGGCAGCAACGCGATGATGCCGAACGCCACCGCGCCGCTGGAAAGCAGCACACCCAGAAAATTGCACAACCCCGACCACACCACGGCCACTGGTGCCGGTAATGAGTGGGTGTAGATCACCGTGGCCACGGCATTGGCGGTATCGTGGAAGCCATTGACGAACTCGAAACCCAGGGCAATCAACAGTGCCAGGCCCAGCAGCAGAAACGGCGTGACCGTGGTGATCACCGTGCCGCTGGCGCTGACGTCCTGCTTGAGACTCCAGGCGGTATAGGCGAGGCCGACCATGAGCAGGCCGAAGAACAGCAAGAGCGTGGCGCGCCCCGGTTTGTGGGTTAGCTGGGGGCGGGCATCGCGTTGAGCCAGGTGCGGCTGGCTGGCCAGTGATGGGGTTGCCATGGGGGCTCCGGTGGCGTCGGGCAAAGGTGCCGAAGGCTATGAGAATAGAAACAATTGGTTACCGGAACGTGACCTCGATCAATGAATTACCTAGGCTCAAGACAGGTGGTTATAGCAGGAGAATCCCATGATCCGCTGCAAGCGCGTCTATGGCGCAGTCGAAAAGGAGGATGGCCAGCGCGTGCTGGTCGACAGGCTGTGGCCACGTAATCTTCGTAGGGAAGCCCTGCATGGCCAGTGGTTGCGCGAAGTGGCGCCGTCAACCGATTTGCGCAAGGCGTTTCACCAGGGCGAGGTGGATTTCGCCACCTTTACCCAACGCTACCACCTGGAGCTGGCGGCGCACCCCGAGCACTGGTATCCGTTGCTGGACCTGGCGGCCAAGGGTGACCTGACCCTCCTTTTTGCCGGCAAGGATACCGAGCACAACAACGCTCAGGTGCTGGCCGCTTGGCTTGAGGATGAGTTGGAGCGGCGCGGGCCGGGCAGTTCACCGGTGTGTTATGCCCATTGAGCTGACCCCCGCCAGCGATGCCCACTGCAGCTTTGCCCGCGACCTGACGCGTCGCGCCATGCTGCCCTATTACCGGCAGTTCGACCTGTTGTGGGTCGAGGACGCATTCGACCAGGCGTGGGGCTGGCGTGAGCAATGGTTGGTGGTGGATGGCGAACGCGTGTTGGGCTACTGCAGCCTCAGCCAGGATCGCCAGGCGTTGTTCATCCGCGAGCTGCACCTGTTGCCCGAGCATCGCGGGCAAGGGGCGGGTAGCCAGGTACTGGAACAATTGGTCGGCTGGGCAGCGCAGCGGCGGTTGCCGTTACTGCGGCTGATGGTATTCAAGAGCAACCCGGCGCGGCAGCTCTACTTGCGCCACGGTTTTGTGGAAATGGGTGAGGATGGGTGTTTCGTACGGATGCAGCGGGCCGTTGGGTGAGCCGCACTGGCGCTGAGAGCTGCCAGGCTGCCGGGTAGTGGCGCAATGCTGGCTTGCGACGGTTGCAAGCGATGGGCATAGTGACCGTAGAGTCTGCAATTGCTCACAGGGTTGTGAGCATTACCCGATGACGATAAAGGAACAAGGAGAAGCGTCACATGAATGGACTCGGTCCACGCCTGAGGGAAGAGCGTGAACGGTTGGGGATGACCCAGCGCGTATTCGGCGATATAGGCGGTGTCGAACCCAATGCCCAGGGTAAATACGAAAGTGGCGAGCGTACGCCGCGGGTCGACTACCTGGCGGCCTTGGCGGCCAAGGGGGTGGATGCCCTGTATGTGCTAAGCGGTGTGCGCACGCCTGCGCCACTGGAAAGCCTGACCACCGATGAAACCGGCGTGCTCGGTGCTTTCCGGGGCTTGTCGGCAGCCGATCAGGCGGCTTTTCGGCATTTGTTGGGGCGCCTGGTGGGTGAGGGCGGTAGCCGGGAAGCCCTGTGGCCCCAGCGGCTTGAGCGTCAGCCATTTCTGAAGGAAGTTTTGCGCTAGGTCCGCCGTGAAAAATTTTGTTAAGGTGGCGGGATCCAATCGCCGTGTTGACGAGGTGTCTGCTTGATTAGGGTCCTAGTGGTCGACGATCACGATCTGGTACGAACCGGTATTACACGCATGCTCGCCGACATCGATGGCTTGCAGGTGGTGGGTGAGGCGGATTCGGGCGAGTCGGCACTCAAGCTGGCCCGAGAGCTCAAGCCGGATGTCGTGCTGATGGACGTGAAGATGCCTGGGATCGGCGGCCTGGAGGCGACCCGCAAGCTGCTGCGCAGCCACCCTGATACCAAAGTGGTCGCCGTCACTGTGTGCGAAGACGACCCGTTTCCTACAAGGTTGATGCAAGCCGGCGCCGCCGGTTACCTGACCAAAGGTGCGGGCCTGGATGAAATGGTCCAGGCCATCCGCCTGGCCTTTGCCGGCCAGCGCTACATCAGCCCACAGATAGCCCAGCAGTTGGCGCTGAAGTCGTTCCAGCCGCAAGGCTCACCGTTCGACGCGTTGTCGGAGCGGGAAATCCAGATCGCCCTGATGATCGTTGGCTGCCAAAAAGTGCAGATCATCTCTGACAAGTTGTGCCTGTCCCCCAAGACCGTCAATACTTACCGTTATCGGATCTTCGAAAAACTCTCGGTTACCAGTGACGTCGAACTGACGTTACTGGCCGTTCGCCACGGTATGGTCGACGCAAGCCTGTAACCCTCATGTCAAACACCTTTGATGCCAGCGCGTTCCTGGCGACCTGCAGCGGTCGTCCGGGCGTCTACCGAATGTTCGACGCGGAGGCTCGGCTGCTCTATGTGGGCAAGGCCAAGAACCTCAAAAAGCGCCTGACCAGCTATTTTCGCAAGACCGGCCTGGCGCCGAAAACCGCCGCGCTGGTGGGCCGTATCGCCCAGGTCGAGACCACCATCACTGCCAACGAGACCGAGGCCCTGCTGCTCGAGCAGAACCTGATCAAGCAGTGGCGACCGCCGTACAACATTTTGTTGCGCGACGATAAATCCTACCCCTACGTGTTTCTGTCCGACGGCCAATTCCCGCGCCTGGGTATTCACCGTGGTGCGAAGAAAGCCAAGGGTCGTTACTTCGGACCCTACCCCAGCGCGGGCGCCATCCGCGAGAGCCTCAGCCTGTTGCAGAAGGCCTTTTCGGTGCGCCAGTGTGAGGACAGTTATTACGCCAACCGCACCCGGCCATGCCTGCAATACCAGATCAAGCGTTGCAAGGGGCCGTGCGTCGGCCTGGTCGAGGCCGAGGAATACGCCGAGGACGTGCGCCACTCGGTAATGTTCCTGGAGGGCCGCAGCCAGCAGTTGGGCAACGAGCTCAATGCCGAGATGGAAAAGGCCGCCATGGCCTTGAATTTCGAGAAAGCCGCCGAGCTGCGCGATCAGATCGCCTTGCTGCGGCGCGTGCAGGACCAGCAGTACATCGAGGGCGGCTCTGGCGACGTCGACGTCGTTGCCGCTTTCGTCAACCCCGGTGGCGCCTGCGTGCACCTGATCAGCGTGCGTGGCGGGCGAGTGCTGGGCAGCAAGAACTTCTTCCCTCAGGTGGGTATCGAGGAAGAGGTGGCCGAGGTCATGGCCGCGTTCCTGTCCCAGTACTACCTGGGTAATGCCGAACGCGAACTGCCCGGCGAGCTGATCGTCAACGTGGTGCACGAGGACTTCGCCGCCATCAGTGAAGCGCTGCAGACCCTGCGCGGCCGCGAGCTGACCATCAGCCACCGGGTGCGTGGCACCCGCGCCCGCTGGCAGCAACTGGCGGTGACCAACGCCGAGCAGGCGCTCAACGCCCGCCTGGCCAACCGCCAGCACATGGCCGCGCGCTTCGAGGCCTTGGCCCAGGTGCTCGGGTTGGATGAAGTGCCGCAGCGCCTGGAGTGCTACGACATCAGCCATTCCAGCGGTGAAGCCACGGTGGCCAGCTGTGTGGTATTCGGCCCGGAAGGCCCGATCAAGTCCGATTACCGGCGCTTCAACATCGAAGGCGTGACCGCCGGTGACGACTACGCCGCCATGCACCAGGCCCTGACACGCCGTTACGGGCGCATCAAGGACGGCGAGGGCAAACTGCCCGACGTGCTGTTGGTCGACGGCGGCAAAGGCCAGTTGAACATGGCCCGCGAAGTGATGCAGGAGCTGGCCTTCACTGATCTGACCCTGTTGGGCGTGGCCAAGGGTGTGACCCGCAAGGCCGGTTTCGAAACCCTGTACCTCAACGATGTGGCCCACGAATTCACCCTCAAGGGCGACAATCCGGCGCTGCACCTGATCCAGCAGATCCGTGACGAAGCTCACCGCTTCGCCATCACAGGCCACCGCGCCCGGCGTGGCAAGGCCCGGCGAGTGTCCAGCCTGGAAGACGTTGCCGGGGTAGGGCCCAAGCGCCGTCGCGACCTGCTGAAACATTTCGGCGGCCTGCAGGAGCTCAACCGCGCCAGTATCGACGAAATCGCCAAAGCGCCCGGCATTAGTAAAAAGCTTGCCGAGTCGATTTATGCCAGCCTGCATAGCGAGTAGAATGCCGGGCTCAACCCGCAGCCAGTCGTACCGATGAATATTCCAAACTTGCTCACCGTTCTACGCGTCCTGCTCATCCCGATCTTCATCCTGCTGTTCTATGTGCCCTATCACTGGAGCTACATGGCCGCCAGCACGGTGTTCGCCATCGCCGCCGCCACCGACTGGCTGGACGGCTACCTGGCGCGTCGTCTGCAGCAGAGCACGCCGTTCGGTGCCTTCCTCGACCCTGTGGCCGACAAGCTGATGGTGGCCGTGGCGCTGGTGCTGCTGGTGCAGGTGCACGCCAACTTCTGGCTAACCCTGCCGGCCGCCGTGATCATCGGCCGTGAGATCGTTGTCTCGGCCCTGCGCGAATGGATGGCTGAACTGGGGGCGAGGGCGCACGTGGCGGTGTCCAACCTCGGCAAGTGGAAAACCGCCGCGCAGATGCTGGCGCTGGTTATTCTGCTGGCCAACCCGCCGGTGGTGAGTTTCTGGGTGATTCTGGGCTATGCGTTGCTGCTGGTGGCTGCCGCACTTACGTTGTGGTCCATGGCGCATTACCTGCTAGCTGCCTGGCCGCACCTGCGCGAAGGCTCGGAACAAAAATAAAACTTTTTTGAATCAAGGGGTTGACGCCGTTTTAGATATCGCTAGAATGGCACCCATCACGACGCGGGAATAGCTCAGTTGGTAGAGCACGACCTTGCCAAGGTCGGGGTCGCGAGTTCGAGTCTCGTTTCCCGCTCCAAATTATGATCTACAGACTTCTACTGACGTCTGTAAGTCATTGAAAAAAGGGGCTTCGGCCCCTTTTTCCATTCCAGCGAGCGCCACGGAAATCCACCCACAGCTACCGTTTTTGAGTGACCAATTGAGGCACAAGAATACGGGTGGGACGGCTACCGGATAGTTGCTGGGGCTGAGCGGGAACCATGACGAGCATAGGGCCTAAGTCATTACTTAGGAGCCTCGAAATGGCACTCTCTGATCTGACCGTCCGGCAGGCAAGAACCACCGGAAAACGCTACACCCTCTCCGATAATGACTGCCTGGGCCTGATGGTCTCTGCTGCAGGCGGTAAGTCGTGGATGTTTCGCTACTACTGGCTGGGCAAGCAAAAACGTATGTCCCTGGGCGGATATCCTGCCCTCAGCTTGCGCGAGGCCCGCGCCGAGCGGGATAAGGCCCAAGCCCTGCTTGCCAGGGGGGTTGATCCGCAAATCGAGCGTGACCAGCGCCGGCACGCGGCCAAATTGGCGGGTGAATACACCTTTAGGAACGTTTTTGATGCCTGGGTCGAGCATCGCCGCAAGGAACTCAAGGAAGGCCGCCAGAGCACCCTGTCGCAGATTCTGCGCATCTTCAACAAGGACGTGCTGCCCGCCTTAGGGAAGATGTCGATCTACGACATTCGCCGCCCTCAGCTCCTGGGAGTTCTGGCGGCGATCGAGAAGCGCAAAGCGTTCACCACCGCCGAGAAGGTTCGCACCTGGTTCAACCAGATGTTCCGCTATGCCTTGGTCGTTGCCGAGGGCTTGGAGGTCAACCCTGCTGCTGACCTGGATGTGGTGGCCGAACCCAAGCCCCCGGTGACCCACAATCCCTATCTGCACCTGCCCGAGATGCCCGAGTTCCTTCAGAAGCTTCGGCTCTACACCCCCCGCGGCTGGCAGACCCAGCTTGGTGTGCGGCTGCTGTTGTTAACTGGGGTGCGGACGGGCGAATTGCGGCTGGCCGAGCCTGAGCAGTTCGACCTCGACCGCGGCTTGTGGATCATCCCGCCACAATTCGTCAAGCAGCTCCAGGACGAAATGCGCAAGGCCGGTAAGCGGCCGCAGGACGTGCCGCCCTACATCGTGCCCCTCTCTCTGCAGGCCATCGAGATCGTGCGCTATCTTCTGAGCGCGATGCGGCCGGCGCAGAAGTACTTGTTGGCTCATACCAGCGAACTCAAGAAGCGCATCAGCGAAAATACGCTGAACAAGGCCTTGCAGCTCATGGGTTACGAGGGGCGCCTGACCGGGCACGGCATCCGCGGCACCATCTCGACGGCGCTCAACGAAATCGGCTATCCGAAAATTTGGGTGGATGCACAGCTATCGCACTCCGACCCCAACAAGGTCAGCTCGGCCTACAACCACGCCAAATACGTGGAGCCGAGGCGCCGGATGATGCAGGACTGGGCCGATCGCCTCGACCTGCTCGAACAGGGCGAGGTAGAAGCTGCGAGCGCACACCTGACCATCCGCATCGATGGGGTGCCTGCGATGGCAGAAGTGGAAGAGGCGGTGGGTGCGGCCCCCATCGTGGCCGAGCCCCCTGTGCCCGGCGTGCAGTCCCTTGTCGCAACGCCCATTGTCGTCACTTCGAGCAGCGGCGGAATCACGTTCCGGAGACTGTCGCATCTGCCGCCGCCTCCGGTGCATGTCCCAGAGCCGGAAGTGTCCGCGATCCAGCGCGAGCGCGAGGAAATGCTGGCTATCTATGAGTCGCCGAACAGCCTGCCGGTCCCGTTGTTCGGCAAGCTGGCCGGGAAGTCCAAGGACCAGATCAACCGCGAACTGAAAGCCGGAAAGTTGCTGGCTATCAGCCTTGGCAATCGGGGACAGCGTGTTCCGGACTGGCAACTGGTGCCGCTCAAACACAGGCTGGCCCAGGTGCTCATGAACCAGTGCCCGCACGCGGATTCTTGGGGACTTTACCGCATGCTGACCCAGCCGCACCCTGACCTGGGCGATCGCGCCGCCATCGATGCGGTCACGCCGACCAACGTGCCGGCGATCGTACGGGTCATCATGGGCGACTACCAGCATCACGAGGATGTGCCCAAGGCCGTCGCCCCGCAGCCCGTCCCGGAAGATGTGCGGCAGAGCGTTCGTAGGCTAGTGGACAGCGCTGTGGTGATCGAGGGAACCTAATCCACGGGTCAGCCTATGGCCGGGATGACGCTTCCGGCCGTAGGCCCATCACCTTGCACCTTCCCCAGCAATCTGTAGCGCTCTACGCTCGAACCGCTTGGCAGCAGAATCGGCTTGCGCGTGGGGCCGTTGGAGGTACGTCACGATATTGTAGGGGCCATCGGCGAGCGGTCGCATGCCGATCCCCCATTGATGGGCACGCTCGATGCGCGATTGCGCGCATACGCCGATGCCGTAGCCGGATGAGACCCACAGCGCCATCATCTCGAATGAAGTTGCAGACAGGATGTTCTCTTGGTCCACTGGCATGAGGGAGGCCAACCTCTCGTCCAGCAAGGGGCAAGCCTCCACCCGCCAGCGATAGATTGGATAATCCTGAAGATCTGAGATGGTGAGCTTCGCCTGGTTAACTAAGCGGGACCGCGGTGGTATCGCAACGGCCATGCTTTCGCACCATAGCCTCCGGCTACTCGTCAGGTGATCCCCCGCACCGCTAAGAGATAGTCCCGCGTCGTAGCGGCCCTCCTGCAGGCCCGTCATCAACTCTTGATCCGAAACTTCACGCACGGCCATCGCGACGCCCGGCTCCTGCGCTCGCTGCAGTGCAAGCAGCGCCGACAGCCGTGAAGACGGTACACCTGGCGCTATGGCGAGTGTGAAATTCGGGGGCGGACTGATGACGTCATGCATGGATACCCCCAAAGAGGCGGCGGGAGGGGATCGAAAAGATCTACCGACATCATACTAAAGAGATATCTTTAACGTGGTTAAAGATCAGTGATTCCATGACGCTTCTGCGAATGCAGAAGCGCACTATTCGGCCTGGACGGCCCGCCGGAGTAACCACCTATGAGTCCGCACCGGCGTTGGCGTTCGGGCAAGCGGTGCGAGCCGCTCGCCTGGATCAGGGGATTGCTCAGGATGAGTTCGCGGGCTTGGCGGGGATCGCGCGTTCGCACATGGGCAAGATTGAGCGCGGCGAGCACATGCCGACACTCGCTCTCATTCTAAAAATTTCCCTGGCTCTCAAGATCAGCTCGGCCGAACTGATGACGGCCACGGAGCGCAACCTCTACCTTCAGGGCGATGCGTGACGCCGGGTGTGGCGCAGGCGCCGTAGCTAATCGCTCTTTGGCGAACGCAAACGCTCGATGAAGCGCTCTACGGGAACGGATAGTCCGCTACCGCCTTCGGGCCGAAGCAGGTAGGTGATGATGACGGCCGAATCGAGCGCCAACGGCCGGATCACCACGTCGGGACGTTGGCATACCGCGATTCGGGTCGCCGTTGCGAAGCCGATGCCGTAACCAGCTCCGACCAACGTGAGCATCATGTCCAGCGACGAGACATGCTCAACGATGGTGGACTCGCGCTCCAGGGGATGTAGCAGCCGGGTCAATTCGCGGCAGTAGCCCTCGCAAAGCTGCGGATCGCACATCACCAGCGGGTAACTCACGAGTTCACGTAGCGACACTTCCTTGTGGGCCAGCAACGGGTGCCGGATCGGCAAGGTCACCACCAGCGGGTCCTGCCAGATGGGCTCCGTCACCAGTCCGTCGCCGACGTCCGCAGTGTGTGCGAAACCGATCGCGAAGTCGCCGGATCGCAGCCCCCGCAACTGTTCCGCCAGGGTGACCTCGGAGAGCCGTATTTCGATCTCCGGCTCCTCCTGGCGGCACAGGGCAAGAAGTGCAGACAGCCGCGGGTCGATGGCGCCATCGGAGATGGCGATGCGCACGCTGCCTCTTAGGCCTGCGGCGATCGCCCTGACGTTTTCTCGTGCCTGCTCCAGGTTGGTGAACAGCCGGCGAATGTCCTGAAGGAAGGTGGTACCCGCTGGCGTCAACCGCGTTCCCCGCCGATCGCGGTCAAAGAGCAGCACCCCCAGTTCGTCTTCCAATTCCTTGATCGTGCGGGACAGCGGCGGCTGCTCGATGTGCAAGCGCTCCGCAGCACGGGTGAAATGCAGCTCTTCGGCGAGAGCCACGAAGCAGCGCAAATGACGAAGTTCCATGGGCACGTCCTTCAGCAATCCTGGTCATTGGGTTGGCCACGGCGCATTGCTGCCGAAGTGCGCTTAGAGGGGGCGAGGTAGTGCTGGGTCCCTCTTCAGGGCGAGGAAAAAGGCCATCGGTGTATCTGAATAAGAATACATATGTTCATGTATTAACTCAAGTCAAGAGTGGTAGCAACTGTTTCGGAACGTGACGCCGAACCCAACCCGCTCAATGCTTGAGCGGCTAAGGCCGTACTGACGCCAAAGTAGCGCGAGCCCACAGAGGGGCTCGCGAGATGTAGGACCGAAGGCGCTCTGCCTTCATGGAAAAGCCCAAATCAGGCCGGGTTGATTTCCAACGAGCCACGGTTGATCTGGTCGCGTTCCATCGACTCGAACAAGGCGCCGAAGTTTCCTTCGCCGAAGCCCTCGCGGTAGTTGCCCTTGCGCTCGATGAACTCGAAGAACACCGGGCCAAGCAGCGGCTCGGAGAATATCTGCAGCAGCAGGCGGGGCTGGCCGCCTTCGGTCGTGCCGTCGAGCAGAATGCCGCGCGCCTGCAACTCGGGCACGGGCTGGCCATGGCCGGGCAGGCGCTTTTCCAAGTTTGCGTAATAGATGTCGTTGGGGGCGGTCAGCAGCGGGATACCGGCCATCTGCACGCGGTCGAGCGCATCGAGTAGGTTGTCGCACAGCAGGGCGATGTGCTGGATGCCCTCGCCGCTGAACTGCATCAAGAATTCCTCAATCTGGCCGCCGCCCTGGCGTGCTTCCTCGTTCAGCGGGATGCGGATCAGGCCGTCCGGCGCGCTCATCGCCTTGGAAGCCAGGCCGGTGTACTCGCCGTTGATGTCGAAGTAGCGGATCTCCTGGAAGTTGAAGAACTTCGTGTAGAAGTCGGCCCAGTACGTCATGCGGCCGCGATAGACGTTGTGTGTGAGGTGATCGACGATCGAGAAGCCGTGGCCTTTGGGACGGCGATCCACACCGGGTAGGAATTCGAAGTCGATGTCGTAGATGGACTTGCCGTCCTCGAAGCGATCGATCAGGTACAGCGGCGCGCCGCCGATGCCCTTGATCGCCGGTAGGCGCAACTCCATCGGGCCAGTGGGAATGTCCATCGGCTGCGCGCCCAGCTCCAGCGCGCGGTGGTAGGCCTTGTGCGAATCCTTGACGCGGAACGCCAGCCCGCAGGGGCTGGGGCCGTGCTCGCCCGCGAAATACGCCGCCTGGCTTTTAGGCTCGCGGTTGACGATGAAGTTGATGTCGCCCTGGCGGTAGAGCGATACGTCCTTGGAGCGATGCCGGGCCACCTCGGTGAAGCCGAGCTTCTCGAACAGCGGCTCCAGCACGCCGGGCGTCGGCGAGGCGAACTCGACGAATTCAAAGCCGCACAGGCCCATCGGGTTGTCAAAAAGGTCGGTCATCAGGGGTGTCTCTCTTGGGTTTGGGGTGGAAATCTGGACACCCTAGATGGTAAGAAAAAGCCCGCACATCATTTCTGCAAAATCAATTGCAAATAGACTTCTTGATGCCTGATTCCTGCGTGGTGAAAGAAATGAGCACAGAAATAGTCCTTGATGGTACGGATAGACGCCTTATTGATGCATTGCAACGCAATGGAAGGTCCACCTTCGACGAACTGGCCGAACACGCAAGCCTGTCGTCCTCGGCCACGCTGAGGCGGGTGCGCCGCCTCGAAGAGGCTGGCGTCATCGCCGGCTATGTGGCCCTGGTGCACCCCGAACGCATCGGCCTCACCCTCACGGCCTACCTGAACGTGCGCCTCGAAAAGCACTCTGATTCGCACAAGCGCAACCCCATGGACGTGTTCCGCGCGTCGGTTCAGAACTGGCCCGAGGTGGTGGAGTGCCACGCGCTGACCGGCGACATGGACTACCTGTTGCGGGTGGTCGTCAGAGATATGGCCCACTACTCCCGCTTCGTGCTCGATACGCTGCTCAAGCACCCCAGCGTGCAAGACTGCAAGACCAGCTTCGTGCTGGACCGCGTGAAGAGCACCACGGCCTTGCCCCTATGAACATTCGGCAGGTTGGTGTGGCGGGGATGCAAATAGCGCTTGACCTTCCAACCGTGGCAAGGATCAAACTTTAAGCATCCCAACCCGAAAGGAGTTTTCCATGCAATTCCATCTCGAAGACATGACCTGCGGCGGCTGCGCCCGCACTGTGACGAAAACGATCCAAACGATCGACCCCAACGCCAAGATCGTTACGGACCCGCCGACCCGCCGTGTCGAGGTCCAGACCTCGGCCTCGCAAGAGCAGATCGCCGCGGCCCTGAGCGAAGCTGGCTTCCCGCCGCGCGCGCAGTAACACCGCGTCGTGGCCGGCATGCACACAGGACGGCCGATGCGAGCACGTGCGCTGCGCCATATCTGGCGCGGCGCTCAGTGCATCCCAAGGTAGGCGACCTTGGCCCACATCCACAGGGCCATCGCCACCATCATCAGGTTCTCGGTCAGGGACACGAAGTCCAGCGGCACGTTGCTGTCCCCGCCCACGCAGGCGCACTTGAGTTCCCGGCGATCGACATAGACCGCCTTGAAAACCGACACGGCCCCGACGGTCCCGATGAACAGCGCCAACGGAATCGACACCCACATCCCCACGCCCGCGACCATCAGGACGCCTGCGATGGCCTCCGCGAACGGGTAGAAATAGGCATACCGAACCCAGCGCTTGGCCAGCAGGTCGTAGTTGAGGAACATCGTCGCGAAGCCGTCCACGTCCTTGAGCTTCTGCAGCGCCAGGAGACACATGGCAAAGGCCACGAGCCACTCTGCCGCCTGAATGCTCCAGAGCTGGCCGAAGGCCGCCCAGCTCGCCGCCAGCGCCATCGCGGCCGCCATGGCGAACAGCGCGATCACAGGGGTGTAGGTCACGGCGTTCTTGTCCTTCACGGACATGCCGAAGAATTTGCGTAGGTCGTCGTAGCCGCCCACGCGCCGCCCGTTTATGAAGACCTGGGGCGTGGTCTCGACGCCATGCTCCTTCTTGAACGCATCCGTCTGCTCGCGGCTCGCCAAGTGTTTGTCCTCGACCTCGTAGCCCTTGCGTTTGAGCAGATCGAGCGACTTCAGCCCGTAGGGGCAGGTATGGCCGGGCATGACCATTCGGTAGAGCGTGGCTAGCTTGGGCGCAGACATGCAGGACTTCTCCTGTGTGACTTTCCATGGGCCGGCCGTCACGGATTTAAGGACGTTGATGACCTTTCCAGCCTAACCGACGACCGTGCAAAGGGAGTGTAGACACCTGGCTCGCGGGTTGGTCTGGCCCACGGGTTGGTTATCTGGCTGCAATGCCGTCAGTCCTCCATCTGCCAGAGCAACCCTGCCGCAGGCCGGTGCGCCTGAGGCAGCACGCAGGCTCCTAGTGGTTCTCCTTGGCATGGTTGATCGTGTACTTGGGGATCTCGACGGTCAGGTCTTCGGTCGCAACGATGGCCTGGCAGCTCAGCCGCGACTGCGCCTCCAGTCCCCAGGCCCGGTCGAGCAGATCATCCTCGCACTCCTCGACTTCGTTTAGAGAATTAAACCCCTTGCGCACGATGCAGTGACAGGTCGTGCAGGCACAGCTCATGTCGCAGGCATGCTCGATCTCGATGCCGTTGTCCAGCAGGGCCTCGCAGATCGAAGTGCCTGCTGGCACGTTCAGTTCGGCTCCCTCGGGAGCCAGTTCAGGATGGGGCAAGACTGTGATTTTGGGCATATCTCTCCTGGCTGCTCAGTGCGCACGCGGCTTTTTTCCTGCTGCGTTGGCTCGCGCGCGGCGCGGCACTGCGCCAGTGCGCGCTTCGGGCTTGTTGTCACTGGTATCGGGCTGCTCCAGCGTGTGCAGGATCGGGCAGTCGGGCCGTTCGTCGCCGGCGCAACACCGGATCAGCGCCTTGAGCGTCGCGGCCATCTCCAGCATGCTCTCGATGCGCCGGTCCAACTCGTCGATGTGTTGCTGGGCCAGACGCTTTACATCAGCACTCTGGCGCGACTTGTCATTCCACAGTCCCAGCAAGTCCGTGATCTCGGCTACCGAGAAGCCGAGGTCGCGCGAACGCCGGATGAAATGCAACCGGTGAACGTCGTCCTGGGTATAGGCGCGGTAGCCCGAATCGGTGCGGTCAGCCGGAGGGATCAGACCGATTTGCTCGTAGTAGCGGATCATTTTGGCCGAGACCTTCGAGGCCTTGGATGCTTCACCGATGTTCATGGTGTTCCTCCTTTCTCAATGAGCGGTATCCGCCGCCAGCGGCGGCTGGAAGCGGCGCAGGCGCAGCGCGTTTCCGAGCACGAACACGCTGGACAGCGCCATCGCGCCAGCCGCGAAGATCGGCGACAACAGCACACCGTATGCGGGGTACAGGACGCCAGCGGCCACCGGGATCAGGGCCGTGTTGTAGCCAAACGCCCAGAACAGGTTCTGGCGGATGTTGCCGATGGTCGCCTTGGACAGCGCGATGGCGTTGGGCACGCCCTGCAGGTTGCCCGACATCAGCACTACGTCGGCCGACTCCACCGCCACGTCGGTGCCGGTGCCGATGGCCAGGCCCACGTCGGCCTCGGCCAGCGCCGGGGCGTCGTTGATGCCGTCGCCCACGTAGGCGATCTGGCCGTGGCTGGCTTTCAGCCGGCGCACGGCTTCGACCTTGCCCTCGGGCAGCACTTCGGCCACCACCTCGTCGATGCCCAGTTGCTTGGCGATGGCCTGCGCGGTACGCGCGTTGTCGCCGGTGATCATCGCCACCTTCAGGCCGAGCTGGTGCAGCGCGGCAATGGCCGCGGGCGTGCTGGACTTGATCGGATCGGCCACCGCGATGATGGCGGCCAGCCGGCCGTCGATCGAGGCGTACAGCGGCGACTTGCCCTCGTTGCCTAGGCGCTCGGCCGTGCGAGCGAAGCCGCCCACGTCCAACCCCAGCTCACGCATGAAGCGATCGGCACCGACCTCGACACGCGCGCCGTCCACGGTGGCGCGCACGCCCATGCCCGTGACCGAATCGAAGTCTGTCATCGTCGGCAGCGCGATGCCACCTTCCACGGCCGACTCGACGATGGCGCGTGCGATCGGATGCTCCGAGCGCGATTCCACGGCGGCGACCTTCGCCAGCACCTGGTTGCGGTCAAAGCCGTCGGCAATCTCCAGGTCGGTCAGGACCGGGCGGCCCTCGGTCAGCGTGCCGGTCTTGTCCACGGCCACCACCTTGGCGTCCTTGAGCAGTTGCAGGGCTTCACCCTTGCGGAACAGCACGCCCATCTCAGCGCCCCGGCCCGTGCCGACCATGATGGAGGTCGGCGTCGCCAGACCCATGGCGCACGGGCAGGCAATGATCAGCACCGCCACGGCATTGACCAGCGCGAAGGACAGCGCGGGCGACGGGCCGAACACCAGCCAGACCAGGAAGGTCAGCACGGCGGCCAGCATGACGGCGGGCACGAACCACAGCGTCACCTTGTCCACCACGGCCTGGATCGGCAGCTTGGAACCTTGCGCCTGCTCGACCATGCGGATGATCTGCGCCAGCATGGTCTGACCGCCCACGGCGGTGGCACGCAGCGTCAGCGCACCCTTCTGGTTGACGGTGCCGCCGACCACGGTGCTGCCTTCCGCCTTTTCGACGGGAATCGGCTCGCCGGTGATCATCGACTCGTCCACGAAGCTGCGGCCCTCGGTCACTTCACCATCGACCGGCACGCGCTCGCCGGGGCGCACTTCCACGATGTCGCCCTGCGCCACGTCGTTGATCGGGATGTCCACGATGCGGCCGTCGCGCAGCACGTGCGCCTCCTTGGCCTGTAGGCCGACCAGGCGCTTGATGGCCTCGGAGGTGCGGCCCTTGGCCCGTGCCTCAAGAAAGCGGCCCAGCAGGATCAGCGCCACGATGACGGCGGCCGCCTCGTAGTACACGTTCACCGTGCCGGCCGGCAGCAGACTGGGCGCGAACGTGGCGACCATCGAATAGCCGAAGGCCGCGGCCGTGCCGACCGCGACCAGCGAGTTCATGTCGGGACCCAGGCGGAACAGCGCCGGGAAGCCCTTCTCGTAGAAGCGCCAGCCCGGAATGGCGAGCACCAGCAGGGTCAGCACGAACTGCAGATACCAGCTCTGCTGGATGCCGATGGTGGAAGCCACCCACTCGTGCATGCCGGGAATCATGTGCGAGCCCATTTCGAGCACGAACACAGGCAGCGCCAGCACGGCGGCCAGGGTCAGGTCGCGCTTGAGTTCGGCGCGCTCGGCGTCCTTTTTCTCGGCGGCTTCCTCGTCGGCCTGCATGCTGGTATCGACAGGGCTGGCCTCGTAGCCGACCTTATCGACAGCCGCGATTAGATCCTGCACGGATGCCACACCACGCACGGTAGCGCGCTCGGTCGCCAGATTGACCACAGCCTCAGTGACGCCCGGCACCGCCTTGAGCGCCTTCTCGACGCGGCCCACGCACGAAGCGCAGGTCATGCCTCCGATCGCCAGCTCGATGGTGCCCTGAGGCACGTCGTACCCTACCTTCTCGATCGCCTGGATCAGCGCCATGCGATCGACAGCACGGTTCAGGCGAATGTCCGCTCGCTCGGTGGCGAGATTGACAGACACGCTTGCCACGCCCTCGACCTTGGCAAGGGCGGCCTCGACTCGGCCGACGCAGCTTGCGCAGGTCATGCCCTCGATGGGCAGGCTGATTGCCGCTGCTTGGCCGCCAGCACTACTCGTTGTTGCCATGCTCATGGTGTGCTTCCCATAGTTGAAATTCGACATGGAGGGAGCTTAGGGTTTAC
This sequence comes from Pseudomonas ceruminis, assembly GCF_021602025.1. Lineage (GTDB taxonomy): Bacteria > Pseudomonadota > Gammaproteobacteria > Pseudomonadales > Pseudomonadaceae > Aquipseudomonas > Aquipseudomonas ceruminis. The sequence continues at coordinate 70,799 of NZ_BQHW01000003.1, forward strand.
CATCGTGGGAAGGTCAAGCGCTTTTTCGGATGCTGTCAGGTTTCAGAAATGACCCGGTGCACGGGGAGCGGAGGCCTTGCCTGCCAGGCTCGCACTGGTTCTTTGCTGCGCGCGCCTAAGCGGCTGCTGCCTTGTTAATTCTGAAGGGCGAAAACAGCCATTCGAGGTTAGGAAATATTTTAAAAATGAATACAAGTAAGCCATTCAGTACCCCACCGAAGGATCCCAGCGCCAATTTGGAATCGCTGTCACAGAATGACGTGACCATCTTGGCTGAGACATTCCGCCTCCTGGGTGACCCGTCCCGGCTGAGAATCATGCTGTGCTGCATGAAGGGCTCATCCTCGGTCGGGGATATCGCTGAAACCCTCGAACTCTCGCAGTCGCTGGTGAGCCACCACCTGCGGCTGCTGCGCGGTGCTCGCCTGGTCAAGGGCGTGCGCCAGGCCAAACAGATCTTCTATGAGGTGGCGGACAAGCACGTGAACCAGGTGCTGCTGGATATGGCCACCCACATCGCGGAAGACCACAACGACGAGTAACTGTTGGGCATAGCATGCCGTTGCAGCGTGGCCTACGTTCCATGGCGATATGCGCCCCACCGCCCGCAGCTGCGTTCGGTGAGGCGGTTTGGATGCCGCTTCCGATCAATCAGAAGTTGAGCGCGCGCTTGTCCACTGCCAGCGAGGCCTCTTTGAACGTCTCGGAGAGGGTCGGATGGGCAAAGCAGATGCGGGCGATGTCTTCGCTGCTGGCCTTGAACGCCATGGCGATCACGGCCTCGGCCACCAGTTCGCTGGCCTGCGGGCCGACTACATGCACGCCGAGTATCTCGTCCGTGGCAGAATCGGCGATCACCTTGACGAGGCCCGTCGTGTCGCCCAGTGCACGCGCGCGGCCATTGGCCATGAACGGGAAGGAACCGATTCGATAGGCGGTGCCCTGCTCTTTGAGCTGCTGCTCGGTGCGGCCTACCCAGGCAATCTCCGGGCTGGTGTAGATGACGTTGGGGATCGTGTTGAAATCGACGTGACCGTGCTGGCCGGCAATGCGCTCGGCCACTGCGACACCTTCCTCTTCCGCCTTGTGCGCCAACATCGGGCCACGCACCACGTCACCGATGGCCCAGATGCCGGGCACACTGGTGCGGCATGCATCGTCCACCACCACGGCGCCGCGCTCATCCAGTTGGAGTCCCACGGCGGCCGGATTCAGGCCTTCGGTGTTGGGCACACGGCCGATAGCCACGATCACTTTGTCTGCCTGCAAGGACTGCGTCTGGCCCTGGCTGTCGGTGTAGTGAATAGTCACGCCGGCCTCGGTTGCATTGACTTCGCGAACCTTCGCACCTAGTTCGATCTTCAGGGCTTGCTTGTCGAACGCCTTCTTCGCCTCCTTGGCGATGGCTTGGTCGACGATTGGCAGGAAGCTGGGCAAGCCTTCGAGGATCGTGACATCCGCCCCCAGGCGGCGCCAAACGGAGCCCAGCTCCAGGCCGATCACGCCGGCACCGATGACGGTCAACCGATTGGGCACGGCCGCGATGTTCAGCGCGCCGTCGTTGGAGAGCACGACCCGCTCATCGAACGGTAGGTTGGGGAGCGGCCGCACGTTGGAGCCTGTGGCAACGATGATCTGCTTGCCCACCAAGGTAACAGCCTCATCGGCGGCGACGCTCACCTCGAAGCCACCATCGACAGTCCTGGTGAAAGACGCCAGGCCGTTGAAGAACTGGACCTTGTTTTTGCGGAACAGATAAAGGATGCCTTCGTTGCTGGACTTCACCACCTGATTCTTACGTTCCAGCATCGTGGTCACATCCATGCGCAGATCACCCGTGGAGATGCCGTGCGTGCCAAAGTGGTGCTTGGCTTGTTCAAAGTTCTCTGACGACTGCAGTAGCGCTTTCGAAGGGATACAACCGATGTTGTTGCAGGTACCGCCAGGTGCTGGCTTTCCGTCCTTGTTCTTCCAGGCATCTACACAAGCGACCTTCATGCCTAATTGGGCAGCGCGAATGGCCGCGATGTATCCGCCAGGGCCGGCACCGATAACAATGACGTCGAAATGCATGTCCATGATTTACATCTCCAAAGTTTTTGAGGAAATAGTGAGCGCCTATGTCGCGCCTTTTGTCAGGTGGTCGCCAGATTACAGCTCGTTCCCTGACGATCACGTTGAACACTACGGAAGAACGAACCGGGCGCTCGCGGTATTGCCCCCACGTTCGACTTGGACAACGGCCTTCGTGCCCTTGGCTGCGGCGAAGGTCCCGCTGCCTTCGAGGCGGCTTCCGTCCGCGGCAGGCGTGAGTTGCACCTCCTGCTTTTGTGAGCCGGTCAACAGCGTGAGCTTGGCTTTGGTGTTGCTTACGTTGACCTGCTTGCCGTGGTCGCGCAGGTAGAGTTGCGCTGCTGCGGGCTGAACGACCAACTCGTAGTCCACGTCCCGGACTTCGGTCACGACGCCACCATGCAGCGGCTTGTGGTCATGCGCGTGGTCATGGTCGCCTGCGGCGAAGGCGGTGACGGATGCCAGGGCGAGGGCGGTGCCAGCCGTGAGGGAACGAAATCGAACAGACATGAAAGCTCCTATAGGGTTACGGTGGTTGAAATCGGGTGACAGAAGGCGTTGCATCAGAATGCCCCCGCGTCGCGGTCGTCCAGCAGGCGTTCGGCAGGCTTGCGGCCGAACAGCCAGAACATGGCGGGTGTAAGGAAGGTGTCCAGCAGCGTGGAGCTGACCAGCCCCGAGAAGATCACCACCGCGACGGGGTGCAGGATCTCAGTACCGGGTCGTGACGCCTCGAACAACAGCGGGGCCAGTGCGAAGGCCGTGACCAGCGCGGTCATCAGAACCGGGGAAAGCCGTTCGAGCGAGCCACGCACGATCATCTTCTGGTCGAAGTCCTCGCCCTCCATGCGCATGAGGTTGAGGTAGTGGCTCACCTTCAGGATGCCGTTGCGCACAGAAATACCCGCGAGCGTGATGAAGCCGACCAGAGCGGCCACGGACAACGGCTGGCCAGACAGCCACAGCCCCAGCACGGCGCCGACCAGGGCCAATGGAATGTTCACCATGATGAGCGCCGATAGGGCGACCGACTTGTAGCGCGTGTACAACACCACGAACATGAGCGTCAGGGAGACGATGGACAGCAGGCCCACCAGTCGCGAGGCTTCCTCTTGTGCCTGGAACTGGCCGCCCAGCGTGATGAAGTAGCCTTCGGGCAAGCGCACTTCTTGGACGACGCTGCGTATGTCGGCCACTACTTCGGACAGCGGCCGTCTCTGAGCGTTGGCCGACAAAACTATGCGCCGACGGCCATCGTCGCGGCTGACCTGGTTGGGGCCGTCGCTGTCTTCGATGGTGGCAAGGCGCGACAACGGGACCCGACCCATGGGCGTGTCGATGAGGATGCGGCTCAAGCCCTCAATCGACCGCGCCTGCTCGGGCAGGCGAACCACCAGCGCGAAGCGGCGGTTGCCCTCGATGACCTCGGTGATCTTTTCGCCTTCGACCAGGCTTTGTAGCGTGGACAGAATTTGCGGTGCGGCCACGCCGTAGCGTCCCGCCGCCGCATAATCCACGCGGATTTTGATCTGCGGCGCAAGGACCTGCTTTTCGATCTCCAGGTCAGCAAGCCCCGGAATTCCGGCCAGCTTGGCGCGCAGCAGATCCGCCTGCCCGCGCAGGACGTCCAGGTCCTCGCCGAACACCTTGATGGCGATCTGCGAGCGCACCCCCGACAACATGTGGTCGATGCGGTGCGAGATCGGCTGGCCAATGCCGATGGAGCCGGGCAAGTGAGCCAGACGCGAACGGATGTCGGCGGTGATCTCCTCCATGGAGCGCTTTAGCTCTGAGGCAGGCAGCAGACCCACGTCCAGTTCACTGACATGCACACCTTCGGCATGCTCGTCCAGCTCGGCCCGTCCGCTGCGCCGGCCCACGTGCTGCACCTCCGGCACCTGCGCGACCAGCAGCTCGGCTTGCTGGGCAAGCGCCGAAGATTCGGCCAGCGTCACACCGGGATTCAGGCGCAGGCCCACCAGCAACGTTCCTTCATTGAACGGGGGCAGGAACGTGGTCGGGAAGAATGGCACCGCGGCGACAGCCAGTGTGACAGCCACAGCGGCCATGCCAAGGGCGGCACGCGGCCGCTGCAAGACCCGCTGCAGGCCGCCCTGATAACGCGCCTTAAGCCAGGCTAGAATCCGAGTGTCGCCATGGTCCAGCGTCCTCATCTTGGGCAGCAGGTAGTACGACAGCACCGGAGTGACCGTCACAGAGACCAGCAGCGAGGCTAGCGTGGAGACGATGAAAGCGATGCCCAGCGGCACGAACAAGCGCCCTTCCATCCCCGGCAGCGCGAACAGGGGCAGGAACACCAGCACAATGATCATCGTGGCGTAGAGAATCGCCGAGCGAACCTCCATCGAGGCCCTGGCAACGATGACCAGGGGCGTCAGCCGGTTCTCAGGGTGGCGGGCGCGGTTCTCCTTGAGCCGCCGCATGATGTTCTCCACATCGACCACAGCATCGTCCACGAGACCGCCGATGGCGATCGCCAGCCCACCGAGCGTCATGGTGTTGATTGACAGGCCGAAATAGTGGAACACCAGCCCGGTCACGAAGATCGAGGCAGGAATCGCGGTCAACGCGATCACCAGGGGGCGCAAAGTGCCCAGGAAGAAGAACAGGATCACCGCCACGAAGACCGATGCGCCGATGAGCTTGCCTTGCAGCGTGCTGATGGACGCCTCGATGAAGTTGGCTTGTCGGAAGGTCACTTGCGGCTCGGCCATGCCAGCCGGCAGTGAGCCCTTCATGTCCGCTAACGCTGACTCGATCGAGCGGGTCAGTGCAATCGTATCGGCCGTGGGCTGCTTTTGGATGCCCAGGATCACGGCTGGCAGGCCCTCGAAGCCCGCATCGCCGCGCTTGATGGCTGGCGCAAACTGAACATCGGCGACCTGGTGGATCAGGATGGGTTGGCCCGCACGCACCGCGAGAGGCAGGTTACGCAGGTCGTCGAGTCGGGACGTGCGGCCCAGGTTGCGGATCAGGTACTCGCGGCCATTGATCTCCAGGAAGCCGCCGGAAGTGTTCGCGGAGAAGCCCTTGAGAGCCGCATCCAGATCGGACGCAGTCACGCCCAGCTCTGACATTCGCGTGGTGTTGGGCTGGACCTGGAACTGACGGACCTCGCCTCCGATCGGGATGACTTGGGCAACGCCAGGTATGGCCATCAGCCGGGGGCGTAACACCCAGTCCGCGTACTCGCGCGTGTCCATGGCCGACAGCGGCGGGGCTGCGTTCTTCTGCCCTGAGGGCTTGGCACCGATGGGGATTGCAATCTGCATGATCTCGCCCATCACTGAGCTGATTGGCCCCATCGTGGGCGTCACGCCCGGGGCTAGCCCTTCCTCCATGGACGTCAGGCGTTCGGAGACCATCTGGCGCGCCCGGAAGATGTCTGTCTTCCAGTCAAATGTCACGTAGATGAAGGAAAGCCCGGCGCTGGAGACCGAGCGCACGCTTTCGACGCTGGGCAGGCCGTTCATGGCCGTTTCGAGCGGGAACGTGATGAGCTGCTCGACTTCTTCGGCAGCCATGCCGCCAGCCTCCGTCATGAGAGTGACGGTCGGCTTGTTGAGATCGGGAAAGACATCTACCGGCGTGCGCGTCAGGGTGAACGCGCCATACGCCATCAGCACCAGCGCCCCGATGATGACCAGGAGCCGGTTTCGTAAGCTATTTTCGAGAAGCCACTTGAACATGGAATGGTGCCCCTCAACGAACTTGATTGATCAGGGACGCGCCCTCGACAACCACGCGGTCGCCGTCCGCCAGGCCCGAAGTGACAGCGATGGATGCACCATCCAAAGGAGTGATGTTCACGACACGTGGCTCGAAGCGCTCGGCCTGGTCTTTGACCCAGACGATGTTCTGGTTGGCAGGGTTCTTCATCAGCGCACCGGAAGGCACGCGGTAGCCAGGTACCGTCGTCGCCTCTTGCACGAAGACCACCACCGGCATACCGACCGCCAAGCGCGAGAGGCTTTCGCTGGTGCCCTTGAACAGCATGGGCAGGGCCTGCTCGCGCAGGCTGCTGGCGGCCCCGACGAAGCTCAGCGGCACCTTCTGACCGCCTACTGCGAGTGCAGCACCGGCCAGGTTCTGTGCCATTGCCGGATCGTAGGCAAGCGCCTCGATGCGCAGTTGGGTCGGATCGACCACCTCAAACACCAGTTCGCGCGCATCCACGACCTGCCCGGCAACTGCGGGGCTGGATGCGATGACGCCGCTGACTGGGGCCTTTAGTACGTCCCTGCCGGCGAGGCCCCCGCTCAAGGCGCGGGCGCGTTCGGTCAGGCTGTTTACTTCGCTTTCGGCTGCTTCGATCTCCTTGCGGGGCACGGTCTCCGACAGCTCGCGCAGCCGGGCCAGGCGCTTCTGCGCGAGCGCTTGGCCCGCACGCAGCTCGGCAACCTGGGCCATCTGGCCTGAGCGCTCCAGCACACCGCTGGCCGGTTCGATGTAAGCCAGCACCTGGCCCTTGCGCACGGATTGGCCGATCTGCGGCAGACCATCCGGCCCGGGCACCAGCCGGCCCATTACCATTGCCTGGACCTTGCCGCCTGTCGTCGGGTCCATGATTACTTTGCCAGCCAGTTCATGGCTGCGGGCCAAGGGCTCCTGCTTGATCAGCTGGGTGCGTACACCGATCTGACGTTGTGACGGTTTCGGAAGAAACACGCTGCCATCAGGCTGGCGCTGGGGGCCATTGGAAGACGCAGCCGGCGCTTCGTCGCCGTGGTCGTGACCGTCGTGAGCGAACGCGGGAGCAGCCAGAGCCAATGCAGCCGCCATGGCCGTCGTCATTAGGAAACGGAAGTTGCGCTTCATGCTGCACCTCGCAGTGCACCGTTGGTGCGTGTACGTCTGCGCAGCGCCCACGCTAGGACACCGACGCCGAGGACTGCGGCACCGCCACCTAGTACGAGCACACGGCCGGATGCGACGGCATGCTCGTGTTCGGCGTCTTCGCTATGAACATCGAGAACGCCAGTCAACAGGTCCGATTGGCTCTGCGCAGTAACAGTGGCCATGATTGAGGTCTCGCCATCGGATAGCGGCTCAGTCAGATCGGCCTCGAACTCTCCAACCCCGTGTGGGCTGACCTTTACCTGTCGACCACCCAGCTCGAGGGTCAGCTCGCCATTGGTCACCGGCCGGTTGTCGGCAGCATGGTCGAGGTAGAGTGTGAGACGCTGGCCGTTCAGCACACCCACCAGTTCGAAGTCATCGGAAACTGCGGCAAAGCGCGGAAGCGCGGCCGCTGCGGGGGCAGGAGCGGCTTCGCCATGGTCATGGCCGTCGCCGGCCCACGTTGCGCTGGTGCCAAGCAGGAGGCTGGACAAGGCAGCAGCACGCCAGAAAGAGGATTGCGACATTTCTAAGGTTCCAGGATGGTTGAGCGCGCGCTGATCAGCGCGTGCCGGAGATGTCAGTGAAAGTCTCGGTCGGCTGCGGCAGCGTGCCTTGAGCCTGCAACAGGGACGAGATGGCCGCGGCATGCTCCACCTTGGCGAGCAGCGCCGCGCGCTCGGCCTCGGTGGCCTCCTGCTCGATGCGAAGGCGTGTCGGCATGTCCGTCTCGCCCATCGCGAACGACTTTTGGTAGAAGGTGCGCGTTTGTTGGGCTAGTCGCTGGCGCTCCGAAGCGGCCTGCATCTGGGTGCTGGTTGCCAGTTCGCGCGATTGGGCAGTTCGAATTTCCGAGAGTAGCCGGGTGCGCTGGGCCGCGAGTGCCGACTCAGCCTCCAGTGCCTGCGCATTGGCGCTGGACAATTGCTCGGTATGACGGCTACCCGTACCGAAGGGAATGCGCACACCCACCGTGATCGTCTGGTTGTAGCGTTCGCCGTAGCCGCCCCGATCCCGCGTGGTCGCCAGGGTCAGTTCGGGGTTGGCGTACTTCTGATGGGACACCAGTTCCGCAGAGCGGCGGGCCGCCAGCGCCTTGTGCTGCAGTTCCAGCAGCGCAGGGTGGTTACCCAACAACGCGCCGGACGGCTGTGCCGATGCCGGTTGAACTCGGACACCTGACTGCTCCGGCTGCGCGGAATCGGCCTGCGACGGGATACTCTCGATGCCGGTCAGTGCCAACAACGCCTCGCGCTGCGTGACTTCTTCGGCCTGAGCAATGGCCAGGGCACTACGAGCCGACGCCAAGGCGCCATCGGCCTGGTTTCTGTCGGCTTGCGCCAGGTCGCCCGCGCGAACCCGGCGAGCCACATCTTGCGCCAACTCGTCCGCGCTGCGGGTGCGATCCTGCGCCGCCATCAATTCGGCCTGGGCACGCTGCCATGCCCACCATGCCTGGCGAACCTGTCCGGCCGTGCGTAGCTTGGCGGCCAGCATCCGGCTGGATAGAGCGAGGCTTTCCGCGTCCGCCCAGCGTGCCGACGAGGCGCGCTCACCAGGCATCCAAAGGGGAATAGCCACCCCGACTTCATATTCGCGCTTTCCGTTGCGGTTGTTGAACCGATCAGTTTTGGTGGAGGCTTCCAGCGCCATCGGACCTGCCACCCAACTACCGGCCGTCTCTTGGCGTGCTTGGGCGGCCTGCTGCCAGGCGCCTTCTCCAGCGGCTTCTGGCTGCCGCTGCCAAGCTGACTCCCACAATTGGGCGACCATGTGGCTGTCTGGTCTGGATGGGACGTGAGGGGCGGCTACTGGCTGGGCTAGCACGGTGCCGGCCCAAAGCGTGGATACCGCCCATATCCATCCCTTGCGTATGTCTTTGCGAAGCATTCAATTCTCCATCGGTGTTGCATCAGTACTTACCCCCGGCTGGGTGTTCTCTTTCCGAGCAAGTGCTTGTCGTTGAAAAGCCACTGTCTACTGGCTTAGATATGAACAATTGTATATTTATTCATATGAATGGGAAAGAAAACCTTACCTCCTTTGAGCACCAATCGCCTTAGAGAGGGCGTCGGGCGCAAGACATCGAGAGGCGAGGTGGGGCTAATCCACTGCGCAAACAGCTATGCAGACTCCTTGAGCATATCCCCCAGGGGGGGATATGATTGCTGCATGAAAGAGATGCACAAGCACACCAGCCACCCAGATCTCGTGAAACGGCTCAAGCGCGCCGAGGGTCATCTGCGACACGTCATCGGGATGATCGAAGGAGAAGAAACCTGCCTGGACATCGCTCGCCAGCTCGCTGCGGTGGAGAGCGCCGTCACAGCGGCCAAGCGCGTCCTGATCCATGACCACATCGACCACTGCCTGTCTCATGATGAGGACTCCGTTCTGGCCGAAATGAAGGCACTAACCAAACTGCTCTGAGGTCTCTCGATGCTCTCCGTCCTAAAGAACCGCACCTACCGCCACCTGTTCACCGCGCAGGTGATCGCACTCGTCGGCACAGGCCTTCGCCGACCAGTTCCCGCGACGGTCATTACTCGTAGCGCTGGACCTGGTACGAGCGGTTGTCGCGATCTGTTTGCCATTTGTCACCGAGGTCTGGCAGATCTATCTGCTGATCTTTGTCCTGCAAGCGGCATCCGCCGGCTTCACGCCGACTTTCCAAGCCACTATCCCGGACATCCTTCCCGATGAAGAGGACTACACGAAGGCGCTGTCGCTGTCCCGGCTGGCCTATGACCTGGAAAGCCTGATTTCCCCGATGCTGGCTGCTGCGCTGCTGACCGTCATCAGCTTTCACAACCTGTTCGCGGGAACAGTGCTCGGTTTCCTCGTTTCAGCCGCGCTCGTGGTCAGCGTGCGGTTGCCCACAACTATTCCCGGACCGCGCCGCGGCATTTGGGATCGCACGACCCGCGGCACACGCATCTATCTCGCTACGCCACGCCTGCGGGGCCTGCTGGCGATCAGCTTGGCCGTCTCGGCGGCGGGCGCCATGGTGATCGTGAACACGGTGGTTCTCGTGAAGGCGCGCTTTGGCCTAGGCGAGGTCGAAGTGGCGTCGGCACTGGCGGCATTCGGAGGCGGTTCGATGGTGGCAGCCTTCGTTCTGCCATCCTTACTGGAAAAGGTGGCCGACCGAACCGCGATGCTCACCGGCGCTACCGTACTGGTCGTGGGCACGGGGATCGGCGCACTGCTGCCGAGCTATGCATTGTTGCTGCCGCTGTGGTTGATCATCGGCTTTGGCTACAGCGTGGCGCAAACGCCATCCGGCCGTCTTCTGCGCCGCTCGGCCCATGCCGAGGACCGTCCTGCGATCTTCGCGGCACACTTCGCGCTGTCGCACGCCTGTTGGCTCATCTGCTACCCACTTGCCGGCCGCTTCGGCGCGGTCATGGGCTTGCCATCGACCTTCATTGTCATGTCCCTGGTCGGCTTGGCCGGCGTGGCGCTGACGCTCTGGCTGTGGCCGGCCAGCGACCCTTCTGACGTGGCGCATGACCACCCCAGCTTGCCGCCGGATCACCCTCATTTACGCACACACGCAGACCAAGGCAGGCACCATCACCAGCTGATTCTGGATGACCTGCACCGTATCTGGCCGAAAGGATAGGCACATTTTCTCGTTGCGGCATCACAACGCATGGCTTCGGAGGCTGAGAAGGGTGAGCCAAAATATATCAAATGAACACATATTCATGTGTTATATTTCACCATAGTCAAACACTCAACCAGCAGAGGCGCCCATGTCCCAATCCAATGCACATGATCATGGTCACGACCATGATCACGACCACACCCCCACAGTGACCAGCGCCAACGAGCGCAAGGTTCTGGTTTCCTTCTTCCTGATCTTCGGCTTCATGCTCGTGGAAGCTGTCGGCGGCGTGCTGTCGGGCTCGCTAGCCCTACTTGCCGATGCTGGCCACATGCTGACCGACGCCGTGGCACTTGCCCTGGCTTACGCTGCCTTCCGATTCGGTCGCCGCGCAGCCGACAGCAAACGCACATTCGGTTACCTGCGCTTCGAGGTCATCGCCGGCTTCCTGAACGCCGTGACCCTGTTCGCGATCGTCGCATGGATCGCCTACGAGGCGTGGGAGCGGCTGCAGGCGCCGCCCGTCATCCTCGCCGGCCCGATGATGATCGTCGCCGTGCTCGGCTTACTGATCAACGTCCTCGTGCTGTGGATCATGACCCGCGGCGAAACCGATCACGTCAATGTGAAAGGTGCCATCCTCCACGTGATGGGTGACCTGCTCGGCTCTGTCGGCGCCATCGTTGCAGCGATCGTCATCTACTTCACCGGCTGGACTCCGATCGACCCCATCCTGTCGGTTCTAGTAGCGGCGTTGATTCTGCGCAGCGCCTGGAAGCTCCTGGCCAAGTCGATCCATATCCTGTTGGAGGGTGCGCCAGAGGACGCTTCGCCGGAAAAGGTGGAACAAGGCCTGATGAGCACTGTGCCCGGCCTGGCGGCTGTCAGCCATGTTCACGTGTGGCAACTCACTTCCGGTCGCACGATGGCCACGCTACACGTTCGACCCAACGTGGACGAGGAGGCGCGAGCTGTGGTCAAGCGCGTCGAGGCGGTGCTGCGAGAGCAGTTCAGCATCGAACACGCCACAGTCGGAATCGACTGGAACTCGGAGGCTGACGAGAACATCTGCAGCCTGCAACCCACGACAGGCCGTCAGGACCACAGCGGCCACGACCACAGTGAGCACAATCATGACCATGACCATGACCACTCCGCTCCCGGTCACAAGCATTGAGGCCGTGCTAGACGGTTCGCAGTTCACTTGAGGGTTTGAATCCATGACATCCCGCAAAACCACCAGCGCCGCTATTGTGCAATGTTCGACCTCTAACCACGGCACGACCACTGATGTCCTCGCACTATCGCAAAGTGACGTCGCTGTTCTGGCAGAGACCTTCCGCCTGCTGGGCGACCAATCGCGATTGAAAATCCTGTTGCTGTGCATGCGCGGATCGGTCGCAGTGGGCGACATTGCTGGCTCGCTAGACCTGTCGCAGTCCTTGGTCAGCCATCACCTGCGCCTGTTGCGCGGCGCGCGCCTCGTGCGCGGCGAGCGCCAAGCCAAGCACATCTTCTACGGCATTGCCGACCAGCACGTCAGCCAGGTACTCCAGGACATGGCGGTTCACATTTCGGAGGACAGACACGACGATTGACTGAACATGTGAGTGCGCGCCGGCCTACTCCTTCAAGGGGTAGGCTTTTTTTGGCTATCAATCTAGAGAGACACCGGCGCGCCTTGCTGAATGCCTAGAAGACCCCACAAGCAAAAAGCACTCTAAAAATAAACACTTGAACATATCTTCATGTGTGTTATTATTTGTCTACGGGGTATCCGAAAGGCGTAAGGACCACGCCATTATTTTTAACGTCAAGGAGTATTGACCATGTCCAAGAAAATTCGCTTTGCTGTTCTGCTTTCCGCACTTTTTGCTGCTGGAGCAAACGCTCAACCGTTCGCCGCAGATATGACACGGCAACAGGTCCAAGAAAATCTGACTGCTTGGAGGCAATCTGGGCTGGAAGCGTTGTCTCGCGGCGAAAGCGGCCCGGATACGTCCAGCCCTCAATACCAGGCTGCCTTTCAGCGCTACTTGCAATTGACCCAAGGTGATATGTATCAGGCGCCCTCAGCAGGAAAGACTCGTGCTGAAGTGATGGCTGATTTGGAACTGTGGAAAATCTCCGGCATGCACGCGCTCACCTCGCGCGGAATCACCACCGCTTCGCACACCCAAGCCTACCAACAAGCCTACGAGAGCTACCTCCAGCTCAAGCTGGGTGCGGCTTACAAGGCTCCGGTGGCATTGACTCGTGCTCAAGTAAAGAGTGATTTGGCAGATTGGCAGGTTGCGGGAATGGCTGGATTCTGGGCTGGTGAGCAGACGCCTGATACCTATAGTGATGCCTACCGCACCGCATTTGAAACCTACCAGATGCTGCGCAACAAAAAATGACTTAATGGCAGCAGCATAAAGCAGCGGTCGGATGGTTCAGCCAGAAAGAGATTCTTTCTTTTTTTTGAATAAACATACAAACAAGTGTTCATTTGTTTGTATAACATTCCGATCGCTGATTTGTGCGTCCTGCCACGGCGATTACTCAGAGAACCAGGAGATTGATATGTCTTTGGAAACAAAGGACGGCACAGGAGCGCAGGACGAACAACTGGGCTTTCGGGTCGAAGGTATGGATTGCGCCAGTTGCGTCGGCAAGATTGAAACAGCGCTTGGTCGAATTGATGGCGTATCAAATGTACAGGTTAATTTTACAAATGAGACGCTGACGTTGACGCGCAGCACAAGTAGCCGAAATACTGCACGCGACATTGCCAAGAAAATCCGGTCCCTGGGCTTCGACGTGCAGGCACTGCCCGCGTCCGAAATGTCCGCAGCACCTGCACCGCGCCATGCGGCCCACGCGCATGACCACGCCGGCTGCGGCGGCCACCATGACCATGGGCATGCCCACGACCACGGGCACGATCATTCGCACGGCAAAGCGTGCGGTGATGACCATGGGCATGCCCATGGTCACGGCCATGCCCATGACCACGGTCACGATCACGGGGCCTGCAGTGGGCATGACCATGCGCCGGCCTCTGCCTCCCGTGGAGCACCCAGCACGCCCCCCAACGTGTCCATGCGCGTCGAGGGCATGGACTGCGCCAGTTGCGTCGGCAAGATCGAAACGGCCCTCGCTCGCATGGATGGCGTGTCCGATGCCCGCATCAACTTCACCGCAGAAACGCTGGAATTGACGCTCGCGTCTGGCGGCCCCACGCAGCTCGGCCACATCGAGAAGACCATCAAGAGCCTGGGCTTCGGCGTCTCCGACGTGCGCCGCCATGATGGCTCAGCACCCGCGGCCCCAGCAGCAGCATCGACGGCGCGCCATCAGCGCTGGTGGCAGACGAAGAAAGGCAGGCACGTGCTGGGCCTGGGCGGCCTGATGGGCTCGGCCTACGCGATCGCGCAGTTCGTTCCTGGCTACGCTGAATGGATCTTCGCCGCTGCGGTGATCGCGGGCGTGCTGCCGTTCGCTCGCAAAGCCTTCGCGCTGGCTGTGTCAGGCTCGCCGTTCTCTATCGAAACGCTGATGGTCGTCGCCTCGCTGGGCGCGCTCGTGATAGGCGAGGCCGAGGAAGCTGCTGCCGTGGTGTTCCTGTTCGCGATCGGCGAGCTGCTGGAAAGCGTGGCCGCCGGCCGCGCGCGCGCCGGCATCAAGGCGCTGGCCTCCCTGGTGCCTAAGACGGCGGTACTGCTCGATGCCGCGGGCGGGCAGCGCGAAGTGCCCGCCGCTTCCCTGCGCGTGAGCGACCGCGTGCTGGTGCGCCCTGGTGACCGGGTGCCTGCGGACGGCAAGATCCTCCGCGGTGAAAGCAGCCTGGACGAGTCGCCTATCACCGGCGAGTCCGTACCGCGTCAAAAGGCTATCGGTGCCGACGTGTTCGCCGGCTCCATCAACGTCGATGGCGTGCTCGAAGTACAAGTCGAGAAGACGGCATCGGACAACACCATTTCTCGCATCATCCAACTGGTGGAGCAGGCGCAGTCCTCCAAGGCGCCCACGGCTCGCTTCATCGAAAAGTTCAGCCGCTACTACACCCCTGCCGTCATGGCCATCGCGGCGTTGATCGTGGTGGTTCCGCCACTTGCCATGGGTGGCGACTGGGGTACCTGGCTGTACCGCGGCCTCGCACTGCTGTTGATTGCCTGCCCATGTGCGCTGGTGCTCTCCACACCGGCGGCCATCGCCTCGGGCCTTGCGGTGGCCACACGACGGGGCCTGCTGATCAAGGGTGGCAACGCGTTGGAAACCATCGGCCGCGTGCGCGCAATTGCCTTCGACAAGACTGGCACGCTGACCGAGGGCAAGCCGCGCATCACCGAGGTCCTGCCCTTCGGGCTGTTCAAGCATCAACAGGTCCTTGCGCTTGCCGCCGCTGTCGAGTCCGGCTCAAACCATCCCTTGGCGAAGGCCATTGTCGCCCATGCCAAGAGCCTGGACGTGGCGATTCCCCAGGCCACGGGCGCATCGGCCATTGCCGGCAAGGCGGTGCGCGCCACCGTGAACGGCAGTGCGCTCGCTGTCGGATCGCCCGCCCATGCGGAACAGACGGCCACGCTGACAGCCGCGCACCGCAGGGAAATCGACAAGCTGGAGGATGGCGGCAAGACCGTGGTGGTCCTGTTCGACGAAGCCAGCAAGAACGTTCTGGGCCTGCTGGCCCTGCGCGACGAGCCCCGCCGCGACGCGCGCGAAGGCGTGGCCCAGCTCAACGCCATGGGCGTGCGCTCGGTCATGCTGACCGGCGACAACCGCCGCACCGCGCAGGCGATCGCCGGCAAGCTGGGCATCGAGTGGGAGGCCGAGCTGCTGCCGCAGGACAAGCTGCGCTTGGTCAACGAGATGAAGCGTGATGCCAAGGTGGCGATGGTCGGCGACGGCATCAACGACGCGCCGGCCTTGGCGACCGCCGACGTGGGTATCGCCATGGGCGGCGGCACGGACGTGGCGCTGGAAACCGCCGATGCCGCGCTGCTCAAGAGCCGCGTCACGGACGTGGCCCACCTGGTGGCCCTGTCGCGGGCGACGATGGCCAACATCCACCAAAACGTCGTATTCGCCATTGGCCTCAAGGGCTTGTTCCTGGTCACCACCGTGTTGGGTATCACCGGCTTGTGGGTTGCCGTGCTGGCCGACACCGGCGCCACGGCCCTGGTCACGCTGAACGCACTGCGCCTGCTGCGCTTCAAGGGCGCGCCGGAGGCCAACCACGGCGACGACGCCGGGCGTCCCACCACCTTGCCCGTGCCGTCTGCCCGCTGAGGCAACAAGAGGGCTTGACCTTGCCGTCGTTGTAACGCCTAGCCTCCACACAAATGTCTGCAGAGCGCTTCGGAAGGGCCGGAGTCCTGCATCCAAGAAAGGGTCACTTCCATGCGTAAAAAAATCAGAATCATTGTGGTGGCAGGCGTCATCGCAGCCGTCGGGGGGATAGCGATCGCTGCCCGCGACGCCAAGGACGAGGGCAAGGCCGCGGCGCCCCCGGCGGGCGCGCCGATGGCGCCGCAGGTGCCCGTGGCCGAGGTCATTACCCGCACGGTCGCGCCATCGGCCGAGTACACCGGCTTCCTGGCCGCGCCCAAGACCGTCGAGCTGCGCTCGCGGGTCGGCGGCGCCGTCGATGCGGTGAGCGTTCCCGAAGGTAGCCTCGTGCGCAAGGGCCAACTGCTGTTCCAGATCGACCCGAGGCCGTTCCAGGTTGCGCTCGACACGGCCGTGGCGCAACTGCGTCAGGCCGAGGTGCTGGCCAGCCAGGCCCAGGCCGACTTTGACCGCGCCGAGCGCCTGGTGGCGACCGGCGCCGTCGCGCGCAAGACCTATGACGATGCCGCCTCCGCACGCAACGCGCGCCAGGCTCAGGTGCAGGCGGCTAAGGCCGCCGTTGCTGCGGCTCAGCTGGACCTGTCCTACGCCCGCGTCACTGCGCCCATCGCCGGGCGCGTCGACCGCGTGCTCGTGACCGAGGGCAACTTGGTCAGCGGTGGCGGCGCCGGCGCGGCCACGCTGCTGACCACGATCGTATCCATCGACCCGTTGCACGTGTACTTCGACATTGATGAGGCCACCTATCTCAACGTCGTCAGCCGCTCGCGGCCCGCTGCGGGCGCCGGTAGCAAGGCTTCGCTGCCCGTGCAGGTCGGGCTGACCACGGACAAGGGTTTCCCGCACAAGGGCGCGCTTGACTTCGTCGGCAACACCATTGACCGAAGCACCGGCACGATCCGCGCGCGCCGTTGTGCCCAACCCGGATGGGCGCATGGCACCCGGCATGTTCGCCCGGGCCAAGCTGTCCACCGGCGCGGCGCGCGAGGCCGTCCTGATCGACGATCAGGCCGTGGGCACCGACCAAGGGCGCAACTACGTGCTGGTTGTGGGCGAGAACAACCAGGCCCAGTACCGGCCCATCGAACTGGGGCCGGTGGTGGACGGGCTGCGCGTCATCAACGGCGGCCTGCAGGCCGGTGAGAAGATCATCATCAAGGGCCTCGTGCGCCCCGGCATGGCGGTCACGCCGCGCATGGTGCCCATGCAGGCGCCCGCGGCACCGGCCGCCGGCGCGGCCGGCGCGACCAAGGCTGCGGCAAACGCTCCGGCTCCCGCTGCGGCGCCTGCCAAGGCCGGTGGCGCGGACCCCGCCAAGGCTGACGGCGCGGCCGGCTCGGCGGAGGCCCGCAAATGAATTTCCCCCGCTTCTTCATCAACCGGCCGATCTTCGCCATCGTCCTGTCGGTGCTGATGCTGATCGCAGGCGCGATCAGCTACTTCCAGCTGCCGCTGAGCGAATACCCGCAGGTCACGCCTCCCACGGTGCAGGTCACCGCTAGCTATCCCGGTGCCAACCCGCAAGTGATCGCCGATACCGTGGCATCACCGCTGGAGCAGGCGATCAACGGCGTAGAAGGCATGATGTACATGCAGTCTCAGATGTCCACCGACGGGAAAATGGTGCTCACCGTCTCCTTCGAGCAGCATATCAACGCCGACATTGCGCAGATCCAGGTGCAAAACCGGGTCTCGCGGGCGTTGCCGCGCCTACCGCCTGAAGTTCAGCGCATCGGTGTTGTCACCGAGAAAACGTCGCCGGACGTTCTCATGGTGGTGCATTTGCTTTCGCCTGGAGGTCGATATGATCCGCTGTACGTCTCCAACTACGCCACACTTCATGTGAAGGATGAGCTGGCTCGTACGCCAGGCGTCGGCGATGTCCTAGTCTGGGGCGCCGGGGAGTATTCGATGCGGGTCTGGCTCGAACCCGCCAAGGTCGCTGCTCGTGGGCTGATCGCGAGCGACGTGGTTGCCGCCATCCGCGAGCAGAACATACAGGTTGCCGCTGGTTCGGTTGGTCAGCAGCCGGATGCCTCGGCGGCGTTCCAGGTCACGGTCAACACTCTGGGCCGACTGTCGAGCGAGGAGCAATTCGGCGAGATCGTCGTGAAGACGGGCGCCGACGGCCAGGTAACTCGCCTGCGGGATGTCGCCCGCATCTCGATGGGGGCCGATTCCTACTCTTTGCGCAGCCTGCTCAATGGCGAGCCGGCGGTGGGGATACAGATCATCCAGAGCCCGGGCGCGAACGCGCTGGATGTGTCTAGCGCGGTGCGCGCGGCAATGGACCGACTTCAAGCCAAGTTCCCCGACGGCATTGAGTATAGCGTCGCCTACGACCCCACGGTCTTCGTGCGCGCCTCGCTCCAGTCCGTCGCCGTCACGCTGCTGGAGGCCATCTTCCTGGTGGTGATCGTGGTGGTGCTGTTCCTGCAATCCTGGCGCGCGTCGATCATCCCGCTGATCGCCGTGCCGGTCTCGCTGGTCGGCACGTTCGCGGTGATGCACATGTTCGGTTTCTCGCTGAACACACTGTCGCTGTTCGGACTGGTGCTGTCCATCGGCATCGTGGTGGATGACGCCATCGTGGTGGTGGAGAACGTGGAGCGCCACATAGCGCTGGGCGAATCACCCAAGGACGCGGCGCGCAAGGCGATGGATGAAGTGACTGGCCCGATCCTGGCCATCACCTCGGTGCTGGCAGCGGTCTTCATCCCCTCGGCGTTCCTGTCGGGGCTGCAGGGCGAGTTCTATCGCCAATTCGCGCTAACCATCGCGTTCTCGACCATCCTGTCGGCGATCAACTCGCTTACGCTGTCGCCAGCGCTGGCCGCCATCCTGCTCAAGCCGCACCACGGCGCGGCCAAGCCCGATCGCGTCACGCGCATCATCGATGGCGTGTTCGGCGGCTTCTTCCGCCGCTTCAACAGCTTCTTCGACCGCGCCTCGAATTCCTACGTCGGGGGCGTGCGCCGCGCGGTGCGCGGCAGCGCCATCGTGCTGCTGCTCTACGTCGGCTTCCTGGGCCTGACCTGGCTGGGCTTCCACAAGGTGCCTGCGGGCTTCGTGCCCGCCCAGGACAAGTACTACCTCGTGGGCATCGCCCAGCTTCCGACCGGCGCCTCGCTGGATCGCACCGAGGCGGTCGTCAAGGAGATGACCAAGATCGCACTGGCTGAGCCGGGCGTCGAGAGCGTGGTGGCCTTCCCGGGCCTGTCGGTCAATGGACCGGTGAACCAGCCGAACACCGCGCTGATGTTCGCCATGCTCAAGCCCTTCGATGAGCGCAAGGACCCGTCGCTGTCGGCCTTCGCCATCCAGGGCAAGCTCATGGGCAAGTTCAGCCAGATCCCGGACGGCTTCGTCGGCATCTTCCCGCCGCCGCCGGTGCCGGGCCTGGGTTCTATGGGCGGCTTTAAGCTGCAGATCGAGGACCGGGCGGGCCTGGGTCCCGAGGCGCTTGCACAAGCACAGGGCCAGATCATGGGCAAGGCCATGCAGGCGCCCGAGCTGGCGAACATGCTCGCCAGCTTCCAGACCAATGCGCCGCAGTTGCAGGTGGACATCGACCGGGTGAAGGCCAAGTCGCAGGGCGTGTCGCTGACCGAGGTGTTCGACACCCTGCAGGTCAACCTTGGCTCTCTCTACGTCAACGACTTCAACCGCTTCGGTCGCACCTACCGGGTAATGGCCCAAGCCGATGCGCAGTTCCGCATGCAGGCTGAGGACATAGGCATGCTCAAGGTGCGCAATGCAGCGGGCGACATGATCCCGCTGAGCGCGATCGCGACCATCGAGCGCAGTTCCGGCCCCGACCGGGTGATGCATTACAACGGCTTCCCCTCGGCCGACATCAGCGGCGGGCCAGCGCCGGGCTACTCATCCGGCCAGGCCACCGCCGCGATTGAGAAGATCGTGAGCGAATCGCTGCCGGACGGTATGACCTACGAATGGACGGACCTGACTTTCCAGGAAAAGCGAGTTGGCAATACTGCTATCTATATCTTCGCGCTGGCGGTGCTGCTCGCCTTCCTGTTCCTGGCGGCCCAGTACAACAGTTGGTCGCTGCCGTTCGCTGTGCTGCTGATTGCACCCATGGCGCTGCTCTCGGCGATCGCCGGCGTCTGGCTCTCTGGGGGGGACAACAACATCTTCACGCAGATCGGTTTCGTGGTGCTGGTCGGCCTGGCCGCCAAGAACGCGATCCTGATCGTGGAGTTCGCCCGCGCGAAGGAAAGCGAAGGGGCCGATCCGCTGGCAGCCGTGCTCGAAGCCGCGCGCTTGCGGCTGCGCCCGATCCTGATGACGTCGTTCGCCTTCATCGCTGGCGTGGTGCCGCTGGTGCTGGCCAGCAGTGCGGGCGCCGAGATGCGCCACGCCATGGGCATCGCGGTGTTCGCCGGCATGCTGGGCGTGACGGTATTCGGCCTGGTGCTGACGCCGGTGTTCTACGTCGTGGTGCGCAAGCTGGCGCTGCGCCGCGAAGCGCGCCATGCCCGTGTCGGCATGACCGACCAGCACGCATGACGGCCAGGAGGACATACGACATGAAAACATCTTTCGCATTCACACGACCCGCCAGGACGCTGGCGCCGCTCGCCCTCGCGGCGGCGTTGACTGGCTGCTCCATGGCACCGAAGTATGACCGGCCCGCAGCGCCGATCGACACGGCTTATCCCTTGGGCGCGGCCTATGTGGAACCGGCGGCCGCGACGCCCGACGACGCGATCACGGCCGAGATCGGCTGGCGGGACTTCTTCCGCGACCCGCTGCTGCAGCAGTTGATCGGCATTTCACTGGAGAACAACCGCGACATGCGCAAGGCCGCGCTCAACGTGGAGGCGGCTCAGGCGCTGTACCGTATCCAGCGTGCCGAGATGCTGCCGAACCTGGGCGTTTCCGCCCGCGGCGCGTCAGAGCGCGTACCGGCCGACCTCAGCACCACGGGGCAAAGCGACGTGCTCCGGCGCTACGACGTGGCCGGGGTGACGGCCGCCTGGGAACTGGACCTGTGGGGCCGCATCCGCAGCCTCAGCGACCGGGCGCTGGCGTCCTACCTGGCCCTCGACGAGACCCGCATCGCCACGCAGATGAGCCTGGTGTCCGAGGTGGCCAGCGCCTACCTCACGCTGCGTGCCGACCAGGAACTGCTGCGCCTGACGAGCGACACCCTCGCCACGCAGAAGCGCTCCTACGGGCTGACCACCCAACTGGTGGAAGCGGGCAACTCCACGCAGCTCGACCTGCGCCGCGCAGAGATCGCGTTGCGCACCGCCGAGGCCAACCATGCCGCCTACACACGGCAGGCGGCCAAGGACCGCAACGCGCTGGTGCTGCTGTTGGGCCAGCCGCTGACGCCGGAGCTGTCCCGGCAGCTTGACGAGGCCATGGCGCTGCCGGACGACATCGTGCCGACCGGCCTGCCGAGCGGCCTGCCGTCCGAACTGCTCGCGCGCCGGCCGGACATCCGCGCCGCCGAGCAGATGCTGATCGGCGCCAACGCCAACATCGGCGCGGCGCGGGCCGCGTTCTTCCCGACGATCAGCCTTACGGGCTCGGCGGGCACGGCCAGCGCTTCGCTGGACGGCCTGTTCGATTCGGGCTCGCGGGCCTGGAGCTTCCTGCCGCAGATCACGCTGCCCATCTTCCGCGGCGGCGCGCTGCGCGCCAACCTGGACGTGGCGCACGTACAGAAGCGCATCGAGATCGCCAACTACGAGAAGTCCATCCAGGCGGCCTTCGCCGAGGTGGCCGACGGCCTGGCGGGCAAGCGCACGCTCGATGAGCAGATCCGCGCGGAGCAGCTCCTGGTGGCGGCCAGCCAGAAGGCCTACGAGCTGGCCGAGCAGCGCTTCCAGGAGGGCGTGGACGACAACCTCACTGTACTCGACGCGCAGCGCACGCATTACGGCACGCAGCAGACCCTGGTGCGCACGCGCCTGACGCGGCTGAACAACCTCATCCATCTGTACAAGGCGCTGGGCGGCGGCTGGACTGAGCACACGGTGCAATCGGGCGCCACGGCGCAGCAGCCCGCCCGGTCGCCGGGATGAGGGCCGGCGCGCAGCGGTGGCGTCCCCCATCGCTGCGCGCGGAGAGCTGGATGAGGATTGGTGAACTCGCGCGCTTGACCGGCACGCCCCCTGAGAACATCAGGTTCTACGAACGGGAGGGCCTGCTGCCCGCTCCCGAGCGGTCCCGCAACAACTACCGGCGCTATGGCCCGGCCCATGTCGAGCGGCTTTACCTGATTCGCAACTACCGCGCGTCGGGCATCGGCCTGGATGACATGCGCAACTTGCTGGGCTGGACGCATCGCGAGTCCCCGGAACCCGAGCTGCTGACGCAGGCTGTCCGGGACCATCTCGCCTATGTCGAGGAACGCATGGCGCAACTGACCCGGGTGAAAGAGCACCTGCTCGCATTGGAACGGCAGGCTGTTCCTTCTGCCGCTCGGGAGATTTGCGAGGAGCGACCAGGTTGCGGCGGTTCATGAGCATCGCATGGCCGAATCATGGTCGGATAACTGAACATATATTCATGCGTGTAATATTTCCGGCCAGACAAACGAACAAGAAAGACCGCCCATGACCGACCAGAGCATCACGCGCCGAAACATCGGCGTTCTCACCGGCGCGCAGGCGCTCGGTGGCGCCAGCGCGCCCATCGTGATGTCGCTGGGCGGGCTGGTCGGCCAGCAGCTTGCCAAGGACTCGGCCTGGATCACCTTGCCCGTGAGCCTGTTCGGCCTGGGTCTTGCCATCGGCACCTTGCCTGCGGCGTTCATCATGCGGCGCCATGGCCGCCGCAACGGATACGTGGTCGGGGTCGGCTTCGGCGTGGCCTCGGGCCTGATCGCCGCGCTGGGCATCATGCTGGCCTCGTTCTGGATCTTCTGCGCCGGCACCTTCCTGGCGGGCTTCTACGGCGCGTATGTGCAGAGCTACCGCTTCGCAGCCGCCGACACCGCCGAGGACGCGCTCAAGGCCAAGGCGATTTCCTGGGTGATGGTGGGGGGTCTCGCGGGTGCCATCATCGGGCCGCAGTTGGTGATCTTCACGCGCGACGCGGTAGCGGGCACGCCCTACGTCGGCAGCTTCCTCAGCCAGGCGCTGCTGCCGCTGATCGCCCTGCCGATCTTGCTGATGCTGCGCACGCCGCGCCAGACCCCGGCCGAAGCCGCCGCCGACAGCGGCCGCACGGTGCTGCAGCTCCTGGCGATGCCGCGCTACGCGCTGGCCGTGGCCGCGGGCGTGGTGTCCTATGGGGTGATGGCGTTCGTGATGACCGCCGCGCCGGTGGCGATGGTCAACCACGGGCATTCGGTGGACAACGCCGCCCTGGGCATCCAGTGGCACCTGCTGGCGATGTTCGGGCCGAGCTTCTTCACTGGGCGGCTGATGGTGCGCTACGGCAAGGAGCGCGTGACCGCCGTGGGCATGGTGCTGCTCGCCGCCTCCGGGGTGGTGGCCCTGGGCGGGCTCGGCCTGTCCCACTTCTGGGGCTCGCTGGCGCTGCTGGGCATCGGCTGGAACTTCAGCTTCATCGGCGCGACGGCGGTGGTCACCGATTGCCACACCCCGGCCGAGCGCAGCAAGGCGCAGGGCATGAACGACTTCTTCGTCTTCGCCGCCACGGCGGCCGTGTCGTTCCTCGCGGGCTCGATCCTGCATAGCTCGGGCTGGCAAGCGGTCAACTGGATGATCTTCCCGGCCTTGGCGCTGATCCTGGTGCCGCTGCTGTGGCAGGCAGCGCGAAAGCCGGTGCGATCAGATCCAAGATGATCGAGCCGATGCGGGAGGCGTACCGTCTAGCGGGCGCCCCAGTCGCTACATCACCTGCTTCCACTGCCGCATCTTCGACAGTGCGTCGTCGTAGGCCGTAGCGGTGAAGAACTGAATCCTGCGCCCGAGGGTTTGCATCGGGCTCGTCGTGGGATCGAAAAGCCTAACTGTCGCATCCCGGACGATTGCATAGACTCTAAACGCTATCCACTCTTCATGGCCCGAGCCGTTCTAAAGGAGTTGATAGAGTCCTTGCAATCCACCCAGGGAGTGAAGCCATGTTGATAGCCCTGCACAAGAACGCCCGCACCACGCCCGCCGTGCGTGCCGAGATCGCAGCCAGCGATGAACCAGCCAGCATCCTGGCCCAGCGCTTTGGGATCACTGAGCAGACGGTCTACAAGTGGAAGAAGCGCGATGTCTTTGCAGACCGCTCGCACACGGCCCATCGCCTGCAGACGGTGCTCACGCCTGCGCAAGAGACCGTGGTGGTTCACTTGCGCCGTACCTTGCTGCTACCTTTGGATGACCTGCTGGCCGTGACACGGGAGTTCATCTGTCCCCATGTCTCGCGCTCCGGGCTGGACAGGTGCTTGCGCCGCCATGGAGCGGGCAACCTCAACGCCCTCAAGCCCCAGGAGCCTGCGGTAGCCCACAAGGCCTTCAAGAGCTACGAGCCAGGCTACGTGCACATGGACGTGAAGTACCTGCCCCAGATGCAGGATGAGAGCAGCCGGCGCTACCTATTCGTGGCCATCGACAGGGCCACGCGTTGGGTGTTTGTGCAGCTCAAGTCCAACAAGACCGCCGCCAGTGCACAGGCCTTCCTCAAGGCGTTGCACAAGGCCTGTCCGATCAGGATCAACAAGCTGTTGACCGACAACGGCAAAGAGTTCACGGACCGTCTGTTTGCCAGCAAGGAACGCGAACCCAGCGGCAACCATGAATTCGATCAACTGTGCCGGGAGTTGGGCATAGAGCACCGATTGACCAAGCCCAGGACGCCCAGAACCAACGGCATGGTGGAGCGGTTCAATGGACGCATTGCGGACGTTCTGAAGACCCACCGGTTCAACAGCCGCGAGGACATGGAGGAGACCTTGCTGCGCTATGTGGCCTTGTACAACCACCAGTTGCCGCAGTCAGCGCTCAAGAGCAGTACGCCGATGCAGGCCATGAAAGATTGGTACCAGACCCACCCGCACCTGTTTCACAAGCGACCATATGATCGTACGGGATGCGACACCTAACGTCCGAATGGTGCGCCACGATGTCGAGCACCCGGTTCTGGCCCTCTGCAAGCATGGTTTCCAGCTCGCAAAGGTCCCTGTTTGCGAAACGGCGTTGGAACATCCCTGAAAGACCTTCGGCGCGCTTAATCATTGTGTCCGCTGAGAAGAACGAAGCCGAAGGTCCAGGTGTATGAACGTGTGCGAGCTGCAGAATCATCGTATTCCAGAGGATCACGTCCACCAGGATCATTGCAGCGCTGGTGTGACGGCGCTGTTCTTGCCAGATCATGGCGATGTGCCTGTAGTGGTCCGCGGGGACCGTGGCGGTTACCACCTCCAGCTTTCGGTGGCTGGTGCGAACCTTATCTAGGAGTTCTTGTTTTGTAGTCGGTAGCTTCATTCGGAATCCTTAATCCATTGAGAATGCGCGTGTTTGTTGGTCGGCATGCGCTCCCCTATTCGAGTGTTGAGATAACGCATGCGTAACACTGAGTATTCCGACGTGGCTAGTTGCGCTCCCTGCGACTAATAAGCCACTGATGGCACTATGGGGCTTGCCATCGTTGTAACGTCAAGCGGGTGATGCGCGACTGCTCGGCGAGGTCAGCTATTCATGGAACGCCGAATGCACGGGTCCGACTTGTGCTACGGCTGAAGCTGCTTCTGCATGGTGTTGTGGTTGTAGTAATCGCTTGCGTAGACAATTTTTCCGTTCAAAACGCGGAAAAAACTCGCACCGAAATAACTGATATTCGTGCTGGAGGGTGACGTCTCGCCACTGTTTCTCTTGGTGGCGGTGAATTCCCATTCAATCGCTACGCCATCGTCGGATGAAATCGGTTGCGAGCGGATTTTCATTTTTCGATCAGGCAAAATTTGCTTCAGAAACTGCGAGACTTCGGTGATGGATTCCGGCCCGGTGCGGGGTACTTCATTACTAGTATTGAAATAGACGACGTTGGAGTCGAGAACTTTTTTCATATCATTGGTTTTCCCGCTATTCCAAGCTTCAAGGTATTGTCGAACCACTTTCACATTCTCTGGCTCTTGTGCTTCCTGCGAGGTGGCGCTATAGGCGAACGGGGCCAGGATAAGAAACATGGCTCCCAACGCCTGCACTGAGCGATGGCGCAGGCCCTTTGACGATTGAAATGAATGGGATGCCCAAGTGTGCTGCATGTGTTTCATAGCCGAGATTTTCTAAAGTCTGTTGAAATGAAGCCCGATTCAAAAAAATCGGTAGGTAATTTCTCTGCCATTAAGCTAATAAGGTTATGCTGTGATTGACTCCGAGTTGCTGTAACGGGACAACGGATTTCTATATGTACTTCGGTGAATAATGTCGGTTAATAGCGTTGGTGAGATGGTGTATCCCTGTGTCGGTAATTGGCTCGAGACTTGGGCTAATTGATTGTGCTCTGCTTGGTGGATTGCGCGGTTTCGGAAGGGGTTTCTGGATAAGCCGTTTGCCACCCCCCACCTAATGCCTTGGCTAGGCTGACCATGTTGAGCGCTTTCTTGGCCTTACTTTCGATCAACTGGTCTTCAGCCAAATAAAGCGACCGTTCGGCGGTTAGCAACGTTAGGTAATCAATCGTTCCAACCTTGCGTTCTCTCAAGGCGCGATCGTAGGTCAGTTGGCTGTCTTCCTGTGCCCTCATCAAGGACTCCTCGCGAACACCTTCCTGATGGGTTTGGGTCAACGCATCTTCGACATCGCGGAAAGCGATCTGGACCTTTCGCTGGTAGTCCAGCCTTTGGCCTTCCGTGGTTGCCTTCGCGGCACGAATGCGCGCCTCGCGTTGCCCTGAGTCAAACAAAGTTTCCGAGCCTGCCAGCGTCACGCTCCAGATCAGGCTCCCGGCTGAAAAAAGTGAACCGTAACCGCTCGCCGCTGTTCCCAGTGTCAGTGGGATCCGGAAGCGGGGAAAGAGATCGGCAACGGCGACATTGGCTTTGGCTGTTGCCGCGGCAAGTTTTCGTTCCGCTGCCCGAATGTCGGGTCGATCCCGTAGAACCTGGGAGGGAATGGACACAGGCAACGCTGGGGGGGCGGGAACCGGAGAGGTGGATTGCGCCAACTCGACTTGCCAATCGCCGGGAAATCCGCCGACGAGAACGGCAATTGCGTGAGAATGTTTGCTCACCCTGGCATGCCAGATCGGCAACTGCGCGACCGCGGCCTGCCATTCCGCGTGTGCCTGCGTGAGACTAGATGCGTCAACGATCCCTGCACTGCGAAGACGCACATTCGTGTCGTAGGTGGCCTTAGTACGTGCGACATTGCGTTCAGCGATCGCCAAGCGCTGTTGCTCCGAACGCAGCTCGATGTAGTTTGACGCAATTTCGGCCAGCAGGCTCGTGAGAATGGCCCGCCGATCCTCCTCAATGCTTCCTGCGGTAGCATCAGCCGCCTCAATAGACTGCTTGATTCGCCCGAACAGATCAGGCTCCCAACTTGCCTCAAACTCGACTGTTTGGGCGTTAGACACGCCAATTCCTCTAGGCCAATCAACGAGTGGACTACTGCGTTGATCCAAGGTACTCGCTGCAATGCCTAACTTCGGCCCACGATCCGCAGAAATGGCATCGCGCTCGGCGCGCGCTGCCAGCAGGCGCTGCGAGGCGATTTTGAGGTCAAGATTGTTTGCAAGCGCGCGGTCAACGAGACGATTGAGTAGAGGGTCGTTGAAGGCTTTCCACCACGTCTGAAGCTCGGCCACATTGTCGGAGGCATGCTGCATTTTCTCCTGCTCGGCCCAAGCGTTCGGCACGAGTGGTACCGGCTTTTCGTAGCGAACGGCGTGAGGAACTGCACAACCGGATAACAATGCGAGGACGATGGCAGCTGTAATTGGAATTCGCATGGCAACCTCACAGGACCTGTTGAGCCCAAGCGAGCAGACGCCCCTTGGGGATTGACGTGCCCACGGCAACACTGCACGTCATGCCGGCAGCAAGCCTCACGTCGGGAGGCACCTTGTCGATATGCACACGCACCGGGATGCGTTGGGCCAGTCGAATCCAGGTGAAGACTGGACTGACGCTCGGCAGGCCATGCTGATCGGAGTAGTCGTTGGTGTCCGCCACGCCGCGACCAATACTGGAAACGTGACCTTGGATCAGTGAATCGAAGCCCATGAGACGAATTTGCGCTTGGTCTCCGGGAGCGATATGCCTGAGCTTGGTTTCCTCGAAATATCCGGTAATCCAGAAACTGTCCGGATCTAGGATCGCGACCTTGCTGGTACCCTTGGTCGCATAGTCGCCAGTGCGTAGGTGGAGATTTGTGATATAGCCGTCAACGGGTGCCACGACCGTCGCTCGCCTGACATCTAGCTCGGCTTTGGCCAGCTCAGCTCGTACACGATCCACTGCCGCCCGCACTGCACGCACGTCACCGTTGGCTTGATCGATTCTTTCGTTGGCGATGATGTCGCCACCGAGCGTATTGCGCCGTTTAGCAAGATTCATCTTAATTGCGAGGTCGGCTTCATGCTGCTCAAGCTCAGCCTTCTTCTCCATAACTTCAAGTTCGAGATCCTCAGTGTCAAGCCGGTAGAGCACGTCTCCCCGGTTCACATGCTGGTTGTCCTTGATCGCGACTTCGACAACGGTGCCGGAAACTTCCGGGGCAATCTGTACAACTTCGGCACTCACGCGCCCGTCGCGCGTCCAAGGGGAAACTACATACTCGCGCCATAGCACCGAGATCAGCCATGCCATTCCAGCGACTGCCAGAAGCGTGAGAGAAATCCTGAATAGAGGTTTTAATGTCATTTTCATAGAAGACTCGGAATCAGAATAAAAGGACGAAGGCTGTGATGATCGATACGAGTAGGGAGAACTCAAACAATGCCGGATGCCAAAAAAGCCGTATCACGCCTGTCCTCGCCAGCACCGGGCGGATTCCGAGAAATAGCAGCCACGCTACGACGATGTAGAAGAGCAGCGGAGGCATGTAAATGCCCGCGACTGAAAATTCACTTAACATTGCGAGTTTCTATCGTTGGTGGCGAACCAGTCGCCGTGAAGTTCGACTAACCCACCCATATCTCGGATGCAGGCGGAAATACGATGGATAGCCCTTCGATTCGTCTGGTGGGTATCTGCAGAAGCGTGGACGACTTCACTGATAACGGCCAGACGCTTGCCCGTCCCTTGCGTGGGATTCCCGGCCTCGTTCAACGCCTCGGACGCTTGTTGTCGCACCGAGGCGGGCACCTCAGTATCCTGCAGCGTTAGGTGCAGCCTCGCCGAGGACCGACCTAAATGCAGCACACCAACACACTTGCTCAGCAGCGTAGAGGCGTAATCTTTATCTCCTTTTAGGTTCGCCACAATCCCGGCCAATCGATGGTGCTGCAGGTGTTCCCACACTAGCCGCGGCCCGCTGTATCCGCTACTGATCAACTGGCGGACATCGTTGCGAATCGCATTGCTTAAGCGGCCGGCATTTCTGCGCGGATCGTGCGGTAGGATCAGTTTTAGGACATAGACGGTTGCGATAACTGCGATCATCCAGCCAAGCGCGTAATTGAAGAACGCTGACATGTCGTAACTCATCAGGTTTTTCTCTCCAATCAGCGTGTTGAAGGCGACCAGGTATCCCATTCCGGCAAACGCATAGTTTGGTTTCGTGATTGCGTAGAAGCCAGCGATCCAGAATGGCAGCATCACAGCGATCATCAACGGAAAGCCCTGCACATGTGGTAGCAGGAAAAATCCGCATAAGAAGGCAGGCGCTATGGCTGCCGCCGTACCTTTGACGAAGGACACTGCGCCTGCAACCGGGTTGCCTGTCATCGCCATGAGAATGCCGTAAGGAGCAAGCAGCAAGATCGCAGTTTGCCAATTGCGCCAGCCCGTCAGCAAACCCAGTTCGCCGACGAGAGTGATGAAGATCAGTGCGCGGATTCCGTTTTTGATCGCGCTATGCCAGTCCCGATGAAAGCGAAAGCTGGCAGTACGGTGCGCACGCGGGCTGTGCAGTTGGACCAACCCGATGAGTGCAGCCTCCCAGTCGCTGATCACTTCTATCAGACGGTCCAGTTTGATGAGTGCGGTGGAACTTCCTCCTTGCGACTCGGTCTCGTCCACCATCCGGTTTAGCCTTCGACGAAGCTGAGCCACTTTTTTAAGGGCCTCTTTAAGTTGGCTTTCTTCGCCACTCTCGACCAGCTCGATGGCTTGGGCTAGCAACTCGACAGTTTGGCCCGCTGCCGCGCGCTGGGTGTGGTCTTCCATATCCAGTCGTATGGAGGACTCCGTCGCTCCTAGGAGTGCGCCAAAGAGTGCGGCCAGGCCATCCCTGACGGCAACGGCACGAACGGCGACCTCCGGTGACTCCGCGCGGCTGACTTCGAGGAGGTCGTCAATGGCAAACAGTGCGGCGATCTGCTCGGGTGTGGCTTGGGAGGCAGGTTCGCCGCCATTACGAGTCCGCGCAAGGATGAGCCGACCCACTTTCCCCAATTGCAAAGCGATGGCCGACTCCAGCTTCTCACGTGTTGCACGGCGTGAGAACAGGGCGCTGACCACGCCAAGACAGACGACACCGACTGCAACAGTCGCTATACGGGCTGCCACACCGTTGAAGGCATGTGCGGGATTTTCCAGTACCTCATAAGCCGCGAACCCAACGGTGTAGCCAAGGACCGCAAAGGTGGTCGAGCGGAAGTGGCGCGATACGGTCGCCGCAGCGCTGCACATGCCCAGCCACAGGCCATAGCCGATCAGAAAGAGTGCCGGCGCCTGAATGGTCAGACCCAGCAGAACGATAGCGGCAATCCCGCCAATGATCGTTCCGGCCAGGCGCGACGCGCCCTTGCCGAGCGTGGCACCTTGACTTGCGCTGGCGACGAGCATGACCGAGTTCGCCGCTGAATAGGCGCGGTCTAGTTGGAGCGAATAGGCCACGGCATAAGCCAGCGCGACCGCAGCCGCGGAGCGGAATACATAGGCCCAACCCGGCGTAAGCACGTTCACAGAAGTCAGCGCCGTGAGCGCATGTTGCGCATAGCTCCGACCTTTCAGAAGCAACATGTTCATTGATATTTAGATCCGTGGGCTCGAGGCTCAGGCAAGCCAATCGTTAGGAGTCGTTGAGCAATATGAATGATTGCAACTATTGCTATTTAAACATACTAACATCCTATGTATAGGAAGGGAAGTGACAGCCTAGGAAGGGGGGCATGGCGAGATCGCCACACGTGTAGCGCTGCGTTTGGGGGCGGCTTTCACAGCCGAGGCATTCGAATGTTTGCGGTCGCCGGAGGCCGTGTGGAAACCCCTTGTCAACTTGAAGATACGTCCGGTAAAGTTTGCGGACGTATTGAACGCAGAGGTCAACATGCCCAGATACATCGAGAGTCAAGACAGGCAGCAGGTCATGCTGCTGCCGGAGTGCCTGGGCGGCTCATGAACGAGTTGGAGTTGCGGCCTTGGAGTTCAGCGGCATACAGCCCCCCTCCAACGCCCCTCTGCGCTGTTGAAGCTCCACCTATGCGGTTAGATGCATCACCAGATGCGAATGCGCTATTATTGGGTGAATCCATGTTGGATGATCCTATCTTTTGAGTATTACCGAATCGCGATGACTGATGGCACCACACTTCCGCACGCGCCGAGGCGCTCCCTGGTCGACACGACGATTGAGCTGATCCGCCGTCAGATCGAGAATGGCGTCTGGCCGGTGGGTGAGAAGATTCCGAAAGAGCAGGAACTGGCTGACATGTTGAACGTAGCTCGCAACACCGTGCGGGAAGCTATTCGCGTGCTGTCGCATGGGCAGGTGCTTGAAGTTCGGCAAGGAGATGGCACCTATGTGCGCACCAATGTCGATCCTGTCGAGGTCATGCGTCGTATTGGCCGTTCGAGCCTGCGCGAGCACCTTGCGCTACGCTGCATGCTCGAAATCGAATCCGCGCGGCTGGCAGCTATCAACCGCTCCAAGGCGGACTTGGCGATGTTGCGCCGTCTCCTGAAGGCGCGCGGGGAGCAAAGCGATCATGAATCGCGCGCCTTGTTCGTGGACGCCGACACGGCCTTTCACTGTGCCATTGCGCGGGTATGCGGCAATAATGCGCTGTCCGAGTTGTACCGCTACTTTTCGAACTCCGTTCGAATGAACACTTTGGCCGTACTGGAGGATGAAGACTTGCCTGAGCCTGGCCTGGATGTCCATGAGGCGATCGTCGATGCGATCGAATGCCAAGACCCAGACGGAGCCGCAGAGGCTGTGCGTAATGTCATGGCACCGCTGGTCACCGCGCTGAATCATCGTTCGGCGTAAGGCGAACTGCCCCCGTTTCACCCCAATACGGAGCCTTGCCGATCCTTCGCCGTCGACACGCCGGGTGCTCAGGTTAGTCGCGCCTTTAAGCAGTTTTGTTCAGAACGATCCGGAAGACCACATCCAGCTTGTCGTGGGGCAGGAAGCAGCATCACGAGACTTCTATCGGGCGATAGGATTCACTGCAGCTTGCACATTTCTCGCTCCATCGTCAGGCTATCTTGTCGCCCGACGATGGATAGCGAGGGATAGATCGTGCAGTCAGAGCTTGTAGCTCAGCGTCAGCATAAAGTTGCGCGGCGCGCCATAGACGACTTGGTTGTAGAACCCGCTCATAAGCGTGTAGCGCCGATCGGTTAGGTTGTTGACGGTCAGCATCAGGTCTATGTTGCGTGTTGCCCGATACTTGGCCATCAGGGATGGCTAGTGCGTAAGATTTCTGTTCCACATTGACGCTGGCACCTTGCGGGTTTGTTGCGCTCTGGTAAGTGCCGCTTTGCCACGTCACCCCCCCGCCAACGGTCAACTTAGACCAATCGCCGGGAAGCCGATAGGTGGTGAATAGACGCGCAGTTGTGCGCGGAAGGTACGCACTTAGCCGCTCGCCCGTAGCGTCAGTGGAATTGAAGTGGGCAACGCCCCCATAGATGTTCCAGTCATCGGCCAGTTCCCCCTGGAGGTCGAATTCGACACCTCTCGACTTTGTCCCATTCACGGTGTGATACGCCCACGTACCATTTGGTAGTGCGTAGTTTTCCGCCTGCGCCAAGTTATCGAGCCGCGTTTCAAACAAGGCGATCGAAGCATTCAGGCGCCCGTCTAAATATTCACCCTTCAACCCGACTTCGGTGTTTTTCCCATTGGTTGGCGGGAGCACCTGGTTGTTGACATTCCGGTAAGACGACTGCGGATTGAAAATTTCCGTGTAACTCGCATAGGCTGAGTAAGTGTCGTTGATGTCGTACACGACACCTGCATATGGGGTGAACTTGGCAGTCTTTTTGTAATGCGTAGATGTGATGCCGTCGAATTCGTCGAGTTTATAGTTGTTGAATCGCCCGCCTAGAATAGCTTTCAGGGAATCCGTTAGGGAAAGGCGCACGGCGCCATAGACGCCGCTTTGTTCGATAGTGGTATGCGTGCTGGTGAAACCGTTCGCTGCGAAATTTGGTTCAGGATACTGGCCGTCATAGCCGAAAATACTCGGCATAGGCGTTAAAGGATAAACAAATCCACTGTTGTATTCATCCTCCGTTCGACGAGACGCCAGAACCCCTAGGACCAGTTCATGCTTGCGGCCAAGTAACTCGAATGGACCACTGACCATTGTATCGAAGCTGTTCTGCCTGGACGGAGTTGAATCAGAGATCGCCAGCGGGATCATCCCCAAGCCAGTGTCTCGGTCTGGATAACCGAGTGGCGAGAGGAGTCGAGCATTGGACTTCGACCGCTGATTGGTAATGGTCGCGTTCAGTTTCCAGCCATTTTCGAATCCGTGTTCGATACCAATGAACGCGTTTTCTAACCGGTTGTCCCAGCGGGCCCAATCAGGCGCCATGGATTTCGAGCGCGACCAATTTGTGTTTGATCCATCGCTAAACCAAAGCGGCACGCCGCCCCAGGTGACGCCTTTGGGCTTGATGTCCTGATAGTCATAGCCCATGCTCAGCACGGTATCGGGAGTGAGATCGACCTCGACTAAACCAAAGAAGGCGTTCTTCTTCTGCTGGTATCGATCTTGATATGAATGCCGATCTTGAGTGACGCCCACGATTCTGGCGCGAACACGGCCATCCTCGGTCATCGGAGTGGAGACATCTAGCATGCTGCGATAGTTGTCCCATGATCCTGCGCTCACCGAGGCATTTGCTTGGAACTCGCGCGTCGGCCTCTTTCTCACCAGGTTGATCGATGCAGACGGGTTGCCTGCGCCCGTGAGCAAGCCCGTGGCGCCGCGCACGATTTCGATGCGGTCATAGAAGGCCGTGTCTAGAAAGCTTGCGCCATTGACGAAGCCGGTCGGGATACCGTCGTATTGGAAGCTATCAATAGAAAAGCCCCTTGCATGGAAAGTCACTTGCTCGCTGCCCAAGGTGCGAGAGCCGACGCCTGTTGACTGTGCTAAGGCATCCTGAATTGTGTTGAGCTGCTGATCCTCCATGTGCTGCCGGGTTATGACAGTTACAGCCTGGGGCGTGTCCCTGATGGCAAGTGGCAGTCGCGTGGCGGCAGACGTGCGTGGTGTGGTGTAGGAATTTGAACCTTCGGTGGTCTCCGAGGAGGTTTCCCCGGTGACCGTTACCGCTGGGAGCGTTACAGCCTCAGGCACCTCGCCCTTTCCCGGGTCACCCAGCCCTTGTGCATCTGCCCCTGGCGCGGCCAGCACCAGCGCGAGACTGAACGGGCCGATGACCTTGCGACCCACGTAATTCGTGCTTGTAGCACGCGATTTATGTTCTGACTTTTTCATGGCGCGGGCCGCTCATACCGAATCGTTCATGCGACCACCGGCGAGAACGTGCCGGCCCAGACTCTCTGCCTCGTCACGGCTGGCGCGCGCGGCTTGCGGCGTGCCAAAGGCCTTTACGAGCATCGGCAGCATTTCCTCCAACTGCGCTCGCTTGGTCGGTTCGGGTTCTACATGTATGAGCGCCAGCAAGATGCCGTCCAGCATCTCCTTGTGGCTTTTCAGCCAAGCACCGCGCATGACGCGATCGTCGTGTGCCTCGTCCGGCCCGCCTGCGACGTAGATGAGGACAAAGGGCTTGCCGCGAGCGAGGAACTCATCCATCTCCGCGCACCAGGGGGCGCCGTAGCCTTCGTAGATGCTGGAGCCTTCGAATCGGACTATAGGGAAGTCGCTGGCGTCGTGAACTTTTGGCTGTTGCTGTTGCGACATGGTCTATTCCTTTCAGTTGATTTACATCCTAACATCCTACCTTATATTGAGATCTATTCGCAATTGGAAAATGGTTACTTGTCCTAGTGTTGCATCCGGGCACATGTGAGTCCGCCATATTGACCTTCCAACCATTGGAAGCAATACAGTGACCACATCATCAAGGTCCAAGGAGAATTTTCATGAATCTAAACAAGCTCAGTCTCATGTTCATTGCTGGCGCCGTGCTGGTTGCTGGAGGTTTGACAGTCGTCCAAAGCGGCCTGGAGTCCTCCGGCAAAATTGAACCGCCGACCAGTGCCAGCGGCGGACATGGGCATGACATACCTTCCAGCATGTCCGCGATCAATAGCCCCTCCACCATTGCCTATCGTGCCGTGACCAATGAGATGCACGCGGGAATGGGAGCGCAGTTCACTGGCAACGCCGACGGCGATTTCATGCGCGGCATGATCCCGCATCACCAGGGCGCGATCGACATGGCCAAGGTGGCGCTGCAGTACGGCAAGGACCCGGAGGTTCGCAAGCTCGCCCAGGACGTCATCACCGCGCAGGAAGACGAGATCGCCATGATGAAAAAGTGGCTGGGCGACAACGGCCAGCAGGCGACGACCGGCAGCTCGGGCGATGCCTCGACGGCCGCCTATCGTGCCGGCAACGACCGCATGCATGCGGACATGATGATCGACTTCAGCGGCGACGCAGATGTGGATTTCATGCGCGGCATGATCCCACACCACCAGGGCGCGATCGACATGGCCAAGGTGGCGCTTCAATACGGCAAAGATCCAGAGGTCAGCAAGCTGGCCCAGGAAGTCATAACCGCGCAGGAAGGCGAGATTGCCATGATGAAGAGCTGGCTAGCCGCTCGGGGCAAGTGAAGGTGCGACTATGCCCCAGGCCAACACCCCGTACATCCTCATCTACAGCACTCCGACGTGCCCGGACTGCCGGGCGCTGAAGGCGTGGCTGTCCCAGCAGGGCATCGCGTTTGAAGAGCGCGACCTGACCGACCCGAAGATTTCCGCGGAGGCTAAGTCACGAACCGGCGTGCGTGTGGCCCCGATCACGATCGTCGGCGACGACGTGTTCTATGGCACCTTCGCGAGCCAGAAGCCGAGGCTGATGAAGGCGCTCGGTCTTCAGTGAACCGCTGAAGGAAGACCGTGGTCACAGGCGGAGTCGCCGGTGCGGACCCCAGACCCTGTAAGCGCTGTTGCGGACGCGTCTGCACGCAAAGTCCAAGACCGTGGGGCATTCTTCGCCGACGACGCTCGGAGCTTTCACCTGCGGTCGTTGACATCACGAGAGGAAGTTTTATGCGATCGATATCATCAGCCACCTCCCTGCACGTCGCCATTTCGGAGGGCATCACAGTCGCCAACGACCTGCCGTTCGTGCTGTTCGGCGGCATCAACGTCATCGAGGATCTCGATACGACCCTGGCTGCGGCCGAGCACTTCGTGGAGGTGACGCGCAAGCTGGAAATACCCTTCGTTTTCAAGGCGTCATTCGACAAGGCCAATCGCTCGTCGATCCATTCTTTCCGAGGTGTCGGCCTGGACGAAGGGTTGCGGGTCCTCGATGCGGTCAAGTCGCGGTTCGGATGCCCAGTCTTGACCGACGTGCATGAGGTTGAGCAGGCCGTGCAGGTCGCAGCCATTGCCGATGTACTGCAAGTTCCGGCCTTCCTGGCCCGGCAGACCGATCTGGTGGTCGCCATTGCTCGCACCGGTCGGGTAGTGAATGTCAAGAAGCCGCAGTTCCTGAGCCCGGGCCAGATCAGGCATGTCGTCCACAAACTGCACGAGGCTGGCAACCCGCGCGTCCTGTTGTGCGAGCGTGGCACGCAGTTCGGCTACGACAATCTCGTCGTGGACATGCTGGGCTTCCGCGAAATGAGCCTTGCCAGCGGTGGCCTGCCACTGGTGTTCGACGTCACCCATAGCCTGCAGCGGCGAGAAGCGGATGCGTTGGCTTCGGGTGGGCGTCGCCAACAGTTGCCCGAACTCGCGCGGGCCGGCATGGCGGTCGGCATCGGCGGTTTGTTCCTCGAAGCACACGCCGACCCGGCGCATGCACGCTGTGACGGACCCAGCGCTCTGCCACTGGACGCGCTCGAACCGCTGCTGCGGCAGGTCAAGGTGGTGGACCAACTCGTCAAGTCGTTCGAGCCTCTTCGGATCGACTGAAGCCTGCCACCCGCTCAAACAGAACGTGTGGCACTTCCCCCTTAGTCGGCTATTTGAGCGACAGATAAGGATTGTTCGGTGGAACGGCATCGAATATGTGCGATGGATCTTCGAGCAAATATCCATGCACCTGGCGCGTTTTGCGAGGCCCCATGACCTCGCACGTCCTGATGTTCAGACCCGATGGCTGTTTCCTGTGGAGTCCGAGTTTTTCAAAGCGCTTCTGCACCCACTGCCAGTTCTGCAGGGCCGCGTCCTTTGCAAGCGGCCCAATGTTTGGATGCTCTTGTGCGTAGCGCTGGAAAATACCAGGGCTGATCAGGTAAACCGTGTCGGACACGGTATGTACCAGGGCCTTGGCGTCATTGATGATGAGCTTGCGGGTCTGGACGGCCTGTTTCAGCCAGGCCATGAAATGCTCGCCCGATGGCCGCCCGGTAAATGAGGCGGAATCGTGCGCGGCAGGCGCGGCGGTCGGCGCCGAAGGACCAGGGGCCGATGCGGGATGGTCGAGCGGCGCCGCTGCATCGTCGGCACCCTCTGGCGGGGCTTCGACGGACTGCTCCGGCTCAGGCGTTGCCTCGAACATCGCCAGCATGCTTTCCAGCGGGTCGGCCGGATTGCGCTGCGGGCTGGGAGGTATGGCGCGACTCCCGCCCGACTGATCTGGATGGCTGCTTGCTGCAGGCTCCTTCTCTGTTGCCGCCGCTGTTCCGGGTCGCAGTGCAGCGTCGTGCGCGGACGGGCGCGGCCCGTCCTCGGCCTCGCCGGCGTTGTCCACGGTCACGGTTCCCGCAAATGGGCTGGGTCGCTCCGAGGGCTCCCAGATCAGCGCCGGGGCCAGGCGCAGGAGCGTGAAGGCATGGGACCAGCCACTCTCACTGGTAATAGTTGCGCGCCAGATGGCCTTGCCGGAGGCGGTGGGCTGCAACATGGCATGATCCTGTAGCACGTTGAACACGGCCGTGTTGTTCGCGGGGATGCCATCGACCCCCTGGGACAGCAGGTGCGCGCGCAGCTTGTCCGAGACTGTCTTGCTCACCAGCCACAGCGCGTCCTCGGTGAGCCAGCCATCGGAGGCTTCGGGCTGGTTCAGTTTCAGCTCTTCCTTGAGCAGGTAGCGCAGCCCGTTGACCAGCTTGCGTTGGAGCGAGTGCTTGGGCGCGGCCATGGCACGCGCGGGATCGCCGCCCAATTCCTGAGCGACGGAGGCGCGGTCAGCCTGCACGACCAGCTCGCCCAGTACCCCGGCGTGCTCGTACTGCCCGGCCAGAACGTAGAGTAGCGGCGCCCACAGGGAAGGATAGCCACTGAGCCAGTCCAGCAGATCGCGGTCGAGCAGTTGCCGGTAGAGCAAGCCTGTCGCGGCGCTATGGAGCCGGTACTCGCGGTCGTCGCGGTAGCGGAAGCGGTACGGTTGGCGCAGCGGGCCGTGCCATGGGTGCCAGGTGCTCCCGTCGGCCAGCTCGACGTGCAGATCGACGGCAACCTTGCCGATGTCATGAAGCAGTGCGGCATAGGCGACGGCCGCAGTCCAGGCTTCGGCCTGCGCCGCTTGGTCTTCGGGGCTGGCCCCGATGGGCAGCAAATGGGACTGCCGCAGCTTCAGGCTGTAGGCGACGATTTCGAGGCCGTGATCGAGCATACCGCCCGGGTAGGCGTGGTGGTGCGCTTCGGAGGCCGGGAAGACCTGGACCAGCTCGGCGTATCGCTCCAGTGGCGCGCGGTACAGGGTGGCGAACTGCCGGCGCGAGAGCGAGGTGCGCTGCCAGATGTGTTCCAGCAGCTTCTGCCGGCGCGGGGTGGCCAGCAGCGATGCGGCCGACTCCGGCCGCATCAACCCTTTCGGGAGGTCGATGGCGGGGGCTGGAGACGTCGCGGCAGCGACCGGAGGCCGTTTCCGCTGGAACAGGGAGAGCATGTCGATGTCCTGATAGCGGGCCGGGCGGGAGGCCTTTTTGCCTTTTCGGGATAGGGCCTTTCCCCTTGCATCCCATTCCCTTGCCGTTTCGACCCTTTGGCCTTTCACCGTTTCGGTATAGCTGGGCCTGAGTTGCGGCTCCAGCGTCAATGCGGAACCCGCACGAATGGATTGGACGGCGAATTGGCGCTGGCCCCGGCCTATGCTGCCGGGACGCTACACCGCCAGGTGGGCTCCCACTCAGGCGATCAAGTTGACAAAGGCGACAAAGGCGACTAGAGTGAGTCTTGTCTCAAACCTACCTGGGAGTTGACCATGCCCACTGCGATCGAATTCATTGCCGACCGGCTGCCGCGCGTCACGGTGGAGGATGTGCGACGCTTCGCCGATACCGTCGAAATCCGGGATGCCCCGGCTTTCGCGGCCGAGTTGCAGGCGTTCATCCACGAGCGCGTGGAGGCTGTGACGCTGCCCGCTAACCTGGAAGGTGAAACGGTGGCGCAGGCCTTGCAGCGCAAGGCGGCCGCGTTGCGCTCCGACACGCGCTGGGCACCGACTGAAACCGACGTCCAGAGAGGCCGCGCCGTGCTGCTGGAAGCCTTCAATCAGCCGGACAACCTGCCGCCTGCCGAGTTCGCCAAGCTGGCGGACAAGTCGCGCCAGCAAATCTACAAGGACATCCTCGCCCGTCGGCTACTGGCGCTGAACGTGGGGCCGCGCGGCCAGAAGCTGCCCGACTGGCAGCTCGACCCGGTGAAGCAGCAGTTGACCCAAACCGTGCTCCAGGAGGTCGAGGGCATCGACCACTGGACGATCTACAGCGCGCTGTCCGAGCCGCTCGAAGGCTTGGGCGGTCGCTCGCCGGTGGATGCGGTGACGCATGGCACGATCGATGACGTGGCCGAGGCCGTGTTCAACGTGCTGGGCGTCCAGGTGCATTGAAGCGAGATCGCCATGAGCCACGAGCTGCCTTCGTTCCTGATCGATGACGGTGAACTGCTCCAGCATGTGAGCCGCGTCGTCTATCGGGGCAGCCCGCTGTACTATGGCCGCAGCAGCACGAATCGCTACGATGACCCGGCGGGGGCCTACGGCGTGCTCTACCTGGGGCGCGACCTGCCCACGGCGCTGATGGAGTCGGTGTTTCACAAGCACCAGTGGCTTGCGGACACGCAACGCTCGATCGCGCTGAAAGAAGTCCAAGCCCGGATGGTGCGCGCAGTAGGCGTGATGGACGACGTGCTTCTGGCCGATATCACGACGCCGGGCGTCATGGCGGGCTACTTCGGCCTGAACCTAGAGCAGTTGGCCAGCCGCGACTACACGCACACGCAGCAGGTGTCCGCCCAGGTGCATGCGATGCTCGCAGATGACGGCCAGGCGCTGTTCGACGGGGTGCTCTATCCGTCGCGCAACAACTATCCCGCTAAGAGCATCGCCCTGTTCGAGCGTGCGGGAGCGAAGGTTGGCGTCATCGAGGACATCGACCTGGTGGACCACGTGGACTGGCCGCATTTTGTTGCCACCTACCGCATCGGCGTTGAACCTGACCCCGGCCCGGTGGGGCCGGATGACGAAGCGTCCTGAAGCAGCAAGAAAACACATTGAAGCCGCAAACCGAATGAAGTGGAGCAAACTGGAATAGGCATTCCTTAACAGCAGGATACGACCATGAACACGACGACCCGCACCAGCACCGCAGAACGCCTCGGCCGCGCCTTTGGCCGCGGATGGCGCGCCTATGCGCGCGGCGAACGGCGGGCGTCGAATTGGCTGGTATTCAGGGGTGTGCCGCGAGCTGGTGCTACCGCACTTGTGTGGGTCTTCAAGCTGGCTGTGCTCGGGGTGCTGCTCTACGTTGCTTTCTGGTTCGCACTCGTGCTGCTGGGCGTGGTGGTGGCAGGATGGGCTATGAATCAGCACCATCCCGATGAAGAAGGGTTTGAACTGCAGTACCCAACCATTGAGGAACTGCGGGCCACGCCTGGCTACGATCCCAACCTGTACAACGATACCTCCCACGAGATGTACCAAGACGACTGACGCCGAAGGTCATTCGATCATTTGAGCTTGCCGCCTGAGACAGCACCTGCTCCTTTGCCGCCAGCGCTTCCTGCATCCTTTGTGGCAGTGGCGAAGGTGTTGGCGATTGCACCGGCACGTACACCGACCCAG
Organism: Pseudomonas ceruminis; assembly: GCF_021602025.1. GTDB lineage: Bacteria > Pseudomonadota > Gammaproteobacteria > Pseudomonadales > Pseudomonadaceae > Aquipseudomonas > Aquipseudomonas ceruminis. Next base: position 112,176 of record NZ_BQHW01000003.1, read on the forward strand.
GTGAGTGCGCCAATCCAGAACGTAGGCAGGACGATGAACATGGTGCCCATGACGAACATCAGAAGCATGTCGCCAAAGGCATTGTTCAATCCCACCAGCGGGTCGAAGTTGGTGTGCGGCCGATTCCACCCGAAGCCCCAGCCGTAAAGCGCATCGAGGATGGTGCTGTCGATCCAGCGGGCGAGCTGGAACCAGAAGTCCACGAAGAACAGCGCGAACTGCACGACGCTGACGGTGACGACCGTTTTCAGGTCATAGGTGCCGATGACCAGCACGAGCGGGATGCAGATGACCAGCGCCATCTTGAGCAAGGCGAGGACCATGGGCAGAGCCTGTCTCACGACGTCCATGGCAGGAAACGCGGCAATCGCGCCGACTGCCATGCCGACGTCGCCCGTGGCGCGCGTCACGATGTTCGGCAGGGTCTTGTCGATCTGGCCGCCGTAGTCCGTATAGACGCTGCCCTGGTTCAACTTCTGCTGCCGCGGGGAGGCGATGGCGCGGATCACCGAGTCGTCCACCTCGGCCCGGCTCAGGAACCCGGCCCAGCCCGCCAGGCGATTCAGCAGGCTCGGGTCCACCTGTCCCAGCAGGCGTGCCCGCAGGCCGTTGCTGCCATCGGCCCACCACTGCCTACAGTTCGGATAGCCGCCGCCGCTGGCCACCTGCGCAAGCCCGGCATCGCGGTTGCTGTCGTAGGGCCAGTCGTCGCGCGGCGTGCTGGAACGGTACGTGTCGTAGTAGCCGTTGGTGTCGGTGAAGAACCTCGATCCGATCCAGGTCACGTCGTGCATCTGCTGCTCATCGAGCTGAGGGCGCTGCATGAACAGTTTGGCCCGCGCAGGCCCATAGCAATCCCGCGAGAAGTCCGCCACTTCCTGGGCCAGCACCGGGTCGTCAATGCGGGTCGCGTCGATCTCCATGCGCATTTGCCGCAGGTCCGTACCACATGGGATCGCCGCCACCGAGGCGCTCGTGACAGCGCGCGAGAGCGCGTGCATGAAGGCCCACCAGACCGGCACCTTCGCGGACTGGTTGTTGATGGTGCTGAAGGACTGTGACCAGCCGGTATCCGTGGGCTGTGGCACGCTGACCTGGCACTGGGCCGAGCGCGAGCTGTCGTACTGGATGGTGTTGAGGTCCACGTCGATGAACGGAATGCCCGCGAACATCACCACCACGATGGCGACGAAGACCCGGTTCTCGATGCGGACGGCCGAGAGCAAGCCCTTGTTGCCTTCGTCGGCACCTTCCGCACGGGCCTTCAGCCACTCCTGCACGATGATGGCGACGAAAGGCAGCGCGAATACCCCGCTGGACACCAGCACCGCCCAGATGCCGTTGTTGACGATCCAGGACACGAGGGTGAGGTAGTACTCCAGATAGTCGGTCGTGAAGAGCGTCATGGTCCCGATCTCCCCTCAAGCGGCCTCCATCAACAGGCTGGTTTCCAGCGCGACGATGGCGACGACGCTGGCGACCTCGGTGCGGATCAGCCGGCGCCGCGCCTGCCCATCTGTCCCGCTTTGGTCTTCGCGGGCGAGCACCCGGCGGCGCATCCAGAACCATCCATAGGCCGTTGCCGCGTACACGCACAGCCGCCAGATGAAGAAATACCCTGCGGAGGCCGTCAGCCACCGTTCCCAGCCTGCAACGCTGCCGACTAGGTAGATGCCCGCGACGTTCGCCCCCACGGCGGCGGCAACGATCAGCACCAGCCACAGCAGCGTCTTCGCCGCGCGCCGGCTGAACAACCAGCGCAGCGGCCGCCAGGCCATGCGCGCCGGGCTCATGGCCGACTCCCCGGGTTGCCCTTCTGGAGCTGGTCGAGACGGTCCGGCACAGGATCGCCCTCGTAGATGCCGCGCGAGCCGGCCGCACGTGCGCCGTGGCGCTGGATGATCGCCATGGGTGAGTTGTTCGCCAGCTCGCGCCGCAGCTCCAGTTCGGTCTTGAGGTTGCGAATCTCACGGTCGAGCGTGTCGCTCTCGTGGTTCACCGCCTCAACGGCAAGCTCGTTGGCCGCGACGTTGGGCTCCTTCTTGCCCGTGAGCAGCGTGCGCTGCAGCAGCAGCGCTTTCTCCAGCACGGACGCCAGCGCGACTTCGGACGCCAAGCGCTGCGACAGCAGGTGCTGGTCGGGCTCGTCGCGCAGCGCCTCGATCACGCCGCGCGTGATCGGCAGCGACGCGCTGCCAGCTTCGCGCAGGTTCTCCGGCGTCGTGTTCTTGGCCTTGGTCACCAGGTCCTGGAGCGCCTGCAGCTTGGCGTCGTACTCCTCCTGGATCAGCGGCGTGAGCCCGACGCCCGGCGTCGTCTCGGTCTTGGTGCAGGCATCGCACGTGCGCTGCTCCTTCTCGCCGAGCACGCGCGTGGCCCACTCGACGGCGGCCTGCGGAGAGGCCCAGGTCTGGCACGAGAGGCTGCTGCAACTGGCCGGCGCGATGGATGAGGTGTCGGTCACGCCGCGGCCGTTGACCAGGTTGTAGCCGGCGCGGGTGACATCGCCGACGACCTTGATCGCGGGCTGGCCGGAGCCGCCCGCGTTGCTGCCCCCGACCCACGGCACGCCGTCATTGCCGCGGCGCGTCTCGGCTTGCTCGATGGCCGAGACCGCATCCGTGCTCGACACGGCATCGCGCAGCGCCAGCCCTTCGGCCATCTGGCTCCAGCCGAGCTGGCCGCCCGCCATTTCGGCCATCTTCTCGGCCATGGCACGGCACGTCAGCTTGCTGCGGTCGAAATCGAGTCGCGCCTGCAGCACGCCATTGGTGAGCAGGTTGTACAAACCGGGATCGGCCCGCTGGATGATCAGCGCGGGCAACGATGCCACCGCACTGGTGGCACTCTGGATCACCGACGACATGATTTGCTGGAAGCCGTTGGTGATGCCGTTAAGTTGGTTCTTCAACGTGGTCTGGATGCTCATGTCGCCGCAGATCAAGTTGCTGTTCCAACCCACGCCGACACCGAGAGAGCGCATGCCGGCCGCACGGCCCATCGACACGGCGTTGCCGCCACCGATCGAGTACATGACGTCATCGCCGATGACACTGCCGCTGGTCTGGTAGCCCAGTTGACCCCAGGCCACGCCGCTGCCCAGCGCGAGGGCGCCGGCCAGCGCCAGGACGATCTCCGTGCGACGTGCCCGGCGGGAGAACGGATTGAATGCAGGACGGAACTTCATGGCACCACCTCAGAGAAAATCGACGCTGCCCAGGAACACTTGGCCCCGGCGTTCGCAGCAGGCATACGGCCGCCACAGCGCCCATGCGTAGTCGCCTTGCTGCGCCTGGGTAAGAAAGCCGCTGCGCGGGAAGACCGTGCAGGACGACGACAGGACGGGCGTGAGTTCTTGCCACTTTCCGGTCGAGGCATCGCCCTCCATCAGCGCGCCTGCCGGCCAGTAGCCGTCGCGGGAGTTGGCAAGCAACGGCTGATAGACGTGGATCTGCCCCCGGCGCGTGACCACATCGCCTGCACGCTGGGCCACCACTGCGCCGGCCTTGAAGTCGTCGGTCTGGTGCAGGAAGCCGCCACGGGGATACACGTTGCCCCACAGGTTCATCGTGGTGCGTGCGCCGACCTCACGCCGGCCCGGAATCAGCGCTTCCGGGTAGGCCATCTCGGGCACGTTGTAGCGCCAGGCCAGCGTGTCCAAGGTGCTGAGCAAGTACGGCATGAACGCCGTGCCCGCGCCCTCGCAGAAGTAACCCGACGACGAGACGAACTGGTTGAACACCTCGACGCCGGGGTGGCCGATAACGTCCGAGTTTTTGAACTTGGCGAGGTTGTTTTCGTGATCCTCGTTCGTGGTTCCATCGCCGCCCGCTTGGGCGGACGGGTTGGGCGTGCTCATTGCCCGGACCTCGACCCAGGGGTTTTCGCCGGTATTCGAGTACGACGACACCACCGCATCGGGGATGTAGTGGCGCACCTTGATGGACGTGCGCACCGTGCAGCCGGTCCAGGTGCAATAGAGCCAGTAGCAGATGCCAACGACGCGGTATTCGAGGCAGTCGGGTGACGCTACCGAGCCGACGATGGTGGCAGTGTTGAGGGCGTAGCTGCCCGTGGCGCTGAGCAGCAGCAACGAAGCCACGCCAGCATGCAGACGGCGCATCAGGTCGAATGGTCGGGTCACGGCTGGGTCCTCCGGTGCTGCTCGATGCGCGCGACAGCGCGAGCCACATCCGACTCGCCATAGACCACATAGCGCCTGTCCACCACCACGGCCGGGAGGCTGGTGATGCCGAGACTCCATGCGTCGGTAACGCTTTGGTATGCGGAAGCGATGCGTCGCTGCAGATCGGCACCGCCGCCATTCAGCCGGCGCTTGACGATGGCCGTCGCCTGTTCGGGGTCGGTGGGCAGTCCCGCGGAAAGCTCCGCTTCAATCCTGTGGGCTTCGTTCAGTTCGATCAGCCGCTCGCCGCCCATGGTCTTGACCGGGTGGCGGCTGTCGGTGACGACCACCACGTCGGCGGCGAAGGTGGCCGGGCTGAAAACGGCCAGGGCTGCCGGCAGCGCCACGGCCAGGCCGAGGGTTCGCCAGCCCGGCGCGAACCTGGAAAGAGATGCTGGCATGTCGCGTGCCCTTGAAGTTGATCAGAGCAGTAGTCAAACGCGAAGCCGACGCGGCCCCAACAAACAATGCGCATCGCGCACTGCCCGCATACCTGCTTGTCTCGCGCCCATGAAAAAGCGGAGGCCGAAGCCTCCGCGTGGATCAAGGAGCGGGCTACAGCAGACCGGATTCCGCGAACGAGTATGGAGCGCCTTGGCCGACGATGATGTGGTCCAACACTCGCACATCGATGAGCGCCAACGCAGCCTTCAGTCGGTCGGTCAAAGCGCGATCCGAGCTCGACGGCTCAGTGCATCCCGAGGGATGCTGGTGCGAAAAAATCACCGCGCCGGCATTCAGCTCCAATGCACGCTGCACGACAGCGCGCGGATAAACTGCAGTCGAATCGAGCGTGCCCTTGAACATCGGCTCATAGGCCAACACCCGGTGCTGGCTGTTCATGAACACGATGGCGAACACTTCGTTCGGTTCTGCGACGAGTTTCAGACGCAGATAGTCCTTCACGGCCTGTGGCTGGCCAAGAAGCGGCCCGGCCTTGAAAACACGTTGTTCCAGCAGCGCGATGGCCTGCCGGATGATCCAATCATCAGATTGGGACGCTGGGGCAAAACGTGGCTCCACGCAGGAGTCATTTACGACGAGAGACATGGCGGACCTCCAGAATGTGAACGGAGGACGCCACCCCAGGAGGGCAAGCCCTCCTGGGGATGGAAACAGCGGAACAAGGTGCATCCACCACCGCGCAGCGGTGATTGTTCGCAGCCAGGATGCGAAGCGAACGGGTAGCGGTCAGTGCGGCAAGCCGCGCCGTAGCCTCCAAGACCGAGGGCTACCTGGGCATGTCGCCGACAACGTCGGCAGGCATTTCGGATGTGGGGATGGTGGGTGCGGCCGCCGTGTCGCTGGCCGAGTTCCCGGTCGCCAGCATGTCAATGGCCGACAGCAAGGCATCGCCCTCGATCGGCCCCTGCAGCAGGATGGTCTGACCCGTCTGGCGATCGAGCAGCCGCAGCGACGGCGTGGCGGTCACACCGCTCTTGGTGGCTTCAGCGGCCTGGGCGCGAATAAGCACATCTGGCCGCTCGCTCGCCAGGCACCGCTCGACGGCCGGCGTCGATGCGGGGTAGCGCAGGCCATCGGGCAAGCCCTGGCCGTCGCTGCGCGTGTGGGCATAGACCCATTCGATCGCCTGCCAGAACGCCGCATGCCCGCCACCTTCGGCGGCGCACTCGGCCAGACGCGCCTCGGCCGACGCGGCGGGCTCGTGTGCGGCCAGCGGCTGGTGGTGCCATTGCAGGGCCACGTCGGTGTTGTTGCCGACCCAGCGCTTGAGCTGCGGGAAATACTCCCGGCAGAACGGACATTCCAGGTCGGCATAGAGCGTCAGCGTGAAGCGGCCCTCTGGGTTGCCCATCTGCCAGGGTGACCCCGGCGTCTGCGTCATGCTGACCGGCGAGGGCGACGGCGCTGAGGATTCATCGGGCGACCGGGGGACGAGCCAGATCAACAGCAATGCGACCAATGCAGCGGCCAAGGCCCAGGGCCAGCGGGGACGCCCGTTGCGACGGCGGAACACCTGGACCTGCATCGGAATGGAAGGACGTTTCGGTTCCATGGCGTTCTCCGGCTTAGTAGGGCAGTTCCAGGGCTGGCGAATCGATGCCGCGTGCCTGGTCGATCTTCTCGGCCACCTTGAAGGCCGCCTCCAGTTCGGAGCAGCCGTATTGCTGCATGAGCTGGTAGCGCTCGGCCTTCTCTTCGGGTTCGGTCTGCGCGAGCGCGAGGTACAGGCTCGGCGGCACGGCACGGAACAGCACTTCCATGCTCTTGGAGAGGATGACGCCCTCGGTGAATTTCCCCGCCTCTTTGCGCGCCGACAACATTAGCGCCTTCTGTGCTGGGCTGAGTTCGCGGAACCGCGCGATCTTCTCCACCTCATCCGGGGGCATCGACAAGCAGATCCACCACTCGATCATGTTGAGCATGGGCTCAGCTGCGCGCGGCAGATCGTCGATGTTCTGCGTGGCCAACCAGAACCATGCGCCCAGCTTGCGCCACATCTTCGTGATCTTGACCACGTAGGGCGCGAGCAGTGGGTTCTTCGTGATGATGTGTCCTTCGTCGGTGACGTTGATGATCGGGCGTCCAAGGTATTGGTCGCGCTCGGCGATGTTGTTCACCGTGCTGATCAGGCTGATGTAAGCGATGGAGAGCTGCGCGTTGTAGCCCTCGCGGGCGTATGTCGCGAGGTCAACCAAGGTGATGTCGGCTTCGGGCCACGGCGTGCCGTCGCGGTCGAACATTTCGCCGTCCGTGCCTTGACAGAACATGTCCATCGCATCCGCCATCTCCAGCAGCCGCACGCGGCGCATTTCGGGCAGCGTCGGGTCCTGGCCGCGGGCGCGCAACGCGTTGCGCACGTCGCGCGTAAGCACCGTGCGTTTGTCGGCCACGCAGTGCTCGGCGGCGTCGAGGATGCACTGACGGATCAGCGAGCGGTCAGCCCGTGTCATCCGGGCTTCCTCCTTGTCCTCTCCGCCCGTGATCATCAGCCGCGCCGTGATCTCCAGTTCGCCGAGCACGTCGCGCTGCTCGTCCGCCTCCATGGCCGAGGCATCTGGTGGCGGGTCTTCATCCAGCGCGTCGGCGTCGAGCGTCTGCACGTCGCTGGGCGTCTCGATCAGCCGACGCGCGTCTGCGAATGGCGCGAGGCTGATGCCCGAACCTGGGGCCAGCTTGACCCGGTTTACCGTCAGCCCGAGCCTGCGTGCGAAGTCGCTGAACAGGCCGAAGCTGTTGCCAGCCTCCACGATGAACAGCCGCGGTCGGTAGATGGCCGTGACCTGATTCAAGAGGTTGTTGAGCGTGGCGCTCTTGCCGGAGCCGGTGGGGCCGAACAGGAACAGATGGGCGTTCATCTGCCGATCCAGGCGGCTGAGCGGGTCGAAGGTGATCGGCCCGCCACCGCGGTTGAACATCGTGATGCCCGGGTGCCCCGTACCTTGAGCGCGGCCCCACACCGGCGACAGGTTCGCCGCGTGCTGAGCGAACATCAGTTGGGTGTACCACTTGCGCCGATCCTGGCCGGGGTTGTAGCAGCATGGCAGCCACCGCAAGTAGCTGTTGAGCGGCGCCACCTCGTCGTCCTCGCGCACCGGCTGCAAGCCAGCATTGAGCATCACGTTCGCCAGGTCCAGGCCGCGCCGGTCCAGTTCCGCTTCGTCGCGTCCGCGCAGGTAGAATGCCAGCGTCCCCCGGTAGAGCTTGTGCGCGCTGCCGATGAGGGAGCGGGCTTCCTGCACGTCCTTCAACGTCTGCTCCGACGCCAGCGTCTCGCCCACGGCCTTCTTCGCCAGGTGGTTGAGATCCGCTTCCAGGACATCCTGCGGCGTGGCGACCATCGTGAGACACAGCAAGGTGTCTTCCGGCATCTGGTCGAACAGCGTGTTGATGGCATCCCCTTTGCGGGTCTCGCCGGTCAGGTGTCCGGTGCCGGGCGGCATGCGCAGCCGGTCGGTGATCAGCACGCGGTGCGGCATGCCGTCGAAATACCAGGTGCCGTGCTCCACGTCGGAGCGTGGCTGGCCGAAGAACAGCCGCTGACTGAAATCCCGCCCGCTCGCCAGCTCGATTTCGCCGGCCTCGCTTTCTTCGGTGCTGTCGGGGTAGCGCGCCAGTGCATAGAAGCGCTCCTGATCCTCGGCTCCAGGCCCGAGCATCGCGGGGCGCGGATTGAACCACCGCAGCAGCCAGTCGTGGACGTCGGCCGCGACCATGCGCCGTGCCTGGATGCCGGCGTTCGCCAGGCCGCCGCACAGGCGGTCGCAGACGATGTTCAGCATCTGCTCGGGCGTCTGGCCGCGGCGGCTTGCCTGCCCGGTGGCACGGCGATAGATCACCATGCGCACCCGCCGCGTCTGGCCGCGCCAGCGCAGCCGCGTGACCACCGTGTCCTCGAACAGGCCGCCCGGCTTGGCGACCGCGCGCAGATGGTGGCCGAAGAAGCGCAGGTAGAACTCGGTGAACGCAGTATCGCGGGCGCGCGGCTGCACATAGTCGCGCAGGGTCTGCATGTACTGGTCGAAGCTGGGCTCGTCCTGGGCGTAGAGCTGGAGCACCCAGGGGTTCTCGTCCAGCTCATCGAACGAGTCCTGGAGCGCGTTCTCCAAGGCATCGCGGGCATGCGCGAGCCAGCCGGGCTCCCGCCCCTCGGTGCCCAGCGGCACCAGCTCGTAGAAGGCAGCGACCGACTGCCCATCCTCCAGCAGCATGGACTTCGACTGCGGCAAGAACTCCACCCAAGGCAGCAGTTCCGCGAACGACGGCGCGACGTCGTACAGCGCCTGCTCGTCGGCCACGGTCGCCGGCTTGCGGCCCTGGACCGCTGCGCCGGGTTCAGGGACGCCGGCCTGGCGCAAGGCCTCGACGTGGCGCTGCCAGCCGTCCGGCTTCTCTTCGTCGCCGGTGCCGGATGCGGCCAGCTTCGGCCAGGGAAGTTTCCAGCGCATCAATAGTCCTCCAGCCGTTCACCGGGCATGGCGTACTGCACGCGCTGGTACAGCGGGAAGACCGTCGTGTAGCCCGGAACCGGCACGGGGTCCGTGCCCGCTAGGTGCGGGTACACATACATGACGAGATCGGGGTTGGGCAGGCGCTGGAACTGGCGATAAACCTCGTTGCGCGCCAAGCGCGTGTAGCGCATCTGCTCGACGGGCGCAGCCTGCACATCGGCGTCGGTCAGCGGCCGGCGCAGGCTCTGGCGCGCGTCGAGCAACTGCCGGCGCGCGACCTGGCCGGTGCCACTGCCGCCGCCACCCGTTTCCTGCTGCCAGATGTCCATCATGGTGCGGTCGCTATGGGTCAGCAGTTCTTCCTTGCTGGTGGCGCAACCGCCGAGCACGGCGACGGCCGCGGCCAGCGCGAGGCCCTTAATCGAGTTCGAGCGCATGGCTTTCTCCTGCACGGTGATCGACGCGCCGGCCTTCGGGGTCGTGATCGATGGCCAGCGGCTTTTCGAGGTGGACGGCAACCTTGGCACCAGGCTGGACATAGACGGAGGCGAAGGCCTGGCCGTAGAGCTTGTTGACCCAGGCCGACATGTCCCGGACGCCGCCCGCGAGGATCTGGCCGACTGCTTCCTTGCCGCTGATGCCCACGGTGCCGATGGCGCCGTCCGAGCCGACGTAGGACATGCGGCCGCTGTCGCTCTCGATGAGCGAGGCCACGCCGGCACCGGCCGCCGTGATCAGGGCCTGCGAGCCGAGGTACTGCTGGGCGTTGCTGCGCCGTTCGCCACTGACGCAGGGGATGCCGTGCGGATCGCTGATCCAGCCCAGGCCGTCGCGCTGCTGGTTGTTCTGCTGGTTGCCTTCGCGGTCTTCGGGGATGGTGCGGATCGTGCCGTCGTTGAAGACGAAGGTGATGCTGCGTACCTGGCCGCGCACGCACGAGAGCGTCCAGTCACCCGATGCGGTTCCGCTGAACACGGCGCCGGCCACGTCGGGAATATCAATCCCGTTGGCCGTGAGGTTGTCCGGGCCGACCAGCACCTTGAAGGGGTACGGATCGTTCACCGTCCCGTCGATCGGCACACGACCGATCAGCGCGGTCATCGCGACCGACCCCATCAGCGTTGAGTTGGTTGGCACGGTATAGACCGGCTTGGCGCTCTTGACGCCTGCCGCACGTGCGCCGGCGTTCGCCACGGTTTCCGCGGTCGTTTCCAGCGTGCTTTGCGCCGGGCCGAAGCTCGTCGGGAAGCTCATGCCGCTGCCCGTGCCACGACTGCCGTTGCGTCCCTCGGCCTTCTTCGCGTCGTCCGGTTCGACCCAGCGCATGCCGCCTTCCATGTCGGCCTCGTCGCCATCGCGCAGCCCCAGGCCCACGGGCAGATCGGCATGGCCGCCGCCGCGCCCGCCGATGCTGTCCAGACGCCGCTGCAGGTCGGCGAGCAGCCCTTCGGTCTGCTGGCGCGCGCTGGCCGCCTGTTCCTGGTCGCGGCGCAGGTTGGAGCGCTCGGATTCGAGGGCCGAATTGATGCGCTGATCGATGGAGTTCTCGCGCTGGCGCAGCCGCTGGTTTTCCTCGCGCTGCGACTTGTTGTCGGTCAGCGCGGTCTGAAGCTCGGTGCGCAACTGCTTTACCTGGGCGACGAGCGTTGCCACTGTATCGCGGGGGGTATCGCCTTCGATGCCCAACGCCTTCATTTCCTCGGGCGTGAGCTGGGCGCCGTTGTCCGCCACGGGTGGCGCCGTGCCGCCTCCACCCGAGAACAGCCGGATACCGGCGAACAGCACCAGGATGGCGACAGGGATCATCAGCCACTTGAGCAGGCCGTTACTGCGCATGGCGGGCCTCCTTGGCGTTCTCGTCGCCGTCCGGCTGCGGCAGATGCACGGCAGGGTCGAAGCGGTGAATCGCCGGCAGCAGCGACTGCGCGAGGCCGCGGCCGCGCGTGACCAGGTACAGCACGGTCGTGTCCTCGGTCGTGCCGCGCGGGCCCAGCGCCTCGTGCTGGAAGGTGGCGGTGAGGAAATCGCCTTGCAGCACGCGCGGGTCGAGCGCGACCCAGTCGGCGCCGGTGTTGGTGAGGCGCACGGCAGTCACCCATTGGTCTTCCAGGCGCCACGACGCGAGCACGGCCGCGCGCACCGGCAGCGTTGGCATCAGTGTGTCCAGGTCGAGGTCGCGGGGAAGGTTGACCCGCATGACGCCCGGAAGCGGCTCGACGGTGCGCAGCGGTGCGTAGAGGTTCTGCGCGGCGAAGCGCGTCAGCACGACAGGGACCGGAGTTTCGCGCCGCGCGGTCCGCGCACCTGCCTGGCCCTGGGCGCGTGCCGGGGCCTCGGCACTGTCGGCCTGCTCGCCATAGCGTCCCGGTGCGCTGTCACCCTCGACGATGCGCACCGGCTCCAGCTCGGCTTCCCCGTCCTTGGGCGGTTCGGCTGCGATGTCCAGCAGGATCAGCGCGCCCGTGTCGGCGTCCTGCAGTTGCAACCGCGTGGGCTCGATCGGCTCGCTGGCACGCAGGTACACCGCGCCGCCCGCACTCTGCACGCGCAGGCGTTTGCCCACGCCTGCGGGCACGCCCACGCGCACGTTCCGGTCGATGAATACGATGCGTTCCTGACCGACCTTCAGCGGCACTGCCAGTGGCATGCGTTCCCAACGCAGGATCTCCACCGCCTGGGCGACGGGTGCCGCGGCCACGGCCAGTAGCCCCAGCAGCGCGAGTACAGGATGCTTCATGGGGTGTTTCCTCCTTGAGGCGCTTGCGGATTCAGGTCACTCGGCGCCGGGCGCGCCGGCTCCGGTGCACTGATGCGCTGGGGCGCGCCTTCGTAGCAGTCCAGCGCCAGGCCGAACGGGTTGCGGGCGGGATCGACGTCCACCCGCGTGACCTTGATCGGATAGCGCACCAGGGCGCGTTTGACCTGCTCGGCGCCGTAGTACTCGTCGGCGGTGATGTCCAGCGTCACCACCCAGTCGCGATCGGATACGGTGCGCACGCGCGCCGTGGGGTCGTCGCCATAGCCGCGGCCGGGAATCTCGTAGATGCCGCGCACGCGCTGACGCAGCTCGCCCGTGGAGCGGCGGTAGTCATAGTCCGCCCGCAGGAAGGCCTGGCAGGACGGGGTGAGGTACGGCGAGAGCGTATGGAGGTTGCGCGAGTAGTCTTCTTCGCCATTGGTCGGCCAGCGGTTCAGCGTCTGGAACACGTAGAACGTGAACGCATAGACCGATTCGGGCGGCACTTCCCACCACTTGCGGGTACTGCCAGAGCGCAGGTCGGGCGGGACGTGGATGGTCAGGTCGCGCGGCGCGCTCCACCAGCCGCCGCCCATGACCAGGGCGACAATGACCAGCGCGCCCGCGCCCAGGCGCAAGGTCTTGATGTGCGCCTGCAGGTGGGCGATCTCGTTCTTGAAGCGGCTCATCGCATGCTCCTGCGGGTGGACCAGAAGCCCGAGCGCGAGATCAGCACGTGGCCGCCCACCCAGCCGGCCATCAGCGGATGGCGCGTTGCGATGCGCCACTGCAACTGTCGATACAGCCAGGTGTCGGGGCGCCCACGCTTGAGGCGGCGCAGGATGCCGCCGCCGATGAACACGCCCAAGGCCACGCCCAGGACAACGAACGTCGGTGCGATGGCGATCGTGCGGAACACCCACGAAAGCGGCGCGCCGACCAGCAGGCCGGCCGCGCCGGACAGGCCGCAGCAGATCCACAGCTCGTCGGCGGTGAGGCCGCGCACGACCACGGGATGGCGGTTGAGCCGGTGCGGAAGGAACGTGACCGTCCCGTCCGCACGGACGTGCTGCTGCTCGGACATACCGGCCTCGCTTACAGGATGCCGGTGGCTTCGGTGAGCAGCCAGATGCCGATCACGAGCAGCACGGCGCCGATGGCGACCGTGAGGCCGAATTGGCCCCACGTCTTGCGGCCGGTGTGGATCTCCGCGTAGGTGCCGTAGGCGTGGTAGCAGACGCCGATGAACATCGACGCCACCACCAGCAGGGCCACGAGCATGATGATGTCGTAGCCGTAGTTGCGGATGGTCTCCATGATGCCGTTGCCGGTGCCGCGCGTCGGGTTCTCCAACTGCGGCAGACCTTGCGCGAACGACAGTGCGGGCAGCGCGGCGGCGCCCAGGGCCACGGCGGCGCGCTGGGCAAAACGGGAAGTGAGGTTGCGGTTGTGCATGGTCGGGCCTTTCATGTCAGGACAGGAGGAAGAAACTCAGGACGAGGTACATCGCGACGAAGCGGATGCAGACGCCGAGGAACTGGCGCTGGTTGAGGCGGCTCTCGGACCACCCCACATAGGCCGTTCGGATGGCCCAGACGCCCCACACGAGCAGGACCGCGAACACGACGCCGACCAGGACGGTCGCCATCGCGGAAGGCGCGATACCGCTGTTGGCTTGAAATGCCGAGACCTGGGCGCCGTTCATTGCTCGCCCTCCGCAGTCGTCTTCGGCGATGGCGAAGCGGCCCGCTCGGTGCGGTAGTCGCCGGCCAGTTCGGAGGGGTCGCGCGGCTGAGCGCGTGATGGCGTCAGGTGGAACTGGATGCCGGCGCGCACGCGCGCCAGGTCAGCCAGCAGCCGTGGGTAATCGAAGTGGTAGCGCTCGCCCGGCTGGATGGGGGCATGCGCGGCGCTGTCCGCGACGGTGCGTTCCAGCGCGTCGAGCTGGCGCAGCGCGGCGACCAACTCCTGGCGCTGCGCCGGGGACTCGGCCAATGCCATCGGGGACTGGCCCAGCACGAGGGCCGTCACGAAAAAAGTGGGCACGCCGCGATGCGCGGCGCGCAGCCAGATCGAAGCCACCATCGCGCCATTCCTGTGTGATCAGCAATGGGTTGATCGTGGAGATCAGGGCTGTTTCAGGCCGCAAACAATAGGAACTGGCGGACGACCGGATTGGGCATGCTGCGAGCGAACCTACAAAAGCACGGGTCGCGCTTCGATTATTGCGTTTTTCGAGTATTTCGAATATGATCGGCTCTGCAACCGTTTTCGCTTAGGAGCTACCCATGACCACCGCCACTGCCCAATCCAAGATGACCCTTCCCGCCGCGGGAGAGGTGAAGGCAGCCGTCCAGGGTCAACGTGCCTTGGCGGCTTACCTCGCAACCCAGTTCGAGACGCAGCACATCCAGATCTTTGATGACCACAAACAGGCTCATCAGGTGGAACTGCCTACCTCGGCTTTACGCCTGCTGGTCGACATCCTGGCCGAGTTGGCCGATGGCAATGCAGTAAAGGTGGTGCCCGTCCATGCAGAGCTGACGACCCAAGAGGCGGCGGACTTGCTCAACGTGTCCCGTCCCCATTTCGTCAAGCTGCTCGAAGATGGGGTGTTGGCATTTCATCGCACCGGCAAGCACCGCAGGGTGAGGTTCGCCGATCTGATGCAGTACAAGGAAGCGCGCGAGCGCGCCAGTGAGCAGGCGATGGCCGAACTCGCTCAGCAGTCGCAAGAGTTGGGAATGGGATACGAATGAGGCATTCCCCATTCACCGCCGTCTACGACGCGTGCGTTCTATATCCCGCGCCACTGCGGGATTTCCTGATGTGGCTCGGCCTGTCTGGCCGCTTCCGGGCGCGGTGGAGCCAAGCCATTCATGAGGAGTGGAAACGCAACCTGTTGATCAACCGCCCCGATCTCACCCGGGTTCAGGTCGACAGGACGTCGGATCTCATGGACCGGGCAATTCCGGACGGCTTGGTGGAGGGCTACGAAGCGCTCGTGGCAGGCCTGACATTGCCCGATCCGGACGACCGGCACGTCCTGGCTGCGGCGATTCGCTGCGGTGCGAGCGTGATTGTGACGTTCAACGAACGGGATTTCCCGAACGATCTGCTGGCTCCGTACGGCATCGAATCGCAGCACCCCGATGAGTTTGTGGACAACCTACTGGATCTGGACGCGGCCGCCGTGGTGTCGGCTGCGCAGCGCCAGCGTGCCCAACTCAAGCATCCGCCGATCGAGGTGGACCGCTATCTCGAAATCCTGCTGCGCCAGGGCCTTGTGCAAACGACCAAGGTGCTGGCGACCTATCGCACCATTCTCTGACCCGCCGAGAGCCACGGATGACCAAGAATCCTTCATCAGACGCCACTTTGCCGAAAGGCATCCATCGAAGCTGGAAGCTGCCGGACACGTCGCTGGGCGCCCTGTGGGATTCCATCGTCATGGACGAAGCTCTCAAGAAGCAGTTGCTGTCACAGGCGATCGTCAACTTCACGGTGCGCCCCAAGGTGGAGCGCACGGTACTCCCCCTGCACGGCGTGATCTTGTTGGTCGGCCCGCCGGGGACTGGGAAGACCTCCTTGGCACGGGGCTTGGCGCATCGTGTGGCCGAATCTTTTTCTTCTGCGAAGTTTCGATTGCTGGAAGTAGAGCCTCACACGCTGACGAGCTCTGCAATGGGAAAGACTCAACGCGCCGTGGCAGACCTGTTCTCGCAATCGATCGCAGAATCCGCAGCGGCGGGCCCGACGATCGTCCTTCTGGACGAGGTCGAAACGCTTGCGGCTGATCGAGCCAAGCTCAGCCTGGAAGCCAACCCGGTTGATGTGCACCGGGCCACCGACGCGGTGTTGGTGCAGTTGGACATGTTGGCCGAACGCAACCCGCATCTGCTGTTCGTGGCCACCAGCAACTTCCCACAGGCCGTCGACAGTGCCTTCCTATCTCGTTGCGACATGGTGATGGAGGTGCCACTGCCCGGCAAGGATGCCTGCAAGCAGATCCTGGTGGACTGCCTGAATGGCCTGGCAAAGACATTTCCGGGGATTGGCAAGCTTTCCTCGGCTCACCAGTTCGACGCGTGCGCTGGCGAGTGCGTCGGATTGGATGGTCGGGCCATTCGCAAGGTCGTAGCCAACGCCCTCGCGGCCGACCCGCAAGTGGCTATCGATCCGAACAAGCTTTCCGTAGAGCACCTGCGCAGTGCGATACGACAGGCAACGCAAATGCGCCTTCAAGGAGGGAAGCAAAAATGACCACCGTTGTCAGCCGGACGTTTCGCAGCTCGCCGCACCGCGATGCGTTGCAGACGTGGGATGCCATTGTCGAACTGCTCACTCAGGGCAAGGACGGCACGGCTCGCTCTGAACTCAGGGCCGTGGCGGGCGTGGCCGCCAGCTTGATCGCCGACCAGGCACCCAAGAGCGCGCCCATCGTTGCGACATGCGATGGACCACGGACCAGGATCTACTGCCTCTTCGACGAAGACGCGATCGATGGTGATGATGCCAACGAAGAAGTCTTGGGGTTCGAGCCGTTGAAGGGAGACTGGGGAGTCTCGCTGCCGTGTCCGAAGGAGCAGCTCGGCTGGGTGCAAACCGCGCTCAAAAAGCACAGTTCTCGCATCATTGCACGGGACTTGAGCCAAGGAATTGCCACGCAGGCGCAGGCCGATGCTGGACAAGCGCTGTCGCTCGACCTCGGAGGTTTCCTCAAGTCATGAGCACCGTCGCCACCTACTCGTACACGCACTCGGTTACCTATGTGACCGACAACATCCTCAAGAGCTTGAAAGACATCATCCTGCTCAGTGGGCTGGACCCCGAGCACTTCGCGGATCGCTGGGAGAGCAATACCCGAGCCATCAAGACGTGGCTCGGGACCGGTGATCTGCGCAAGGTGATTCTGGAGATCTACAACCCGGCAACCGACAAACTCGTGACCCGATGGGATATCGACATCGTGTATGGGTGGTCCGATGGCGACGGCAGCTTCTGGACAGATACCGAGCAGTTGAAGTACGCGATCAAGAAAGCTGGGCTGCTGCCATCGCAGGCCAAGTACAAGTTAATGCTCGATACAAAGCCAGGGCGGCCTGATGTGGAGGGGTGGAGCAAAGGAAGTTATCGCTCGACGGATGGAATGGTCAAGCAGAGCCTAGGCTCGACTGTCGAACACAGCGGCCTGGCGGGTCAGGCCGGATATTGGAGGCAACGCTGATGCTGTCGATCGATGAAGCTTTTCGCAAGTTCAAGTCGCGTCTGGAACTCAACGAACGCGAACAGAAGAATGCCTCGCAACGCCAGAACGAAGTGCGGGACTACCTGCAGACCAAGTTCGGCATTGCGCGCAGCTTCCTGACCGGGTCCTATGCTCGATACACGAAGACGAAGCCGCTCAAGGATATCGACATCTTCTTCGTGCTGAAGGACTCGGAGAAGCATTACCACGGCAAGGCCGCATCGGTAGTGCTGGATGATTTCCACTCTGCATTGGTGGAGAAATACGGTTCGGCGGCCGTGCGCAAACAGGCGCGCTCGATCAACGTGGATTTCGGTGTTCACATCGACGCGGAGGACAACACGGACTACCGGGTGGTCAGCGTGGATGCGGTGCCCGCATTCGACACCGGCGACCAGTATGAGATCCCCGATACGGCGTCCGGAAAGTGGATCAAGACGGACCCGGAGATCCATAAGGACAAGGCGACCGCAGCGCACCAAGCCTATGGCAATGAGTGGAAAGGTCTCGTGCGCATGGTGAAGTACTGGAACAACAATCCCAAGCACGGCGATCAGAAGCCGGTGAAGCCCTCGTTCCTGATCGAGGTAATGGCCCTTGAGTGTCTTTACGGCGGCTGGGGAGGATCGTTCGATCGCGAGATCCAGTCGTTCTTTGCCACGCTTGCCGATCGTGTTCATGACGAGTGGCCGGATCCCGCCGGACTTGGCCCGGCGATCAGCAACGATATGGATGCCGCGCGCAAGCAGCGCGCGCAGCAGCTGCTGTTCCAGGCGAGCCAGGACGCAAGCATCGCCATCGACCACGCGCGTCGTGGTCGCAATATCGAAGCGCTTCGCGCCTGGCGCGCACTGTTTGGCCCCAAGTTCCCACTGTCCTGATTCCATCGGCTTCCATACACGTCCCATCGAGGTACAGCATGTCCCAGTGGTCGCTTTCCCAGCTCCTGTCGTCCCTGCATGAAGACATCCAGCAGCGCTTGTCCGTAGTACGCAAGACCTTCGGTCACCCGGGTACGAAGGGGGATGCGAGCGAGAACGTCTGGATCGACATGCTGGATACCTATCTGCCCAAACGGTACCAGGCGGCGAAGGCGCATGTGGTGGACAGCCTGGGGAACTTCAGCCAGCAGATCGATGTGGTGGTGTTTGATCGGCAATATTCGCCTTTTATCTTCACCTACGAGAACGAGACGATCATTCCAGCCGAAAGCGTGTACGCCGTGTTCGAGGCCAAGCAGACGGCTGACGCGGGGCTTGTGGCCTATGCCCAGGAGAAGGTCGCCAGTGTGCGCAGGCTGCACCGCACGAGCCTGCCGATCCCGCACGCTGGCGGGACCTACCCAGCGAAGCCGTTGATTCCGATTCTGGGTGGCTTGCTCACCTTCGAGAGCGAATGGAGTCCTGCATTGGGCCCATCCATGGACAAGGCGCTGAACGCAAACCTCACCGAGGGGCGTCTGGACATCGGATGCGTTGCCGCCCACGGGCACTTTTTCTATGACCAAGCCAGCGGCGCGTACAGCTACACCAACGAAAACAAGCCGGCGACCGCGTTTCTTTTCAAGCTGATCGCGCAGCTTCAGTTCAGTGGAACGGTCCCCATGATCGATGTGGAGGCTTACGGTCAGTGGTTGACCAAGTGAGGGGTCGCTGTGGCAAGCATACGTTCGGAGTACCACCGGTTCCTGGCGCACTTGACGCAGCGGCACGTGCACGACGACGTGCGCCGGCTGGCGCACCTGGTGCTCGATCACCTGCAGCCACTGGCCGAGGTCGGTGCTGCACGCCGGGGGCGCTCCACGCGCTTGGCGCCGCTGGCCATCGCGCATCTGGCGCAGATGCCTGTCGCCTACGACGGGGACGCGCGCGGCCCCGAAAACGGGCCGGCGCTCGGGCGACTGCACCAGCTCGAAGTCGGGCCGTTTCGAGGATTCATGCGGCAGGAGACGTTCGACCTCAGCCATGACATCACCTTGGTCTACGGTGCCAACGGCACCGGCAAGAGCAGCTTCTGCGAAGCCTTGGAAGTGGCGATGCTCGGTTCGATCAGCGAAGCGCAGGCCAAGCGGGTCGACCAGCGGACGTACTGCAACAACGCTCGCCTGCGCCGCCACATCGCGCCAGTCCTGTCGTCTACGGCGGCGGGCGAGGCGCAGGCCGTCCAGCCCGACGAAGCTGAGTATCGCTTCTGCTTCATCGAGAAGAACCGCCTCGACGATTTCGCCCGAATCGCCGCGCGGACCCCGAGCGATCAGCGCCAGCTCATCGCCACCCTGTTCGGCGTGGACCAGTTCAGCGAGTTCGTGCGCGGCTTCAACCCCTCGCTCGATCAGGACCTGATGCTTGCCGGCGTGCAGGCGGCGCAGCTGGCGCAGCGTCGCCTGCAGTTGGCGAACTCCGAACAGACCATCGCCGCCTACCCGCAGAAGATCGCAGCGGTCGAGGGCCTGGAACAAGCTTTGGCGCAGCGCATGTCACCTGGCGCGACCTATCAAACCTGCGTGGACTGGCTGCTGGGTACGCCGCAGCAGCAAGGACGGCTACCGTATGTCCAGGCTCAGCTGGACGCCAACCCGCCTGCCATTCACGAGGTGACCCAGGCCCGCCTGCAAGCGTTGCTGGCAGAGGCCTACCGCGTCCAGGGACTGTGGCAAGCGTCTTCCGCGCAACTCGCGGCCCGCGCCGGCGAGGTGTCGTACGCGAAGCTCTACGAGGCCGTGCAAGCGTTGGCGGACGGGGCGACCGCGTGTCCGGCATGTGGAACCGAACTGGCCGCCGTGGCGCAGGACCCGTTCGCCAGGGCGCGAATGGGCCTGGAGCAGCTCGCGCAACTGGCCGTCCTGCAGCAGCAGGAGGCCGGGCATCGGACGCAGTTGAGCGAGGCGGTCCGAGCGCTGTGTGACGAAATGCGCCGCGTGGTGGCGGCGGCTGGGGTCGCTTGTCCTGCCGAATCGCAGGCCGCGGGCCTGCCACTGCTGCCTCCCACGTCGGCGGGCAATTGGCTCGGCGGCGGGGTGAATGGGGACCAGCGCGCCTGGCAAGCCCTCTTACGGATCGCACAGATCATCGAAGGCTTCGACGCGCAGGCGCGCGACGTGAATGCCCAGCGCGGCGCGATGGCCCAGGAGCGGGACCGCCTGCAACAGCATCAGCTGGAGATCGAACGGCTGCGGACCATGCGCACGACTGCGGATCAGGAGCTGGCGGCCGCCCGCCAAACCGTGGCCCAATTCGACGACGCGAACCGCGGCCTGATCCAGGCGGCCACGGACGAAATGCCGGTGGTGGTGCACCATCAGCGGGTCAAGGCCGCCTACGACGGCTTCCTGCCCGAGATTCAGGCATACCTGACCGCTCTGCCGGGGGTTCTGCTACAGGGGCTGGGAGACCAAGCCCGCCATCTCTACAACGCATTCAACCGGGCCGATCCGCCCGGCGATCTGCTGCACGCGCTGTGGTTGCCCGTGGCCGAGAACGGCAAGATCGAGGTGGAGTTCGCCGGCGAGCCGGGCGCGCGCTACGACGCGTTGATCGTCTTCAGCGAAGGGCACATCAAATGCCTGGGCCTGGCGATTCTGCTTGCCAAGAACCTCGCGCAGGGCTGCCCCGTGGTCATATTCGATGACGTCGTCAACGCGATCGACGACGACCATCGCGATGGCATCTGGCGTACCTTCTTCGAGGACGGTTTGCTCCACGGCAAGCAGGTTATCCTCACCTCGCACGCAGAGGAGTTCCTGCACCGCATCCAGCAGGAGTTGGGCGTGCGCCGCGCCGCGGCCATTAAGCGCTACAAGTTTCTCCCGCATCAGGGAGAGCACGAACTGCGGGTCGACAGCGACCCGCCAGCGAAGAACTATGTTCTTCTGGCCCAGCAGGCGTTGGCGGCTGACGAGAAACGCGAGGCACTGCGTCAGGCCCGGCCGGCGCTGGAGAGTCTGACGGACCGCCTGTGGACGTGGCTGGGTCGGCGGGCGGACGGCCGGATCGACATCAAGCTGAGCGGGCCCCGCGCGCCTTGGGAGCTGAACAATAAATGCACCAAGTTGCGGTCGGCCGTCGAGCGTATCGCGGCGCAACATGCGGGTGCGCCGGATGCCGTAGGGGCGTTGGTCCGGCTGCTCAATGTCAGCGGTACGAGTATTGAATGGGGTTACCTCAATAGCGGTGTGCACGACGCTCAGCGCGATCATGAGTTTGATCGGGCGACGGTAAGAACGGTCGTCGAGGCGGTTACGGCGTTGGATGCTGCTCTTGATACCCTGCAGAACCGATGAACGGCACACGGCTTTGCAGAGCCGTGCCGCCCGTGTCACCTCATAAGTACTTCTTGAAGCTGCCTGCGGTCAGGCTGACTGCCATCCCCAGCAACGCCGCGCTGGGCAGCAGGATGACCAGAGGATGCACCGATATGGGCAGAGCGAGATAGGTGACCCAAGGCAGCACGGCCAACGGCATCAGGCTGGCCTTCGCGCGGTGGTAGATGAAGCCGGATTCGCGGCCCGCGCCGAACCGGCGCACATCCCGTCGCACCAGGCCGTCAATCAGGCCGACGAATGCCGCCGTGAGGATCAGCGGCAGCGTGAGCACCAGGACCAGCAGGCGCACCAGGAAGGTGAGCGTCGTGAAGGCCGCAGCGATCAGGTAGCTTTCGGCCCAGACATAGACTTGGCTGATGTAGTAGCGGAAGTTGCGGCTCTGCCCGTGGCTGGGCGCGCGGACGCGCTCGGCGGTCTGGCTCATGCGCTCCAGCAACCCCGAGCGCACGAACACCCACTCGTACCCGGTATCCACCAACTCGTGCGCCGTGCGCCCGGGCTCCTGTACCACCACGCTGCGCGTGAAGTGGTTGGACAGGTGCCCGAGTTCGTACCGCAGCATCTGCTGGGAGTGGCGCCAGCCCTGGTCCTTCCAGAACAGGTGCATGCCGGCGCACTCCACCACGATCGAGAACAGCAGCGAGCCAATGAGCACCCCGAGCAGCCGGAACGGTAAGGTGATGGTGCCGACGATCAAGCCTTGGCGATGGTTCTGCTCCCGCTGCGCGGTCGAGGCGGCATCCTTCATGGCACGGCCTCGTTGCCCGCGCCATCGTCGGCGCCGGTGGCCACCGCGCCGGGCTCGGCCGCAGCGGCATCGTCCAGCAGGTCGTCGGGCAAGGCCGCATCCTGCAAGGCCGACGAGCTGGTGAACTCCCACCACTGCGTGGCCTCGCTGTAGCTCTGGCGCATGTACCCGGCCAGTTGCTGCAGGTCCGCCGGCATCACTTCATCCGGGTCCGGCGCCGGCAGCGGCATACGCACCTTCCAGAGCTGGCCGCCCTGCAGCAGCGCGAAGCACTGGCCCTTGGGCAGGCCGACGACGTGTGACGGCTCGATCATCGGCACGCTGGCCATGCTGATGCGGTCCTGGGTGTTCGACGTGAAATCCGTCGCGCCGCGGATGTCTGAGCTGTCCGTCGCGCCCGAGACGATGGTGGTTGTATAGACCTCGACCTTCGGCAACTGCCTCGTCAGCAGTTCCGCGGTGGCCGTCTCGCGCACGCGCAACATGAATAAATTGTTGAAATTCCCGATCACTTGGCCGGCCTTCGCGCGATTTCCGATGCGGGCCTCGATGTCCGAGAGCGTCTGCGTGTACGCCGTGACTTGCAGGCCGGCACCGCCGCCCTTGTTGATGAGCGGGATGAATTCATCGCCCATCAGTTCATTGAATTCGTCCGCGTGCACGTTGATCGGCACGCGAGCGCCAGCCACTGCGCCGGGCAGGCCATCGTCGATTCCGTGCTTGTAGATGTGTCCGGCCACCGAAACCAGGTCGGAGAACATGGAATTGCCGACCGCTGCGGCGACCTCGGCGTCGGACAGCGCGTCCAGGCCCACGTAGACGACGGCGCGCTTTCGGATGACCTGCATCCAATCGAAGATCGGGCGCGGGTCGGCCAGGTCGGAATAATTCGGGGCCAGAAGCTGGGAAATCTT
The DNA here is from genome assembly GCF_021602025.1 of Pseudomonas ceruminis. GTDB lineage: Bacteria > Pseudomonadota > Gammaproteobacteria > Pseudomonadales > Pseudomonadaceae > Aquipseudomonas > Aquipseudomonas ceruminis. The sequence goes on from NZ_BQHW01000003.1 coordinate 135,243, forward strand.
CCCGCTGGTGAGCTTCTCCAGCAGCGGCAGCAGGCTGGCGACGATCTTGTCGAAGTACGTCTTGTCGTAGCGGACGGCAGAGCGCAGGCCGTCCAGCACCGGGTCGTAGTTGCGGGCCTGGGAGAGGTACTGCTCCAGCGCCACCACGCGCTTCTCGCGCCCGATCATGTTGCGCGGGATGTTCTTCTCATTGAGCTTGGCCTCGATCTGAACGATCACCTCCCAGGCCTTGGGCTCCGTCTTGGCAAAGTAGTGCTGGGCGTACTCGATGAACAGCGCGTCGATGTTGATGACGTGCCGCTGGATCAGCATGTAGTCCGGGCGCTGCCCCAGTTCCACCAGGGCGCGGGCGATGATGTTGACGAAGCGCCACGCGAACTCCCTGAAGGCTGCGCTGTTGCCTTCGCCGGAGAGCTGGCCCGCGATGCGGGTGGCGACTTCCGAGATGCGACCGAAGCGGCCTACGGCGTTGTAGCGCGCGGAAATGTCCGGCCAGCCCAAATGGAAGACATAGAACTCGCCTTCGCGGCCCGCGCGCTTGGCCTCGACATACATCCGCTTCAGGAGATCGGCATCTCCTTTGGGGTCGATGAAGATCACGACCTCGTGCTCGCCCGCAGAGTTCGTGCGCCGGATGTCCTGCGTGACGAACAACTCGGCCAACCGGGTCTTGCCCACGCGCGTGGTGCCCAGTACCAGCGAGTGCCCGACGCGCTCGCCCAGCGGCAGGCTGACGTCCACCTCCTCCGGTTCGATTCCGTGCAGGCGCGGCAGGCCGCCCACTGGCGGCAGCGGCCGCACCGGGTTGCAAGGTACGTCCCAGCCGGTGAGTTTCGACAGCCGGGACAGCGGGAACGGCGCGAACTCCAGCCGTTCCTCCAGCCTGCGCGCCAGCCGATAGGCCGGCGTCGGCTCGACGTAGCGCCGAAACTCCGGCCGGTACGTCTGCATGAGCCTATGGGTGTGTTTCTGCTCCCACAGGAACCCGCGCCCCACGAACAGACGCTGCTGGCTGACCGGCACGTCCTTGCTGGTCATCACGTACCGAGGCAACCTGCGGATGTTGCGCCGGTAGCGCAGGATGACGCGGGCATCGCGGTAGCGGATCGCGCCATAGGCCCCGAACGCCAGCGCGCTGCCGACGCCCATGGCGGGGCTCAGCGCGAGCGACCACGAGGCCACCAGGGACAGAAACGCGGCGCCTGCACACGCCGCGACGGTATATAGCTCCACCGCTGGGCGAAGCAGAACCTCGACCGGCTGTTTCCCCGACATGGCTTCATTGCTCGATGCCGGTGGCCGTGATCAGCGCCGGGTAGTGCCGCAGGCCCAGGCGCTCGGCCAGGTCGTCGCCGGACACGGGCGCGAGGGGCACGCCATGCACCAGGGCGCGCAGCCGCGCCAGGCCTTGCACGGTCTCGACGTTGACCACCAGACCGACCGCGCCGCGCTCGCGCAATGAGGCTGCATGGCGGCGCAACCAGGCCTGGGAAGTCTCGTCGTCGCCCACGACCACGAAGGGACGCAGGCCCGGCGCCTCGATCACCCGCCGCGCGACGGTGCCGGACGTGAGCTTGGCGCTGCGCACCGGCAGCATCGCGGCCTCGTCCGCCGGTGTGGCAGGGATCTGAGGCGTCAGGATGGGCGACCGGGCCGGCGCGTTGGCGCGCGGCTGAAGGTTCAGGGCTTCGTAGTACGGCAGCGCCGACGTGCCGCCACGGTCTTCGACCACGATCAGCGGCTCGCCGGCACGCGAGGCCAGCGGCAGACCCGCCAACAGCACGAGCAGGCCTTTCGCCGCGAGATGAGCCAGATGGGATTTCGTCATGGTGAGGTCTCCTGGCGCGCGGCGAGGACCGCCGGGGTTGAGCGCGTGCCTTGCACGCGCGCGAGGTGGCGCGACACGCTGCGTCGATAGCGGGCGGCGGGCTCGCCTCCCGCGGGGCGGTGGTAACGGCCGATCGCCACCAACCAATCCTCCCCGGGGCTGTGCTGCTCTTTCAGGATCTCGGCGGCGATGGCGAGGTTGCGGTACGGGTCAAGCAGGTCGCACGCGGTGCTGTAGCGCTGCTGGTGGTAGCCGAGGTTGATCTGGCCCAGGCCCGCGTCGATGCGCGTGTGCGGCGTGGAGCGCATCGCCTGGTGCAAACCGGCACAGGCGTCGGATCGGGTCGCGTAGCGGCGCGACTGGCCGGCGACGTTGAGGGACCACGGCCACGGGACGATGCGCCCGTTGCGCCGGATGCCGCTCTCTTGCAGGGCTACGGCATAGAGCACCGTCGAGGGAATGCCCGCGCGCTGGGCGGCAAGCTGATAGGCCGGTGGTGGAACTTCCTGGGCCTGGGCAACGAAGGCGCAAAGGCCAGCAACGAGTACCAGTGCGCGCAACGGCGCCGTCAGGGTTGGCGTTGCCATTGGCCATTCACCTCGCGCACGACCGCAGGCAAATCGCCGGGCAGGCCCAGCGACAGCCAGCGGCCGCCGTCATGGTTGAGAGTGATGCTGCCGCTGCGCACCCGTGCGGGGTCGATCTGTGCGCGCTTGGCCCAGTCGCGGATGCGCGCGTCGTCCTGGCGGCTGCCGACCATGTACAGGTCGAACTCGGCCCCCGAGGATTGCAGGCGCTGCACGAGCTGTCCGCAGGCTGCGCAGCCGTCCTTGACGAATACCGCCGTGCGGCCGCTGCCGCGCGTGGCTCCGGCGACCGGTTTGTCGTCCGGCAAGTTCACCCGCTGCATGCCGGGGTTCAGGCGCTGCCAGGCCTCGTCGTAGGCCCTCTGGTAGGCGAGCAGCTTCTCGACGCGGCGCGCCTCAACCTGCACCTGCAGCTCTGCGTAGCGGCGCCTTTCCTCGTCGGTGCGGGCTTCGATGCCCAGGGCCGACAACGGGTCCAGATTGGGCGAGTAGATGCCCAGCGGCCCGTCCATCAGTTCGCGGTAGCGCGCCCACTCCTGCGGTTGCAGGCCCCAGTCGCTCGCCACCCGGTCGTCCAGAACGCGAGCGGCCAGCGAGCGCTCCTGGCTCTGCGCATTGCGGACGGGAGCCGCAGGCGGCTGCTGCGCCAAGGCGGGCCACTGGGCGGACGCCAGCAGGAGCGCGGAAAGGATGATCGGCGGCTTCATGCGCTGTACTCCAGTCAGGGAATCGCCATGCGACGGGTCTGGTCGCCGGTCTGGAACAGCGCGGTGTTGCCCTCGACCGCCTGCAAGCGCCACGGGCCGACCGCATCACCTGGCAGCAGCACCTGAAGTTGGTCGGGCGTGAAGTCGCCACTGCTGGGCGCGACAGACACGCTGCGCTCGCCGGCGCGCAGTTCGGCACCGACGACCCGGAACGGCAGCGGCGGAGGTTCGGGCTTGGCGGATGACTTGCTCGGTGCGCGCGGCTGGGCGGGTACTGCGGCGCGTGCGGTGGTCTGGCGCGCCTTGACCTGCTCGACTTCGGCGCGCAGTGCCTGAAGGTCGTCGGCAGCGGCATAGGCGCTCAGCGATTTCTCGACCTGGGCCGCGCGTGCTTCCAGGATTTGGCGGGTGTCTTTGAGGTCTGCCGCCGTGGCAACGGCCGGCCGCTGCTGGATGGCCTCGACGGTCTCGGCCAGGCCTGTCGCCTGCGCTTCGAGGCGTTGCAGCCGGGAATCGAGGCGATCCTGGTCGGCTTGGTCGTTCATGGCCTGGTAGCCCAGGGCCAAGAGGACACTGAGGCCAAGCAGCCAGAGCCACATCAGGCTCTGCACCACCACGGCGGCGGTTGAACGCTGGGCGGATTGCGGAGCGTTCATGGCTGGCCTCCCGAAACTGCGGGTGCCAGCGGGAACGTCTGCACCGCCTCGATGGGGGGCGGCGCGGGTGTGTTGTCGGCGGTCATGCTCTCGCCGGGCCGCTCAAAGCAAATCTGTCGTGTGAGGTCATCCGCGTGCAGTTCCCAGGCCGGGCCAGCCAGCGTGAGCAGCGCATCGCGCAAGGTCATTGGGCCGAGGTGCAGGTGCGCCGCCGGCAGCGGCAGCGCGTACAGCTCGATCACCGCATGCGCTGTCTGGCACAGGCCGTAACCGCTGCGCTTGAGCACATGCCGCAGCCCATCGCCGACGGTGGCGCGCGCATCCTCGGGGATGGACACGTCGATGGTCTGCAACAGCAGGTCGCGCTGCGCCACCGTGGGCGCCAACTCGACCAGGGTGTAGCGGCCGTAGCGCACGACGGGGATGTACTCGGGAGCCTCGGGCTCGGACGCGGGCGAGACTTCCTCGAAGGCATCGGGTGCGTGCGGCGAAGTCGTGGTCGCGCAGCCGCTAGCCAGCACCGTCCAGAGCAGACCGAGGATTCCCGCCAGCAGGCGGCGTTCGGGGTGGTGAAACCAGGGTGGAGAGGGGCACATAGCTCGGCGTCCTGAAACATCGAGCCCTCACCATCGCCTCTAACGCCCCGGGGCAGCAGCAAACAATGCGAACCACGCTGTGTCCGATTTGCCGGCAGCGGTCTAGTCGAACAAAAGCGGCCTTGAGGGGGCCGTAACGGAAAAGCTCAGTCGCGGTCGGCGGATGGAGGCCGGCTGCTTGACTGCTACTATTTGTTAAAACACCAGTGGACGGGGGCGTAAATGAGGGTTTCTCGGGTCAGGTTGATCAATTTCGCCAATTTCTCGGATGTTGATGTCGAGACGGGGGAAAGCATCGTCATCGTGGGAGAGAACAAGGTTGGCAAGAGCAATTTCATTCGCGGCCTGCAGTTGATCCTTGATCCGGGCTTGTCTGAACGCGATCGACAACTGGGGCTTGAACATTTCTGGGACGGACTTGGCGAAGACAAGGTTGGTGCGACCATTGAGGTCTCTGTGGATCTAACGGACTTCACAAACGATCCCCGGCTGATGGCTCACCTCAACGATTGCGTGATTGATCCTGGCCCACCCATGGTGGCCCGACTCACCTACCGCTTCCAGCCTAAGGCGGGCCTGGGGCGCGCCCCGGAATCGTTGAAGGACTATGAGTATGTGATCTTCGGTGGCAACGATCCCGAAATGCGTATCGGCGGCGGACTTCGCCGGATGTTGCCAATAGATGTTCAGGTAGCCCTGCGTGACGCTGAGAAGGACCTTGCGAGCTGGCGCAATTCGCCATTGAGGCCGCTCATTGAGGATCTTGCCGCGTCGTTGGATGATGACGCCCGTGAGGAGATTCAGAATCAGGTCGACCAAGCACAGCGAGAGCTGGCTGGACACGAGGAAGTGGTAGCGACAGCAGAACGGATCAGCGAACGGCTGATCGCAATCGCCGGGGGGCAACATGCTGTCCCGGTATCGCTCGGACTTGCACCTACACGAGTGGATGCATTGCTGCGTAGCCTTCGGCTGCTCATCGACAACGGTGTTCGCGGTGTCGGCGATGCCAGCCTAGGAACGGCGAATCTGATCTTCCTGGCCTTGAAGAGCCTCGAACTCGACCGTCTCGTCTCCGAGGGGGAGCGCGACCACACATTCTTCGTCGTCGAGGAGCCCGAAGCGCACCTGCATCCGCATGTCCAGCGTCTTGTCTATCGCTACTTTCTCGGCACAAGTGCGGAAGATGAGGACGAAGCCCCTCCGCTGACGACAATTCTCACTACTCACTCGCCGCAAATCGCAAGCGTTACACCGATTAGGTCCATCGTTCTCCTGCGTCATAACGCAACGGACGGGAAAACCGTCGCGGTTTCGACCGCGAACGCACCTTTCACACAGAGGGATGAAGACGACCTCCAGCGCTACATCGACGTCACTCGCGGAGAAATATTATTTTCCCGGGGAGTGATTCTGGTTGAAGGGGACGCCGAGCGCTTCATCATCCCCGCGTTCGCCGACGCCCTCGGGATTCCTTTCGACATACTTGGAATCACTGTGTGCTCGGTCGGGGGGACGAACTTCACTCCTTATGTGAAGCTTTTGGGCCCTAAAGGGCTAAATATTCCACATGTAATTTTGACAGATCGCGACCCGGTCAATGGCAAACCTCCACTAGCCCACAGGCGGTTAATTAATCTCTTAAACGAGGTCGATGACGAATATGGTTACGATGACCTGGATATAAATGATGTGCTCAAATACGCCGCAGAGTTTGGATACTTCGTCAACGAGAGCACGCTGGAATCCGACCTATTTGCCGCCGGAATGACCGAGGCGATGAAGTCGGTAATCGAGCAGGAGTTGCCGCTGAGGCAAGTCACCCGGGACGCACTGCAAGAGTGGGTGGATGATCCGGATCAGGTCGATGAAGACCGGCTGCTGAAGTTGATTGAACGGATTGGCAAGGGGAGATTTGCACAGGCACTTGCGCCGTCGGTGTCTGAGGACGTTTGCCCGGCCTACATTCGCTCTGCGCTGGAGCATATCCGCGATGCCGTCGCGTAACGTCGGTACAGCCTACCTGGCGCAGGCTGCCGAGTTGGCTGGAAATCCAGGGCAGTTGGCAGCTTACAACTCTCAAGGACATTGTGTGGTACTCGCTGGTCCCGGAAGCGGTAAGACCAAGACACTCGTCCTAAAGCTCGCCCGCATCCTGGCCGAAGACGTCGAGGCCCCACGTGGCGTTGCGTGCATCACTTATAGCCAGGAGTGCGCTCGCGAACTCGCTCGCCGAATTGAAAGCTTGGGACTTCAGCAGGCACCTAATCTTTTCATTGGTACGGTCCATGGGTTCTGTCTGCGTCATCTCTTGATGCCGTATGGACGCCTGGCCGGCCTGCCCATATCTTTCCCACTCTCGGTGGCCACTCAACGAGTCAGTGATCGGTTGTTGAAGCAAACTGGAGATGCGCTTTTCGGCCAGAACCATCCGTACAAAGTTATTGACCTCGGGCGGCATCGCCGTTCCGTGCTCAATCGAAATAGCGTCGCTTGGCGTAGCGAGGAGGAACTCGCTGCCTGGGCCGAGGCCTACGAGGCCGCTCTGCGCGACGATGGGCTGATTGACTACGATGACATGGTTGTCTTCGGCCAACGTTTGATCGCCGAGCACGACTGGGTACTACCTCTGGTTCAGGCAAAATTCCCCGTGCTCGCGGTGGATGAGTACCAGGATTTAGGCGTGGCACTGCATCGCATCGTCAAACGCCTTGCCTTCGACGGGGGTGTCCGACTTTTCGCTGTCGGGGATGCGGATCAGTCGATATATGGATTTACGGGAGCTGATGGCGCGTTGCTCATGGAATTGGCGGCTCGCAGAGACATTGAGCCTGTCCAGCTTCAGTTAAATTACCGTTCTGGTGCAGGGATCGTGACTGCGTCAGAGATGGCGCTTGGAGAAGCCCGAGGCTATCAAGCGAGCGATCCTGCGCGACAAACGACCATCGAATTTGTCCTGCGCCCGGGTGGTATGGCGGACCAGGCTGCGCACGCCGTCGCGCAGATCATTCCGGCGGCCTTAGCCTCCAAGCCGGGACGAACACTGGGCGATATCGCGATCCTATACAAAGACTATCGCGCAGGCGATATCGTGGCTGAAGCTGTGGCAACCGGTGGTCTCGATTACATCCGTGTGGATACCGCAGCACCTTACCGCAAGGTTGCCCTAACAAGTTGGGTAGAAGATTGTGCGGCGTGGTGCGCGGGTGGCTGGCGTGTTGGACGCCCACAATTGCGCGGACTACTCGACCGCTATCGCGCATTTCATCGGGCGAGCTTGGACGATTCACAGGCCAAGCGCGAAGAGCAAGAGCTAACCGCCTTGCTATGGGAGCTGCGTGCTGACCAGCAACCTGCGCGAGAATTTGTTGCTTCGCTGCGCAACGGTGTAGTGGATCATCTGCTGGCGGCTGAATTGGCGCTCGCTGATCAGAAGGAGCAACTGGATCGCATGACGGCAGCGCTCGCTGAAGGAGGTGCACTGGCTTCGCTAGACATCACGAGTTTGGGCGGCCGGGACGGTTCGCCCGATCACCTGAATCTGCTGACACTGCATTCCGCAAAGGGCTGTGAGTACGACGTCGTCATCATGGTTGGACTCGACCTCGGAAATCTGCCGTGGCGCAATGAAACTCCAGAGAAGTTGCGCGAAAGTCGCCGGCTCTTCTATGTGGGACTCACACGTGCTCGCGACGAGGTCCACATGCTGTATTCGGGCTTCGTTGATGGCCGCTATGGCCCTATGCGCTTTGGGCGCTCGCCATTCCTTGATGAGCTGGAGGCGCGAATGCGTGCCGCTGGCATTTGAGTGTGAACCCGAGAATCTGGAGTGTCGGTGCTGCGTCGGCGCATGTCGAGCAACACCACAGTCGAGCTACATCTTTGCAGCCAAGCGATTGGCTGCGAAACGCTCGCGCGAGAGTCTGGCGGCGTTATTCATCGAGTCTAGGTTATCGATACACCATAGACCGTTGATGCAAAGAAAGCGCTCACTAAGCACTGCTTCAAGTATGTTTGGAAGGGTTGCGTTGAAGAATCCGGCACCCTTGACCGTTGGGGCCGGATCTAGCTCAAGCATCGCGACCGGCAGGTCAGAAAGGCACGGGCCGAAGTGGCCAGCCGAAGGGAACTTGCCCCCAAACTCGGTGCGCAGACGCTCCTTTCCCATGCTCTTGGTGAGAGTGCTATATCGCTCCTGCCGCAGCAACCAAAGAGACTTGATGCCCGCCTCGCGGTACCGCTCTTGGCGTTTACGGTAGTCACGGAGCGACTGATACGATCTTTGGATCTCGACAGCCAACCTAACCCCATTGCGCTCACCCCAGACATCAGCCTGCCAGCGACCTGCATCACCCGAACCCGGCATTTCAACCGAGGCACGGAATCCAAGATCTTCAAGCACGCTGCGCACAAGTATCTTGGCCGCCAGGTGCCATTGGCTTTCTTCGGAAGTACTGCACGCACCTCCTAGATGCGCGAAGAAGGGGTACCCATTAGCACTAACCTTGGGAATCGCTGGAGCGTTGCAGCAAGGCATCAGCAGATCACCGATGCAGTACGCCCGTTGCAACTCTTCCCACTGCGCCTGAGACATATGCAGTGCGTTGGCTGCACCAGTACCATCTGCATATGCTGCTTCGATCACCATAGCCATAGTGCCTCCTTGAGTCTCGGTATTGTCTAATCAGTTTAGCCTTCCCCGCGCTGGGACCGGGGCGGTGATCGAATCCTCCGAACAGCAATTTCCTAGAAAAATGCCGGCACCCCCGAAAGGATGCCGGCAGACAGCAGATCACGCAGTTACCAATTGCCGGGCCAATGCGACCTCCACGGAATCACCATCCTGGTTCAGGACATCGAGCCCCGATTCGGGTACATCGCCCGAAGTGGACTGCGAGACCATGATCTTCTTGGCCATCAGCTCCAGGCAGGTCATCTGCGAGGAGCCGGCGTAGCCCAGGTAGATCACGCGCACGGACAGCTTCTGCCCGATACGCCAGGAGCGGCGTGCCGCCTGCTGGAGCGAGTACACGTTGTAGCCCGACTGCATGAACACGATCGTCGGAAACTCCAACAGGTCCAATCCCGTCTTGACAAGCTCGGGATTGGTGATGAGCACGTCGATGCCACGGTCCAACTGCTCGGCGATCCAGTCCTCGCGGCGGCTGGCATCCACGCTTGCGCGCAGTACCGCCACTTTGAAGCCTTCCTGCTCCAGCAATACCTTCAACCGGCTAGTCGTGTCGCGCGTGCCGGTATAGACCGTGTAGGCCAGAACCTTGCGGCCCTGTGCTTTCTCTTCCCTGCAGATGTCGATCAGCTCACGCTCCTTGGGGCTGATCTCGAACTCGTTGAACTGAGCCGGGACGAACGCCAAGGTATTGCGTGTACGCGGATGCACCACGGTCTCCGACCGGAAGCAGCAGTCCGGCCAGGCCAGCAGCACGTTGAGGACCACACCCAGCAAGGTCGTATCGCGTCGCGCCAGAGCCTGTTTCAGCTCCGCGGTCAGCCGACCCGCCAGATCGCGGTAGGCCGCGGCTTGCGCCGTGTCCATCGCGACTTCACGGAACTCCTCGTCATACGGCGGCAGGACGTTGCCACCGATGTCCTTGAGCTTGAGAAAGATCGTGAACGGCAGGATGCAGCGCAGCACGCCCTTGGGGCCAAACCCCGGGGCCTTGACCGTGCGCACCGATACCTTGGTGCCCTTGGCCGTCTTGTGCGCCGTGCCGGTGCTCTCGGAGTAGATGTCCTTCAACACCCCGTGATCGCGCATGAACGCCATCGCAGCCGAGGTCATGCTGCCGCTCGTGGTCGGGCGGTAGCCGTCTTCGATCATCCGCCCCGGAAGGGCTCGGAACAGCAGGTGGAACAGGTCGTCCCCGTAGCCGCCCATCAACGTGCCGGTCAGCAGCAAGGTCTTGCGAGCCTTCGCCGCCAGCACGCCCATGGCCTGGCCCTGGGCACTGCCCCCGTTCTTGTACTCATGTGCCTCATCGGCGATGAGCAGGTCGAACGTGCCTTGCGGCAGGTAGCGTTTGATGAACTCGGACGGCTGATAGCCGCCCTCGCCAAAGCCGAACTCCATGTTGGCCATCGCACGTTCCATGCGCGTGGCCTGACGGTCGGAAAACACCAGCTCGCCGTTGCCATCCATGAGGTTGATGAACTCATGGATGTTGTCGCCGAGCATCGACGCCAGGAACCCGTCACCGAACTTTTGCATCAGCTTCTGCGCGGTGACCTCTCCGATGGTCGGTATGCGCTTTAAGGCTTTGAGCACGGCCGAGGACTGGTCGCTGCCGGACAGACTGCGCGGGCGGATCAGTGTCCACAGGGGCGCGGCGCAGTGGCCGCACTTCCTGCGGCACTCCTCGGCTTGGAGCGCGATCGGGTTGACCGGCTCGCCGTCGAGGTCGGTGATGACCGTGCCGCAGTCCGGGCAGGCCGCCACGTCGCCGTGGCGGGTGCGCCGCGTGGTGAAGACAGGCTTCCAGTGAAAGCCCATCCGCATCCTGACGCGCCCCAGGACGAAGAACTCCTGGCCCGTGGGCTGCACGCCCAACTGCTCGCGCAGCTTGATGAGCTTGACGAGCGTATCCGGCCCGTTGAGTACCCACACCTTGGCACCGGCCACCGTCTCCTGGATCTCGCGCCGCCACTTGTAAACCAGGTGGGGCGGCGACAGCACCAGAGTGCGGCGATAGCCTTCGGCGTTGAGCACGGCGGCCGTGGCAATGCCGACGGTCGTCTTGCCGCAGCCCATCTCGCCATTGACGATCGCAGCACGTTCGCCACGGTCGATCAGCAGCTCGGCGGCGGCGTGGACGACTTCGGCCTGGGCTGGGAACAGCTTGCGCTTGAGGCTGGCGACCACCAGTTGCCGGTGCGCCTGCGGTTGGCCGGTATAGACCGGCGGATTAGCGCTGTTGAGGGCGTCGAGTAGTTCGTCGCCGAACTCGCCGACAAAATCCTGAAGGCTCAGGGTCAGAGGGGAAGATTCCGCGTCGAGCAGTTCGCCCTGTACGGGCGCGGATTCAGCGGCAGTGGTTTCGAGATCGAGGGACATGGTGATGCTCCAAAGAAAAATGGGGCATGCACCACCCCCAGCGGGGCAATGGCATGCCCCGTGGTGGGAAGAGAATCGACGCGTGGCTGAGGGTGGTTGAAGGTGCTGGCCTGGGCGGCCCGCAGGTGAACCGTGCTCAGTCTTCGGACGGAAGCACGATGACGGTTGCGCAGCGCTGCGAATCGGTGACGATGCGAATGGCGAGCCCCGGATGGATCACGTAGTGCGATTCCAGCGACGCGCCCGATTGAAGCGCGCTGCTGTTCGTCTGCCATTGCTGGATGTTGACGTCGCCCCAGTCGCCACGGGTGTGGCGCCTGAAGTACGGGATCGGGTCCAGGCGACCCGCGCGGACCAGGCGGTCTACACCTCTGCTGAAGATGAGCGCCCCGATGGGGAACGCCAGCCGCTGGCAGTAGGTTTCGATGCGATGCGATGCCATGGGCTCCTCCTTGATGAGTCATTGAGCCACGACACCCCTGCCGGAGTGAAGTGGCTCCGTCAGGTGGATGAGGATGACGATGTGGGGCCTCAGATCAGGTCCCGCTCTTCGGGAAGCTGGACCACCGTGGTCTGGTGGTCCTCGCTGGTCTTGACGATCAGCGCCAGGTCCGGCGTGATCCTGAACTGCGAGATCATTAGGTTGTCCTGTTGGATCGCCACGTCGTTGGCTTGGCGTGTGGCCTCATCGATCTCGCCCCAGTCCCCGCGCACATGGCGCTGGACATAGGCCAAGGGGTCGATCAGGCCTCGCCGGGCCAGCCAATGCACCTTCTCGCTCAACTTCAACGTACTCGGTGCGAACAACGGTTGCTTGTGCGGCGCAGGCCGCTTGAACGGATTGGGGATCATGGTGTTTCTCCTTCGAGTTGGTACAGCAGGACGGCAGCGCGTCCGGTGGATCAGCGAATGGTCAACACCTCGCCCCGTGTCGCGGAGCCAGGTGTCATGTCCCACGCGCGGATGACGGGAACGAACTTGTCGGTGAGGATGCGGGTCTCGGCGATGGAGCCGTCTTCGCGTTCGGTGAACTCCCGCTGGAGCGTCTTGTCCTTGTGGGTGTCACCTTTGACGACGAGCACGCGCCCGGTCTTGGAGCGCACAACCCCCGAGATCGCACCCGCGGCCAGAGCCAGGGCGAGATGCCAGCGGGACAAGGCCCGCGCCGGTGGACGCAGCGATTGCTGCGCAGCCCCCAGGTGCGTGTCCTGCGATGGCCACAAGCCTTGCAGCCTGCCAACCTCATCGGCGAACTGCTCGGGCTCCATCGTCACGCGGAAGAAATGCTCTGGCTCGGCCGGGCTGGCGGGGACGATGTACGGCAGGAACGGCCACTCGCTCGGCAGTTCCTCGGCTTCGACTTCGCCTTGCCCTACCTGCAACAGCAGATTGCGCACGGCCTTGACGCCATCGGGCACCTGCTCGCGCTGGCGCACCCGGCGTCCGAAGATCACCACCTGCTTGAACTGCGTCTCCACCGCTCGGTAGATGCGCAGGTCCGTGTAGTGGCGCGTCAGCCAGCCGACCAACTCCGCGTCGAGCACGTAGCCGGGGACGATGAAAACCAGCACGCCGCCGTATTGCAGCAGCGAGAGCGTGCGCTGGTAGAACAGCTTTTCAAGGCGGGCACGGCCCTGGCCCTGATAGCCGATGTTGCCGTTGACGTCCTTGGACAGGTCCCCATACGGCGGGTTGAGCCAGAGCAGCCCGAAGGACTGCTTGGAGACCATCGTGTCCATCAGGTCCGCGTGCAGGCAGTGATCGACCAGGCCGCGGGCATGGCGCGCCCGCTCCGCGTCGAACTCGACGGCGAACGCCTTTGCCTGCTCGCGCCCGAGGGCATGGGCGGCTTCGGCGATCGCCACGCCTTCGCCGGCGCAGGGATCGAGGATGCACATCGGCCCGTCGCTGGGCATCAGTGCGTTGAGCGCTCTTTCGAGCGTGGGTTCGTCGGTCGGGAAATATCCGTTCTTGACGAAATTGCGGGCGAGCCGCGGGAACATGAGGGCCATGGAAGTCTCCTGGTTGGCGGGGATGAAACACGGAAGTACGCCAAGGCGTGCCTCCGAGGGTGGGTCAAGCCGCTACCGCTTCCGGCGTCCAAATCTTGGCCGGATACGGATAGGCGGTGAGCGCGTCGCTGCGGATCAGGGAGCCGAGCGCCAGGGTCAGCGCCGGCACGTCGATGGCGAGCCGATGGCCTTCCAGCGGCCCGAGGGCGAACGGAAGGCGGGCCAGCATCTCGCGGGTTTGCAGCAGTTCCAGCACGGTCTCGCGCCAGTGATCGAGCAGCGGCAACGGGCAGGTGTCCCGCACCAGCATCCACAGGCGGTCAAGCCTGTGGGCGCTGTCGCGTGGCAGCAGTGCCAATGCGCTGGCGTTGGCCTTGTCGGGCTTGACGCAGCGCCGGTCGAACAGCCACACGTTGGACAGCGAGCCGAACAGCGTCCGCCGGTACGCGCGCGTGATGCGCTTTTCCAGGCGATCGACGTTGCCGATGAATACCGGGACGCTGCCGCCCTGGTCGGTGATGACGTGGAACTGGTCCAGTCCCTGCTCGTCGCGCCCGAGGGTCAGGCGAGCGAGGAACTGCTGGACGGCGGTGTCCCGCGCCCAGATGGACAGGAAGATCAGGTTGCCCTGGTCATCGCCGACGCAGGCGTCGGCCATCACGTCCGGGCATTCGTCGATGCGGTACAGCGTGGAAGAAGTGTTTGCGGGCATGGTGGTGTCCTCGGATGAACGGGAACAGCACCGCCCGCTGGGGCAAGTACTGCCCCAGGGGGTGGAAGAAAACCGCTCAGTCCGGCTCGAACTGCCGGGTGTGCGGGTTGAAGTGAAGCGGCTCGTCCGCCGAAGTGATCGGCGTGAAGCCTTCCAGGTAGATGTTGTTGAGGTACTGGTCGCGGTAGGTCAGTGCCTGCCGTGCCTGGTCCTCGGTGAGGCCGTTGTCGATGAAGTACGCCAGCATTTCCTCGTCGGAGGACACTTCGTCGTTGGACAAACTCCCTTCAACGAGTGCCAGCAACGAGGGCGGAAGCGTTGCCAGGATCGGGTCCATGTCGGTTCCTCCTGGCTCAGGCCATCGACGCCGCGGCGGATGCCGCGGATGCCGTGGGTGTGCGCCGCCGGGCGTGGTAGGCGCGAACGCCTGCACGCCAGTCGGCGGACTGCTCCGGTGCGAGGTCCAGATAGGACAGCGGGCACGTGTAGTAGTACGGGTGCATGGACTCGTCCAAGGACTTGTAGCCCCACTGGCCGCCGCTTCGTTCAAGCAGATCGCAGCGGATGTAGCGCAGGGACTGGCCCGGTGCGAGATCACGATGCACGCCTTCGACCTTGGCGGTCACTTCGGCGACGGACCACAGCACGTTGCCGCGCAGGGTGTGAGCGATGACCTTGACGCTGGCGCGCTCGGTCTCTTGCGGTGCGATCAGTTCCGCGATCAGTTCGGACCGCGATTGGTTTGAGAAATACCAGCCCATGAGAGGCCTCCTCGAAAAGTTGAGCTGAAGGCCTCCCCGTGGGGAAGAACCCCCAGCGGGTGATGGAATGCCGCATCTGCGGCGAAGGAACCTATGCGTCGCCCTCAATCCCAGTCGTCATCGTCTCGATCACAACCGGCCGGGCAGTAGCCGAACTCGATCCCGTGCGAGCAATAGCCATGCTCCGCATTCCAGTCCTGGGTTTCCTGCCGTTCGGCAGGTGTTGCGTAGTCCCATTCCTGGGCCGCGATTTCGAGAGCCTGAGCACGTTGCTCATCCGGCAAACGATTGGCCTGTGCGTCGATCGCCGAACTGAAGAGCGTCACGTAGTGGTCGTAGGACAAGCCGCAACCGCGCTGGGCGTGTGCGGCGGCCGCTTTGCAAAGGTCCCGCCACGCGGGTTCATCCAGCGTTGAACGCGGGGTATCGCAAGCGATGGTGGACATGATGGAGACCTCCAGAAAATGGCCAGGGCCTCCCCCGCATGGGAAAGGAACCCCGGCGGGTGGATGAAGAACACCGCGCATGCGGCGTCTGCGATCACGCAGGTTTTGGTTCGGCCTGGCGGCTCCACTCCTGCGTCTTGAAGTCCAGCGCGTAGCCCAGCTCGCCCAGGCGGGCGATCTGCGCGCGCAGGGTGCGGCGGTCGATGGTCGAATCCAGTTTCACGGACTCGCCCAGCGGCCACAGCAGGCCGAAGAGCGCGGCGTCACCGTCTTCGGTGCTGCCGGGGGCAGCGGCCGTAGCAGGCGGTGGCGCATCCACGCCGAAGGGCGTGGTATCGACCAGCGGGTCCGCGGACGCCTGCACGGGTGCGGGCTTGGCGGGCCTGGACGCTTTGGTGGGCTTGGCCGGCGTTGCCGCAGGCTGCGCCCCTTGCTCTTCATCGAGCGGATCGACGTCCTGGGTGGCGAAGCTGCGGGCTTCGTCGCGGCTGAGTTTGTCGATGCCGTTGAGCGTCATGCCGTCGAGGCTGGCACGGATCTCGAACCGCATGCCGCCGCCGACCGGATAGGACTTCGGGAAGATGTACCTGATGATGAATTCCCCGTCGTACTTGCCTTCGGGGTACTGCTCCAGCTCCGGGTCTTTGACCTCGAAAGTACCGAGGTGCGTCGCGAGGCGGCCAACCGTGAACGGGCCGTTCTTGCCGCGGATGGTACGCAGCGTGAGCTGGCCGGGGACGACGATGGGCGCAACAGATTTCTCGGAAGCCGATGGGGTTGCCATGATGGTTCTCCTGATGATGAATGACGGGCCGCCGACGGCACCCGGTGGATGAGAGGAAATGGCCTCGCCCGAGGTGGGCGAGGTCCGCGTGGCATCACGCCTTGAGCTGGCGCATGCCTTCGGCCAGCAGCCACAACGCCCGGTTCAGGCGCAGGTTCTGGTCGATGCCTTGCACCGGACGGGTGCGCTGATTGCGGCCGTTGGCCGTGCGTCCGTTCAGGCCCCCTTTGACTAGGTTCTCCTGGACGCGGTTGAAGACGGCCCACAGGTCGTTCTTGCGGTCGTCCCATCGCCGAGGGGCCAGCAGTTGGCTCTCGGTGACAGGCGTGGACTTGGCCGGATCGTCGTACTTGAGTGCGAGCGCAGAGTTCGCAAAGACCTCCGCTTCGCCCTCATCGAGGGTGATGGTGCGCATCGCATCGCGCGCGTTATGCACGCGCTCGAAACCTTCGAGGACTCCGTAGGCACCTTCGATCACCTGGCTGGCCACGTCGCCCTTGTGGGGAACGCGGATGTCTGCGGTGGTGTCACCGCAAACCAGGCCGTTGTGGCAGACGAACCGGAACATGCCGGCGAGCATCTGATAGCTGCTCGTGCCGTCATGGCTGTTGAGCAGGATGATCTCGTTCGCCTCGTCGCCGTTGATCTGGCTTGCATGGCGAAGTCGGATGAGGTGCTTCGTGTACTCGCGCCGGTCTTCGTTGCGCACGCGCGTCTGACACACCATGAAGGGCTCGAAGCCCTCCTGGCGCAGCTTGGTCAGCACGGTCGAGGTCGGTATGTAGGCATACCGATCGGACCGGCTCCCATGTGGAGCGTCGGCGAAGATCGACGGAACGACGGCACGAATGCGGTCGTCCGAG
Organism: Pseudomonas ceruminis; assembly: GCF_021602025.1. Lineage (GTDB taxonomy): Bacteria > Pseudomonadota > Gammaproteobacteria > Pseudomonadales > Pseudomonadaceae > Aquipseudomonas > Aquipseudomonas ceruminis. The sequence goes on from NZ_BQHW01000003.1 coordinate 152,267, forward strand.
AGTGGGCGATCAGAGCGCAGGATCGGGGATTGCGGAGCAAAGCGGGATACCAGAGACATGGCTGATCTCCTTTGAGAAATTCGACAACCGCGTGGCCGTGAGACCACGCGGAACTCGGGGGATGAAATGCGCAAGCACGCGTCCTGGGGACGCGGCGTACGTGGGGAGGAAAAGCGACAAGGCCCCGTGAGAGGCCGTGCCGGATCAGAACGAAGCAGCCAATGCCGGCTCCTGCTCCTGGACTTGCGCCTCGGGCTCGCGCTCGGCGGGCTCGGTGGCCGTGTCGATGGCATCGTCGGCTTCGGACGCGGATGCGTCTTCGGCCGGCGGCGCCTCGGCTTGCGCCTGGCTCGTCGGATAGACCTGGGTGCCGTCGATCTTGATGAGACCGATGTGGACCAGCGTCGATTCCAGGCTGGCGGCCGGTTCCCCGGCGTGCTCACCCTTGGTGCGGATGTACGGATCGATCTTCATGTCGTTCAGACGGAAGGCGATCAGCACCTTGCGGTCACCCTCGACGGCCTGAACGCACCGGCGAACCAGGTGCTCGGCTTCCGGGGTGGCGACGATGGTGTCGAAGTACCGATACTCCGGTTCATCGACAGGCCCGGCCAGTGCCGCGACGGTGCAAGAGAGGAACGAGTCGCCAGCTTTTGGGGTGACGTCCTTCACACGATTGAGATAGCCGATGCCGCGGGTGATCAACTCGTGCTGCTCGATCGAAGCCAGTTCGGCCCGGTCGATCAGTTCGGCCTTGAGCAGTCGCGCCTTGAGGGACGCGGCGGCCTGACCCTTCTGCTCACCCTTGTCGCGGATGTACACATCGCCCCACAGGTCACCGAGGCGAAAGCGCACCAGCGGGCGCTGCTTGGGATCGTCAACGCCGATGTAGCGCTGAACGAGCTTCTTGGCCTCGGCACCCGAGACCTTGACGTCGAAGTAGCGGTAGCTGGGGTCCCGGGCGGGGCCGACCAGCGCGGCGATGGTGCATGCCAGGAAAGGCTGCGCACGGCGGCCGCCCCGGACGGGCACTTCACGGACACGCTGGATGTAGCCGATGCCCGAGGTGTGGAGGTCGAAATACGATTTCTCGTTGGACGTGGTGTTCATGGTGAATCTCCATTGGGATGAAGCGGAGACACACCGGCCCACGCATGCGGGGAAGGTGCGTGACCCCGCGGTGGGTTGATAAGGCGAAAGCATCCGCCACCAGAGGCTGGTGGCCGCTCGCGGAAGGATGCGGTGCGAGCTGGCTCGGTCACGCAGTGGGAACTGCGCCGCAACCTCGAAGACCGATGGTTGCCTGGCATGTCGCTGACGACGTCAGCAGGCATGGGGCCAGCATGGCGGGGCCTCGCGCGCGCGGCAGCAATCAATCGGCACCCGGGCGCTTCCCTTTGTCCGCGCCACCCGGCGCCTGTCACAGGCACTTGGCGCCGCGCAGGTGCTCGGGGGTATCGGCGCGCGGACGGCCGGGACGGCTCCAGGCGCCGCCACCGCGCGCGCCGATCAGCCGCCAGCCGGCGGCGCGCAGGCTGGCGCCACCTTCGTCGGGCATGGTGTAGGTGAGCAGGCGTATGTAGCCCAGCGCCCTTGCCGCCTGCCAGGCCGCGCCGTAGAGCTTGCTGCAGGCGCTGGGTGTGCCGTCGGTGCACAGCCGCGTGACTTCCAGCGTCCAGGTGCCGCGCGACCGGGCGGCCGACAATGGCCACGCCGTGGATCAGGTCGCTGTCGCTCAGCGTGACGGCCAGGGCGAACTTCGCGCCCTGGACCGGGCGGTGGTGGCGATGGTGCGACAGAACGAATGCATTGGCCGTGCGCAGCGACACCGGTAGGAGGTGCAGCCTCGGCGAGGTCGATGGCGTGTTCATGCGGTTGTCTCCGGTGGCATGCCGGCGTTGTGGCCGGCGGGGCGTGCCTCGGCGGCTGGAGACAAACGCGCACGCGCGGCGATGGCGGCGGTGCGAACAAAAGAAGGCCCCCGATGCGGGGGCTGCGAGGCGGTTGCCGCGTCAGGCGGGAGGCACCACTGCTAAGGACAGGTGCGTGGCGGTGGCGGAAAGCACGAGATCGTCCGCCGAGTGCTGGAGGCGCGTGAACAGGCCGTCCTTCGGGTCGAAATACTCCGCGAAGTCATCGCCGCCCAGCTCGCGGCCGGCGAGGTGCCACCAGTCATCGAACGGGTCGGTGTCCGGGTTGCATCCGACGGCGTAGGCGAGCAGTGCCTGGCGCCCATCCGGGCGACGCTCCCCACGCTCGGCGAGGAAGTACACGCCCTGATCCTTGACCAGGACAATGCGGCACTGATTGGGGACGTCTCAGAAAACGGAAAAAATCGTACGCTAAGCCGGTTGCAGCGGTCGTAGCGGCCTGAACTTGCCCGCGCCGATCTTGGCGCTGCTGCGCCAGAGGTAATCGCCGGTCAGGTTGATGTGCTCCCAGCCCAGCGGCGACAGGTACTGCAACAGGGCGTCATCGACAGTCTGGCCGTGACCGCGTAAGGCGTTTGAGGCCCGTTCCAGATAGACCGTGTTCCACAACACTATGGCCGCCGTCACCAGGTTGAGGCCGCTGGCCCGGTAGCGCTGCTGCTCGAAACTGCGGTCGCGGATTTCGCCCAGCCGGTTGAAGAACACGGCGCGGGCTAGCGCGTTGCGGGCTTCGCCCTTGTTCAGTCCGGCATGCACGCGGCGGCGCAGCTCGACGCTTTGCAGCCAGTCCAGGATGAACAGCGTTCGCTCGATGCGGCCCAGCTCGCGCAGCGCCACGGCCAGGCCGTTCTGGCGCGGGTAGCTGCCGAGTTTCCTGAGCATCAGCGAGGCCGTCACCGTGCCCTGCTTGATCGAGGTGGCCAGCCGCACCTTGGCGTTGATCGCCTTGCCGGACGCCTGGAACTGCTGCTGATGCTTGTGCTTGGCAGCGTTGAACAGCTTGCCCAGGATGCGGTCGTGCAGGTCGATGATTTCGTCGGTGACGGTGGCCATGCCCTCGATGGCGAGCGCACCAGGGTCGCGTAGCGGCGCTGTGCCTCGAACTTGGCCAGATCGGCGGGCGTCATCTGGCCGCCTTCGCGGGCGATCTTGAGCAGGCGGTTCTGGTGCACCGACCGCTCGATGCCGGAAGGCAGGTCGAGCGCCTGCCAGGCTTTGAGGCGCTCGATGTGTTCGAGTATGTGGCGCGAGTTCGGCTTGACGGGCGACTGGCGCAGCCAGGCCAGCCAGGTCGTCTTGCCGTTGTCGTGGCGCTTGAGCAGATCGTCGAGGCGGTGCCGGTGGGTGGCCGACAGGGGATCGGACAAGGCCGCGTAGATGCGGCGGTTGGCGCGGCTGTAGGCGTTCATCGAACACCTCCCTTTTCCTCATCCGGCGCAACAGGACAGTTGCTTCACGTCCTTGTTGAAGGTCTGCGCCGCGAGCTTCAGTCCCTCGACCATGGTCAGGTAGGGGAACAACTGGTCGGCCAGCTCCTGCACGGTCATCCGGTGGCGGATCGCCAGCGCGGCCGTCTGGATCAGTTCGCCCGCTTCCGGCGCGACCGCCTGTACGCCGATCAGCCGCCCTGAGCCAGCTTCCGCCACCAGCTTGATGAAGCCGCGCGTGTCGAAGTTGGCGAGCGCCCTCGGCACGTTGTCGAGCGTCAGCAGCCGGCTGTCGGTCTCGATGCCGTCGTGGTGCGCTTCCGCCTCGCTGTAGCCCACGGTCGCCACCTGCGGATCGGTGAACACCACCGCCGGCATCGCCGTCAGGTCCAGCGCCGCGTCGCCGCCGGTCATGTTGATCGCGGCGCGCGTGCCGGCCGCCGCCGCCACATAGACGAACTGCGGCTGGTCGGTGCAGTCGCCGGCAGCAAAGATGTGCGGTGCGCTCGTGCGCATGGCGCGGTCGATGACGATGGCTCCCTGCGCATTGACTTCGACGCCTGCCGCTTCAAGGTTCAGGCTGCGCGTGTTCGGCGCGCGACCGGTGGCGACCAGCAGCTTGTCGGCGCGCACTTCCCCCTGCCCGGTGGTGAGCACGAATTCCCCGCCCGCATAGGCAACGTGGCTCGCCTGGGTGTGGTCCAGCACCTCGATGCCCTCGGCGCGGAAGGCGTCTGTTACGGCTTCCCCGATGGCCGGGTCTTCTCGGAAGAACAGCGTGCTGCGCGCCAGGATCGTGACCTGGCTGCCCAGCCGGGCGAAGGCTTGCGCCAACTCGACCGCCACCACGGAGGAACCAATCACGGCCAGCCGCTCGGGGAGCGAGCTGCTTTCCAGCGCCTCGGTGGAGGTCCAGTGGGGTGTGTCCGCAAGGCCCGGGATTGGCGGAAGCGCCGGGCTCGCGCCGGTGGCAATCAGGCAGCGGTCGAAGTTCACCTCGTGCGTGCCGCCGTCAGCGGTCGCCACGGTCAGCGTGCGCGTGTCCCTGAACCGGGCCTCGCCGCGCAGCACGGTGATGGCCGGAGTGCTTGCCAGGATGCCTTCGTACTTGGCATGGCGCAGCTCCTCGACGCGGCCTTGTTGCTGGGCCAGCAGCCGCTCGCGCAGTACAGCGGGCGCTGCGGCCGGCAGGCCAGCATCGAACGGGCTTTCGCGGCGCAGGTGGACGATGTGCGCGGCGCGGATCATGATCTTGGACGGCACGCAGCCGACATTGACGCAGGTGCCGCCGATGGTGCCGCGCTCGATCAGCGTGACGCGGGCGCCTTGCTCCACGGCCTTCAAGGCAGCCGCCATCGCCGCGCCGCCGCTGCCTATCACAGCCACGTGCAGCGCTTGTTCACCGCCAACATGCTTCGTTTCGCCACCGAGCCAGCCCAGCGCCTTGTCTAGCAGGCCGGCAGGCTTGTTCGGCGTGTCGGTAAGCCGTGCGCGATAGCCGAGCGTGGCCACTGCGGCAACCAGCGGGGCCACGCTCACGCCTGCATCCGCCTCGATTTCGGCCTGCCGCTGCGGATAGGACACCGAGGCCGCGCGCACGCCGGGCACGTTCGTCAAAGCCTGCTGGACGTGCTCGGCGCACGACGTGCAGGTCATGCCTTCGATGTGGAGGGTGATCGCCTCGGCCATGATTACGCCCTCACTGCTTGACGCTGGACGGGTAACCCGCGTTTGCGGTGGCCTTGGTCAAGGCGTCGGCATTGGTCTTGGCCTCGTCGAAGGTGACGACGGCCTCCCGCTTCTCGAAGCTGACTTCGGCCTTCTCGACGCCGGCGACCTTGGACAGAGCCGTCTTGACCGTGATCGGGCACGCGGCGCAGGTCATGCCGGGCACCGACAGGGTGACGGTCTTGGTGGCAGCCCAGGCGGGCGCGCTTAGAGCGGCGGCCAGGGCGATGAGGGTGGTGAGGGTGGTGAGTTTCTTCATGGTGATCTCCTTTCAGTAGAACAGCGGCAGGACGTAGGGAAACGCGAGGGCAACCAGAACCAGGGCGGCCACGATCCAGAAGATCACCTTGTAGGCAGTCCGCACTTGGGGCACGGCGCAAACGTCGCCGGGCTTGCAGGCATGGGCTGGTCGGAAGATGCTGCGCCAGGCGAAGAACAGCGCGATGAGCGCTGCGCCGATGAAGATCGGCCGATACGGCTCCAGCACGGTCAGGTTGCCGATCCACGCGCCAGAGAAGCCGAGCGCGACCAGGACAAGGGGGCCGAGGCAGCAGGCCGAGGCGAGGACGGCCGCGACGCCGCCGGTCGCCAGTGCGCCGCAGCCGTTCTTGGGTTCCGACATAAGGTTCTCCTTCCGGGACTTCGCTTGATGCTGTAACGTTACTTCCGTAGTCAACTACGGAGTCAAGCGCCATGGAGAACGCTCAAGAGAATCTGACCATCGGGGCCTTCGCCAAGGCAGCCCGGGTCAACGTGGAGACGATCCGCTTCTATCAGCTCAAGGGCTTGCTACCCCAGCCGGAGCGGCCCTACGGTCGCATCCGCCGCTACGGGCAGGCGGACGTGGCGCGGGTGAAGTTCGTGAAGTCAGCCCAGCGCCTGGGATTCAGCCTGGATGAAGTCGGCCAGCTCCTGAAACTGGAGGACGGCACCCATTGCAGCGAGGCGGCCGAACTGGCTGCTCACCGGCTGGCCGATGTGCGCGCACGCATGGCGGACCTCACGCGGATGGAAGAGGCCCTGTCGACGCTAGTGAGAGAGTGCAACGCGCACCATGGCAATGTTTCCTGCCCGTTGATCGCAGCTTTGCATTGCTGCTAAAGGGCCCACTTCGGCTCTTAGCGTACGATTTTTTTCCGTTTTCTGAGACGACCCCTGATTGGCGATGGCTTCGGTCAGCACGGGGCGCAGGTCAGCGCCTTTGAATCGCAGTGACATGGATGAAATCTCCTGTGTGGAAGAATGAGAAAGGCCTCCATCCGATGGGATGAAGGGCCTGTAGTGCACGCGGCCGGAACGGCTGGAACGCCGTGGCGGATGCCTCGGGTCAGCCGCAGGACCGCCCGGTTTCGCTGCGGGGCGTCATGCCGGGACGGCCTGGCGCTTGCGGGCCGCTTTCGCGTCGAGGATGCTCACGTCGATCTGGCGCCAGCGCCCGTCGTCGATGAGCCTCTCCAGCACTTCGCCGAGCATGTCGAAATACACCTCGTCGTGCCGATCGACCAGTTCGACCGATTCACCGTTCTGACGGTGCAGTTCCACCACGTAGGTGTCTCCGCCGCGGTCGTAGAGGATCGTCACCCGGCCCTCGAACTTCGCGGTCGAGACCGTGAAGCTGATCGCCGGCGGGGTCTCGATGATCTTGGAGGGCGTGGGATCGACCCAGGTGAAGTCGCGGGCACCGGCATCCACCAGCATGTGGGTGATGCGCCGGAAGCGATCGGGGGCCGGCATCTCCTCCAACTGCTCGATGAGCTGGCCCAACTCCATGCACTGCGGCGTGGGAATGGGCAGCTTGGCCGGCGCCGAGCCGAGGATGTGCCTCGTGATGGTGTACGGCGTGCCGTCCGAAGTCTCCTCGGTGATGACCTCCGGCGTGTCCGCGCGCAGTCCGTCGAAGCGACGACGGGCATAGGGTTGGACATGCACCTTGGCGCCTTCGGCAGGAACCGTGGTCACCAGGCTGGGATCGAGCACCGCGAACTCGGAAGGCTTGAGCTTGACGACGATGGCATCGTCGGTCGCGGCGACCACCTTGCCGTCGAAGGGTTGGGGGTCGATGGCGAAGCCCAGCGTTGAGGACAGCGGCTGATCATCGAACACGCGGTACTTGAACGACCGCACGTTGCGGGGCACATGGCCTGCGACCAGCGAAGGCATCATGGATTTGATGAGGGAACGATCCATGGGGAAACTCCTTGAGGAAAAACAAGGGATTCCCCGCCCGCAAGGGAGAGGTCCCTTGTGGGTGGCGTGGATGGACGCGGTAGGTCCGTAGGAAGAAACGACCAGCACGGTTTCCCGCGCTTGCAGCCTCGAAGGTCTCGACTGCCTGGGCATGTGCCGGCAACGCCGACGAACATGGGGCAAGCATGGCCCTGGGGCGGTCTGCCTGCCCGCAGGAAACGGCACCGCACCACAACCGTTTTCCTGTGCTGCGGGCAAGAAAAAGCCCCTCGAAAGGGGCTGGAGGAATCAGGCTTGGTACACGAAGTAGTGCTCGCGCTGACGCGGAAAGAACACGTGTTTCCACGTGTCGCCGCTTGTGTTGCCACCGTCGAAGACGACCATTTCGTAGTCGTCCACGTCGGTGTCCACCAGGTCGGCGCTGGCGATATGGCGCATGTGCAGCGTGCCGCTCATGCGCTCGAATACCAGGATCTGGCCGATGGCATCTTCCTGGCTCATGGCGTTGACGCAGGCTCCGAGTTGGTGCTCGAAGTCGGATGCGGGTGTGATGAGGTCGGGGAACATGGGATCGCTCCTGTGAAAGTGCGCCGGCCCGGCTCTCTGGCGGGAGACCGGGCCGGCATGCGGTGAGGACAAGGAAGGCCGGGGATGTGTGTGGCAGCTATTCGCCGGCCAGCGATAGGCCCGGCAACACGGGTGCGTCGGCATCGAGGATGAGGATGCGCACGTCGGCCTGGCCGGCCAGTTCAAGGATCTGTGCCAGCTCGTCCGGCATGCCCTTGCTGCGGTGCTCCTGCCGAAGCTGCTCGGCGGCGATCCCCTCGACGTCCTGCAGGTGCTGGTCCGTCCAGGGCGTGGAGATCAGCTTGACGCCGATCGCCGGGCTGTAGGGAATCCGGAACGCGATGAACAAAAAGGCCTCCGGCGTCGCGAGGTCAGCCAGGTTGGCCAGGTACTGGCCGGTTTCGCGGCTGATGTGCGCGCTGCTGATTTCCCAGCACCGGCTGTAGTAGCCGGTCTCGAAGCTCAACCGCTGCACGACTTCCCGTGCGGCCTCGGCCGAATAGGTGTCGCCAATGTGGACGGGGCGGCCGTCGAAGTCGTCGCCGTGGATCGCGTACACCACGGCACCCACCATGCCTTCGCCGCTGCCCCCTTCAGCCGCGTCGCATTCGGCGATCAGTGCGGCGCCGACAGGTTCGGTGCCAGTCCTGACCACCGCGAAGTCGCTGGTGATGATGCAAGGAGAAGAAACCAGCGCCGCGTCGCAGAGGTGCTGCTGGCTCGGGTGGATGTTTCGCCAAACATGCGGGCTTCCGTCCTCGTAGCTGATGGACAGCGTGCGGACGATTTTCAGATTCCAGTAGCCGCGTAGAAAGGGATTGGGATTCTGGGACATGGGATTTCTCCAACAGAATAATGATGGAGCAAATCCCCGCCACCGGGAATTGACCCCGGTGGGTGGAAAGAAAGGAAACAGCGTCAGGTGACGCTGATCGTTGGCGTTTGGGCCAATCGCTCGGCGACGCGCCGGCGCAAATTCATGCGGAATGGCTCGTCGCTGACGCCCGCCAGCAGATTGATGGTCTCCAGCGCGATCAGGGCCGAAGCCTCTTCGATGTCGGCGGCCACAATGGTCTTGCGCAATTGGTCGCCGAGCTGGAGGGCCTGGGAGGAGGAGCTGATGAAGCGGACCTCGCGGCTCAGGTAGCAGCCGTTGCCGCCGAACTCGAACAGCCGCGGCTTGCTGCAGTACCAGCAGCCCTCGAACTGGATGGCGGTCAGGTGGTGCCCGTCATCGAACCGGGTGGCGATCAGAAACAATGCGTCGAGATCGGCGGTGTCCTCGAACGAATGACGGTCGATCAAGTTCCCCAGCTCTTCGTCCTCATCGGCACGGAAGTGCACGGCGAGCAGTTCGAGCAGCGGCGGGATCGACAGCCCTTCGTCGTCCGGCATCGGAATACCGAGTTGCGTGGCCAGGTCTTCCAGGCCATCGAGCACGTCCGGCCATTGCGGATTGGTGGTCTCGGCGATCTGGGCGATGTAGGCCTGCCCGTTGCCGGGGTGGCTCTCGTCCAGCGCGAAGGCGCCGAACAGCGCCTGGATGACGGGCGTCACACGGTCGAGCACGAGAACGCCGGTGGCTTCGTAGTAGTTGTTGGCCATGAAGGCTCCTTTCGATGAATGAACGGAGCCAGCCCTTGCGGACGATGGCATCCGCAGGGGAAACCGCCTGATGCCGGATGGCGCTGGGCGGGGAGAAAACGCGAGGGACATGGCCTCGAACGAGGCGCATGTCCCTCATGGGGTCCCGTGAACGCAGTGATGAAGGTGTGCCAGGGACCGGCTCACCAACCGCTGTAGTTCAGCAGCAGGTCGGCGATCACCTGGCGACGTTGCAGATCGAGACCATCGAAGTCCGACAGTCCTTGGAAGTGGCAGCGCTTGAGCATGGCACCGCCCTCGCGCGCGTTGTAGAAGCTGAACATGGCGGACAGGAACATGCGTTCCCCGCTGCTCAGGACGCCGAGTGCGTCGTTGGCACGCAGCATGTCGGGACGCAGATCCCACTTGCTCTTTGCCTGGTTCAGGCCTTCGCGCGTGCCGTCGCCAAACCATTGCGGGCCTGCGATCTCGACGCCGCGCTTCCAGACCTCGAAGAAGGCTTGGGGCGCGGCGGCGAAATGCTGCTCTTCCCGCATGATCTGATCGACGACTTCCTGGGGCAAAAGCTGGTTCATGACGTGGTTCCTCCAGTTGGATCAGGGTGTGGCGAGCTGGGACCAGCCGCCTCTTTCGAGGGCACGTTGAGCCGCGGCATAGCTGCGGAAGTACTGGCAGGATTCCCGCGAAACGGGACCTTCTGTATCGCGCGTGCCGATGTAGTGGCCGGCGGCGCTATGCAGGATTTCGAGCGGCAGGAACTTGCCGCAATGGATCAAGGCCAACTGGCCGAAAGAGGCTTGCTGGGACATGGACGGGCTCCTTGGAAAAAGCGGGGCCTCGTCCCTCACGGGATGGCAGCTCCCGCACGCGGTTGAGAAAAAAGCATCGGCGTCACGGGTGACGCGCGTCCGCAGACTCGATGCGATGGCGGACTGGCGGGTAGCGCGGAAAGAATCCGCGGCAGCCTGGAAACTCTGGCTGCTGGCATGGTGCTGACGAATCAGCGACACATGCGGGCAGCTTCATGCGCGAGGCGAGCCGCGTCAGCCGGAAATCGGCATTTGCAACAGCCCCGATTGGCGAACGCGGAAAAAAGAAAGCCCCGCAATAAGTGCGGGGCTGTCAGGAGGATGAGGCGAAACTGGGTCAGCGAGGCCTGTCGCCCAGTACATGCTGCTTCCACAGGGCGAATGCCTCGTCCGGTCCCAGCTCTGCGAGGATGACGATGGGCTGGCCCCGACGGGCACGCAGCGATGCGAAATACGCTGGCCGGTCGGCGATGGCGTTGAGCTTGATGCCCTTTAGGAACAGCAACTGGCGGGGGCGAACTTTGGTGGTAACGCAGGCATGATTGCGCTTGTTTGGGGCAAAAGGGCCAGCGAAGCGGGCGGACACGGCCAGAAAACCGCGACGAACTACTTGTACTTGCCAGGCGAGGCGAACGGGTGACATCAGCATATCGCTATGCGGTAAAGAAGACCGTCCTAAAGCTTGCAGGATCCCGGCATAGCTTCATCATCACCTCTCCGTGACGGCTCATTGGAACGAAAAAGGCCAGCATCGCCGTGATGGACTTTCATAATTGCCAGGTCAACTGGCTTGCGTGCTGTTTATTCACAGCAAGGCATTGCGACGTCGTTGCAGCAATCGCCGCCATCGCAACAGGGCGTTGCAGCAAAAGCGGCGGTGGGCGCTAGCATGAGGGCCAAGCCGCGGCCGCTCATGCTGGGGGCCGTTCTCTTCAGATTGGTGTCCTGCACCGTGTGCATTGCGAATTTCCGGATCGTCCCAATGTCACTGGGACTCCTTTGTGGCGGCCGGGTTCTCCACGCTCATGAACGACTGGGCCACCAGCGCGATCGCCCCGCCCACGATGGCCATGTCAGCGATGTTGAAGGCGGGCCAGTGCCAGCCGTGCAGGTGAAAGTCGATGTAGTCGATAACGTGCCCGCGCGTGGCGCGGTCGAACGCGTTGCCCAATGCGCCGCCCAGAATGAGGCTGTACGAAAGGCCTTCCGTTTTGCGCAGCGGCCGGGAGAGCAGCCATGCGAGCCATGCCGATATTGCGAACGCGATCGCCAGAAAAAACCACCGCTGCCAGCCGCCCGCGCCAGCAAGGAAGCTGAACGCCGCGCCGGGATTGAGAGCGTGAACTAGGTTGAAGAATGACGCCACCTCGTGCGACCAACCCAAGGGAGTTGTCGCGTCAATGTAGCTCTTAGCTGCCTGATCGCCGGCGAATATAACGATCGCGAGAGAGTACCACTGCGTCTTGCGAAGAGATGGTTCATCCATTGTTCATGCCGCCTTGAACTTCAGGAGGCGCAGCCCATTGACGACAACCAAAAGACTTGCCCCCATGTCAGCGAACACAGCCATCCACATGGTGGCATGCCCTGTGAACGTCAACGCAAGGAACACCGCCTTGATGCCAAGGGCCAGAACGATGTTCTGCGTGAGGATCGCCGCAGTGCTACGCGACAGCCGGATGAAGGCGGGGATCTTGCGCAGGTCGTCGTCCATCAGGGCGACGTCGGCTGTTTCGATCGCGGTGTCGGTGCCGGCCGCGCCCATGGCGAAGCCGATGTCGGCACGGGCGAGCGCGGGCGAATCGTTGATGCCGTCGCCCACCATGCCCACCTGGCCCTCGCCGCCGACCAGGCTTTCGATGGTCTTGAGCTTGTCTTCGGGCAGTTGGTCACCACGGGCTTCAGAGATTCCGACCTGGGCAGCGATGGCCGCGGCCGTGTGCTGGTTGTCCCCCGTCAGCATCAGCGTGCGCACACCCAGCGCCTGCAGGTCGGCCACCGCCTCACGGCTGGTTTCCTTCACGGTGTCGGCCACTGCAAAAATGCCGAGCACGGTCGCATCGTCCATCAGCAGGATCGCTGTCTTGCCTTGGCGCTCCAGGGTCTCCAGCCGAGCCTGGAGCGTCGCTTCGCTCAGGCCCAGCTCCTGGGCGAGCCTGTGGTTGCCCATGTGCAACATGCGCCCGGCGACGCGGCCGCGCACGCCGCGGCCAGGCAGCGCCGCGAAGTCGTCGACCTCGTGCAGCGCGATGCCGTCACGGTTCGCCTTGCGGGCGATGGCCTGAGACACAGGATGGTCCGAGCGTGCCGCGAGGCTTGCGGCCCAGGCGGCAACTTCCTGCGCCTCGCCGATCAGCGGCACGAAGTCGGTCTGCTCGGGCTTGCCATGTGTGAGTGTGCCGGTCTTGTCCAGGGCCAACGCCTTGAGCTTGCGCCCGCCCTCCAGGTAGACGCCACCCTTGATCAGGATGCCGCGTCGGGCGGCAGCGGCCAAGCCGCTGACGATGGTGACCGGCGTGGAGATGACCAGAGCGCAGGGGCAGGCGATCACCAGCAGTACCAGGGCCTTGTAGACCCAGTCAAACCATGCGCCGCCGAAGGCGAGCGGCGGCACGACGGCAACCAGCACGGACACCGCGAACACCGCCGGCGTGTAGACGCGGGCGAACTGGTCGACGAAGCGCTGCGTGGGCGCACGGCTGCCCTGCGCGGACTCCACGGCATGGATGATGCGCGCGAGCGTCGAGTCGCTGGCGCCTGCGGTCACCTTGTATTCGAAAGAGCCGGTCTCATTGATGGTTCCGGCGAAGACCTGGTCACCTTCGGCCTTCTCGACGGGCAGGCTCTCGCCGGTGATGGGCGCCTGGTTGATGGCCGATCGACCCGAGGTGATCAGGCCGTCCAGTGCGATGCGCTCGCCAGGACGCACGCGGACCACCGCGCCCTTTGCGACCTCCTTGGCCGGCAGCTCTGTCCATGAGCCATCGGCCTGCCGCACGGTCGCGGTCTCGGGCGCCAAGTCCATCAGCCCCCGAATGGCGTTGCGGGCGCGGTCCAGCGACTTCGCCTCGATCACTTCCGCCAACGCGAACAGGAACATGACCATGGCGGCCTCCGGCCAGTGGCCGATCGCCATGCCGCCGGTGACCGCGATGGCCATCAGGGCGTTCATGTTCAGGTTGAGGTTCTTCAGCGCGATCCAGCCCTTCTTGTAGGTGCTGAGGCCGCCGGTGAAGATCGAAACCAGTGCCAGCACGATCACGGCCCAATGATTGCCGTCGTTGACCCAGTACACGCCTTCGGCGGCCACCGCCGCAACGCCCGAAACCGCCATCGGCCACCAATTGGTCTTGTGCGCGGCCACCGGGGCATCGCGCGGCTCATCAGTCCTCTGGACCTCGGCTTCCATGCCCAGCGATTCGATGGCTTCGACTGCCGGCTTGATCGCGTCGGGTGTGTGCCGAACCGTGAGCGTGCGCTGCATCAGGTTGAAATCCATTCCCTGCACGCCCGGCATGCCTTGCAGCTTGCCGCGGATCAGACTTTCCTCGGTCGGACAGTCCATCTTCGCGATGCGAAGTACCGTGGTGGCTGTCTGCATGTCCTGCCGCGCAGCCTGCATTCCAATGGAAGCAAGCGCCTTCTCGATCGGCGCTGAGGTCGCCAGCGTGTGCTGGACTCCCAGCACACGCTGCATCAGATTGAAGTCGAGCGCGGTCACACCCGGCAGCTTGCCCAGCCGGTCGCGGATCAGCGCTTCTTCCGTCGGGCAATCCATGTTCTCGATCCGGTACGTCACCCGCTCGCCGATCGGCGGCGCGGAAACGGCAGCGGTTGGTTGCTGCTGCAGGGCCGAGGATGGGATCACAGCCGCGGCTTCGATCGGCCCCGTGTGGCCGAAGGTCTGCTCCTTGGCGCGCATGCCGATCGAGGCCAGGACCTGCTCCATCTGCGCGCGTGCCTGAGCGAGGTGTTTCACCGACAGGGTGCGCTCAGCGAGGTCGAAGTCGAGGTCCTGAATTCCCTCGACTGCCCCGAGGTGCGAGCGGATGAGTTTCTCCTCGCTCGGGCAGTCCATGTTCTCGATGCGGTAGGTGGTCGACACGGCGGCGTCTCGGACAGCCTGAGCCTTCATGCCCACCGAATTCAGCGCTTGCTCCAAGGCATCGGCCGAGACTTCGCGGTGCGAAATGGTCAACAAACGCTGCGGAAGATCGAACAGGAGCCGCTCGACACCGGGCATGCCCTCCAGCGTTCGCCGCACCAGTGCTTCCTCATTGCGGCAATCCATGTTGCTCACGTGGAAAACGGTGGTTTCAGTGCTGGCCTGCTCACTGGCGCACGCCGTCTGTTGGCCATTGCCGCCGGAGCAGGCGCATGGGCTGGAAGGTTCTTTGTTCATAGATCGCTCTTCATTGACAAGGTTTTCCCCGGATGCCATCATTAGAAAACCTCTAGTAGATATAGAGTCAAGTTTTTTATAGGAAGCAACCATGATGCGGATCGGTGAACTGGGCAAGAAGGCAGATTGCTTGGTGCAGACCGTGCGCTTTTACGAGTCAGAAGGCTTGCTGCCCGAGCCTGCACGTAGCGAGGGCAACTTCAGGCTCTATGACGAAGTCCATTTGCAGCGCTTGCTGTTCATCCGCCGCTGCCGGGCGAAGGACATGACGCTGGATGAGATCCGTCAACTGCTGAACTTACGGGATCGGCCAGAGTTGGGCTGCGGCGAGGTGAACGCGCTGGTCGACGCTCATATCGCGCAAGTGCGGACCAAGATGAAGGAATTGCGCGCCTTGGAGCGCGAGTTAATGGATCTGCGACGCTCCTGCGATAGCGCCCGAACCTCGCGCGAGTGCGGCATTCTCAACAGCTTGGCCGAGCCCGCCTGAAGCTCGAGCGTGTCATCGGTGCTGGAAGTGATCGGGTCCAGTTCTGAGAGCCACGTGCCGCGCTCCATCATGCGAAAGCGCGCGATTCTGACGTTTTGAGACGGCGTGCGACCGAGGGCGTGGCCCACAGGAGCCAGCGCGAGCCGGACGACCTGCGCGCCGCAATCTCCGCCACCTTACGGGTTCTCCAGGCCAGACCGAGCATCGCGGCGTGGCTGCGCAGGTGCAGGTGCAGGCCAAGGTAGCAGTGCGCCACGACGCGGCCCGACTCATGGGCACGCCACGCAACTC
Organism: Pseudomonas ceruminis; assembly: GCF_021602025.1. Lineage (GTDB taxonomy): Bacteria > Pseudomonadota > Gammaproteobacteria > Pseudomonadales > Pseudomonadaceae > Aquipseudomonas > Aquipseudomonas ceruminis. The sequence goes on from NZ_BQHW01000003.1 coordinate 167,704, forward strand.
GCGATCGCTTCGCAAGAAGCCGCAAGGCCCGACTCGCGCAAGAATGCGACGTGGGCAAGATCGTATAGCCAGCAGCGCAAGCGTTTGCCGCTGCTGGCCGGCTCCGGAAGGGATAGACAAGCTGCGGGCCGTAGTCCATTGGAAAGTCCATCTTTCTTGAGTGTCACTCTTTGGCGCCCAGCGTGTGCTTTTGCGACCGGAAAGCGCTGAACAAGTGGCCCCCGGGCATCCAGAAATCGCCGTAGTTGACTTGGGCGTCTTCGTGCTCACGCTTGTGATGCCAGCGATGGGCTTCAGCCACCCCGATCAACAATCCCAACGGCCCGACCCGGTATCCCAGATTGGAGTGCTGGAAGGCCAGATGCACGACCAAGAAGCCGAGCCATGCGCCGACGGCCAACCACAGCTTGGAACGCCGCTACTGGCTCAACGGGGAGTGGAAAGGCCGCCCGCCCTCTAGCAAGGCGGCACAAGCGAGCGCGACGATCACTGTGAGTAGCTCCGTCGGAAAAGACGGCCGGCCGGTCGCGAGCTCGCCGAAGAGCACAACCGCAGTGGCGCCACGGATCAGTGGATAGCAGCCATACCGGATGACAGTCGCAATGAAGGGGGCGCATTGGTGCTCATCTGTTCTGTCCTAAAGCTCTGACTGGATTGGAAAACCTTCTAGCTACGGTAGAGTCAAGGGCGTCCGGGAAGACCCTGTGGCAAGTTCGTTGCATCTGCGCCTTGACTCTCCAGCCGCTACAGGCTTCAGCATCCATCGATTTGGAAGGAACAATGCATGGCTGAAAACCACAGAAATCACGAAAACGACGAGTTGGGCCGCCTAGATGCGAGCGATGCGAAGGACCGAAAGATTCTTCTGACTGTGTTGCTGATCAACCTGACGCAGTCCGCCGCCGGCATTGCCCTTGGCATCTGGGCTGGCTCTACGGCGCTGATGGGCGCCGGGTTGGACAACCTCGCCGATGCGTCGGTCTATGCGGTTAGCCTGTATGCCGTCGGTCGTGCGGCAACGGTCAAGGTGGGCGCGGCCCGCTTGTCGGGTTTCTTGCTAATCGGCCTGGCCGCGCTGCTGCTGTTGGAAGTCCTACGCCGCTTCGCTGGAGGGGAAGAGCCTGTCGGCCCAGCCATGATGGCCATGGCCGCGCTGAACGCGGCTTTGAACCTAGTGTGCCTCAGACTACTGCGCCGCCATCGCGGGGAAGATGTGAACTTCAAGGCGTCAGCGATCTTTACCAGCAACGACTCCATCGTCAATGGTGCGATTGTGCTGTCCGGGGTGCTGGTGATGGGGTTCGGGTCGAACATCCCGGATCTGGTGCTGGGCGTCATCGTGGCCGCAATCGCAGCGAATGGGGGGCGGGAAATCCTGCGCGAAGCATCGGAAACAGCTCGCCGTAAGGCGGGCACATAAGGCATGTTTTCGCCCAGTTCATCCCGAGGTTTACCTCTGCAAAAGAGGTAGTCCAGCCTTTGGGCTACGGCCTCGGCTGCAGCCGAGCGTACCATTGGCGATGGCCGCGCGATAGGCGGGCATGCCGTTCTCGACCTCCGTCTGCCGTACAGCAGCGGTGCGCAAGGTTGAGGGTGCATGTCGTCTCTCCTGTTCGTGTGGCCCAGGCCAATGGCCGGGCCGGGACGTTGATGGGCAGGAGAATGGCGCCGAAGGCCCAACGGCCTTCGGCTCGGGAGAAAAGAGGAACCACCCGTGGGCTGATTGGCAGGCCCGGTCGTCGCTAGAACCGTCTGCTCATCAAGCAATCACACCCGGCCCATGTCGTGGCTGGGGCCGGCATCGTCTGGCGCACATCCGCGCACAAAGGGAGCCCGTTTTTGCACCGGCGGGCACCGGCACCGATTACCGCTGACCACGAAGGGTCTCCCGGTGGCTCGTGCAGCCTGGCAAGCCACCGGGAGACCCTTCGCAGAGGGCGGAAGAAACGCAGATCAACAGAACGCGCGTGGTGCGGCTCGCAGAGAAGCTACCTTCAGGTCCCGCGGCCGGGGACGGCTGGGCGGGACGCGCACACGGATCAAGAAGGCGTTGCGCGCTGGGCGTCCCGCAGGGCATGCGGCGGAGTGCGGGACAGGGGCCACGCCGCCGAAGGCGGGCACGGCTCACGGGGAACGGGGGCGGTCAGGAGCCTTTGCGGCCGCTACGGCGCGGGCGCGAGGCGCCGCGCTTGGAGCTGCCGGATTCGACTGGCAGCGTGCCTTTGCAGTCCGGGTAGCGGCTGCACGACCAGAACGGGCCGCTCTTGCCGCTGCGCTGGCGCGTGGGTGCGCCGCACTGCGGGCATGCCGGCCCTTGGGGAACCTTGATGGACAGGGAGGCGCTGCCGTACTGCGCAATCAACTGCGAAATCCACGCGGCCTGCTTGCCGATGAACACGTCCAGGGTGAGCTGTCCGGCCTCGATCATGTCGAGCGCCTGTTCCCAGACGGCGGTGGTGCCAGGGTCGGCAATCGCCGCAGGCACGGCATCGATCAAAGTGAAAGCCGCATCCGAGGCGCGGATGGCGCGCCCCTTCTTCACGAGGTAGCCGCGAGCGATCAGGCCGCCGATGATGTTGGCCCGCGTCGCTTCGGTGCCGATGCCAACCGTATCCTTGAGCTTCTGCTTCAGGCGGGGATCGGACACCAGCTTGGCGACGCCTTTCATGGACTTGACCAACTCGCCTTGCGTGTACGGTTTGGGCGGCAGCGTCTTGAGTGCCTTGAGATCGACGTCGGCCACCTGGCATGCCAGGCCCTCATACAGTTTCGGCAGCGCGGGCAGCACCTGGGCGCGGACCGCAGTATCGCCCTCGCCATCACCGTCTTCGGCCTGCGGCTCGGCGAGCACCTGGCGCCAACCCGGGATGACAACCTGCTTGCCCGTGGCCGCCAGGTTCTGCCCCCCGCACGAAAACTTGGCCACAGTGCGGTCGAACTCGTGGTGAGGGAGGAACTGCGCCAGGTAATGCGACCGGATGAGCCTGTACACGGCCAGTTCCTTCTCGCTCATGGCGGAGAGCTTCGCCGGTTCGAGCGTCGGGATGATGCCGTGGTGCGCCGTGACCTTGCCATCGTTCCAGGCGCGCGAGCGCTGCGAGCGGTCGAGCTGGCCCATGATCGAGCGCAGCGAGGGATCGGTCTTGAGCAGGCTGTCGAGAACGGTGGGCACTTCGGCAAACATGCTCTCGGGCAGGTAGCCGGAGTCCGAGCGGGGGTACGTCGTGGCCTTGTGCGTCTCGTACAGGGCTTGGGCAATCTCCAAGGTTTCCTGCACGTCCAGCCCAAGCTGCTTGGAACACACTTCCTGCAAGGTGCCCAGGTCGAACGGCAGCGGCGGGCCTTCGCGGACACGCTCAGTCTCCACCGACACGACGTGGGCACTGCCCGCAGCGCGGATCTGCTGCATGGTCTGCTGTGCGACCGGCTGCCGCAGGCAGCGGCCTGCGTCGTCGGTGCACGCATCGGGTGGAACCCATTGCGCGGCGAAAGTCGAACCGCCTGCGAACAGGGACACGGCGATGGCCCAGTATGGTACGGACACGAAGCGCGCGATCTCGCGGTCGCGGTCCACAACGAGCTTGAGCGTCGGGGTCTGTACGCGGCCGACCGACAGCACGCCGTCGTAACCCGCCTGTCGCCCCAGCACCGTGAACAGCCGGCTCAGGTTCATGCCCACGAGCCAATCCGCACGGGAGCGCGCCAGCGCCGAGTGGTACATCGAAAGCGTCTCGGCCGAAGGCCGCAGCTTGCCCAGTGCCGCCCGAATGGACGCATCGTTGAGCGCCGACAGCCACAGGCGTTCGATGGGGCCGCGGTAGCCGCAAAGCTCCACGATCTCGCGGGCGATCAATTCGCCCTCGCGGTCGGCATCGGTGGCGATAACCAGGTGAGTCGCCTTCGCCAAGAGCGCCTTGACGACCTTGAATTGCGTGGCGGTCTTCGGTTTGACCTCGACCCGCCAGTGCTGGGGAATGATGGGCAACTGCTCAACGGACCATCGTTTGAGCTGCTCGTCGTAGGCCTCGGGCGGCGCCGCCTCCACGAGATGGCCGATGCACCAGGTGACCGTGACGCCGGAACCGTTGAGGCAGCCTTCACCGCGCTGCGTGGCGCCGAGAATCCGGCCAATGTCTTTGCCCTGGGAGGGCTTCTCGCACAAGAACAGCCGCATATCCGTCCATCCCGATTCCTGTTGTTCATGGAGTTGCTGGGATCGAGGATGCCGAGCGCAGCCCCTGGCAGCAGCAAACAAGCCGCATGCGGCAGCGACCGCTTTCACGCCGATGAAATGGCGAGTGCGGGGAAGGTGCGTGGCCGGAAGTGTGCGGGCCGAGAGCCGCGATTTCCGGGAGCGCGCGTGGAACTCGGTGGACGTTGGTGGAGCTATCCCCTGGGGATAATTCGCAGCGCATGGAGGGCGGCGAAGCACTGCGGCAGCCGCCCTCCATGCCCGATCACTTCCTGCGCTTGGTCTCTTTCGGCGCCGTCGATTCCTGGGTGGCCTGGGGCTTCGGCTCTGCCTCCTGTGGCTTCGGGCTGAGGGCCACAGACTCGATGCGGTACGGCAGGATGCCGACACTGCGCGCGTTGACCTGCCAAGTCTCACGCGGCTGATCTTCGTTGTCCGTCCAGGGGTCGCGCTCCATGCGGCCGACGACCAGCACCCGCATGCCCTTCTGGTAGAGCTGCTGCCAGCGGTCGGCGTCGTGGTGCCAGAGTTCCACCGGCGCCCAGAAGCCGCCGCGGTCCTCGAACTCGCCGCCCTTGGTGGGGACGGGGTTGTCGAAGTACACGTTCAGCCGGAGCAACCGGCGAGGATCGTCGTTGCCATTGGGGAATTCGCGGTACTCGGGAGGCGATCCGATGTTGCCCTCGCCGATGAATTGTGTGCTCATGTTGGAATCTCCGTGGTGGTTGAAATACCCGTGCCTCGTTGGGCTCGGGCGCGTGCTCGGATGGCAGGCGCAATCACCGATCGCGCACTGCGGCAGGAACGGACGCGAGCCGGCGCAGGTAGGTGTTGTCCGCCTGCGCGGCCTTGCTGGCGCATTCCTGTGCTTGCCTGCCCAGGGTGTGCAGCAGGCTGATCTGCATGTTCAGCATGACGCGCTGCAGTTCGATCTCGTGCAGGTCGTGCAGCAGGTTGACCGGCGTGCTGGGGCTCGCCATCAGCTCCTGCCACAACGCCACGCCCATGGCCGATCGATCGTGCTTGCGCCAGCGAAGAAAGGTCGTGCCTGCGCCAGTGGTCTGCTGGGCCAGCTCGACGGGAAGCAGGTGGAAGGGATGCCCGCACGCCTGTGGCAGCACCTGTCGCTGCGCCAGGGCAATCAACTCGTCGCGCATGGCGAAGCACTGGCTGGCCCAGGCCTCGAAGTCCCCTTTACCTTTAAAAGGCTTTAAAAGGCCTTTTAGAGAGGCCGCGTGTTCCAGCCGCATGAAGGCTGGCTGTTCCAGACGACGGAAGTAGCGCGGTTCGCGGTTCGGGTCGCTCATGCCGGTTCGTCCTCGCCGGCGGCTGTGGACTTGGCCTCGGCCGAATCGGCGGCAGCGCCTTCGTCGGTGGGAGATGCGGCTGCGGCAGCGCTATCACCACGCTGTTGCAGACCACGGCGCACGACGGGCGGCGCAAACTTCGAGCGGCGCATGCCTTCGAGCACGTCCTGCGGCAGTTCGCCGAACTTCTCCAATGCTGCCCGAGCTGCGGCGTTCTTGGCCGCGAAGTCGTCGCGGGTGCAGCCCGAGTAGCGGTATTGCTGGGCCAGGCTGAACAGGCTGCGCAGCGCGTGGGCACCTTCGTTGAGCCAGCGCTCCAACGTCGAGCGATCGATCAGCGCGGTGTGGTGGGCGAGGATCAGCTTGCGGGCGATGTCGTCGTAGTCGGCCAGCAGATAGACGGCGGCAAAGCCGAGCTGCGCGTTCACGAACAAGGGGAGCTTCACCGGCTGCACGTTGAGGTTCTCACCCAGGCTCAACGCCGCAGGCACGCCGGCCAGTGCCTGGTCAACCTGCTCGCGCAGCGATTGCAACGTGGTCCTGGTCTGGTCGAGCTTTTCCTCGATGCGCAACATCCACCAGTCGCTGTACGGGTCGTCCTGCTCCGAGCCGCGCTTCATCTTGTTCATCACGGCGATGTAGCCGTTCAGGCCGACGATGCCGGGTCGCCCCTCGGCGGCGGCGCGGCCATGCCAGATGCGCGAGGCGTGGTGGGTGTGCAGCGTCAGCGACATCGCGCTGCGCAGGGAGCCGAGGTTGAGTTGCAATGGTTCGTTGCTGGTTGCCATGGTGATCGCTCGCTGGTGGACAGGGAGCCGCCAGCATCCGCATGCAGCGGAAGGCAGTCAGTCAACAAACCGAAATGAGCCGACCCCCGGTTCTGTGCGCGCTGGCGGCGCAGCGCGCAACGGTCCCCTGGGGACCGCTCCGCAGATGGGCACTCACATCGGCGTTCCCGTCCTCGGTTGTTGACGGTATGCGTGCTGCACCGCACGTCGCGCTGCCGTTCGACACGATCCTTCGCCGCGCAGCCGTCCCCAGGGGACCGTTCCGTTGAGCGCCATGGAGGTCTGCTTCATGGTCTTGCATGCGCTCTACTCAGGTTTTGCGCAGCATGTCGCGCCGTCGCCCGGCGCTTCACCGCACAGCCGTCCCCAGGGGACCGTTTCTGCCGACCGCCATGGAGATCTACTTCACGGCTTTGACAAGCCCTGTGCTCAGGATTTGCGCAGCAGATCGCGCAGGCGCTCGATGTGCTGCCGGGCCACCTCGGGCGGCACGACGTTGCGCGGCGGCTCGGTTGGTGGCGCTCGCGCCGCCGATGGTGTTGGCGGTGCCGGGCCGGTCTGCTTGGCCCAGGCATTGAACTCGCCGCGCATGGCGCGCTGGATGATGCCGAACAGATAACCGGCGGGGTTGCGGATGCCATGCTTGCCGCACCGTGCGGCCCATTCGTCCAGCACGGCCTGCCGCAGGGCAGCGTCCACCTGCTGCAACGCCATCTTGGCTCCGGCCTGCTGTTCCGCCTTCAGTTCCGCGAAGCGCTTGGGCCATTGCAGGTCGCCCAGCGCACGCGCCTGCGCGGTAGTACGTACTTCATCAATACGACTACTACGTACTGTACGGTCCTGCTTCGAATTCCGAAGAGCGCCGTCTGGCGCGGGTTTCGGCCCTGCTTCGGATTCCGAAGATGGGCGATCGCCATTCCGAAGAAGGCTCGCGGGCCCTTCTTCGGAATCGTGGACCGCATCCTCCTGTGGATAACTTTCGGAGGCGGTGATGCCCTGGTCGGCCAGGCGCTCGGCGAGCACTTGCAGCCGCGACGGCAAGGTGCGTCCGGACAGCATCGGGTCGTCCGCGATCTCCTGGAGGGTGTTGAGTCCCACCACCTGGACGGCCTTGGCCGAATGCCCCAGCGACTGGCTGACCAGGGCCAGGTAGTCGGCGTCGAGTTGCATCGCCTCGAACGGCGTCAGCGGTTCGTCGTGCAGGACGTAGAGGTTGCCGAGGATGCGACCGGTCTTGGGGTCGCGCCGTCGTCGCACGAGGCTCAGCCAGCGCGTCAGGCGCAGCAGCGTCAGCGCCCGCGCCACGGTCTCATGGGAGGCCTGGCCTGCGCAGGGCATCGACGCCAGCCAGGGGCGCAACTGCTCATAGGTGGGAAATGCCGTGACGCCATCGTCGTTGAGCATCAATCGGAACACCTGCCAGGCGTTGCGCTCCAGCGGTGTCAGGCGGCGGTCGAGGAACAGCCGCCGCGGCACGCTCTCGTGCCGATTGCCACTGAACAGGAAGGCGTCGCCGGACGTAGGAGGCGTGGGCGTTGGAGCAGGCAGGGACGCGGGAGCGCCAGAGCTGGACTTGGGCGCGAGGTCCTTCAGCGCAGCGTCGAACAGGTCGGCGAGTGCGATGGGGCCAGGGCGCTGGGCTCGTGGGGCGGTGTCGTCCACGGCCATGGCCTAGCCCAATCCCTGATCGACCCAGTTCCTGATCGCGGCCCAGACCACCGAGAGCGGCAGCGACATGCCCTCGGCCAGGTCCATGGCCGCATCGAGAATCGAGGTCTCGTCCTCCAGATCGACGTTCCTGCTGCTGGTCACGGCTTTCCATTGCCGCCACAGTTCGGTGTCCTGGGTCTCGTCCAGGACGGGGTGGCGCCCCTTGCGCTTGGGCAGGCCGAGGATCTCCCGCCGCAGGGCGACTTCCTGATGGGTCAGGCCATAGAAGCGGCTGACCATCTCCGTGCTGGCCCCCAGCCGCAGCATGCGATCGACCGTGGCGATTTCCTTCTCCACGTCCTGTGCCTGGTTGAGCAGGCGCTGCAGCACTTCGCGGTTGACCGTGACCGAGCACCACGAGACGCTGGCGTTGGCCAGCACGCTGATCAGCGCGGGGTGCTTGAGCGCATCCAGCTCGGCCTCGCCGAAGCCCATGGCCTTGCAGCGGCGCAGTTGGCCGTTGCGAAGGTCATACAGCGCCTGGGCAATCACGGCCTGGTTGAGCGGATGCGATGTGGACATGCGGCCTCCCTCGCTCACGTCCCGGGCGCCGTGGTGCCGGCTTCCAGGTCCAGCAGACGCCGGGCGAGGCGCAGCAGCCGAAAGAGCTTGACCAACGCCGTGTCGCTCAAGCGCCTTGCGCCGCTGCCATGGCCTTGGCTCTGGCCGTGCAACAGGGTCGGCAGGTCGGCGGCGAGCTGCGCGCCGTCCAGGCCCGCTTCGGCGACGGGCTGACCCGTCAGGGAAGTGAGCAGCGTCAGCACCGCGCGGCCGAGCGGCGACGGGGCTTGGCCGCGGGCGCGGCACGCAAACCCGATGCCATCGGCGCGATCCTCGATGCACTCGTCCAGGCCTGCCTCCCCGGCGATCTCGCGCGCGAACTGCGCGATGTGGATGCGCAGCCGATCGGGCGTGTCCAGGCCGGCGTCGATGTACCAGACGTCGGAGATCGGATAGAGTCCGCCGGCTTGCACCGGGATGGACTGCAGCACGCTCGCCGAGAAGTCGGGCGGCAGCGCATCGCCCAACTGGTCGGCGACCATGCGCTGGATCGATTGGAGCCGTTCTGTCGTCGGTGCTGGCGAGACGATGTGCTCGCGAAGCAGATCGCCCGGTGCGGCCGGCTGGCTTCCCGTGGCCGCTTCGCCAACCGCCGTGTCGTCGTGGCGCAAGGTGGGCTCGGACGCCGGAGGGCTGGCGGGTGGAGGACCGGCCGCCGCTGCAGGCGTGGCGATGGACGATGCTGCGCCCGGCGGAGTCGGCGTGCCGGCGGTGGGCGAAGGCAACGCCGGCTGCGCCGCAGGTGGCGTCGGGTCACTGACCAGCGCCCGGTGGCGGCTTTCCGATTCGGTCAGGTCCAGCGCCAGCACGTCGTAGCCGATGCCCAGCAGCTCGGACATCTGGCCGATCAGCTCGTCTTGCACGCGCTGCGGCGCGAACTCGTCGCCCTGCGTGTCGAACTGCGCCAGCACCTCCTGAAAGAAACTGTCGAAGTCCAGCGGCAGCGAACGGTCCTTGGCGTAGTGCTCCCAGGTGCGTTTGCAGGCCGTGCGCATGACCGACAGCCGCTCGACCTGGTGGCGCCCCAGGCCGCCATAGAGCACAGTGGGAATGGCGGGCAGCAGGTAGCGCACCGCGTCGGCCATGCGGGTGATGTGCGACCGCTGGACGGGGAAGCCATCGGCCGCCAGGCGGCGGGCCAGTTCCGACTGGCTCAGGGCGGCGCCGCTCTCCTGCTCGTAGAACTCCCGTGCTTTCTCGACGCCGAGCGCGCGCTCGATGAACGTGAGGCCGCCGCGCAGTTCGTTCTCGGCAAGATGCCCGGTCAGCGCGACGATTTCACCGCGCTCCGGCCATGGTCGGAACAGGCACGATATGCGGAAGAAGCGTTCTTCCTTGGTCTCCGACCAGAGTTCGCGCAGGATCGCCAGTCGCGTGTTGCCGCCGTTGCGGATGATGTAGTGGTCCTCGCCGGGCCTGCGCGTGATGGCCGGCGCCGCGTCCAGGCCGCGCTCGCGGATGGATGCCTTGATTTCCTCGTAAGCCGGGTTGCGCTTCATGCGCGGGTCATGGTCGTAGGGCCGCAACTGGTCCAGCGTCACGACCATGGGCGTGTCCGCGATCGGGTCGCTCAAGGCCGTAGCCGCTGGGCCGCTGCGCTCGAAGCCGGCCGCGAGCAGCTTGCCTGCCATGTCCTGCGAGGTCATGTCAGCCATGGCCGCACCCCTCGCAGTCCCCACGACCGCCGGCCGGCGCCATGCGGGCCTCTCGCTCGGCGCGGCGGATCTGCGCACGGGCGTTCAATTCGGCCCGGTGGTCACTCGCTGTCGAACTCGTGTAGATCGCCGCGCAGCCGGCCTTGGTGAACTTGAGGTGCCCGCCCGGCGTGCGCTTGACGTGCCAGCCCTCACCGACCGCGAACTCGATCAGGGCGCGCAGCCGCTTGTGGCCGCGGGCCAGCTCATGTGCGTTCGCCATGGGGCCTCCCAGGATCAAGAGGTCGCTGCGGGCGGCCGGATACTTGAGCCAGTCGGTCCTGCCATTGCGGGAACAACTCGCTGGCGAGCGCGCGCATCGTGTCGAGCGCGGCAGGGGCGACTCTGCCGGGCGGCTGGCGGTGCTCGACCCGATGCACCGGCAGGCCGCGCGTTGCGGCACGTGGATACGCTTCTATGGCCGGCACGTCGGTGGCGAGCACGCGGATGCCGGCGCTGTCCTGGAACAGGTCGCGCAAGGCCTGCTGGATCAGCCGTGCGTTGGCGGACACCGGGTGGACGCGGTTGATGAGCAAGTGCAGCGGCGGCGGTTCGATGCCCAGGTGCCGGTACGGCGCAATGTCTTCGAGCAACTGCATGGTGCCGCGCCGCAGCTCGCGTGCCGCGAGGATCTCCGGCGTGACGGGCGACAGCGCGAGATCGGAGGCGAGCACCGCCATCTCCAGCAGCACGGAACGCGCGCCCTGGGTGTCGATCAGCACCAGGTCGTAGAGGGGAGCAAGTGCTGGCAGCAGATGCCGCAACCGCAGGCGGCCATCCGGCGCATGCAGCAACAACGTGTTCAGCTCGCCCCGGTGGTCGTCGGACAGCACCAGGTCCAGGCCCGCGATGATCGTGCGGGACACGAGCTGGCCAAGGTCGCGCTCGTTGAAGGCCAACAGCTCATAGATGCCGCCCGGCGCGCGCTGGGTCAGTTCGTAGTAGGAGGACAAGGTGGGCTGCACGTCGAGATCGAGCAGCAGCACGCGCAGGCCCGCGTCCGCGGCGAGCCCGCCCAGGTTGGCGGCCGTCGTGGTCTTGCCGACGCCGCCCTTCGTTGAAATGATGGACACGACCTGCATGGCGCTCTCCGGCTGGGAATGGGAAGTCCGCGGGAGAGCGGGTCAGGTCCGGTGGTTGAGGCGCTCGGCGATCCACTGGTCGATTTCGATCGAATCCCAGCCGACAGCGCGCACGCCCAGGCGCAGCGCCTGAGGGAACTGGCGCTTCTTCATCAGGTTGTAGATGTGGGCGCGTTTGAAGCCGGACTTCGCTTCGACTTCATCGAGCCGCAGGATGCGGCGCTCGTTCGGCGGGAGTACAGGGGTCTGCGACATGGCGGTCACTCCTGAACGCTCGGTGGCGTTTGTTGGCGTGACCTCTATTCAATAGACCTGGCTGCGGAAAGACATTGCAAATGCAATCTCCGCGATTGCACATACAAGCTGGATAACCTCATGCGCTTGCGCTACGAACGTACCTCTTAGCGTTGGCGAACTTTCCGTTTAAGGTGCGCTCAGTGATGCCCATGGTGCCGCCGTAGTGGGCGACCAATGCAGAGACAAGGGCCTCCTGCGTTTTGAAGCTGGAATAGGGCACGCCTGAAGGCGACTGGCTCAGCATCAGCGTCAACATCCCTCCAATGATGTTGAGATAGGTCGTTTCCGCCCGTTCGCTGATCTCGCATTGCTTGGATGCCAACAGCACCGAGGATTGCTTGAGTAGCGTGTCGTGCTGCTCCTGCAGTTCTCGCATCTCACGTCGGGCTTGTTCAAGCGCGGCCTGAAGGGCCAGCCGCTCCACGAGGATCGCCTGTCCTGTTTCCATGGTGATGAAAGGATGCGCCATGCGTTCGCCACGGCTGAACAGAAATCCTGGCCGGTGCTCGGGATAGTGGGTGCGCATCCAGCGTTTTAGATCGACATGGCGAACAGTCAGATCCAGAGAATTGAGCAGGTTCGGATCATTGAGCGTGATCCCGTTCTTGCCGTAGGGCAGCTCTCCGTTGAGGATGCCGTCATAGATACGTTCCGAGTGCAGCCGGCACTCATTCCATCGAGGGCAGTTCAGCGACCGAGGCAGGACACGCGGTGACGCGATCGTGGCCAGGATCATCGGGAGATACCGCAGCAACCCAGCCCATCGGATGGCCGCCTCGATGGGACGATAGAACACCTTTGATGTTGAAATGTCCTTGTGCATGTCTTCGTCTCCTTTCGGGTGCGCTACATCACCGGCTCCTTTCTTGCCCAAGGGCTGTTGTGTCGTTATGGCCTGCGACGGACGCTTGAGGCGATGCCCTAAGCGAAGGCGGAGGAGGCCATTGGCGTCCGCCGCAGGTGGCCTTGTCTTGCTTGATATGCAAGAATCGATCAGTTGCCGGCCCATCGAGCGATGAGGACGCAAGCTCGATATTGGCGCTCACGGTACCAGCGTCATAGGTGGCGCAAAGCCCATCAAGACCGATTTGGTATGGTCTGATATCCAGACGGTTCAAGACCAGCGAGTTGAAGCGTTCGACGCCCCTACGTCCAGTTGGGGACTGGAAATCAGCGGTTAGTGATGCATCGCTCCACATGCTGATATATCGACAAAGTATCTGCCGCAGTACCAGTGACCCTGCCAGGTTGCCCCAGCACATAGGAGACGGAGATGGCTGAACATTCCCATGAACATCAACATCACACATCCGGTCAGATGGGTAAGCACGGCCGACCATACGCCAAGTTCTGGGTGAACATGGTGTTGGGCCTCGTCGTCATGTACTTCGTAATGTTCAGCATGATCGACGGCGCCAGGGACTTCAGAAACAATCTCAACATGCTCTACATGGCGGTCACTATGTGGGCGCCAATGGGCATCTTCATGCTAGCGACAATGCCCGGCATGTTTCCAAACCGGCGGCTCAATCTCGTGCTGTACGGCTTGTTTGCCGTTCTCACACTCGGTTCTTTTGCCGCTACCCGTGCTCAAACCGGAATCGGCGATCGACAGTTCATCGCGTCTATGGTCCCGCACCATTCGGGAGCGATCCTCATGTGCCGCGAGGCGCAGCTCTCAGATCCGGAACTCGTCAACCTATGCCAAGCGATTTCCGATGGCCAGCGCGCGGAGATCGAGCAGATGAACCGGATTGCTGCACGCCTTCGTTGAGGCTGGCTGCCACTACACTGGCGCCGCGTTGCGCTCCGGCGAAGTTAGCCGCAGCGATGTAAAGATGAGTACTTGCGGTGGTCCGATGCCGGCGGTTGTGTCCTACAGCCGTCCAGGTGCCAGGTAGTCCACGCGACACCACCCCGCGCTGCCTGCGGAGCGAGCGCAAGTCATGATCGTCGCAAGTTGGAGTTCGATAGCGAACCCGCTCAGCAGCTGGACGCATCAGGCGTAACGACGGGTGGATGGATCATCCTTGGACGCTGGTGGAAGTGGTTGGATGAACTTTGTTGCCGAGGGCGAAAAACAAGGCTATAATTGAGTTCTTCGCTGATCACCACAGTGGAGAAAGTGATTGGGAAACAGAGACTTAGCGCTCTAGTGCATGACTCGTTTCCCGCTCCAAATATCGATTTACAGAGTTCCATTGAAGCCTGTAAGTCCTTGAAAATAGACGCTTCGGCGTCTTTTTTCGTTCCAGGCAAATCCACTCCTATCCATGGGCATCCAGACTTTCCTAGTCTAGAAATTAGTCCATGAAATCCGCATTTTCCCCGTGGCGGTTCGTTGCTGGAGAGGCGCGTTGAGCGTTCCGAGCATCTAGCCCTGAATTTCAGGTTCAGGAGCTCGTACATGGCACTCTCAGATGCAACCGCTCGCCAGGCCAAGGACTACACCCTCGGCGATAGCGATGGCTTGTCACTCGGCGTGACGGCTGCTCGCGCAGGGTACCAACCCCTGCACCCACCGCCGGCACCAGCACCACACCCACATCCAAACTGGCAAAGCTTCCTGAGAGCCAACAATTTGGTCAGCAGCATGAGCCGGCGAGGAAACGGCCATGACAATGCCGTAGCCGAGAGCTTTTCCAGCTTTTCGAGCTTTTGAAGCGTGAGCGAATCCGATGAAACATCTACGCAGCGCGTGATGAAGCCCTCAGTAATACTTTCGATTGCATCGAGATGGTCTATTCCCTAAACGCCGACACAAAAGTGCTATGCAGCTATCGCCGGTGGAGTATGAGAAACGCTATTTTCTGAGCTTGGAGAGTGCTAGGAAACCAGCGGCGATTCAGTGCGCTGGTTCTGCATAGGTAAGAGGTCCTACGACTCTGCTTGAAGGATCCTGCATGTTGTGCAGGAAAAAGAGCTGGGGCAGGGCATTTTTAATTCTTTTACTAGAAAGTATGTACTATTGAGATTCCGAAAAGATTGGCAGTTTTTTTACTTCCGTCTGTGGGACGTTTCTGGTTTTGAGTTTGATGATTTAAATTATTGGGTGTTTGTGCATCGGTGCCTCCCATAGTCTGCTGGTTAAATATCATTGATATGGATCAATGCAATGCTGGTGCATTGGTTGCTTCTATTTGGCGTAACCCCATTGGGCCTTTGCAGCCAGGCACCCAGCCGAAGGTTTTTCTGTTGATTGTAGGAAGTTTCCTAGTTTTGTGCAGGGGGTGGCGAGAAATAAAAAAATGGTACATGTTTGGTTGGGAAATATTTCGGGTGTCGCGTTGCTGGCTATAAGGTGAGTCCCATTGCGTTTGCCGATGGGATTGAAATAGATCGTTGTCGGTGATGTCTCTGTCGTCGAGGCCCGCTTTCAGGAGGAATTATGGCTTCAAACAGTTTTCAGAATGAGGTGCCCAAGGCGCGCGTTAATATCAAGCTTGATCTGCACACCGGTGGTGCTCAGCGCAAAGTAGAGCTGCCGCTAAAACTCATGCTCATGGGGGACTACAGCAACGGTAAGGAGCAGCGTCCGCTGTCCGAGCGAAGCAAGATCAACATCGACAAGAATAATTTCGACAATGTGCTCTCTGAGCTTTCGCCAAATCTGAAACTGATTGTCAAAGATACGCTCGCCAATGAAGAGGGTGAGACGCCTGTGGAGTTGAGTTTCCAGCGGATGAAGGATTTCGAGCCCGAGCAGGTTGCTCGACAGATACCGCAACTACGTGCATTGCTGGCGATGCGAAACCTGCTGCGTGAGTTGAAAGCCAATCTTCTGGATAACGCAACGTTTCGTTCCGAACTGGAGCGAATACTCAAAGATGAGGCATTGAGTGACGAGTTGCGCAAGGAACTGGCTGCCCTTGCCCCGCAAGGCGAATGCTAGATAACCATCATTTCGACTCACGGGAAGCGAACACATGTCCGAAGAGCAATCCTCTGCGCAATCGCGTGGTGCCATTGTGCGGGTGGAAGACAGCCAGAATGTCTACCACGCCTTGTTTGAAAAAATAAACCTCGAACCCCTTGAGCAGATGGGCGGTATCGACGCCTACCAGAGTGTGGACGTTCTGTCTGAGGCAACACCCAATGAGCGTGTGACCGCGTCTGTAAGTGTTTTTCTTGAGCGGCTCAAGCAAGTCTCCCCGAAAGTGGAGCGGCTGGACAGGGCCCTGCTGGATGAGCACATCGCCTCGATTGATGCCCAGATCAGCAGTCAGCTGGACGAAGTGATGCACCATCCTGACTTTCAGCGGGTAGAGTCGATCTGGCGTGGGGCGAAGTCGTTGATCGACCAGACGGACTTCCGACAGAACGTCCGCATCGAGTTGTTGGATATCAGTAAAGCGCATCTGGCCCAGGACTTTGAAGATGCGCCGGAGATTTCTCAAAGCGGCATGTACCTGCATACGTATACTCAAGAATACGATACGCCAGGTGGTGAACCTATCGCGGCAGCCGTCTCAAACTACGAGTTTGGCCGTGGGGCGCAGGACATTGCACTGTTGCGGAATATCTCGAAAGTTGCGGCCTCCGCCCATATGCCATTCTTGTGCTCGATGGGCCCTGCGTTCTTTGGCAAGCAAACCATGGAGGAGGTCGCCGCGATCAAGGATATCGGCAACTACATGGACCGTGCTGAGTATATTAAATGGCACGCTTTCGCCGAAAGCGATGATGCCCGCTATGTCGGCGGTACATTGCCCTGTACTTTGGGGCGCCTGCCTTATGGGCCTGGTACGAATCCGGTTCGGCTGTTTAACTATGAAGAGCGGGTCAAGGGGCCGGACCACAGCAAGTACCTCTGGGTAAGCTCGACGTTCGCGTTTGCAGCCAATATGGTCAAAAGCTTTATCGCCAATGGTTGGTGCGTACAAATCCGAGGGCCGCAATCAGGTGGTGCTGTAACTAATCTGCCCATCCATCTCTATGACATGGGTACGGGCAGTCAGGTCAAGATTCCTTCGGAAATTATGATTCCGGAAACCCGCGAGTTTGAGTTTGCCAATCTTGGTTTGATTCCGTTGTCGTATTACAAGAATCGTGACTATGCGTGCTTCTTTTCGGCGAACTCAGCTCATAAACCAGCTATCTATGATACGCCTGAGGCCACCGCCAACAGTCGCATCAATTCTCGGCTGCCTTATGTATTCCTGCTTTCTCGCATCGCGCACTATTTGAAGCTCATTCAGCGGGAAAACATTGGTACCACCAAGGACCGTCGCCTGTTGGAACTGGAATTGAACAGGTGGATTAGCGGCCTGGTTACTGAAATGACGGACCCCGGTGATGACTTGCAGGCGTCTCATCCGCTGAGAGAGGCGAAGGTGGTTGTCGAAGATATCGATGACAACCCAGGCTTCTTCAGGGTCAAGTTGTTTGCTGTGCCGCATTTCCAGGTTGAGGGGATGGACATCAACCTGTCGTTGGTTTCTCAGATGCCGAAAGCTAAATCCTAACGACAACCCAGGAGCTTCTCATCGTGATCGATCGGCCTCTGTGGGCGTCCGGTGTGGTGTTGTCTGCGCAGCAGTTTCAGCAGCAGGCCCGCTTTGAATCGTGGACCAACCATGCTGTTGCTTCATTGGCATGGGTTCATCCATGGGGTATCAGGGCAGTCGCATTTGATGCGGATGCCCTGCAGCTGGGCAAACTCCTAGCCACTCGGCTGCAGGTGTGCATGCCCGATGGAACACTGATTGACACGGATCGGCTGGATCGGCTTCCCAGTGCCCTGGAGCTGTCCCGGGCGTTGCCTGACGCCCGTCAAGCGGCAACGGTGGTGCTCGCTTTGCCGCTGGAGCAGGCCAATGGCAACAATTGCCTGTTCGAGGGTGGCAGAGTTGAGCGCCCCGTCAGATACCGTCAGGTGTGGCGGGATGTTCAAGATCTCTACACCGATGAAGTGCAGTCCATCAGCGTGCTCGAACATGCCCTGAGCTTACGTCTGGAGGATGATGACAATGCCGACTACCTCACCTGCCCAGTAGCGCGCCTGATACGGGATGGGCGGGGTGGTTGGGAGATTGATCCGGTCTACATTCCCCCGTTGCTGAAGTTTGATGCGCATGCTGGATTGTTGCTTCAACTGGATAATTTGCTGACCCAGCTGTCCGCCAAGCGTGAGCGGCTGATGGGGATGCGCCGGGAGAGCAACCAGCGCATGGCAGATTTCGCTGTCGCAGATGTGACGTTATTCTGGCTGCTCAATGCGCTGAATACCTATCAGCCGGTGTTGGCTGACCTTAAAGCACTCCCTGCTCGCCATCCGGAGCTGGTGTACCAGCAGTTGGTGAAATGTGCTGGGGCGCTGTTGACGTTTTCGTTGGACCAGAGCGTCGAGGATCTTCCTGCCTATCAGCATGCGCACCTTGAGACTGTTTTCCCTCCCTTGATGCGTACGCTCTCCACATTGCTGGAGGCGAGCCTGCCGTCACGGGTGCTGGCGTTGGTACTCCAAGCGCGCAGCGCCAACCGATGGCAGGTGGCCCTGAACGATCCCCGTTTGCTCGAGCCCGGCGGGGCTGACTTTTACCTGTCGGTGCGCTGTCGGCTGCCCGCTGTGCAAGTGCAAAGCCAATTCCCACGGTTGTGCAAGATCGGCTCGCCTGATGATGTGGACTATCTCGTCAATGCAGCACTCGATGGCGTTCCCTTGAAACCCCTCAGCCATGTGCCTGCGGCGATACCTTTGCGTTTGGAGAACCAGTACTTCGCACTGGACCTGGAGCATGAGAAAGGGCGTGCCATGTTGGCGGACGGCGTATGCGCGCTCTATGTGCCGAGCGTGTTTCAGGACGCCACACTTGAGTTGTTCGCGGTGCTGCGCTCATGAGTCTCGTTCAGCAGATACCCGGCGCAGCCAAGGCGGATATCGACGCCCTGCTACAGGATACCTACTTGCTAGTCGTCGAGTTGCGTCACGGCACCGGGGCACATAGTAGCCCGGAACTTTGGCCGCGTTGCGTGGCGGATGTCGAGCATGTTCGGGCCTCCCTTCAGGAGGATGGCCTGGATCGCCATAGCATCGAGCTTATCAGCCATGCCCAATGTGCCTTGCTGGATGAAACAGTGCTTGCGTGCGCTGAAGGTAAGGCCCATGAGGACTGGGCAATGGAGACCCTGCAGGCCAAGTTTTTCAGCAGTCATCAGGCGGGGGAATCGCTTTATGAAGACATGCGTACCGTGCTGCGGGAGGCCTCTGCACACCCTTATGTCTTCACGGTCTTTCAGCGGGTGCTGATGCTGGGTTTTCGGGGGCGCTACCGCGATGTGAATCACCCAGAGCGACAGCAACTGTTCGCTGCAATCGATGCGCATGTACCGCCCCTTGACTCAAGTCAGTCCCTGGTCACCCAGATAGGGCGTGCTTCATACCTTCCGATGTGGGGTTGGCTGCAGTCTCCTCTGGTCCACGTGGTAGCCGCATCTGGCCTGCTGATAGGCCTCTGGTGGGGGCTTGACCATACGCTGGGTGAGGCAGTGGCCTCGCTCCTGCCGGTGCAGGGGTGAGCGGGGTGCAACTGAGACAGGAGCAGGGGCTCTGGCTATGGGCCGGAACATTGTCCTTGCTGCTCATTGCCATGCTCCCGCTTGCTGTTGAGTGGCAGCTCACGACCGCCGTGGGTGTCACGGGCGCAGTATGGGCAGCGTGGCGCCGAAGCAGGCGTATTGCCGGCGGCGAGGGGCATGAACTGCAGTGGTGCAAGGGCACTAGCCTACCTGCTGGGTCCTACCGGCATCCGGTTGTCCTGGTGGTAGGCGATTGTCTGGCTGAGCTGTTTGGTCCTTTACCCGCTGAGCAATGGGCGTTGCGGGTAACCGGGGAGGGTTGCTATGTCCGGGGGGCCGACGCGTAGAAGCTGCGCACGACGGTTGCCAGTTTGCTGCTGCAAAGGCCTGAATGGAATGAACAGCTGAGTGTCATGTGGGTGGTGGATCCTACCCTCCATGCAGATGTTGCAGTGTTGGCGAATGAGCTGCGCAGCGTGTACCGCCAGGTAGTGAGGTTGCGCGAACGTGGTCGCCCACTGTCGCTGCTGGTGGTGGGCTATTTCCAGAGCACTTCGCAGGCTTCGGCCTGGTTTACCTGGGCAGCGGCCAAATCGAGCGTGCAAGTGCATGAGTCAGGTGTGTGCATGAGCCTGGCGCAATGGCAGGGGTGGAGCGCGGATCCTGATCTGCGGGCTGCTCGACTACGAGACACGGTGCAATTGAACGCTGCTGCTGGCTGGTTGAACGACGTGTGTATGTCGCAAATGCGCGTGCGGACTTCTCGTCAGGAGATCGCAGCCACCACCGTTGCTGTTGCATGGGCACCCAACTCCGGCAAGCGCCATGACAACAACCTATGGCACCGCTGGCTGCAGCAGCGGACCGGGCTGAGCTTTGACCAAGGTGCGACGGATGATGCCAATGCGGTATTGCCGTTCCCTGATGCTCTGCTCCATTTGCTGCCTCGCGGTGCTCGAAAAAGGAGGCAACACAAAACGGCGCTGGTGGGGGTCTGGCTGTTTGTGTTGGCAGCCTCCGTCGCTTTGGTCAGTTCTGCATGGCAGAACACGTTGCTGGTACGCCAGGTCACCGAAGACTTACGGCGCTATGCCACTGCTTCGATGAGCGCTAAGCCTGACAAGGGGCTCCAGCGAGAGGCCGCGCTGGCTGTGCTTCACCAAGATGCGCAACGCCTGGACACCTATTACCGCCAAGGTGCGCCCTGGTCGCTGGGCCTTGGCTTGTACCAGGGCGAAAAGCTACGCCCGTCATTGCTGGCGGTCATCAACGGCCACCGTATCCCGACGATGCCTCAGGCTTCGCCCGACAGGCCTCGAATGGTTCGCTTGGACAGCCTCTCGCTTTTCAGCAGTGGCAGTGCGCAGCTGAAACCGGATTCAACCAAGACCCTGGTCACTGCATTGGCGGGCATCAAGGCCCAGCCAGGTTGGCTGATTGTGATCACGGGGCATACGGACGCGACGGGCAGCGACGAACAAAACCTGCGTTTGTCACGAGCACGTGCGGCTGCAGTACACGACTGGATTCAACACATGGGTGACATCCCCAGCAACTGCTTCGCGGTGCAAGGTCTGGGAGCCAGCCAGCCAGTTGCAAGCAACGACACGGAACAAGGACGGTCGGCCAATCGCCGAGTTGAGATTCGCCTGGTACCGGAGGCGGGGGCCTGCCTGTCCTCGACTGCGGCCTCTGGGCTGCAACCCCTGTCGCATTCCGCGACCTCCAACATTTGAGAGGACTTTCTAAATGGCTATTCCTGTTTACCTGTGGCTGAAAGACGATGGCGGTGCCGATATCAAAGGATCGGTCGATGTCAAAGACCGCGAGGGCAGTATTGAAGTGGTCGGCCAAGATCATGATCTTTATATTCCCACCGATAACAATACTGGAAAGTTGACCGGCACGCGCATTCATACGCCGTTTGTTTTTACAAAAGAAATCGATGCATCCTCCCCTTATCTGTACAAGGCCGTGACAACCGGACAGACGCTCAAAGAAGCAGAGTTCAAATGGTACAAAATCAATGACGCTGGCCAGGAAGTTGAGTACTTCAACACCACGCTGGAGAACGTCAAGGTCGTGAAAGTTGCACCCAAGATGCACGACGTAAAAGACCCGGCAAAAGAAAAGCATAACCATCTGGAGTTGGTCGAACTTCGCTACGAAAAAATTACCTGGACCTACAAGGATGGAAACATCATCCATGCTGACTCTTGGAATGAACGGACCACCGCCTGATAAAGCTCGGCCGTCGGTCAGCATTTGCTGATGGCCTCCAGTGTATTGGGTTGAGCGTCCGCGCGCGGGCGCTCAGCCAAGTACACCTCGGTTTCAAATACGTCCACTCACGACGTTACGTTGGTCATTGACGACAAGGATGCCCTGTATGGCACATGATCCTACCCGCTTGCTCCGCCGTCTCAACGCTTATTGCACCCAGGCACTGACGGCGGCAGCGTCGTTGTGTCAGGCACGCGGGCACAGTCATATCAGTATTGAACACTGGTTGTTGAAGTTGTTTGAGCAAGGCGATGGCGATCTGGTGGTCATTGCCCGTCGCTACGGGTGGGATGTGGATGCCATGTGGCAAGGATGGCTTGAGTACTTTGACACCCTGCCGCGCAGCGTACTCAGCAAGCCCCAACTAAGTCCCGAAGTACAGCAACTGATCAGCAGCGCCTGGCTTCTGGCATCGATGGATCGCGACTGTGAGCAATTGCGCTCCGTGCATTTGTTGTCGGCCTTGGTTGGGACACCCGACTTACTCAAATGCTCAGCCGCTTGGCCTCTATTGGGTATAGGTTCAACACAACTGCAACAGGTGGAGGCCCTGCTTGAGTCGGATTCGGAAGAAAGGCAGTCGGTGCAGACCGTGTTGTTCAACCCCTCGACAGGACGCAGGGCCAAGCCAACAAGCGCCGCAGATAGTGATGTGGCACAGCCAGCGATACTCGATCAGTTCAGCCATGATGTAACCGCCAAGGCGGCAGCGGGGCAGATCGATCCGGTCTTCGGACGTGACGATGAAATCCGTCAGGTGATTGACGTACTGAGCCGTCGCCGCAAGAACAACCCCATCCTGGTAGGTGATCCTGGTGTCGGAAAAACCGCCCTGGTTGAGGGGCTTGCTTTGCGCATTGCCAGCGGCGAAGTCCCAGATAGCCTGAAACCGGTGAGCATCCGTACGCTGGACCTGGGGCTGCTTCAGGCTGGAGCCGGGGTCAAAGGTGAGTTCGAGCAGCGGCTCAAGAACGTGATCGATGCCGTCCAGCAATCGAAAACACCCATCCTGCTATTTATCGATGAAGCGCATACCCTGATCGGTGCTGGCAACCAGGCTGGGGGCGCTGATGCTGCAAACCTGCTGAAACCTGCCTTGGCCCGTGGCGAGTTGCGTACCATCGCTGCCACGACCTGGAACGAATACAAGCAGTACTTCGAGCGCGATGCTGCGCTGGAGCGGCGCTTCCAGCTGATCAAGGTGGACGAGCCGGATGATGCCAATGCTTGCTTGATGCTGCGTGGGCTAAAAGCGCGATACGCCACCTATCACGGTGTGCACGTTCAAGACGTAGCCGTGCAGGCGGCGGTTAGTTTGTCTCGGCGTTTTCTGACGGGGCGCCGCCTGCCGGACAAAGCGGTTGACCTGATAGACACCGCGTGCGCACGCGTTCGCATGAGCCTCGATTGTGAGCCGCAGGCGCTGGTCCAGCTGAAGTCGCAAAAGACGGCCCTGACTGCAGAGCGAACTGCGTTGGCGCGGGATGCACAACTTACCGGCAAGGTGATTGAACCCCGCCTTGCGAAGATCAACGCCCAGTTGGTTCAACTGGAGAGCCAGCAGGCCGCGCTGGAGCTGCAGTACCAACAAGAACTTGAACTTACGAAGCAGTTGCTCAATGTCCGTAAGGCCGAACAGGTCGATACAGCGGACTGCGCGCAGTTACAAAAAGAACTGAGCTACGTACAGGGGAGTCGGCCGCTCCTATCGCTGGATGTTTGCGCCCGCAGTGTGGCTGAAGTGATCGCCGACTGGACGGGGGTGCCCCTTGGCAGCTTGCTCAAGGACGAACAAGCCAACTTGTTGAACCTGGAAGATCAGCTGGCCGAACGCGTTGTTGGTCAGGCCTCGGCCCTGCTTGCACTCGCTCAACGCCTACGTGCCGCGCGAACAGGGTTGACGAGCGACAACGCACCGATGGGCGTTTTCCTGCTGGTCGGCACCAGTGGCATCGGCAAGACGGAAACGGCGCATGCTCTGGCCAGTAGCCTGTTCGGCGGAGAAAAGTCGCTCATCACCCTCAACATGTCCGAGTACCAAGAGGCGCACACCGTCAGCCAACTGAAAGGGTCACCGCCTGGTTATGTTGGCTACGGCCAAGGTGGTGTGCTCACCGAGGCCGTTCGCCAGCGCCCCTACAGCGTCGTGTTGCTGGACGAAGTCGAGAAGGCCCACCGTGATGTGCTCAATCTGTTCTACCAGGTGTTCGATCGCGGCTTTATGCGTGATGGTGAAGGACGGGAGATCAATTTTCGCAATACCGTCATCCTGATGACCTCCAACCTGGGCAGTGATCTGCTGCAAGGTTGGGTGGAGCGACAGCCAGATATCGAAGACGCCGCACTGCATGACCTGTTGCGGCCCGTGCTGCGCGCGCACTTCCAGCCGGCACTGCTGGCGCGCTTCCAGACATTGATCTTCCGCCCACTGGATGCGCGTGCGCTCAAACGGATTGTCGCGTTCAAACTCGATCAGGTTGCCAGGCGTTTGCAGCGTCATTACGGCTTGCAGTGCGAGGTGGACAACTCGCTCTACGAAGCCTTGGTCGCCGCCTGCCTGCTGCCTGATACCGGCGCTCGCAATATCGACAGCTTGCTGAACCAGCAGATCCTACCGATTTTGAGCCAACAGCTGCTGCAGCGCCAAGCCCTGGGGCAGCCAACTCAAACGGTAACGCTAGGGTACTGCGAAGACGCCGGCATCAGTTTGAGCTTCTCGGATGAAAACGATGCAGCGTTGCTGGCTGCCGAGAGGGCTTGATCATGGCGAAGCCATTACTAGGTTCCATCCATAATCACTACATGCTGGAAGTCGATGAGCTGGATGACGTCGAACTCGATGTACTGTCCTTCAAAGGCGAGGAATGGCTGAGCCAACCGTTCAAGTATACGGTGGCGTTTACCTCTCCCACGCAGGACATCGATGCTGCCAAGGTCCTCGGGAAGGATGCCAGTTTTCAGATGGGTTCGTCAGGGCAGACGCAGCCCAATCCGATCCCTGGCGCAGCGTCACGCACGTTGCATGGCGTGATCACAGGGTTCAAGCGCATCTCCAGCTCCAAGGATGAAGCCCGTTATGAGGTGACCCTGCAGGCACGACTGGCGCTGCTCAGCCGTGGCAAACAGTACCGGATTTACCAACATCAGTCGGTTCCGGAAATCGTCGAAAGCATCTTGCGCAGCCGCCACCAGTTCGAAGGTCAGCACTTTCTGTTCGACCTGGTTCGCGAGTACCCCAAGCGTGAACAGGTCATGCAGTACGGTGAAAGTGACCTTGCCTTCGTCAGCCGTTTGTTGGCGGAGGTTGGCATGTGGTACTGCTTCACGCACAACGACAAGCTGTCGATTGATGTTGTCGAGTTTCACGATCACCAACGCCATTATCAGTTCGATGTCAGCCTGCCCTATCGGCCGTTGTCGGGCCTGACCAGCAGCGGGCAGGATGGCGTTTGGGCGCTGCAGGTCAGCCATGAGGTGGTGGAGCAGCACATCAATGTTCGTGCTTATCACCACCGCGATGCTGCGGCTTCCCTGGAGGGGGGCGTGGATCATAGCCGGGGGGCGACCGCTACGTACGGCGAGGGCTACCACTACGGCGAACCCTTTACCGCGCTGGGTGACGCAATTGCCCAGGATGAGGAATTGGAGAGTGAAAGTGGCTACTTCTACGCGCGCTTGAACCATGAACGCTTCCTCAACGGGCAAACCCGCTGCAGTGGCATCAGCAGCAGCGTGACACTCGCCCCAGGGCAAGTGGTCACAATCACTGATGGGGCACCGCAGGTCTTTGAGCCTGGGGTCGTCATAACGCATCTGACCGTCGAGGCTGCACGGGACCGTAGTCTGGAAGTCACCTTCGAGGCGATTCCCTACTCAGAGTCGATATGCTTTCGACCCCCACTGCCGAACAAGCCACAGATCGCGGGCACGGTGCCGGCGCGGGTCACCAGTACCCAGCAGAACGATCCTTATGGCCATATCGACCTGGAGGGTCGCTACCGAGTGAGCTTCCTGTTCGATCGGGACAGTTGGAGAGCGGGCGAGGAGAGTGTTTGGCTACGGCTGGCGCGACCTTACGCGGGGGACACCCATGGCCTGCACCTGCCGTTGATCTGCGGCACCGAAGTGGCGGTGGCGTTCGAGCAAGGCAACCCGGACCGCCCCTACATCGCGCATGCCCTGCACGATAGCCAGCACCCCGATCATGTAACGCTGCGCAACTACAAACGCAACGTGTTGCGCACACCCGCGAACAACAAGTTGCGCATGGACGATACGCGGGGGCAGGAGCACATCAAGCTCAGTACTGAACACAGTGGTAAGAGCCAGCTCAATCTGGGGCATCTGGTCGATGCCGATCGCCGGCCTCGCGGGGAGGGCGCGGAACTGCGCACCGATGGGCATGCCGCGATCCGTGGCGGCAGTGGCATCTTCATCAGTGCTGATGCTCAGCCTCAAGCCCAAGGGACAATGCTGGAGATGGGAGCAGCGTTGGCTCAGCTCAATAACGCTCTGGCATTGGTGAACGCACTGGCGCAAAGCGCAGCTGTGTCGGGAGCATTACCAGCTGATAATCAGGCCCAACAGAGCCTGCGGGAGGCATTGGCGCGGCTCAAAGATTCGGGACTCCTTGCCTCGGCACCCGCCGGGATAGCTATGGTTACACCTGCAAACATCCAACTATCGGCAGAAAACTCTATTACAGCTACGGCTGGTGATAGTGCTGACTTCAGCCTATTCAAACGTTTTAGCGTGGCCGCAGGTGAGGCAATCAGTCTGTTCGCCCAAAAGTTAGGGCTCAGATTAATTGCGGCTCGTGGCCCTGTGGACATTCAGGCACAAAGCGATGCCATGACGTTACAAGCAGACAAGAAACTTGCTTTAAATAGCAGTAATGGCGAGATCGTTCTCAATGCCCAACACGGCATCACCCTGGTTAGCAGAGGTGCCTATATCAAGATAAAAGACGGATCTGTTGAGATCGGTGCCCCGGGTGAACTGCATATCAAGAATGACAATATCGCTTGGGGAGGTACTGCCTCATTGGAGAAGGCCCTGGCACCGATGATTCTGGAAGATCCTGTTTACAGCAATCCCATGCAAGGTGGCTTTCAAGTTAGAGATAAAGTCAGTGATAAGCCAAAACCTTACGTACGGTATCGAATTGAAGCTGCCGACGGCAGCGTGCTGAGAGGCATGACAGATGGGAATGGTTATACACAATCCCACTATGGAATTGATCTTCAAAGCATAAAGTTATTCTTTGAGTAACTTCGGAGTGATAGGAAATGAGCGGTGCGGATATCTCAGTAGCAGAGAGCAGGGTTTGCAAAAGTAAACCCGTTGTAGTGGCTCATCATCAATCGGTACAGTGTTATTTTTGTCCGGAAACCGAAGAGTTGGTTTTTATTGCTGACAGTGAGGCTGCAGAGTTTGAGGCGCATTGGAAGGAAATGCAACAGTGCGTAAATGATTTTCATCAGGAAAAAATTAATTACTCCGTTGCAATTGAAAAATATGGAATTGCTGCAGAAACCACAGCAGCGCCTGAGGCGTCATTTCATGACGCTGTAGTGCGAGCTGAGGAAAATTTGGAGTTGAAGCGAAAAGAATTAAAAGAAAAAATTGGTGAGTTTTCTACCCGGGACATGAAATATAATGATGTTGTGGAGCTTGTTCCTGTTAGTGGCCAGTCTGCTAAAAGAAAAGCTGGTGAGAAACGAGCGCCTGTAGTTTATGTAAAAAAAGGTTACTACAGTAAAGGCAAGGATGGCAGAAAACTCCATACTGTGTCGTTGAAAAGTAGTGACAAAAAAGGCGGCGCTGAAAGTATCTTTGAGCGACGCAGGGATGGAAAAATTCGACGCATAGACGACAAGAAGCTTAAGAGGCAGCTTGCCGGATTGAATTGGCCAAAAATAAAAATTGATCTGAAGGATGTTGTTAAATGGGCAGGCCTTGGTTTTGATCCTGAGGCGCTGAGTATGGATTGTTCACTTTTTGACTGGGCAGATAGCTGGAATGCTGCCGCACAAGGTGAGGCAAAGTGGGGGGATCATATTGATTTTGAGGGCGGAGCACAGTTTATGCGCTTTGTTTCCAATTTCGGCGCAAATGTTGAAATTGATCCACGTAAGCAACAATTCTCCATCAAAGGAGAGGGTGGCGGCAGCTTAACTGCGGCTGCCGGCATAGCCTCCTTTTCAATTTACGCCCCGGATCGCATCGGATGGGCGCTTACAGTTAATCCCTCTGATGAGAACGAGGTCCCGTTTGATTTAGGGATGATGCGCTTAAGTTTGAACGTTCGCTTGGCCGCATTTATTGGAGCGACGCTTCAGGTGGAGGCTCAATTCCAGGTGGTCAGTAGTGGTGGCCAGCAAACCGTCATGGGCCAACCTGGTCGTTTGAGACCTTTCAGTGAAAGAAAAATCAAAGCTTACGATTTTCATAAGCAGATGAGCAGTGAAGATGAAGGGATAAAACTTTCGGCAGAAGCTTTTGCGGGTGCGAGGGCGGAAGGAACACTGACGGGATCACTGCAATGGTTAAAGCCGACAGCGGCAGGGGAAACAAATGGCGGTATATTGGAGACTACTGGAGAGTACGTCGATTTTTGTAAAATAGGACCCAGTATTGCAGGGTTGGCGGGGGTGGGCGCCGGCTTAAGTTTTCACTGTACTTTTATTAATGGGAAGTTTTGTTTTCATTTTGCAGCCTCTCTATGCAAAGGGGCGGGTGCCAAAGGTGGCTTTATTTGTGAGGTGGATGGCAATACCTTTCTGGAGTTTGGTGCTTGGTTGATTTATCAACTGAATCAAAGGGATTATGGTTTTTTTAGAGTCATGGATGTTGATGCATTTAGTGTGTATACGAAGTATTGTGTTATGCAAATGGAGGTCGTTGAAGCTAATGTATATGAGCATTACTCATTCGCAAAAGAATCGATTGAAAAAATTGTAAATGATTTCACAAAACAGGTTGGTGAATTGGCTGATGAGACGAAGAGGAGTGTTGATGCTTCGAGACGACGGAATCAGTTAGCTAAAAATGTTATCACCCGACAGTTGGATCTGTTGCGCTACACACCTGAGGCTAAGGGTATATTGCTTTACCTTCTGACGCGTCATGGTAAGTGGGATAATATAGACCCAGGAAACATAGGTTTTCTCGATCGCTACGGCGAACGAAAAGAGGCGGTGCTTTGTGTCCTCAGAAGTATTCAGAGCAAGCGGGAGTGGCATAAAGTATTGTCTCGTGTCAATGCCCAGGGAAATGCCCCATCAGAGGGCTACGATGAGTTGGACGCCGTCGAGCGGCATGAGCGAAGCCTGGTAGACTTTCTTGAGTTAGGAAAGGATCGAGATAGAGAATTCTATGAAATAAAATATGAGCGAAGCGAATTGGCCGTAATTTATGATCGGTTGAAGGAGTTTGGTTCTTATGGTTATGCGCTCGCTATGAATGACACGGTCTATTATAAGCTAAACGTTGGTCGTAATCCGAATTACCCGCGACGCTGCAAGTTTGGTCCTTGTGGTGCGGATATTGTCTGAGTAAATCTCATTGGAGTGGCTGTGAAGATTTTTAAGGTGTCTATATTTTGTTTGGTTTCTTTGAGTTTATCAGGCTGTGACCAGTTGGCGAGCGAAGTTGATTATAAGGAGCCCAGGATAACGCCGATAGAGATGAAGCATTTTATCGAAGAAGTAAAAAGGGATTTGGTGTTTGTTGAGGGTGGTGAATATTTGATGGGGGATTATGGCTTGGAGTACGGGTCGGAGCAAATGTCTTATGATAGTGATGGAGACAGTCGGCCGGTACATAAGGTCAAGTTGAGCACCTTTTCTATTGCAAGATTCAAGATCTCAAATAAAGAGTTTGAGATGTATCTTAAAAGCAATGGTCTTAAGTTGCGTTCTTTTGAGGTAGGGGGAATACAGGAAAAGTGGAAGAACATTCATTCTTTACCTGATTTGCCAGCGCATATGGACTGGTATGAAGCCGAACGCTATTGCAACTGGCTGGCTAAAGTGTCCAATCTTCCTTTCTCATTACCCACGGAGGCCCAGTGGGAGTACGCGGCACGCAGCCGCGGGCAGTTTTTGATGGTGGCCACTGATGACGGTACTTATAAGCAGACCAATGATGGTTTTACTAAATATGGGGGAGGACCAAAAGGAATTAACATTTCTACTTATCGAGATCGTAAGGATTTTGCTAGAGAAATGGGGTGGAGCACGGACGGGCTTACGCCCTTGCCGGTAGACAGGTTTCCTCCCAATCCGTTGGGCCTTTATGCCATGTCGGATAATGGGCTGGAGTGGGTTAAGGATTGGTATGACGAAAATTATTATCAGTACTCCCCTGAAATTGACCCCCAGGGGCCGGAAACACCAGTGACCAAGGACTACTATGGCCGGGATACAAAAGTTACACGTGGTCAGGCATATGCCAATCCCAGCTGGGGAGGAGGAGTGAATGTGCACAGAACCCCTGAGAATCCGCATGGTTATGCATCCGAAGATAAAATGATTGTGTTGGGCGACAAAACGGCGAGGTGTGTTGTTAACAGTGACAATCGGATTGAGTAATGGTGGGCTCTAAATTTCAGGGGGTATTTAAACATAGGCTGCCTGAAAGGCGGGTGATGATCTTATTTTTGAGTGCTTAATAATATGCGCGGAGTTATTCGTGTTGGCGACAAACTGTCTTCGGGAGGCAAGGTACTTGCCGGCACCCGTGGATTGAAATTTATGCAGCTTGATGTCGCTTGCGTAGGTGATGCTGTTTTTTGTCCAATACCTGGGCACGGCGTGAATGAAATAGCAGAGGGGGATACAGGTTCGAAAGTTAAAGGTCGGCCCATTGCTTTAGACGGTCATTGCTGTTCCTGTGGTTGTGAGTTAATCACGTCGCTTCCTCAAGCAGGTAGGCTGTGAGATGGCAGTTGACCTGAACTCATTACCCGAGAGGCGATTGCTACCCCGGCAACCTCGGCACTGGCGGTGGGGTGTGGTCATCTTGCTTTGTTCGCTCGTAATTGGCGGGTTGATGGCCCTGCTTTGGCGGGTGGACAGTTGGCATACATCATTTTGGTTTTGGATCTGCGCATTATTAGGAGTTTTGATTACCGGGTTAGTGTTCTACGCACTGCGTTTGTTGGCGTACGAGAAACATCGAGATTATATAGAGAGCTGGAATGAGAGTCGCGATGAGTTGGAGCGGTCACTCATTCGGCGCGGCCAGCGTACGGTTGCCGTATTGGCCGTATCCTATTGTTCTGGGGCGGGTAATAATAAACTTGCTCAGGCCCTGCGTTTGGGTAGTAAGCCTCTCCAACCTATTTATCTGGAAGGACAAGCCTTGACAATGCGGTTGAGCCAATTAAAACCGTCGGTACAAAATCACTCAAAGTCCGAATACGCTAAGCGTTTACGTGGATTTTTACAAAAAGTTGTACGTGGGTTGGAGTCTGATTTAGAGATCGGGGCGCGCAGTCTTGCTGTGGATGTTCGTATTAGGCATAACCAAGTGCTTTGCAATGAAGAGCTTCTGTCTATTTGGTCTGCAGTTACCACCAACCACCGTTTAACTGATAACGTGGTCTTTGCAATGGACGATGATGGCGTAATGTGGCTGGACACTTGGTTGGATGCGCCGGAACGACATCAACTGTTAATGTCCGTTGAAATTAATCTTTTTCTAAACCCCGTTGCTGAACAGGCCGAGACCGTGACAGCTGTGTTGTTGGGCTCTTCGCAGTGGTGTAACACGCAAAAAATTGATTCGATCGCCCTGGTTCATCGCCCTGTCCAACTTGAGTGCGCTGGTCGCTCTATCAAGGATGCAGTTACGGATGCATTTCTTTGGGGGCAACTGCGTGCCGGAGAAGAAACGTACTTCAGTTGGCAGGCTCAGGTGCCTGGTGACGTTTTACGTGAGACAAGTATCGCTGTGAATGCAGCACGTTTCCCTTTTAACGTGGCCAGGTGTCATCGATTGGATGATTCGTTTGGTTTACCTGGATGTGCAGTAGGTAATGTCGCATTAATCGTTGCTAGTGAGTGTGCCAAGGCGGAGGACGGTCCGCAGGTGGTCCTGCTACACGATGCCTCTGCTCAAATTTTTATTGTCCGGCCTGCATGAGATCTTGAAATAGGGATTGATCGTGAAAAAGAAGAGAATCAGCGTCTGGATAGTGATCCTGT
The DNA here is from genome assembly GCF_021602025.1 of Pseudomonas ceruminis. Taxonomy (GTDB): domain Bacteria; phylum Pseudomonadota; class Gammaproteobacteria; order Pseudomonadales; family Pseudomonadaceae; genus Aquipseudomonas; species Aquipseudomonas ceruminis. The sequence continues at coordinate 199,347 of NZ_BQHW01000003.1, forward strand.
GTTTGCTCGTTGCGGGTGGGGTATTGATCTGGGTCGATAATCCCGTAGTGCAGGTGAGGAGTGAGACTGCACGCTTGCAATGGACAGCAGTGTTGTTGATCGGCTGTTTGATATTTCTCTTTCTCGATGGCGTCGGCGAATTGGCTATCCGAATGTTGGGCGCGAGAGATTTTATTGCTCTGATGGGACAAAAGCTCGGAGTCAACCGGACTCGTTCGACTGGCAGTAACGTGGTTTCTAATGCTGAGGATCCTTTCGGCGTACCCGAGTTGAGGGCGCATTTGAAGGGACGCTACGGCTTCTTCTGGCGGCGCAAAATTCGACTGTTGTTGGTGGTCGGTGAGTCTGAGCAGATCGAGGCGATTGCCCCTGGGTTGAGCGAGCAGCGTTGGCTGGAAGGGCAAAACACCGTGCTGCTGTGGGCCGGCAGCATCCAAGGTGAACCGCAAGACGCGTTGCTTTTGCAGTGGCGCGGCCTATGCCGCAACTGTGCGCTCAATGGGGTGGTCTGGGTGTTGAACAAAGACCAAAGCAATAACGTGAGCGCGATGAACGATAGCGTTCGTCGTTTGCAGAATCTGGCCAAAACCCTACGCTGCCAATTGCTGCTGCATGTGTGGCAGGTCTGCGACAGTATGTGGCCGCAGCACGCGCGCGAAATCGGAGCGGTAGGCTGCATGCTCCCGGTACCATTATCGCCAGTGCGGCTCGCCGACCACTTAGGCATGCTCGCACAACCCTTACGTGAGCAGGGTCTATCGCAGCTTCAAAAAGACTCTGATCATGATTTCTTGCTTCGATTGTCACGCGATGTTGCGACCGAGGGTGTCTCCGGATGGTGCGCTGCATTGTCCGCGCTGTTCCGGCGACGCGACGTTTGGTTGCGTGGAGTGTGGTTCAGCTTACCGCTGCGACTCCAGAACAACCTTCGCGTGGATCATCACTGGCCTGAAGACCCAGCATGGTCAGGGATCCTCAACGATCGCTCCGCCCGAGCCCGGCGACTGGGTTGGCACCCAGCCAGAGTCGCCTACGTTTCTGCGCTCGGCCTCGCTTTCATTTGGGGCATCGGCTTGCTGTTGTCGTTTGCGAGCAACCGTGCCGAGGTCGGTCAGATAGCGGCGGCGTACAGCGCTTTGCAGCAGCCTGTAGCAGGTACAGACACTAAACAGGCACTGGGTGAGCTGGTACGCGAACTCTCCCGCCTGGGCTACCGATCAGAACACGGCGCACCGTGGTATCAGCGCTTTGGCCTGAGCCGGTCGCACGAGCTGCGTGAAGCGGTGTGGCCCCTCTATACGCAGGCCAATAACCAGCTGCTCCGTGACCCAGCCGTCGCTGAGCTGGAAAAACGGCTCAAGGCGTTGGTCAACTTGCCTCCGGCGAGCTCTCAGCGGACACAGCAGGCTTACATCTACCTCAAAGCCTATCTGATGCTGGCGCGCCCAGAAAAAGCCGATGCTGCTTTCCTGGCCGAGACCTTGGGCGCTGCCGAACCGACATTGTGGACATTCTACGGCCAGCATCTGCCCGAGCACCCTGACTGGGCGATCAAGGCCAATCTCAGGTTGATCGCCCAAACACGCCAGGTGCTGCTGCGTGAACTGGGTCAGCGAAACGCTGAAAGCAGCCTGTACCAGCAGGTCCTCGACACCGCGGCGAACCACTACCCGGCGTTGGGTTTGCAACAGCTGGTCGGCGACACCGATGCAAGCGCTCTGTTCGCCAGTGCTGAACAGGTCCCCGGTGTATTCACCCGCCAAGCCTGGGAAGGGCAGGTTCGTGCAGCCATTGAAGACTCGGCGCAAGCCCGGCGCGAAGAGATCGACTGGGTACTCAGCGACCACCCCAACGACATCGCCAAGGCGCTGAGCCCCGACCAGCTTAGGGAGCGGTTGACCACCCGCTACTTCCAGGATTACAGCAGTGCCTGGCTAACCTTCCTCAACAGCCTGCGCTGGCAGCAGGGCCATGGCCTGCGCGATGTGATTGCACAGTTGACGCTGGTGAGTGACGTGCGCCAGTCACCATTGATCGCCTTGATGAACACGTTGAGCTACCAGGGCCAGGCCGGCGTTCGTGGCCAGGCCCTGGCCGATTCCCTGATCGAATCCGCGCAGAAGCTGGTAGGGCAAAAAGCAGCACCGATCGTCGATCAACTTCCCCAAACACCCAGCGGCCCGCTCGATAGTACCTTTGGCCCTTTGATGGCGTTGCTGGGCAAGGACACTGAAGGGCGATCAGTCGATGGCCGCCTGAGCCTGCAAGCCTTCCTCACGCGGGTCACCGGTGTGCGCTTGAAGCTGCAGCAGGTGGTCAATGCGCCCGATCCCGAGGCGATGATGCAGGCCGTGGCACAGACGGTATTCCAAGGCAAAGGCGCGGACCTGACCGACACCCAGGCCTATGGCAACCTGATCGCCGCCAGCCTCGGCGCCGACTGGGGGCCAGCGGCCAATACGCTGTTCGTGCAGCCGCTGGATCAGGCGTGGCAACAGATTCTGCAGCCGTCGTCGGCCGGCCTCAACCGGACCTGGCAGCGCGCGATCGTCGATGAGTGGCAGGGCGCTTTCAGCGGCCGCTATCCCTTCGCCGTCACCAGCAGTGACGCCTCATTGCCCATGCTGGGGCAGATGATCCGCGCCGACTCCGGGCGGATCGAACAGTTTCTGGCACAGCAACTCACGGGACTTCTGCGCAAGGAAGGCAGCCGCTGGGTGGCCGACGCGGGGCAGAGCCAGGGGCTGCGTTTCAACCCGGACTTTCTCACCGCGATCAACCAGCTGAGCCAGTTGGCCGATGTGCTGTACACCGATGGCGGTATGGGCTTGAGCTTCGAGCTGCAAGGCAAGCCTGTGCGTGATGTGGTGCAGACCACCTTCGTACTCAACGGTGAAAAGCACCACTACTTCAACCAGCGAGAAAGCTGGCAACGCTTTCGCTGGCCCGGGCAGGGTGATCATCCGGGTATCAGCCTGACGTGGAGCAGTGTTCATACCGGCGAACGTCTGTTTGCGGACTACCAGGGCACCTGGGGGCTGATTCGTTTGTTGGAGCAGGCCAACGTCACGGCGTTGGATGACGGCGACAGTCGCTTTCGGGTCGTGCTGGATGCGCCAGATGGCCTGGGCCTGACTTGGCATTTGCGCACGGAGTTGGGCGAAGGGCCGCTGGCGCTGCTCAAGTTACGCGGGTTCAGCCTGCCGCGAGAGATCTTTCTGGTAGAGGGCCGTGATACCCCGCAGTACACGCACAATGGGGGCTTCGAATGAGCCTGAAAAGCCTGATCGAAAGCTGTTTGTCCACCAGCGAGCCACTGGTCATTGCCCGCAAACACAGCGAATCCTGGGAGCCTTGGCTAACGCCCATCAGCGGTGATGCACCGGTGGGAGAGGACCCGGGCTACGACGACGATTTCCAGCGCATGCGCGAAGAGGTCAACAAACTCTCCGGGGCGGATGTCGACCTTGTGGCCCAACTGGCGCAGAAGCTGCTCCAGCAGTCCTGCAAAGACCTTCGTGTTGCCACCTACTACCTGTGGGCACGCTTGCATAGGGACGGTGAGTCCGGCTTGGCAGATGGCCTGAGTTTGCTGGCGGCGCTGATGGAGCGCTATGCCTGCGACATCCTGCCGGCGCGTCCCAATAGCCGCAAAATGGCCCTGGAGTGGCTTGCCGGCAGCAGGGTCCTGGCAAGCCTGTCGCTGTACCCTCAGGTGGTCAAGGCTGAAACTGAGCGAACGGTGGCTGCGCTGGTGTGGTTGGAGCACGGCTGCAGCAACTGGCCCGCAGACCAGCGCCCGCGGCTGGACGCCTTGTACGGCGCCCTCAGCAATAGACTCGCTATGTCGGGAGGTGTTGATGCAATCGTCCCGCAGACCAGCAGTGACTCACCGCCGAGAAGTAGCGCCCCTGGCCCGAGCGCATCACCCATCAAGTCCGGTCGCGATTTGCTGGACAGTGGCCGGGGCTTGGCCAGCTACCTGCGTGAACAACCAGAAGGTTGGCTGGCAGCGCATAGGCTGATGAAGAGCTTGCGTTGGGACACCGTGCATCAGGTACCACCGCAAGACGCACAGGGTATTACCCGGCTGGCGCCCCCGCGCGGTGAATACCGTGCCCAGTTAAAACGCCTGCACGTGCAGCAACGCTGGAGTGAGTTGATCGACCAGGCCGAGCGGGTGTATGCCGAGGGTGTCAACCATTTCTGGTTGGACCTGCAATGGCATCTGCATCAAGCCTTGAGCAAATCACCCCAACCGCAGGATAGCTGGGCAGCCATCGTCAAACATGACCTGAACATGCTGCTGCAGCGCTTGCCTGGGCTGGACATGCTGTATTGGAACGATGGCTCGGCCTTCGCGGATGAGACCACACGCGAGTGGATCAACCAGCACGTCAGCGACAGCCGCGCCGCGCAATGGCTGCCTGCTGCAGCCTCGGCAACCACAACGGCAACCTGCGAAATCCTCGCGCTGGAACCTGAGGCACTGGCACAAGCCGATGCTGAGGGTGTCGAGCAAGCGCTGGCGTGGCTTGCAAACCGGCCTGATACGCAGGCCGGGCGGCAACGCTGGTTGCTGCGCCTGCTGATGGCCCGGGTGGCCGAGCAGTACGGCAAGACCGAACTGGCCATTCATTTGTTCACTGAGCTGGATACCACCGCGCACCACCACGCACTGACCCTCTGGGAGCCTGAGCTGATTTTCGAGGTCAAGGCGCGCTTGCTCAAGCTCTTGCGCTTGAAGGCACAGCGCAACGATGCCGACCGGCCAGCACTGGCGCGGCAGATGGAGCAACAGCTGGCGGCGCTGGTAGCCATTGACCCGGTACGCGCTGCGGTGCTGTGCAGCTAACTCACATTGATCAGGATCCTGTTTTGAGTAAGGACAACCCAACCCTACGGTACTTCGATGCCGAGATGCGCTACCTGCGCGAAGCGGGTAAAGAATTTGCCCAGGCGTTTCCAGACCGCGCGGCGCAACTGAATCTGGATAAACCTGGGGCGCAGGACCCTTATGTGGAGCGCCTGTTCGAGGGCTTCGCGTTCTTGATGGGGCGCCTGCGCGAAAAACTGGACGACGATTTGCCCGAACTGACCGAGGGGCTGGTCAGCCTGCTGTGGCCTCACTACCTGCGCACCATCCCCTCGCTGGCCATCGTTGAGCTTATGCCTGATATCAGCCAGATGAAGGGCACCGAATCCATTGCCAGGGGGTTCCAGGTGCTGTCTCAGCCAGTGGGTCCGCAACGTACCCGCTGCCGCTATTCCACGACACAGGATCTGCCACTTCAGCCGCTCACGCTCGACACCGTGCGGCTTGATCACAAGCCTGATGGGCGTGCGGTGCTGCGTTTGCGCTTCTTGTGCGGGGAGATGGCAGATTGGAGCCGGCTGGATCTTGCTCAGATACCGCTGTACCTCAACGCCGATGCTGCATTGGCCAGTGCACTGCATCAAGCACTGACCTTGAAGGTACAGGCGCTGTATGTGCGAATGCCGGGCGAGGCAGAACGCCAAGTACTTGAAGGCCACTTCAAGCCCAAGGGCTTCGCTGACGATGACCGTCTTTGGCCCAAAGGTGATAGTGCGTTCAGTGGCTATCAGCTGCTGCTTGAGTACTTCACCTTCCGCGAAAAATTCATGTTCGTGACGCTGTGCGGTTTGCAATCGTTGTCATTGCCACTGGGCGCTACTGGGTTCGAGCTTGATGTCGTGCTGTGTGAAGCCTGGTCGCATGCCTTCACGCCCAACGAGGAGCACATGCGTTTACATGCGGTCCCCGTGATCAATTTATTCCCCCTGGATGCGGATCCGCTCAACCTGGACCCACTGCAGAACGAATACCTGCTTCGCCCCATGCGGCTGCAGGACGGGCACACGGAAATCTATTCCGTAGACAGGGTCTTCGGTTCGAAAAACAGTGTCCGTCAGGACTACGTGCCTTTCAGCAGCTTTCGCCACAAGGGTGGCATGCTCCGCGATGAAGCCCCGGAGCGGTATTTTCATACCCGCCTCAGGCAGGGCGCCAATGGTCTTCATGACACCTGGCTGATCCTGGGCGGGGAAGGCTTTGACAACGATGTGCTGCTCAAGCGCAAAAGCCTGTCACTGCGCCTTACCGGGACCAATGGCCAACTGCCGCGCAAGGCCCTGCGCAGTACATTGCTCGACACTGCCGCGCAATCTACCCAGGCCGGGCTGCAGGTGCGCAACCTGACCTCACCCACGCTTCCATGTTATCCGCCGAATCGTGATCGGTTCCACTGGCGGGTACTGAGCCACCTGGGCTCGAACTTCTTGCCCATGCTCAACAGTGCCGAAGTGCTGCGTGGCACGCTGGCGTTGTACGAGTGGACGGGGAGTGAAACCAATCGCCGTCGCTTGGAGGCCATCGTTGAAGTCAGGCATCACCTTATCCAGCGGTTCGAAAAAGGGTTCCTGCTGCGCGGCGTGGATATCGAGGTGACGCTCGACAGCAATGGTTTTTCGGGGGAGGGGGACATCTGCCTGTTCGGTGAAATGCTCAGCCGGTTCTTCGCGCTGTATGCCGACATTCACTTGTGCACGCAACTGACGTTGATCCTGCAACCGACGGGGAGGTGCCTGCGATGGAGCGAACATCACAGTCAGCGTATTCCAGGCTGAAGGCAGAAGGGCTTTTGCAGGTGCTGGAGGGGCAGGTTGCCTCGGCCAACGTGTATCGCGTCTGCCAGTTGGTGGAGCAGGTACTGGCCGATCATCCACCGCTGGGCAGTACCACACACCCGGTTGATGATGGGGTCCGCTTTCGGCCCGACCCAGGCATGGGCTTTCCCGCCAGTGAGCTGAAGGCCATAGAGTTCGACGACGCCTGTCCCGAACGCCCTATAACGATACGAACGCGGCTACTGGGCTTGTACGGCGTCGATTCGCCGCTGCCCACCGCCTATCTGGACGACATCGCCCAGCGCCGTGAGGGCCACGAAGCTGTAGAGGCGTTTCTCGATATCTTCAACCATCGGGTGTTCACCCAGTTCTATCGGATCTGGCGCAAATACTCGTATCCCGCCACCTTTGAGGCGGGCGGTAGCGATGCGACATCACAGTGCCTGTTGGGCTTGATCGGCCTTGGAGTACCCGGTACTGCCGAGCGTATCGCCACGCCCATGTCTCGCTTTTTGGCATTGCTCAGCGTGATGCGCTTGCCGACCCGCAACGCTGAGGGCATTGGCGCGTTGGTCAAGCTGCTGGCGCCGAGCACGGAGGCACATGTCACCGGGCATTGGCCGCAACGTGTCGTGCTTGAGCGACCAGCCAGCCTGGAAACGAAAAGCCCGGTAAGTCTTTCCCAAGGCATGCCGCTAGGCGCTGTCGGAACGGATGCGAACAGCCAGTTGCGCCTGTTGCTGCACACCAATGATCCGGAAGAGGCGCGCGAGTGGCTTCCTGGGGGGCAGTTGCTGCTCGACTTGCGGGTGCTGCTGGAGGTGTACCTGGGGTGGCGCTGTACGGCCAAGCTACAGCTGTCGATTCCGCTGCGTCTGCTGCCCGTGCAGGCACTGGGCCGTACGCAAGTCAGGTTGGGAATGACGGCAGTACTGGGCTTGCCGACGGGCGAAGAGGCTACAGCCCACACCGCCACCATCACAGTCAACCTGGGCCGCTATCAAGGCTTGCAACTGAATCCTTGCAACAGGGAGGTAGCGCATGTGGCGTACCGCTTCTAAACGCTTCACGGTCGTGGCGCTGGCCACCCTGCTGGGCGGCTGCGGCCTCACCCAGAAGGTTGTGGATGGTACCGCTTCTACGGCCCGTGCGGTTTTCTACAAGCAAGTCAAAACACTGCATCTGGATTTCACCGGCCGGTCAGCGATGAATACCGACAGCATCGAGATGAGCGGGTTGTCCGTTCCGGTGCTGGTGCGTGTCTACCAGTTGCGTGATCACCAGGCACTGGACAAGGCAACCTACGACGATCTGGTCAGCCACGGCGAGCGCGTGCTGGGTGGCGACTTGTTGAACGAAAAGGCCGTAGTGGTCAAACCTGGTGCGGCGGCTCAGCTCAGCACGCCTTTGCACAGGCAGGCTCAGTACATTGTCGTGATTGCCTTGTTCCGAAACCCGGACATGGAGGAAAACACGTGGCGCCTGACTTTGCAGCGTGATGACCTCGACCCGGACCAGCCCAGGGTCGTCGAGTTGGGTGACAACCGCTTGAAGTTGCGCCCGCGCAGCGAGGACTGAACGCATGATCGAACCAAGCCCTTCGCTTTACGAAACGCTGCTGCAGAATTTCAGCGGCGAGTTGGAGCTGGATCGGGTCAGTGATGATGATCAGCTGACGCTTTCGGTGCTGGACAATCTTCAGCGCATTCTAAACAGCCGGGCCGGAACACTCGCCCACCTTCCGGACTATGGCTTGCCGGATATGGGCACGGTTCTACAGGGGTTGCCGGCCTCGGCCCATGATTTGATGAACGACATCGTAGGCACCTTGCGCAGGTATGAGCCGCGGCTCGCAGAGGTACGCATCGGGTTGCTGCCTCAGCGACGGCCAGGCCATCTGGAATACGCACTCGACGTACACATCAAGGGCGGTAGCCGGGCCACCTTTGGGACCACGCTTGCACCTGACGGGAGGGTGGTTGTGCGTCACCTGAAGCAGCAAGGCTATCTCACCAAGCCATAGACCTACGGACAAGGAGGCCAGATGACGGCGCTTTTTGAAATGCGAATTCGCCTGGGAGGCGACCCAGGCAGTTTTGATGAGTTCAACGTGTTGCGCGGCGAGTTGGCCAAGCTTGATCATCCCGCGTGTCCTGACGTTGACTGGGCAAAAGTTGAAGCGTTGTGCTTGAGGCTCTTCGAACGGAACGGGGTGGAGCTGCAGACGGCAGTGTCCTTTATCCTGGCGCGTAGCTACCGTACCGGGCTCGCTGGTTTGACCGAGGGGGTGGCACTTCTCTCTACCCTCACGAACGAGTGGCCGCGCTTGTGGCCGTTGCAGGCTTCAGCTCGGATGGATCTCATCGCCTGGTTGTTTGCTCAGCTGCATCCTCTGGTTCGAATGCTGGAATGGGGCAGATCGAGTCTGGCGACGCTGAGGGAATTGACCGTTGAGTTGGGGCGGCTGGAGCACCGTCTGGAGCGGCTTGGTCAAGCCCCCTTGGCTTCGCTGAAGGTGTTTCGACAGCAGATTAGCAACGTGATGCAGCGGATGTCGGGCAGCAGGGACGTGCCGATGCCGCTTCCGTTGCAACCATGGGCATCACCAGCCGAGCCAGCGCCTAGCCCTCCGATCGCTGCGGTTGTCTCAGCACCACCGACGTACACCTTTGTCGTCGAGCCAGCGGCGCAGAAGCGCGCGGTGTTGCCGTGGTTGCTGACACTGACGGTCACCAGTGTCTTTGTGGGGTGGCTGGGCTGGCAAGAATGGGCATCCAGGCGAGTCAACGAGCCCCCCACGCCTGAGCCGATCCAACTCGACAGTCTGAATCTGTTCGATCCGGGCAGTGCCGAACTGAAGCCCGGTTCAACCAAACTGCTGATAAACGCACTGGTTGGCATCAAGGCTCAACCGGGTTGGCTGATCGTTATTTCCGGGCATGCGGATGCGCGGGGTGAGGCGGCCAGGAATCTCGACCTGTCCCGTGCCCGTGCTTCAGCCGTGCGCGACTGGATGCAGCGCATGGGGAACATCCCGGACAGTTGTTTTGCTGTTCAAGGTGTCGCGGCTAGCCAGCCGGTCAGCAGCAACGACACCTTCGATGGGCGGGCGGAGAATCGTCGTGTGGACATTCGTCTGGTGCCACAAGGCACTGCATGTGGCGAGCTGGAGGCCGGGGGGCGTTCGGTGAGAGGTGGCGGGGCTGCGCCAGACGGTGGCGGGGCCTCATGAGCGGTAGCGGTTACCCGCCGGGCTCAAGACCTGTCCGCCCAGGCGCCGCAACGATGGCAACAACTCTGCCCCGAGATGGATCGCTTCCTCCAGGTGGGGAAAACCGGACAGGATGAAGCAGTCCACCCCAATTTGATGGTACTGCTCAATCCGCTCCGCCACCTGCTCATAACTTCCCACCAGTGCCGTGCCTGCGCCGCCGCGGACCAGGCCGACGCCCGCCCAGAGGTTGGCGGACACTTCCAGCTCCCGTGCACCGCGTCCACGGCCCTTGACCAGCCCGGTCTGGCGCGACTGACCTACCGATTCATAAGCCGCCAGTTGCGATTGCGCCCGGTCGATGGCGTCCTTGGGAATTTCCTCCAGCAAGCGCTCCACATGGCTCCAGGCTGCCTCGTCAGTGGCGGCGGCAAACACATGCACGCGCAATCCGAAGCGCAGGGTGCGACCCCGCGTGGCTGCCAGTTCGCGCATGCGCAGGATGCGCTCGGCAATCATCGCCGGCGGCTCGCACCACATCAGGTAGGTCTGGGCATGGGCGGCGCCGACGTGCTCTGCGGCACCGGAGGCGCCACCAAAATAGATGGCCGGCATCTGCGCCCTTGGGTCGATGGGGTGGTCACCGCCGCCGCGGTAGTAGCGCCCGTGATGAGGCGGTCGGCGACCGGACCAGATGGCCTGGAAGGCGTCTAGGAATTCATCGGTACGGGCGTAGCGTTCGTCATGTTCCAGGTAGTCGCCAAGTGAGCGCTGTTCAAAGCGGCTGGAGCCACTGACCACATGCAGGTCCAGGCGGTTGTCGCTGAGCAGTTGCAGGGTGGCGGCGCGGTGCGCGCTCCAGGCGGGCAGTTCCAGCCCTGGGCGCAGGGTCAGGAGAAAGCGCAACCGGCGCACTTCCTGGGCCAGCACCGCGGTGATCAGCCAGGGGTCCTCGAACCCGCTGGCGGTGGGCACCATGATGCCGTCGAAGCCCGACAGCTCGGCGGCGCGCACGATCTGGCGCAGGTAGTCGAGGTTGGGCTCGCGCTCGCCCTGCTGGAATAGCCCGACCTTGGGCAGGCCGCTGCTGGTCAGGTGACGGCCGTCGCCATTGGTGGGCAGAAACCAGTCCAGCTCGATCGGGCCGCGGGGTTCATTGGCCATGTCGTTGGCCCTCCTTGCGCAAGCCCTGGCCATGCAGGAGGGGGAGGATACGCTCGCCGAAGCGCAGCACTTCACTGACGGCCGGCTGGTCCTGGATGATGATCTGTTCGATGCCCACGCCGTGCAGTTCCTGCAGGCGCGTGGCGATTTGCTGCGCGGTGCCCACCAGGTACAGCGGCTGACCGGGCCGCAGCTGCAGCAAATTTGGGTGAATTTCGAACTGCCGCAGTGGATGCCGGTTGCGCGTCAACCGGCGCATCGGCGCGCCGCAGGGTTGGGCCTGGACGTCAGCCGCCAGTTGCCGGGCGGCAGCGTCCCAGGCCTGCTCTTCGCTGTCACCCTGGATCAGGCCGAATGAGCTGGCAAAGCCCAGGCGCCCGGTGGACCCCTCCCGGAGCCGGGAAATTTCCTGTTCCAGCCAACCCGGTGGCGCGGACGGCAGCAGGCACAGGTGAGCATGGGCGGCGATCAGGGCGGCATTCTGGCTGCCATCGAGTATCAATGGCGGCGCGGGCAGCGGGCGCTTGGCGAAGCCAGCGTTCTCCAGCTGGAAGTAACGGCCGCTGTAGTTGAACCCCCCTTCATTGGGGCTCAGCAGGCGCTCGAGGATCTCCAGGTATTCGCCAATCCGCTCGCTGCGCTGATCGCGGTTGAGCCATTCGCCGAAGGTCTTGCGCAGGCTGTGCTGTTCGCTGTCCGGCAGGTGCAGGCGAATCCGGTTGGCACTGATGGACTGCAGGCTCTGCAGCGTGCTGGCCAGTGCAGCCGGCAGCATTACTTCTGCCGGCACGCTGACGGTTAGTTGCACATGGCGGGTATGGGCACACAGCGCAGCCGCCACGCCGAGGCTGTCGGCGCAGGGCGCGCCACCCGGGATCCACAGGCCGTCGATGCCTGCATATTCCACCGCCTGCGCCAGTTGAATCCATTGCCCAGGCGTTGGCACCGGGCTGCAAAATGGCATCTGCCAACTGAATTCAAGGGCCATGCGCGGGCTCCGGGACAGAGAAAGACGAAGGACGGGTCATCATCCCACCGTCGCCCTGGCCTGGGTAGACCGCGGTTGCCAACCCAAAGCCGGGGCGATCTGCTGGGCGATGATCTGCAAACGCTCGAGCACCTGGGCCTGGGTGGAACTTTCGGCCTGGACCACGACGATCAGGTAATCGGCATAGGGTAGCAACGCAGGGTCGTTACGCAGGCTGTGGATGACCTCGTCGGGATGCCCGTGATGGACGTTGAGCAGGCGCAGGTGCTCTTGCAGGTCGATGGCCTGGTCAATCAGGCCCTCACGTTGCAGCCGCGGCACATGGCGTTCGATATCCACCGCCAGCTCGGCTTGGGCGGTGGCCTGGTCGACGGCCGGGAAGACCGCGCGGACCACGCCGATGCGGGGCTTCTCGGTGGGGTGGTCCCAGGCGGCCAGGTACGCATCGGCCAAGGGTTTCTGCACGGTCAGCGGGTCATGGGTCGCCGTGCCGAGCAGAAAGCCGTTGCCTTGGCTTGCAGTATAACGGGCACCTTCCAGGCTGGCGTGGGAGTGCCACAGCCGTCGCGCCAGGCCGGGCGCTGGCGGCTGCAGGGTCAGTTCGCTGCCGGTGCGCAGTGCCTGGCCACCGAGCAGCGCCTGCAACCGTTGTTGATCTTCGGCAAAGCGTGCCTGGCGCTGTTCGGGATCACGCGCGAAGGCGCTGAAACTGTCCAGGTTGGCGCCGCCGCTGCCCAGCCCCAGTTGCACGCGTCCCCCGCTGAGCTGGTCGAACACACTGGCGTCCTCGGCCAGCCGCACCGGGTCTTCGAAGGGCAGTACGGTGACGGCGGTACCCAGCTCGATATGCCGGGTACGTTCGGCCACTGCAGCAAGTGCCAGCAGCGGCGAAGGTAAGCGGCCAAAGCCGTTGCTCAGGTGATGCTGAGCGATCCAGCCTCCATCGAAGCCGAGGGTTTGGGCAACGTCGAATTGCTCCAGCAGGTCCTGGTAGACCTGATGCGGGTCTTCCCCAAAGGCATGGGTAAGAAAGCCCAGCTTGAACGGTGGGCGGGGAGTTGCGGCAGTCATGACAGGGACAGCTCCTTGGTAGGACGGGCAACGCCGGGGCGCCAGCCGAGGGCCGGCGCAATCTGTTCGGCGATGACTTGCAGGGCGCGAATGGCCTCGCGCAGTGGCGTGCTGGCGGTCTGTACCTGGACGATCAGGTGATCGTGGCTGCCCAGTTGCGGCCCGGCCTGGAGGCCCTCCACGATGGCCTGCGCCGAGCCATGGAGGACGCCGAGGCGGTGCAGCGTTTCATTGAAGTCGCCGTCCAGCGGGCCTTGATAGACGCCGATAAGCTGCTGGCGCTTGAGGTAGGTGTGAATGTCCTGACGCAGCGCATCGCTGTGGGCCAGGGGGAAGACGCCCTGCACCCGGGCGATGCGTGGCGGGGTGCCGTTGTCGCCGGTCCAGGCGTCGCGATAGCGTCGCACTGCTTCGATTCCGGCGTGCGCAGGCAGGTGTGGATTGGGTGCCATGATCAGGCCGTTGCCGCGGGCCGAGACCAGTTCCACCCGCGAGGTGGCTTCCCACAGGCGCCCGCCAAGGCCGGCCGGCTGAGGCTGCAGGCGCAGCCCCTCGGCATTCAGGGGGCCGTTGCCCAAGGCCGTTTGTAGCTGTTTGAGGTTGTTTTCGTAATCGCGGTGGCGCTGTTCGTGCTCGCGGCCGAAGGCACTGAAGGTGTCCGGGTCGAAGCCTGCGCCCAGCCCCAGCTCCAGCCGCCCGTTGCTCAGCAGGTCGAGCACGGCGGCGTCTTCGGCCAGCCGTAGCGCTGGCTCCTGCGGCAACACGATGATCCCGGTGCCCAGGCTGATGCGTCGGGTGCGCTGGGCGACCGCCGACAGTAGCACCAGCGGCGACGGTAAACGCCCCTGTTCACTGGCAAAATGATGCTGGGCCAACCAGCCGCTGTCGAAGCCCAGCGCCTCGGCGGCCTGGAACAATTCGATGGTTTCACGGTAGACCCGCGGGTGGTATTCGGGCTGGTACACCCGGCTGAGAAAGCCGAGGGAAAATCCGCCACTCATGGCTGCTTCTCCTGTGGAATGAGGGGCAGAGCGGTCAGCGCTTGCGCCGCCCCGGCGAGGTCGGTGGACTCCAACAGGCCGTTGAACGGGCTGATGGTCAGATACCCCCTGGCCAGCCAGACCGCTTCATCGTCCTGCTGTGCCGAGGTGGCTGGCGGGCTGTACTGAAAGCTGATGCCAGGTTTGCCGGCGAGGGCGGGAAAGAGCGGCGCGAGGTCGTCGGTGTACAGGGGGTCGAAGCCGACATAGCTACCGATGCGCGTCAGGCGCACGCCCTTGATCGCGCTGTCGGCGGGGACGTTGACGTTCAGCCCCAGCCCGCTCGGCAGCAGCTTGCCGTCGGGCTGGCGATGGCGGTCCAGGGCGTCCACCAGCTTGACCACGAGGGCAGCGATCCGCTGCGGGTCCTTGTCCTTGAGGTCGGTGCTCACCGCCAGCGCCGGATAGCCCGAACGGACGGCGACGCTGGCGGCGTTGAAGGTGCCGGAAGCTGCGTTGATGGCGCCCACGTTGTTGCCGGGGTTCGGCCCAACGATCACCAGGTCCGGCGCCGGCAATATCTTTTTCAAACCCATCAACAGCGCCATGACGGGCGTGCCGCTGATCTCGATCTGAACCTGCTGGCCGGCGCAGGCCTCGCTGCTGCACAGGCCGGTTTCGTGGGTACTGATGTAGTAGCTGTCCGGGTAGGCGGGATCGTTGTCGCGGCCCACGGTGACCTCGCGGCCATAGAGAAAAGCGCCACCCCGAGCGCTCTGTTCGCTTTGCGGCGCAGCGATCTTCACGTGATGCCCGGCGGCCTTCAGGGCGGTGTACAGCGCGCGAATATTCGGATGGCGGTAACCGTCGTCGTTGCTCAACAGAATATTCAAGGCGAAGGCCGGGCTGGCGGCCAGGCCGCACAGGGCCAGCAGCAGGCAGGGCAGCCTCTTCATGCCGGCACCTGCGCCGGGCGGCTGAAGCGGTTGGTCGGCCGTGGCAGGCCGAGGTTTTCCCGCAGGGTGCGGCCTTCGTATTCGTGGCGAAACAGCCCACGTGCCTGCAACAGCGGGATCACCTTGTCGACGAAGACATCGATGGAACCTGGGAAATACGGGAAGAACACATTGAAGCCATCGCAGGCACGTGCCTGAAACCAGGTTTCGAAACTGTCGGCGATGTCTTCGGCGGTGCCGATCACCGGGTTACCACCGGCCAGGCGCAAGTACAACTGGCGAATCGTCAGGTTCTCGTTTCGGGCCAGGTCCAGCACTTGCTCGCGGCGGCTGCCGCGCTGGCCGGGCGGGGTATCGGGCAGTGGGCCGTCTAGGTCGAACCCGGACAGGTCGATGTCCTCACCCAGGGTGTCGGCCAGCAGGCGCAGGCCGAGAACCGGATCTATCAGCGCCTGGAACTCTTCGAACAGCGCCTGGGCCTGCTCGCGGGTTTGGCCAATGAACGGGGTGACACCGGGCAGGATCTTGATGTGGTCGGGGTCGCGGCCCAGCGCGGCGGCACGCGCCTTGATGTCCTGGTAGAACGCCTGCGCTGCCGGCAGTTGATGATGGGCGGCGAAGATCACCTCGGCGACCCGCGCAGCCAGGGCTTTGCCGGACTCCGAGGCACCGGCTTGGACCAGGACCGGGTGGCCTTGGGGCGGCCGCGCAACGTTCAGCGGCCCGCGGACCGAGAAGTGTTCACCACGGTGGTTGAGGGTGTGGAGCTTGTTCGGATCGAAATACTGGCCGCTGGCTTTGTCGCGGACAAAGGCATCGTCGTCCCAGCTGTCCCACAGGCCCTTGACCACGTCATGAAACTCTTCGGCGCGCTGGTAGCGGTCAGTGTGCTCGATGTGGGTTTCCCTGCCGAAGTTCCAGGCCTCGTCGGAGACCACCGAGGTGACAAGGTTCCAAGCGGCGCGGCCTTTGGAAAGGTGATCGAGCGAGGCGAACTTGCGGGCGATATGGTACGGCTCGTTGTAGCTGGTAGTGGCGGTGGCGATCAGGCCAATGTTGTCGGTGACCGCTGCCAGCGCGGCCATCAATGTCAACGGCTCGAAGTGCTCACCGCGGGCAGTGCGGCTCAGTGCGTCCAGGTGATGGCCCCATAGCGCTACCACATCGGCGACGAACAGTGCATCGAACCGGCCCCGTTCGGCACTGCGGGCGATGGCTTTGAAATGGTCGAAATCCAGGCTGGCATCGGCCTGGGCGAGCGGGTGACGCCAGGCGGCGACATGGTGTCCGCTGTTGGCGAGAAACGCCCCCAGCTTCAGTTGGTCGGTGCGACGGGTCATGGGTACAGGCTCCCGTGATTGGGTTGATGCCCCGCCCACCGCACGGCGGGCAGGGCCGCGATCAGAAGTTGTAGGTCAGGCCGGTGTACCAGTAGCCGCCCGTGGTGCCGTAGGGCGAGAAGTTGCCGTAGGGGAAGGCACCCGAACTGCTCGGCAGGTTGGTGCGCTCCGGGTACTTGTTGAACAGGTTGTTGGCCCCGGCGGTCAGGGTCAGGTCCTTGGTCAGGTGGTAGTCCAGGTTGAGGTCGGTGATCCAGGCCGGCGAGAAGGTGCGGTCGTAGGCTTGCAGCGTGCCGTACTGGGTGTACTCGCCGTAGCGGGTCAGGTTCAGGCTCAGCTCCAGTTGCTTGAAGGTCCAGGTGGCGCCCAGCAGCAGCTTGGATTCCGGCAGGCCGTGCTTGAGGTTGCCCTGGCGCTGGCGGTCGTAGCCGCCGGTTGGGCCGAGGGCCTGCTGGGCAACCGAGGAGGCATGGATGTCATCGATCTGGGTGGTGTTCCAGTTGAAGCCCAGGCTATAGCGCAGGCCACCCCAGGCCTGGAGGTCCTGGCGGTAATCGCCCACCAAGTCGATGCCACGGGTGGTGGTGTCCAGGGCGTTGGTGAAGTAGGTCACCGACTGATTGGTGGCCAAGCCCGCAGCGGCGAGGATGGCGTCGATCTGCGGGGTGCCGCCGAGGTAACCGGTCTGGGCGATACGGTCCTTGATCTTGATCTGGTAGGCGTCGAGGGTGACCGAGGTGTTGTCGCTCGGTTGCAGGGTCAGGCCGACGCTGATGTTGGTGGACTTCTCCGGCTTCAGGGTGGAGGCACCAAGCGCCTTGGCCACTGCGGAATCGACCGCGACGTTGCGGTAGTCGATCAGGTTGCCGTTGACGTTGCTCTGGGAGGTGGAGCTGTAGATCTGCTGGGCCAGCGACGGTGCGCGGAACCCGGTGCTGAAGGTGCCGCGCGCGGCGAGTATCGGGGTCAGCTGGTAGCGGGTGGAGAACTTGCCATTGGTGGTGGTGCCGGACCCGTCGTTGTAGTGCTCGTAGCGACCGGCCAGGTCCACGTGCCATTTGTCCGTCAGGTCCTGGCCGATCTCCGCGTAGCCGCCGAGGCTGGTGCGGCCTTTCTCGGCGGCGTCCTGCGGGGTGGTGCCAGCACCGGAAATGGTGCCCGGCGCGATCGGGTTGCCGCTGGCACCGGTGGTGAAGGGGCCGCTGGCGTAGGAGGCGTAGTCACCCTTGCCGATCTTGTAGTTCTCGTAACGCTGCTCCAGGCCCCAGGAAATTTGCGTGGGCTTGGCCAGGCCAAGGTCGAAGGCGCGGGTCAGGTCGAGGTTGTTGGTCCACTGGCTGAAGGTCTTCACGCCGGTGTCCACCGAGGTCGGCGAATCGGCGCCGTAGCTCAGGTTGTAGGTGTGGCGCAGGGTGGCTTCGGCATGGTCCTGGCCGTAAGTACTGGACAGGTCATAGTCCCAGCCCAGCGCCGTGCCCTTGCCACCGAAGGCCACCTGAAAGTCGTTTTCGATGAAGCGCAGGGTATCTTCCACCCCCTCCGGGAAGGGCGTGGCAATGCCGTCGAAGCTGGCCGGCTGGTGGAATGCCAGCGGCTTTTCGGAGTTGCGGCGGGTGTAGGTGGAGAAGGAGTAAAGGCTCAAGGCATCGTTGATCGGCAGCTCGGCGTTGTAGCCCAGGCTGAAGTTGCGCGCTTCTGGCAGACCGGTGCCGTAGTAGGTGTGCTGAAGGCTGGTGTTGCCGGCGCTGTCGGTGTACGGCGCGTTGTCGGAGCGGTCGGAGACCTTCTGTTTCTTCACATCCAGGGCAAGGTTGATGAAGCCGTCGTTGGGCAGGGCAAGGCCGACATTGCCGGTCTGGCGTACGGTCTCGCCGTCGCCATTTTCGTAGTTCTGCCCGTAGGTGGTGGAGACGCTGCCGCCGTTGTCGGTCTGCTTCAGCACGATGTTGACCACGCCACCGATGGCGTCGGAGCCATACTGCGCCGAAGCACCATCACGCAGGACCTCCACATGGTCCACCAGCGCGGTGGGGATCATGTCCAGGTCGACCGGCTGCGAGCCGGAGTTGAGGTAGGTGCCGTTATTGAGCAGGGCACTGTTGTGCCGGCGCTTGCCGTTGACCAGCACCAGTACCTGGTCGCCATTCAGGCCGCGTAGGCTGATGGGCCGGACCACCGAGGTGGAGCCGAAGCCGGACGAGGCGGGCTGGTTAAGCGATGGCAGTACCCGGCTCAGGGCCTTGGTCAGGTCGCCTTGGCCGGTGGCGAGCAATTGCTTGGAGGAAATCACATCGACCGGGGAGGGGCTCTCGGCCAGGGTACGGGCCTGGCCGCGGTTGCCGACCACCACCACGGTGTCCAGCGGGTTGTCTGCAGCGAGGACCGGGGCTGCTTCGCTGAGGGCGAGGAACAGCAAGCTGTAGGCGAATACTTTATGGGGCGGGCGCAAGGCGCTGCGAGGCGAGGAACGCATGAGGGGCTTACTCCGATGAGGTCAGTAGAGGCGGCTTGTTGGGGCAAGCTCTGGTGAGAGCACAGGAGCAAGGGCTGTGCCAGCCGAGAAAAGGCTTTTAAAACAGTGCATTGCTGGCGGTTGGGGCGGCTGGCTGGTGATTTTTCAGCGATGAACAGGGCAGGGTGTTGGTTTTTCTACAGTGCCGCAGAGGGGGCTCGCCCAGGCTGCTTCGTCGACACGCCCACGCCCGGGCGATGTGCGTTACGCCAGACCTTGCGGGCGCTGGCCTGCAGGCGACAAGGACGTCATCGGTGGCACGAAAGCCGGCCACTGGCACATCACTTGCTCCACCCCTGCCACCACCACCTTTCGCTTTCCAAGGATGCCTGCACATGCCGTTCCCCGGTCCCCGCAATGCCCTCACTGACATACCAGGCCTGACCGTTGGCCACGCCACCGATACCCGGGTCGACACCGGTGTCACGGTGATCCGCACCGATGCCGTCTGGACAGCCAGTGTCGATATCCGCGGCGGCGGCCCAGGCGGGCGCGAGTCGGCGGCTTTGGAGCCAGAAAACATGGTTGGCCAATTGCACGCCCTGGTGTTTGCCGGCGGTTCGGTGTTTGGCCTGGGCGCGGCGGACGGCGTGGCTGCGGCGTTGTCCGCCGAGGGCATCGGCCTGCACCTCAAAGCCGGTGCCCCGGCCATTCCCATCGTGCCGTGCGCCGTGCTCCACGACCTGGCCAATGGAGGGGATAAACAATGGGGCCTGGAGCCGCCTTACCGCCGCCTCGGTTTCGAAGCGCTGGCCAACGCCGGCCAGGACGTCGCCCAGGGCGCGGTCGGTGCCGGCCGCGGCGCCATGGCGGGCGTGCTCAAGGGCGGCCTGGGCACCGCCTCGCTGGACTTGGGCGATGGCCTGGTGGTCGCCGCACTGGCGGTCGCCAACCCCATCGGGTCGGTATACATGCCCGATGGCAAGACCTTCTGGGCCTGGCCGTGGGAGATTGCCGGCGAATTCGGCGGCGCACGGCCCGTGGGCGATCAGGATTGCAGCGACCCGATCCCCGAGCTGTCGCGGCTGGACGCCATGGGCCGCCTGCAGGCCGGGGCCAACACGACCCTGGTGGTGGTGGCCAGCACCGCCAGGCTGAGTACTGCCGAGTGCAAGCGGGTGGCGATCATGGCCCAGGACGGTATCGCCCGGGCAGTGCGCCCGGCGCACCTGCCGTTCGACGGCGATACCGTGTTCGCCTTGGCCTCTGGTGCGGTGGAACTGGGTAGTGGCGCCTGGCGTCAGGTGCAGATCGGCAGTGTCGGCTCCGCTGCGGCGGACTGTGTGGCCCGGGCCATTGCCCGTGGGGTGCACGCTGCCCGCCGATGAGCATCAGCGCACGCGCGCAAGGCCCTGCTCGACCCGTTGCCGGGCCTGGGCCGCCAGGCCTGGTAGGTGCAAGGCGTGGTACACCCGTTCGAGGCTGCGGTTGGTTGGCACATCCAGGTTGTCGTAGCGGCGGCGCAATTCCAGCGTCTGCTGTGCCACTTCCCAATCGCCTGCCCGTAAGCGTGCGTCCAGCTCGATCTGGGCGAACAGATCGCGCTGGGCATGGCTGCCGCCGATTTCGTTGAGGCGCGGCAGGCTGCTGGCCAGCAGCCGGGCAGACCGCGCGTAATCGCCGCGGGCATGGCTTAGCAGCGCTTCGGCCACCGGCAGGGTCACCTCGGCCCAGACCGCGCGGCTGAAAGCAGGTGCTTCACGGCTACGCTGATGCAGGGCTTCGAACAGTTGCTGCGCCTGCGGCTGTTCGGCTCGGGCCAGGCCATAGAGGTATTGCAGGCTGAGGAACGGTTGCACCGTGTCGCCGTGGCGCTTTTGCAGGTAGGGCGCCAATGCCTGCCAGCGCTGGCCCACATCGATACCCGCCAGCTCCAGCCGTGCCAGCAGCGATACCGCGCCAATCTGGTCCTGGGAGTACTCCGGCAGAATCCCCCACACGTGCTGGTCGTAGATCGCCAACACCCGCGCTTGTTCGCCCCGTGCGAGGTAGAACAACGCCAGATGCCACCAGTTGTGGGTGTACATGAAGGAGTTCAAGCCGTCCCAGTGCTTGCTGACGCTTTCCAGAAATGCGATCCCTTCCTCGATCCGGCCTTCGGTGAGCATCACATGGGCCAGCGCATGCTGGGCCCAGGGTTCATCGGCCTGGATCGCCAGGGCCTGGCGCGCGCTGGCCTCGGCGTCGTCGAGCAGGTGGCATTGCTCATAGGCGAAGGCCAGCATGCCGTGGCTCTGGGCGATATCCGGTGCCGCCTGTACCGCCTTGAGCGCGGTACGCAGCAGCGCCGGCCAGTTGCCGCGGTTGAACTCCACATATTGGTTGAGCTTGGCGGCGAACAGGTCGCGAGGAAAGTCCGCCAGCAGGCGCTCGCTCAGGGCCAGCACACGGTCCAGGTCGTCCGCGATCCAGGCTTGCAGCAGGTCCAGGTACAGCGCCGCCCGGGGGTGAGCTGGCGCTACGGCCGCGGCCCGGCGCCGGTACTTTTCTGCCAGCCCCGGTCCTTGCGGCGATTCACTGAACATCAGCAGCACCCCGGCCAGCGCATTGCTCAGGGCTGATTGGGGGTGGCGGTCGGCGCAGCCCAGAATGGCTTCGGCCCGGGGGTGATAGCCGATAAAGCCCGAGACGAAGTCATTCAGGCCCTGGCGGGCGTCCTGGTCGTCGGTGTCCAGCGGGTTGCCCAGATAGTCCAGTGACATAGCATTCCTGTCTGACCAAAGATGGCGTTTGATGGGGTCGGTGTGCGGCAGGGCCGCATGGGCGCGGGCAATCCCCGCAGGCAGATCCAGGAGCAAAGCCTGTGCCAGCGCCGCCCAGGCCGCGAAACAGGCCAAAAGGCCTGCGCGGCGCTGCTGCTTTTTCCACACTCGGTGTGTCCGGCTGTGGCTTTTTCACCAGCGGCCCTGCGCTGCCTGGCTGCTGGAGCCCGTATTTGCGGTGGCCCAAGGCAGTGGCATAGCGCTTGCAAAATCACCGGCAAAGGGGCCTGCGGGCCCCGCTGGACCATTGCCAAGGAGTCACCATGCCCGGTCATCTTCATCGCCACCCGCGTCACGCTCTGAAACGGCTGGGGCTCGCCGTGCTCACCTGTGCCGCGCTGTTCGGCACCCACGCCTATGCCGAGCCGAAGGACGGCGGTGTGCTCAGCCTGATCGCTCAGCCCGAGCCGCCCTCGCTGATGCACGGGGTGGTCACCCATGTGGCCACCCAGTACGTCAGCGGCAAGGTACTGCAAGGCCTGCTGACCTTCGACACCGATCTCAAGCCACAACCGGTGCTGGCGAAAAGCTGGAGCGTGTCGCCGGACGGCCTGACCTACACCTTCGATCTGCAACCCGGCGTGACCTGGCACGACGGCAAACCTTTCACTGAGCAGGATGTGCTGTTCACCTTCCAGACGTTCTATCCGGAGGTGGACAAGCGCCTCGGCTCGATCTTCGAGCAGTTCGTCGCCTCCATCGATTCGAGCAAACCGCTGCAAGTGACCTTCCACCTGCGGCAGCCCTTCGCGCCCCTGCTGTCGTCGCTGGGCAGCGGACTGCGCCCGATCGTGCCTCGCCACCTCTACGAAGGCACCGATTTTCGCGCCAATCCCTACAACCTGAAGCCGGTGGGCACCGGGCCGTTCGTGTTTCAGGAGTGGAAGCGCGGTGCGTTCATCAAGCTGGCGAAAAACCCCAACTATTGGAAAAAGGGCCTGCCGCACCTCGATGGTGTGATCTTCCATGTGATTCCCGACGGCTCCTCCCGCGCCGCGGCCTTCGAGCGCAACGACGTGCAGGTGCTGCGCGCCGGCGACGCCGACTACGCAGACCTCAAGCGCCTCAGCGCACTGCCAGGGGTGGTGGCCTCGGAGCAGGGCTATGAGCTGTATTCCGGGTTGGCCTTCCTGCAGATCAATACCCGCAAACCGCCACTGGACAACCCCAAGGTGCGCCAGGCGATCCTCACCGCGCTGAACCGCCAGTTCATCGTCGACAACATCTTCTTTGGCTCGGGGCGAGTGTCACAGGGGCCGTTCGTGTCCAGTTCGCCGTATCACGATCCGAATTTGCCGCAGTACAGCTATGACCTGAAGAAAGCCAAGGCGCTGATCGCCGAATCCGGTGTGGACGTGGGAGCCGTGCGCATCCGTTTGCTCAACGGTGAAAAAGGCGGCGCCTGGGAACGGTTGGCCGAGTACACCAAGCAGGCCCTGCAACCGCTGGGCTTCAAGGTCCAGGTCATCACCTCGGACGCGGCGACCTGGTTCCAGCGGGTCAGTGACTGGGATTTTGACCTGACCTACAACTTCATCTTCCAGATCGGCGACCCCTACCTGACCACCGCCTACCTTTACCGCTCCGACTACATCCTCAAGACCTCGCCCTTCGCCAACGTCAGTGGCTACAACAACCCTGAGGTCGATCGCTTGTGGAACCAGGTCGCCGATACCGCCGAAGGCCCGGAACGGCAGAAGCGCTACAGCCAGCTGGAAAACCTGCTGAACGACGACCTGCCGATCGCGCCGATCTTCGAGATGCGCTACCCGACGTTGTACCACGCACAGGTCAAGAACCTGCTGCGCACTGCCACCAGCCTCAATGAAGATTACGAGAGCGTCTACCTCGACGCCCCCGCACCATGAACGCGGTGCTGTTCCTGGGTGGGCGGCTGTGCCGCGCCGGTTTGATGGTGCTGGGTGTGCTGGTGCTCAGTTTCCTGCTGATTCACCTGGCGCCGGGCGATCCGGCGTTGCTGATGGCAGGGGAGGCCGGGGTGGATGACCCTGCCTTCATCGACAACCTGCGCCGCACCATGGGCCTGGACAAACCGCTGTTCCAGCAACTGTTGATCTACCTTGGCCACGTGGCGCATCTGGACCTTGGCTATTCCTACCGCAACCAGACCAGCGTATGGGCCTTGCTGGCCGAGCGGCTGCCCGCCACCCTGAGCCTGATGGGCTCGGCATTCGTGGTGTCGTCGTTGCTGGGTGTGACGCTGGGGGTGATTGCCGCACGTGCGCGGCAACGTCGGCATTGGCTGGATGGGGTGATATCCCAAGGGGCGCTGGTGCTCTATGCGGTACCGACGTTCTGGCTGGCCATGCTGTTGATTCTACTGTTCTCGGTGAACCTCGACTGGCTGCCGGCCTTCGGCATGGAAACCGTCGCTCGCGAGCTGCACGGTGGTGCGTGGCTGGCAGATCGGCTGCGCCATCTGGTGCTGCCGTGTTTGTCCTTGAGCTTTCTGTTCCTGGCCCTGTACATCCACCTGACCCGCGCCGCAACGCTGGAAGCGCTGACCCAGGAATACGTCTACACCGCGCGGGCCAAGGGCCTGCGCCCAGGGCGCATCCTGTTTGGCCATGTGCTGCGCAATGCCTTGTTGCCGGTGGTGACGTTCGCCGGCCTGCAGCTGGGTCAACTGGCCAGTGGTGCGTTGCTGGTGGAGGTGGTCTATTCCTGGCCCGGCATTGGCCGGTTGATGTACGACGCCCTCGCGCAACGCGACTATGGGGTGCTGATGGGTGGTTTCTTGCTGATTTCGGTGCTGGTAGTAGGTTTCAACCTGCTGACCGACTTGGCCTGTCGGGTCCTGGATCCACGCATTGGTGTTGGAGGACAACAGCCATGACCGCGTCTTCATTCTGGCTGCGTTTTCTGGCCCAGCGCTCGGCGGTGGTCGGCGCGCTGTGGCTGCTGCTGTTGAGTGCACTGGCCCTGGCCGCACCTTGGATCACGTCGAGTTCGCCCTGGGAAATGGCTGCACAGCCGATGCTTGGCCCGCTGCAAGCGCCTGGGCACTGGCTTGGCACCGATCTGCTGGGGCGCGATCTGTACAGCGGCCTGCTGTATGGCGCCCGGGTCTCGCTGGCCGTCGCTGCGCTGACTAGCCTTGCAACCTTGCTGGTGGGCCTGTTGGTGGGGGCTGTCGCCGGGTACTTCGGCGGCTGGCTGGATGGGGTGCTGATGCGCCTTGCCGAGTTCTTTCAGATCATTCCGCAACTGGTACTGGCGGTGATCCTGGTGGCCATCCTCGAACCGTCGCTGGGGTCCATCGTCCTGGCCATTTCGCTGGTCGCCTGGCCTGCGGTGGCGCGGCTGGTACGTGCTGAATTCCTCAGCCTGCGCCAGCGCGAATTCGTGCAGGCAGCGCGGGTATTGGGGCAGTCGCCACTGGCCATTGTCTTCCAGCAGATCTTGCCCAATGCCGTGGCGCCGCTGCTGGTGACCCTGACCTTCGTCATGGCTACAGCCATCCTCACCGAAGCGGCCCTGGCGTTTCTCGGCCTCGGCGACCCCGAGGCCATGAGCTGGGGCTCCATGATCAATACCTCCCGTGGGCTGTTGCGGGAGGCCTGGTGGATGAGCCTGCTGCCCGGCCTGGCAATTCTGTTTTGCGTGCTGGCGGTCAACCGCGTCGGCGAGGGCCTGCGGGTGGCCTTCGAGCCGGCCCGTCGACCAGGAGATGCCCTATGAGCTCACCGACCCTGTTGAGCATCGAACACCTGCGCATCGCGCTGCCAGCAGCGGCCGACCGCAGCCATGCGCTGCATGACCTGTCGCTGCACCTGGCGCCGGGCGAGTGCCTCTGCGTGGTGGGCGAGTCCGGCTCGGGCAAGTCCATGTTGGCCAAGGCGCTGCTGCGCCTGCTGCCCGCCGGCCCGCGTATCGAAGGCGGCCGCATCCTCTATCGCGGCGTCGACCTGGCCGACCACGATGAGGAATCCATGCGCCAATTGCGCGGGCGGGATATCAGCATGGTCTTCCAGGAGCCGATGAGCGCGCTCAATCCGCTGCTCAGTGTGGGCCGTCAGATCGATGAGACCTTGCGCGCCCATGGGGTGAGGGACAACGCCACGCGCCGGCGGCGGATCATTGAGCTGCTCGGCTACGTGGGCCTGCCGGACCCGGAGCGGCTGCGCCATTGCTTGCCGTTCGAGCTCTCCGGGGGCCAGCGCCAGCGGGTGGTGATCGCCATGGCGCTGGCCTTCGATCCGGCGTTGCTGATCGCCGACGAACCCACGTCCGCGCTGGACGTCACCACCCAGGCGCAGATTCTGGCGCTGCTGCGGCGCATCCAGCGGGAAAAGGGCATGGCCATGTTGTTCATTACCCACGACTTCGCCGTGGTGCAGGCCATTGCCGACCGCGTGCTGGTGCTGGAGAAAGGCCAGGTGGTGGAGCAGGGCGGCGCTGCACAGGTGCTGCAGGCGCCCCGCGAAGCCTATACCCGTCGGTTGATCGCGGCGGTCAGCGCCCGCGCCCTGCATCCACGCCCCGCCCTGAGCGGCGCTGCCCCGGTGTTGCAGGCCCGAGCGCTGCACAAGTCTTTCAGCCGTCGCGTCGGCCTGTGGCAACAGCGCACCACACAGGCGCTGGAGCGGGTGGACCTGCAACTGGCCGAGGGCGAGACCCTGGGCATCGTCGGTGAGTCCGGTTCAGGCAAGTCCACCCTGGGGCGTGCGCTGGTTCGGCTGCTAACGGTGGACAGCGGCAGCATCGAGTGGCTGGGCCGTGAAGTGTCCGGGCTGTCCCAGTCCCGCCTGCGCGGTCTGCGCGGCGATGTGCAGATGATCTTCCAGGACCCTTTTGCCTCGCTGAACCCACGCCAGCGTGTCGACGCACTGCTGATGACCGGGCCGCTGGCACGTGGCATGAGCCGCGAGCAGGCCATGCAGCGTGCGCGGGAGGTGCTGGCGCTGGTCGGCCTGCCTGTCACCGCGCTGGCACGTTTTCCCCACGAGTTTTCCGGCGGCCAGCGCCAGCGCATCGGCATAGCCCGGGCCTTGGCCGTAGCGCCGAAGATTCTGATCGCCGATGAATGCGTATCGGCGCTGGATGCGCTGATCCAGGTGCAGATCCTCGAATTGCTGGAGTCGCTGCAGCGTCGCCTGAAGCTGAGCATCGTCTTCATCACGCACGATCTGCGGGTAGCGGCGCGGCTGTGTGATCGCATCGCGGTGATGCACCACGGCCACGTGGTGGAGCAGGGTGAGGCGGCGGCTGTGCTCAGTCGGCCGGTGCATCCGTACACCCGCAGCCTGCTCAGCGGCTTCACCGGCAACCCTGTGCCGCCTGTGCCGCCTGTGGCGGTGGAGGTGCTGCCATGAGCCGCGGCATGATGAGCCTGAACGCGTTTCTCATGGCCACCGGGCACCACGTCGCCGGCTGGCGGCACCCCCAGGCGCAGGCCGATGGCGGGCTGGATTTCGTGCATTACCGACGGCTGGCGCAGACCGCGGAACGGGGTTGTTTCGATGCGCTGTTTCTGTCCGACACCCTGGCGATGCTGCCGGGCAGTCTGGAGGCGGTGAGCCGGATGTCGCGTACCGAGCATTTCGAACCGCTGACCCTGCTCGCCGGGCTGGCAGCAGTGACCAGGCGCATAGGGTTGGTGGCGACGGTGACCACCTCGTACAACAGCGTCGATACCCTGGCCCACGCCTTCAAGTCGCTGGAACGCTTGAGTGGCGGGCGCAGTGGCTGGAACCTGGTGACCTCGAGCAATGTCGAGGAGGCCTTCAATTTCGGTTGCCAGGCGCATCCGGAACACGCCCAGCGCTATGTAAGGGCGGCCGCCTTTCTGGACCGTGTACGTGCCCGCTGGGCGCAAAGCGGCGTGGCGCCGGTGCAGGTCCTGGCGGGCGCGTCCAAGGCCGGTTGCGAGCTGGCAGCGGCCCAGGCGGAAGTGGTGTTCACCGCCCAGCCCGAACTGGCCGGGGCGCAGCAATTCTATCGCCAACTGAAGGGCCTCATGCCCCGATACGGGCGTGACCCTGACGACCTGAAGATCATGCCGGGTGTGTTGCCCGTCGTGGCCGACAGCGTGGAGCAGGCGCAGGCGCTGTTCGAGCAATTGCAGGCGCTGGTACAGCCGCAGGTCGGCCTGTCGCTGCTGGCGGATATTGCCGGTGGCACTGACCTGGGCGCCTACCCGCTCGACGGACCGTTGCCTGACCTGCCGCTGACCAACGCCGGGGTCAGCCGCCGCGACTTGCTGATCAACGTGGCCCGCCGGGAAGGTTTGAGCATTCGCCAGCTGTACCTGCGCATGGCGGCGGCCCGCGGGCATCTCGTCGTGGTGGGTGATGCCGCGCAGGTCGCTGACCGGCTTGAGCAGTGGTTCGTCGAGGGCGCGGCGGATGGCTTCAACGTGATGCCTGCGTTCCTGCCCGGCGGGCTTGAAGACTTCGTCGACAAGGTGGTGCCTGTGTTGCAACGGCGCGGCCTGTTCCGGCGTGGCTATCAGGGACGAACCCTGCGTGATCATCTGGGCCTTTCCCGGCCCGCCCATCCCGGTTTTCAAGAGGAGCGAGTAGCCCATGGCTGATTTTTCCAACCTGCCGCGGGTTCGCGGCGAACTGCTGGAGGTCCGCCCGGGCCGACGCCTGAGCGTGGCTCACCAGCCGGGTGGGGACACCGTGGTGTTTTTCGGCCACGGGGGTGGCGGTAACAAGGACCAGTGGCGTGAACTGTGGCGAGACCTGGGCGAACAGGGCCACACCCTGGTGGCCTGGGACCTGCTTGGCCATGGCGCAAGCGACAAGCCGCGCGATGCGCATGCGTATGCCTGGGATGAACTGGTGGCCGACGAGCTGGAAATACTGCGTCGCTATGGCGGTGAACGCAACATCATCGTTGCCCATTCCTTCGGTACTGGCCTGGCCCTGAGTGCCTTGTTGTCTGGCCCTGCGGTCAACGTCGACGCGGCCTTGTTGCTGGGCAGCCAGTTGCACCGGCCGCTCAAGCGCAAGGGGTTGTTGAACCTGCCTGTGTGGGTGCTGGAGTTGCTCAGGCCGCGGTTGTCCCGAGGCTTTCGCGCGTTGGCCTGGCACCCGGAGGCCGATCCAGCGCTGGTGGACTATGAACAAGCGCTGACGCAGAACAATCCGCTGTATGTGTTCAAGGCCCTGGTCGGCCATGCGCAATGGCCGGACGCGGCGGCGTTGGCGGGGCTGGACCTGCCCGTCTCGGTGCTGGCCGGTGATCGCGATGGCCTGACCCCGGCCAGCGGCGGCGAGGCGTTGGCCCGGCAATTACCCACGGCGCAGTTCCAGGTGCTGGCGCGTTGCGGGCACCAGTTGATGCTGGAACGACCGGATGAGGTGTTGGCGGCGTTCAACCGGCTGCTGGCGCAGTTGCAGGTTGGTCACTCGGGGGCTCCCCAGCTTCTGCGCCGTTCCTGAGCAAAACGGTTTACCCACGATGGCGGGGTGATTGGCCGCCATCGCGGGTAAACCCACAAGCACCTGGCCTGCGGCCGTCGGCAAGGCCTCAGGCCTCTTGCACTTGTGGGCTTCCAGCCTCCACTACAAACCGCTTCAGCGTCGAAACCGTGGCGTTAGGGTCCATCCGGTCCGAAATCGCCTGCATCTTCACCTCCAACCGTTCCCGGTTCAGGTCCAGCGACAGGTACCCACGTGGTCGGCTGTCGTAGAAGCGGATCTGAGGGTTGGCCGGCAGGATCGACTGAATCGCCTCGTAGCTGGGGCCATTGGAGGTGATGGAGGTGCCGACGAATTCCGCCGCGACCAGGCGCGATTGCGGGTCTTGCGGGTGCTCGTGCAGGTGGTTGGCCCAGAACGAGTGATAGTCTCCGCTGAGCACCACTGGGTTGGCCGCGCGGCTGTCACGCAGGTTGTCGATCAGGCGGCCGCGGGCTGCCTGGTAGCCGTCCCAGGTGTCGGTCCAGTACCGCGCTTCGCCCCCGTCTGGCCGTTGCGCCCGCAAGGGGGCGACCAGCAGGTTTTGCGCCAGCAGGTTCCAGCGTGCTTCGCTGCGCTTGAGCTTGTCATACAGCCAGCGCTCCTGCTCGAAGCCGAGCAAGGTACGCCTGGGGTCGGCAAGGTCGACGCAGCTTTGCACTTCCATGTGGCCCTTGCCGAAGTTCGGCGCCTGGTAGCAAGGCTGCTTCGAGCGGTACTGGCGGCCGTCGAGCACCGGCAGGCTGGCCAGGTCACCCCAGGCAAAGCGGCGGTAGATCAGCGGGCTGCCATTGCTGCCCATGGGCGGGCGGCGCAGCGGCATGTTTTCCAGGAACGCCTGGTAGGCCGCGGCGCGGCGTTGCCGGAAGCGTGCCGCGTCGATGGCCGGGTCTTTGGAGTAGACGCCGGAGTAGTCGTCCTGCACTTCGTGGTCGTCCCAGGTGGCGATCCATGGTGCGGCGGCGTGCAGTGCTTGCAGGTCCGGATCGGTACGGTGCAGGGCATAGCGGTAGCGATAGCCGGCCAGGTCGGTGGCTTGCGGGGCGTTGTACGAACGGGCCAGCCCTGGTGTGCCCGGCGCGTTGCTGTACTCGTAGATGTAGTCACCGAGAAACAGCACCAGGTCTGGACGCTCCTCGGCCATGTGTCGGTAGGCGCTGAACAGGCCGCGCTCGTAGTGCGCGCAGGAGGCGACGCCGATGCGCAAGCGGTCGGCGGGCGCCCCCGGCGCCGGCAAGGTGCGCGTGCGGCCTGTCGGCCCCAGCTCGCCCAGGGCGATAAAGCGGTACCAGTACTCGCGGTCGGGGGCCAGCCCGCGTAGTTCCACCTGTACGGCGTGGCCGTTGACTGCCAGGGCGTGGGTGCGGCCGCGCTGGGCGATGCGGCGAAAGTCCGGGTCCGCCGCGACTTGCCAGTCCACGGTGATGCTCGAGGGTAGCGCCTGCTCATTGCCAGGGTAGGGCAGCCCTTCGCTGAGCCGTGTCCAGATGACGAAACCGTCAGGCCATGGGTCGCCACTGGCGACCCCCTGGCTGAAAGGCGTGGCCACGCCGGCCAGGGCACGGCCATAACGCAGCAGCAAGGGCGCCGCAGCGGCGCCGGCCAGCAGGCGCAGGGCCTGCCGACGGTGCAGATGATGGCTCATGGAGACTCCTCAGAAGCTGTAGCCGGCCTGGATGCCGACGGTGCGCGGGTCACCGGGGGTGGCCATCTGCGCGTTGGAGAGGAACGAGCCGTGGTACAGGTCGTATTGTTTGTCGAACAGGTTGCGTGCCCACAACGCCACCGACCAATTACCGTTCACCGGCTTCAAGCCAAGCCGCGCATTGGCCAGCCAATAGGCTTCGGTGGTGGTGCCATTACTGCCGGCGATGCTGTCGTGGTAGGAATAGTCGCTTTGCGCGCTGAGGATGAAACCCGGTACCTCCCAGACATATTCCACCTGCCCGCCGTAGCTGGTTTCCGGGAAGTTGGTCAGGCTCGAACCTGAAAAGTCGGTGTACACGGGGTAGGCGAAGTTGACTGCGCGGGTGGCACTGCTGTTGAGCCCCTGGTAGTCGATGTACTTGCCTTTCTTGGTGCCGAAGTACTGGCCGATGGTCAGGCCCGCGAGGGGCTCCCACTGCAGTTCGAGTTCGTAGCCGTAGATCTTCGACTTGGGAACGTTCACCAGGCGGCCGACGTTGCCCACCTGCGGGCTGATCCATACCTGCGACTGGTATTGCTGGTCGCGGTAGTCGTAGTAGAAGGCCGCCGCGTTCAGTCTGAGGGTGTTGCTCAGGTCGCTTTTGAAGCCCACCTCGTAGGCCAGCAGTTTCTCCGGTTTGACCGGCGCGATCTGCTCGACGTAGGTGGAGTTGTAGGCCGTGAAACCTCCGGACTTGATGCCACGGCTGACTGTGGAATACAGCAGTGTCGAAGGCGTCAACTGGTATTCCAGCCCCAGCTTCCAGGACGTGGAGTGGCTGTCCAGGTCGCTGTCGGCAGCGGGGAAGGTGCTTGGGCCCAGGCTGTAGTCGCCGTTGCTGACCAGAATGCGGCGGGTGCTGAAGTCGTTCAGCTCGCGGGTCTCTTTCTCTTGGCGCAGGCCGACGATCAGCTTGAGGTCCTCGGTCAGTCGGTAGTCGCCCTGGGCGAAGGCGCCATAGGTGCGTGAGCGCTGCTGGTAGGAGGTGAAAGTCCCGTAGCCAAGGTTGACGCTGAAGTCGGAGTAGAACGCCTCATCCAGACGGTCTTTGGCAAAGTACAGGCCGGTCTGCCAGTTGAAGCGTTCGTTGTCGTGGGAAGCCAGGCGCAGTTCCTGGGAGAACACCTCGATCTGCGAATCGAAGAACTCGTCTGACTGTGGGATTTCGGAGGCATCCCAGTCGATGTACTCGCGGCGACGGAACCGGTCCGAGGAAGTGATGCTGGTGACGGTCAGGTGATCGTCGAGGTCGAAGGTGCCGGTAAGGGCCAGGCCGGTGCTGTCGTTGTCGCGGTGTGGTTTGTCCTTCACCGACAGCCCGGTCAGCCCGGCGAAGCCTGGGGTCAGGCCCCAGCCGGTATGCTTGCCGTTGTTTTCCGGGGCGATGGGCGCGTAGCGCGAGCCGTAGGTCGCGTTGGGTTTGAGCCCTTGGTAGAGGTACGAGCCGCGGCTGTCTGACTTGTCCTGGCCGCCGTGTACAGAGAGGTTGAAATTGATGTTGTCGCTGGCGTCCCAGTCCAGTTGCCCGCGCAGCGATGTGGTGTCCTTGTCGCCCAGGCTTTGCCCGGTGACGCGGTTGTCCTGCCAGGCGCCGCCCTGTTCAGTGATGAACGCCAGGCGCCCGCGCAGGGTGTCGCTGAAGGGCCCGGAGATGAAGCCCTCGAGGTTGCTGGCATGGTACGAGCCGTAGTTGCCGGTCAACCCGCCGTGTAGCTCGCGGGTCGGCTTGTTGGTGATGAAGTTGATCGCGCCCGCCGTGCTGTTGCGCCCATACAAGGTCCCCTGCGGGCCGCGCAGCACTTCTACCCGTTCCAGGTCGAAGAGCTGGCCTTGGGTCTGGATCGGGTAGGGCAGCGCCACCTGGTCGAGGTAGACGCCGACGGTAGAGGTGTTGTTGCTGCCGTAGTCCTTCAGGCCGACACCGCGGATACGGAACAGCGGGTTGCCGCTGCCGTATTGCGGGGCGATGTCCAGGTTAGGCACATAGTTCTGCAACTGGTTGACGCCGGTGACGCCTTTGTCCTGCAGGTCCTGGCCGCTCAGCGCGGTCAGGGCGATACCGATGTCCTGGGCAGACTCCTCCTGGCGCTGAGCGGTCACCGTCACTGGCGCCAAGGCGGTGGTGGGCTTGGTCTCGCCTTGCTCGGCGAATACGTCTGTGGTGAGCAGTGACAGCAGCGGCGCACTGGCGAGCAGCAGCGGTCGACGCCCTAGCGCAAGCAGGGGGTGGTTGATGCGTTGTGTTGGCATGGCGGGTATCCCTTGAAAAATGCGATGCGAAATCGACGCCGTGGCCGTTTCGCGTAAGGGCCGCTCTGTGAAGAGTAAGCAGACGACGCAAAAGCAAGCGCTATGCCATCATCGTTTTGTCATGATTTTGAAAGCATTCTGGTGTTTGTTCATGCACCGCAGGCAAGGCTGGCGTTTGATTCGCAACAGTGTCTGGCGCAGGTTGTTGCGGAATCAGCAGGGGCGTTCAAGTGGTTATGTTCTAATGCTTTTTTAATATTTCTGGCTATAAGCAAGCGCCAGTAGAGTACAAGCCCACCCACCTTATGCTTACACCGGGATGTACTTGCCATGAGCGGTTCTCTGGGACAGCCGAACCCCATTCTGACCTTGCCCCAAGGTGAGAAGGACCCGTTGTCGATCCGCGCCAAGGCGCTGGTTTTCGCCGATCCACGCTCGCGCCAGTTGCTGGAATACCTGCAACGGGTCGGCCCGAGCGACGCGCCGGTGCTGATCAACGGCGAAACCGGCACCGGCAAGGAGCTTGTCGCCCGCTACATCCACGCCGCCAGTGGCCGCCAGGGTGCTTTTGTGGCGGTCAACTGCGGTGCCATCAGCGAGAACCTCGCCGAGAGTGAGTTCTTCGGCCATGAGGCCGGTGCTTTCTCTGGGGCGGTCGGCCGGCGTGTCGGCTGGTTCGAGGAGGCTGACGGCGGTACGCTGTTCCTCGACGAGATCGGCGATCTGCCGTTGCCCTTGCAGGTGAAACTGCTGCGGGTGTTGCAGGAGCAGGAAGTGGTGAGGGTCGGTTCGCGCAAGCCGGTGAAAATCGATATCCGCTTGGTCAGCGCCACCAACGTCAACCTGGAACAGGCCGTGGAGGCAGGCAATTTCCGCCTCGACCTGTTCTACCGGATCAATGTCGCACCGGTTGAGGTGTTGCCGCTGCGCGAGCGGCCGCTGGACGTGCTGCCACTGGTGGAGCACTTTCGCGCGTTTTACAGCGCGCGTCTGAAAATCAACCCGCCCATGCTTTCAGAGTCTGCCGCGCAGGCGCTTGTGGATTACCCATGGCCGGGCAACATCCGCGAACTGGAGAACGTGGTGCACCTGGCGTTGTTGGTGGCGGGCGACAAACCCATCCTTCCCAAGCACCTGAAATTCTCCGCCGGGCTGAGCACCTCGCAGACGGGACCGTCCGGGGCGCTGAAGCTGCCCCAGGAGGAGATCCGCGAGCAGTTGCTGCGCCTGTTCGAAACGCCCGGGGATTCGCTGCTGCACGACATCGAAGACCTGATCGTGCGCGAGGCGTTTGCCCATTGCAGTTTCAACCAATTACGTACGGCGCAACTGCTTGGGATTACCCGCAATGCCATGCGTACGTTGCTGGTCAACCATGGGATGCTCAAGGGCCGCAACTGATGCCAGCACCCGTCGACGGCGCGCACCGGGCTAACCTGGCTGCGCGCCGCGTTGGAGCACTCAGCAGGCTTGAGCCGCCAAGCGGTTGCTGACGTTGCGCCCGAGCACCAGCACTGTCACGAAACCGCAACCCACCAGGGCCGTGGCCAGACTCAGCAGCACCGAGCTCCCCAGTTGGTCAACGATCTGCCCGCCGAAGAACGAGCCCAAGGCGATAATCACCTGGAACATGGCGACGAACAGTGGCATGCCGCGTTCGACATCCTTGGGCGCTACAACAAACATCCAGATACTGGCGCAGGCCGGGAACGCCCCGAAGGCGAAGCCCCACAGTGCGATCAGCATCGCTGCGCCCGTCAGGCTGGTGGCAAAGTAGGGGAACAGCGCGGTGCTGATAGCGATCAACACCGCCACCAGCAGCAAGGTGTGCCGTACGCTTCGGTTGGCGGCGAAACCGGCGAAGATATTCCCCACTACGCCCGCCACGCCATACAGCAACAGCAAGGAGCCAATGGTCGGCCCATCGAAGCCCGCATTCTGTTTGAAGAAGGGCGCCACGTAGGTGTACGCGGCAAAATGCGCCAGGCCGATCAGCAATACAGCGATCAAGCCAACCCGAGCTTGTGGGTTGATGAACAGTGCCGGCAGGTCACTGATGCGTATGGCCTTGTCTGGGTTGAGCCGCGGCAGCAGGAGGATCTGCGCCAGCAGCACCGGTACGCCCACCAGCGCGGTTACCAGGAAGGTCATGCGCCAGCCCAGCAAGCCACTGAGCCAGGTGCCGACGGGCACACCCAGCACGGTGGCCAGGGTTACGCCCACCATGATGATCGAGGTGGCCTG
Source organism: Pseudomonas ceruminis (assembly GCF_021602025.1). Taxonomy (GTDB): domain Bacteria; phylum Pseudomonadota; class Gammaproteobacteria; order Pseudomonadales; family Pseudomonadaceae; genus Aquipseudomonas; species Aquipseudomonas ceruminis. Next base: position 234,590 of record NZ_BQHW01000003.1, read on the forward strand.
CGCCACGCCTACCCCCTTGGGCGCCAGGCGGCCACTGAGGGCAATGGCCGTAGCCCAGAACCCACCGATGCTCACGCCCAGCAGCACGCGGCCGAACAGCAGCAGGTTGAAGTCGCTGGCGTAGGCCACCACCGCGTTGGCGATGATCATGATCAGCGTCAGGCCGATAAGCAGGTAGCGACGGTCCAGGGCACCAATGCCCACCGACAGCAAGGGGGCAGCGAGGGCGGCCATGATGCCGGGCAGGGTCACCATCAAGCCGGCATGGCCTGCGCTGATCCCGAGGTCGCTGGCGACGTCGTTGAGTACGCCCACCGGGAGAAACTCACTGGTCACCAAGGCAAAGGCACCCACGGAGACCGAGAGAATCGCCAACCACTGCTGTTTGACGCTCTGTTGATGATGTTCGGGAAGGCCGCTAGGGGCCTGGCTGTCGCTTGGCATGGTGCTGGGTTCCAAGGGGGTATGTCGCCTGTAGCAGGCGCGGGAGCGGGGAAAAATCAAGGAGGATTATAAAAGACGGTTTTGATCACCCAACAGGCGGGCTGCTCGATAGTAATCATCAGCGTGATCGATGAGGGGCCCTCAGTAGAGCGTCTGCGTCACGCTTTGCGACTGTGTGCGCACGTGTCATGAGTGCTGGTGAGCGACGTTTCTGCCTGGGTGGCGGCCAGGTGCAATCGTTCGGCCAGCCACATCACTGCTGCCGTTTTTGCATAGCATTCTGCTAAGGAGATACGGTCGTACGGTCGAAGCAGCGTCAGGCTGCTGTGAGTGGCCCCGAGGTACGTGGGCTGTATCCACCCATGGCATAAACCAAGGGTCTGTGCTTGGGCCCACAACTGTGGTGTGGTGCAGAACAAGTCAGCGTTCCACGGTATAGGGAGGGCTGGCCGTTGGTGACGGGCAGGGCAGCTGTCGAGTACCGTCTGGATGAGCGTTTGGCCGCCTGGTTGCAGGTTCCCTGAGTTGACCTCGTGATCCGGGCTGACAAAGCTGAAGCTGTAATAGCGAAACCCTAGTTCCTCGACCAGTACAGGTAGCTCGTTGAGCAAGGCTGGAAGGTTGCTTAATCCTTTCCATTGTTCGGTAGTCCGCTGCTTCATGGAACCTCCCTGTCTGTCAGCCCTTAACCTGACGTTATCGGTGATACCCCATGGGGCCGAGAATTCTGTCCGATGACTTCACAGCGGCTGGTCGGTCGGAGGTGGAATAGCGGCCTACAAATTTAATGGCATTGACGGTAGCGTTTAGTTCGATTCAGTTCCGATGAAAATAGTTTCACAAATGACGCGTCCCTGGGTTGAGGACGGGCGCACTCACAAAAAAGAGGGGAAATTTGATTTGAATTGAGTCAGCAGGCGCTGTTGGGGCGGGCTCGCCCAGGGTGGCTGCAAGGTTCAACGTGCCGAGAGCGCGTAGAACCTTGCTACTGCTTCCGGGCCGGGTCAGTGCTGCGCGCTATCTACCGCGATGCTTTCGCCGCACACTTGCGCGTGCTTGAGGCTGCGATCGGCGATGGCGTAATGGATCAGCCCGCCCAGACCTGCCCCGAAGAACCAGGAGAACTGCGACAGCGTATCGAACGCTGGGACCAGCGCCAACACGATGGCGATCAGCGAAGCCGGGATGAACGCTGCTACCGCGCGCAGGTTGACCCCGCCGCTGTAGTGATAGGCGGCTTCGGTGCTTTCGCTATACAGCTGCGGCAGGTTCACCCGGCTGCGGCGTATCAGGTAATAGTCGGTGACGATGATGCCGTACAGCGGGCCGAGCAGGGCGCCCAGGCCACCGAGGAAATACACGATCACGGATGGGCTGTTGTACAGGTGCCAAGGCAGGATCACCACCGCTATACAGGCGCTGAGCAGGCCTGCGCGGCGGAAGTTCAGCAGCTTCGGAGCCAGGTTGGTGAGCACGTAGGCCGGGGCGACGAAGTTGGCCATGATGTTCACCGCCACGGTGACGATCAGGAAGGCCAGGCAGGCCAGCACCAGGCCGGCGGTGTTCGGGATGGCGGCGACGATTTCGGTTGGGCCCTGCACCAGCTTGCCGTCGATGCTGAACTGGGCACCGGCAAGCACCACGGCAATCAGCGCGAAGCCAAGCATGTTCACCGGCAGGCCCCAGAAATTGCCCACGCTGATGGTACGCCGGTCCGGGCAGTTACGGGTGAAGTCGCAGAAGTTAAGGATCATGGTGCCATACAGTGACACCCACAACGCGGCGGCACCGAGCACCTTCAGCCACATCGTGGTGCCGGTCGGCGCGTTGCCGCTGGACCAGGCAATCGACAGGCCACTGCGCCAGTACATCCAGCCTGCCAGGCCGGCGAAGGCGACCAGGATGATCGGCCCGGCGAAGGACTCGTAGCGGCGCACCATCTCCATGCCGTAGGCAAAGATCGCTACCTGCACGCACCAGATGCCGAGGAAGGTGATCCAGCCCAGTGTCGACAGGCCGAGGATCGAATTCTGGTCGTAGGCCCTGAGTTCCGGAGCGATGGCGGTGAGCAGGACACGCAGCACCACCGAGGCGAGGTAGGTCTGAATACCGAACCAGGCGATGGCGATCACCGCGCGGATCAGTGCCGGTATCTGGGCACCATGGATACCGAAGCTGATCCGGCACATGACCGGGTAGGGCAGGCCGGTTTTCTGACCCATGTAGCCGGACAGGTTCATCAGGCCATAGATCACCAGTGCGCCGAGCGCGAAGGCGGCGAGGATCTGCGCGCCGCTCATGCCCAGCGCGAACAGGCCGATGGCAAAGGAGTAGTTGGCGATGTTATGCACATCGTTGGTCCACAGCGCAAACAGGCTGTAGCGCCCCCAGGTGCGGTTGGCCGCGCGGGTCGGCGCAAGGTCGGCACTATAGAGTCGCGGGCTCAAGACCAACTGACTGGGCCCGGCTGTATCGGCGGGCAGAGCATCAAGCTGACCTACCTCGGAACGTGAAATCGACGCCATCGGGACTCCAAGATGGTTGTGTACTTTTGTTGTTGGAGTTGTATACAAACAAGATTCGTACCAATTGGTCTTTTCCGCTAATCCGCGGTTGTACGGGCCTATCTACAGCGCTTCTACGGGCTTGGATGTGGGAATTTTGTGCACATTTTCGTGCAAGGCTGTTACCACTCGCGCCAGGTGGGGGCGCTTTCTTGTTCCATCACATTGGGGGCGATGGGTTGAATGGGTGGCTTTGCGGGGAACCTTGCGACTAATCTGGCGCCAGGGTTCTATGAGGGGCTATTCGATGTTGCATGTACCGCTCGGACTGGGTCTATTACTTGCCACCGCCTTGGTCGACGCCGCTCCACTGCAGGTGCCTACCCCGGCCGCACTCAGAAGCCAGCTTGAAACGCTCAAGCCTGGCCAGTTTCTCTGGTACCCGCAGGTCTCGCCCGTGGGGCCGGTGACCGTAGTGGTCAGCCTCACCGAGCAACGTGCCTACGTCTATCGCAATGGCATTGCCATCGGCGTCAGCACTGTAAGCAGCGGTAAGGCAGGCCGGGAGACCCCTACCGGGGTATTCAGCATTCTGCAGAAGAAGGTCGAGCATAAATCCAGCCTCTACAACAGCGCACCGATGCCCTACATGGAGCGCCTGACATGGGACGGCATTGCCCTGCACGCTGGTTATCTGCCGGGCTACCCTGCCTCGCATGGTTGCGTTCGCCTGCCGCTGGATTTTGCCAGGAAGCTGTATGAGGTCACCGGTTTCAGTTCGACCACAGTCATCGTTTCCGATACCCACAGTGCACCGGTGGAGGTCTACCACCCCGGCGTACTGGCGCCTACTGTCAGCGATGGCAAGGCTCAAGGCCCGCTGGTGTTGAACAACCAGCAGTTCTGGAACGATCCAGACCCGGCGGCAGGGCCACTGTCGATCCTGATCAGCCGCGCCGACAGGCGTGCCTATGTGTTCCGCGGTGGCCAGATGATTGGCTCGGCGCCGGCACTTTCGCTCGAAAGCAGCCAGCACCGCAGTGGAATGGCGGTGTATTCGCTGCTGCAAAAGCCATCCACCCTTGCACTCGAAGGCGGGCTACCCTTGCGTTGGTCGGTGGTGGGCCTGAGCAACCCGGAATACGGCAATACCCCCTATGAACAATTGGGGCAACTGAACATCAACCCTGAGTTCCGCCGTCATTTGCGCGCGGCGATGGACGTCGGCACGATGCTGGTGATCACCGATTGGGCGTCTACCCGCGATACCCGCAGCGAAGGAAAATTCACGGTGATCAGCACCGAAGGCAGTGAAGACGTTAAACCATTGGTCAAGAAGTGATCGGCAATTCTGAACAAATCAAGCAAAGTAGCCGCTTTTGGCTGCAAAGAAGGCAAGAAAAGACTGGTTCAGAAGGGTAATCCATGTCGATGTTCAAACCATTGCGGGGCGCCGTCCGGCTCTCTGTGGCCAGTATTGGCCTGTTTTTCCTGACCGCGTGGCATACCGCCCACGCACAACCGCTGCCTAGCGCCGCCGAGCTGCAGCAGTTGGCACCCAATGCCAGCCTGTCGACCTTGGCACTGGCACTGACTGCCTATACGTGTGCCAGCCACAACGACGCGGCCAAGTTGCTGACGGTGATCGATTATTCCAAGGCCTCGCGTGACAAACGCCTGTGGGTGTTCGACCTGCGCGCCAGGAAGCTGTTGTTCGAAGAGTGGGTCGCCCATGGCAAGAACAGCGGCGCTGATGTGCCGACCACGTTCTCCAACGCGCCGAACAGCTACCAATCCTCCATCGGCCTGTATGAGACGGGGCAGACCTACAGCGGTAAGCACGGCCGCTCGCTTCGCCTGCAGGGGCTGGAGCCGGGGTTCAACGACAACAGCATGTCGCGGGCGATTGTCATGCATGCCGCAGCGTATGCCGACCCCAAGGTCGTTCCGGGTCTCGGTCGCCTGGGGCGTAGTCAGGGGTGCCCTGCCGTTCGGCCGGCGATTGCCGGCAAACTGATCGAGACGCTGCAACGCGGGAGCTATGTATTTGCCTATTACCCGCAGCAGGATTGGCTGAAGTCATCGCGCTTTCTCAATGCCCAACGCTGTCCGCTGGCGGATCAATCGATCGCCAGCAAATAAGGGCTTGGATCCCTGGCCTCAGTTCGATCAGGCGGTTCCCTTGGCCTGCTGTTCCAGGTGCACCTGCAGCGTCGGGTCGATTTGCAGTGCGACGGCCAGTTCGTCAAGGTAGGCCCGCTCTGCGGCCTGCTGGTCATCCACCAGCATCACGCTGGCCAGGTACATTTCTGCGGCCATGGCCGGGTCCTGGGCCGACTGTGCCACCTCGGCAGCATTGAGTGGCTTGCTGACTTCTTCATCCAGCCATTGCTGGAGTTGCGGGTCGCTGGTTTGTCGTTTGATTTCAGCGTAGATCAGCAGTTCTTCTTGTTTGTCGATGCGACCGTCAGCCTTGGCTGCCGCGATCAGTGCGCGCAAGACAGCATGGCTGTGCCCCTCGGCCTGTGCGCCGGACAACTGATCGACTGTGTGCAAGGCCTGCTGCGGTGCTGCTGCCTGGCTGCGCTGCCAGCGTTGATAGGCCTGGAACGCCATCATGCCCAACGATGCCAAGGCCGCATAGTTAGCCCCGCCAGCGGAGCGCGCCTGGGTAGTGCCGCCCACGCTGCTGCCACCACCACCCAAAAGGCTGCCCAGTAGACCACCCAGTCCACCACCGCCACCCGTTGCTTTTGCGCCGCCAAGCAGCCCGCCCAGCAAGCCGCCCAGGCCGTCTTGCGGTGACACGCCACTGCTTCCTTTTTGCGCCTGCGAGCTCTGTCCGGCCCGAAGTAACTGTTCGAGTAGATCGCTGGTGTTCATGGCCTCACCCTCGGGCGGTAGTCGTTGTCCAGACAAGCAACGATAGCCCGCTCAAGGCCAATCGCCATGACCGTCTGGCCGAGAGGCGAGCTGTGGCAGTGGGGCGTCTTCATGGTCCAATGGCAAGTGACATGACGGGATTGAGCGGTGCATACCCGACTGATAGCATATGGCTATCAATCGCAATGCTCATTCAGAAGGGAATCCATGTCAAAGAAAGCTCTTGCTGCAGTGCTGGCCGCCACTGGGATGTTGACCGGCATGCAGAATGCGATGGGTGAAGACAACCTGTTCAAAAAGTATGCTTATGATACACCGATTGCCAAATACACCGAGGCAGCAGGCTACTACGATTGTTCAAGTGAAATAGGGGTCACCGCACGATGCCTGGACGATGTGGATTTTCTGGATCAGAAGTTCATAGCGGCCCTGGTTTTCAGTGGTGACAAACTGAGGTTGGTTTCGCTATTTGCACCCTATGAGCGTGACCTGTACGGTCGCGCCATTGGCGCTCTTACAAAAACATTTACTCTGGTGTCGCTGACTGACGGAAAATCCGTGCTGGATCTCGTTGAGCTCGCGCGTAAATCAAAAAACGAGGATGAATACACAGCCAAACTCTCGAACTACGAGAGTGTTGCGTTGACCGCCAACGATTTGACCTACTCCTTTGTTGAAGGGCTCACCCCGGCCGACGCCCAGGGGGCCGCCAACGTCCATAGTTTGATGAATTCAGCGCCCGCCAACATCAGGGGCGCTGATTTGATCATCTCTGGCGAGGGTGATGAATCCAGCATCATCATTAAGTTTTCTTTCCCGAAACTGGATAAAAACAAGCTCGTTCAGCAAGTCAAGAAACCAGTCGAGTCGTTCTAATCTCGTGCTTCCATTTGTGTTGAGCCCCGCGATAGCGGGGCTTCTGGTTTCGGAGCGCTGCATCCTGACACCAGCATTTCGAGTGGCCAGGGCAACTGAATCGCGTCGGATTTGATAACGGCGAATGACTACTATTGGCCGAAAGTAGCCTTTGCGACGGGCAGCTCAGGGTCGAGAGCTGACGTTCACGACCGGCTGATATCAATCCTGGCCGGACCCCCCGCTGCCTCTTACGTCGACAACGACGACCTACCAGAGCAGTGGCTGACAGCCAGGCTGTCTTAGCATCATTTAGTCTGAAGCCCGCCCATCATTTGCCCGGCGTTCCAGCTTCGCGTGATCCGATTGGGTGAAGAGCGTTCGGCCAAAACGGGTGAGCGCAAGCGGCTCACTGTTCTCTTCAATGACACGCTGGCTTCCAGCCTCTGGGGTGAAGCCACGCTTGGTGTAAAAGTGCCTGGCGCGCTCGTTGCCGTCGAGCACCCAGGCGCTGACGTGCTGATAACCATCGTCCCTCATAACCTGCTGTGCCTCTGTCCACAACACGGTGCCAATGCCACACGCCCAGAAAGCCGGGTCTAGGTAGATCGCCATCAGTTCGGCGGTTGATGCAGCAGCATCCTCATCGCGGCTAGCACCAAAGGAAACCCAGCCAACCACCTGCCTATTCAATTCGGCTACGCGAATGCAAGGACTACCAGCCTCGATCGCGTGGGTCAGGAATGCGACACGACGTTCGACACTGGCGCTCAGGGCGTTCAGGTAATGTGCCGACAATAGCCCGTTGTAGGCGCTTTGCCAGCTGCGGACATGGAGTGTGGCGATGGCTGCGGCATCACTGCTGAGGGGCTTGCGAACAAGGAGTTCGTTTAACGGCCGGACGTAACCCATGAGATCAGACCTTGAAGTGGCATGCAGTACGATAATTGCACGGGCCATGCCAGCGAGGATCCAACGGTAAACTGGCGCCTTTAAGGCCAACCGCAAGGCTCCCCCGTGCGCCGCATCGGCGCAAACTGCTGGGGCGGTGTCCGTAGACAAACAGCCACGGCGCTCGCCCGACAGGGTTGAGCAATGCTTGCCTAGGGCGATGAGCGCTATCCCAGAGAGGTCAAAAACTTGAATCTGCTAACTACAGGGATGAAATCTAGTGTGGCACTCTCCAGCATGGTCAGCCCCTACAGAGGATGGTTACGTTCATGAGCAAGCCAAGTGCCGACTCGGACGCTTCTATGCATCGCCCTACTGCCTGGCACGTTACCCATTGGAGCCAGGATGCTTTCTGTCGGGGCGCATACAGTGCTCTTCTGCCCGGCGGCAGCGTGGAGCATCGCCGCGCGTTGGGTGAATGCCTCAGTGGGCGGCTAGTGATTGCTGGCGAGGCGTGTAACCCGCACGCGCCTGCAATGGCTCACGGTGCTTGGGATGACGGCGTTCGCGCGGCAGACCTTGCGACCCAAAACGGCGCCCATCGGGTCATAGTTATCGGTGCGGGATGTGCCGGTCTGGCAGCTGCCCGTCATCTGCGCGCCCACGGTGTCGATTGTGCCGTAATCGAAGCACGGGACCGCATCGGCGGCCGCACCTTTAGCGTGCAACTGGGCTCAGTGACCGTAGACGTCGGCGCAGCTTGGTTGCAGCAGTTCGCCGACAACGCCCTGGCCCGGGAGGCAGAGCGTCTTGGGGGTCGCGTCGAGGCAACCGACTTCAGTCAACCGCTTTGCGCTGCCAGTGATGGGCCGATCCATGGCATCGACGAGGCTTGGCAGGCATTGCGTCAAGGCGTCGAGCGCAGTACCCCACTGGCCGAAGGTGTAGCACGCTACTTGGCTGGTTTGGAACCTGACCAGGCGCGGATAGCGAGGTATGCCATCGATGCCAACCTGATCAGCGAGGCCTGTCTTGCGCTCGATGAGCTTTCGGTGGCGTCTCTGGATGAAGAAGGCGTCGGCAATGATGATCACTTCTTACCCGGCGGATACAGCCAGCTCATCGAGCATCTGGCCGACGGCATAGATATTCGCTTGGGCCAGCCCGTCGCGCAGATTGACTGGAGAGGCAGTGAGCTGTGTATCAACGCAGAGCGGGGCGACTTCTGCATCTGCACCGTACCGCTGGGTGTACTCAAACTGCTGGAATTCGTTCCGCAGCTGCCTCAGCGCCAGCAGGAGGCGTTGGCTCACCTTGGATTGGGCAAGCTCGAGAAGGTCGTACTTCAGTTCGATCAGCGCTGGTGGCCGCGCTCGCCTACGGGTTATTTGCGCTGGTACGACACCCCAGCCAACTGGATCGAATGGCTAGACCTGACGGATGCGGTTGGCAAACCCACTGTTGTCGGGCTCATCGCAGCGGATGCTGTGGAGCGCCAGTTTGCCAGCCGCAGTGACGAAGAAATTGCGTTGGCCGCGCGGGACGCTTTGAAGGCTTGGGCCTGGGCCGTAGACCATTGCGGCTGGCGATCTCGCCGAGCGTAGTCTGGCTGCTTAAATAAGCATATTAGGTTATTCCTAAAATCACTTTTATTTATTTCTGACATGCCGCTACATTCGCTGCTCCCCAAGGACTTAACAGGAGCAGCGGATGTCCATACGGTCCCGTTTGTTGATTGTCATCGCCACCACCTTGCTGGCGAGCCAGGCGTTCGCCGCCGAACGCCTGACCCTGCGCATAGGCGACCAGAAGGGCAACATGCGTGCTCAGCTGGAGGCGGCCGACGGCCTGCGCGACCTGCCTTACGACATCCGCTGGGCGGAGTTTCCGGCTGCTGCGCCGTTGGCCGAAGCGCTCAACGCCGGTGCGATCGATGCCGGTATCATCGGCGACGCTCCGCTGCTGTTCGTGCTGGCCTCCGGTGCGCCGGTCAAGGCAATTGCCGTGGACAAGTCCGACCCCTACGGCACCGCCTTGCTGGTACGCCCCGATGCAGCGCTGCACAGTGCCGCCGACCTCAAAGGCAAGCGCATTGCCACCGGCCGGGGGTCGATCGGCCATCACCTGGCACTGAAGGCGCTGGCCCAGGCCGGCCTGTCGGAGAAGGACGTGGACTTTCGTTTCCTCGGCCCGGTCGATGCCAAGATCGCCCTGGCCAATGGCTCGGTGGATGCCTGGTCCACCTGGGAGCCCTACACCGCGTTGGCTGAGCTGAGCGGGCAGGGCAGGGTGCTGGTCAATGGTCGTGGCCTTTCCAGCGGTAACAGTTTCCTGGCTGCCACCGACAAGGCGCTGGACGACCCAGCGCGCCGCGCCGCGCTGCAGGACTACCTGGCACGGCTGAGCAATGCCCAGGTCTGGGCCTATCAGCACCTGGACGGCTACTCGAAAACCCTCGCCGCCATCATCGGCTTCCCCGAGGACGCGGCCCGCCTGCAGTTCGAGCGGCGTCAGCTGCATTGGCACGCCATCGATGCCAAGACCATCAGCGAGCAGCAGGACACCGCCGACTTCTACCACACCCACGGGCTGATGAATCAGCGCCTGGACGTGGCGCCCACCTTTGCCACTGGCTTTACCGTGCCCGCTACCAGCGCGTTGGCCCAACATTGATCCGGAGACCCCCTATGTTGCACCGTAAACGCTTGCGCCACCTCGCCCTGGGCTTGCTGATCGGCGGCCTGCTGCCGTCACTGGCCAGCGCCGAGCAGACCCTGCGCATCGGCTATCAGAAGTCCTCGACCTTGCTGACGTTGCTCAAGGCCCGTGGCAGCCTGGAGCATCGCTTGCAGGCCGAGGGCATTCGCGTCACCTGGCACGAGTTCCCCAGCGGTTTGCCGCTGCTCGAGGCCTTGAACCTGGGCAACGTCGACCTGTCTGCGGACGTTGCCGATACCGTGCCGGTGTTCACCCAGGCTGCTGGCGCCAACCTCACCTACTTTGCCCGGGAAGCCCCGTCGCCGTCGGCCCAGGCCATCCTGGTGCCGGCCAACTCGCCGCTCAAGACCCTGGCCGACCTCAAGGGCAAGCGCGTGGCGGTAACCAAGGCGGCGGGCAGCCATTACCTGTTGATTGAGGCGCTGGCCAAGGCCGGCTTGAACTTCAAGGACATCACCCCGGCGTACCTGATTCCCGCTGATGGGCGCGCTGCGTTCGAGAACGGCAAGGTCGATGCCTGGGTAACCTGGGACCCGTATGTGGCCAGTGCCCAGCGCCAGCAGAATGCGCGGGTTCTCGCCGATGGCAACGGCCTGGCCAGCTACCAGCGCTATTACCTGGCCGGCAGCGACTACGCCAAGGCGCACCCCGAGGTGCTGCAGCAGGTCTACCAGGCATTGCGCGAGATAGGGGCCTGGACCAAGGCTAACCCTGAAGCTGCCGCCCGTGTACTGGGGCCGTTGTGGGGCAACTTGGACAGCGCCACCGTGCAGCAGGCCAATGCCCGGCGCAGCTACGATGTGCAGCCGGTCAAGCTGGACAACCTCGGCGAGCAGCAGCGCATCGCCGATGCGTTCTACCGTGAAGGGCTACTGCCCAAGCCGGTCGATGCGCGTGCGGTGACCGTGTTCGAGCCCCGCGCTGGGCAGTAAGCGCCTGCGCTACAGGCCTATGCTGGCGCGCACCATGGCATAGGCCTGGCGAATCAGCGGGTTGACCGTATTCGCCCGCACCCACAGGTAGTAGGTCACATCCGGCAGCGGTGGCAGGCCATCGCTCTGGCCGAGCACCCGCATGTCCGGGCTGACCATTTCCTGGCTGCGTGCGGTAATCCCCAGCCCGGCGCGCACCGCCGCCTTGATGCCGATCAGGTTGGACGCCAGGTATGCCTGGCGCCAGGCGATTCCGGCGTGCTCGAGTGCTTCCAGGGCCAGTTTGCGGTACAGGCTTGGCTCATCCACCAGCACCAACGGCAACGGCTCGCCCGGTACGTGCTGGTACTGCGCAGCGCAGATCCACCACACTGGCGAGGTCCGCAGGGCAAAGCCTTCCAGCCCCGCTGCGGTGCGCGTCGAGATGACCATGTCGACCTTGCCGCGTTGCAGGTCCTCCATCAAGAACGGGCTGCGGCCTACGTCGATCTCCAGGCGCAGGTTGGGCGCCGAACGGGCGATGTGGCTAAGAATGGGCGGCAGGATGGTGTCGGCGATGTCGTGGGGTGAACCGATGCGCAGCACGCCGCTCAGGCCGTCCTCGCGCAGCCCGGCGAGGGCCTCGTCGTTGAGTGCCAGCATTTGCCGGGCATGGCGCAGCAATTGGCGCCCGGCGTCGGTAAGGGCCTTGTGGCGGCCTTGCTTGCGCAGCAGGGTAACGCCCACCTGGTGTTCCAGGCGTTGCATGTGCTGCGTCACCGAGGCCTGGGTGCGGGCAAGGTGGCGGCCCGCCTCGGCGTAGCTGGCGTGGTCGGCGATGGCGACGAAGGTGCGGAGCAATTCCAGGTCCAGAGCAGGCATGGGCGGGTGTGCTTTACATTAATCCGTTTCAAATAAATATAACGGATCTTTATGCGTTCTGCGAGAGCGGTGCATTTAAAAAGTTTGAAGCGCCTGTAAATGCTGGCTTATGTCCGTTTTGATGATTGTGTATAGCTTCAAAGTTATAACGATAGGCGATATTTGCATTTCCCCTCGCGCCTGCGACTTCCTAGCATGCGCCCTCATCAGGCCGGGTGCTCCGGCCGCCGGAACGAGGAGCTCACCATGTCGCTGTCCACTGTTGCCCGCAAGGCCCTGCTTGCCACGCTGCTCACCGGCACTACCCTGGCCGGCAGCGGTCTGGCCCATGCCGACGCCACCCTCGACAAGATCGAGCAACGCCAGCGCCTGTCAGTAGGCGTCGTGCTGTCTGGCGGCCCCTTCGGTGCCATCGACCCGGCCACCCGCCAGCCGACAGGGTTCAGTGTCGACCTGGCCCGTGACCTGGCCCGCCAGCTCAATGTGCAACTCGACCTGGTGGCCGTGCAGCCCGCCAACCGCGTGCAGTTCCTGCAGCAGGGCAAGGTCGACCTGCTGATCGCCAACATGGAATGGAACCCTGAACGCGACAAGCTGCTTGGCCACGTGCCGACGCCGTTCTACCGCGTGGGTGGCACTGCCGCAGTGGCCAAGGACAGCCCGGTACACAGCTGGGCCGACCTCAAGGGGCAACCGGTGTGCACCTCCCAGGGCAGCAGCTATACCCAGGCGCTGATCGATCTGGGCGCCCAGCTCAAGGCCTTCAAGACGTCGGCCGAGTCGCTGCTGGCCCTGCGCGGCAACAACTGCGTGGCGGCGGTGCACGACGCCACGCTGATCAACCCGCTGCTGGCCAAGGGCGGCGAGTGGAGCGGCTACCGTGCCCTGGCGCCCGAGCTCAACCCGGCACCGTCGGTGATCTGGACCCGGCTCGGCGAAACCGACACCCAGGCCCGCCTTGATCCGTTCGTGCGCCAGTGGCATCGCAGCGGCTGGTTGATCGAGCGCGAACAGGCCAACCACATTACCCCGGCCTCGCCGGCGCTGGTGGAATTGCGCCAGCAACTGCAGGGCGATGGCGCCTGAAATGAGCGCGATTTTGCAAGGGTTGGTCGAGCAGGGCACCCGGCTGGGTCTGGACTACCACTTCCTGCTCGATGCCTACCACCGCGGTAACCTGCTCGAGGGCGCGTTGACCACGCTCTGGCTGTGCCTGACGAGCATCATGGGTAGCCTGCTGGTCGGCATGGTGCTGGCCGCCATGCTGACCAGCCAGCAGCGCTGGCTGCGCTGGCCAGCACGGGCATTTGTCGAGGTGACGCGCAATACCCCGACGCTGGTTCAACTGTACTGCGCCTTCCTGGTACTGAACATGCTGCTCAACCAGAGCCTGGGCAACGCCAACCCCATGACACCGTTCGCCTGGGTCGTGATCGTGATCTCCTTGCACAAGGGCGCGTTCCACGCCGAAGCCCTGCGTGCCGGTATCGAGGCGGTGCCGCCGGTCACCCTGGAGGCCGCCAGTTCGCTGGCCTTGAGCCGCCGCCAGCAACTGTTGGAGGTGCAGCTGCCGCTGGCGCTGCGCTTCGCCTTGCCAGCCCTGGTCAACAACCTGATCGACCTGGTGAAGATGACGGCGGTGGCCTCGGCGATTGCGGTCAACGACATCACCTATGCCTCGATCATGATCTGGACCCAGAGCGACAACGTGATCGAACTGATGATTCTGATCCTGGCCTTCTTCGGCCTGCTCAGTTTCGCCGTCAACTGTATCGGCCGTGCGCTGGAAGCACGCCTGAGGATGCCCGGCTATGGCCACTGATGCCTTGACCACCTTGTGGCACTGGGCCCCCAGCCTGGCGCTGGGCCTGCTGCAGAACATCCAGATCAGTGTCGGGGCCATCGCCATCGGTAGCCTGCTGGGCCTGCTGGTGGGGGGGCTGGCATTGTCGCCGCTGGCACCGTTGCGCGTGCTTGCACGGTTATGGGTGCAGGTGTTCCGCAACGCGCCGTGGCTGGTGCTGCTCTACTTCACGTCCTACGTGTTCCCCTTCGAGGTACACATCGGCGGTACCTGGTTGGCGTTCCCCGACTGGCTGAAGGTCACAGTCGGCCTGGCCTTGCCCGCCAGCGCCAATGTGGCCGAGATTTTTCGCGGTGCAGTCGCCTCGATCCCGGCGACGCAGTGGGAGGCCGCGCGCTCACTGGCCTTCAGCCGGGGCCAGATCTTCCGCTCGATCATCCTGCCGCAGTGCCTCAAGCGCATGCTGCCGCCCTGGATGAACCTGTACGCGGTGGTGACCATGGGTACCGCCCTGGCCTCGCTGGTGGGTGTGCATGACCTGATCGACAGCGCCCAGATCGCCGCCAACACGGTCAACCAGACCCACTTCACCGTGCTGGTGTATGCCAGTGTGCTGGTGTTGTTCTTCCTCTATTGCTACCCGATTTCCCGCCTTACCCAACGCCTGGAGCGCCGCTATGCCTTCTGAACCTTTGATCCAGCTCAGCGATGTGCACCTGGCGTTCGGTGATACCCAGGTGCTGCGCGGCATCGACTTGCAGGTGCAGGCCGGGCAGGCGGTGTCGATCATTGGCCCGTCAGGTTCGGGCAAGTCGACCATCCTGCGCTGCATCACCGGCTTGCTGCGCCCACAGCGGGGCAGCATCCGCATTGGCAGCACGCAGGTGCACGACCTGCGCAGCGAGGCTGAGCTGATTGCCTTGCGCAAGCACGTAGGCTTTGTTTTCCAGCAGTACAACCTGTTCCCTCACCTGAGCGTGCTGGACAACCTGCTCATCGCTCCGATCAAAGTGCTGGGCCGCAACCGTGACGAGGCCCGCGAAGAAGCGCGGGTGCTACTCGACAAGGTACGCCTGGGCCACAAGGCCGATGCCTTCCCCGGCCAGCTCTCCGGGGGGCAGCAACAACGCGTGGCGATCGCCCGCGCCCTGGCCATGCGGCCGCGGCTGATGCTGTTCGACGAGGTAACCTCGGCGCTCGACCCAGAGACGGTCGGTGAGGTGCTGGCGGTGATACGTGCCCTGACCGAGGAGGGCATGACCTGCGTGCTGGTGACGCACGAGATGCGCTTTGCCGAAGAGATCAGCGACCAGGTGTACTTCACCGAGCATGGCCGCATCGTCGAGCACGGCAGCGCCCAGCAGGTATTCCGTGACCCGCAGCACGAGCGCACGCGTACGTTCCTGCAGCATGCCCAGGGTGAGGCCGGCCAACGTCCCGGCCGACCTGCACCGGACCTTTTGAGCAACCTGGGGCGCTACAGCCTCAGCGTATGACCCCACCGAAGAAGAGAGGCCTACGATGTCCCGTGAATCCGTGATCCAGCCATTCCTCGCGCAAGTGCGTGCCATACACGAGCGGGGGGTTGACCGCGCTGCACTGCAGCAGATCGTCACCCTGCTCGAGGCCTTGGC
The DNA here is from genome assembly GCF_021602025.1 of Pseudomonas ceruminis. Classification (GTDB taxonomy): domain Bacteria; phylum Pseudomonadota; class Gammaproteobacteria; order Pseudomonadales; family Pseudomonadaceae; genus Aquipseudomonas; species Aquipseudomonas ceruminis. Next base: position 250,116 of record NZ_BQHW01000003.1, read on the forward strand.
CAACCAGCGTGAGCTGTTCAACTTCGAGCGCTTCCCGGCACCGGATGCCGCCAGCGGTGAAACCCAGTTCCGCTATCGGCTCAATGACGATGGCGAGTCGCCGACGCTGTACGTCAACTCGCTGCTGCCCGGCAAAGCGACCCTGCCGCACAACCACGAAACCTGGGCGATCATCGTTGCGGTCGAAGGCCAGGAGCTCAACCGGGTGTACCGCCGCGCCGACGACGGCAGCGACCCGACCCGGGCGCAGCTGGCGCTCGAGCGCGAGATCATCGTGCAGCCAGGCACTTCGGTGGCCTTCCTGGGTGAAGACCTGCACGGCATCCGTGTCGAAGGGCAGACCCCTACCTTGCACTTTCACCTGTACGGCCGCCCGCTGGAATCCCTCGACCATCGCTACGGCGTCAAGGACGACGGCAGCGTGGTGAATTACAACAAATCGCAGATGGCGCCTTCCATCGAGGCCTACGGCCTCTGACCGACCACGATCACGACCACGGACCGCGTCCCATGAGCTCGAGCGTTACCCCCGCACAACTGCATGACTGGCTGTTCGATGGCCAGGAAATCGCCCTGTTCGATGTGCGTGAGCACGGCCAATACGGCGAAGCCCACCTGTTCCATGCCGTCAACCTGCCGTACGGCCGGCTGGAAATCGACGCCCCGCGCCTGGCCCCAAACCCGGCGGTGCGCACGGTGATCTATGACCTTGACGACGGCGCGCTGGCAGAGCGTGCGGCCCAGCGCCTGGCCGCGCTGGGCTACTGCGCGGTGCATCGGCTTGCTGGGGGCAGCCGGGCATGGCAGGCCGCTGGCCATGAGCTGTTCGCTGGCGTGCATCTGCCGTCCAAGGCCTTTGGCGAACTGGTTGAGCATGCTTGCCATACCCCAAGCATCAGCGCCGAGCAACTGGCAACGTGGCAGCGCACGGGCAAATCCCTGGTACTGCTCGATGGCCGGCCGCTGGATGAATTCGCCAAGATGAGCATCCCAGGCGCCATCTGCTGCCCCAATGGCGAGCTGGGCTACCGTATCGAGGACCTGGTCAGCGATCCGCAGACGCCGGTGGTCATCAACTGTGCGGGCCGCACCCGGAGCATCATCGGGGCGCAGACGCTGATCAACCTGGGCCTCGAAAACCCGGTCTATGCCCTGGAGAACGGCACCCAGGGCTGGCACCTGGTCGACCTGCCGCTTGAGCATGGCAGCCGTCAGGGCTACCCGGCCCACAGCGGCCAGGCGCTGGCGCACCAGCGCGAACGCGCCCGGCGTTTGGGGCAGCAGGCGGGGGTGCAATGGGTGTCGGCCGAGCAGGTGCAGGTATGGGCGGCTGACCGCACCCGTAGTCTGTTCCTGTGCGATGTACGCACGCCGGAGGAGTTCGCTGCAGGCAGCCTGCCAGGGGCGCAACATGCGCCGGGCGGTCAGCTGGTGCAGGGGACCGACCTGTACATTGGCGTGCGCAAGGCGCGGGTCGTGCTGTTCGACGATGACGGGGTGCGGGCCCCGGTGGTCGCCAGTTGGCTGCGCCAGATGGGCCACCCGGCCTATGTCCTCGATGGCGGCGTGGCCAGCGGGCTGGCCTTGGCGCCTGTGCCGGCACCGATTGCCAGCCTGCCAGAGGCCAGTATGGCGGCGCTCGACGACGCCCTGCTGATCGACCTGCGCCCGAGCATGGCCTACCGCAAGCGCCATGCCCGTGGTGCGCGCTGGTCGACCCGGTCGCGGCTTGCAGCAGATGTGCGGGGCGTCGAGCAGCACCTGGTGTTCATTGCCGACGACCCGCGGGTTGCGCAACTGGCCGCCGATGAGCTGCCCGACGCACAACGCAGGGCAGCACGGCTGTTCCCGGCCGCCGCGCTCGCGACCTGGCCCCAGGTCGAAGATGACCTGTCGCTGGCCGATGCCGAGTGCATCGACTTTCTGTTCTTCGTGCATGACCGCCATGCCGGCAACAAGGAGGCTGCACGCCAGTACCTGGCGTGGGAGACCGGCCTGATCGCCCAGATGAGCGCCGCGGAAATCGCCAGCTTCGCCCCGTTGACCCCGGCCGAGCCGGTCGCCACCCGCCTGGTGCACGGCGGGCGCGGCGAACCAGGGCAGGGTGCCCATGGCGTCAACCCGCCGGTAAGCCGGTTGAGCACGGTGTTGTTCGACAACGTCGCGGCCATGCGCGAGGCCCGCAGCCGTCGCGACCAGGAGCGGGTGCTCAGCTACGGTGCCCGTGGCAACCCGACCGGCCACGCCTTGGAAGACCTGGTCACCGAGCTTGAGGGCGGATACCGCAGCAAGCTCTTCGCGACCGGCTTGCAGGCCATCAGCCAGACCCTGCTCGCCTACCTGCGCCCGGGGGATCATCTGTTGGTCAGTGATGGCGTCTACGGCCCGGTGCGACGCCTGGCGCGTGAACTGCTCGAGCCTTTCGGCGTACAGGTGCAGTATTTTGCCGCCAACGGCCACGGCTTGCAGGATGCATTGCGCGCCAATACGCGCATGGTCTACTGCGAGAACCCAGGTTCGCTGTTGTACGAACTTGTCGATCTGCCCGCCGTGGCGGCCCTGTGCAAGCCCAGAAACATCCTGCTGGCGGTCGACAATACCTGGGCCTCGGGCTATCTGCAGCAGCCCCTGGCGTTGGGGGCCGACATCTCGATCATGGCCCTGACCAAGTACCTGGGCGGCCACAGCGATGTGATGATGGGCAGTGTCTGCACCACCCGCGAAGCGTTCCCCGCGCTGTCGCGCATGAGCGATACCTGCGGCTGCACCGTCAGCCCCGACGATGCCTGGCTGGTACTGCGCGGGGCCCGCAGCCTGGCCAGCCGCATGGCCGTGCACGAGCGCCAGGGGCTGCAGATCGCCCATTGGCTGCAGGGCCGTGAAGAAGTGGCCCGGGTGTACCACCCGGCGCTGCCGGAGCACCCTGGGCATGCGCTGTGGCAGCGCGACTTCAAGGGCAGCAACGGCCTGCTCAGCTTTGCCTTTGCCGACGCAGACAGCGCCCGCGCCGAGGCCTTCGTCAACGGTTTGCGGCTATTCGGGATCGGCGCCTCGTGGGGCGGCTACGAGAGCCTGGTCACATTGGCCGAGGTCGGCGAACGCAGCACGTCACCGGCATTGCCCGGCACGCTGGTGCGCCTGCATGTCGGGCTTGAAGACGTGGGCTCGCTGCAGCGTGACCTGGATCAGGCTTTCAGGGCGTGAAGCCTACTTGAAGAACTGGCTCGGGGTGGTGCCGAACTGGCGCTTGAACATGCTGGCGAACGCGCTGGGGCTGTCATAGCCCAGCGTCCCGGCCACATCGATGATGCGCTCGCCGAGGGCGATGCGCTCCAGGGCCTGCATCAGTCGCGCCTGCTGGCGCCATTGGCCGAAGGTCATGCCGGTTTCCTTGCGAAACAGGCGCTGGATGGTTTTCTCGTCCACGCCCAGGTACTGCCCCCAGTCGGCAACGGTGGAGGGGTCGTCCGGCCGTTGCTGCAGGGCTGAGCAAATCGTCAGCAGACGCTGGTCGCGGGGTTGCAGCAGCTTCAGCGGCAAGGTCGGCAGAACGCTGATTTCATCAAGGATCAGGCGCATGATGCGCGCTTCCCGCGAATCGTCGGCAAAGGGCCCGGTGAAGTGTACCGAGGCCTTGATCAGCTCGCTGAGCAGCGGTGAAATACTGATGGCCTTGCTCTGGAGTGGCAGGCCTGCTGCGGCATCCGGGCGCACGAACACGCTGCGCATCTTCACGTCGCCCACGCAGCGAATGGCGTGCTCCTGCCCGCAGGGCATCCAGATGCCACGGCTGGTCGGTACCGTCCAGCGTTCGGATTGCGACGCCACGATCATCAGGCCCTTGATGGCGTAGATCAGCTGATGCTTGGCATGCGAGTGCGGGGCGATGTACCAGTCCGGGGGGTAGTCGGTGGCACGGCTGCCGACCTCCCAGGTCCATTCATCGACCTCCACCAGCATGTCTTTCAGTGGCTTTACCATGGTGCCCTCATGTTGCCGCAATCCGGCGCCGCCATCTTAGCAGCAGGTGGCTGGCCGTGCCTTGGAACGGGTCGCCGGCAGCAAGGCGGTCGCCAGGCCGAGCAGCGGCAGGAACGAGATCGCCCGGTACACCCACTCGATGCCATGCAGGTCCGCCAACTCCCCCAGCCCGGCAGCACCGATGCCGCTGATGCCGAACATCAGCCCGAACATCACCCCGGACACCATGCCGACGCGTCCTGGCACCGCTTCCTGGGCGTAGACCACCAGCGCGGCGAAGGCCGACGACATCACCAGGCCAATGGCCACCGCCAGCACGGCTGTCCATGCCAGGTTGGCATAGGGCAAGGCGAGGGCGAAGGGCGCTACGCCAAGGAAGGAAATCCAGATCACCGCCTTGCGCCCGATTCGGTCACCCACCGGCCCGCCGGCGAAGGTGCCCAGCGCCACGGCGGCAAGGAACACGAAGAGGTACAACTGGCTTTGCTGCACGCTCAGGCCGAAGTGTTCGATGAGGTAAAAGGTGAAGTAGTTGGTAAACGAGGCGATGTACACGAACTTGGCGAACATCAGCACTGCGATCACACCTACCGCACGCCACATGGCGCCCCTGGAAAGCCCTGGCGCCTGTTGCCCGGCAAAGCTCTTGAGGTGTGTCTGGCCATGGCGGATGGTCCAGCCGGTGACGCGCAGCAGCACGAAGACCGCCAACGCAGCGGCCAGCATGAACCAGGCGATGGCCGACTGGCCGTGGGGGATGACGATCGCCGCCGTCAGCAATGGGCCGATCGCAGAGCCGGTGTTGCCGCCGACCTGGAAGGTCGACTGCGCGGTGCCGAAGCGCCCGCCCGAGGCCATGCGCGCCACCCGCGAGGCTTCGGGGTGGAAGGTAGCCGAACCGACGCCGACTACCGCCGCCGCCACCAGCAGCATGGGGTAACTGTCGGCGAATGCCAGCAGGGCGATGCCGACCAGGGTCACCAGCATGCCGGCGGGCAGCAGGTAAGGTTGTGGGTGTTTGTCGGTGTACATGCCAACCCAGGGTTGCAGCAGCGAGGCGGTGACCTGGTAGACCAGGGCGATCCAGCCGATCTGGGCGAAGCTAAGCGAGAAGTCGCTTTTGAGCATGGGGTAGATCGACGGCAGGACAGCCTGGATCAGGTCGTTGAGCAGGTGTGCGAAGGCGGCAGCACCGACGATGCGGACCAGAAAGCCCTGGGGTTGATCGGCGGGCGCGGTGGGCGAGGCCAAGGTGGCGGCAGAAGTCGTCATGGGCGAGGCTCTTTTTGTCGAGTGGTAACAAGGCATTGCGGCTGGAGAATATCCAGCGCCGCTTTTGTCTGTCTCACGTCGAACAGGCACCCACTAGCGCGTTTCGGACATTGCTGGTTTGGGCAACATGCGCCTGGCTGGACCTTGGGTGGTTACTCGCAGCAGAGCGTCGTCCATGAGCGCTACGTGCTGTGCGTGCGTCACCCGCAGGTGCGCCCTCTGCGAGGGTGCCTGACCTTCAAAGCCCCAGTTCGCCAAGGCCTGGGTGGTCATCCGGGCGACGGCCAAGGGGCCAGTGGAATTTGCGCTGCGCTTGGGTAATGGGGTGCTCGTTGATGCTCGAATGGCGAAGTTGCATCAAGCCATCTTCGGCGAACTCCCAATTCTCGTTGCCATAGGCGCGGAACCATTGGCCGCTATCGTCGTGGTATTCGTAGGCATAACGCACGGCAATGCGGTTGTCGGTGAACGCCCACAGCTCCTTGATCAGGCGGTATTCCAGCTCATGGTTCCACTTGCGGGTCAGGAATGCCTGCACGTCGGCGCGGCCCCGGGGAAACTCCACGCGGTTGCGCCAGACCGTGTCCACGGTGTAGGCCAGAGCTACCTTGGCGGCGTCGCGACTGTTCCAGCCGTCTTCGGCCAGGCGGACTTTTTCGATGGCGCTTTCGCGGGTGAAGGGTGGCAAGGGTGGGCGTGACATCGGGATACTCCTCGGTGGTGGTGGGCCTGGAGCAGCGTAGTACCACGATGCCTGGGTTGAGAATGGCTGCATGCAACATTTGATAATTGCAGTTGGCGAAATGATGCGGGCCCGCAACAGCCCCCTCCCGCTTTCACTGCTCAGCGGCGCCCTTGAGGGCCTGCTCAGGCGCCTTCTGGCGCCCGCCGAGCCAGACCAGCAGCAGGGCTGCCGCCGCCAGCAGACCACCGGCCACCGGCACAGCGGCATAGCCCAGGTTCAGGCTGATCACAGCGCCACCCAGGGCCGCACCCACGGCATTGCCCAGGTTGAACGCGCCAACGTTGATCGACGAGGCCAGCCCCGGCGCCTCGATGGCCGCCGTCATCACGCGCATCTGCAAAGGCGGCACCACCGCGAAGGTGAACACGCCCCAAACCAACAGCGCGATGGCGGCGCCCATGTGACTGCCGAGCACCAGTGGCATCAGCAACATGATCAACGCCAAGAGGCCAAGAAAGATTCGGGCTGCGCCGTCCAGCGACCAGTCGGCCAGACGCCCCCCCAAGCTGTTGCCAAGGGTGAACCCCACCCCGATCAGTACCAGGCCGAAGGTGACGAACCTGTCCGAGGCGCCGGTCAGCTCCGCCAGCACCGGTGCCACGTAGGTATACAGGGTGAACATGGCGCCGGCACCCAGCACCGTGGTGGCCATCGCCAGCAGTACGCTGGGGCGTGCGATCACTGCCAGCTCCTTGCGCACGTGGGGTACGCTGCCGCGCTCACCTCTGGGCAGGGCATACCACAAGGCGCTCATGGCCAGCAGGCCGAGCACTGCGGTACCGGCAAACGCCATGCGCCAGCCGACTTGCTGCCCGATCCAGGTGGCGGCGGGTACGCCGCCGATGTTGGCGATGGTCAGGCCCATGAACATGGTTGCCACGGCACTGGCCTGTTTATCCTTGGGCACCACGCTGGCGGCCACCACCGCACCCAGGCCGAAGAAGGCGCCATGGTTGAGGCTGGTGACTAACCGGGACGCGAGCAGGGTGTAGTAGTCCGGCGAGAGCGCCGACAGCAGGTTGCCGAGCGTGAAGATGGCCATCAGCGCCATCAGCGCGGCGCGTTTGCCAAAGCGGCTGAACAACAACGTCATGATCGGTGCGCCGACCATCACGCCGATGGCGTAGGCGGTAATCAGCATGCCCGCGCTGGGGATGCTGACATCGACGCCCTGGGCGATCACCGGCAGCAGGCCCATCGGGGTGAACTCTGTGGTGCCGATGCCGAAGGCGCCGATGGCCAGGGCAAACAGGACCCGTTTGGGGGAAAGCGCGCTCATCTACAGCTCCAAGAATGCAGGTCATCGAAGGTGGTCGGTAGCGCTCCCTTGACGGGTTTACCTGCGAGGGAAGCGCTACCGGCGCATAGGGATCAGTCCCAGGCAGGCGCCAGGCCGTCGGGGCTGACTTCGCGACCGTTACGCTCGAGCGTGGCGATGCGCGCCATGTCGTCAGCGTCCAGGCGCAGGTCGCGGGCAAGCAGGTTGCTGGCCAGGTTCTCGCGCTTGGTGGACGACGGGATCACCGCGTAGCCCAACTGCAGGGCCCAGGCCAGCGCGACCTGGGCGACGGTGGCCTTGTGCTTGGCGGCGATCTCGGCTAGCAGCGGGTCGTTCAGGACCTTGCCATAGGCCAGGGTCATGTAGGAGGTCACGGTGATGCCCTGTTCCTTGAGGTAGGCGGCGAGCTTGCTGTTCTGCAGGTAGGGGCTGAGTTCGATCTGGTTGGTGGCGATCTCCCCTTGACCGACCACATCGATGGCCTGCCGGGTCAGTTCGATGTTGAAGTTGGACACACCGATCTGACGAGTCAGGCCAAGCTTCTTGGCATCGGCCAGGGCCGTCATGAATTCGGTCAATTCGACGCCGTTATCCGGAGCCGGCCAATGGATCAGCAGCAGGTCGACGTAGTCGGTGCGCAGCTTGTTCAGGCTCTCGCGCAGGCTGGGGACCAGCTTGGCGGCGGCGTAGTTGTCGACCCAGATCTTGGTGGTGATGAACAGCTCATTTCGCGGGACGCCGCTCTCGGCGATCGCCTGGCCGACGTCGGCTTCGTTCTTGTAGATCTGTGCGGTATCGATGGCCCGGTAGCCCAGTGCCAGGGCGGATTTGACCGAATCGATGACGGCGTTGCCGGTGAGCCGGAAGGTGCCGAGGCCGAAGGATGGAATGTTCATGGGCTGCTCCTGCTGAGTGATGAAAGGTGAACAAGAGCTTAGGCGCTTTAGCCTCAAGCTCGTTCGAATGGGAGCAGTGTGCAGGTTTGGCGGGGATTGATTAAGGCGGGGCGGGGTCAAGGTGCTTTGACTGAAAGTCACGAGTACAGCTTTGGCTCGTGACTCCCAGCGTTACAATCAAGTCTGTCAGGCGGCGATCTGCCCTGGGACCGACTGCAGCAGCCACAGATGGCGCTGGCTAGCCAACTGGTCTTCCAGTACAGAGGCCGCGCCTACCCGGCGTGCGGCGCGATCCTGGGTAAGCAGGGTATCGAGCATGGCCAGTAGATCACGGGTCTTGGTGGACGACGCTTTGTGGGTCACATCGTCCTTCATCACCCCCTCTTGATAGGTGCGTACTCGCTCCTGCTGGCTGGCTTGCTGGGTCGCACTGGCGTGCACCAGCTTATCGCGAGCGAACTCAAGCCGTGTGGTGCTGCTCGATTGGTCGTTGACCTCGTGGTAGCGGTAATTCTGCGATTTGCTGTCATGGGTCAGGTTGAGCTGGACCAAGGGGTTCAGGCCGGTGTGCCAGGCTGCTTTCAGATCGGCCTGCTGGTCCTGTTGCACGGACAGGTTGGTGGTGCCGCCCTTGAGCGTGGTCGCTTGCGAGGCGTTGTAGTCGAAGTGATCGACCTCTTCGCTGCGCATGGGGTTGATCTTCTGTTCGGCCTGCTTGAGCGAGGCGGTGAAGTCGGCCAGACCACTCAACAGCAGGCGGCTGGCGGTGTTCTGCGCCGTTGTATGGCTCACCGGGCGCGGCTGGGTATCGTCCACACTGTTGAGCTGGCTGAAGGCATCCTTGAACAGGGCCATCAACTGCGCGTCACCGTGGCCGCGCTTCTGTGCAGCATCGAACTGGGTCAGGTAATTGGCCACCGCAGCCTGGCGCTGTGCCTGGCTGCCCAGCAACGCACCCCCTTGGGTATCGAGGTTCATTTTCACCTCACCGCTGGGGCCTTGCAGTTTCAGGCTGCGGGTGTGGTCATCGAGCTGCAGGTCGAAGGTTTGCATGTCGCCATTGGCGTTCTCAAGCTTGGCATTCAACTGCAGACCGGCGAACAGTTTGGGGTCGAGCTTGACCAGTGTGCCCAGTTGCAGGCGCGGTGGCTCCTGGGACAAGCCGTTGAGGGCTGACTGGAAGCTGTCTGCCATGGCAGCCAAGCCCTTGAGCTCTTCGCCGCTCAGCGTACCCCCTTGCACGTCAGCGTCCACTGCCAGGCCATTGGCGCTGCTGTACAGCCCCAGGGTCACCGTGGCACCCGATGCGGTGGTCAGGTTGAAGCTCACGCTGCTGGTGGCATGTTCGCGCAGCCTGGCCTGCTGCAGACCTAGCAACAAAGGGTCGGTTGGCGTGTTGTTGCTGATTGCCAGCCCCGATTGCGAGATGCGTTGCCCGCCGTTGGCTGCCAATTGCTCCAGCAAGGCGGCACCCAACCCCTGGAAGCGTGCGGCAGTGGAGGACGACTGGATTGCGCTCAACATGTACATGCTGAGTTTGTCGGTGCTGTCCTGCTCCCACGCATACTGGCGCTGCCCCTCGCCCAGCGTGCCCTTGGCCGTGTAGAGCGGAGCATCGACGCTGTCGATCTGCTGCCCGAGGCTGACCACGGTGCTTGGGGGGGGGACCAATGTTTGGGTCGAACTGGCAGCCCTCACCTGAGGCGCGCGTGCTACAACGTCGAAGACGGGGGTCAGGCGTGCTGCTGAGGTAATGGGGTTCATCGCCAGCTTCCTTACTGTTCACGGCATATAAAGCTGGGTATCGGCAGGCCGGACAGGAACATGAGCGCTATTGATCCGAGGCCGAGGGCATGCGCACCGCCAGGTCCGAAGCACTGGTACAGCAATAGCTACCGCAACCGCCTGACACAGCAGTGGTGCAATCGCGCTTTTGCCGCGAGGAGCCCGCGATGCCCAGCCAAGCGTTCACCGATGATTCCACCGATGCCTTGATTGCCAGCCGCCTGCCGGTGTGGATGACCACCGGTTCGCTGGACACGCTCTACGCCTTGCACCACAGCCAGCAGCGCCAGCAGCAGGTGCAACAAGAATTACACGAGCTGCTAGCGTGCATCACCCCGTTGGAGGCCTTTGCCGCGCCGCTGCTGCAACAAGCATTGCAGACACAGCACGCGCTAACGCTTGATGTGCGTGAAGCCCGCTTGCGCCGCAGAACGCTGCAACGCTCTGCGTCTTACATCGCTCAAGTGCCAGATGGCGTCAGAGAGCAGGTCCATGAGCACAGCCTGCTGGAAGCGGCACTGCACAACTTCACTGAACGTGAAACGTTCGCGGCCGAGGTTCTCCAGGGCAGCGCCGTGCTGGATCCGTCGGGGCTAGAGACCGGTTTGTCGCTCAAAGCTTTTGCCAGGCTGTGCCGTACGCTGGACTTGGGGGGCCGATACCAGGCCTACCTGCGGGCCCAGCTTACGCCCGACGGCGAGGCGGGCAGGCAGCTTGAGGCTCTGCTTGAGGAAGGGTTTCGGGCCAGCCTCGAGGCGACACTGCGGCTGTCGTTGGCCAAGGGTGAAATCGGTGTAGAGGCCTACGCCCCGTGTGCACCGCTGTTTGCCTTGCTGGCGGCCAAACCGGAGTCGGCCTGCGGCTTGCGGCCCATGCAACTGCGGGTGTTTGGTCAACGGGTACGCTCAGCGGTGGCCTTTGAATTCAAGCAACACGGCGCCAGCGGGTCGGCGGTTGAAGGTGTGCTGTGCTGGATCCCGGACGACCCCCAGGGCGCGCTCACCTGGTACGCCTCCTGGGAGATGCTGTTTCTGGCATTGGGCAAACAGTTCCGTTTGCCGGGCTACAAAGAATTCTTCCAACGTTTTATCGGTGAGCGTGACCGAGAAGCGTATGCGCGTGGCCTGGCCCAGGCACTGCAAGGCGTCGGCGTGGATGTCCCGGTCCGGCTCGACGGGCGCTACGAGGCCATTGAAGTGCCGTTGTTCGAACACCTGCGTCAGCAACAGATCGACACCTTGCTGGACAACGCCAGTGTGCAGGCGCCGCCCACTGCTGCGGTGGATGCGCAAGTGCGGGATCGCCGCCTGCATTTCTATCGCAGCTTTGCGCTCGATGCGGTGGGCCTGGTCAGTTTCGCGCTGCCCGTTTTGGCCGCGCCCTTGCTGGGCATCACGGCATTGCAGGTGGCCGATGACGTGTATGAGGGGTATGCCGACTGGCGATTGGGGGACCGCCAGGAGGCCCTTGAACACCTGTATGCCGTGGCTGAAACCGTGATCATGACCGCGCTCAATGTGGGGGCTGGTGCGGCTTCGCAGCGTCTGGCCCGTGCTGACAGGGTCGATGAGCTGGTGCCGGTGTACCCCGGTGAAGGCACCCTCAAGCTGTGTGACCCCGCATTGCCGGGCTATGGCGTCGAGGACCGAGGGGCGGTCGGCGAGCTCACCCAGGTGCAAGGCCAAGCGTATGTGCGTACACCGTTGGCTAGCCACATGACGTACCTGGACGAGGCCACGCAGCAGCGGCGCATCCGCCACCCGCTGCGTAGCGATGCTTACGCCCCTGTGCTTGAGGACAATGGGGCCGGCGGCTGGCGCCATGCGCTTGAGAACCCGCAAGAGTGGCAGGGCAGCGTGCAGCTGATGCAGGACTTGAGCCGCGACTGGGCGCAGCTCGATGAACGAACAGTCCATGAGGTAATGCGAGCAACGGGGTATGACGAAGCGCAACTGCGCGGTTTGCACATTGAACAGGCCCCGCCGCCAGCGCGCTTGCGCGATGCCGTGCAGCGTCACCAGTTGCATGCGCAGTTCCCCAGGCTGGAGGGAGAGGCGTTCGAACGGCAGCTGCAGGCGCAGCAGGGTAGCCCCAGCCCGGCGCAAACCCTGATGCGCCGTGACTTCCCCGGCCTGACGGTGCTGGGCGCGGGTGAGATCATCGATCACGCGCCCGAGGACCTGGTCGAGCACATGCAAGCTCACCAGCGTGTGCCGCTGGCCTTGGCTGAACAGGCACGCTGGTACATCCGCGATGCGCGGCTGGACCGCGCCTGTGCGGGCCTGCTGCAAGCGGCAGCGATCAACCGCGACACTGAGCGATTGGCCCTGGGCCTGATCGCTGACCGCGCGCCCTGGCGCGCAGTGCGGCTCGATGTGCGCGGCGACACGCTGGCGGCGACGCCTACCGCCAGTGCTGGCGCTCCTGCGGCAACACACGTACGAACCGTGCTCAGGACTGCCCAGGGCTATCAAGCGCTGGATGCCCTTGGCCAACCCTTGCCATCGGCCAGCGCTGAAGACAGCCTGTTCAAGGCACTGCTGCTGCAGCTCGACCCCTGGCAGAAGAAAGCCTTGGGCGACGCTTGTGAGTCGCCTGAGGCACTGGCCGACGCCCTGTCGTTGTGGGCAAGCGAGCACCGTGAGCGGGCCGCTGCGTTGCTGGGCATGGCGCCGGTCGGGCTTGGTTTCAGGCCGCCGGTACGCCTGGGCGATGGCCGTGTGGGTTACCCCTTGAGCGGCCGCGGGGAGAGCAGCAATCGCGCACTGCGGCGCGGCCTCCAGCAATTGTTCCCGGCGAGCGACGAGCACACACTCGACCATTTTACGGCGACTGCCCGTAGCCTCGGCCTTTCCCCCTGGAACTACTACCTGCGCCTGTGCGACGAGCTGCGGGCGCTGGATCAGGCGTTGGGGCAGTGGCGGCGACAGGCCTCCGGCCCACTACAGTTCCTTCGCCGTGCACGTATGGCACGGCGTATCCGGCGTGCCTGGCAGCGCCGTGACCATGATGCGAGCGGCAATCGGGCGTTGACCCTGGAAGGTTCCAGGCTGGGCACCCTGCCTGACCTTGCGCCGACGGTGAGCTTTGATCATGTGACCACGCTGACCTTGCGCAGCCTCGACTTGGGCGAGGTCAGCGAGGGGTTTCTCGCCCGCTTCCCGAATGTGACTCGGCTGAACCTGTCGGGCAACCGGCTGACATCGATACCCGATACCTCGCATTTGCAGTGCTTGCAGCACATTGATCTACGGGACAACCGCATTGCCGAGGTCAGCCAGGCGCAGGCTGCCCGGCTGCGCGCCAACGTCGACGAGGTTCAGTTGCAGGGCAATCCGCTGTCTCAGCGTGCGCGGGAGCGACTCCATAGCGAGCCCGCGCCCGTCGTGCAGGAGCCGGCCGTGGACGGCGCGCCATGGTTCGACGGGCTGGCGGAGGCGCAAGCGAATCAGTGCCGTGAACAGTGGCGGTTGCTTCGCGCACAAGTGGGTAGCGAGCGCTTTTTTTCTCAGCTCGCGGAGCTGTCCGATGGCCCAGCGTTTATCCAGCATCCTGCAGAGATGCGCCGACAGGTCGTCGAACTGCTCAATGCCATGTACCACCATGGGCAAGTACGCAGCGCGCTGTTCGAGCAGGCCGCTGCGACACGTGGGCGGGCGGATCTTGCGGCATGGCGGGTGCGGATGCAGGTGGTGTTGCGCACCGAGGGCCTGCGCGGCCGGCGTGTGGAGCGCGAGCTACGCAACCTGGGGCGTGAGTTGTTCAGGCTCGATCAGCTCGACCGCTTTGCCGCACGTCATATCGAAGCCCTGCGTACGGGCGGCGAGCCTGTGAACGAAAATGATATCTACCTGGCGTTCAGGGCTGGGCTCGCCGAATCACTGGGCCTCCATGGCCAGCCTTCGCGCTTGAGTTATGAGCACGTCGACACCGTGACACTGGGCAACCTGGCTGACGCCGAGGCTCATTTGTATGAAACCGAAACCCCCGAGGTGCTGAGTCAGTTTCTGGCGCAACAGCCGTTCTGGCAGGAATATGTTCAGGCAGAATACCTCGCACCCTTCGCCGCCATACGCCGGGACTACCACCTGCGCCTGGCTGCCGCTGTTCCTGAGGGCGAAGGGCAGGCACCTGCAGAGGTGATCGAGCGGCTGCGTGATCAGCGCCGGGAAGAGGAGCAGGCCATGACATTGACCCTGGCCCGGGGTAACTATTGGACGTGGTACCGGCTCGATGGCCCGCATGGTCCAAATGTCCGTGGGTTCAGCCATTTGTCGAGGCGGCTCGAGCACAACCTCATGGCATGGCGGGGGCATCCTGGTGGCCCGGAGTACAAGGCGCGCTCCTACATCGCCGGGGTGCTGAGGGATGTCTGGCTGTCGAACTATCAGGACCAGGATTCATCGTTGAATTCAACAATCGAAGGCTTATCGATCAGCTCGCTGCCCACCCTCCCAGCGGGTATCGTGTTCGACCGGCTGCGGACGCTGTCGCTGAGCAATCAGCAGCTCACGGCGGTCGACAGCGCATTTCTGAGGTGCTTTCCAAATCTGGAAGAGGTGGACCTTTCCGGCAACAGCATTTCCCATTTTGACGGGCTGGAACACCTGCCATACCTGCGCCGGTTAAACCTGGGCGGTAATCTGCTGACCACGGTGACGGGATTGCAACACCTAAGCCAATTGACCGAACTGGACCTTAGCGGCAATCAGCTGGAAGAACTGCCAGCCGGTATCGAGCAACTGGGACACCTGCGCGACCTGGACCTCTCGTTCAACCAGCTCACCGACCTCAGCGAACGGGCCTGCCGATTGACCAGCCTGGAGAACCTGCACTTGAGCGGCAACCTGCTGGGCAGCGTGCCGCGCCGCCTCGGTAACCTCGAGCGGTTGGTTGTACTCGATCTGAGCGCCAACCGCTTGACCACCGTACCCGAGCACCTCAATGGCCTTGGCCGGCTGACCCAGTTGTACCTGCATGACAACGTCATCACCCTCGATGCAGGCAGCGAGCTGCGGCTGGAATGGTTTTCCAGGTTGGAAATCCTCAGCCTGGCAGGCAACCCCTTGGGCATTGTGCCGAGGCTGCGCTACAACCCGCACCTGTCTTACCTGTCCCTGCGCGCAACCGGCCTGCGCAGTTTCCCCTTGGCCCTGATGCAGCGCCATCCTGATCTGGTCGTGGATTTGCGTGGCAATCGCATCGCGACGCTAAGCGAGGACGCGCTCAGTTGGATCGAGACCCATGCAGCCAACGTCAATCTTGAGCACAACGTGTTGAGTTCACAGGTCATGGAGCGGGTGCGGGCTGCATTGATTCGGTTCAGGGAGGAGGCGGCGAGGGGGGCCGACATACCGCCTGCGACAGCGAGCAGGAAACCGCCGAGCCGCCATGGCTGATGCAGGGCGCCCTCGGGGCAGACGGTGAGGAAGGCCATGGCCCAGCGACGTGGGCCATGGCGGGTGACGATCAGCGGCGGCGGAACAGCGGCAGTGGTTCGTCAGTGGCAGCCTGGTAGGTCACCGAGAAGTCCTTCAAGCCTTGCAGCGCATCTTCAGGGTTCTTGTCGGCGCGGATGGCGAACGCATCGAAGCCGCAACGGGCCATGAAGAACAGCTGGTCGCGCAGTACGTCGCCAATGGCCCGCAGCTCGCCCTTGAACTTGTAGCGGTCGCGCAGCAGGCGCGCATTGGAGTAACTGCGCCCGTCGGTGAACGCCGGGAAGTTAAGGGCGATGACCTGGAAGTGCTGCACGTCTTCGCCGATTTCTTCGGCCTGTTCATCGCTGTCCAGCCACACGCCCAGGCCGCCGTCGCGGGCCTTGAGTACATGGGCATGGTCGCGCCACAGTTGCAGCGGGACGATGTAGTCATCGCAGTTGGTCAGTTCGTCGAGCGTGGTTTCCTTGGGCAGCAGGTGCCAGGTCTCGTCGACGATCTGGTTGTTCTTAATGATTCGCTGCATAGACGCGTTCCTTGAAGGGGTCGATGCCGATACGCTGGTAGGTATCGATGAAACGTTCTTCCTCGGTACGTTGTTCCACGTACACGGCGATCAGCTTCTCGATCACATCGGCCATGTCATCCTGGGCGAAGGACGGGCCGAGAATCTTGCCCAGGCTTGCGTCGCGCGCGGCATTGCCGCCCAGTGACACCTGGTAGAACTCTTCGCCCTTCTTGTCCACGCCGAGGATGCCGATATGGCCGACGTGGTGGTGGCCGCAGGCGTTCATGCAGCCGGAGATGTTCAGGTCGAGCTCGCCAATGTCGAACAGGTAGTCCAGGTCGTCGAAACGGCGCTGGATGGATTCGGCGATCGGGATCGACTTGGCGTTGGCCAGCGAGCAGTAGTCACCGCCCGGGCAGCAGATGATATCGGTCAGCAGGCCGATGTTCGGTGTGGCGAAGCCACTCTCGCGCAGCTCCAGCCACAGCGCGTGCAATTGGCGTTGCTCGACGTCCGCGAGGATGATGTTCTGCTCGTGCGAGGTCCGCAGGAAACCGAAACTGTAGCGCTCGGCCAGGTCGGCAACGGCGTCCAGTTGCTTGTCGGTCAGGTCGCCAGGGGCAACGCCGGTGGGCTTGAGCGACAGGGTCACGGCCACATAGCCTGGGCGTTTGTGGGCGCGGGTGTTGCGCGAGCGCCAACGGGCGAAGCCCGGGTTTTCAGCGTCCTGGGCACTGTAGTCGACATTGTCCAGGGGCAGGTAGGCCGGGTCGACGAAGTGGCGCGAAACGCGCTGCAGTTCTTCTTCGGTCAGGGTGGAGCTGCCGCCACGCAGGTGGACCATTTCGGCCTCGACCTTTTCGGCGAACACTTCCGGCGTCAGTGCCTTGACCAGGATCTTGATCCGCGCCTTGTACTTGTTGTCACGGCGACCGTAACGGTTGTACACGCGCAGGATGGCATCGAGGTAGCTGATCAGGTCCTGCCACGGCAGGAATTCATTGATGAACGAACCGACCACTGGGGTACGGCCCAGGCCACCGCCGACCAGTACACGGAAGCCCAGTTCACCGGCCGCGTTGCGCACAGGCTCCAGGCCGATGTCGTGCACTTCGATGGCGGCACGGTCTTCCTTGGAGCCGTTGATGGCGATTTTGAACTTGCGTGGCAGGTAGGCGAATTCTGGGTGGAACGTGGTCCACTGGCGAACGATCTCGCACCAGGGGCGCGGGTCGATGATTTCGTCTGCGGCAACGCCCGCGAACTGGTCGGTAGTGGTGTTGCGCAGGCAGTTGCCGCTGGTCTGAATCGCGTGCATTTGCACGGTGGCCAGCTCGGCAAGGATGTCCGGGATGTCTTCCAGCGCCGGCCAGTTGTACTGCACGTTCTGACGGGTGGAAATGTGGGCGTAGCCCTTGTCGTAGTCGCGAGCGATCTTGGCCAGTGTGCGGACCTGGCGGGCGTTCAGCTGGCCATAGGGCACGGCGACGCGCAGCATCGGCGCGAAACGTTGGATATACAGGCCGTTCTGCAGGCGCAGAGGGCGGAATTCTTCTTCGCTCAGCTCACCGGCCAGGTAGCGGCGGGTCTGATCACGGAACTGCTTGACGCGGTCCTCGATGATCCGCTGATCGTACTCGTCGTATACGTACATAAAAGTCCTGTCTCAGGCATGCAGCTATTCGCGCGCACGGCCGCGCACTCCGGTTCGGAGCCGGGGAACGATATCAGGTTGCGTTTATGCGCTAAAGTGATGTTTTTGCATATGAAAAGAACCAAACGGACTAAGTGAGACTGACTGGCATTTGTTCGTCATTCGGTGCCATGTGTTTATACTCGCGTGTTTGTTGCAAGGGGTGTAACCGCATGCTCAAGGCGCTTTGCCAAAGCTTGTGCCTGAGCCTGCCGCTGGCAGCTGGCGCACATGCCGCTTCAGTGGTTTTCCTAAACCCTGGGTTGCCCAATGAGGCATTCTGGGCGAGTTATTCGCGCTTCATGCAGGCGGCCGCCGACGACTTGGGTATGACCCTGCAGGTGGCGTACAGCGAACGCAACGCCGGGTTGGCACTGACCCAGGCACGGGCAGTGCTCGACGGCCCGCAACGTCCAGATTATTTGGTGCTGGTCAACGAGCAGTATGTAGCCCCGGAGATCATCCGTTTGTCCCAGGGCACGGGGGTCAAGTTGTTTTTGGTCAACAACGGTTTGACCGCCAGCCAGGCGCAGAGCGTCCAGGCGCATCCTGAAAAGTATGCCCCGGTGCTGGGTGCGCTGACCACCAACGATGAGCAGGCCGGTTACCAGATGCTGCACCAGATGGTTGCGTTGCTGCCGCGCAGCGATGGCCCGGTGGACTTGGTGGCGTTCGCCGGGGTCAAGACCACGCCGGCTTCGCAGCTGCGCGAGGCGGGCATGCGCCGGGCCCTGGCCGACTTTCCTCAGGTGCGTTTGCGCCAGGTGGTTTACGGTGGCTGGAGCCGTCAGCGTGCTTTCGAACAGGCGCAGGTACTGCTTGAGCGTTATCCGCATACTCAGTTGGTGTGGTCGGCCAACGACGAAATGGCCTTCGGTGCCATGCAGGCGTTCGAGGCCGCCGGGCGCAAGCCGGGGCGTGATGTGGTGTTCAGCGCGATCAACAGCTCCCCCGAAGCCTTGCGTGCGCGTATCGACGGACGCCTGGGTGTATTGATGGGCGGCCACTTCAGCTTGGGGGGCTGGGCGATGGTCATGCTGCATGACGACGCTCTGGGGCTCGAGATCAACCGTGATGGCCAGCGCGAGCACACCGTGCCAGCCCTGCAGTTGATCGACCAGGCCAAGGCCCGGCGCTGGCTGAAGCTGCTCGAACAAGACGGGCATGGCGTTCACTTCCAGCCCTACAGCGCCGAAGGGCGCCCAGCCGATTATCAATACCCGTTCCTGACGTCCCCCATGGCGTACTGAAGACCAACCAGCGTGCGCTCATCTTGGGTATCAGGCGTCATTCGTCGATTGTGCGGGGCGCCCGCTTGAGAGCTGGGCGGTGCTCGTCTTAACTGCTGGGTGTGAAGTGCATTCCCATAACCACTACAAGAGGCAATGCAATGGGAAACTCAACCAAGGTCCGCAAGGCTGACAGCAGTGTTGATGCCTGGGCGATACTGTGCCTGATCGTCCTGGTGGTGGTCACTGCCGTGTATTGGGTCAGCCACCAGTAACCTTCGTGACAAGACCGTGATGCAACCAGGCCGCCCGCGCAATGGACTTGCGTGGGCGGTTCGCGTTTTAGCGGGCGGTCAGGTGCATGGCCAGTTGTACAAGGCCTATCAGCACCAGAATGAAAACCAGGGTGAACAACGTGCCCAGCACGATGAAGTGGCTGGCTTTGCCGTGGGTGAAATCGCGCGCGCGGTTCTTGCCGCTTTGCACACCGAAGGCGGCGGCGAGGATGCTGTGCAGCATTTGCCACAACGTAGGGGGCTTGCCTTGGCTTGAGTCGTCCATGGTGGCTCCTGAGCTGTATCAGAGGCAATCAGGGACATTGTAGGTGAAAGCGCCGGCACCATTGCCCGCTTGTGCCTTCAGAGGGACTGGAACCTGGAGTTAACGCGGTGGTTGGCACCGGCTTGGCCGGTATTCGCGGGCACGCCCGCTCCCACAAGGGTGGACTGCCCCCAAGAAGTTGGACACTGATCCAACCTTGGGGGCTGTGGGCGCCGAGGATGAGGCCGGGGCGGGCTCAGCTGTCGTAACCCAGGTTCGGCGCCAACCAGCGTTCACTCACACCGACCTCCTGGCCTTTGCGCGCGCTGTAGCTGTCGATCTGGTCCTTGTCGACCTTGCCCACCGCAAAGTACTGCGCTTGCGGGTGCGCGAAGTACCAACCGCTGACCGCTGCCGCTGGGAACATGGCGAAGTGCTCGGTCAGGAACACGCCGCTGGCCCCGGTTTCACCAATCGCAGTGCCATCGAGCAGGCGGAACAGCGTGGCCTTTTCGGTGTGGTCCGGGCAGGCCGGGTAGCCAGGGGCGGGACGGATGCCGCTGTACTGCTCCTTGATCAGCGCCTCGTTGTCCAGGTGCTCGTCGCGGGCGTAACCCCAGTGCTCTTTACGTACCTGTTCATGCAGCCATTCGGCGCAGGCCTCAGCTAGGCGATCGGCCAGGGCCTTGACCATGATCGAGCTGTAGTCGTCGCCTTTGTCCTGGTACGCCTTGGCCACTTCCTCGGCACCGATGCCTGCGGTGGTGATGAAACCGCCCACATAGTCGGTTACGCCGCTGCTTTTCGGCGCGACAAAGTCAGCCAGGGAGAAGTTTGGCTTGCCGTCGGGCTTGATGGTCTGCTGGCGCAGGTGGTGCAGGGTGGCCAGCGGCTGGCCATCGTCACCATAGACTTCGATGTCGTCGTCGGCCACCTGGTTCGCGGGCCAGAAACCGAACACCGCGCGGGCGCTGATCAACTTCTCGTCGATCAGCTTGTCGAGCATCTCCCGGGCATCCTTGTATAGCGAAGTGGCCGCTTCGCCGACCACTTCGTCGGTGAGGATGCGTGGGAACTTGCCGGCCAGGTCCCAGGAGATGAAGAACGGGGTCCAGTCGATGTACTCAGCCAGGGTACGCAGGTCGATGTCTTCCAGCACCTTGACACCGGTAAAGGTGGGCACCGCCGGCTGGTAGCCGGCCCAGTCGTATTTCGGCTTGGCCGCCACTGCCTGGGCATAGCTCAGGCGTTCGGTGCGGGCACTGCGGTTGGCGGTGCGTTCACGTACTTCGACGTATTCCTGGCGGGTCTTTTCCACGAAACCTGGCTTGAGCTCCCTGGACAGCAGTTGGGTGGCCACGCCCACGGCGCGCGAGGCGTCGGTAACGTAGATGACGGCATCGTTGCTGTACTTGGGCTCGATCTTCACGGCGGTGTGCGCCTTGGATGTGGTGGCGCCACCGATCATCAGTGGCAGCTCGAAGCCCTGGCGCTGCATTTCACGGGCAACGTGGACCATTTCGTCCAGCGACGGGGTAATCAGGCCGGAGAGGCCGATGATGTCGCATTTCTCGTCGCGGGCGGTTTGCAGGATTTTCTCCGCCGGCACCATCACGCCGAGGTCGACGATGTCGTAACCGTTACAGCCGAGCACCACGCCGACGATGTTCTTGCCGATGTCGTGCACGTCACCCTTGACCGTGGCCATCAGGATCTTGCCTTTGGCTTCAGGCTTGTCACCTTTCTCAGCTTCGATGAAGGGGATCAGGTGGGCCACGGCCTGTTTCATCACCCGCGCCGACTTGACCACCTGGGGCAGGAACATCTTGCCGGCACCGAACAGGTCGCCGACCACGTTCATGCCGCTCATCAATGGCCCTTCAATGACCTCGATTGGGCGAGCGCACTGTTGGCGGCATTCCTCGGTGTCCTCGACGATGTGCGCGGTGATGCCCTTGACCAGGGCATGTTCCAGGCGCTTGCCAACGGGCAGCGAGCGCCAGGCTTCGTTCTCGACTTCCTTGGTGGCGCCGCCGCCTTTGTAGTCATCGGCGATGGCCAGCAAGGCGTCGGTGCCTTCCGGCGTGCGGTTGAGCACGACGTCTTCGACCTTTTCGCGCAGGTCGGCTGGAATCTCGTCGTAAATCTCCAGCTGGCCGGCGTTGACGATACCCATGGTCAGGCCGTTGCGGATGGCGTGGAACAGGAACACCGAGTGGATCGCTTCGCGTACCGGGTTGTTGCCGCGGAACGAGAACGACACGTTGGACACCCCGCCCGAGCTCAGGGCATGGGGCAGGTGGTCACGGATGTAGGCACAGGCCTCAATGAAGTCGACGGCGTAGTTGTTGTGTTCTTCGATGCCGGTGGCAACGGCGAAGATGTTCGGGTCGAAGATGATGTCTTCCGGCGGGAAGCCCACTTCGTTGACCAGGATGTCGTAGCTGCGCTGGCAGATTTCCTTCTTGCGGGCGGCCGTGTCGGCCTGGCCGACTTCATCGAAGGCCATCACCACCACCGCAGCGCCGTAGCGCTTGCACAGGCGGGCGTGGTGCTTGAACTGCTCGACGCCTTCCTTCATGGAGATCGAGTTGACGATGCCCTTGCCCTGGATGCATTTGAGGCCGGCCTCGATCACTTCCCATTTGGAGGAGTCGATCATGATCGGCACGCGGGAAATGTCGGGCTCGCCGGCGATCATGTTGAGGAAGCGCACCATGGCAGCCTGGGAGTCGAGCATCCCTTCGTCCATGTTGATGTCAATTACCTGGGCGCCGGCTTCGACCTGCTGCAGGGCGACTTCCAGGGCCTCGGTGTAGTTCTCTTCGCGGATCAGGCGGGCGAATTTGGCGGAGCCGGTGATGTTGGTGCGCTCGCCGACGTTGACGAACAGCGACTGGCGATCGATGGTGAACGGCTCAAGGCCCGACAGCCGGCAGGCTTTGGCGATCTGCGGAATCTTGCGTGGCTTGTACTTGGCCACGGCTTCGGCGATGGCCTGGATGTGCCCTGGGGTGGTGCCGCAGCAACCACCGATGATGTTGAGGAAGCCGCTGGCAGCAAACTCTTCGACCACGGCAGCCATCTCGGCCGGGGTTTCGTCGTACTCGCCGAAGGCGTTCGGCAGGCCGGCGTTGGGGTGGGCTGAAACATGGGTGTCGGCCTTGGTCGACAGTTCTTCGAGGTACGGGCGCAGGTCCTTGGCGCCCAGTGCGCAGTTCAGGCCTACGGAAATCGGCTTGGCATGGCGCACCGAGTTCCAGAACGCTTCGGTGGTCTGGCCCGACAGGGTACGGCCCGAGGCGTCGGTGATGGTACCGGAGATCATGATCGGCAGTTCGATGCCGTCGTCCTCGAACACCTGCTGCACGGCGAAGATCGCCGCCTTGGCATTGAGGGTGTCGAAGATGGTCTCGATCAGGATCAGGTCGGCGCCGCCCTCGATCAGCCCGCGGGTGGCTTCGATGTAGTTCTCCACCAGCTCGTCGAAGGTAACGTTGCGGTAGCCAGGGTCGTTGACGTCCGGGGAAATCGAGCAGGTACGGCTGGTCGGGCCGAGCACACCGGCAACGAAGCGCGGCTTGTCCGGGGTCTCCAGGGTCTTGGCATCGGCCACCTGGCGGGCGATGCGTGCGCCCTCGACGTTCAGTTCGTAAACCAGCGACTCCATGCCGTAGTCGGCCTGGGAAATCTGCGTGGCGTTGAAGGTGTTGGTTTCGAGAATATCGGCGCCGGCATCCAGGTAGGCTTTCTCGATGGCAGCGATGACATCGGGGCGGCTGAGCAGCAGCAAATCGTTGTTGCCCTTCACGTCGCTTGGCCAATCGGCGAAACGCGTGCCACGATAGTCGTGTTCCTCGAGGCGATAACTTTGGATCATAGTACCCATACCGCCGTCGAGGATCAGAATGCGCTCATTGAGTGCGTGCTGGAGTGCTTGGAGACGAGCGCTGCGGTCGGACATAGGAACTACCTGGTCGGGCGAAATCAGAAGGTGCGGAATCATATCAAAGCTGCGCGGTTTTTAGGCGCATCAGCCAATTGCATGAATTTCGTTCATGTTGAGCCCAAAGCACCCAAGAACGACCAGGCAATCGTGATAGCTTTCAGAACCCAGGACTTTCGGCACATGGTGCAGCGTATTCTTGTCGTCGCCTTCGCCCTGCTCATCAGCGGCGCGGCGTTCGGGCAAGCCCCCCAATCAAGCCCGGCAATCTCCTACACTCGGGATATTCAACCGATCCTCACAGAGAAATGCGTGGCCTGCCATGCCTGCAACGATGCTGCCTGCCAATTGAAGCTGGAAAGCCCGGAAGGCGCGGTGCGCGGCGCGACCAAGGTACCGGTGTACCAGGGTGAACGGAGCCAGGCAGTGCCCACCACACGGCTGTTCTACGACGCTCACAGCGAAGGTGAGTGGCGCAAGAAGGGTTTCTACTCAGTGCTCGACAACCAGGGCAGCCAGGCCGCGCTGATGGCGCGGATGCTGGAGCTGGGGCACAAGACGCCGCTGACCCCCAACGCAAAGCTGCCGGACGAAATTGTCCTGGGCCTGAATCGCAACAATATGTGCCCGTTGCCCCATGAGTTCGACGCCTATGCCGGCGCGCACCCTAAGGAGGGCATGCCGTTGGCGGTCACTGGGCTAACCGACCCGGAATACCAGACGCTGCAGCGCTGGCTGGCCGCGGGTGCGCCGGTCGAGTATCAAGCGATCACGCCGAGCCCGGTAGAGGCCAGGCAGATCGCTGATTGGGAAGAGTTGCTCAACCGCCCGGGCTCCACCGAAGCGTTGGTGGGCCGGTGGCTGTACGAGCACCTGTTCCTGGCGCACATTTACTTTGTCGGCGGCGAGCAGGGCCACTTCTTCCAGTGGGTGCGCTCGCGCACGCCCAGTGGCCAGCCGGTGGACCTGATCGCCACCCGTCGCCCCAACGACCCGCCAGGCACCGACTTCTACTACCGCTTGATCCCGGTGCAGGGCGTGATCGTTCACAAGACCCACATCACCTACCCAATGGGGCCCCAAAAACTCAAGCGCGTGAAGCAGCTGTTCTACGCTGGCGACTGGCATGCCACCGCATTGCCAGGTTATGGCCCGCGTCATCGGGCCAACCCGTTCGAAACCTTCGAGGCGATCCCGGCGGTGGCGCGCTACCAGTTCATGCTCGACAACGCCGAATACTTCGTCCGCACCTTCATCCGCGGCCCGGTGTGCCGTGGCCAGATCGCCACCGACGTGATCCGTGACAACTTCTGGGCGCTGTTCCAGGAGCCGGCCCACGACCGTTACATCACCGATGCCGAATACCGTGGCCAGGCCACCCCGCTGCTGGCCATGCCGGGGCAGATCGACGATGTGGGCAGTGTGCTCACCCTCTGGCATGCCTACCGCGACAAACGTAACGAATACGAGAAGCTGCGCCGTGAAGCCTATGCGCAAATGCCCGCGCCGGGCTGGTCGAGCTTGTGGGCCGGCAATGACAATGCGTTGCTGAGCATTTTCCGCCACTTCGACAGTGCGTCTGTAACCAAAGGCCTGATCGGCGACGTGCCGCTGACAATGTGGCTGTTCGACTATCCGCTGTTCGAGCGCACCTACTACCAGCTGGCGGTCAATTTCGATGTGTTCGGCAACGTCTCGCACCAGTTGCAGACTCGCCTGTACTTCGACCTGATTCGCAATGGTGCCGAGGTCAACTTCCTGCGCCTGATGCCGGCCGACCAGCGTGGCGCGATCCTCAGCGACTGGTACCAGAACAGCGGCAAGGTGAAGATGTGGCTGGACTATGAAGACATCGACACCGATACCCCAAGCGGTATCAAGCTCGACCCGCGCAACCCCAAGCGCGATTTCGGCCTCAAGCTGGTACAGCGCACCGGCAGCCTGAATGCCGCACCCGACCCGATCAACCGCTGCCAGGGCGCATACTGCTCACGGCCCCAGATGAGTGAAGAGTTCCGTAACGTCGAGCAATCGCTCAGCCGTCTGGTGTCCCGTCCGGCTGCCGGGCTGAAAGTGATCAACCAATTGCCAGAGGCAACCCTGCTGCGTATCGAAGGGCAGGGTGGCCAACGCCAGGTCTACAGCCTGTTGCGCAACCGTGCCCACAGCAACGTCGCCTTCCTGCTCGGCGAAGCCTACCGCTACCAGCCGGGCCTGGACACCTTGACTTTGTACCCCGGGGTGCTCAGCAGTTACCCGAACTTCATCTTCAACATCCCTGCCAGCGACGTGCCGGAGTTTGTCGAGGACATGGAGTATGCACGCGACGATGCGGCCAGGTTCGAGCGTATCGTCATGCGGTGGGGCGTGCGCCGCAGCCACCCGCAGTTCTGGCACTACTTCCATGACCTGAACACCTACATCAAGGAGACCGAACCGGTGGAGGCCGGCGTGCTGGACATGAACCGCTACGAGAACCTCTGATCGGTTGGCCTGACCTTTCCGATACGACTGCGGTCAGAAAGGTTGGGTGGTCCGGGGCTGCTTGCAGCCCATCGCCGCTTTCGGCGATCGAACGCACCGCGTTCGCCAAGGCCTCAATGCACCGGCAATCGCAGGGTATTACATGCTGTATTCGCTTCAGGCACTGCGGGCGTTCGCCGCCTGGGTGGTGGTCTGCCACCATTTCATGCAGATCTTCTTCGACTTCCATGCCACCGGCCCCATTGGCCAGTTGCTCGCCGACCGGGGCGCGGTGGGCGTGGACATCTTTTTCGTCATCAGTGGGTTGGTGATCTACCTGTCGACCCGCGACAAGCCCATCGAACCGCGGCAGTTCCTGCTCAATCGGGCGCTGCGTATCATCCCCGCCTACTGGTTCTACACGGCACTCATGGCGGTGGTGCTGCTGGCGTTCAGTCAGTGGATGCCGCACCAGGAGTTCGCCTGGCGCCACCTGTTGCTGTCGATGCTTTTCATCCCGGCGCAAAACCCTGGGGGTTATGGCTTGTACCCCACCCTGAACGTGGGTTGGACGCTTAACTTCGAGATGTTTTTCTACCTGCTGTTCGGCCTGGCCTTTCTGGTTCGCCAGCGCCACCACCTGCTGCTGGTGACGGCGGCGTTGCTGCTGGTCAGCGAGGTGCTTGGCCGCCTGGGGGTGCTCAGCCACTTCTACAACAACGGCATCATCTACGAGTTTCTGTTGGGTATCGGCCTTGGTGTGCTGTATCGGCGTGGCCTGGTGCGCGAGGGGTTGTGGCTGCCACTGGTGGTGCTGGTCGCTGCGGGGTATGCGATCTACCACCTCGATGCGTCACAACGCCTGCTGCACTGGGGCGTGCCGAGCGCGCTGGTGGTGCTGGCATTCATCGCCCTGGAACCGTACTTCCAGGGCAACCGTGTGCTCAAGGCACTGGGTGACTGCTCCTACTCGGTGTACCTGATTCACGTGCTGGTGCTGTATGCGGGCTGGTTCGCCAGCGAGCGCCTGCACCTGAATCCCTACCTGGTATTCGCCCTGTGCGTGCCGTCCATTGGACTAATGTCGTGGTTCAGCTACCAATGGCTGGAGCGTGGCCTGTACCGGCGGATGCAGGCATGGCTGGCGCAACCACGGCAGCAAAGCCCGGCATTTGCGCTTTCCCGAGTTAAATACTAGGACTTTGTTCACAGGCCAGGTTGGCGTACACTTGGCCGCAAGTCTGTGAGGAACTTCCATGAGCGCTATAACCATTACCGACGCCGCCCATGATTACCTGGCTGATCTGCTTTCCAAGCAGAACACGCCTGGCATCGGCATTCGCATTTTCATCACCCAGCCGGGCACCCAGTACGCCGAGACGTGCATTGCCTATTGCAAGCCGGGCGAAGAGAAGCCTGACGACACCGCCGTGGGTCTGAAGAGCTTTACCGCCTACCTCGACGCCGTCAGCGTGCCGTTTCTGGAAGATGCGCTGGTCGATTACGCCACCGACCGTATGGGCGGCCAGCTGACCATCAAGGCGCCGAATGCCAAGGTGCCGATGGTCAATGAAGACAGCCCGATCAACGAGCGCATCAACTACTACCTGCAGACCGAGATCAACCCGGGGCTGGCCAGCCACGGTGGTCAGGTGAGCCTGGTGGATGTGGTTGACGACGGCATTGCCGTGCTGCAGTTCGGTGGCGGTTGCCAGGGCTGCGGCCAGGCCGACGTTACCCTGAAAGACGGTATCGAGCGCACCCTGCTCGAGCGTATTCCGGAACTCAAGGGCGTGCGTGACGTTACCGACCACACCCAGAAGGAAAACGCCTACTACTGATCCGGTGTCGTGGCGCACATCTAGCAACAATCTGTTACGGATTCAACCCCTGCGACAACAGGCCGCAGCCCGTGTTTAAAGGGCTGCAGGCCATCACCGCCTTCGTCGGGTAGAAGCCCTCGAGGTGTCATGCCAGAATGCCCCGGTTTTTCGGCCGGCCCGTCCCGAGGGCCGGCACCTTCCCTGTAAAGGATGGTTCCATGAATGATCTGTTGACCCGGCGCGCAGTTGTCGCTGGGATGGGCGTTCTCGGGCTCGGCCTGTTGGCGGGTTGCAACCCGGCACGGGGGCTTGAGTTCAAGTACGGCAAGAACATGAGCAACGAGATCCTCGGGCGCAAGTTCCGCCTGAAGGATACCAAGGGCAACGACGTCACCCTGTCCAGCTTCTACGGCAGCATGCCGATGATCTTCTTCGGTTTCACCCAATGCCCGGCGGTCTGCCCGATCACCTTGGCGCGGGCGGTGCAAATCAAGAACCTGCTCAAAGGCCGCGATCGCCAACTGTTCCAGGTGGTGTTCATCACCCTGGACCCGGAGCGCGACACCCCCGAAGTGCTCGACGCCTATGTCAAGGCCTTCGACCCGTCGTTCACTGCGCTGACTGGCACCCCGGAGGAAATCGCCGAGGTCGCCAAGGAGTTCAAGGTGTTCTACGAGAAGGTTCCGGCCGGTGACACCTATACCATCTCTCATTCTTCCACCAGCTACGTCTACGACACACGTGGCACCCTGCGCCTGAGCCTGGGCCATTCCCTGAACGCCAAGGAATGCGCCGAAGACCTGGTCACCCTGATGGAGATCTGCTGAATGTCGATGCAACCGATCAAACGCGGCCTGGCTGCCCTGGCACTGATGGGCCTGGCCCTGCCGGCCCTGGCCCAGACCACAGTGAGTGATGCCTGGGTTCGTGCCAGCGTGCCGCACCAGCAGTCCACCGGTGCCTTCATGACCTTGACCGCCAGCAGCGACAGCAAGCTGGTGAGCGTGGCTTCGCCCGTGGCCAAGACCGTGCAGGTGCACGAGATGACCATGAACGGCGACGTGATGGGCATGCGTGAGGTGAAGGCTGTCGAGTTGCCAGCCGGCAAGGCCGTGACCCTGGACCCCAATGGCCTGCATGTAATGTTGATGGGCCTGAACAATCAGGTGAAGGAAGGCGAGAAAGTGCCACTGACCCTGACCATCGAGGATGCCAAGGGGGCCAAGGAAACCCTCGACGTGCAGGCCGAAGTGCGTCCGCTCAACGCCGAGGCTGGCGGTGGGCATGACCACATGCACATGAAGCACTGATAAGTTTGAACGGGGCGGCCTGTGGGAGCGGGCTTGCCCCGCGAACCGCTTAATCGCGTTGCCGCCTTCGCCTGCAAGCCCGCTCCCGCGCCGGTCGCTGCTTCAGTCAGCTGCGAAACTTGGGCAGCGGCCTGTCGAGTGTCAGCGACGTCAGAGTCTTTCGAACCTGGGCCTCATCGGCCTCCAGCGCCTTCAGGCTTGCGCGGATCTTGCCTGCGGCGGGCACATCGCCCTGCCGGTCGATCCAGTCGGCAATCTCCTTGCAGGCACTGTTCAGGCAGGCCTGGCGCTGGTTCATCAGCGACAGGAGGGTGGTGAGCTCTCTTTCGGACATGGCAGGATCCTCCATTCAGCCTTGTCAGTGTAGCAGAGGGTTGGTGGGCTTCTACTCCCCTGGCAAAACGCGCTGAGGTCGTGGCAAAGACTCGCTCTGGCAACGCTGTAAAAACTCGTTACTTATAAACGGCATGATTATCGTTGCTGGTGGTTCAGTGCGTACGCGATGAAGCACGGCATTTGATATGCCTGAATAAAAGCGCTCTGCTGCGCTGTTTGGCAGTTGGGGCAGCATCTGCATTCAAAAGCCTACTGACTGTAGGAGTATTCCTAGGTTCAGAACTGCACATGTGGCGCGACTTGCTGTTGTTACAACTTACAAGTTGAGCACGATCCTGAATGAGCCTTAGATTGTTGTTGCCCGAGCCAAGCACAGGCAAATTCAAACAATGCCGCCACGTCAGTCAAATTACACAAGCAGATCAGCGCACGCTTCACAGCTGTATTCGCCCCACACATTCAAGGGGTACATACCGTTCGTAATTCGGATGACTCGGCCTCGCTAGGGGTATTCGTGTTTGACTGAAAACGCAAAATCACCCTCGGGCCCGAACAGCAAGTTCATTCATGTGGATATGGATTCCTACTTCGTCGCCGTCGAGTTGCTGGATGCGCCGTGGCTGCGCGAACGGCCAGTTGCCGTGGGCGGCAGAGCGATGGACCGCGGGGTGATCAGCACATCCAACTACATAGCCAGGCAGTTTGGTGTCAGAAGTGGGATGGCAACCGCAACTGCGCAGCGGCTATGCCCGGAGTTGGTGCTGTTACCGGTGCGATTCGAACGCTATGAAGCGGTGACACGACGGCTGGACAGCATCTTTCGCCGTTATGACCCGAATGTTGAGTTTCTCTCGCTGGACGAGGCCACACTGGATGTTACAGGGCAGGTGCATTGCAACGGCTCGGCGACGCTCATGGCGAGTCGAATCCGCAATACAATCGAACAGGAGCTGAAGTTGACGGCTTCGGCAGGTATCGCACCTTTGAAGTATCTGGCGAAAATGGCTTCGGAAGTGAACAAACCCAATGGCCAGTGTGTTGTGGCGCCGAATCAGGTGCAGTCCTTTCTTGCGAACATGGACGTTCGCAAGATTCCCGGGGTAGGGCCCAAGACCTGGGCTGTGCTGCAGGCCATGGGCTGCAGCACTTGTGCTGATGTCACTGACGAGATGATCCCGGCACTGCTGCGCCAGCTTGGGGCGCACGGCTTCTATGTATGGGAGCGTTGTCGGGGCCAGGAGGGCTACGAAGGGAAGCCTGGGAGTGTCCAGTCACTGGGTGTCGAGCATACGCTGCCCAGCGACTGCACTGACTTTGCCTGCTGTGCCAGGCAACTGGATGAATTGCTGGCGACCTTAGCTGGACGCCTGAACGCGCTTGGCAGCGTGCCCCACATAGTCAGGAATCAGGTCAAACTCAAGTTTTCCGATTTTTCCATTGCCAGCGCCGAGGCACCTGCCTTGGCGTTGGAGCCGAACGTCATTCAAGGCCTGTGCCGTATGCTTTGGAACACCAAACGGCAAGGGCGGGCAGTGCGACTGGTCGGTATTGCCGTCAGGATTCGACGAAATCATTCGGACCTCTTGCAACTGGAGTTGGCCCTGTGAAGAGTGGGCCAGGCACGACCGAATGGACGCATGCCTGCCGATACGCCCCCGGTGTCACCCCATAGGCTTGCTTGAACTGCCGGCTCAAATGGCTCTGGTCTGCAAAACCCAGGTCGAACGCCACCTCCGAAGCGGCCAGGCCGCTCTTCAGCATTTCCCGGGCGCGGGCCAGGCGCCGCTGCTTCAGCCAGGCGTGCGGCGGCAGGCCGGTGGCCTGGCGAAACACCCGGGCGAAGTGGAATGGCGACAGGTTGACTGCCGCCGCCAGCGCTTCGAGCGAGGGCGGGTCGGCCAATTGGCTTTCCAGCAGTTCACGGGCACGGGCCACGGCGAGGGGCTCATGGCCAGGCGCCGACGGCTCGGCGCATTGCCCATGACGTTGCACCAAGGCCAGCACGGCCTGGCGCCAAGCCGTTTGCTGCTCCAGGGCGCTCGCGCCGGACTCCGACAACTGGTGCAACTGGCTGAAAGCAACCGCCAGCGTGGGGTCCTGAATCACGCTGTCCTTGAAATGCGGCATGCCATGCCGACTCAGCTCCAGTTCATCCAGCACCCCGGTAACCCGCTCGTGCTCAGGATAGAAACCGCGATAACGCCAGCCCGCTTCATGGGCCGTGGCGCCGGTATGCAGTTCGTCGGGGTTGATCAGCACCATGCTGCCCACCGGTGCCAGGTGCTCGCTGCCGCGGTGCCAGAAGCGCTGGGCGCCAGACTCGATCACGGTGAAGACGAAGCCCTCGTGCACATGCGGGGCGAAGCGCTGCTGAAAGTAGCGCGCATGCAGCATCTCGACATCGCCCAGAGCCGGCGCCTGCCACAGATGGGTTTGTTCGCGCAGGGGCGTGCTCATGCCAGCCAGCTGCGCAGCAGGAAGAAGATCAACATGCTCACCAGCATGCTCAGCAATACACTGCGGGTCAACAGCACCAGTGCCACGGCTACCACAGCGCCCAGCAGGTAAGGGTTGAGCAGGCTCAGGTCCAGTTGGTGGCCCGGCAGGAAAATGATCGGCCCGCAGATGGCGGTGAGCATGCCAGGTACCGCGAATCCGAGGAACTGGCGTGCATTGGAACTCAGGCGTAACGGCAGGCGCGGTTCAAGGAAGGCGTAGCGGTTGAGAAACACCACGGCGCCCATGGCGAAGATCAGCAGCCAGGTCATGCGCGGCCTCCAGAGCATTTCTGACAGATGAAACCGGCCGCCATGCCGAGCAGGCCGGCCGCCACCAGCGCGGTTTCCCAGTGCCAGTAGCTGAACAGAACCGAGCAAAACAGCGACACCGCGACGCACACCACCGTGGGGAGGTTGCGCACCAAGGGCGCGATCAGTGCAACGAAGGTGGCGACAATGGAAAAGTCCAGGCCCAACTGGTCGAGGTGCGGAATGTTCTGGCCTAGCACGATGCCAGCCAGGGTAAACAGGTTCCAGGCTACGTAGAACGTAAGGCCGACGCCTAGGGCGTACCAGCGATTGAACTGCTGGTGGTCATGGTGGCTGGTCAGGGCAAAGAACTCGTCGGTCAGCAGAAACCCCAGGCCGAGCCGCCAGCGCAAGGGCTGCCTGGACAGCAACGGGCGCATGGACAAGCCGTAAAGCAGGTGCTGCGAAGTCAGCAGCAGTGTGGTCAGCAGGATCGACAGCAGGTTGGCGCCGCCTTTGAGCATGCCGATGGCCACCAACTGCGCGGCGCCCGCGAAGACGATGGCCGAGAGCCCCTGGCCCTCCCAGGCGCTGAGGTTGGCCTCGATGGCCATGGACCCCGCCAGCAGGCCCCAAGGGGCGACCGCCAGGGATAACGGCAAAATGGCGATGGCGCCGTGAAGGAAGGCTTGGCGGGCAATGGGTGTGCGGCTTGGCATGAGCGGGCTAACACTGTTGTTCGGTAGACCAGCATGCCAGAGCGTGAGGGTGGCTGGCTTGAACGATCTTGCTGGTTTGCTGCCCGCCGACCCCGGTGCCGGTTAGCGTTGGCTGGTCAACCGCTGCTGCGCGGCCGCACAACCATTGATTTCCACGGCCTTTTGCAACAGGTCTCGGCGATGCTGCGGGTCAAGGTCGCCCAGAAGCCGATACACCTCGGCCTGATAGTCGCGCTGGCGTCCCCACTGCATTTCCAGCCCTTGTGGCTGGCTACGGCTGCAGGACAGCCGAGCGGCGGGTTGCGGGTAGTAGGAAGCATACAGCGTGGCCATGCTCGGGATCGCTTCGAGCGCTTCGCGGTAGGCGGGGCTGGCGTTATAGGGCTGGCACCAGGTGGCGATTGCCGTCGCCGGTGGGGCAAAGCCCTGGTTGAGGCTCGACTCCAGCAACGGGCAGGCGGCATCGGCGATTTGCGCTGCCGGCAGGTAGGTCGTGTAGTACAGCGCCAGACGGTATTGGGCAACAGGGTGGCCGAGCTCGACCGACTTCTTCAGAAGCGCCACCGCCGTCGGCAGCGTGCGGGCCAGCGCCTGGCCCTGGCGATTGAGTTCTGGGTCGCCACCAATGGCCGTGCGCAGGGTGCTGGCACTGTCGTCCTGATTGTCAGCTTGTTCCAGCAGTGGCAATGCCTGGCGGTAGAGCAGGTCGGCATGTGGGTCGATGCGCACGTCAAGTGCGTGTGCGGCGAAGGGAAGCAGGCTGAGCAGCAGCGCAGGCACGCGAACGGGGCGGCTCACAGGCAGGCCTCGCAGGTGCAACAGCCACGCAAGGCAAACAGGTACTGATGGACGGCTTGGGTGTTCATGACAAGTACACGTACGCCTCTGGCGAATCGGAACGACAGCCTATTCTAGCCAAGCGAGCGGTCTGACCGAAAGGCCGTTGCAGCATTGTCAGACCAGCTTGATCGGTGTGACCTTGCGCTGGGCATGTTTTTCCTGGGCAAGGCCAAGCTTGGCGGTGATTACCTTGGCCAAGGCATTGTTACCCAGGTCGTTGAGGTGCAAGCGGTCGATGAACAGATCGGCGCCGAACACCGGGGAGCTGCTGAGCATGCTGTTCATGTCGTAGCACGGCACCGGGTCTGCCTGGCTCTTGATGCGTCGAAAGAAGGCCATGTGCAATTGGCTGTCGAAGGTGCCTTGCAGCAGGCGGTCGAAGTTTGCTGGTTGCAGTTGCAGTGCAGCGAGCATCGCTTGTTCGCCGGCTGGCAGGTTTTCGCGGCACCAGGGCAGCAAGGGCTGCAGGATGAAGGTCAGTGTGGCGTGGCTGTCCGCCAGCATGCGCTCCCACTGGCGCAAACTGCGGCCAATGGTGTCGGCCGCACGTGCCAGGCGTTTTTCCGGGGCCGACAGCGGCCAGGCAGGCGCTACCTCCTGACGCCTGGGGGCCAACGCCTTGCCCAGGCGGTCCCAGAGCGATTCGCGGCGTTGCGGGGCGATCGGTCCCATGCCTTCGTTGAAACTGTTGAGGTAGTCCTGATAAGCCTTGGCGTGCTGTGGGCCCTGCGGGCTGGTCAGGACCTCGCCAAGTGCTTCATGGGCCAAGGTATTCAGGCCGCTGAGTACCACCACGTGGCCGACCTCGCCAAAGCGGTGCTGATGCGTCAGGAATAGCAGGAGCTCCTGGCTGGCATTGAGGCCGCAGCCAGCCAGGCTCAGCCACACTTCGCCCGTCAGCATCGACAAGTGCGAGGCCACCGTGTGCTCATCGCAACTGGCACCGATGCCCAGCGCGGTCGAGCCGCCAACCAGCAGGTTGACACGCCCGCTACCGCCGCGCTCGGCCGCCGAAAAACGCTTGCCGGCGCAATGGCTGTAGCGCAGGCCGAGGGCGTCGGTATTGATGGTGCCGGAGCGGTAGCCACTCTCGTGCACATGCAGGGTGTGGGGCGCGCGGCGGTTGCCCAGTTGCAGGAAGCGCTGGTAGTCCTGTTGCAGCGGCGAAGGGTGGCCCTGGACGTGTGCGGCGGTGTCATTCGATGTCATGGGCGCTCCCGTTGCGTCTGGCCTGGCCTCAGCCCGCCAGCTCCTTGATGTTGTAGGCCAGGCCGCCCACGGCGATCAGCAGCAGGGCAACCCCGGAGGCCAGGGAAATCATGCGGTTGCTGCGGTGCGAGGCAATTTTGCCGATGGCGAAGATGTACAGGCTGAGCACGGCGAAATCGATGGCCACCCAGAGCAGCGACAAGACCACCATGCTTTTGCCGAACGACTCGGTGATCTGGATGAACTGCGGGAAGAAGGCGATGAAGAAGATGATGTCCTTGGGGTTGGAAATACCCACCATGAAGCCTTGCCACAGCCCCCCGCGGCCGGCCTTTGGCGCCTGCTCCACATCCTGCGCGGCAGGCGCCTGCAGGCATTCGCGCAAGGTCCCCACGGCGATGTAGCCGATGAACAGGCAACCGAGCAGGCTCATGCCGCTGAGCCAGGCCTTGTCGATGGCCGCGCTGGTCAGGATGACCCAGGCGGCGGCGCCGATCAGCACCAACGATGCCCAGTTGGTGCCGACGGCAGTGAACATGGCCTTGCGCGATCCGGAGGCCGCGGCGGTGTTGACAATCAGGGCGACCACCGGGCCGGGCGTGGCAATCAGTAGCAGGACGGTGAGGGCGTAGGTTGCAGTCAGGGCGGTATTCACGGTCAGTTCTCGATCAGTGTGTCGGGTGTTGCGTTGGTGTGGGCATGGAAGGGGCAGCGCGATGGGTTCAGCGAGCCTGCTTCCTGCAGTTGGTACTGCTTCCATTCGAAGTTGTCTTGCTCGCCGAAGAACCCCAGGCTGTCGGGCATGACGCCGTCGTTGTAGTGGCGCACGCGATCGCGGATGCGCGCACGAATGCGCTTGCCACTTTCGGTGCCGGCGTTGGCGACCTCGTCGAAGTTCTCCCGCGGGTTGATGACGAAGGTGATGTGGTTGCCCAGGTTGCGGCTCTTCATCATCTGGTGGCCAGGGAAGTTCATGTTGATGAACAACGGCATGCCGGCGTAGCAGAATGACCAGCCGCTGTCGTCGGGGTCGGTGGGTATCGCTTGCGGCCAGGGCTGCGGGTCGCGGGCATGTACGCCGCGCAGCACTTTCCAGGCCAGCGCCTGCTGGTCGGCGAGGCTGCTGTCGGCATGGGTCTCGAGGAACACCACCAACGGGCTGCCGATGCGCTGCTTGACGGGCACCGTGGCGATGGTACGTACGTAGTCGGCCAGCCCTTGGGCGATGTCGTCGGCCAGTTGCTCGGCCCGGGCGAAGAGAATGTGGCAGGATTGGCCGGCCACCGCCTTGCGCCCGAACAGGCATGGGAAGTCGGGGTTGGCAAGAATCCCACGAAAGTGTTGTATGGTTTTGTGCGTCCAGTGTTGCGTGTTCCGGACATGTTCAGCGGCCAGCTCTAGCGCATCCAGGCGATAGCAGTTTCCATAACCCGTAAACATGATTTCCCCAGGCGTTTAGTTAAGTGGAAGTTCAACTCATATGCAGGCAGGTTCAGGTGTTTATCTTTGTTATTTACCTGCATTTTCTGAGACGTACTTAACGTTGTAAAACGCGTGGAACTATGACCTACTATTAGTCTTACTCATGCTTCGGAGGCGCCATGTCGGAACGGATTCAGGCTTTGCACGCGTTGCGTGCCTTCGAGGTGGCCTCGCGTTACGGCTCGTTCACCCGCGCGGCCGAGGAACTGGCACTGACCCAAGGTGCAGTCAGCCATCACATCAAGACCCTGGAAGCCATGTTTGGCTGTGACCTGTTCGAACGTCGCGGCCCCAAACTGAGCTTGACCGAACACGGGCGTTTGCTGGCCCAGGAGCTGAAGGT
This sequence comes from Pseudomonas ceruminis, assembly GCF_021602025.1. GTDB lineage: Bacteria > Pseudomonadota > Gammaproteobacteria > Pseudomonadales > Pseudomonadaceae > Aquipseudomonas > Aquipseudomonas ceruminis. The sequence continues at coordinate 286,700 of NZ_BQHW01000003.1, forward strand.
CGGCTTCAAGATCATCGAGAACGCCTGCGCGCTGTTGCGTCAGGACCGTTACGGGCTGCGTCTGAAGGCGCCTTCGACGCTCACGGTGCGCTGGCTCCTGCGGGCCCTGGACGCCTTCAAGAAGATCGACGACAGCTGCAGCGTGCAGCTGTCGAGCGTGTGGATGGACATTGACTCGGTGGATTTCTATTCCGAGCCCTACGATTGCGCGATCCTGCTGGCTAACGGCCGCTTCCCCGCTGATGTCGAGAGTTTCAAGTTGTTCGATGAATGGCTGATCCCGGTGTGCCACCCGGATTACATGCAGCATGAGCCTGCGCAACTGGGCGACCTGCGCCAGTGCGAGTTCCTCCATCCGTCACCGGACCGGCGCGATTGGCGGCGCTGGCTGGCGCGCATGGATGCGCTGGACATCAGCATCGACCAAGGGCAGGTGTTCGATACCCTTGACCAAGGTATCTCAGCGGCGCAGCAGGGCCTGGGCATTTCGGTAGTCGACCTGGTGCTGGCCAGCACCGACCTGGCGGCCGGGCGCCTTAGCACACCATTCAAACATGCGGTGGCCACCGGTGACGGTTACTACATGACCTGGCTCAAGGCCAGCCCCAAGGCACGACAGATGCACAAGCTGCGTGATTTTCTGGTCGGCCAGGTGCCACCGCTGACCTACAAGGACATCCACTACCTGTACGGTTGATCCCCCCCCACAGGCACCGCTGTGAGGGGTAGAATTGCCCCATTCGACAGATCGGTGGCATCGAGGACATCGCAGTGGAGTTGCAGCAGGGCTTTGTCCTGACCCGGCATTGGCATGACACGCCCGAAGGGACGTGCGTAGAGTTCTGGCTGGCCACCGATCAGGGGCCGCGACTTGTGCGCCTGGCACCCCAGGCGTCGGTGGCGTTCATCCCGCAGGCCCAGGCCGAACATGCCCGGCTGTTGCTGGCGGGCGACGTGGGCGTCGAGCTCAGGCCCCTGCAACTGCGTGATTTTGACCAGCGGCCTGTCGCAGGGTTGTACTGTCGCCAGCATCGGCACCTGCTGCAGGTGGAGCAGCGCCTGCGCGCTGCCGGCATCGATGTGCTGGAAGCCGATATCCGTCCACCCGAGCGGTACCTGATGGAGCGCTTCATCACGGCGGCGGTGCAGTTCACCGGCCAGCCTGACGCCCAGGGAGTGCTGTGCGATGCCCAGCTCAAACCTGCGCAGGGCTACCGCCCGCCGTTGAGGTTGGTATCGCTGGATATCGAAACCAGCGAGCGCGGTGAGCTCTACAGCATTGCCCTGGAGGGCTGCGGCCAGCGCCAGGTGTATATGCTGGGGCCCAGCAATGGCCAGGCGGGTGACCTGGATTTCGACCTGCAATACTGCGACGACCGCGCCATGCTGCTGGTCTGCCTCAACCAATGGCTGGCCAAGCATGACCCGGACGCCATCATTGGTTGGAACCTTGTGCAGTTCGACCTGCGCCTGTTGCATGAGCATGCCAGGCAGCTGCAGGTGCCGCTGGCATTAGGGCGCAATGGCGCGGTCATGACCGTACGCAGCCACGCCAACCGTGGTCATGTATTCGCCGATGCGCCAGGCAGGCTGCTGATCGATGGCATCGAGGCGTTGCGCTCTGCCACCTGGAGCTTCCCCTCCTTCAGCCTGGAGAACGTTGCCCAGACCTTGTTGGGGGAGGGCAAGGCGATCGATACGCCCTACCAGCGCATGGACGAGATCAACCGCATGTTCGCCCAGGACAAGCCTTCGCTTGCACGTTACAACCTCAAGGACTGTGAGTTGGTGACGCGTATTTTCGCCCACACCCGGCTGCGGGAGTTCCTGCTCGAGCGTGCGTCTGTGACCGGGCTGGCGGTGGACCGCAGCGGCGGCTCGGTGGCTGCGTTCTGCCATCTGTACATTCCGCACATGCACCGTCTGGGTTATGTGGCGCCGAACCTGGGTAGCCGCCCCGGTGACGCCAGCCCCGGCGGCTTTGTCATGGACTCGCGCCCGGGGCTGTATGACTCGGTACTGGTGCTGGACTACAAAAGCCTGTACCCCTCGATCATCCGTACCTTCCTGATTGACCCAGTTGGCCTGGTCGAGGGTTTGCGCCAGCCGGACGACAGCCTTTCGGTGGAGGGCTTTCGCGGCGGGCGGTTTTCACGCAGCCAGCACTGCCTGCCGGCGATCGTCGAGCGTGTATGGCAGGGCAGGGAAGCGGCCAAGCGAGAGGGTAATGCACCGCTGTCGCAGGCACTGAAGATCATCATGAATGCGTTCTACGGTGTGCTCGGCTCGAGCGGCTGTCGCTTCTTCGACCCGCGTCTGGCTTCCTCGATCACCCTGCGCGGCCACCAGATCATGCGCCAGACCCGCGCGCTGATCGAGGCACGGGGTTTTGATGTGATCTACGGCGATACCGACTCCACGTTCGTCTGGCTCAAGGGGGCGCACAGCGAAGAGGCGGCGGCCAGCATCGGCCGCGAGCTGGTCGCTGAAGTCAACCAGTGGTGGCGCCAGCACCTGCGCCAGACCCTGGGGCTGGAATGCGCCCTGGAGTTGCAGTTCGAAACCCATTACCGACGCTTCCTGATGCCGACCATTCGCGGTGCCGATGAGGGCAGCAAGAAACGCTACGCAGGCTTGGTGCAACGTGCGGATGGGTCTGAGGATGTCGTGTACAAAGGCCTGGAGTCGGTGCGTACCGATTGGTCGCCATTGGCCCGGGACTTCCAGCAAGCCCTGTACGGGCGGATCTTTCGCGGCCAACCCTATCGCGATTACCTGCGCACCTTCGTACAGCAGACCCTGGCCGGTGAGCAGGATCAATTGCTGATCTACCGCAAGCGCCTGCGCCGCCCGTTGGCCGATTACCAACGCAATGTCCCACCCCATGTGCGCGCGGCACGCCTGGCCGACGAGTACAACGTCCGCCTGGGGCGTGCCCGGCAATACCAGAATGGCGGCTGGATCAGCTACATCATCACCACGGCAGGCCCTGAACCGCTGGAAAACCTGCAATCGCCGATCGACTACGAGCACTACATCAGCCGCCAGCTGCAACCGGTGGCTGATGCCATCCTGCCCTTTGTCGGTGATGATTTCGCAGCGCTGACGGACCGCCAGTTGCTGTTGTTCTAGGCCAGCTCGCAGCTTGCTTGCCTCCAGTGGCTTTGGACTATGCTCAGACAAAGATGTGGGCTGTCTGCGTCAGGGCTGCAAGCCTGTTTGGCTGCGCTGGAAACCGCAAGTTACTTTTCCTGGGCCCTCTGTCGCGCGAAGTGGTTTAGGCTCCAGGTCGGATTTTTCTCCGTGATCTGTAGTCATTGGTTTATCGAGACAATAAGGAGATGCGCATGCTCGTTCGGTCACTGACCCTCGCCACCTTGCTCGCTGTCACCGGCCCCCTGTTCGCCGCCGACAGCGACGCGCCTCTGGCCAAGGAGCTGGGCAAGGCTCGGCCCTTGGTGATCATTGCCCCCAGTTCAGCCGACCCGACCCTGCGGGGGCTGAACGAGGCCATGAAGGACCCTGCCACGCAGGCCGCTTTCAAAGAGCGCGGCCTGGTGCTTTACAGTGTCGCCAACATGATGGGTAAGCGTGAGGACAAGAACCTCGAGCAGCAGACCACGATGGCGCTGATCCGTGAGCTCAAGCTCGGTGCGAGCAAAGGGACCAAGGTGATCCTGGTGGGCAAGGATGGCGAGCGGCATATGCTCAAGGATGACGAAACCGGTGAGAAGATCGACCCACAAGCCATCCTCAAGGCGGTCGATGAGCTACCCGCTACCGAAAAGGCCGTGACCGCCCCTGAGCCCGTGGCGGCGGCCCCTGAAGCCAAACCTAAGGACAGCAAGCCTGCCAAGCCGGCCAAACCGGCGGCGCCGCCCAAACCGTTGGACGACTGACAGGCCGGCCAACGCTGTGGTGGCTTTACCGTGACCCGCGATTGCAGGTGCGTTATACGCGGTGGGCACCTGCAACCGGCCGGTAGCTGGCCGTGAGCCAGTGATCGAGGCTCAAGCGTCCTGCGCCTTTGAGCAACAGGGGCAGCAGCGCCACCAGGTAAATCAGTGGCAGTTTGAAGTTGCCGAAGCCACGGTCGGTGATAGCGTAGCCCTGCGCCAGGTCGGCCAGGCTTGACCAGTGTGCTGGCCAATGTACCGCGGCAATTGCCACCACCGTCACCACCATCAGCCCCGCTGACGCCAGACGCGTGCCCAGGCCCAGTAGCAGCAGCAACGGCAACAGCAGTTCAGCCCACATCGACAGCTGCCAGTTCAGTTCGGCGGGCAGCACGTTGAAGGGGAACGGGAAGCTTGACTGCAAATCGCCGAACCAGTTGCTGCCGTTGAATTTCTCAAGGCCCGACTCGAAGAACTCCCAGGCCAGGAACAGCCGCAGCGGCAAGTCGGCGCTCCAGCTGCCGAAACGGTCAAACGTGGTGAAGGCGCGGTTCAGAGTGATCATGTAAGTTCTCGTCGCAGGAAGGCCGATGGATACCAAACGGCGATCGGGAAACGAAGCATTCCCGAACTGCCGTTGTGCGACCGGTAGTGTGTGCGGCGAGGGTATCTGCAGTGTGTCGGTTCAGGCTCGATTGTGTATCGCACTGTAGGGGCGGGGGCGCGTGCGGCAGGTCAGGCCGGCCTGCCGCGCTGGTTCAGTGGCGTATCGCTAAAGCTCGATTTGCGCGCACAGCCCGCCGCTCGGACGATTGCTCAAGGTCAAGCGCCCGCCCATGGCTTGGGTCAATTGCTGGGCGATGGCCAGGCCCAGCCCGGTGCCCCCGGTGCTGCGATTGCGCGAGCTTTCCACACGGTAGAATGGCTTGAGCACTTCGTTGAGTTCTTCAGCGGGGATTCCCGGGCCTTCATCCAGCACCCTGATCAACGTACGGCCGTGTTCACGGCTTACCTCCAGTTGCGCCTTGCCGGCAAACTTGAGGGCATTGTCCACCAGGTTGACCAACACCCTGCGTAGCGCATGGGGACGGGTTTCCAGCAAGCCGCCAGTGCTGCCATGGCGCTCGACCTGGGCACCGCTGTCCTGGTAGTCGAAAACCACACTGTCAAGGAAGGCATCCAGGTTGATCCGGCACGCAGGTTCGGTGTTGATGTCCATGCTGCGGGCATAGGCCACACCTTCGCGAACCAGGTGTTCCATGGCATCCAGGTCGTGCCACAGTTTGTCTTTCTCAACGCCCTCGTCCATCACCTCGACCCGCAGCTTCATGCGTGTGATCGGCGTTTGCAGGTCGTGGGAAATTGCCGCCAGCAATTGCATGCGCTCCTTGAGGTACGCGGCGATGCGTGCCTGCAGAGCATTGAACGCAACGGCGGCGTATTTCACTTCGCGCGGCCCACTTTCGTCCAGCAGTTTGCCGGGTTTGTCCGGGTCAAGTGCATCGACCGCTTGCACCAGGCGGGTCAGCGGGCCGATAGCCAGACGCACCGCTAGCCAAGTGCAGAACAACAGCACGGCCAGCTGGATCAGCAGCACCAGCGGCAGCCAGCGGGCGACTGGCACGGTGGCGGGGGTAACGTCGATGGTCAGCGGCGCGCCATCGGCCAGGCGAAGGTGTGCCTGAAAGCGCGCGTTCGGCCCTGGTATGTCCTGGAAGGTCAGCCGGTAATGGTCACCGATGGCCTTGACGATCGACTCGGCGGCCATGGGCGGGTCGTTGCTCGGCATGGCGTTCCCACTCAGGCCGTCATCGAGCTGATAGCGGTAGGTGCGCCGCTCCAGGCGTGGCAGCCAGCTGGCACGCTCGGCGGCGGGCAGCCGGTCGAGGATGGCGACCGACGTGGCAACGTCCAGTTCCAGGTTGCTGAGCATCATTGAGCGGCTGCTGATGTAGCGTTCATAGGCCTGCAGGCTGAACGACAAGCCATAGGCCAGCACCAGCCCGGTAAAAAAGATCAACGCCAGGCGCGAAGCCAGGGTGCGGGGCCATTTCATGACGGCGACTCGATCAGTTGTACCGGCAGGGAAAACACATAGCCCTCGCTGCGGACGGTCTTGATGCAGCTCGGTTCGCGGGCATCGTCGCCCAAACGCTGGCGCAGGCGGCTGACCAGCAGGTCGATGGAGCGGTCGAAGATGTCGGCTTCGCGCCCTTGGGTCAGGTTGAGCAACTGCTCGCGGCTGAGCACCCGTTGCGGGTGGTCGAGAAACACCCGTAACAGGCGGTACTCGGCACCGCTCAAAGCCACCAGGGTGCCTTCGCTGTCGAGCAGGTGGCGCGCGGTGGTGTCCAGACGCCATTGGCCAAAGCCGAGCAGGCGGCTGCTTTCACTGATGGTCAGGTTGGGCGGCAGCATGCGGGTGCGGCGCAGCACCGCGTTGATACGCGCCAGCAGTTCGCGGGCAGAGAACGGTTTGGTGAGGTAGTCATCGGCCCCCATCTCCAGGCCAATGATGCGGTCGGTTTCGTCATTGCGTGCAGTCAGCATGAGCACCGGCGTGTTGCGATGCTTGCCGGCACGCAGTTCGCGGCACAGCAGCAGGCCATCATCGCCCGGCATCATGATGTCGAGGACGATCAGGTCGACACTGTTGGCTTCGAGGAAAGCGCGCATCTGTCGGCCATCGGCGACGATGCTGGTGCGCAGGCCGTTCTTCTTCAGGTAATTGCCGACCAGTTCGCGGATCTCGCGGTCGTCGTCGACGATCAGGATGTGATCGACATGTTCCATCGTAGGGGTCCTGTGCGGGGTGAGTGGGCGCAGTGTATCGAGCATGTGGGTGCTTGCCTGCGGGGTTTTGTATTGCAGTGTATCCGGCCTTGGTACAGATACAGCAGGAAGCACAGCACCGCCCGGGCGACACACGCCGGATACCTGGCAGGCGTGAAATGGCTCTGGAACGGGAAGCACAACTTCCCACCGCCCAGCGTTACACAGGAGAAATGCCATGAACTTCAAAATGATCACCAGCGCCGGTCTGTTCGCCGTGCTCAGCCTTGGCGCCGTCGCAGCCCAGGCTACCAGCATGCCGATGAACGATGACGGTGCCATGCAGTACCGTTATGGCGAGCACCTGGATGTCAAGAAGGTACTGTCGATCAAAGACGACCAAAGCAATGTCTGCGGCGTGGTCAATACCCGAATGAACTACCTGGACTCCAAAGGGCAGCACGAAAGTGTCGAATACCGTACCTACGCGACCGGCGGGTGCCATGACAATTGATCGGCGGCTATTGAAAGCCGGTGGCGTGGTTTTGGCGCTTGTAGGCCTGGGCCTGGCCAGCCACCTGATGGCCCGCGACAGTTATGGCGCCATGCCGTCATTGGCGGGGGCCAGCGAGTGGCTCAACTCGCCGCCGCTGGACGCACCGGCACTCGAGGGCAAAGTGGTGCTGGTGGACTTCTGGACCTGGGACTGCATCAACTGCCAACGTAGCCTGCCGCATGTCAACGAGTGGGCTCGGCGCTATGCCGACCAAGGGCTCGTGGTGGTGGGGGTGCACACGCCGGAATACGACTACGAACGTGATGTCGGCCAGTTGAAGCTCAAGGTGGCCAGCCTGGGCATCGGTTACCCGGTAGCGGTGGACAACGACCACCATGTGTGGAATGCCTGGGGCAACCAGTTCTGGCCGGCGCATTATTTTGTCGATCGCCACGGGCAGGTGCGGCATGTTCACTTCGGTGAGGGTGATTATGCCGGGCAGGAGCGCGTGATACGGGCCTTGCTCGATGAACAGTACTAAGCGCGCTACACCGGCTTCTTCGCACGCCATGCCTGCGAAGAAGCCGGTGCTGTTTCAGCCTAGGCTGGCGAAGTGCGCTTGCATCCGGCCTGCATCCGCCTTGCGCCCACTGAAAAGTTCGAAGGCCTTTACCGCCTGGAACACCGCCATGTTGCTGCCATCCAGTGTCTGACAGCCCAAGGCACGCGCGGCGCGCAATAATTCGGTCTCCAGCGGGAAGTAGATGATTTCCGCCACCCAGAGCCGAGCGTGCAGCAGCTCGACCGGCAATGGCGTACCTGGCAACTTGGCCATACCGACCGGGGTGGTATTGACCAGCCCGTCCGCCACGGCGAGCGCTGTAGGCAGGGCTGTGCCGACAACCGCACGGCCGGCACCGAAGTGGCCGTTGAGCTTGTCCACCAGGTTTTGTGCCCGCGTGGTGTCGACTTCGAACAGCACTAGCCGCTCTACGCCCTCGGCCAGCAATGCATGGGCCACCGCCGAGCCGGCTCCGCCAGCGCCCAACTGCACCACTTGCCGGCGTGGCACCTGCGGTAGGCCTCGGCGCAGGCCCTCGGCAAAGCCCAGGCAATCTGTGTTGTGGCCCACCCGCTTGCCGTCCCTGAGGACCACGGTGTTTACCGCACCAATGCTCCTCGCTTCTTCCGACAGCTCATCGAGCAACGGCAAGATCGCCTGTTTGAACGGGTAGGTGATGTTGAGCCCGGTAAAGCCGGTGTGCTGGGCTGCATCGAGCAACTGCGGCAGGGCGCTGTCGGCCAGTTGCAACTGGTCGGCATCGATCAGGCGATAGAGGTAACGCAGGGCCTGGGCGTCGCCTTCATGCTCGTGCAGGGCGGGGGTGCGTGACAGCTGTATGCCTCGCCCGATAAGGCCGGCAAGGATGGCGTGCTCAGTCATGTGGCCTGCTCCCGCAGCATGTCGGCAAAGTGATTCAAGGCCATGCGGTAACCCTGGCTACCCAAGCCGCAGATCACCCCTACGGCGATTGACGATACGAACGACAGGTGGCGAAACGGCTCGCGCTTGTGCACGTTGGAAAGGTGTACCTCGATAACCGGCAATTCGCTGGCCACCAGAGCATCGCGGATCGCTACCGAGGTGTGGGTCCAGGCGCCGGGGTTGATCACAATGGCGTCACAACGGCCACGCGCTGCGTGGATCCAGTCGATCAGTTCGCCTTCGTGATTGGTCTGGCGGAACTCGATTTCCAGGCCGTGGGCCTGGGCTGTTTCAGCGCAACGTTGCGCCAGGTCGGCGAGGGTTTCACGGCCGTATTGGCCAGGTTCGCGGGTACCGAGCATATTCAGGTTGGGGCCGTTGAGCACGAGGACAAGGGGCTTCATGGCGGGTATCGCTTTGTTGTTTTTGGATGCCCCAATGTTTGTACCAACCGGTTAGTTTCGTCAATTTGGGTTACATCCCGGACGGCTGAAAGTGGGCGATTATCGAACCTGCGCTTTTACAAATAGGCAGGCAGATGCGCCACGGCGTGATGACAGGATTGTAATTTTCACGCCACCGCCCCGATAACCACCGCTGCCTACAGTCCTCGCCAATGCTCGCCGACGAGGACATCCGAAGTGCCCACCCCCCGCAAGATCGCCATGCTCTGCTTGCTGCTCACGGCCGCCGCCGGTGCCCAGGCCGGGCAGGGCCTTAGCCTGCCAGAGGCGCTCGCCACCGCCTTTGCCAACAACCCGCAACTGGCTGCCGCCGGGCGCGAAATCGGCATCGCCGACGGCGAGCGTCGCCAGGCTGGGCTCATGCCCAACCCTGAATTGTCCTGGGAAGTCGAAGACACCCGCCGCGACACCAGCACCACGACAGTCACCTTGAGTCAAACCTTGGAGCTTGGCGGCAAGCGGGGGGCGCGCATCGCGGTGGCCGGTAGCGGCCAGGTACTGGCCCAGCTCGATCTGGAGCGTCAACGCAATGGCCTGCGCGCCGATGTGGTCCAGGCATTTCACACCGCGCTGCGCATGCAGGCTGCGCTGGAACTGGCACAACAGTCACAGGCCCTGACCGAGCGGGGCTTGCGGGTGGTGCAGGGCCGCGTTACGGCCGGGCAGTCCTCGCCCGTGGAGGCTACCCGCGCTCAGGTCCAACTGGCCCAGGCGCAGGCTGAAGTGCGTCGCGCTGAAACTCAGCAGGGGGTGGCATACCAGGCACTGGCGCAGCTTACTGGCAGCCCGGTCGCGACGTTCGCCCGGGTGCAGGCCACCGCGTTATCCCCTGGTGCTGCGCCTGCCCACCAGGCCCTGCTCGACAAGCTTGAGCAGACCGCCGAATGGCGCATGGCCGCTGCACAGGTCGAGCGCGGCGAAGCCACCCTAGGGTCGGCAGAGGCCCAGCGCATCCCCGACCTGACCGTCAGCATCGGTAGCCAGTACAGCCGGGAAGACCGCGAGCGGGTCAACGTGGTGGGCTTGTCCATGCCCCTGCCGCTGTTCGACCGCAACCAGGGCAACGTGCTGGCCGCTGCGCGGCGTGCCGACCAGGCGCGTGACCTGCGCAATGCCGTTGAACTTCGCCTGCGCACTGAAACCGCTAGCGCCGTCAGCCAGTGGCGTACGGCAATGCAGGAGGTGGCTGCCTATGACCGCACCATCCTGCCCTCGGCGCAGCAGGCGGTCGATAACGCCACCCGGGGTTTCGAGCGTGGCAAGTTTGCCTTTCTCGACGTGCTCGATGCCCAACGCACATTGATCGAGGCACGTGGCCTGTACCTCCAGGCACTGGCCACCGCCAGCGACGCACGCGCGCAGGTCGAGCGGATTTACGGCGACCTTGAAGGTTTGCGCAATGAATCGTACAGCAGGAGCAATCAATGAATAATCCACGCAAACTGGCCCTCGTGGTTGCCGCCATCACTGTGTTGGGCCTCGGCGGCCTGATCTGGACCAGCAGCGTTGGCCAGGCCAGCAAGGCTCAGGGGCACGATGACCAGGGGGCAGACAGCCACGGCCATGCAGAGGAAGCGGGCGAGGCGCACCCGGCAGAAGCGGGCAGGGTGCAGCTCTCCCGCGCGCAGGTCGACTCTGCCGGCATCCAACTGGTCACTGCCGCACCCGATGAGCTGAGCACCGCCATCAGCTTTGCGGGTGAAATCCGTTTTGACGAAGACCGCACCGCCCATGTCGTGCCCCGGGTGCCAGGTGTGGTCGTGGCCGTGCAGGCGCAGCTTGGTCAGGCGGTCAAGCGTGGCCAGGTATTGGCCGTGATCGCCAGCCAGCAGATTTCCGACCTGCGCAGCGAGCAGCAAGCTGCCCAGCGACGCCTGGAGCTTGCGCGCCAGACCTTCCAGCGCGAGCGACAGCTGTGGCAGGAGGGCATCAGTGCCGAGCAGGACTACCTCCAGGCTCGTCAGGCCTTGCAGGAGGCTGAAATCACGCTGGCCAATGCCCGGCAGAAGGTTGCTGCCGTCGGCCCGGCTGGTACAGGCAATCGTTACGAGCTGCGTGCACCGTTCGATGCCGTGGTGGTGGAGAAGCACCTTGCCGTGGGTGAAGTGGTCGACGAAGCCAGCAACGCGTTCACCCTTTCTGACCTAAGCCGGGTCTGGGCGACCTTCGCCGTGGCCCCGCGTGACCTGGGCAAGGTCACTACCGGGCGCACGGTCACCGTCAGTGCACCAGACCTCGGCGCCGAGGTCGAGGGCAAGGTCAACTACGTCGGCAGCCTGCTCGGCGAGCAGAATCGCGCCGCCACCGTTCGCGCAACCTTGGCCAACCCCGACGGAGCCTGGCGTCCGGGCCTGTTCGTCACTATCGCGGTCAGTGTCGAGCGCTACAACGCCGCCGTGGTGGTGCCCCAGAGCGCGCTGCAGACCTGGGAAGAGCAGACCGTGGTGTTCGCCCGCAGCGACGAGGGCTTCGAGGCCCGTGCGGTGCAGACAGGCCGGCGTGATGCTGGCCGGGTGGAAATCACCTCTGGGCTGGCGCCCGGTACCCAGGTAGCTGCCGCAGGCAGCTTTGTCCTCAAGTCGGAGCTCGGCAAGGGCTCCGCCGAACACAGCCATTGATCACGGGAATGCTTGCATGTTCGAACGCCTGATCCAATTCGCCATCGAGCAGCGCCTGGTGGTGATGCTCGCCGTGGTGCTAATGGCCGCCGTGGGTATCCACAGCTACCGGCAGTTGCCAATCGACGCCGTGCCTGACATCACCAACGTGCAGGTTCAGATCAACACCGCAGCCCCCGGCTATTCGCCGCTGGAAACCGAGCAGCGCATCACCTTTGCCATCGAAACGGCCATGGCCGGCTTGCCAGGGCTCAAGCAGACCCGCTCACTGTCGCGCTCGGGGCTGTCCCAGGTCACGGTAATCTTCGACGACGGCACGGACCTGTTCTTTGCCCGGCAGTTGGTCAACGAGCGCCTGCAGGTGGCCCGCGCGCAACTGCCGCCGGGCATCGAGGCCAGCATGGGGCCGATCTCCACGGGCCTGGGCGAGATCTTCCTGTGGACGGTCGAAGCCCAGGAGGGGGCGCGCAAGGATGACGGTACGCCCTATACCGCCACCGACCTGCGGGTGATCCAGGACTGGATCATCAAACCGCAGTTGCGCAACGTGCCTGGGGTGGCGGAGGTGAACAGCATCGGTGGCCATGCCAAGCAATACCTGATCGCCCCGGAACCCAAGCGCCTGGCGGCCTACAGGCTCACCCTCAACGACCTGGTCGCCGCCCTGGAGCGCAACAACGCCAACGTCGGGGCGGGCTATATCGAACGCAACGGCGAACAGCTGTTGATCCGTGCACCGGGGCAACTGGCGTCGGCGCAAGACATCGCCAACGTCGTCATCTCCAGCGTCGATGGCACGCCGATCCGCGTCAGCCATGTCGCCCAGGTCAGCCTCGGCCAGGAACTGCGTGCGGGGGCGGCCACCGAAAACGGCCGTGAAGTGGTACTTGGCACGGTGTTCATGCTGATCGGTGAAAACAGCCGCAGCGTGTCCCAGGCCGTGGCAGCCAAGCTTGTCGAGATCAACCGCAACCTGCCCAAAGGCGTGGTCGCAGTGACGGTATACGACCGCACCAACCTGGTCGAGAAGGCCATCGCCACCGTCAGGAAGAACCTCGTCGAAGGCGCGATCCTGGTGGTTGCGGTGCTGTTTCTGTTCCTTGGCAACATCCGCGCCGCGCTGATCACCGCCATGGTGATTCCGTTGTCGATGCTGTTCACCTTCACCGGTATGTTCAGCAACAAGGTCAGTGCCAACCTCATGAGCCTGGGCGCCCTGGACTTCGGCATCATCGTCGATGGTGCAGTGGTGATCGTCGAGAACGCCATCCGCCGCCTGGCCCATGCCCAGCACCGCCATGGCCGCCTGTTGACACGTGCCGAGCGTTTCCACGAGGTTTTTGCTGCTGCACGCGAGGCGCGTCGGCCGCTGGTTTACGGGCAACTGATCATCATGGTGGTGTACCTGCCGATCTTTGCCCTGAGCGGGGTCGAGGGCAAGATGTTCCACCCCATGGCCTTCACCGTGGTCATTGCCTTGCTAGGCGCCATGCTCCTGTCGGTGACTTTCGTGCCGGCGGCCCTAGCGCTGTTTGTCACCGGCAAGGTCAAGGAGGAGGAGGGCTGGGTGATGCGCACTGCGCGTAGGCGCTACGCACCCGCACTGAACTGGGTGCTGGGACGACGGCGGCTGGCGTTTGCCGGGGCCGCAGGCCTGGTGCTGTTGTCCGGGGTGATGGCCGGGCGCATGGGCAGCGAGTTCATCCCCAGCCTCAGCGAAGGCGACTTTGCCTTGCAGGCCTTGCGCGTGCCTGGCACCAGCCTGTCGCAATCTGTCGATATGCAGCAGCGGCTGGAGCGCGCGATCATCGCCCAGGTGCCTGAAGTGGAACGGGTGTTCGCCCGCACCGGCACTGCCGAGATTGCCTCTGACCCGATGCCGCCAAACATCTCGGACGCCTACGTGATGCTGCGCCCAAGTGCGCAATGGCCAGACCCAGGCAAGTCGCGTGAAACACTGATCGCCCAGGTGCAGCGCGCCGCCGCCAGCGTGCCGGGGAGCAATTACGAACTGTCGCAACCCATCCAGTTGCGCTTCAACGAGCTCATTTCTGGTGTGCGCAGCGATGTGGCGGTGAAGCTGTTCGGTGACGACATGGCGGTGCTCAACCGCACGGCGGCGCAAATTGCGGGCAGCCTGCAACAGGTGCCTGGGGCTTCGGAAGTGAAGGTCGAACAGACCACTGGCCTGCCGGTACTGACCATTGATATCGACCGCGACAAGGCTGCCCGCCATGGCCTGAACGTGGGTGACGTACAGGACGCCATTGCCATCGCGGTAGGCGGCCGCACGGCGGGCACGTTGTATGAGGGTGACCGTCGCTTCGACATGGTGGTGCGCCTTGCCGAACCCCTGCGTACGGACGTAGATGGCCTGGCCAGCCTGCTGATTCCGGTGCCTGCCAGTGCCGCAGCCGGTGACGCACAGATCGGCTTCATCCCGCTGTCCCAGGTTGCGACAATCAACCTGCAGCGCGGGCCGAATCAGGTCAGCCGGGAGGATGGCAAGCGTGTTGTGGTAATCAGTGCCAACGTGCGCGGGCGTGACCTGGGCTCGTTCGTGGAAGAGGCCGAGCGCACACTGCTCCAGCAGGTGCAGGTGCCACCCGGCTACTGGACCCGCTGGGGTGGCCAGTTCGAGCAGTTGCAATCGGCGGCCGAGCGCTTGCAGGCGGTGGTCCCGATCGCGCTGTTACTGGTCATGGCCTTGTTGTTGATGATGTTCAACAACCTCAAGGATGGCTTGCTGGTATTTACCGGTATTCCCTTTGCCCTGACGGGTGGGGTGCTGGCGCTGTGGCTGCGGGACATCCCGCTGTCGATTTCTGCAGGGGTGGGGTTTATCGCGTTGTCGGGCGTGGCCGTCCTCAATGGCCTGGTGATGATTGCCTTCATCCGTAACCTGCGCGATCAAGGGCGCAGCCTGCGTGTGGCGGTCGAAGAGGGCGCCTTGACGCGCCTGCGGCCGGTACTGATGACGGCGTTGGTGGCGTCGCTGGGGTTCATCCCGATGGCATTGGCCACCGGGACCGGGGCCGAAGTACAACGGCCGCTGGCCACGGTGGTGATTGGTGGGATTCTGTCGTCCACGGCGCTGACCTTGCTGGTGTTGCCGGCCTTGTACCAGTGGGCATATCGGCGCGAAGAGGCTGAGCAAGGGTGAGAAGGCCGGGGCTGCAATGGCAGCCCCGGCCCCCGTTCAAACTGCGCGGCGAACGCCTGGCCGCTCGACATCGCCCCCTGGCGCTTCATGCAACGAAATGCGCGAAGTCTCCGGCAACGCCAGGCCGCCTGCCAGCGCGAGGAGGGCAATCACCACCAGGTAGAACGCTGGTGCCAGGCTGCTGCCGGTCTGTCCGATCAACCACGTCGCCACCAGTGGTGCAGTACCGCCGAACAGCGTGTAGGCCACATTGTAGGTAATGGCCGAGGCGGTATAGCGGGTGCGGGTGGGGAAGCTCTCCGAGAGCAGTGCAGCGGTGACCACGCCGCTGCACAGCGCGCCCACCGCCAGCAGAATCACCCCCAGCAGCGCACCCGACATCGACCCGGAGCTGGCCAGCCAGTAGGCGGGGAAGACGCACAGCATCACCCACAGACAGGTGAAGCCAATGGTCTTGCGTCGCCCGACCCGGTCCGAGAACGCGCCCGCCAGCGGGCAGCCAACGGCGGCGAACAGCAGCGCCACCGTGGTCACCAGCAATGACTGGGCGCGGGTCAGGTTGCCGACCAGTTGCAGGTAAGTGGCGAAGTAGGTGGTGAACATGTAGAACGACAATGCGGTGAGCGAGATGAAC
Organism: Pseudomonas ceruminis; assembly: GCF_021602025.1. Taxonomy (GTDB): domain Bacteria; phylum Pseudomonadota; class Gammaproteobacteria; order Pseudomonadales; family Pseudomonadaceae; genus Aquipseudomonas; species Aquipseudomonas ceruminis. The sequence goes on from NZ_BQHW01000003.1 coordinate 302,229, forward strand.
GCACCCAGGTTGCGAAGGGTTCGGCCATGGTGGCGCAAGGTGTCCTTGAGCGGTGAATGCTCATGCACCTTGCCTTGGGCGAGGGCTTCGCGAAACGCTGGCGTTTCCTCCATGCGCCAGCGCAGGTAAAGGCCTACCAGGCCCAACGGTGCAGCCACCAGGAATGGTACGCGCCAGCCCCAGGCCGCCATCGCTTCGGCCGACAGGCTCGCTTCCAGGCCATAGGCAATTACCGCTGCGCAGGCAAACGCGGAAAAGGTCGATACCGGCACGAAGCTGCCATAGAACGCACGTTTGTTGTGCGGCGCGTGTTCCATCAGGTACGCACAGGCCCCCGCGTACTCGCCACCGGCAGAGAAGCCCTGCAGGCAGCGCGCCAGGGTCAACAACACCGGCGCGGCAAGGCCAATGCTGGCGTAGGTGGGCAGCAGGCCGATCAGCGTGGTGGAGCCTGCCATCAACAAAATGGTCAGCGACAGGATACGTTTGCGTCCTAGTCGGTCGCCCAGCGCACCGAACACGATGCCGCCCAGCGGTCGCAAGGCGAAGGCCACGGCAAATACCGCAAAGGTCTTGAGCAGGGCAACGCTGGCATCGCCGCTGGCGAAGAACTGGCTGGCGATCAGGGTGGCGAGAAAGCCGTAGACCGCGAAGTCGAACCATTCGACGAAGTTACCGATCGCCGAGGCGGCGATGACCCGGCGAAGTGTGGCGGGGGAGACCTCATGAGATGCGGACATGTGGGAACGCTCCGGTTTCCAAAGGCAGCCTGGAGGGAAAGTGATGCGGTCAAGGCCGCGTCATCATTGTTGTTACCGGCAGTAGACCGGTGCGGGCGGCAGGGCGCTTTGTCGAGGGCGACATCGGGATGTCTATTCCGACCACGCCGACCTCATCGCAGGTTTGCCACGCAGAGGCCAACAAACACCTCAGTTATGAATTACAGTCGTGGGCCACCGCTTGCGCAGGAGCCTGACCATGGCCCAGAACATCTACGACAACCCCGCCTTCTTCGCCGGGTACAGCCAGCTCCCCCGTCAGGTCCTTGGCCTGGACGGTGCACCCGAGTGGCCGGCGATTCGCGCCCTGCTCCCCGAGGTGCGCGAAAAGCGGGTGGTCGATTTGGGTTGTGGGTTTGGCTGGGCCTCGCGCTGGATGCGCGAGCAGGGCGCCGCGTCGGTGCTGGGCCTGGACCTGTCGCAGAACATGATCGACCGCGCCCGCCGTGATACCGACGACGCGGCCATCGAGTACCGCATTGCCGACCTCGATACCCTGCAATTGCCGCCTGCGGCGTTCGACCTGGCCTACAGCGCGCTGACCTTCCATTACGTCGAGAATTTCAGCCGCCTGGTGCGTACCATCGCCCAGTCACTGAACGCCGACGGCCACCTGGTGTTTACTGTCGAACACCCCATCTACATGGCCGCTGCCCATCCGCATTGGCTCAAGGACGCCGATGGCCGCCTGACCTGGCCGGTCAACGGCTACGCGCTGGAAGGGCAGCGGCGCACCGATTGGTTCGCCAAGGGTGTGCTCAAGTACCACCGCACCCTGGCCACCACGCTCAACACCCTGATCGAGGCAGGCCTGCGCATCAACCGGGTCGAAGAGTTCGCCCCCTCGCCCGAGCAGGTTGCCGCGCTGCCAAACCTTGCCGAAGAGCTCGAGCGGCCGATGATGCTGCTGGTGTCCGCACAGCGCTGAGCCGTTGCAACCTGCCCTGGCGCCTGGTTCGCGGGCAAGCCGGCGCCGGGGCCTGTGTGCAAGGCCGTGCGGTGGCCAGGGTCAGAAGCGCATATCCACCGCCAGCTCAAACGTCCTCGGCGCGCCCGCATAGTACTGAAGCCCGTACGCCTGCTTGGCATACAGCTGATCAGTCAGGTTGCGTACCCGGCCAGTAAGCGTGGTGTGTTCATCCAGCCGGTAGCGGGCGAAGGTACCCAACAGGGTATAGGCCGGCGCCTTGAGTGTGTTGGCATTGTCGGCGTACACCGACCCTACATAGCGTGCGTCCACCCCCGCCGACCACGCCGGGGTGAAGCTGTAAGTCAGCCACAGGTTGGCGACATTGGCTGGCACGTTGACCGGTGCATTGCCTTTGCGCGACACCGACACGCCGTTGACCGCCTCGTTGAACGCATCGTACTTGGCATCGACATACGCATAATTGGCTTCAGCCAACAGCCTTTGCGTGACTTGCAGGCGACCGGACAACTCGATACCGCGTGAGGTCTGCTGCCCGGCCTGGACCGTCAGGTTGGGGTTGGCCGAATCGCGCACGGCGAAGTCCTTGCGCACGATCTGGTACAGCGCCACCGTCGCCGCTCCACGCCCGTCGAGGAAGTCGAACTTGCTGCCCACTTCCCACTGCTCGCCCTTGGACAGGTCGAACAGGCCGACGTTGGAGTAAGTGGCTGCTGCCAGCGAACCGGCAGGCAGGTCGGCCGCGGTGCTGTACTGGGCGTAGACACTGGCAGATGGGGTCAGCTCGTAGGTCAGGCCGATGCGCCCGGAGAGGGGCTGCCAGCGCCGTTGGAAGTACGCTGGAGAGGTGGGGGTGACGGCACCGTAGTTGGTTACCTCCATGTCCAGGTAGTCATAGCGCAGTGCGGTCAAAAGGGCCAGGCGCTCAGTCAGTTGCAGGCGGTTCTCGGCAGACACGGCGCGGTTGATGAGTTCATGACGACGCTGTTTGGTCAGGCCCGCATTCACCACCGGTATGTCGTTGAAGCTGCCGGGGTCGAAGTGTTCAGGGTCCACCACATCGCTCCAGTTACCCGAGGTGGGGTAGAGGGTCTGGCGCATGCGCGAGTAGTCCAGGCCCAGCGACCACTGGCTGGCCAGGCCGAATACGGTGTGGTCATGGCGCAGTTCGATGCGGTCGCCGAGCACGTTCTGGTCGTGGCGTTGCAGGTAAGGGCCGGCGCGTAGCACATTGCCGTCATTGGTGTAGCTGTAACGCTCGACGTTGCGGTAGTCGCGCTGGGCGTTGTAGTGATAAAGCGTGTTTTGCACGCTGGTAGTGTCGCTGACCTGGTAATCGAGGATCGAGCGCAGCCAGCGCACCCGTTGTTCGTAACGGCCGTCGGCGACGTTGTAGTTTTCGAAGCGGCGGCTCTTGTCGATCTTCATGGTGCTGCGCCCAGGCAGGATCGGCGAACCCCAGTAGGGGCTGTCCTCACTGTCTTGCTGATACTCCACGGCCAAGGTGTGAGTGAGGTTGGGCGTGAGGTCGCTGAGCAGTGAAAACGCCAGGCTGTCAGTGTGCCGTTCGTTGCGGTCGATGTAGCCATTGCTGTGGCCTCGGCTGAAGTCCAGGCGCATGAAGTGCCGGGCATCGGCAGGATTGCTGGCCAGTGCCTGATTGATGCCGAAGGCCACTTGCGAATCGTCGAAGCTGCCATAGCGTATGCGCCCGTCGATGATTTGCTGATCGCGGCTGGCGAGCTTGGTGATGTAGTTGATCGAACCACCGACCGAGCCTGCGCCATGCAGGAACGATGACGGCCCGCCGAGCAGTTCGACCCGGTCCAGCACCCAGGCGTCCACCGGCCGGGTGGCGCTGCTGTAGCCCAGGTTGATGCCGTTGTAGAGCTGGGTGACCTGGTTCTGGGTGAAACCACGGTAGCTGACGAAACCGCCGTAGCCCGGGTTAGCCGAAGCGTTCACGCCGGTCATGGCGTTGATCACGTCCTGGCTGTCGTTGGCGCTTCGCTCTTCGATGATGCGGCGGTCCGAGACGCTCACCGACGCAGGCGTTTCTCGGGCCGTGAGGCCCAGCCGCGAGCCAGTACGGATCGGTTCGTCCAATTGTACGCCGGAGGGCGCCGCGCGTTGGCCATCAATGGTGGTGGCAGAGAGTTCTACGGCATCGTCCGCGCAAGCGAATGTGCAGGTGCCCATGAGGAGCACCAGGGAGGTGTTGCGGAGCATGTTGTTGTCTTCCACGCAAAGGTCATGGCTGACCACGACCGCGCACACAGGTGCGCCCGGGCAGGGTCAGGCGAAATGAATGGCTACTGCGGGGAAGGCGAAGGGGGAGGCGCGGGGGTTGAGGGCTGGGCGTTGGTAACGCGGTGGCGGTTGCGCCCAGCTGCGCACGACGATGGGCGATGTGGCGCCGGCGCGTACAGCGGTAAAGGACCATTGGCCACTGCTTAACGGCACGGCCATGCCGAACGATGAACACACAGGGCAGTCAAGCTGGGCCATGTGCTGGTCGCCGCCAGCGTCATCGAGGTCGATGGCCACGCCATGTTCGCTGTTGATCGAACAGAACCCACCTTGCAGGCCGGCCAGGCGCAGCCCGCCCATCTGGCCATGGTGCAGGCCGCACAGCAACAGGCTGAACAGGACGCTGGCGTAGAGCGTCCAGGCCGTCAGCGTGCGGGTTTGCCGGGTGATTTTCATGGCGGCGAATTTATCATCCGGATGAGCGGTCGTGTAGCCCCGCGGCGCGGCAGGTTGTCGCAGGTCAGGCGGCGCGCTCAAGGGCATCCGTGCGGCGGATCAGATCAGCCGCCGCCACCGCTTCCTCCACTGCCGCTTCCACCGCCACTGCCGCCGGCCCCCGTACCCGACCCACCGGTGCCGCTACCGGTTCCCGAGCCGGTACTGCCCCCGTTGCCCATGCCGCCCGAGCCGTTGGTACCTGATCCAGCGCCATGGGTGGTGCCGTCCCCGCCGGTGCTGTCGGTGTCATTGGCACCGGTCCCGCTGCCGGTCGCATCGCCTGGAACGCCAGACCCGGTAGCGCCACCCTTGCTGCCATTTTGCGTGCCGGTTGCGGGGGGTGTACTGCCGTTGTTGTTCATGTCGGTCGCCGCCAGGGCGATCGGTGCGCTGGCGCCCAGACACAGGGCGAGCAGCAGCGTAAGAGGTGTCATACGTTTCATGGGTGAGTCTCCTGGTGGAGTGATTACCCAATGTTCGGCAGCTCGTTGTGCCACGCAGTGCAGTGCAGCCGACGGGTGGCCGCTTGAGCCCGGTGCATGTGACCTTTCAGGTCCACGATGGCAGATCAGGAACCGGCGTTTTCCAGTGCGTTCAGCTCCTCTTCAACCTGTTGCAGGCGCTGCTCTGCCAGGGCCTGGGCTTTTTCATCCCGCGCGGTCTCACGCATCAGCCGGGTCAGCTTGGCGCTCAGTGTCTGGCCTTGCTCTGTCTCTTCGAGCGCCTTGGCCTTGGCCGGGTCACGGGTTACTTGGACGATGGTGGCGAATTCGGCGTCGCTGAAGTTCTTTTCGCTGTAGAGCTTGAACAGGTCCTGGCGCTGGTCTTCGACCGTGAGGTGCTTGCGCAGCACGCCGCGGATGGTGTCTTCGGCGAGCTGCGGGTGGGTGCGGGTCAGTAGCAAAGCCATGTGGTCGATGTTGTGCTCATAGGCTTCCTGCAGCGGTAGGTTCGCCAGGATTTGCTCCTCGCGAGTGGGTTTTTGCTCGCAGGCGGTGAGGGCAGCGGTGAACAGCAGCGGCAGTAGCAGCGTGGTGATGCGGGGCATGGAAATGGCCTTGGGCGCGCGTTTTAAAGGTTTGGATTATAGCGGTGTCGTTGGCTGATCGACGTAGAGAATGACCCACTGTAGCCCGCCGGGTAGGTGCTTTCCTACTTGGCAATGCCCGCGATGGCCACCCCGTTCATTTCAATCATCCGACGATTTACTTACCTTCGCGTGCCGATATTGACGAAGGAGCAATGCCCATGGCCTATCTTGCGCTGTACAAGCTCGAACTGCTTGATGAGTTCGAAAACCGCAGGGATGACTGGACCTTCGCAGACTTTGAAAGACGCCTCACCGAGAAGAAGACGCCGGCCAATTACCAGGATGCCAACGCCATCATCATTGCTGCGCACAAGGAGGGCAATTGGCCGAAGGCCGTGAAGCGGTACTTGCTGACCAATCAGCATGTGCACAAGCACGTCAGCTCGGAGTTCAACGAGGTTTTCACTGAGGTGGTTGCGATGTTGTCCGAGAAGGAGAAGCAAATTTGGGGGTTGGCATAGGCCTGTAGTCACCGCCGCACACTGCACAGACATTCAGCAATCGGCAAGGCGCTGGCAAGCAGCAGGGTGGGGGCGCGCAGGAGCATAGCGGAACTGTTCCTGGTTCAGGGGGCGCGAAAACGCAGGATGCGTGCGCCGTCGAAGGGGTCGGTGAGGTAGCGCGCGTGCACGCCGAAGGTGACCAGCAGGCGATCTGGAGTCAGCACCTCCAGGGGTTTGCCAAGGGCCACCAGGCGACCCTGGTCGAGCACCGCCACGCGGTCGCAGGTCAGCGCCTGGTTGAGGTCGTGCAGGGCCACCAGCGTGGTGACCGGCAGCGCCTGCACCTGCTGCAGCAGGCTCAGTTGATGCTGGATGTCGAGGTGGTTGGTCGGCTCATCGAGCAGCAGTACCCGCGGGCGTTGGGCCAAGGCGCGGGCAATGTGTACCCGCTGGCGTTCACCGCCGGACAACGAGCTCCACACCCGTGCACGCAGGTGAGTGGCATCCAGATCGGCAAGGGCTTGCTCGACGATGGCGTGGTCTTCATGGGCGAAGGGCGCCAAAGCGGATAACCAGGGTGTGCGGCCCAGGGCCACGGCGTCGAATACGCGCACGGCATCAAGGGTGTCGGCTTGTTGCTCGACCAGCGCCAAGGCCTGAGCGACGCGGCGCCGAGGCAGGCGCGCCAGCGGCTCGCCAAGTAACTGCACGCTGCCGCTGCTGGGCGTGCGCAGCCCGGCCAGTACCTTGAGCAAAGACGATTTGCCAGAGCCGTTAGGGCCGACGATGCCCAGGGTTTCACCGGCGGTCACCGTGAGGTCGATATCGCGCAATACGCGGTTGCCCGACAGTTGCAGGTTCAGGCCCTGACAGGCGAGAGGAGCGACGGGCCTGGGCTGCATGACCGTCATGGGCGCCCCCGGCGGCTGACCAGAATGAGCGCGAACACCGGCGCCCCGATCAGTGCCGTGACCACGCCCACCGGGATCACCTGGCCTGGGATCAGGGTGCGCGACAGCATGTCGGCGGCAATCAGGAACAACGCGCCACCCAGGGCACTGGCTGGCAGCAGGCGGCTGTGGCCGGGGCCGAGCAGCAGGCGCAAGGCATGCGGGATGACAAGGCCGACAAACCCGATGGCACCGACGATCGACACCATCACCGCCGTCACCAGCGCTGCACAGCTGATCAGCAGCAGTTGCGTGCGGCGCACCGCGATGCCCAGCGACGCGGCCGAATCAGCGCCAAACGTGAATGCGTCCAGGGCGCGCCGATGCCACAGGCAGACCACCAGCCCGAACAGTACCACTGGCAGGGCGAGCCATACCGATGGCCAGCGCACACCGCTGAGGTTGCCCAACAGCCAGAACAGGATGCCGCGGGCCTGCTCGGCGGTAGCCGACTTGGTGATCAGAAACGCGGTCAGGGCATTGAACAGCTGCGAACCGGCAATACCTGCCAGGATCACCTGGGCGTTGTTGCTGCTGGGGCCGGCCGCGCGGGCCAGTGCCAGCACCAGGGCAAAGGCCGCCGCAGCGCCGACAAAAGCCCCGGCGGACATGCTCAGGGCCACGCTGCCCAGGCCCAGCAGGCCAACCAGCACAGCCCCGGTCGAGGCGCCAGCCGACAAACCCAGCAAGTACGGTTCGGCCAGCGGGTTGCGCAGCAGGGCCTGGAGGATTACCCCGCAGGTCGCCAGGCCGGCGCCGCAGGCAGCGGCAACCAGGGTGCGGGTCAGGCGGTAGTTCCAGACGATGCCGGCATCGATCGGGTCGACCGAATAGCCGGCATGCCACAGCTGGTTGGCCAGCACCTGATAGACCACGGTGGGCGACACGCTGGTTTCACCTATCGCGGTACCGGCCAGCAGCGCCGCCAGCAAGGCCGCCAGCGCCAGGGCACTGCAGGGCAACAGACGCTTCATCACGGCGCTGCCGTACCGCGGGCAAAGGCCGCCGACAGCGTCTGCAGGCCACGGAACAAGCGGATACCCGCCTGCATGGCATCGGCGTCGAGGATGATGATGCGGTTGTTCTTCACCGCATCCATGTTGCGGGTAACCGGGTCACTGTGGAGAAATTCGAGTTTTTTCTGGTGGTCGTCAGCGGGGAAGCGGCGGCGGTCCATACGGGCGATGATCAGCCAGGTAGGGTTGGCCTTGGCCAGGGTTTCCCAGCCCACGGTCGGCCATTCTTCGGTGGACTCCACGACGTTGCGCACGCCCAGGGTACGCAGCATGAAGTCGGCCACGCCCTGCCGGCCGGCGACATAGGGGTCCAGTTCCAGGTCGGCACTGGAGAACCAGAACGCCGCCGACGTGTTGCTCAGGTCCTTGCCGGCCAGCTGCTGCTTGGCGCTGATCAGGCGGGCTTCGAGGTCTGTGTTCAGGGCAGCGCCACGGTCTTGCACGTCAAAAATCTCGGCCAGCTGGCTGACGCTCTTGTAGATGCTCTGGACCTGAAACGCCTGCAGGCGGGTGCCATCGGCGCCCACCAGGTTGTCCTTGCCTTCGCAGTCCGAGGGCAACAGGTAAGTGGGGATGTTCAGTTCGTTGAACTGTTCGCGGGTACCCACCACGCCCTGAGCGCCAACCATCCACTCGAACTGCACGGCGACCAGTTGTGGGCGTTTGCCAACGACGGCCTCGAAGCTCGGGTCGTTGTCGGCCAGCCGCGGCACCTTGTCGTTCAACGTCTTGAATTCTGGCAGCACGTTGTTGAACCACAGCGAGGTGCCTGCCAGTTTGTCACCCAGCCCCAGGGCATAGAGCATTTCGGTGCTGGCCTGGCCGATGGTTACGACGCGTTGGGGGGCGTGGCCGAACGTCTGCGTTACGCCGCAGTTGGCGATAGTCAGCGGGTAGTGGGTGACAGCGGCATGGGCGATGCCGGTGAGGCTCAGGCCGGCGAGCAGGGTGACGAAACGGAGCAACATGCTGGGCGATCTCCTATCGGACAGTCACGGAAGGAACGCACGGACAGGCGTCGCCAAGCGCCCGCGCAAGGTGGGGGCAATACGGCTGGCCAATCCCGGACACCCCGCCGGTTGGTGAATGTAGGCCGGCAGGTCTCCTGACGGGTGCGTCTTGGCCTGGCTCCGCCTTTTTGATTCCGTGGTGGAAACCGGCGGGCCGCATGGTAGACCATCAGGCTGCCGGGTGAAACGCAAATTCAGAACATCGGCGCGGCGCCGAGTTTTGAGTTGTCAGCACCGGCCCTAGCGCCGGCGCTGACACTTCAAATCAAAAACTGTAATCCACCGTCGCGAAATAGGCGCGGGGCGTTCCCATGATCCATTGCTCGCCACTGAAGGCAGCAGCCACGTACTCGCGGTCGAACAGGTTGTTCACCTGCAATCCCAGCCGCACATCCGGCAACACCTGCCAGCCGATGTTGGCATCGACCACGGTGTACCCTGGCGCGCGCTGGGTGTTGGCGGTATTGGCGTAGCGCTCATCCACATAACGGGCGCCGATGCCAGCCTCGACCTGCTGGCCGAAGCCCTTGCTCAACCACAGGTTGGCGGTGCGCCGTGGCACGTTGGCCGGGCGGTTGCCGGCGCGGTCCTGCGGCACGCCGCCGACCATCTGGTCGAAGTCGTCGTACTTGGCGCGTACCACCGAGGCATTGGCCGAAACGTGCCACTGGTGCGCCAAGGCCAGTTCAAGTGTCGCCTCCAGGCCATCGGAGGTCTGTTGCCCGGCCTGCTGTTTTTCGTGGGTGACAGGGTCATCCACCAGCAGTTTTTTCTTGACGATGTGGTAGGCCGCCAGCGTCCATTCACCGCGCCCTTCCCAGAAACGCTGCTTGAGCCCCAGCTCGGTCTGCTTCGACTCGGTCAGGTCGTAGTTCATCTGCGTCGGGTTTAGGCTGATGAGGTTGTTCACCCCGTCCTCACTGGTGGAGTACTGGCCATACAGCGACATGTCATCGTTGACCGCGAACACCAGCCCGGCGCGCCAGTTGCCGCCTTGCAGGCTGCGGTCGCTACGGGTGTCGTTGGTGAGGTTGTCACGGTCGATGTGGTTCTGGTCGCGGCGTACACCGGTCACCAGCGACAGGCGCTCAGTCAGTTGCAGGCGGTTCTCGGCGAACAGGGCGAAGGTATGGGTGGTGGAGAGCGTCTGTGGGCGCAGTGGCGAATCACTGTGGAACCAACCTGGCGTTGGGTTCCATGGGTCGACATAGTCACCAGGCTCAGCATCGATGTACGGCGAGTTGCTGTCGACGTTGAAGCGAATCTTGTTGTACTCGGCACCGACCATCGTCCTGCTCGCCAGGCCGAACAGCGAATGGTCAAAGGTGAAGGTCTGGCGGTCGCCGATCTGTTCCTGGTTGTGCTTGATCTCCAGGTAACTGCCGCGCTGGAGTTGGCCCAGGTCGGCGTCCCAGCTGTAGTCCTCGGCATTGCGCCAGTGGCGGCGGCTCTTGATGTAGTAGAGCTGGTTGCTGGCGCTGAGCTGGTCGTTGAGGGTCCAGTCGGTGGTGAAGCGGGTCCATTCATCGTGGTAGCGCTGCACGTCGTTGTGGATGTTGAAGTTCTTCTTGCGCAGGCTGCTGCGGTAGTGGCCGTCGATCAGCGGGGTGCCGTAGTAGTTGGCCGGCTCGGCATCGCCGCGCTCATGGGCCAGGGTGAAGCTCAGGTCGTCGGTGGCGTCGAAACGCAGCGCGGCACTCAGGGCCAGGCTGCGTGAGTCGGTGCGGTCCACCCAGCCGTTGCCAGCCTGCTGGTTCAGGGTAACCCGGTAGCTCAGGCGCTCGCTGAGGCTGCCGCCGCTGTCCAGGCCCAGTTGCTGGCGGTCCCAGGAGCCGTAGCCCAGGCGCAGGTGGTTGTGAATGTCGCCGGTGAACGGTTTTTTCGGGATGACGTTGACCACCGCACCGGTGGCACCCTCGCCATACAGCACCGAGGCCGGGCCACGGATCACGTCGATGCGCTCGACCATCCAGGGGTCTACCGGGAAGGTCTGGGTACCGGCACCGGTGTACAGGCGTGCGCCATCGAACAGTGTCATCACCGAGCCATGTCCGTCAAAACCGCGAGCCGACAGGCCCGTGCCACCGTCACCCGGGGTGCCGGTGAAGGTGATGCCCGGCGAGCGGGTCACGGCATCCTGAACGGTGACGTTGTTGCGCTGCTGGATGTGTTCGGCCGTGATGCTGCTGGTGCTGGCCGGGGTTTCCAGGGCGCTGAGGTTCAGCCGTGAGCCAGCCTGGGTGGGCGTCGCAAGGTCGACTACCTGAGCATCGCGGGTGTCCGTAATGGCCGTGGAGGGGAGTGCCAGGACCGCCTTGTCGTGGTCGTCGGCCAAGGCCGGGAGGGTGACTGCCAGGCAGGCCGCCAGAGGGTGAAGCTTGAAGAAACGGGACATGTCTTTCCACTGTTGCAGGAATGAATGGATCCCGGTGGAGAACACGCAAAGGCACAACCACGCACGCAGGCGCGCACGCAGATACCGGCCTGCGCCCGCCCACCGCGGGTTGCCAAGTAACGCTTCAGGCCGGTCTCCGGGCTTGCGAGGGTCATGAGGCCTTCACCTTCCCATGCAGGTGCACAGTGGTGTATCGAAGGCATCGCTCGCTTACCGTTGCGGGGGCAGCGCCGGACTTGTCGTGAACCACGACGCACCGGCTTCCCGTTTCACCCTGCGCTCGGCGGCGCAGGACACCTGAAACTGGCGCGCATATGACCATTGGTCAGCGCGCACGTCAATGGGGTACGTAACAACACACAGGGTGCCGTATGTATGCCTGTCAGTGCGCACCCGCCCCCTTGCTCAGGTCACTCTGCGCCCATTGCGTGTAGATGCAGGCATCAGCCACTGCCCAGCGTACCTTCACGCTGGCCCCCGGCTGCATCGCCATGCCTGCCGCAGACAGCGCCTTGACGGTAAGCTCAGTACCGCCGGCGGTGAGCACATGGCAGGTCTGGCTTTCGCCCAGGAACAGCACTTCAGTGACCTTGGCACTGACTTCATTCCAGCCCGCTGGCAGCGGTTGGCGTGCGGCTTGCTCTGTGGTCAGGGCCAGGGCCTTTTCCGGGCGCACCATGATCAGTGCCTCCTGCCCGGTGGCCAGGCCCGCGGTCAGGCGCATCGCTACAGGCTGGCCTTCGAAGCTGGCCGCGCCATGGCTGCTGGCCTTGACCTGAAGGAAATTCGAGTTGCCCAGGAACGACGCAACAAAGGCATTGGGCGGATTCTGGTAGAGGTCGTAGCCGGTGCCGAGGCCGACGACCTTGCCGTGGCTGAAGATGGCGATGCGCTGGGACAGACGCATGGCCTCTTCCTGGTCGTGGGTCACATAGACGATGGTAATGCCCAGCCGACGGTGCAGTTGGCGCAGCTCGTCCTGCAGGTCCTCGCGCAGTTTCTTGTCCAGCGCGCCAAGCGGTTCGTCCATCAGCAGGATACGTGGCTCATAGACCAATGCCCGGGCAATGGCCACGCGCTGTTGCTGGCCGCCAGACAGCTGCGCCGGCTTGCGATGGGCGAACGCCTCCAGTTGCACCAGCTTGAGCATGGCCTCGACCCGTTTGTGGGTTTCGCTGGCGCCCAACTTGCGGATGGCGAGCGGGAAGGCGATGTTGTCGCGCACATTCAGGTGCGGAAACAGCGAATAGCGCTGGAACACCATACCGATGTCACGCTTGTGCGGTGGCACGTTTACCAGCGACTGGCCATCGACCAGGATTTCGCCGCTGCTTGGCGTCTCGAACCCGGCGAGCATCGACAGGGTGGTGGACTTGCCCGAGCCGCTGGAGCCGAGAAAGGTCAGGAACTCACCGTCCTGGATCTCTAGGTTGAGGTTGTCCACGGCGGTGAAGTCGCCGTAGTGCTTGTTCAACCCGCGAAGGCTGACCAGGGGTTTGTGGTGCGCATTGTCTTTGATGACTGCACTCATTGTTGTTCTCTCCGGGTACTCAAGCGTTGGCGTCGGTACGCCGGCGCAAAGCGGCGGCCACGACCATGACAAGCAGCGACAGGCCGATCAGCAGCGTCGAGGCGACGGCAATCACTGGGCTCAGGTCCTGGCGCAGGGTGGTCCACATTTTTACCGGCAGGGTCTGCAGATCGGGGCTGGCCATCATCACGCTGAGCACCACCTCATCCCACGACACGAGAAAGGCGAACAGCCCGCCGGCAATCATCCCAGGGCGAATGGCCGGGAAGGTCACCTTGAAGATCGCTTGCAGGCGCGAGGCGCCGCAGATCACTGCGGCGTCCTCGATCGACTGGTCGAACAGCTTGAGCGAGTTGATGATCGAAATGATGGTAAAGGGCAGGGCGACGATCACATGGCTGACCACGAAGGCGAACAGCGTGCCGGTGTAGCCAAGCTTGAGGAAAAGTGCGTACACCGCCACAGCGATGATCACCAGCGGCACGATCATCGGCATGGTGAACAGGCCATAGAGCAGTTCGCGGCCGGGAAAGCGGCCACGGACCAGGGCGAATGCGGTGGGCAGGCCCAGCAGCACGGCAGCGAGGGTGGTCAGCACCGCGACCTTGAGGCTGGCCAGGGCCGCATCCATCCACTCAGGGTTGGAGAAGAACTGGCCGTACCACTTGAAGGTCCAGCCCGGTGGCGGGAATACCAGCCACTGCGAAGACCCGAACGACAGCAGCACGATGAACACCACCGGCAGCAGCAAAAAGGCCGCGATGACCCCGGTGGTCAGGTACAAGCCCGTACGCAACGGGCGACCCATGGCATTGGGTGACAGGAGCATGGCAAATTACCTCGCGGTGCCAACCGGCGATTCCGGCTGCAGCTTCAGGTACAGGTAGAAGAGCACCAGCGTGATCACTACCAGCAGTGCGGCGGCGGCGCTGGCCAGGCCCCAGTTGAGGAACGACTGCACCTGCTGGATGATGAATTCGGGCAGCATCATGTTCTGCGCGCCACCGAGCAGCGCCGGGGTGACGTAGTAACCGAGCGACATCACGAACACCATCAGCGCACCGGAGAACAGCCCCGAGCGGCACAGCGGCAGGAACACCTTCCAGAAGTTGGTCCACGGGCTTGCCCCGCAGATCGAACCGGCCTGCAGCACCATGGGGTCGATGGCATGCATGGTCGCCTGCAAGGGCAGCACGATGAACGGGATCATGATGTAGCTCATGCCGATCACCACGCCGGTCAGGTTGTGCACCATCTCCAGCGGCGCATCGATGATGCCCAGGGCCATCAGCACCTTGTTGATCACCCCCGAGCTTTGCAGCAGCACCAGCCACGAGTAGGTGCGGGCCAGCAGGCTGGTCCACATCGACAGCAGCACGATGTTCAGCAGCCAGCGGCCCCAGCCGTTGGGCACCAGGGTTATTGCCCAGGCCAGTGGAAAACCCAGCAGGACGCTGATCAGGGTGACCACGCCAGCCACCGAAAAGGTATTGAACAGTACCCGCGCATAGGCCGAATTGGCGAACAGCTGCTCGTAGTTGCCCAAACCCGGCACCGGCTCCAGTACCCCGCGCAGCAGCAGGCCGATCAGCGGGGCGAAAAAGAACAGGCCAAGAAACAGCAGGGCCGGTAGCAGGTTGCGGCTGCCTTTCCAGCGGCGGCTCAGTGGCTCGCGGCGAGGGGCCGCGCCCGTGGGCGCACCTTGCGCGTTGTGCAGGGCGTTGATGGCGACTTTCATTTGACCAACCACTCATTCCAGCGCGCGGCGATGGTTTGGCCGTTCTTGGCCCAGTAGGCGAAGTCCAGTGTCACCTGGTCCTGGACATAGGCGGTTGGCAGGTTGGGCGCGAGATCTTTATCGAGCTTGGCGACGCTGTCGATGTTTACCGGTGCGTACGCCGTCTTGTTGGCGAACTCGGCCTGGCCTTCGGCGCTGCTGGCGTTCGCCAGGAACTTCATGGCGGCGTCCTTGTTCCTGGCGCCTTTGGGGATGACCCGCAAATCGGCCATGACCAGGTTCTGCTTCCAGCTCACGCCCACCGGCGCCCCGTCTTGCTGCAGGGCATAGACGCGGCCGTTCCAGAACTGCCCGAGCGAGGCTTCACCCGAGGCCAACAGCTGCTGTGACTGGGCGCCACCGCCCCACCAGACGATGTCTTTCTTGATCGTGTCGAGCTTTTTGAAGGCGCGATCCAGGTCCAGTGGGTAGAGCTTGTCGGCGGGCACACCGTCGGCCAGCAGGGCCAGCTCCAGCACGCCGGGGCTAGGCCATTTGTACAGGGCGCGCTTGCCTGGGAACGTCTTGGTGTCGAACAGGGCGCTCCAGTCGACTGGTTTGTTGGCGCCGAGCTTGCCCTCGTTGTAGCCGAGCACGAAAGAGAAGAAGAACGAACCCACGCCATGGTCGGAGACAAAGCGCGGGTCGATCTTGTCGCGCTCAATGGTGGTGAAGTCCAGAGGTTCGAGCAGGCCTTCGCTGGCGGCACGCAAGGCAAAGTCGGCCTCCACGTCGACCACGTCCCACTGCACGTTGCCGCTTTCGACCATGGCCTTGAGCTTGCCGTAGTCGGTGGGGCCGTCCTGGACGACCTTGATGTCGGTCGATTTGGAGAACGGTACGGCCCACGCTTCCTTCTGGGCGTCCTGGGTGGTCCCGCCCCAGCTGACGAAGTTGAGGCTCTCGGCGGCCTGGGCAGCCTGACACGCCAAGGTCAGCAGGCTGGCAGACAGCACTGCGGTTACACGTTTGCTCAACAGCATGGTTACGCCCTCGTTGCTTTTTGTTATTCGAGGCGGGGCTGATGGTGCGCCCGCCAACAGTATTCGGGGAGCAGCTAAAACAAAGTGTGAAAGGCCGTAGGTGACGGTAGGTGGCGGCCTGCAAACTCAAGGTCTACGGGATATCATATTATGGTATTCCAAGATTTTGGCAAGCGCGGAAGGCTACCGGCCATCACTCTGTGCCCCCGGGCGGTTACAATCCCAGCGCGGTAGCCATCGCCCCATCAGGTCGCCAGGGGCGGCTCGAATGCAATGCTCTGCACCACCTCCAGCGCATACCCCGCCAGCCCCGCATACTTGAGCGGCGGCCCAAGGTGGCGCAGCTTGCCGACGCCCAGGTCTTGCAGAATCTGCGCGCCGGTTCCGACTTCGGAGTACACCTTCGACTGTCCGCGCTGGTAAGGCCGCACAGGTTGGGTCAACTGCGGTACACGCTCGAGCAGCGCCTGTGAAGATTCGTGGTTTGCCAGGATCACCACCACGCCGGCGCCTTCCTCGGCCACTTTCTGCAGCGCTGCCCACAACGTCCAGTTGGCAGGGCCTGCGTACTCGGCCCCCACCAGGTCGCGCAGCGGGTCGATCACATGCACCCGCACCAACGTCGGCTGCTCGCGGCGGATATCGCCCATCACCATGGCCATGTGCACACCACCTTCGATGCGGTCCTCATAGGTGACCAGGCGGAAGGTGCCATGCACGGTCGGCAGATCGCGCTCGCCGATGCGCTTGATGGTCTGTTCAGTGCTCAGGCGGTGATGGATCAGGTCGGCGATGGTGCCGATCTTGATGCCGTGGCGGGCGGCGAACACTTCAAGGTCCGGGCGGCGGGCCATGGTGCCGTCGTCGTTGAGCACCTCGACAATCACCGAGGCAGGGCTGAAGCCTGCCAGGCGAGCCAGGTCACACCCGGCTTCGGTATGGCCGGCCCGGGTCAGCACGCCCCCTTCGCGGGCGCGCAGGGGGAAGATGTGGCCGGGCTGCACCAGGTCTTCAGGGCAGGCCTCGGCGGCCATGGCCGCAGCCACGGTGCGTGCCCGGTCGGCGGCGGAAATACCGGTGGTGACGCCGCTTGCGGCCTCGATCGACACCGTGAACGCCGTGCTGAACGCGCTACCGTTGGCCGGCACCATCTGTTCCAGGCCAAGGCGCTGGCAGTGCTCATCGGTCAGGGTCAGGCAGATCAGGCCTCGCGCTTCGCGCGCCATGAAGTTGATGGCCTGGGCGTCGCAGCGCTCGGCGGCGATCAACAGGTCGCCCTCGTTTTCCCGGTCTTCGTCGTCCACCAGCAGGACCATCTTGCCTTGCCGGTAGTCCTCGAGGAGTTCTTCGATGCGGTTGAACGCCATGTTGCACACTCGCTGTGAGAGGTTGATTATTATGGTATACCATCATACACAGTTAATGGTGCAACAGGAGCGTAGCGGATGAAAGCCTATTGGATCGCCCATGTGGACGTGATCGACCCCGAGCAATACCAGCAGTACACCCAGCGCGCCCCGGCGGCGTTCGCGGCCTTTGGCGGACGCTTTCTGGCCAGGGGCGGGCGCAGCGAGGCGATGGAAGGGCGAGCCACGCCGCAACGCAGCGTGGTGATCGAGTTCGACTCGTATGAGCAGGCGGTGGCCTGTTATCGGTCCGAGCGCTACCAGCAGGCATGCAGCCATAGGCAAGGGGTGGCGAAGGCAGAGGTGATCATTGTCGAAGGCATCGCGCCCTGAGCGGTCCGGGCCTGACCGCCAGGGCGGTACAGGCTATGCTTGCCCCATGAGTACAACGCCCCCTTTACGCCAACCTTGCCCACCTGGCGCTTGTGACTGCGGCCGCGAACACTTGGCCGAGCACCCGCCAGCCGCGCAGCGCATCCTCCTGCTCACGCGCCAGGAGGAAAAGCGCCTGCTCGCACGCCTGGAAAACCTCACAGACCTGGAAGACCTCCACCGTCTGCAGGCGCGGCTGTACGAAAACCTCGGCATCCGCGTGCACATCGCGCCAGGTTTCAACGAGGTGCGCACCATGCGTGGCTTCGTCATCGAACTGGACGCCCAGCCTGGCCTGTGCCGGAAGACCCGGCAGGCGATTCCGGCGGCCATACGGCGTGGTCTGGAGCGTAATCCGCAGGTGGCGTTTCGTTTGCTGGATGCCCATGACTTGCTCGGCGATGCGTGAACGGTTGTCCTTCGCCAATCTTGGCTAATTTTCCTGCGCGTTTCTCCGTCTATCAGAGAGCCTCTCTGCGCCAATCGCGCATCGGCATCTATCACTCAAGGAGACAGGCAATGACTTCCGTTTTCGACCGCGACGATATCCAGTTCCAGGTAGTGGTCAACCACGAAGAGCAATATTCCATCTGGCCCGACTACAAGGCGATCCCGAACGGCTGGCGCGCCGTCGGCAAGAGTGGCCTGAAGAAGGACTGCCTGGCCTACATCGATGAAGTGTGGACTGACATGCGCCCGCTGAGCCTGCGCCAGAAAATGGCAGAAGCCGCCGCACAGTGACCACGGTCAACCTGCTGTGCCTGCCGTATTCGGGTGCCAGCGCCATGGTCTACAGCCGCTGGCGGCGCAAGCTGCCCGCGTGGCTGCAGGTGCGTCCGGTCGAGCTGCCTGGGCGCGGAGCGCGCCTGGGCGAGCCGCTGCAGACCGACATGCAGGCCCTGGCCCGGCAACTGGCGACGGAGCAGCGCGTGGCCGCCAACGCACCTTATGCCCTATTAGGCCATAGCCTTGGCGCACTGCTGGCGTTCGAACTGGCCCATGAACTGCGAGCACTGGGTTGCCCGCCGCCTTTGGCCCTGTTCGCGTGTGGTACCGCGGCACCCACGCGGCGCGAAGACTACGACGGTAATAACTGGCGGGCCCCCAAGACCGATGATGAGCTGCGCAACGAACTGCGCGAACTCAACGGCACCCCGGAGGAGGTGCTGGCCAACGCGGAGCTGATGAGCCTGACCTTGCCGGTGCTGCGAGCGGATTTCCTGTTGTGCGGTCGTTATGCGTATCGTCAGCGCGCGCCGTTGGCCTGCGCGCTGCATGTGCTTGGCGGTGAGGATGACCGGGCCAGCAAGGAGCAACTGCAGGCCTGGGCCAGGGAAACCCAGGGGCCGTTCTCGTTGCAGATGTTCCCTGGCAGCCATTTCTTCATCCATGAACAGGAGGACCAGGTACTGGCCGAGTTGGCGGCTTCCCTGGCGCCGCATCGGCTTTTCGCCTGATTGACGCCGCCGCTTGCCTGGGGGAGGCTAGGCGTTTTCCCAGGCAAGGGGCAGGCAATGCTGATCGAACCTCACAAGGCCACACTGTTGGTCGTCGACATCCAGGAAAAACTCATCGGCGCCATGAGCGACCCCGAAGGCACGCACGCCCGGGCTCGCTGGCTAGTGGCGGCCAGTGCCGAGCTGGGGTTGCCGGTAGTCATCTCCGAACAGTATCCCCAGGGCCTGGGCCATACCCTGCCAGCGCTGCTCGCTGCAGCTCCGGCCGCTGAGGTGGTTGAAAAGAAGCACTTTTCCTGCGTCGCCGCCCAGTGCCTGCCCGACAGCCTGCTGGCCCGTGAGCAGGTGATCGTCTGCGGCATGGAAACCCACGTCTGCGTGCTGCAAACCGCCCTTGGTCTGCTCAGCCTGGGCAAGCAGGTATTCGTGGTTGAGGACGCCTGTGACAGCCGTACCCCGGCGAACAAGGCGGCAGGATTGGCACGCATGCGCCAGGCGGGCGCCCAGGTAGTCACCCGGGAAATGGTCCTGTTCGAACTCATGGGCAGTGCCAGCCACCCGCAGTTCCGGCACATCAGCAAGACCTACATGGTCGGTGAACAGCCCTGAACGGGCGGCTGTTGACGGCTGGCCTGATGGCCCTGGCGTTGCTGCAGGGCTGCGCCGGGCGCCGTGAGGAAGAGCCCGAAGCCGACCCTGCCAAGGTACGCGCCCAGCTGTTGCGCCTGCTACCGTCCCAGGCCAAAGACCGGGAAGGGTGGGCCAAGGACATCCAGCAGGCATTCGAGGCCCAGCGCATCGCGCCGAACAAGAGCAACCTGTGTGCCGCGCTGGCGGTGACGGAGCAGGAGTCGACCTTCAACGCCGACCCGCAGGTGCCCAACCTGGGCCGTATCGCCCGCGAGGAAATCGACCGCCGCGCCGCGCGGCTGCATGTGCCGCGCCTGCTGGTCGATGGCGCGCTGAACACCACCTCGGGCAACGGCAAGACCTACCAACAGCGCTTGCTCGCGGTGCGCAGCGAAAAAGAACTGAGCGCGCTATACGACGAATTCATCGCCCGTCTGCCGCTGGGCAAGACCTTGCTCGGCGGCCTCAACCCGGTGCACACGGGCGGGCCGATGCAAGTCAGCGTCGCCTTTGCCGAACAGCATGCCAAGGACTATCCCTACACCTACAGCGGCACGGTTCGCCAGGAAGTGTTCACGCGCCGAGGAGGCATGTACTTCGGCATTGCCCACTTGCTGGGTTACCCCGCGCACTATGAGCGCCCGCTCTATCGCTTTGCCGATTTCAATGCCGGTTGGTATGCAAGCCGCAATGCGGCGTTTCAGGCGGCGTTGAGCCAGGTGACCGGGGTGAGATTGGCGCTCGATGGCGACCTGATTGCGCCTGGGGCGATCCTGCCGGGGAGCACTGAGCAGGCGGCGCGCAAGCTCGGGGTGAAGCTGGGGTTGCGCAATACGCAAATTCGCAGCCAGCTTGAGCTGGGTGATCGCCTGGCGTTCGAGGACAGCAAGCTGTACAGCGGGGTATTCGCCCTGGCCGATGCCGCCGCGGAAAAACCGGTGCCGAGGGCGGTGTTGCCGGGAATTGAGCTGAAGAGCCCGAAGATTACCCGCCAGCTGACTACCGCATGGTTTGCCGGGCGGGTGGATGAGCGTTATCAACGCTGCATGAAGCGTTAGCGGGCTGTACTGGCCCCTTCCCGGGCTTGCCCCGCGAAAGGGCCCGTGAGGGCAGCATCAACCCTCGCTCAGTGCCCCAACCACCTGATCGACGCTGGCCTTGAGCCCGGCCACCGCATCCTCCGGATCGCTCTCCACCACCAGCAGCGTCGCCCCACTGGCCTCGATCACGGCAGCGACCGCTGCCTGCGGCTGCCGATGGTCCAGCACCAGGGCCACATCCTGCGCTTTCAGGTTTTGCGCCAACGCCTTGAGCGCCGCCTTGTCCCACTTGCCATCGGTAGGCAACGCCTGCTCTACCACATCCAGATTCAAGCCGCTGGCCAGGTACCCAAGACGCTCGGACAGGCTGACCACGCTCAGGTTGTCGACCTGGGCGAGCGCTGTCTGGCTTTTGGCGGTCAATTCCAGCAGTTGCCGCTTGAGCGCCGCCAGGTTTTCCTGAATTCGCGCCTTGTCCGCAGGTGCCAGACGCTCCAGGTCGTTGGCCAGAACGTCTGCCATGCGCCCCAGGTTGGTTGGGTTCAACCAGGGGTAGGTGCTGTAGGCCTCGTCGCCATTGACCGCAATACCTGGCAGTGCGCCATCCACCGGCTGCGCGGCATCGATTTCGACAATGCGGATGTTGCTGCGCCGGGCCATTGGGTACAACGGGTCATCACGCCAGATCGAACGTACGCCGATCACCGCGTCGGCCTGCAGCGCCGCCTTTGCCAGGCTGGCCGCCCCACGGTTGCTGAAGTACGACGGTTGCCGGCTGGCTGGCACGTTACCTGGCGCGGCACGCTTGAGTTGCACTGACGTACCCTTGAGCAGGGTGCTTGCCAGGCTGTGGGTGACGGGCAGGGTGGTCAGTACTTGCGTGGCCAGGGCCCATGAGGGCAGGGCGGCCAGTGCCAGTACCACGGTCAACTGTTTCAGGTTCATGCCGGGTTTCCTTGCAGGCGTGGAACGAGGGCGCGGGCCAGGGCCGCGAGGGCGAAGCACATGCCCGCAACCAGAATGATCGCGGCGCCCGAGGGCACCGGCAGGTCGAAGACGATCGGCAGCAGAATGCCGCACAGTGTGCTCAGCGTGGCGATCAGCACCGAGATGAAGAAAAAGCCCTTGAGCGACTGGCTCACCAGCCGTGCGGCCGCAGCTGGAATCACCAGCAGCGCGCCCACCAGAATCGCCCCGATGACTTTCACCGAGGCCACGGTAACTAAGGTCACCAGCACCACGAACAGGTAGTCCAGGGTCTTCACCGCTACCCCACGCACGGCCGCCAGTTGCGGGTTGAAGCTGGCCAGCATGATGCGGTTGTACAGCGGCAGGGCTAGTGCCAACACCATCACCGCGACCATGCCGAGCACCACCAGGTCCTGGCCGCTGACTGTCAACACTGAGCCGAACAGTACGTTTTCCAGGATGTGCACGTTGATCTTGCCCGCCAGCATCAGCAGCAGGCTCGCGCCCAGCGCCAGCGACACCGAGAGAAACACGCCGATCAGCGTGTCCGGCGAAAGCCCAGTACGGTTGCGCAGGAAGTTGAGCAGAATGCCGAACAACAGGCAGTAACCGAACAGGCTGCCATAAGGGCCGGTGTAAGGTTCGCCGAGCAGAATGCCGATGGCCACACCGGTGAGTGCGGCGTGGCCGACAGCCTCGGAGAAGAAGGCAAAGCGCTTGACCACCACGAGCGTTCCCAGGCCGCCCAGCACCGGGCCGATCATCAGGCCGGCCAGCAGCGCGTTGATGACAAAACCGTAGGCCAGCGCCTCCGGCAGGTAGCCAGCGCCGGCCCATTCCTGGACCACTTGGCGAAAGGTTTCATAGCTCATCAGGTGCGGCCCTCACTGCGCGGGTGGACGGAGAACAGGCCAAGCAGGCGCTCTGGGGTCAGGGCCTGGGCAGGCGGGGCGTCGAACAGTACCTGGCGGCTCAGGCCGGTGACCCGGTCGGCCAGGCGCAACACCGCTGCAAGGTCATGCTCGATCCACAGCACGGTCGTACCGGCCTGGCGCCAGCCCTGTAGCAATTGCTCGAACACCTGGATGCCCGCTTCGTCGAGTGCCGACATCGGCTCGTCCAGCACCAGCAGCTGCGGCTCGGGGATCAACCCCTGGGCGAGCAGCACTCGCTGACGCTCGCCCCCGGACAATGCCCCCATGCGTCGTTTGCGCTTGTCGAGCATACCCACCCGGGCCAGTGCCGCATCGATCGCCGGCTGTACCCGGCGTGACAGGCCGAGGAACGCCGGGCGCTGTTGGCACATCGCAGCCATGAAATCATCCACGGTCATGGGCAGGCCACGGTCGAACTCCAAGGCCTGTGGCACATAGCCGATCACCTGCCGTTCACCTGGCCAGTGCAGGGTCAGTTGACCCTGGTGCGGCATCTGCCCCAGCAAGGTCTTGATCAGCGAGCTCTTGCCGCCGCCGTTGGGCCCGACGATGGCGTGTACGCTGCCGGGGCTGACATTGAAACTGACCTGCTCGAGAATGCGCGTGCGGCCCAGCGTGAGGTTTATACCGGCAAAATCGATCCGCGGCCCGTCCGCGGCCCTGATGCTGGCTGCGGCGGTCATGCGCGGTTCTCCTGGATGGCGCGTACCACGGTATCGAGGTTGCGCTTCATCTCCACTTCGTATTTCTCAGGGGTGTACTCGCCGTAGGAGATATGCGTCAGCGGGTACAGGCGCACGCCGGACTCGCGCTGGATGGTCTGGACATAGGCGGAAGGGAAGTCCATCTCCGAGAAGATCACCCTCACGTCCAGGGCCTTGAGCTGGTCGATGGTTTTCTTGAGCTGTGCCGGGCTTGGCTCGATGCCGTGGGCGGGCTCGACCACGGCGGTGACCTCCAGGCCGAAGTCACGCACCAGGTAGTCGTAGGCGGCGTGAATGGTCGCCACGCGGAAGTCAGCACCCGGCGCTTCGGTGACCTTGGCCAGGGCTTGGGCACGCAAGGTGCGCAGCCGCTTGGCGTAGGCGCGGGCGTTCTGGGTGTAGAAGGCAGCATTGTCCGGGTCGAGCTTGCCCAGCTCGCGGGCAATGTTGTTGACCTGGGCGATGGTGGTGCTGATGGACAGGAACGTGTGCGGGTTGACCACTTTGCCGGCGCCGCGCGCGGCGATACCGGTGGCCGCCAGCAAGGGTACGTTCTGGTTGGCCTCGATGGTCTTGATCTGAGGCTTTTCGCTGGCGGCGATCATGCGGTCGGCGAAATCGTCATGGCCCACACCGTTGAGCACGACCACATCCAGGCTACCGATGCGCTTGATGTCCTCGGCCCGCGGCTCGTAGGCATGCGGGTTGAAACCCGCCGGGATCAGCGGTACCACTTCGGCCTTGTCGCCGACGATATTGCTCACATAGCTGTAGTAAGGGTGCAGCGTGATGCCGATGCGCAGGGGCCTGCCGGGGTCGGCCAGGGCAAGCAGCGGCATGGCGCAGGCAAGGATCAGGGCGAATGCGGAGCGGAACATGGGCGATTCCTTGGATTCAGTGACGGTGTTCGCGGGTGACCCCGGCGTCGTAGTGGCTGACCACCTGCTGCCAGCCAGCGGCGATCAATGCAGCCTGGCCGAGGTCGTCCGGGGTGACGGCGGCGCTGTCGCGGCGTAGCCAGACATCGGCCTGGCCGCTGCTGTCCCCCGGCAGGATCAGCAGGAAGCTGCCGGCGAGCTGTGGATCCTGACTGCGACCCAGGTAGGCACCGGTCTGCAGCCACAGCCACTGGTGGCTGCCGCGGCTTTGGCTGCCGGCGTCCTCCACGAACGGCGGCAGGCTTTCCGCTGCCAAGGCGTCCACGCCTGGCACGGCGGCAGTTTCCTCGCGCAACAGTTGGATTTCGTCGAACGCGACGCGCAGGTCGGTATAGATGCCCTGTTCAGCGGCTGTCAGGTCGCGGCGCGCATCAACCTGGTGGCTGGCGATGGCCTGCTCGTCCTCGCGCTCCCCACGCATCCACACTACGGTGGCGGCAAGGACGACGATCAGCAGGCTGATCAGCACCACGTAAAGGGTTTCATGCCCGGCCCCGGCCGGGCGTACCACCTGGGTACGGCGCATGGTCGGGTTATTCATGGTTGCGCGATGTCGGCGTAGTCGACTTCCACCACATGGCCTGGGCCGGCGTCGAACAGCACATAGAATTCGCCATCCGGGCGCTTGAAGGTCAGGGTCGAATCTTCGCCAAGCTTGCCACCGACCAGTACCTGCTCGTCATAACCGATCACGTCCAGGGTCACGCCAGGGGCGCCGCTGCCATCCGAGAAGCCACCGGTGCATCTGACCTGGCCACCGTCCACTTCTTCACATTCGCACATCGGGTTGTGCGCCAGGGCCGGGCCTGCGGCCAGCACCAGCAAGGGCAGGGCGAGCCTGCGCATCAGGTGTTTCATGGTTTGCCTCCTTTTTTCTCGAGCCAGGCCACGGTGGCTGGCGACGCCTTGGCCAAGGGCACCGACGCTTGGTGCATGCTGCCGTCCCAGCCTTCGATGGTGATCCACACCTGCGCATCAGGTTGGGTGCGTGGTGGTATGGGCAGGTTCGTGCCCATGCGGTAGGGCGCGCCGAAGAAGATGGTGCCGGCGGCGCGCAGGCTGCGGGGCTTGCCAATGCGCAGGTAGACGGCCTTGACGTCGCTGATGCAGGCCTTGCACAGCGCGGCGTTGAACAGCTTGAAATGGCCCGCCGTGCCGTCGGCGCGAGGGGGTTCGCTACGCAGTTCGGCCAGGTCGAGGCTGTAAGGGCCCACCTGAATGTCGTTGATCGGGTTCACCCCCAACCCGGCATCACCGCGAAACAGCTTGGCATCGGCAAAATACTTGGGCATGAACCCCAAGGGGATGAGGATGAGCAAGATGTTCAGGTGGAAGCGCCATTTCAGCCACAGCTGTTTGAGGGGGCGGTTGGGCAGGGCCTGGGACTGGCTCATGGGCGTATCTCCACGGGGTTGTCGCTGCCTGACGTGCGGGTAGGGGGCGTGCGCTCGCTGCGTTTGAGGGCGGCTGCGGTCGCCTGGGCGGTGCGCTTGGTCCAGATCAACAGGCCACTGAATACCATCAGGGTCAGGATCAGGCCGAAGAAGAACCACACCAGTTTGATCGGCAGGCCGCCAAAGTCACCGGTGTGCAAGGGGCGCATGGATTCGGTGACGAACTCCAGGGCAGAGCGGTCCGCAAGCAGGAACTGGCTGTCTACCACGCGGGTATAGGGATTGACCTCGGCCGTCTGGTACATCAACGGGTACCAGCCGCGCCCGCCCAGGCTGATATGGCTGTAGGCGGTGGCGGGCAGGGAGATGAAGCTGATGTCCAGGCCCGGGATGGCCAGGCCGGCGATGCGCGCGGCTTCGTCCAGGTCGATGCGCGGTGCTGGGCTGCCGTCGCTGGTCAGGGGTACATCTTCGCGGGCGATCACCGGCACGATCGGTTCGCTGGATATCGTGATCTGGTTGTCGAACAGGATCGCCCGGATCAGGAACCAGACCCCGGTGATGGCAATGACGGCGATAAACCATATCGACCAGACGCCCGCCAGGCGATGCACGTCGCCCCAAAAGATCCGCGAGCCGTGGCCCGTGCGCACCGGCTTGAAAAAGCCCTTCCAGAATTTTTTGTACACCACCAGCCCGGTGACCAGCGACGCCAGCATCGGCAGGCCGAGCAGCGAGACCAGGTACCAGCCCCAGCTGAAGCCGTTGGTGAAAGGCACCAGCCACCAGCCGTGCAGGGCGCGGGTGAACGCTTCGAAATTGAAGTCCGGGCTCTTGCCCTGGATGGCCCCGGTGTACGGGTTGACGTACAGCGTCGGGCTGGTGCCGTCGGGGTAGGTCACACTGGCTGTGAGGGCGAAGTGAGAGCCGTCGGGCTGGCTCAGTGAGCGCACCATCATTTGCGGCTCGGCGTGGTTCAGCGCGCTCAGCACTTGCTGAAAGCTCAGCCGTTCGGCGCTGTCGTCGGGCTTGCTGGCACGGACATCGGGGTTGGCCAGCCAGACGATTTCCTGGCTGACCACCGCGAGCATGCCGGTAAAGCAGACAATCAGCACGAAGAACCAGATCGGCAGGGCGAGCCAGCTGTGCACGAGGAACCACAACTTGGACTTGGATTTTTTCTGAGATTTGGCCATCGGTCGTCTTCTGAAATAGGGGGCGAGCACATGCCCAGCCAAAGGGGCTGCATCTATAAGGACGAATGAGAATGGAAATCCTGCCGATTTAAGTGAAAGCAAATGTTTCAGAATGCACAAAGCCGACAGCGCGCCCTTAGGCACCCTGTCGGCGTTGTCATGGTTTGAACGCTATCAGGCGCTGGTCAGGGCGACCGCTGCTGGCGTTTTGTCGAGCTGACGCGCTAAGTCGTGGTACAGCGCCTGGCCGATTTCTGCGGCGCGGGAGGGCAGTACCGACAGCAATGTGTCGCTCAGGCCATGGCTGTTCTCGCAGAAGCCTTGCAGGTAAACCGAGGCTTGCAGGTCCGGGCTGGTCAGTACCCGATAGTTGCGGTCGACGCTGAAGTCGTCCAGGTAGCCCGCCAGCGGTGCCAGCAGGTCGCGGTGTGAACGGCGCTCGTAGCCCGTGGCGAGAATCACTGCATCGTAGCGGTGGGTCTGCTGCTGGCCGGTCGCCAGGTCACGCAGGGTCAGCTCGATGCCATCGCGGGTGGCCACCACCGCCTCGACCTGGCGACGGCATAGCACGTTGTGGCGGAACTGGTGCGATACCTTCTGACGGTAGAGGATGCCGTAGATGCGCTCGATCAGGTCCAGGTCGACTACCGAGTAGTTGGTGTTGTGGTATTCGCCCAGCAGCTTGGCCCGCTGGTCGGCCGGCTCGTTGTAGACCAGGTCGGTGTAGTCCGGCGAGAAAATTTCGTTGACGAACGGGCTGTCGTCGGCGGGTTTGAGCGCAGAGCCGCGTAGGATCATGTCGACCTTGACCGACGGGTAGCTGTCGTTGAGGTCGATGAAGGCTTCCGCGGCGCTCTGGCCAGAGCCGATCACTGCGATGCGCATAGGTTTGCCCTCGGTGCAGGGCAGTTTGTCGAGGCTGCTCAAATACTGCGAGTGGTGGAAGACGCGCGGGTCATCCTTGAACGCGCCGAATTTTTCCGGGATTTTCGGCGTGCCGCCACTGCCGACCACTACCGAGCGGGTTCGTCGGCTGTATTCACGGCCTTGGGTATCGCAGGACACCAGGCGCAGATGCTCCACACGGCCGCCTTTCACTTCCGGCTCGATACGCAGCACCTCCTCACCATACACGGCCTGTGCGGCGAAATGCTCAGCCGCCCAGCGCAGGTAATCGTTGTACTCCAGGCGGCAGGGGTAGAACGTACCGAGGTTGATGAAGTCGGCCAGACGCTGCTTCTGGTGCAGGTAGTTGACGAAACTGTAGGGGCTGGTCGGATTGCGCAGCGAAACCAGGTCCTTGAGGAAAGAAATCTGCAGTTCGCTCTGGGTGGCCAGGGTTTCTCCGTGCCAGCGGTATTCCTTCTGCTTGTCGATGAACAGGGCGTCGAGTGCGTGGCCCTGGCTCTGCGCGAGTTCTTCCAGGGCGATGGCCAAGGCCAGGTTGGAAGGGCCGAAGCCCACGCCTATCAGGTCTTTGATGGTTTCCGGGTGTGAAGACTGGCTCATGGCTGCGATTCCATAATGGTCGAATGTGGACGCCCGCCGGGGCTCCGGCTCCTGCGCAAGTACATTGGTTGGAACGAGCCACGTTGTGGGGAATTTACTGAACGGCGAGGGGGGGGTGAACGGCTGACGCTAAAGATCTGCGTCAGGCCGCCGATAGGCAGGGCATCGCACGGACCCGTTCACAGCAGGGAGAACGTCATGGTAGGTATTACAGCAGTCATCAACAGCAGCAATTCGGCCCAGGTACTCAACGCCGGCCAGGCAGCCAAGGACAAGGAAACCGAGAAAACCGAGGAGGGCCGCTCTACGACGCAGGTCGATACTTCCAAGCTGCGCAACGGCGGCCAGGCTCAAGGCGCTGAAGAAAGTAGCGCAAGTGAAGAGCCGGGATACATCAAGCAGTTGCGTGAGATGATCAAGCGCATGCAAAAGCAGCTGGCTGACGAACAGAAGCAGTTGGCCGACCTGATGGCACAGAAGGACGAGGGCACCAAGCTTGCGGCGGTAACGGCCAAACAGGCCAGCATCTCGACCCTGACCGGCGAGATCATGAAGGCTACTGCGCAGCTGCTCGAAGCCCTGGCCAAAACCGGTGGCAGCAGCGCCGGTGGCTCGGTCAACACCCAGGCCTGAGGCAGCCCGACACCCGCCCCATCATCACTGGCGTCTCGACGATGAGGCGGGGCCGGTCTAGTGCTACTCCGATGCCAATCGGCTCTTGTTCTGGCGGTCCGACTTGTACTGCATCGCCACCGCCGGTGCTGGCTTGGCCGCGCCTGTTTCCAGCCATTGACGCATGCGGCTGGCATCGGCGAAGTGGGTGTATTTGCCGAAGGCGTCGAGGATCACCATGGCCACCGGGCGGTTGTCCATGCGGGTCAACAGCACCAGGCAATGGCCTGCCTCATTGGTGAAGCCCGTCTTGGTCAGCTTGATGTCCCAGTTGCTCTTGTTCACCAGGTGGTCGGTATTGCGGAACCCCAGCGTGTAGTTGGGCTTGCGGAAAGCCACGGTCTTCTCGCGGGTGGTCGACAGCTCGCTCAGCATCGGGTATTTGCGCGATGCCATCAGCAGCTTGGCCAGGTCGCGGGCGTTGGAAACGTTCTGCGTCGACAGGCCTGTGGGCTCAACGTAGCGGGTATGGCTCATGCCCAGGCTGCGCGCCTTGGCATTCATGGCTTTGATGAAGGCCGGGTAACCCCCCGGGTAATGGTTGGCCAGGGTCGTGGCGGCGCGGTTTTCCGACGACATCAACGTGATCAGCAGCGTTTCGCGGCGGTTGAGCTCACTGCCCAGGCGTACCCGCGAATAGACACCTTTCATGTCCGGGTTGTTGGCGATGGTCATGGTGAGCATCTCATCCATGGGCAGCTTGGCGTCCAGCACCACCATCGCGGTCATCAGCTTGGTCACTGAGGCAATGGGGACTACGCGGTCGGCATGGCTGGAATACAATTCCTGGTTGCTGTTCAGGTCGATCAGCAGCGCACTGCCTGATGCCAGGTGCAATTTGGACGGGTCGCGTTGAACCTGGGCCGGGGGTTGTGCAGCAGCGGTCGACGGAAGGGTCGCGGTTCCTGTGAGCAACAGCAGCAGGCTGAGGATGGACAGGGATGTTTTCACGTTGAGGCTCACTAAAGGTTGGTATGTCGTTGGCTGTGCAAGGGTTTTCCCCCTAAAAACCGCTCGCATTCTGGAGTATGGCTTAATCCCTGTCGAATGCCTTATGACTAAAGGGCGCAACGTGAACGAAATTTAATCCTGCTCTCAAAATGGTATGGATGAACGCAGACGTAGAAATCGCCCGCCGATGCCGCGACCATTGATGATGTCGTTGTTCAGTGGCAACGGCTCCTGCACAGGATGCCAGGGGATGAACAAAAAAAGGCCCGCCAGAGGCGGGCCGGAAGAGGCGTAGGGAGCAACGCACAACAAATACTTCAAGCCAGCAGGCAAGCCTCCTGCAGCTGTTCGGCCAGCGCCTGGGCAGAGGCCCGGCTGGCCAGCGGGCCGCTTACGGCTTCACCGTTGCGCACCAAGTACCAGCATGCCAGCAGGCCTTGCTCGCGCAGGGTAGTAGGGACAGCGCTGCCGACGACGGACATGATCTGGATAGCGGCCATGGGAGACCTCCTGTGAAACATGGCCCTACCTTACGCAGCCGCCGGCGCGGTTTGAAATCAACTCGCTCAATAGTGCTCATCAGTTTTATCAACGGTTACCAGCGTGGCGGCCCGTAATACACCGGCGGCGGGCCATAGCGGTACACCGGCGGCGGTGCAGGCACGTAGTACGGTTGGTAATAGACCGGCGGTGGCGGCGCCTGTACATACACTGGCGGCGGCGAATAATAAGCAGGTTGACGTTCGACGTAGACGGTCCGGTCGTGGCCACCGGAAACTGTCGCCCCGACCACAGCCCCGACGACGGCCGCACCGAGCAGGGGACCAGGGCCATACCAGCCACCACCGTGGGCGCAGGCCTGCCCACTGATGGCCAGGGCACCGACCAGCAGGGCGATTCCGGGGATAAGACGGTTCATGAGACTTCCTCGTAAGAAAACCCCGCGCTTGGGGCCTTACTACTATGACTCTGTGCACTGTCAGCTGAGTACACGGGAACGGTAAAGGTTGTGTAAGGGACGACAAGCGGTGGGCTCTGTTACGCTGAACAAACGTTTCAGTCATGAAGAAGGAGCAGGTTATGGCGGCAACTCCCAGCAGAGACACTGTGCTGTGCATTTCTCTTGCCGGTCGCCCCGGCCACTTTGGCGTGCGCTTTCATAACCACCTGTACCAGCAACTTGGGCTGGATTTCTATTACAAGGCGATGAGCACCGATGACCTGCCGGCTGCTGTGGCAGGTATCCGTGCGCTGGGCATACGGGGGTGCGGGGTATCGATGCCCTACAAGGAAGCGTGCATGGCCTTGGTCGATGAAATCGACCCCTCCGCCGCTGCGATCGAGTCGGTCAATACGCTGGTCAACACCGCCGGGCACCTCAAGGCGTACAACACCGACTACCTGGCGGTGCGCCAGTTGCTTGAGCAACATCAGGTAGACCCGGCCACCGCCTTCGCCCTGCGTGGCAGCGGGGGCATGGCCAAGGCGGTGGCCAGCGCCCTGCGTGATGCCGGGTTCCAGGAAGGGATCATCGTGGCGCGTAACGAGCAGGCCGGGCGGCAGCTGGCCGATCTGTGTGGCTACCGTTGGGTCGCCGACCTGGGTGATCTGTGCCCTCCAATGCTGGTGAACGTGACGCCGATCGGCATGGCGGGTGGGCCGGAGGCCGAGCAGCTTGCGTTCAGCGAGAACGCCATTGCCGCCGCCGAGCGGGTGTTCGATGTGGTGGCGCTGCCAGCACAAACACCATTGATTCGGCAGGCACAGGCGCTGGGCAAGCCGGTGATTACCGGGTTGGAGGTGATTGCATTACAGGCGCTTGAGCAGTTCGTACTGTATACCGGCGTGCGGCCGACTCAAGCGCAGATTGATGCTGCGGTGAAGTACGCACGGGATATCTAGGTTGGGTGCCGGCTCTTCACGGGCCAAACCACCCCACTGGTTGTGCGCCCAGCGCGATGGCGTGGCCAACCGTTGGTGGTGAGCTTGGCCCGCGAAAGGGGCATTTGCACCATTGCATCAGGAGGCACTGTGCTCCCTGTCCAGCCGCTCATCCACCAAGGCCCGGCCATGGGCCAGGGACACATGCTGAGCATGCTCAAGGTCCGAGAAGAACTTCATCGGCATCGATATTCGTTTGCTGGTATGGCCTTGCGGGTCGGTGATCAGGCAACCGGCGGCATAGGGAAGGGGAGAGTCGGGGTGAGGCATCACGCTGGCGGTGATGGTGTGGTCGCGGTATTCACAGTGAAGAGATTGCATCGTCCTTACCTCGCTGTGGCATGTGAAGCGCTTACTTTCATATACCACAGCGAGAGGCCGGGAGTTCCCGGCCCGACGAACGAAGACTGCCGTAGGGTCAGCCTTTGACTTCGGTTGGCTGGATTACTTCGACCCAGTAGCCGTCCGGGTCCTTGATGAACGCCAGGTGGTTCATGCGACCGTCAGCCAGGCGCTTCTGGAACGGTACGTTCAGCGCCTCGAAACGGGCGCAGGCAACGTGCACGTCCGGAACCGAAATGCAGATATGGCCAAAGCCACGCGGGTCGGTGTTGCCATTGTGGTAGGCGAACGCTGGGTCGCTTTCGGTGCCGTGGTTGTGGGTCAGCTCCAGCACGCCAGGGATCGACTTCATCCACTGGTGGCGCTCGTGGTCGTCGGCGGGGATTTGCGCGGGGTCGACCAGGGCCAGGAAGTACAGGCTGAAGGCCGCTTCCGGAAAGTCACGCTTGTCGACCAGGCGGAAGCCCAGCACGCGCGTGTAGAAGTCCAGAGACTTCTCGATGTCCTTTACCCGCAGCATGGTGTGGTTGAAGACGAACTTGGCGGTGGCGGCGTCAGGTTGTGCGGTGACACCAGGCAGGGTTTGCAGATTTTGCAGGCTCATGGGAACTCCAGAGACGGGGCTGGCATCGATGCCAGCGCAACAGACAGGAGGGCCATGATACGGCAGTGAACCGATTGCGCAAATGAAAGCGCCCTGCAAGGGGCAGGGCGCTGGAAGAGAGGCCCGCATGTGCGGGCGCGTGATGGGGTCGCTAGTCCTTTAGCTGTTTCGATACT
Organism: Pseudomonas ceruminis; assembly: GCF_021602025.1. Taxonomy (GTDB): domain Bacteria; phylum Pseudomonadota; class Gammaproteobacteria; order Pseudomonadales; family Pseudomonadaceae; genus Aquipseudomonas; species Aquipseudomonas ceruminis. The sequence continues at coordinate 335,115 of NZ_BQHW01000003.1, forward strand.
GAGCCAGTCCTTGTGAAAAAAGTGTGAAGCAGGCGTTGACGTTTCATCAGCGCAGCCAACTTTCCACGGTGGCAGCCCCGTATTCTTCTTTCCAGGCCTTGAGGCCGCGGTGGTTGCCACCTTTTGTTTCGATCTGCTCGCCGGTGTGAGGGTTTTCGTACACTTTCACCACGCGCGGTCGGCGTTGCTGTTTGGGCGCGCTGACCGCGCCGCGTGTAACGGCCTTCGGATCAAGAATAGCGATGATATCGCGCAGACTTTTGTCATAGCTTTTCATCAGGCCGACTAGTTTCTGCTCGAATTCGATTTCGCGTTTTAGGCCGGCATCCTTTTTCAGCGCTTCCAGTTGAGCCATTTGCTCCTGGAGCGCTTTTTCGGCAGCACGAAACTCTGCAAGTCTGGACACTGTAATCACTCCTGTACGTCTTTCGTGGCATGGCGTGACGAACATTGAACAGAAATCAACGCCGGCCACACGGGTGGGTGAAACTGTTCGCTGATATCGAGTGTAGACACTCGTGGCAATTGGGTAAACCGCAAACTTTTTCAAGTAAGACGGGAACTTTGCTAGTTTTCCGTACGGGCAGCCCGCGCATTTTTTGCAGTGCCGCTCCTGGCCTATAGACCATGGTCCAATGGCCCATGGTAGAGCCTTCGCGCGATCATTTCAGATGATGGTCGAGCCGTGTTCGGCCGTCTTGCCTCAGCGTGGCGCATGTCCGCCACGGTTTGTTTTTTGCCTTTCTTCTGGATGTTCCCTCGCATGTTTGCCCCTTTTCCTCTCGCCCCTGGGCGTCGTGTTGCCGGCCTGTTCCTTTTGTGTGCCGGTGCGCACGCCCAGGCTGCCGGTTTTCTTGAAGACAGCAGTGCCAAGGTCGAAGCACGCAATGTCTATTTCAACCGGGATTTCCGTGACGGCCACAGCAGTTCCAGCCAGGGAGCGTCAAAGCGCGAAGAGTGGGCGCAAGGCTTCATTCTCAATGTGCAGTCGGGTTATACCCAGGGCCCGGTAGGCTTTGGTGTGGACGCGTTGGGCATGTTTGGTATCAAGCTCGATTCCAGCCCTGCAGACAGTAACAGTGGCTTGTTGCCTTCTTCCGGTCATGATCCACGGCACTCCGCCGACCAGTACGCGAAGATGGGCCTGGCGGCCAAGGTCAAGGTCTCCAACACCGTGCTCAAGTACGGCTCGATGATGCCGGATGTGCCACTGTTGAAATACAACGATGGTCGCCTGTTGCCGACCATGTTCCATGGCGCCATGCTCACGTCCGAAGAAGTACACGACCTGAAGTTCACCCTGGCGCGCTTGAACCAGTACACCGCACGTGACTCTACCGACCGCCAGGACATTCGCGTGCATTGCAAGAACAAGCGCTACGCCTGCGATACCGAAGCCGACCACTTCGACCTGGCGGGGCTGGATTACCGTTTCAACGACCGGCTCAGCGCCCAGTACCAGGTGGCCAAGCTGGAAAACATCTACCGTCAGCACTTCCTGGGTCTGGTGGCCAGCCAGCCGCTCGCGGTCGGCAGCCTGTCGGCGGACCTGCGTCTGATCAAGAGCGATGACATCGGTAACGCCCGCGCGGGTGAAATCGACCACCGCGCGTTCAGCGGCATGCTCGGCTACAGCCTGGGTGGCCACAAGATCAGTGCGGGTTGGCAGCGCATGTATGGCGAAAGCGCCATGCCCTACCTCGATGGCACTAACCCTTACCTGGTCAACTACGCGCAGGTCAACGACTTTGCCGCTGCCCAGGAGCGCTCCTGGCAACTGCGCTACGACTATGACTTCAAGGCCCTGGGCGTGCCTGGCCTGACCTTCTTCACCCGTTACATCAATGGCGACCACATCAAGGTCCCCGGCAGTAACGCCGAAGGCAAGGAATGGGAACGCGACACCGAGTTCAAGTATCAGGTCCAGACCGGCACGTTCAAGGATGTCAGTGTGCGCCTGCGCAACTCCACCTACCGCAGCAACTACGAGAAATGGGCGCGTGACATGGACGAGACCCGTGTCATCGTCAGTTACAACTTCTCGATCTTCTGACGTCGCTTTGCCAAAACACCAGCAGCCGGCCGACAATGGTTGCTGGTTCCCGTCAGGGTTTGGGTAATGAAAGACGTGCTGCTTATTGGCATCGGGCCAGGTGATCCACGTCAGGTCACCTATGAGGCGGTCGATGCGCTGCGCCGCGCTACGGTATTCTTTGTTCTCGACAAGGGCTCGGGCAAGGATGAGCTGGTGCACCTGCGCAAGGCCATTCTCGAACGCTACCGCCCTGCGGGCGACTACCGCCTGGTGCAGGTGGCGGACCCGCAACGTGACGCGGAGGCCGCCGACTATGTGGCCGCGGTCCAGGGCTGGCACCGCCAGCGCGCCACGCTGTATGCCCGCCTCCTCACCGATGAGATGGGCGCCGGCGATATCGGCGGCTTTCTGTTATGGGGCGAGCCTGCCCTTTATGACAGCACCTTGCGCATTCTCCAGCTGGTTCGCGAGGGTGGCGTATCGCTGCGCCTGGAGGTCATCCCCGGTATCAGCAGCGTGCAGGCTCTGGCGGCGCGGCACCAGGTGCCGCTCAACCGTATTGGCGAGCCGTTGGTCGTGCTGCCGGGCCGCCGCCTGGCGGATCAGGGGCGAGTGAACAACGTGGTGGTGATGCTTGATGGGCAGTGCGCGTTTGCCGCGCTCGATGACCCTGAGCTGCTGATCTACTGGGGTGCGTACCTGGGCACCGAGGACGAGGTGCTGATTGCCGGGCCGTTGCCGTTGGTCAAAGCGCGGATATTACAGGTACGGGAGCAAGCGAGGGCGCGCAAAGGGTGGATCATGGATACCTACCTGTTGCGCAGGGAGCTGTCACCAGAGGTTGCCTGAACCGGCCCGATCACCGGCAGGCCGGCGCTCGGGCCAACACAGCGTTCACGCCTTACCGAGAATGGCGACCACCTTGTCACGCAACTGATCGATGCTGAATGGCTTGCCAATCATGTGCATACCCTCTGGCACGTCGAGGCTTTCGGAATAGCCACTGGCAAACAGCACCGGCAACGAGGGCCGCAGGGCACGCGCCTTGGCCGCCAGCACCTCGCCACGCATGTCCGGCAGGCCCACATCGGTCATCAGCAACGCCAGGGGCTGGCTTGGGTCTTCGAGGATCGCCAGTGCTGCCGTGGCGCAGTCTGCCTCCAAGGCCGCATAGCCCAGTTCGTCGAGCACTTCGATCATCAGCATGCGGACGATGTCGTCATCTTCGACTACCAAGAGGTGCATTGTTTGATCCTGTACCAGAAGAATGTCTTTATTCTGTGCGCCAGGCAGCGCCAGAAGTTCCCTGAGGATACCGTTGGTTGCAATTGGATGGAACGATTGAGGAACGCTGCCTTCAAATAGCGGCTAAATGCCTGCCGAAGCCCGCAAAGGTGGTTAGACTCGCTGCTAACCGGTAAGTGGGTGGCAGGCAGGAACAGGCTTCATTCGCCACACCGTTCAATGGACTTTTCGCTCAGGCGTTTTCAGATGATTCAAGCAGCCTCGATGGACCAACAAAGCTTCCGCAAGCTGTTGAGCCGCAACATCGGCTTGCCCTTGGGGGTGGGTCTGCTCGGTGCCGTGGCCTTTGTCGCGGTGATCAATTACCTGCTGTCGGCCATGCAATGGGTCGAGCATACCGACCGGGTCATCGGCAATGCCAACGAAACGGTCAAGCTGTCGATCGACATGGAAACCGGTATGCGCGGCTTCCTGATTACCGGTGACGAAAGCTTTCTCGACCCCTACGAGGTGGCCAAACCGAAGATTCTCGGCAGCCTGCGCAGCTTGCGCGGCCTGGTCGAAGACAACCCGCAGCAGGTTGACCGTATCGACCGTCTGATAGCCCTGCAGCAGGCCTGGAACGACTTCGGCGGTGAGATGATCGCCCAGCGTCGTAATGGCGGCGACTACCGTCAATCGATCGGCAATGGCCGGGGCAAACGCATCACCGACGAAATCCGCAAGGAGTTCGACGGCCTGGTGAGTACCGAGCAGCAACTGCGCATGGCCCGTAACGAGAAGGTCAACAGTGTCACGGTCACCGCCATTTCGGTCTTCGTGTTGTTCATCGTCGGCCTGAGCGGGCTGCTGGCCTACCTGGGGCGGCGCGACCTGGTGGCCTTGTCTAGCAGCTACGACGACAACCTCAAGGCCCAGCAGCGCTCGGCCGAGCGCCTGGAGCACCAGGCTTGGCTGCGCAACGGCCAGACACAACTGGCCGAACAGGTGCTGGGGCAACTGACCTTGCCAATGCTGGGCGACAACATTCTGCGTTTCTTTGCCAGCTACCTGGGCAGCGTGGTCGGCGCCCTGTACGTGCGCGACGGGCACGGGCGCCTGGTGCGGGTGGCCACCTATGGCCTGGACGCCCAGGAGCAGGCCCGCGAACAGGTGGTGGCCGCCCATGACGGCCTGCTGGCCCAGGCGGTACGTGAAGGCCGGCTGCTGCGCCTGGACGACTTGCCTAAAGACTACTACCACCTGAGTTCCGGTTTGGGCAGCGGTCTGCCGCGCAGCGCCTTGCTGATGCCGGCCAGCGACGACGGCCAAGTCAACGGCGTGATCGAACTGGGCTTCCTGCGCCCGTTGCAGGAGCGTGACGATGAGTTGCTCGAGCGTGTCGGCGGCAACCTGGGCATGTCTATCGAAAGTGCCCGTTATCGCCAACGCCTGCAGGAGGTGCTGGCAGAGACCCAGCAGCTCAACGAAGAGTTGCAGGTGCAGCAGGAAGAACTGAAGACCGCCAACGAAGAGCTCGAAGAGCAGTCGCGCGTGCTCAAGGAGTCGCAGGCCCATCTGGAAACCCAGCAAGCCGAACTCGAGCAGACCAACGAGCAACTGTCCGAACGCACCGAAGCCCTGGACCGCAAGAACGACGAATTGAGCCAGGCCCAGCGCGAGCTGCAGGCCCGCGCCGACGACCTGCAGCGTTCGAGCAAATACAAGTCCGAGTTCCTTGCCAACATGTCCCATGAGCTGCGCACGCCGCTCAACAGCTCGCTGATCCTGGCCAAGCTGCTGGCCGAGAACGGCGAGGGTAACCTCAGCGCCGAGCAGATCAAGTTCGCTGAGTCGATCTATTCGGCCGGCAACGACTTGCTGAACCTGATCAACGATATCCTCGACATCGCCAAGGTCGAGGCCGGCAAGCTCGACGTGCGCCCCGAGACCACCCAGCTGGCTCGCCTGGTCGAAGGCTTGCGGGGTATGTTCCTGCCGCTGGCCGAACAGAAGGGGCTGTCCTTCGAGGTCAAGCTCGACGGGCATGTGCCGGCCACCCTGTTCACCGACCGCCAGCGCCTGGAGCAGATCCTCAAGAACCTGCTGTCCAACGCCATTAAGTTTACTGACCATGGCCAGGTCAGCCTGACCATCAGCCACCAGGCCGGCACCGGCATCGTGTTCGCCGTGCGCGATTCTGGCATCGGCATCGCTACCGAGCAGCAGCAGGCGATTTTCGGCGCCTTCCATCAGGTCGACGGCAGCAGCAACCGCCGCTACGGCGGCACCGGTCTGGGCTTGTCGATTTCCCGCGACCTGGCCCATCTGCTGGGCGGGCAGATCAGCGTCGACAGCAGCCCCGGCCAGGGCAGCGTGTTCAGCCTGATCATGCCGGAACGTTACGAGGCCGAGGCCGACGAAGTGGAGGCGCTGAGCCTGCGCCCGGCGGTCGACACCTTACCGCCAGTACCAGAGGCAGCGGCACCGGCAGCGCCCAAACTGCCGGCAGCGGCATTTGCCGATGACCGTGAGCGTGCACCGTTCGGCAACCGCTGCATCCTGGTGATCGAGGACGAGCCGAACTTCGCCCGTATCCTCTTCGACCTGGCCCACGAACTGGGCTACAGCTGCCTGGTGGCCCACGGTGCCGACGAGGGCTTCGAGCTGGCGGCGCGGTACATTCCCGATGCCATCCTGCTGGACATGCGCCTGCCCGACCATTCAGGGCTTACCGTGCTGCAACGCCTCAAGGAACAGGCCGGCACCCGGCACATTCCGGTGCATATCATTTCGGTGGAGGACCGCGTCGAGGCGGCCATGCACATGGGCGCAGTGGGCTATGCCGTCAAGCCCACCAGCCGCGAAGAACTCAAGGAAGTGTTCGCTCGCCTTGAGGCCAAGCTGACGCAGAAGCTCAAGCACATCCTGCTGGTGGAAGACGACGACCTGCAGCGTGAGAGCATCGCCCGTCTGATCGGCGATGACGATGTCGAGATCACTGCCGTGGCCATGGCCCAGGATGCCCTGGCGCTGTTACGCGAGAACATCTACGACTGCATGATCATCGACCTCAAGCTGCCGGACATGCTGGGCAACGAGCTGCTCAAGCGCATGACCGCTGAAGACATCCGCTCGTTCCCGCCGGTGATTGTGTACACCGGTCGCAACCTGACCCGTGAAGAAGAAGCCGACCTGCTCAAGTATTCGCGCTCGATCATCATCAAGGGCGCCCGCTCGCCAGAGCGTCTGCTCGACGAAGTGACGCTGTTCCTGCATAAAGTCGAGTCTCAGTTGTCCCATGAACGCCAGCGCATGCTCAAGACCGCGCGCAGCCGCGACAAGGTATTCGAGGGCCGCAAGGTGCTGCTGGTGGATGACGATGTGCGTAACATCTTTGCCCTGACCAGCGCCCTGGAACACAAGGGCGCCATTGTCGAGATCGGCCGCAACGGGCGCGAAGCCATCGAGCGCCTCGAGCAGCACGACGACATCGACCTGGTCCTGATGGACGTGATGATGCCGGAAATGGACGGCTTCGAGGCCACCCGCCTGATCCGTCTGCAACCGCGCTGGCGCAAGCTGCCGATCATTGCCGTGACGGCCAAGGCGATGAAGGATGACCAGCAGCGTTGCCTGCAGGCCGGTGCCAATGATTACTTGGCCAAACCGATCGATCTGGACCGCCTGTTCTCGTTGATCCGCGTATGGCTGCCGCAACTGGAGCGAATTTGACTAGCGAGCGCAACACCGACATTGAAATCCGGCTGCTGATCGAGGCGATCTACCTCAAGTACAGCTACGATTTCCGCAACTATTCTGGCGCTTCGATCAAGCGTCGGATCCTCCATGCCCTGCGCCAGTTCGACTGCCTGACGGTGTCGGCATTGCAGGAGCGGGTGCTGCACGACCCCGGCATGTTCATGCAGTTGCTGCAGTTCCTGACGATCCCGGTCAGCGAGATGTTCCGCGATCCAAGCCACTTCCTTGCGTTGCGCAACGAAGTGGTGCCGCTGTTGCGCACCTGGCCTTCGATCAAGGTGTGGATCGCGGGCTGCAGCACCGGCGAGGAGGTGTACTCGATGGCCATTCTCCTGCGTGAGGAAGGCCTGCTCGAGCGCACCATCATCTACGCCACCGACATAAACCCGCATTCGCTGGAGAAGGCCAAGCAAGGCATCTACTCAATGCAGAGCATGCGCGAATACGAGCAGAGCTACCGCCTCGCCGGCGGGCGTCGTGATTTCGCCGAGTACTACACCGCCGCCTATGGCAACGCCATCATGGACAGCACCCTGCGCGAAAACGTGACCTTCGCCGATCATAGCCTGGCGACCGACAGCGTGTTTTCCGAAACCCAGCTGGTGTCTTGCCGCAACGTGCTGATCTATTTCAACAAGGAACTGCAGGACCGCGCTTTGGGCCTGTTCCATGAGTCGTTGTGCCACCGCGGCTTTCTGGTGCTGGGTAGCAAGGAGTCAGTGGATTTCTCGGCTTACAGCGAGCGCTTCGAGCCGCTGGTCAAGCCCGAACGGATCTACCGCAAATCATGAAGGGCGTGCGTGCGGTAGTGATAGGGGCCTCTGCCGGCGGCGTGGCGGCATTGTTCACGGTGCTCGGCAGCCTGCCGGCGGGCTTCGATTTCCCGGTCATGTGCGTGCTGCATTTGCCCGACGATCGCCACAGCCGCCTGGCCGAGGTGCTGCAGCGCCGGCTGCACCGTCCGGTGCAGGAAGCCTGCGACAAGCAGGCCATCGCCCCAGGGCAGATCTATGTGGCGGGGCCGGCTTACCACCTCTCCGTAGAACGCGACTTCAGCTTGTCGCTGAGCCAGGAAGAGCCGGTGCATTTCTCGCGCCCGGCCATCGATTTTCTGTTTACCTCGGCGGCCGATGCCTATGGCCCCGAGCTGCTTGGCGTGCTGCTCACCGGTGCCAACGAAGACGGCGCCAAGGGCCTTGCCTATATCAAGAACAGCGGCGGCCGGACCGTGGTCCAGGACCCCCGCGACGCACAGGTGGCGCTGATGCCGGAGGCCGCCCTGGCCCTTCACCAGCCTGACCATATACTTTCTCTGAGCGGAATCGAGCAGTTGCTCGCGACCCTGGAACCCTGCGCATGCTAAGCCACACCACCGCCAAACTGCTGATCGTCGACGACCTGCCGGAAAACCTGCTGGCCCTCGACGCCCTGATTCAGGGCGTAGACCGCGAGGTGCACCAGGCCCAGTCTGCAGAAGCGGCATTGTCGCTGTTGCTCGAACACGAATTCGCCCTGGCCATCCTCGATGTGCAGATGCCGGGTATGAATGGCTTCGAGCTTGCCGAGCTGATGCGTGGCACGGAAAAGACCCGCAATATACCGATCGTCTTCGTCACGGCCGCCGGACGAGAGATGAACTACGCCTTCAAGGGCTACGAAAGTGGTGCGGTGGATTTTCTGCACAAGCCGCTGGACACCTTTGCGGTAAAGAGCAAGGTCACGGTATTCGTCGACTTGTACCGGCAGCGCAAGGTGCTTGACCGCCAGCTCCAGGCCCTGGAGCGAAGCCGCCAGGAGCAAGAGTTGCTGCTGGGGCAATTGCAGGTTGCCCGTGGCGAGCTGGAGCATGCGGTGCGCATGCGTGACGATTTCATGTCGATCGTCTCCCACGAAGTGCGCACGCCGCTCAATGGTCTGATCCTCGAAACGCAACTGCGCAAGATGCACCTGGCGCGTGGCAACCTCGATGCCTTCAGCGCCGACAAGCTGCAGGCGATGGTCGAGCGTGACGAGCGGCAGATCAACAGCCTGATCCGGTTGATCGAAGATATGCTGGATGTCTCGCGTATCCGCACTGGCAAGCTGTCGCTGCGACCCAAGCTGTTCGACCTTAGCCAACTGGTGCGCGGTCTGGTGGAAAATTTCGCCGCCCAGGCCTTGGCACTGGAGACGCATATCGACCTTCAGCGTTGCGAGCCGCTGCAGGGCGAGTGGGATGAATTTCGGATTGAACAAGTACTGGCCAACCTGTTGTCCAATGCATTGCGCTATGGCGAACGCCGGCCCGTACAGGTACGGGTGTTCGCGCAGAACGGCATGGCCTGCGTACAAGTGCAGGACAATGGCATCGGCATCAGCGGTGTCAATCAGCAGCGGATCTTCCAGCAGTTCGAGCGTGTGGCCACGCAACAGGCCAGCGGCGGGCTCGGGTTGGGGTTGTACATTTCGGAGCAGATCGTGCAGGCCCATGGCGGGCAGATCCAGGTCGAAAGCGAGGAAGGCAAGGGTGCCACGTTCACCCTTCGGTTACCGTTGACGAAGCGGGTAGAACAAAACGATCAGGTGCGGGCAACCTCTGCCTAAGCCTGGGGTCAGATGGCCAACTGTATGAATTTCAAGGCGTTGTCATGAGTGAAGATGCACAAGATGTGGTACTGGTAGTCGAGGATGAGCCGGCGATCCGCATGATCCTGCGCGACTACCTGTCGGGGGAGGGTTACCACGTACTGGTCGCCGAAGACGGTGAGCAGGCGTTCGCAATCCTGGCGAGCAAGCCGCACCTGGACCTGATGGTGACAGACTTCCGCTTGCCTGGGGGGATCTCCGGGGTGGAGATTGCTGAGCCCGCGGTGAAATTGCGGCCAGACCTGAAGGTGATTTTCATCAGTGGCTACCCGGCGGAAATTCTCGAGTCAGGCAGCCCGATCACCCGCAAGGCACCGATCCTGGCAAAGCCGTTTGACCTGGATACCTTGCACGAGCAGATCCAGTCGCTGTTGCGCTGAGGCGGCGGGCCCTTCGCGGGGCAAGCCCGCCTCCAGAGGTTTCGCCGCATCCCTTGGCATGGGGGGAACTGGGCGCGGGCTTGCCCTGCGAAGCGGCCCTGGCAGGCTATCGCAGCGTCCGCTCGATCCCACCGACCAGCAAGTTTTCCATCAGCTCCAACCCTTGCGCTTGAGGCAATGCTTTGAGCAACCCCGGCAGTTGGTTGAGCAACGTCGCCAGTACATGTGCTGTAGCGTCCAACGCACGCCCCGGCAGTTTCGCTTGCGGTGCAATCAAGCGCAGCAACCCTGCCTCATACCGCTTGCGCAACGATGCCAGGTGCGCCTGTTGCGCCTCACTCAAACAGCATAAATCGCGCTCGGCCAGGCGAAACTGCAAGGGGCGCTCGGCATGCAACTGCCAATGCGCCGCGATCAGGCACGACAACGCCGATGCCCCCCGGGCCATGGCGCGGCGGCCTTGGTCCAGGGTGGCCTGCAGCTCCTCGTACACCTCTTCGATCAAGTCGTACAGCAGGTCTTGCTTGCTCGGGAAATGGTGATACAACGAACCTGCGGTCAGCCCCACATGGGCCGCCAGCTCGCGCATGCTCACCTGGCCGAAGCCTTTCTCGGCAAACAGCGCCATGGCCCGGTCACGTCGCTCTTCAAAGTTGGCACAGCGCATTGCGGCATTGACCGGGGGCATGCTGCTTCGTCCTCAGTAGGTAAAGAAACCGCGGCCACTCTTGCGCCCCAGCCAGCCGGCCGCGACCATTTCCTTGAGCAGCGGCGCAGGGCGGTACTTGCTGTCGTTGAAGCCCTCATGGAAGGCCTCCATGATCGCCAGCAATGTATCCAGGCCAATCAGGTCCGCCAGGGCCAGCGGACCGATCGGTTGGTTGCAGCCCAGGCGCATGCCGGTGTCGATATCCTCGGCACTGGCCAGGCCCTCCTGACGCACGAAGATCGCTTCGTTGATCATCGGCACCAGGATGCGGTTGACCACGAACCCTGGGCGGTTACCGGCGGTGATCGGTGTCTTGCCCAACTTTTCGGTCACCAGCAGCGCCTGGGCATAGGTCCCGTCGCTGGTCTGCAGGCCACGGATGATCTCGACCAGGGCCATCATCGGCACCGGGTTGAAAAAGTGCACGCCGATGAAGCGTTCAGGGTGCTCGATACTGGCGGCCAACTGGGTGACCGACAGCGACGAGGTATTGGTGGCGATCAGGCAATCGGCCGTTACGTTAGCGGCGACCTGCTGGAGGATGCGCTGCTTGAGCTGGAGGTTCTCGGTGGCGGCCTCGATCACCAGATGGGCGGCGCTGAGCTGTGCGTAATCGGTGCTGGTGCGGATGCGCGTTCTGGCCGCTGCAGCGCGTTCGGCGTCGAGGGTGCCCTTGCTGACTTGGCGCTCCAGGTTCTTGCCCAAGGTGGCCACGCCACGCTCCAGCGCGGCGTCGGAAACATCCACCAACAGCACCTGGTAACCGGCCACTGCACACACCTGCGCGATGCCGTTGCCCATGGTGCCGGCGCCGATAACGGCGATCTGTTCAATGCTCATGGTTCTGTTCCCTCAGACGCGCTCAAAGACAACGGCGATGCCTTGGCCGCCGCCGATGCACATGGTGGCCAGCGCGTAGCGGCCCTGGATGCGGTGCAGTTCATGGATGGCCTTGGTGGCAATGATCGCCCCCGTGGCGCCAACCGGATGGCCGAGGGAAATGCCCGAGCCGTTCGGGTTGACCTTTTCGGGGTCCAAGCCCAGGGCGTTGGCCACGGCGCAGGCCTGGGCAGCAAAGGCCTCATTGGACTCGATCACGTCCAGGTCGGCGATGTTCAGGCCGGCCTTTTCCAGTACCTTGCGCGTGGCCGGAATCGGTCCCAGGCCCATCAGTTCCGGCTCGACGCCCGCGTGGGCGTAGGCCACCAGGCGCGCCAGCGGCTTGAGGCCCAGGCGACGCACGGCGTCACCGGTGGCCAGCACCAGGCCCGCAGCGCCGTCGTTGATGCCACTGGCGTTGCCTGCGGTGACGGTGCCGTCCTTCTTGAATACGGTTTTCATGCCCGCCAGTTGCTCAGCGGTGACATCCCCGCGTACGTGTTCGTCTACTGCGAACTGGACGCTGCCTTTGCGGGTCTTCAGCTCCAACGGCACGATCTGGCTGGCGAAGCGGCCCTCGGCAATGGCGCGGGCGGCGCGGCGCTGGCTGGTCAGGGCCAGCTCATCCTGCATTTCCCGGGTGACGCCATGTTTGGCAGCGACATTTTCCGCGGTAATGCCCATGTGGAAGTGCTCGAACGGGTCCTGCAACACGCCCACGGTGTAGTCGATCCCCTGCAGGTCGCCCATGCGCGCTCCCCAGCGGGCCTGTGGCAGCAGGTAAGGGCCGCGGCTCATCGACTCGGCACCGGCTGCCAGGGCCACGTCGGCGTCGCCGAGCAGCAGGCATTGGCTGGCCGAAACAATGGCCTGCAGGCCCGAGCCGCACAGGCGGTTGACGTTGAATGCCGGGGTTTCCTTGGGGATGCCAGCGTTCATCGCCGCCACCCGTGCCAGGTAGGCGTCACGTGGCTCAGTGGGAATGACGGTGCCCATGACCACGTGGCCGATCTGATCGGCGGCCACGCCCGAGCGCTCGATGGCGGCGCGGCTGACGGCGGTGGCCAGGTCGGCCAGCGGCAAGTCCTTGAGGGAACCACCAAAACCGCCGATGGCGGTACGGACGGCACTGACGACGTAGATTTCTGCGCTGCTCATAGAGGCTCCGATTGCGAAGGCATGGCGGGAGCGGGCCAGGCTCTGCGAGAATGGCCGGCGACCCCGTCGTTGGGTCCGAGTCTAGGCAAAGGCCCTGTTCGAGCCTATGCCGGATCTGTTCAGTCAACCTGGCACTTTTTGCCACTCAGCATAGACAGCGAATTCCGCCATGCGCGATAGCGATTCGGTCGCCGTGTACTTTCTCAATGCCATGCTCCATGCCCTGCGCGACAAGCCTGAGCTGCGCGATGCCCACCTGCGCGCGGTGGGCATCGACCCCGGTGTGCTTGGACAAGCACAAGCCCGCGTGCCCGCCAAGGCGTTCGCCCAGCTGTGGCTGGCGCTGATTCAGCGGTTGGATGACGAGTTTTTCTGCCTGGACAGCCATGGCATGCCGTTGGGCAGCTTCGCCTTGATCTGCCGAGGGCTGATCCAGGAGCCGAACCTGGAAAAAGCCCTGCGCCAGTGCATGGGCAATTTTGGCCTGTTCCTGCGCGACCTGCGGGGCAGCCTGACGGTGCGGGCCGGGCGGGCGACGATCAGCGTGCACTCGAGCATCGCCGACCCGTTGACCCGGGTGTACGCCGAGGAAACCTACCTGGTGCTGGTGGTGGGCCTGCTGTGCTGGCTGGCTGGGCGCCGCCTGGCCATCGACCGCACCGAACTGGCGGTGGCGCGCCCAGCGCAGGAGGACGACCTGCTCTTGTGGGGACCGGACCTGCGCCTTGGCAGTGGGCGTACCGAAGTCGAATTCGACAGCGCCTACCTGCGTTTGCCCGTGGTGCAGGACCTCGGCAGCCTGAAGACCTTCCTGCGCAGCGCGCCGCAAGGGTTGGTCATCCGTTTTCGCAACCAGAATGGCCTGGTTGCACAGGTGTATCGCCATCTACGCGCGCGGCGCTACGGCCAATGGCCAACCTTGGCGGCATTGGCCGTGCAACAGGGCGTCAGCGCCAGTACCTTTCGCCGCCAACTGGAGCGGGAAGGGCGGTCGTATCAGCAGATCAAGGACGAGGTGCGCCGGGCAATGGCATTCGAGCGCTTGCGCGAGGGCGTGTTGAGCATTGCCGAAATCGCCGAACAGGCAGGCTTTCAGGAGCCCAGTGCGTTTCACCGGGCCTTCAAGAAATGGACCGGGCAAAGCCCCGGAAGCTATCGGGCCTTGTTGGCCAGGCGCTGACGGGGCTGCTGCCGGTCGTCGGCATCGATCAGGCCGGCACCATGGCAAATCCCACCCCGAACCGGTTCCAGGCATTGATGGTGGCGATGGCGAGTGTCAGGTTGACCACCTCGGTGGGTTCGAAGTGCGCTTGCAGCGCTTCATACTCCGGCTGTGGCGCGCCTTGCTCCGGCAAGCGTGTGAGGCACTCGACCCAGGCCAGTGCCGCACGCTCGCGCGGGGTGAAGTAAGCGGTGTCACGCCAGACGCTTAAGGTCTGCAGGCGGGCTTCGGTCTCGCCGGCCTTGCGTGCGTCATTGGCATGCATGTTGACGCAGTAGGCGCAGCCGTTGATCTGCGAAGCGCGCAGGCGCACCAGTTCCAGCAGCGCGTTTTCCAGGCCGCTCCTGGCCAGCGCCTGCTCCAGGCCGACCATGGCTTTGTAGGCGTCAGGTGCGTGCTTGGCCCATTCGATACGATTGTGCATGGTGATCTCCAGATCAAGGTGGGTGGACATGGCGCTACCTTAGCGCCGCCCGCCCGATGCCCCGATAGCCAATCGCACGCTTTGCCAGGAGGCCAATCGCGCCATTCAGGTGGCCACTGGCATGCATCCAATCTCTTCATTTCAGCCTGGGTCGAGGAGACGGGATAATGGCCCGGTCTAGCTCCAGGAGAACCGATTCATGTCCGAAGAACGCTACATGCGCGAAGCCCTTGACCTGGCCCGTGCCAATATCCAGGCCGGTGGCCGGCCCTTCGGCGCCGTGCTGGTGTACCAAGGGCGGGTGATCGCCCGCGCCGTCAACGAGATCCACAGCACTCAGGACCCGACCAGCCACGCTGAGATGCAGGCCATTCGCAAGGCGTCCCACGCCTTGGGCCGGGCACGCCTGGACGGTGCTGAAATCTATGCCACGGGGCACCCGTGCCCGATGTGCCTGGCGGCCATGCACTTGTGTGGCATCGAACGCGCCTGGTTTGCCTATGACAATGAGGAAGGCGAGCCCTATGGCCTTTCCACCGCGGCGGTCTATGCGCAGATGGCTCGCCCGCCACAACAGCAGAGCTTGCCGTTACGCCCGCTCAAGCCAGCAGGCGAAGCAGGGTTGTATCAGCAATGGAAGCAGGCGAGCCAGCCATGAGGGGCGCGTTGAACCTGTTGTTGGTGATATTGCTGGCCTTGAACCTGCGCCCGATCCTGACCAGCATCGGGCCGCTGCTTGAGCCCATGCGCGCCGGCACCGGGTTGGGCTACCAGCAGGCGGCGCTGCTGACAGCATTACCGGTGCTGTGCATGGGCCTGGTGCCGTTGCTGCAACCCTGGCTGCGACGCTGGATCAGCGAGCATGGCGGCATGCTTGGCGGCCTTGGCGCCATTGCCCTGGCCTGCCTGTGGCGGTTGCAGCTGGACAGTGCCTGGGCGCTGATTGCCAGTGCGGTACTGGCCGGGTTGGGGGTGGCGGTGGTCCAGGGCATGATGCCGGGGCTGGTCAATCGCTGGTTTGCCAATCGCCTGGCTGCGGCCATGGGCCTTTACTCGGCGGCGCTGATGAGCGGTGGCGGGCTGGCGGCGGTGCTCGGGCCGCATATCAGCGGGCACTTTGGCCATTGGCAGGCGGGCCTTGGCGTGTGGGCGGTACCGGCGGTACTGGCGGTGCTTGCCTGGGCCGCGCTGCGCCCGCGTGAGGCTGCACCCGTACTGACGGGAGCGGGTGCAGGGCACTGGTTCGGCACGCGCCGGGCCTGGCTATTGGCGCTGTACTTTGGCCTGATCAATGGCGGCTACACCAGTATGGTTGCCTGGCTGCCGGCCTACCACCTCGAGCAGGGCGGCACAGCCCAGGGGGGTGGAGACCTGGTGGGCCTGATGACCCTGTTCCAGGTCGCCGGGGCGCTGGGGCTGCCGTTGCTGTTGCGCCGTTGGGCTGATCGACGGCCTGGGCTGTGGCTGGCGTTGTCGATCCAGCTGGTCGGCTTTCTCGGCCTGCTGCTGGCGCCAACGCTGGCCATGGGAGCGTGGGTGGCGATGATCGGTTTCGGGCTGGGTGCGTGCTTCAGCCTGAGCCTGACCTTGACCCTGGAACACCTGAAAACCCCCGCCGAGGCTGGCAGCCTGGCGGCGTTCGTGCAGGGCATTGGCTTCATCATCACCGGCATCGTGCCGTACATCACGGGCGGGTTACGGGAGGTGAGCGGCAACTTCCAGGCGTCCTGGACATTGCTGACGGTTACCGTGCTGGCCATGTTGCTGGTGACCCGGTGCTTCGCACCGCGTAGCTACGCGGCTGCCGTCGCTAGGCCTGGGCCTGGCAGCCAGCCGGCCGTGGTCAGGTGAGGCGCTGCAGGGTATCGCGCACACGGTCCAGCGCCGGGTCGATGTCCAGCAGTTCGATGGCACCAAAACCGAACACCAGGCCGGGGCGCACGGGGGCCTCGCTGAAGAAGGGCGCCAGCGAGTAAAGGCCAACCTCCACCTTGCGGGCAAGGTTGGTCAGCATCTCTATATCGATACCCGGCTGGGCGAGGGCGCTGAGGTGGAACCCGGCGTTGGCCGGCACGGCGCTGAGCCAGGGTGCCAGGTCTTCCTCCAGGCGTGCCAGGATGCGCGCCCGGCGGGCACTGTAGATGTCGTGGCAGCGGCGGATGTGCTTGCTCAGGTGCCCCTCGCTGATAAAGCGCGCCAGCGCCCACTGCAACAGCGACGGGCTGTGCCAGTCACTCAAGTGCTTGGCCACGCAAGCGGCGCTCAGCACTGCGGGCGGCAGGACTGCGTAACCCAGGCGCAGTTCCGGCAGCAGGGTCTTGGAGAAGGTGCCGACGTAGGCCACCAGGCCGTGGCGGTCGAGGCGCTGCAGGGCATCGCATGCCTGGCCCTGGTAGCGGAATTCGCAGTCGTAGTCGTCTTCGATGATCAGCGCGCCCAGCGCGGCGGCGCGGGCCAGCAACGCTTGCCGACGCGGTTCACTCATCGGCATGCCCAGGGGGAACTGGTGCGAGGGCGTGACGTAGATCAACCGGGTACCGTCGGCGATCTGTTCTACACACAGGCCCTGGTCGTCCACCGGGACCGATTGCAGGCGCGCACCCAAGGCCAGGAACAACTGGCGTGCCGGCGGGTAACCGGGGTCTTCCATGGCCACCGGGCAGCCGGGCTCGATCAGCACCCGAGCGATCAGGTCCAGGGCCTGCTGGGCACCGTTGCACACCAGCACGTCAGCCGCGCTGCAGTGCACGCCGCGGGCGAAGGCGATGTGGTGGGCAATGGCCTCGCGCAGCTCGGGCAGGCCCTGGGCCGCGAACTGTCGCTCTGGGTGCCGCTGACTGCGGCGTAGGGCGTAGTTCAGGCAGCTGCGCCAGTGGTCGAAGGGAAACTGCGCTTTGATCGACGCTCCGCCGACGAAGTCATAGCGTGAAGGCGCCTGCTGAGTGCGCCCGGCCAGCACCGTGGCGCGTTGTTGCCAGCGCTCCAGGGAGGCGGCTGCGGCCAGTGGCACGGGCTGGGTTTCGCTACTGCGCACAGGCTGGCGTGGGGTTATGAAGGTACCGCGGCCGACCACACCGCTGAGCAGGTTGTCATAGGTCAGCCGCGAATAGGCTTCGGCAACGGTCTTGCGCGACACACCCAGTTGCTCGGCCAACAGGCGGGTCGGTGGCAGTTGCGTGCCGGCGGCCAGGTGGCCACTGTCGATGCCAGCACGCAGCTGTTGGTAAAGCTGGTCGGCCAAGCCTTTGCGGCCTTCCAGGCGGATGTGTAGTTCCATGGTGACGGTCCGGAGCGCGGGAGTGCTCAGGATAGCGGATCAGAAGCGCGCGGTGCTCACGGTGATGTAGCGCTTGCCAGGCAGGGCGATGTGTATGACCGTTTCGTCAGCCGGTGCCGAGCGCTTCTGCCTGATGCACACGCCCTCGATGGCAGCGGCGCGCATACGGTGGGCGATGGCGCGGCCGCAGGTGTCGAAAAATACCTCACTGGCCAACAGTTCGATACGCTCGATCAACTGCCGGGTGCGTTCGTCGGTAGCGCAGAAGAACAGCACACCCGAGAGGTGCGGGTCCTCGTCCGGGTTGCTGATCTCATGAGCCATCAGTTCGCGCAGGGTGCTGCGCAGTTCGGCAGTGGTACGGGCAAGTGAGTGCATGCTCAGCCTCCTCTGGAAGACGAGTGCCGATCATGTTTTTGCCTGCCCACAGCGACAAGTAAGGCGTTTCCGATCTGTTGGGTAGGACAATTCCCAAGTTACAGAGTGGGTGCCTCAACGCCGTTGATACGGCACAATTGCGCGCCTGATACCTGCGCGGACCGAGGACACCGATGAACAGCCACTTTCAAGCCGTCGACCTGCAAAAGGCCTATCGCCTGCTCAACCATGGACCGACCGTGCTGGTGTCGGCCAGCCACGAAGGTGTGGACAACGTCATGGCCGCCGCCTGGGCATGCGCGCTGGACTTCAACCCGCCTAAGGTCACCGTGGTACTGGACAAAAGTGCCCGTACACGCCAACTGATCGAAGGCAGTGGCTGGTTCGTGCTGCAGGTTCCAACTGCCGCCCAGGCCCATCTGACGCACCAGGTCGGTACCCGCAGCCTGTTCGACCAGCCCGACAAGCTGGCCAGCATCGGTGTCGAACTGAAACGCGTCGAAGGGTATGCGGCGCCGCTGGTCATGGGCTGCTCGGCCTGGTTGATGTGCCGGGTGATCGATGAGCCGCACAACCAGAACACCTATGACTTGTTCATAGGTGAAGTGGTGGCGGCGTGGGCCGATGACCGGGTGTTCAAGGATGGGCACTGGGCATACGAGCATGCCGATCCACAGTGGCGCAGTTTGCATTACGTGGCGGGCGGGCATTTTTACGCCATTGGTGAGCCCGTGGTGGTGGACCAGCAAGGCAACTGATGCGTGTGCCGGTGCCCGTTTGTCGGCAATCGGGCCGCATCGCGGCCCTGTGCACCCTCAGCCTCGGGAGTCCTGTTTGAAGCGCAACCGCCAGCCATGCAGCAACGGCTCGGTGTAGCCACTGGGCTGCTCCAGCCCTTTGAACACCAGCTCCTGCGCCGCGCGGAAGGCATGTGACCCAGCGAAGTTCTCCGCCATCGGCCGATAGGCACCATCACCGGCATTCTGCTGGTCGACCACCTTGGCCATTCGCTGCAGCGTGGCCTGCACCTGCTCGGCCGATACCACGCCATGGTGCAGCCAGTTGGCAATGTGCTGGGCCGAAATGCGCAGGGTGGCGCGGTCTTCCATCAGGCCGACGTCATGGATGTCCGGTACCTTGGAACACCCGACGCCTTGTTCTACCCAGCGCACCACATAGCCCAGGATACCCTGGCAGTTGTTGTCCAGTTCGGCCTGGATCTGCGTTGCGTTCCAGGGCCTGTCCGGGCTGACCGGGATGCTCAGTAAGTCGTGCAGCAACTGCTCGCGCTCGGCGGCCAGGTCGACCTGTTCCAGTTGCTGCTGCACGGCCGCTACGTCGATCTGGTGGTAGTGCAGCGCATGCAGGGTTGCCGCGGTCGGGGAGGGTACCCAGGCAGTATTGGCACCGGCGCGGGGTTGGGCGATTTTCTGTTCGAGCATGGCCGCCATCAGGTCTGGCATGGCCCACATGCCCTTGCCGATCTGCGCCTTGCCGCGCAGGCCGCAGGCCAGGCCAACCAGTACGTTGCTGCGTTCGTAAGCCTGGATCCAGGCGCTGCCTTTCATGTCGCCCTTGCGCAGCATGGCGCCGGCCTGCATGGCGGTGTGCATTTCATCGCCAGTGCGGTCGAGGAAACCGGTATTGATGAACACCACCCGCGCTGCTGCGCTGGCGATGCAGGCCTGGAGGTTGACGCTGGTCCGTCGTTCTTCGTCCATGATGCCTATTTTCAGGGTGTGCCGTGGCAGCTCCAGCAGGTCCTCGACACGGCGGAACAGCTGGTCGGCGAAGGCCACCTCGTTGGGCCCGTGCATCTTCGGCTTGACGATGTACAGGCTGCCCTCGCGGGAATTACCCCGGCGCTTGAGATCATGCAGGCCGATCAGACTGGTGACCACGGCGTCGAGAATGCCTTCGGGGATTTCCCTGCCCTCGCGATCATGGATTGCCGGGTTGGTCATCAGGTGGCCGACGTTGCGGATGAACAGCAGCGAGCGCCCCGGCAGGCTCAGCGGCTGGCCGCTTACGCCGTGGTACTGGCGGTCTTGCGCGAGTGAGCGCGTGAAGGTTTTGCCGCCCTTGCTGACCTGTTCGCTCAGGTCGCCCTTCATCAGGCCGAGCCAGTTGCGATAGACATTGACCTTGTCTTCGGCATCCACGGCCGCCACCGAGTCTTCACAGTCGATGATGGTGGTCAGCGCGGCCTCCAGCAGGATGTCCTTGACCCCGGCAAGGTCGGCCTGGCCAATGGCGCTGGTGGGGTCGACCTGGATCTCGAAGTGCAACCGATGGTGCTGCAGCAGCAAGGCGGCCGGTTTGCCCGGCTCGCCCTGGTAGCCCTTCAGTTGCGCGGGTTGCTCTAGGCCGACCTGGCGGCCATCGCTCAGGGTGGCTTGCAGCGTGCCATTGCTGACGGCATAAACCTTGACATCGGCATGCGAGGCACCTGCCAGGGGCGCGACCTCATCGAGAAAACGTCGGCCGAAGGCGATCACCCGAGCTCCTCGCGCCGGGTTGTAGCCCTGGCCGCGTTCGGCGCCGTCGCTGTCGGAGATGGCGTCAGTGCCGTACAGCGCATCGTACAGCGAGCCCCAGCGGGCATTGGCGGCGTTCAGCGCATAGCGCGCGTTGCTCAGAGGTACCACCAACTGCGGGCCGGCTTGTTCGGCGATTTCGCGGTCGACGTTAGTGGTGGTGATGCGGACCTGGCCGGGCGTGTCGACCAGGTAGCCGATGCTGCGTAAAAAGGCCTGGTAGGCCGCCATGTCGGCAATCGGTCCCGGATGCTGGCGATGCCAGTTGTCCAGCTCGGCCTGCAGGCGGTCGCGTTCGGCGAGCAGCTCGCGGTTGCGCGGGGCGAGGTCATGGACCAGGGTGCTGAAGCCTTGCCAGAAGCGGGTGGCGTCGATGGCAGTGCCGGGGAGCACCTCGTCTTCGATGAAACGCTGCAGCACAGGGGCAATCTGGAGATGGTGGGACATGGTTGTCTCGCTCTTTTTCAGTATTCGGCAATGTGGTGCGTGTTCAAAGGGCCGCGGCCCCGGCCTTGGCCACCTGGGCATCCTGCTCGGCCCTGACGCCGGACACGCCGATGGCGCCGACCACCTGGCCATCGACCAGCACAGGCACGCCGCCCTCCAGGCTGGTCAGCAGGGGCGCAGTGACGAAGGCCGTGCGCCCACCGTTGACCATCTGTTCGTAATCACGGGTTTCCTTGCGCCCCAAGGCTGCACTGCGGGCCTTTTCCACGGCGATGTAGGCGCTGGCCGGCGCGCAACCGTCCATGCGCTGCAGGCCCAGCGGGTGGCCGCCGTCATCAACCACGGCGATGGTCACGTTCCAGTGGTGTGCTTCGGCCTCCTGGCGGGCGGCGGCCAGCAGGCGAGTCACCTCCACCTGGCCGATCACGGATTTGCTATGCATGGCTGTTCTCCTGGTTCAAGGCGGCTTCGACGATTTCGATCCAGTGCCGCACCGGTGTGCGCCCGGCACCGTCGAGGTGGGTCTGGCAGCCGATGTTGGCGGTGGCGATGAGTTGTGGCTTGCCGCTTTCCAGCGCGTTGAGGCGGTTGTCGCGCAATTGCCGCGACAGTTCCGGCTGGGTCAGCGAATAGGTCCCGGCAGAGCCGCAGCACAGATGGCCGTCCGGCACGGCGGTGAGGGTAAAGCCCAGGCGGGTCAGCAGGCTCTCCACCTGGCCGCCGAGCTTGAGTGCGTGCTGCAGCGTGCAGGGGCAGTGAAAGGCCAGGCGCTGTTCGCTGCACAGCCCCAGTTGCTCGACCGGCTCCTCGCGCAGCACCTCGACCAGGTCACGGGACAGCGCGCTGACCCGGGCGGCCTTGGCGGCATAGTGCGGGTCGTTCTCCAGCAGATGGCCATAGTCGCGGACGAAGGCGCCGCAGCCGCTGGCGGTCTGCACGATGGCTTCGGCGCCCGCTTCAATGGCTGGCCACCAGGCATCGATATTGCGCCGGGCGCGTTCCAGGCCGCGTGCTTGGGCATTGAGGTGATAGTCCACTGCACCGCAGCAGCCTGCTTCGAACGCAGGTTCCACGCTGATGCCCAGCCGGTCGAGCAGGCGCGCGGCAGCAGCGTTGGTGTTGGGCGAGAGCGCCGGCTGCACGCAGCCTTCGAGCAGCAGTACCCGGCGAACGTGGCGTATCACCGGGCGTTCGCCGGCATCGGCCACCTGGGCGGGCAACTTGCTCTTGAGCGTGGTCGGCAGTACCGGGCGCAGGGCCTGGCCGGTGCGCATCAGCGCCTTGAACAGCGTCGGGCGCGGCACCACTGCGCGCAGCCCTTGGCGCAGCAGGCGCTGGCCCAGGGGGCGAGGTACTTGCTGTTCGACCACGGCGCGGCCGATGTCCAGCAAATCATGGTATTTCACCCCCGAGGGGCAAGTGGTTTCGCAGTTACGGCAGGTCAGGCAGCGGTCCAGGTGCAGCTGGGTGCTGGCAGTGACCGGTGCACCCTCGAGCACCTGCTTGATCAGATAGATGCGCCCGCGTGGGCCATCCAGTTCATCGCCAAGCAACTGGTAGGTCGGGCAGGTGGCGGTGCAGAAGCCACAGTGCACGCACGAGCGCAGAATACGTTCGGCCTCTTCGGCGCGGGCCAGGCCCTTGGCGGTTTCGCTCAGGTTGGTTTGCATGGCGTGGCCTCACAGGTCCGGGTACAGGCGGCCAGGGTTGAATATGCCCTGGGGGTCGAGTTGCTGCTTGAGCGCATGGTGATAGCGCATCAGCGCTTCGGGCAGCGGAGCACTGCTGTCATCACCTGGCAGGTAGCCGGTGGCATGGCCGCCCACTGTGGCGGCCTGCTCGCGGATCAGTTGCGCGGGCGCGGTCGACTTGAGCCAGCGTTGCGCACCGCCCCAATCGATCAATTGCTGGCCAGGCAGCGCCAGTTCACCGGTGACAGTGGGCACCGACAGCCGCCACAGCGGTGCGGGGTCGTTGAAGAAGGCCAGGCGCTGCTCGCGCAGGTCGCTCCAGAAGCGGCTGTCGAGCAGCTCACCCCCCAGGCGCTGGCGCGCCGACTGCACCGAGCCTTCGCCCCCTTCCAGGCGCAGATACAAGGCTTCGCCATCGTGGCAGGCTGCGCTGATGGGCAAGGGTTGCTGGCCCCATTCGGCGAGCTCGGCCAAGGCGTGGTGCCGGCTCATCGGCAGGCACAGGCTCAGGCATTGGCGTGGGCGTGGCAGCACCTTGAGCGACACCTCGGTGAGCAGGCCCAGGCAGCCGAAACTGCCGGCCATCAAGCGTGAAACGTCATAACCGGCGACGTTTTTCATCACTTCGCCACCAAAGCGCAACAGCTTGCCGTGGCCGGTGATGACCCGTGTGCCGAGGACGTAGTCACGTACTGACCCCGCCCAGGGCCGACGGGGGCCTGACAGCCCAGCCGCGACCATGCCGCCGACGGTGGCATCGGCACCCAGGTGGGGTGGCTCGCACGGCAGCATCTGACCGGCCTCGTGCAGTACGGCCTCGATTTCCAGCAAGGGGGTGCCGGCACGTGCGGTGATCACCAGCTCGGTCGGGTCGTAGCTGACAATGCCACGGTGGCTGCGGGTATCCACGATCTCCCCGGTCACGGGACGCCCCAGCATGGCTTTGCTGTTGCCGCCTTGAATACGCAGCGGGGTGCCCAGGTTCAGGGCCCGATTGACCTGTTCCAGCAGGTCCTGGCTCATGTCGCGGTCCATGCTCATCAGAAACGCTCCAGGTCAGGGAAGGGCAGCTGTCCTTGATGCACATGCATTGCACCGAACTCGGCGCAGCGGTGCAGGGTGGGGATGTTCTTGCCCGGATTGAGCAGGCCTTTGGGGTCGAACGCTGCCTTCACCGCGTGGAACAGGGTGATTTCATCGCTGTTGAACTGGGCGCACATCTGGTTGATCTTCTCCCGCCCTACGCCGTGCTCACCGGTGATGCTGCCGCCTACCGCCACGCACAGTTCCAGGATGCGTCCACCGATCGCTTCGGCACGCTCCAGCTCACCGGGCAGGTTGGCATCGAACAGGATCAGCGGGTGCATGTTGCCGTCGCCTGCATGAAACACGTTGGCGACCCGCAGGCCGTACTGCTCGGAGAGTTCGCTGATGCCCTTGAGCACCCGCGGCAGTTCGCGGCGCGGAATGGTGCCGTCCATGCAGTAGTAATCCGGCGAGATGCGCCCCACCGCCGGGAAGGCGTTCTTGCGCCCGGCCCAGAAGCGCACCCGCTCGGCCTCGTCGCAGGCCAGGCGGACCTCGCGGGCGCCGGCCTGCTGCAGTACCGCCGCAACCCGCTCGCAGTCGTCCTGCACGTCGGCCTCGACGCCATCGAGCTCGCACAACAGAATCGCCGCCGCGTCCACCGGGTAACCGGCGTGGATGAAGTCCTCGGCGGCACGGATCGCCAGGTTGTCCATCATCTCCAGGCCTCCAGGGATGATGCCTGCGGCGATGATCTCGGCCACGGCCCGGCCGGCGTCTTCGACGCTGTCGAAACTGGCCAGCAGCACCCGTGCGACCTGAGGTTTGGGCAGCAGCTTGACGGTCACTTCGGTGATGATGCCGAGCATCCCTTCGGAGCCGGTGAACAATGCCAGCAGGTCGAAGCCGGGGCTGTCGAGGGCTTCGCTCCCCAAGGTCAGGCGCTCGCCTTCGACCGTCAGGATCTCGACCTTGAGCACGTTGTGCACGGTCAGGCCGTACTTCAGGCAATGCACGCCGCCGGCATTTTCAGCGACGTTGCCGCCAATCGAGCAGGCGATTTGTGAAGACGGGTCTGGCGCGTAATACAGGCCATAGGGGGCGGCTGCCTGAGAGATCGCCAAATTGCGCACGCCCGGCTGAACCCGGGCGAAGCGGCCTTGCCGATTGACCTCGAGAATGCGGTTGAAGCGCGCCATTACCAGCAGAATGCCTTTGGCCAGCGGCAGCGCCCCGCCCGACAGCCCGGTGCCCGCCCCGCGCGCTACCACGGGCACGCCACGCTGGTGGCATACCTTGAGCAACGTCTGCACCTGCTCCAGGCGCTCGGGTAGCACCACCAGCAGCGGTACCGTGCGGTAGGCCGAGAGGCCATCGCATTCATAGGGCTTGAGGTCCTCTGCACGGTGCAGGATCGCAAGGTCCGGCAGCGCCTCACGCAGTGCCTGCAGCAGCGCCTGCGTATCCACGGCAGGCAGCGCACCGTCGACACGTTCGTCGTAAAGAATGTTCATCGGGCTCACTCAGCGGCAATTTTTGTTGTTGTAGCAACACCGGTAACCCTTGCAGCCTGCGCCTCGGCGACGGCTCTGGTCGAGCACATTGAGCACTGGTCCTACCAGTTTCTAAGGGACAGGCTATTTATTTACGGGTTTGTCTGGCTAGATTAGGTAAAAAGACCCGCAGAGGTCCTACCAGTTGAGGTGTTGTATGGGTGCGCAAGGCAAGGCGAAGGTCGCCGATCAGGTGGCTGAGCGGGTGGAGCGCTTGATCGTCGAAGGCGTCCTCAAGGTAGGCCAGGCGTTACCTTCGGAGCGGCGGCTGGTGGAAAAACTCGGTTGTTCGCGCTCGGCGCTGCGCGAAGGCCTGCGCATTCTGCGCGGGCGCGGCATCATCGACACCGAGCAGGGGCGCGGCTCGTTCGTCGCCGACCTGACCGGGCAAGCGGGCAACACACCGTTGATGCACCTGTTCGGCTCACAACCTCGCACACTGTTCGACCTGCTCGAGGTGCGTGCATTGCTTGAGGCCGAGTCTGCGCGCCTGGCGGCCCTGCGCGCTACGGAAGTGGACCGCTTGCTGATCCGGCGCCGCTACGAAGAGATGCTTGCCGCCCACGCCTCTGGCGACATGCTCGACCCCCGCGAGCATGCCCGGCGCGACCACGCGTTCCACCGGGCCATCAGCGAGGCCTCGCACAACCCCGTGCTGGTGCACACGTTGCAATCGCTCAGTGATCTGACCTTGAGCACGGTGTTCGCTTCGGTCAACAACCTGTACTGCCGCCCGGCGCAGAAGCGCCAGATCGACCGGCAGCACGCGCGGCTTTACCGCGCTGTGATGGAGCAGTTGCCAGAGCAGGCGCAGCGGGCGGCCCGCGAGCATATCAACGGGATTCGCGACAGTTTGCGCGAGATCGAGCAGGAAGAGCAGCGCTTGGTGCGGGCGACGATGCGCATGGATGGATGGGGGTGACGAGGCCCCGCGAAGGGGCCGCTGCAGACCCTACGTCACTGTGCCAGATGCCTGATCATCGCCACGGTTAGGTACAGCCGCGGCGCCACGCTGGCCAGCTCGATGTATTCATCGTCCCCATGCAACCCAGCCCCGACCACACCCAGCGTCTCCAGTACCGCCGGCTTGGCGTTGTCCGGGACGTAGGCATATCCAGCATCGGTGCCGAAGCGCATGGCAATCGGCTCGATCGTGTGGCCGACCTCGGCATAGAGCTGCTGCGCGGTTTGTGCCAATTTCGTTGAGGCATCGTTGCGCGCCAGCGGCGGGCGGCCTTTTTCAACAGTGACGGTGACGTGGGTATCGGCTACCAGCTGCTTGTTCACGATACGCTGGGCATCAGCCTGTACCCGATCGGTTTCACCCAGGTCCGAATAGCGCATGTCTGCTTCGGCCGTGGCCAAGGCCGGGATGATGTTGGCCTTTTCACCGGCCTTGGCCAAGGTCCAGTTCACTGTGGTGCCTTTGCTGGCATCGCCCAGGTCCTTGAGCTGGAGCAGTTGGTGGGCCAGTTCGATGAGCGCGTTGCGCCCTTGCTCGGGCGCAGAGCCTGCGTGCGAGGCTCGGCCCTTGACCTCGAGCTTGAGGCGGTTGATGCCGTTGGTGGCCACCGTCACGGCGTCCTTGTCTGGTGGCTCGTAGGAAAATACGTAGTCATGCTTGCGAGCCAGCTCGGCGATGATCTGCTTGGAGCCCGCCGAGCCCATTTCCTCGTCAGGGTTGAACAGCACGGTGATTGTGCGGTAACCCGTGAACTGCTCAGCCTGCAGGAGCTTGAGCGCATGCAGGATCATCGCCACGCCGCCCTTGGCGTCCGCAACGCCTGGGCCATAGGCGCGCGGGCCGTCGACGCGAAACGGCCGCTTGGCCACGGTGCCGGGCCCGAACACGGTGTCGTAGTGCACCATCAGCAAAAAGTCCTTGCTGCCGGTGCCTTTGAACGTGCCGACGATGTTGTCGCCCACGGAGGGTGTGGCAGGGTGGGTCTGGACTTCTGCGCCCAATGCCTTGAGGCGTTTGACCAGCTCGGCGCTGATCTGTGTCAGGCCCGCCTCGGTGCCGGTACCGGTGTCCACCGAGACCAGAGCCTTGAGGGTGTCCAGGTACGCCGCCTGCTCGCCCTCGGCCTGTTTGAACAGGGCCTGGGCGGAAGGTTCGGCTGCGGTTGCCTGGGTGCAGGCAACCAAGAGCGCCAGGGCAATGGCGTGGGGAGGGCGGGGCAATGGCATGAGATCTTCCTTGTAGGGGTCGAACTCATGAGCCTAGACCGTTACCACCCTCCTTGCGCAGTCCTGGGCGGCCCACCCGCGCATCACGCTCGCGAATGGGCGGCGACGCCCTCAGTGGTCAGCCACGGGGTCATCCTGGGACAAGATGGCGCGCGCCAGTTCTTCATCGTTGGCCTGCAGGCCAGGATGGTCCTTGCGGACTTGTTCCAGCGCCGACTCCACATACGCACCCCGAATGGCACCGCCACTGGCGACGAAGGCAGAAAGCTCGTCACGTGCAGGGATGATCCGTTTGTCGTCTTTGAACGTCGAATACAGCGACGCGGAGACCCCGGCCGAGGTGGCGACGTCGCCCGCATCGACGCGGGCCAGGGCAGCACCGGCTGGCAGCAGGAGCAGCAGGGCAGGGGCGAGGAATAGGTGGCGCATGTCGTGTTCTCCAATAGCGTGAAGCCCAAGGAAATAACCACTCATGCTTAAGAGGGTGCGCACGTGCCGGTAGTTCCCGATAGCGCAGCGCGCTCGTCGCGTCCTTGCACTGCCTGGGTGAAAACTACCCAGCAGCGTTCCGCTTTGGTGCACGGTGGCTTCAAATTGAGTCACTGAGCACAGGTGGGGGCCAGTACGACGTTGTCTTCTGTGCAATCTGCACGCTTCTGGCTGGGCTGAGTGCCTGCTTTTTTGCCCCCTGCGGCCCGCTGAAAAGCGGCCCGCATATTGCTCATGCTGCTCCATCTTCAACCCGGAGCACCTGATAATGAGCTCACCCTCCGAATTCCCCCTGTGCGAAGCGCCCCGGCACGCCCGCAAGGGCCTGTTGCCGATCGCCATGGTCCTGTTCAGCTTCACCTTCTTCACCGGCACGATGTTCGCCGGGGGCAGGCTGGGCATGGCCTTCAGCTTCACTGACATGTTGTGGGTCGCCACCCTCGGCAACACATTGCTGGCCCTGTATGCCGCGGCGTTGGCGTTCATCGCTTCACGCAGCGGGCTCAATACTGTGCTCATGGGCCGCTTCTGTTTCGGTGAAGCGGGCAGTCGCCTGTCGGACTTTCTA
The DNA here is from genome assembly GCF_021602025.1 of Pseudomonas ceruminis. Taxonomy (GTDB): domain Bacteria; phylum Pseudomonadota; class Gammaproteobacteria; order Pseudomonadales; family Pseudomonadaceae; genus Aquipseudomonas; species Aquipseudomonas ceruminis. Next base: position 363,689 of record NZ_BQHW01000003.1, read on the forward strand.
CTGGGTTTTGCCGAGCTTGGCTGGTATGCCTGGGGCACCGCCACCGTGGCCATCGTGCTGGTCAAGCTGTTGGGGCTGGCCGAGGGCTTTACGGTACCGTTGATGGTGCTGTTCGGGCTGGGGTTCAGTATCACCGCAATCGTTGGCTTCAAGGGTCTGGACGTGCTGTCGCGGGTCTCGGTGCCATTGATGTTCGCGCTGCTGATCGTTTCCATGGTCATCGCCACCCGCGACGCCGGTGGCCTGCAGCAGCTGGCGGCGCTGGTGCCGCATGAAACCCTGACCTTTTCTGCGGCAGTGACCATGGTCTTCGGCACCTTCGCCAGTGGTGCCACCCAGGCGACCAACTGGACACGCCTGTCGCGCAGCGGGCGTGTGGCGGTGACCGCCAGCGTGGTGGCGTTTCTGCTGGGTAACGGACTGATGGTGGTGGCCGGGGCCTGGTGTGCGATGGTCTATCAGCAGGCCGATATCGTCGAAGTCATGGTGCTGCAGGGGTTGTCGTTCGCGGCGGTGGTGATGCTCTGCCTGAACCTGTGGACCATCCAGGGGCCGACCATCTACAACGTTGCCGCGGCGGCCTGTCACCTGCTGCGCAGCGAGCGGCGGCGCACGGCAACCTTACTGGCGGCCGGTGTGGGTATCGTGTTGGCCATCGGTGGCATGTACGAGCTGCTGATTCCGTTCCTGGTGCTGCTGGGCTCGATCATTCCCCCGGTGGGCGGGGTGATCATGGCGGACTTCTGGTACCGGCATCGGGGCAAGTACCCGGCGTTGGCGACGGCCCGCTTGCCGCGTTACAACCTCAGGGGACTGTTCGCCTATGCAGTGGGTGCGGTGCTGGCCTATGCCTCGCCGTGGGTGGCGCCCCTGGTGGGCATAAGCGCCTCGGCGCTGTGTTATATCCTGCTGCTGGAGCTCAGTGGTCGGTACCAGGCGCTGGGCCAGGCACGGGGCGAGCCGTGAGCCTGGCCCTGGAAGACATTCTGCGCCTGCCGGGCTTGCAGGAGATGACCGTGCGGGCTGCTGCGCGCAACCTGCAGCGGCGGGTGCGTTGGCCTTATGTGGCAGAGAACGAAGGCCTCGCCGAGTGGGTGATGGGCGGTGAACTGGTGTTCGTCACCGGCATCAACCATCCCCGTGGCGAGGGCAACCTGCTGAGCCTGCTGGACGATGGCGACGCGGCGGGCATCGCCGGCATGGTGATCCTCACCGGCGGCAGCTTCATCCAGGGGATACCGCCTGCAGTGGTCGACCGTGCCGAGCAGTTGGGTCTGCCCCTGATCGAACAGCCTTACGCCCTGAAAATGGTCGTGGTCACCCACGTGATCGGCACGGCCCTGGTGCAGACGACCCAGGTGCGTCGCTCGCGTAACGACATCCTCGGCCAGCTGCTGACGGGTGACTATCCAAGCCTGGCCATAGCCCGGCAGCGGGCGGCGCATGCGCAGCTGGACCTGCAAGGGCCGCGACGCCTGGTGGCGTTGCGCTTGTCGGCGGTGGAGGGGCTGTTCAAGCGGCATGGCCTGAGCGAAGGCGAGCGCCTGTGGCAAGGTACCCGGCAACGCTTGGAAGACCAGCTTGAGGGTTGGTGCCGTGGCCGACCCGCGGCGGTGACGGCGCAGTTGGCGGGAGACCTGTTCGTACTGCTGTTGCCGGATGTCCCGGACCTGCGCACGGCGCTGGTCGGGCTGCACCGGCATCTGCTCGCGGTGGCGGGGGAGATGGAGCTGTACATGGGGCTGTCGGGCATTGCCGAGGACTGCGCCCAGTACCGTCAGGCCCTCAACCAGGCCCGCCAGGCCCTGGAGGTGGCCCAGAACTTGCGCCCTGCCACGGGCCTGTGCGACTTCAGCGAGCTGGGCGTGCTGCGCTTGTTGCAAGGCATCGTCGACCGCTCGCTGCTCGACGACTTCGTCGCTCAGACCCTCGGCCCGCTGCGCGCCCCGGGGCGCAAGCAGCCCGACGCCCTGTTGCACACCCTCGATGCGCTGCTCAAGGAGAACGGCAATGGCCTCAAGGCCGGGCAGCGCCTGGGTGTGCACCGCAACACCATCAACCAACGGATGCAACGCATCGAGCAACTGAGTGGGCAGTCCCTTGACGATCCGCTTTTTCGCATGAACGCTGCGGTCGCTATGCTGATATGGCGCATGACCGAAGCCCAAGGCAAGGAGTAACACCATGAACATCATCAATGCACGCCTGCGCGGCAAGGCCGGCCTGTTTCGCATCGAGCTGGACGGTGAGCGTATCGCCGCCATCAAGCCTCAGGCTGCGGTGGCGGCACCCGGTACCGACGGTGACCTTGACGCCCAGCAGAACCTGGTGGTGCCCCCTTTCGTCGAGCCGCACATTCACCTCGATGCCACCCTGACCGCCGGCGAGCCGAAGTGGAACATGAGTGGCACCTTGTTCGAGGGCATCGAACGCTGGGCCGAACGCAAGGCGCTCACCACCCACGATGACATCAAGGTCCGCTCCAAAAAGACCATTGACATGCTGGTGGACCATGGCATCCAGCATGTACGCACCCACGTCGATGTGACCGATCCCACGCTCACCGCACTCAAGGCGATGGTGGAGGTGCGCGAGGAGGTACGCGACCTGATCGACCTGCAGATCGTCGCCTTCCCTCAGGAAGGCATCGAGTCGTACGCCAACGGGCGGGCGCTGATGACCGAGGCGGTGGCCATGGGCGCCGATGTGGTCGGGGGTATTCCGCATTTTGAGAACACCCGTGACCAAGGCGTGTCGTCGGTGAAGTTCCTGATGGAGCTGGCCGAGCGTACCGGCTGCCTGGTGGACGTGCACTGCGACGAAACCGACGACCCGCAGTCACGATTCCTCGAGGTGCTGGCCGAAGAAGCACGCGTGCGGGGCATGGGCGCGCGGGTGACGGCGAGTCATACCACGGCCATGGGCTCGTATGACAATGCCTACTGCTCCAAGCTGTTCCGCCTGTTGAAGATGTCCGGCATCAATTTTGTCTCGTGCCCGACGGAGAGCATCCACCTGCAAGGGCGCTTCGACACCTACCCGAAACGGCGGGGGCTGACCCGCGTGGCCGAGATCGACCGGGCGGGGATGAACGTCTGCTTCGGCCAGGACTCGATCGTCGACCCCTGGTACCCGTTGGGCAATGGCAACATCCTGCGCATCCTCGAGGCGGGGCTGCATATCTGCCACATGCTGGGTTACGAGGACTTGCAACGTTGCCTGGACCTGATCACCGACAACAGTGCGCGCACCCTCAACCTGGGCGAGCGCTACGGGATCGAAGTCGGCCGCCCGGCCAACCTGCTGCTGCTGTCGGCACCGGATGACTATGAGATGGTCCGCAGCCAGGGGCATGCGTGGGTGTCGGTGCGCCATGGCAAGGTGCTGATGCGGCGCACACCGGCGCGAATCGAGCGCTTTGGCTGACCGTTTCGTCTGCCGATGAGCGGCCCTGCCACCGATAAGCCGGCGACAGGGCGATTACCGGCAGACATCCGCCGTGGGCTCTGGCATGGTAAGCCGTTGATCAAGCCAGGCTGACAAGCACGTATGGATTCGTTCTACCTCATCGCCCTCGGCGCTGTCGTTGCCGGTTTTGTCCAGGGCCTTTCCGGTTTCGCCTTCGGCATGGTTGCCATGTCCTTCTGGGCCTGGGGGCTGGAGCCGCGCCTGGCTGCGTCGCTCACTGTGTTCGGCAGTCTCACCGGCCAGCTCATTGCAGTCTTCAGCGTGCGGCGCGGCTTTAGCTGGCCGTTGCTATGGCCGTTCGTGCTGGGCGGCCTGGCCGGCATTCCCTTGGGGGTGTGGGTGCTGCCGTACCTGGACATGCTCTGGTTCAAGGCTGTGTTCGGCACCCTGCTGGTGCTCTGGTGCCCGTTGATGCTGCTGGCGCCGCGCTTGCCGCGGCTGCCGGGCAACCGCCTGGCCGACGGCGCTGTGGGCATGCTCGGCGGGGCACTGGGCGGAATCGGTGGCTTTACCGGCACAGTGCCTACACTGTGGTGTACCTTGCGCGGGTTCGAACGCGATACCCAGCGTGCGGTGATTCAGAACTTCAACCTGTCGATGCTGCTGGTGACCATGCTCACCTACTTGGGCACGGGCGTGGTCAGCCGCGACATGCTGCCCTCGTTCGCGGTCGTACTGCTGGCCATGGCGCTGCCGGCCCTGTTGGGCACACGGCTGTACCTGGGCATCAGCGAACTGACGTTTCGCAGGGTGGTGTTGGGGTTGCTGACGTTTTCGGGCATTGCCATGCTGACGGCATCCGTGCCTGCCTTGCTGGGTCGCTGAATGCTTGCCTGCGGGCGTCGAACTTGGCACCCTTTGGGCCCTTCAACTGTCCATGGCGCAATAGAAGGAACAAACCGTTGAGTTGGGACAAAGTCGGGAAACTCCTCGTGGCCCTGTTGCTTGGCATGATGCTCATGCTGCTGGCCTATGTGGTGCTCAAGGACAACGCACGTCTGGAAGCCTCCCTCACCTACGCCTACCTCACGTACCCGAGCCAATTCAGCGAACGCATCAGCAAGGCCAGCGAGCAGCTCAAATACGAGCGGCTGCAGCCGCGAATCAACAGCATCAGCCAAGGGGTGTTGAACCAGGAGCAGGTCGACAGGCTGATCGATCTGGCCCAGGCACCGTATGCCCAGCTGTTCGCCAAACCCTTCGAGGCCGGCTTGGTGGATCACCGTACCGGCTTGCTGATCGACCTGCGCAACACCGGCGACACCGAGGTGCGCGAGGTCAGGATTCGCCTCCCGGCCAAGGGCCTTGTGCAGGTCCGCGATGCGGCAGGCAACGACACCCTCTACGAAGCCTCGACGCCTGCTGTGGAGATCCCCGCCATCGAGCAGGGCGGGGAGTGCAAGGTCTGGGTGTACTTTGACGCGGACTATTCGCAGATCCGCCAGGGCGGTATCAGCATCAGCCATGCCGATGGCGTGGCTGATGTCAGGGTGTACCGCGAGTTCGCCGGTTTCCCGGCGTGGGTGGCGCGCTATAGCCGTGAGCTGATGATCGTGCTGTGCGGGTTGCTGCTGAGCGTGCTGGGCCTCGGGTATGCCTGCCTTGGGCGGCGGCGTGCGTCAGCGTTGCCCGAGTGACGACGGTTCAATGACCACCCTCATGCAGGGCCAGGCTCTGGCGTAGCTGCGCGAGCAAGGCGGCGCGCAATGTCTCAGGGGCCTGGATACGGATGGAAGCGGCCTGGGACAGCAGCCAGCCCATCAGCGCACGGCTGTCATCGACGGTCGCATCGAGTGTCGCACCGCCCGTGTCTTGGGCGGCCAGGCGCATGTCGTCGGACAGCGGCTGCTCCTGAAGCCGCCGGGCCAGGCCGTCGTCCACCCAGGCACGCAGTTCGATCTTTTGCGCAGGGGTCAGTGCATCCGGTTGCAGGCGCTGGGCCTGGGCAAAGCTCAAGCCCGGCTGCCAGTACCAGCCATAGGGCATGCCCTTGTTGTTGCAATGCACCGGGAACAGCGCCGCCAGTTCGTTGAGGTCACGCTCGACCGTGCGCTTGCTGGTCTTGTAGCCAGCGCAGGCCAGTGCCATCTGCAGCTGCGCAGTGCTCATGCCGGGGTGACGGTCGGGCAGCAACTTGAGCAGTTGCCACTGGCGGGCGATGGTGTGGCGGGTAGGGTTGCTTGGCAAAGGGCTCGTCCTTGAGGCCAGGCGCACGGCGCGCCTGAGTGATGGCATATAGCTATTGCGCAGAGCATAACGCTTTCAGTGGATCGGATCCAAGTTTTAGCCGAGCCAGCCTGCAGCGCCTGTGCGTCGTTGTGACGCGCAAGGCCCGCCGCACGGCGGCAATCCGCCGCTACCACGGCACCTGCAATAGACTATCTCGATATCCGGCCTTTTCACTGCGGCCCAACAGGCATATGGTGTACGCCGTCCATGTTCCCTGGAGCTTCCATGTCCAACCGTTTCCCTTCCGTCCGCCCCCGCCGCCTGCGTCAGAACGAGTCCCTGCGCACCATCTTCCAGGAGACGGAGTTCCGCCTCGAAGACCTGATCCTGCCGATCTTCGTCGAGGAGGGCATCGATGACTTCGTGCCGATCACCAGCATGCCGGGGGTCAACCGCATCCCCGAAAAACTGCTGGCCCAGGAAATCGAGCGCTATGCCCGCGCCGGGATCAAGTCGGTAATGACCTTCGGCGTTTCCCACAACCTGGATGCCACCGGCAGCGACACCTGGAACGAAAACGGCCTGGTTGCGCGCATGGCGCGTATTTGCAAGGACAGCGTGCCGGAAATGGTGGTGATGTCCGACACCTGCTTCTGCGAATACACCAGCCACGGCCATTGCGGTGTGCTGCACGACCATGGCGTGGACAACGACGCCACCCTCGCCAACCTTGGCAGGCAGGCCGTGGTTGCCGCCGCCGCCGGTGCCGACTTTATCGCGCCGTCGGCCGCCATGGACGGGCAGGTCCAGGCGATCCGTGGCGCACTGGACGCCGCAGGCTTCCATGACACCGCAATCATGGCCTATTCGACCAAGTTCGCCTCGTCGCTGTATGGCCCATTCCGCGAAGCGGGCGGCACGGCGCTCAAGGGTGATCGCAAGAGCTACCAGATGAACCCGATGAACCGCCGTGAAGCGGTGCGCGAATCGCTGCTCGACGAGCAGGAGGGGGCTGATGTGCTGATGGTCAAGCCGGCCGGCGCCTACCTCGACGTGATCGCCGACATCCGCGCGGCGTCGCGCCTGCCACTGGCCGCGTACCAGGTCAGTGGCGAGTACGCCATGATCAAGTTCGGCGGCCTGGCCGGTGCCATCGACGAAGGCCGGGTGGTGCGTGAAAGCATCGGTGCGATCAAGCGGGCAGGCGCCGACTTGATCCTGACCTATTTCGCCATGGACCTTGCACGCGAAGGCATCTGACGGCAAAAAACACGCGAGAAATCGTTGAGCGTGGAATTATTTAGTGTCCCTGTGTATCTGATGCCAAGGAGCCACAGCTACAGGGACACTGGGATGAAATCACGCAAGAAAACCGTCAAGCCCATCGGCTTGAAAGATATCACCATCGTCGACGATGCCAAGATGCGCAAGGCGATCACCGCCGCTGCGCTGGGCAACGCCATGGAATGGTTCGACTTTGGCGTCTATGGCTTCGTCGCCTACGCGCTGGGCAAGGTGTTTTTCCCTAATGCCGACCCCAGCGTGCAGATGATCGCAGCGCTGGCTACCTTCTCGGTACCTTTCCTGATTCGGCCCTTGGGTGGCCTGTTCTTCGGCGCCCTGGGTGACAAATTCGGACGACAGAAAATCCTCGCCGCGACCATCGTCATCATGTCGCTCAGCACCTTTGCCATCGGCCTGATACCGTCCTACGCCTCGATCGGTATCTGGGCGCCGATCTTGCTGTTGTTGGCAAAAATGGCCCAGGGCTTCTCGGTGGGTGGCGAGTACACCGGTGCGTCGATTTTCGTCGCCGAGTACGCACCGGACCGTAAGCGAGGCTTTTTGGGCAGTTGGCTGGACTTCGGTTCGATCGCCGGTTTCGTGTTGGGGGCAGGCGTGGTGGTGCTGATTTCCACCATCATGGGCGAGGAGAAGTTCCTTGAGTGGGGCTGGCGCCTGCCATTCTTCCTGGCCTTGCCACTGGGCATCATCGGCCTTTACCTGCGCCATGCGCTGGAGGAGACTCCGGCATTCCAGCAGCACGTCGACAAGCTTGAGCAGGGTGACCGCGAGGGCCTGGCATCGGGGCCGAAGGTGTCGTTCAAGGAGGTCGCCACCCAGCATTGGCGCAGCCTGATCACCTGCATCGGTGTGGTGATCGCCACCAACGTCACCTACTACATGCTGCTCACCTACATGCCCAGCTATCTGTCGCACAACCTGCACTACAGCGAAGACCACGGTGTGCTGATCATCATCGCGATCATGGTCGGCATGTTGTTCGTGCAGCCGATTATCGGCCTGCTCAGTGACAAATGGGGCCGCCGGCCATTCATCATCGTCGGCAGCGTCGGCCTGTTCGCCCTGGCGATCCCGGCCTTCATGCTGATCAACAGCGGCAAGCTCGGGGTGATTTTCGCCGGTCTGCTGATCATCGCCGTGCTGCTCAACTTCTTCATCGGTGTGATGGCCTCGACGTTGCCGGCGATGTTCCCCACTCACATCCGCTACAGCGCCCTGGCCAGTGCTTTCAACATCTCGGTGCTGATCGCTGGCCTTACGCCGACCCTCGCCGCCTGGCTGGTGGAAAGTACCGGCGACCTGTACATGCCCGCTTACTACCTGATGGTGATTGCAGCAGTCGGCCTGATCACCGGGTTGACCATGAAAGAAACCGCCAACAAGCCCCTGCGCGGTGCTGCGCCTGCCGCGTCGGACATCGACGAGGCCCGTGAGCTGCTGCAGGAGCATCACGACAACATCGAGCAGAAGATCGAGGATATCGACGAACAGATCGCTGACCTGGAGGCCAAGCGCAAGCTGCTGGTGCAGCAACATCCGCGGATCGAGTAAGCTGTGGGCTTGTTCACTCAGTAGATTAACGAGATGGCCGAGGGTTTTTCCGCGCTGCCGCCACTCAATGCCCTGCGGGTGTTCGAGGTGGTGGCGCGGCACCTCAACTTCCGCCTGGCGGCGGACGAACTGGGGGTTACCCAGGCTGCCGTGGCGCAACAGGTCCGCGGGCTCGAGGCGAACTTGGGCATCAAGCTGTTCGAACGGCTGCCCAGGGGCCTGAGCCTCACCGGTGCCGGCCAGCGCTACAGCAGCGACATCCGCAGCGCCTTTGCCCTGATCAGCAGTGCGACCCAGGCACTCAGGCCAGATGGCGCGCAGCTGACGGTCAGTGTCACCCCGACCTTTGCCGCGAAGTGGCTGATCCCGCGGTTGTCGTCGTTCACCGCGCAGCATCAGGGCATCGACCTGCAGGTGCTGGCCACCGACCGCTTGTCACAGTTTCGCCCGGAGGGCGTGGACATTGCCGTGCGCTATGGGCGGCCGCCGTTTGGCCCGGCACTCAACACCGAACTCTTTCTCCAGCAGCGCATCGTTGCCGTCGGTAGCCCTGCATTGTTGCAAGCTTCGGGGGCGCCCCACGACCTGCAGCAATTGCAGCGCTACACCTTGCTGCATGACGCCCACAACTTCTGGCCAGACTTCATCAGCGATGTGTTCCAGCAGCTGCTGCAGGCACCGGCGCGCAATGTCCGCTTCAACCAGACCGCACTGGCCATCGATGCGGCCATTGCGGGCCAGGGGCTGGCGTTGGCCAGTTACTATTTCGTCCAGAGCGACATCGCGGCAGGGCGCCTGGCGCTGGCCTTCGACCACGAACTGCGCCTGGACCAAGCCTTTTACCTGGTGTGGCCGCGCAATGCCTACCAGCCACCCGCGCTGGCGACTGTGCGTGCCTGGTTGATCGAGCAGGCGCAGCAGCCAATAGATTTTCTATCGAGTGATTGAAGTGTGAGTGGCTCTCTGCACCGTGCCCCCTGGTGCTAGGCTGAACCCATCATCCATGCACACTGAGCTCGACAAGGGGGCCTCATGGCAGTTGAAAAGGTAGCAATCGTGATCGCGGGCGGTAGCGGTATGGGCGCAGCGGCAGCCAGGCGTCTGGCCGCCGACGGCTTCAAGGTCGGTATCCTGTCGTCCTCGGGCAAAGGGGAGGCGCTGGCCAAGGAACTGGATGGGATCGGGGTCACCGGCAGCAACCAGTCAAATGACGATATCCAGCGCCTGGTCGAGGCCGTGGTTGCCAAATGGGGGCGCGTCGATGTACTGGTCAACAGCGCCGGCCACGGCCCGCGTGCGCCGATCCTGGAGCTCAGCGACGAAGACTGGCACCAGGGCATGGAAACCTATTTGCTCAACGTCATCCGTCCGGCCCGCCTGGTCACGCCGATCATGCAGCGCCAGCAGGGCGGGGCGATCATCAACATTTCCACCGCGTGGGCGTTCGAACCAAGCGAACTGTTCCCTACCTCGGCGGTGTTTCGGGCGGGGCTGGCGGCGTTCAGCAAGATCTTCGCGGACACGTATGCCGGCGACAACATCCGTATCAACAATGTGCTGCCGGGCTGGATCGACAGCCTCCCAGCCACCGACGAACGCCGCGACAGCGTACCGCTCAAGCGCTACGGCACCCGCGAGGAAATCGCGGCCACCGTGGCATTCCTGGCCAGCGAGGGGGCGGCGTATATCACCGGGCAGAACATCAAGGTCGACGGCGGCATTACCCGCAGCGTCTGACCCGGTTGTTCAGGGCAACAGCTTCTCACGGGCCAGCGTGCCTTTGAGGGTGCGTTCCACCACGTCGACCAGCACCATGGTCTGGTGGTCCACTTCGATGTTGATCAGCTCGCCGGCCTTGTAGCCGGCGAAGGTCGTCTGGCGCAGGGTTTCGGGTATCAGGTTGATGGTAATCAGCGTGTCGTCCACGTCGGCGACGGTCAGGCTGCAGCCGTTGACGCCCAGGAAGCCGCGGGGGAACACGTACTTGGCCCACGCCGGTGGCATGCGGAACGTGATGAAAGCCCCGGTCTCCTTGATCGACAACTCAACGATCTCGGCGGTGGTGGCGATGTGGCCGGCCATCAGGTGGCCGCCGACTTCGGCGTTCATCTTCGCCGAGCGCTCGATGTTGACGCCCTGGCCCGCCTGGAAGAAGCGCAGGTTGGTGCGTTCCAGGGTGGCGGTCATGGCGTCGAACTTGACCTGAGACCCGTTGATTTCGGTGACCGACAGGCAGGTGCCTTCGACACTGACGCTGGCGCCGATCTTCAGCTCATCGAGCAGCTCGGGGGTAAGGTCGATGGTGAACTGGTTGTGGCCCGGGTAGGTGGCCACATCAAGCAGAGGGCGAACGGCCTGGACGATGCCGGTGTACATGGAAGTGCTCCTGGGCTCTGGAAACATAAGCTTTCGCAAACTATGCCCGTGAGCCCGGGAATGCAAGCGGCGCCAGGTGGTGATGCCGCTAGAACTTCAGTTGCCACTGCCCGACCACGGCATGGTTATGGCTGTTGTTGCCCAACTCGCCGCTGTAACCCACGCCAATGGTCTGCCGCGCACTCAGACCCAGGTCCACCCCCGCTTCGGCCACCAGGCTGTCACGGTCGATTGCGCTGCCTTCGACACTGAACGCATCCCCACCCGCCAGAAATGCCTGGCGTGTACGGGTGTCGATGCTGCCATAGGTATGGCGCCAACCCAGCGTCGCCCGCGGTGTCAAACTCATGCCGTTGTCCAACTGCCCCAGGTGCGCCACGCGCAAGCCAAAGGTGCTGCTGAAGTTGTGCTGGGTATCGGCATCCACGGCCAGGGCCGCATCACCGCCTGTTTCCCGATAGCTGTCGCGGTGGTAACGCTGGTAGCCCAGGGTGGCGAACGGCTCGGCGCTCAGGCGGCCATTGCCCAAGGCATAACCCAGCTCAACGAAGGCCTGCTGGCTGTCGGCATCGTAATCACCCTTGAGGCGCTCTTCGAAGTCGCTGAAGGCCACGTTGCGTTTGCTGTCGCCGTCATGGCTGCTGTACGCCGCGCCCAGACGCAGTGCCAGCGGGCCGCTCTGGCGCTGGGCGTACACCCCGGCGTGCCAGCTGCGCACGCTGCCATCCAGGCCGGTGCTGTCCAGGCGCGTGCGCGAATAACCGCCCAGCACGCCCAGGCGCCATTCACCGCCCAGCGCCCAGTCGATACCGAGTACGCCACCGCCGGTACGCTGCTCCAGGGCGCTGGCACCCTGGCTGCCATCGATCTTGCCGTAACTGCCCAACGCCTGCGCCCAGACCCGCCCTTGGGCGTTCGGGTCATTGAGGTTGCGCGCCTCACGCGGCACGCCGGTGGCGGCCAGGGCAGGGCTGTCACTGTCATTCAGGCCGACCTGCAGGCCAGCGTTGCTGCCCATCGATTGCATCGCGCCAAGCATGCTGCTGCCGACCTGGGTGGTCGCAGCCAACGTGGCCGCCGCGAGGTTGGCGGTGTTGCTGCCGGCCAGTTGTTCGATGGCATGGCCGGCGCTGCTGGCGCTGGTGCCGAGCACGGCGTTGTACAGCCTGCTGTCCGGGGCGAGGCTATCCAGGCTGCGGGCCGCGGCGGCGCCGTTGCCGCTGTGGGCATAGTGTTCGAAGGCAATGTCGTTGCGGCGGTAGGCCAAGGTCACTGCGTTGCTGGCGTAGGCCAGGGAGGGGGTGAGGAAGGCATAGTCGCTGCTGACCTGGGCAAAGGTACCGTTGACGGTACCGGCAGTGAGTACGGTGTACTGGCTCTGCCATGGATATTCGCCTGGGCTCGGCTGCACGCGCAGCGTGGCGCCGGTCAGGTTTGCCACGCCACTGACGCTGATGGGGGCGCTGCTGCCATCGGCATTTACCCCGTACACCAGGCTCGCGCCTTGGCCAAACGTCAGGTCGCCCTTGACCTGCGCCACGCCCAGGTCGGTATTGGTCAGCAGCGTGCCGTCGACGCGCAGGCCACCGACTGCGCCGCCGCCGGCGTAGAGAGCCCCTTGATCGACCTGTATCTGGCCAAGGATGCTGCCTTGGTTGATCAGCGTCGCGCCGCTGGCCACCACACCCCCCTGGCTGAAGTCGTCGACACTGCTCAGGGTCCAACTGCCGCCAGTCACACGTAACGTTTCGAAGTTGCGGCTGTTGCCGAAGCTGCCAGTACCGTCCAGGGTGACGCTGTCGATACCCGCGCCGCCATCGACCAGCCCTTTGAACACACCACCGGTCGCGACCACCAGGTGGTCGTTGCCTGCCCCCATGCTCAGGGCCAGGCCATTGCCACCGCTGATGGTGCCTCGGTTGATCACGGTGTCGTCGTACTCGCCGATCAACTTGACGCCGAAGCCACCTTCGCCTTCGATACGGCCGGCGTTGTCGATGTAGGTGGCAGCCACGCCGGCCCCCTCGGCACCGTCGTCGACCAGGACGCCGTTGTCGACGCTGCGGATCAGCCCGCTTGCGGTGTTGACGATGCTGCCGCCACCCATGGCGATGCCCTCACTGCCGTTGGGCCTGCCGCCGCTGTCGACGCCTTTGGCGCCCAGGCCCTGGATGGTCCCGGCGTTGTACACGTGGCCGACCAGGTCGATGTCGACGCCATCGCCGTCGCCATTGACCTTGCCGTCGGCGATGGCGCCCGTGATGGTGCCGTAGTTGTACACCGTACCGCTGCCATCGGAGCCAAAGCCCGAGCCGTTGCGGCCGGTGATACTGGCGCCCTCGTAGTTGTACAGGGTGGCATCGGTCTTCAGGTCGACACCGTGGCGGTCGGCGCTGATGGTGCCGTAGTTGTGCACGGTGACGCCGGTCGAGGTGCCGATCTTGATGCCGTCGTACTTCTGATCGAGGCCGTTCTTGTCCTGTGGTGCGGTGTCGGTGTAGATCAGCCCGTAGTTGGTTATCGTGGCGTTGGAGCCGGTCTTGATCGCATCGTTACCCACCGCGTGGATGACGCCACCGGCCTGGTTGAGCAGGGTCGTGGTGAAGGCAGGGTTGTTGAGGGATTCCAGGTCGATGGCCTGGCCGTCGACGGTGGACTCGATGGTGCCCGCGTTGATGATCTTCAGGCTGCCGCCCGCCAGCGGGTTGGTCTGCAGGCGCAGGCCGTCATTGGTGCCCTGGATCAGCGCACCGGCCTGGTTGCTGATGACAAAGTGGCTGAGGTCTTCGCCGTCACTCTTGGAATCGATGCCGCGGCCGTCGGTGGAGCGGATGAGGCCGGCGTTGTCCACGCTGACGGTGGCACCGCTGGTGTGTTTGGGCAGGATCACACCATCGTCGTCACCGGCCACGATACTGCCCGTGGAGGCCACCTCAAGGGTGTCCGACTTTTTCAGTTCCAGCGTGCCGGTGGTGGCGCTGTCGATCAGATAGTCCTTGGCCAGAACGGCAGGGGCGAGGGCGGCGCAGGCCAGTGCGATGCACAGGGCCAGTCGGTTGGGCGTGAACGGCATTGAGCGACCATGGTGAGTGTTCAGGGGCGCTCAATATGGCTATCGGATATTACGGTTTCATGGAGCCTGTTCCGCCAGCGAAGAGGCCGTGAGGCCTTACACATGCCCGCTGCTGTTCACGATCCTCAGGCACAGTGCCTCGTAAGGGTCCAGGTTGACCATCAGCCGGCCGTCTTCGGTGAGGTCACCTTCGACCGTTTCGTTGATCATGTCCACCACGGGCCCAGGCGTGAAACCTGTCAGTTGTAGCTGCTCGGCAATCACCTCCTGACCAAAGTTCAGCGCGCTGATTTGTATGCCGCGCCCAGCCGGCAGCTCGTGCACCATCACCAGTAAGCCGGGGCTACTGACCTCCGGCACCAGCACCTGGCGGCTGGTGGCAATGCCATAGGCCTGGCGCACGGCGAGGAGTTTTTTCACCTTGCTGGCGAACGAATCGCTGTTTTCCAGTTGGCTGTCGAGGCTGCCATACAGCGAACGGGCCCGCGGCATGCCACGTACCGAGGCCTCGGCTTGTGGGGCGAGCCCTGCCAGGTCGTAGCCCCCGCGGTGGATCCAGCGGGTGTCGCCATCGACCATCTTTTCTGCCACCGCCTCGGCCGGCAGCGGTAGGGCACCGACCAGGTCCCAACCCGATAGCGCGACTACACCGGGTTGCATGGCGTTGTACATGACCAGCAGCAGGTGCACTTTCTGGATCAGTTCGATGTCTGTCGCACCGATGGCCTCCAGGTCGCGAATACCCAGCGCCGCCGTGATCAGGCTGGCGGTGGTGCACGAAATGCCGTTGGTGACGAAGCGCAGGTTGTAAGGTGCATGCTCGCCAGACAGGCGTTCATAGATTTCCTCGCGGATATGCTCGCGCAGGATGCTGCCGGGCAAGGTCTGGCCTTTGTACAGGTACATGTCATGGGCGTGCAGGGTCCAGAAGTGCACCAACTCGACGGTAAGTTCGTCGTGGTTCTGCAGGGCATGGATCAAGGACGCCGGGTCGATGCCGAAACTGTGCATCTCTTTGAGCATCAGGCGCAGGAATTCGGTATCGCCTGTCAGCAATGCGTGCTGGTAGGCCGGGCGCGTGATGAAGTCATAGGACAGGTCGGCCCCGCCCTTGGACATCTGCGCGATGTCGTCCAGCGTCAGGTTCAGCTCCTGGAAGCTGAAACCGCCGGCCTTGCGGATCATGCCGCCAATCAGCTGGTTGCCGACGATCGACAACGGATGGCTCTCGGACCAGGCGGTACCGCTTGCGCGGGTCTCTACGCCGAGAAACCCGTTGGCATCCAGGCGCAGGCCGCGTGCACCCAGGCAGTCCAGCGCATGCAGGGCATCGCCGATGATCATCTGCTGGGCGGCAAAGCTTGGGTCAAGCCAGTTGAGTGACGGTTGGCCTTCCTTGAAATAGTGCAGGTAGACCCAGCGCCGGGTCTTGCCGTCGACCCCGGTGATCGGCGGGGTCACGCTCCAGTCGGTTTCCTTGACCCCCGGCTCGAAGAAGATCACCCGTTGCAACTGCCCGACGATGTAATGGTGCGCCTTGAGCTCATCGCACTGCGCCGGCAGCAGGTTGACGGCATCCCGGCCAGCAGGCACGTCGGGCAGCAGCGGCCAGTCTTCCTCACGGATCTCGACCATGTGGTAGAGGCCGGGGTAGGCGCCGTGGGCCAGTTCGGCCAGGCGAAAATCCGTGCCTTTGCCAGTGTGCGAGGGGATCAGGTCGTCGATGGTCACCGCGTTGTGTGCAGCAGCCATGCGGCTCATCTGCACCAGCGCCTGCTCGGTGCCGTAAAGCGGGTCGATGTCGAAGCTGATGCGGTCGAAATTGCCGTCGACGCTGGGGGTGTACTCCCGTCCACGCACGCCGCCGGACTGCTTGATAGGGCCGGTATGGATACCTTGCACGCCGATTTCAGACAGGCGCTTCCACAAGGTTTGATGACCCAGCGCGTCCAGTACCGAGCACCCTTCGGGGGCGATGATGGCATCGGGGTAGACGGTCAGCCACACCGAGGCGATTTCAGTGGCGCGGCGCGGCTGTGCCTCGGCATAGGGGTTGAGCCACAGGCGCGACTGGCCAGAATAGAGGCGGGCCCGCTCCTGCGAGGCCTTGAGCATGGAGCGGTCTTCGAGCCATTTGACGTATGACGGGTCTGGTTGGGTCATGTCGCGTCCTCTCTGCGTGTCGGCACCGGCTCAGGTTATGACGGCATTGGCGACGGAACGTTCGGCTAAAGACACATACCAACCCTCACCCTTCACCGCGCTGGCGGGTGGCCTGCCAGCACAGCAGCGACCCGGCTGTAACCAGCAGCGCACCTTGCCAGAACTGCAGACCCAACTGTGCACCGAGCCACGCGGCGGCAAAGGCCGAGGACAACACTGGGGCAAAATAGGAGGCCGTTGCCATCAACGTCAGGTTGCCGCGCAGGATGCCGATGTTCCACAACGCGTATCCGCCGGCCATGCCCACAGCCGCCGCCAGCAACTCCAGGCCATGGCGCAGGGAGAAGGGCGGCAGCGTCTCGTTGCTTACCAGGTACTGCAGCCAAAGGACGGCGGCGGTCAGCACGAAGAACAGCACCACATGGCTCTGGCCATTGGCGTAGCGACGGGTCACGTTGCAGTACAGGGCGAAGGTGATCGCGCAGGTTGCCGCCAGCCCATAGCTGAGCGGGTTGGAGGTGATATTTTCGCGGATACCCGCCAGCGACAGGCCGTCGGTGCTCACCACCCAGAGAATGCCCAGCAGGGCGATGGCGGTGCCGGGGACGATGATCCAGCGGGCGGGCTGGCGGTTCATGGCGATCGCCAGCAGTATCGTCAGGCTTGGCCACAGGTAGTTGACCACCACCAGCTCAATGGCCTGGGTGCGGCTGACGGCATAGCCCAGCGCCAGGCACAGGCAGATTTCGTAGGCGACGAACAGTGCGGAGCCTGTTACCAAATAGAACCGCGACGCCTGGCGCAGGCGGGGTCGGCCTAACAGCATGACCAGCAGGGCGGCCCCCAGGGTGTAGATCAGTGCGGCGCCGCCCACCGGGCCAAAGTGCTCGCTGACACTGCGGATCAGGCCGCTGGCCGTGCTCCACAGCAGGATCGCCGCCAGGCCGCAGGCGGTGGCGGCAGGGCCGCTGGTGATGCGCATGGGGTGCTCCAGTGTCTGGGACTTTTTCGGTTCGGCACAATACCTTGTTGTCGGGCAATGCGCAGGCCTCAGCGCCGTGCCGACAATTGCTGGGGGGCGAGGAAGGCATCATGGAAGTAATTGCGCAGCGCCTGCATCGCCGGGCTGAATGCTCGCTCGCGGTGCCAGGCCAGGCCGACGCTCATGGGGGTGACCGGGTCGCTGATGGTCACTGTTTCGATGCGCTTGCCTTCCAGCGACCAGGGGCGGTGCACCAGGTCCGAGAGGATTGCCACGCCACTGCCATTGGCAACCATGCTGCGCACTGCCTCGACCGAGCTGGTGCGTACCCGTACGCGGGGCCGCTGGCCGGCCAGCTCCCAGTAGCGCATGGCGCTTTGCTCGGCTTCGTCCACGGTGAGCAGAATGAACGGCTCATGGGCGACATCGGCCAGGCTCACCGCCGAGCGTTCGCACAGCGGGTGATGGCTGGGCAGCCACAGCCGGCGTTCGGAGTTGAACAAGGTTTCTGAAACGATATCCGGGTGGGTAAGGTTAGCGGTCAGCACCACCGCCATGTCGAAGCGGCCCTCCAGCAGGCCTTGCTCGATAGCGCTGCGTTCCTGCTCGTGCACCTCCAGCGTGACATCCGGGTGCCAGTGCCCCAGGCGCTGCAAATGGTGCGGCAGAAAGTAGCCGATCACTGTGTAGCTGGCCGCCAAACGCAGCAACCCACTGGCGCGAACGTCCGGCAGTGGGCTGTTAAGTGCATCGTCCACGCTGCGCAGGATCACATAGGCACGGTTGAGAAAGTGTCGCCCGGCATCTGTCAGGCTCATACCCTGGGCCGAGCGCTGAAACAGCAGTGCCCCGAGCATGGCTTCCAGCTCCTTGATTGCGGTGGTGACAGCGGACTGGGAAATATTGAGGTGGATTGCCGCTTGCGAAATCTGGCCGATCTCGGCGGTGGCGACAAAATAACGGACTTGGCGCAAAGTCAACGACACGAGAAACACTCCTGGGTATCTGTTTTTCAGAAGACATCCTATCTGTTTATAGATCTACCCAAGGGGTCGCAGAGAATCTAACGTGGCCGGTACGCAGTCACAAGTACCTGGAGAACTGGCATGCAGGCAGTGGATTTCAACTCGGACATGGGCGAAGGCTTCGGCCCGTGGACCATCGGCGATGGCGTCGATAATGAGCTGATGGCCTTCATCAGCTCTGCCAATATCGCCACTGGTTTTCATGCGGGCGACCCAGGCACCATGCGTCGCACGGTCGAGCGTGCCAAGGCGCTGGGTGTGGCGGTCGGTGCCCACCCCGGCTTTCGAGACCTGGTCGGGTTCGGCCGTCGGCACATCAATGCGCCGGCCCAGGAGCTGGTCGACGACATGCTCTATCAGCTTGGTGCTCTGCGCGAAATTGCCCGTGCCCAGGGCGTTCGGCTGCAGCACATCAAACCCCACGGCGCGCTGTACATGCACCTCGCTCGCGATGAAGAAGCCGCGCGGCTGCTGGTACAGCACCTGCGGGTGATTGAGCCTGAACTGCTGCTTTACTGCATGCCCGGTTCGGAAATCTGCCGGGTGGCGCAGGAATGCGGGCAGCCGGTGGTGCGCGAGTTCTACGCCGATCGTGAGTACGACCTGAGCGGCTCAATCGTGTTTACCCGCAACGTGCGTGGCCATGAGCCGCAGCGGGTCGCCGAGCGCGTGCTGCGCGCCTGCCAGCAAGGCCTGGTGCGTACCGTAGAGGGACAGGACCTGGCCATCGAGTTCGATTCCATCTGCCTGCACAGCGACACACCGGGTGCGCTCGAGCTGGTCCAGGCCACCCGTTCGGCACTGGATGCCGCCGGCATCGAGGTGCGCACACCGCGTTGAATCACGGGCACCCGGGGCGCAGACCCCGGGGCCGCTGTACCGCATTGTTTTTTGCCTGCCTTACGAATAAAGATTCCAAAAAGGAGCAGACATGGCCGAGCCGCTTGCCAGTACCCCGATCCGCTACAGCTTCGGTGCCGATGAGCATCTGTTTGCCGAGGTCAGCGACAGCATGTCGCTCGAGGCCTTCTTCAAGGGCATGGCCGTTACCCGCGCCGTGGAGCGCCTGGCCTTGGAGGGCGTGCTCGATATCTGCCTGGCCAATGCCTCGTTCCAGATTCGCTTCGACCCTGACCGCATCGCCCCGGCAGCCCTGCTGGAGGCTGTGAAGGGCGCTGAAGCCGAGGCTGTGGCAGAACGTGCGTTGCACACCCGCATCATCGAGATCCCGGTGCTGTACAACGACCCCTGGACCCACGAAACCCTGATGCGTTTTCGCGACCGCCACCAGGACCCGGACAGCACCGACCTTGAATACGCCGCGCGCATCAACGGCCTGGCCGACGTCGAGGCATTCATCGCTGCGCACAGCGGCGCGCCGTGGTTCGTATCGATGGTCGGCTTCGTTGCCGGCTTGCCGTTCATGTTCCAGATGGTCGAGCGTGAGCGACAATTGCAAGTGCCCAAGTACCTTCGCCCACGCACCGACACACCAAAACTGACCCTCGGCCACGGTGGTTGCTTCGGGTGCATCTACTCGGTGCGCGGTGCCGGGGGTTACCAGATGTTCGGGGTGACCCCGGCACCGATCTATGACCCTCAACAGACCCTTAGTTACCTGAAGGCGCACATGGTGTTCTTCCGCCCAGGTGACATCGTCCAGTTCAAGCCCATCGATCGTCAGGCCTATGACCAGGCGGTAGCGGAGGTGGAGGAGGGGTGCTTCGACTTGCGCATCCGCCCCGTGGAGTTTTCCCTGGATGCATTTCTGGCCGACCCGGTCGGCTACCCCCGATCGTTGCAGGAGGCGCTGGCATGATCAAGGTACTCAAACCTGGCCTGGCCACTTCGGTGCAGGACCTGGGTCGAGAAGGCTATTACCACCTGGGCATTCCGCCCTCGGGTGCGCTTGACCAATACGCCTTGCGCGCGGCCAACCACCTGGTTGGCAACCCGGCCGGGGCAGCGGGCCTTGAGTGCGCGCTGGTGGGGCCGGAGTTGGAATTCCAGCAGGATGCGCTGGTGGCAGTGTGTGGGGCGCAGATGCCGGCCTTGCTCGATGGCCGCGAGCAGCGGCCTGACACTGCCTTTGCGGTCAGGGCCGGGCAGGTGCTGCGCTTTGCCTTCCCCACTGCAGGGGCACGGGCGTACCTGGCGGTCGCGGGCGGTATCGATGTGCCCGAAGTGCTGGGCAGCCGCTCTACCTATGCATTGGGTGCGTTGGGCGGCTATCACGGTCGCAAGCTGGTGGCGGGCGATGTGCTGCCAGTGGGGCTGCCCAGTGGCAAGGCGCGCGCCGGTGCCAGCCTGCCAATGGCCTTGCGCCAGGCGCTGGGTGGGGAGGTGGTGTTGCGGGTGGTGCCAGGCTTGTACTTCCACCGCCTGACCGAAGCAGCCGCGAACAGTTTCTTCACCGATGCTTGGACGGTCGGCTCCGAGGCCGACCGTATCGGCTATCGCTACAAAGGCGGAAACGCACTGAGCTTCCGCCCGCGTGAGCAGCCCTTTGGTGCCGGTTCGGATCCGTCCAACATCGTCGACAGCTGCTACCCGATCGGTTCGATCCAGGTACCGGCAGGGCTGGAACCAATCATCCTGCACCGCGATGCGGTATCCGGTGGCGGCTACGCGATGATCGGCACGGTGATCAGCGCCGACCTGGACCTGATCGGGCAGATGCAGCCGAACCAGCAGGCCAGATTCTTGCCGGTGAGCATGGAAGGGGCCCTGGAAGCGCGGCGGTCGTACCAGAAGAAACTGGGGTATCTGGGCCGGTTGTTCAGTTGATCGATGGGGTGCAGGCACCCCATCAGTCGCGTCAGAAGCTGTACTTGGCAGTCAGCATCATGTTGCGCGGCGCCCCCCAGGTGTCGCCGGCATAGTCCACTGAACTGGCGATGGCCGAGTAGTACTTGCGATCGAACACGTTGTTGGCGTTGAGTTGCAGGTCGAGGTGCTTGTTGACCTGGTAGCCCGCCATCAGGTCGGTGACCGCATACGCCCCCTGGATCAGCCGGTACTCGCTGCCATCGGCCACCGTGAAGTCGTTGTAGATGCGGCTCTGCCAGGAAATGTTGCCCCCCACCCGCAGTTTTTCCAGCGGGCCCTGGAAGCGGTAGGTGGTGGTCAGCTTGAACATGTGCTCCGGGGTGTCGGTGTCGAAGCGCTGGTTCACGTTGCCTGGGTTGGCCGCGTCCTTGAGCGTATGCACGCGGGCGTAAGTGTAGCCGGCACCGATCTGCCAGTGCTGGGTCAGCGCACCTTGCAGTTCCATGTCGATACCCTGGCTGCGCACTTCGCCGGAGGCTTCATAGCAGGCCGATTGCGGGCAGTCCGGCACGAACACCTGCACGGCGCGATTTTCCTGGTCGATGCGGAACAGCGCGATGCTGGCGTTGAGTGCGCCGCCGAAATATTCGCCCTTGATGCCGATCTCGTAGTTTTTGCCCACGATTGGCTTGACTGGCGTGCCCGAGGTGCCCTTGGAGCTCTGCGGGGTGAAGATGTCGCTATAGCTCACGTACACCGAGTGCTGGTCGTCGAGGTCGTAGATCAGGCCGGCGTAGCGGGTGACATTGCGGGTGACCTTGTAATCGCCTTCGCCGTCCCGGTTATCGTAGTCATACCAGTCCAGGCGGCCGCCAAGGATCAGCTTGAGCGGGTCAGCCAGGCTCAGGCGGGTGGTCATGTACACACCTTCCTGGGTGGTGACTTCACGGGTGTTGCCGGTATGTACGAAGTTCGGCTTGCCAGCGTTCAGTGGCCAGTTGGTGTCATAGGGGCTGTAGTTTCGGGTGTCCATGTCGTAGATGCGTTTGCTGGCACCCACCACCAACTCGTGAGTGCGGCCAAAGGCCTCGAACGGGCCGCTGACGAAGCCGTCCAGGCCGGCCTGGTTTTCCTGGTGCCTGGACTGGTACACCGTGCGCGACAGCGGCGCCTGCAGACCGGCCCAGCGCGACTGATAGGAGCCGGTGAATGTTGCGTTCTGCTCGGAATAATTGGCGTTGACCTGGAGCTTCCAGTCATTGGCCAGGCGCTGGCGGACTTCGGCGAATACGGTATTGATGTCCTGGTCTTTGTTCTCCCAGTCAGTGCCAGGGTTATAGGCGCGCGAGAAGCCCATGTGATGGCCGTCCAGCGCGGTTGGCATGGCGCCCCAGAAGTAGTTGGTCTTGTCCTTCTGATGGGAGAAGCCGAGGGTCAGGCTGGTGTCTTCGGAAAGGTCAGCCTCGGTGACTGCATAGAACAGGCCGTGGTTTTCTTCGGCGTCATCGATGTAACTGTTGGCATCGTGGTACGACGCCACCACGCGCCCACGCAGCGTGCCACTGTCGTTGAGCGGGCTGGACGCGTCGATTTCCCCGCGGTAGTTGTCCCAGCTGCCAGCAGCGCCGGTCAGGGTGACTTTCTGTTCGGCCAGTGGGCGCTTGCGCACCAGGTTGATCGCCGCCGACGGGTTGCCGGCCCCGGTCACCAGGCCAGTGGCCCCGCGCACGATCTCGACCCGGTCGAACATGGCCAGGTTCGGCTGGGCACCGACCGTCCAACCTTGATAACCGCTCGGAATGCCATCGTACATCAGGTTATCGATGTCGAAGCCGCGTGCCGAATAGGTCTGTCGGCCCGGGCCATTGGAATAGTCGAGGAACAGCCCCGGGGTGGCCTTGACCACATCGTTGATGCTGGTCATGGCCTGGTCATCCATGCGCTGGCGGGTGATCACGGTCACGGCCTGCGGGGTCTCACGCAAGCTCAGTGGCAGCTTGGTGGCGGTGGACATCGCGCCGGTGGTGTAAGACTGCGAGCCTTCGGTGGTACTGCCCAGTTGATCAGAGCTGATTTCGGTGGCACCCAGTTCCAATGTGGCGGGCTGGCCATCGTCGGCCAGTGCTGGAGGGACGATGGCCATGTACACGGCCATGGCGAGCAGATTGCGAGCGGGGAGGGAGCGCATGGGCGCCAGGTACGACGGCATGGGAGAGAGGATCCTGTGATAGGTAATTGCGAATGTTTATGAGAACTATTGGCAATAAGTGTGTCAGGATACGTCGCAGGGTGAAAGTCTGTGGTCTCAGGAAATTCACGAATTTTTCACATTTTTTGTAATGGCGCCGGGCTGCGTCACGCGTTGGGGGGCCGACGCACCTACGTGATGGACCGTGGTGAAGGCGCTAGGGTGAAGTGGGGCGTGTGACCTGTTTGCCCCGTTGGCTGGCAACTTCCTGCGCTTGGCCGTCCCGCTGCTTGCCTTGGCGCGCCAGCCCCTCGAGCTGTGGAATCAACATGCCCTCGGGCAGATGCCGCCAGAACCGGCCGGGCATGTGCAAGCGCAGCGCGTCCGGGTTGAGCCGGGCAGGGTTGAAGGTATGGCGATAATAAGTACGCCACAGTTCGGCGCCGGGGTCGTCGGCATTGCGCGCCCATTGCCGCCAATCGTCAGGGCAACTGTGCCGATAATCAAAATCCTTGCCATCGAAGCGGATGCCGTCCTGCGGTGTGGCGATCAGCCAGCGTAGCCGGCCCAGACGGTCAGCGAAGTGCCCGCTGGCACTGAGCAGAATGTCATGGGCCGGTTCGTGATAGGCCACCAGGTCCAGTTGCAATTGGGCTGCCAAGGCGTCTGGCAAAGGCACGAAACGCACGAAGGCATGCAGGTGATGCGCCTCGCGGCTGACCTGTTTGATGCGTCGATGCAGTTCGCTGCCCAGGCGGTCTCCGGCCAGCATCGCCGTGCGGTCACCATGGGCCACGCGCCAGAGCACTTCGTAAAGCAGGTTCCAGCGCTGTTCGCCGCGGTAGCGGGCAGCCTGCTCCAGCAGGCCCAGCAGGGCTGCGGGCACCTTGGCGCGAGCAGGCTCGGGCCTTGCTCGCCCATGGCATCGACCCAGCCGAGGTCACCTGGGGGCAAGGCCCGATCGA